>JBQTIR010000011.1:0-221605 GCA_052387905.1 Sporichthyaceae bacterium | reverse complement strand
GGTTCATAGGCAGCCACCGCCCGAGCTTCGGGGCAGAAGTGTCACCACCAGGACCGGCAGAAGTGTCACCGATGTCCTGAGGCAGAAACGTCACCGATGTCCTGCGACATAACACTCATTTGTCCCTGCTGTCACTACTTTCTGATGGGCAATCAGGCATCCCGGGGTTTGACATCGGCCGAGGTGGTGCGCACTGATCACCCGGCGCCCCGCCGCCGAGGCCGGTCTCGATGGACGCGCCCTTGCACGCCGATCCAGTGAGCTCCAGAACCAGGGGGAGGTGCTTGGTGGTGCAGTAGCCGGTGGCCATCATGCGGGTCGCGCGGGGCACCGTAGGGTCGGACGCCATGGAGCCGGACTCGCTGTTCGACGCCGCCGCGCGCGAGCGGCGCGTCGAGCCGCTCGCGGCCCGGATGCGCCCGCGGACCGCGGACGAGGTCCTCGGACAGGACCATCTGCTGGCGCCAGGGGCGCCGTTGCGGCGGCTCGTGGATGCCTCCTCCGCCGCGGGCGGGTCCGGACCGGCGTCCGTGCTCCTGTGGGGTCCACCCGGCACCGGCAAGACGACGCTGGCCCGGATGATCGCGACCGCAACCGGGCGCAGGTTCGTCGAGCTGTCCGCCGTCACCGCCGGGGTGAAGGACGTCCGCGAGGTGATGACCACGGCCGCCCGCGAGCTCGGGATGGGCGGTAAGGAGACGGTGCTCTTCCTTGATGAGGTGCACCGCTTCTCCAAGGCCCAGCAGGACTCGCTGCTGCACGGCGTCGAAGACCGCACGGTGACCTTGGTGGCCGCGACGACGGAGAACCCGCACTTCGCGGTCATCTCCCCGCTGCTCTCGCGCTCGCTGTTGCTGACGTTGCGCCCGCTGACCGACGAGGACGTCGGAACCCTGATCGACCGGGCGCTGACCGCCGAGCACGGACTAAGCGGCGCCGTCGGACTGGATTTTGATGCCCGGGAGCACCTGATCCGGATTGCGGGTGGGGACGCGCGCCGGGGCCTGACCGCACTGGAGGCGGCGGCCGGTGCGGCCGTCGACCTCGGTGAAGGGGTCGTCAGCCTGGAGCTCGTCGAACGCGCCGTGGCCCAGGCCGCGGCCCGCTACGACCGCGATGGCGACCAGCATTACGACATCGTCAGCGCGTTCATCAAGAGTGTGCGCGGCAGCGACGTCGACGCGGCGGTGCACTACCTCGCGCGCATGCTCACCGCCGGGGAGGACCCGCGCTTCATCGCCCGGCGTCTGATGATCCTGGCCAGTGAGGACATCGGGCTGGCCGATCCCAGCGCGCTGACCACCGCGGTGGCGGCCGCGCAGACCGTCGCGCTGATCGGGATGCCCGAGGCCCAGCTCACCCTGGCCCACGCCACGATCGCCCTGGCCCTGGCGCCCAAGTCCAACGCCGTGACCACCGCGCTGGGCTCGGCCGTCGCAGACCTCGGCGCGGGCCTGGCCGGCCCGGTCCCGGCACATCTACGCGACGGGCACTACCCGGGTGCGCGCAAGCTCGGGCACGGGCAGGGCTACGCCTACGCGCACGATTACCCGCACGGCGTCGCGACCCAGCAGTACCCGCCGGACGCCCTCGTCGGCCGGGACTACTACAGCCCCACCGAGCACGGCGGCGAACGCGGGCTGGCCGAGCGGCTGTCCCGGCTCCGGCGGGTGATCCGTGGCGGCGGTAGTCTCGGCCCTTCCGGTCACGAGGGCGCCGGTGATGAGGGAAGGGCGTGAGCACAGGTGTCCCCAGGTGAGATCGCAGGGCTGATCGTGGCCGTCGCGTGGGCGGTGCTGGTGCTGTTCCTGGCCCTGGTGCTCTTCCGGCTTGCCGGAACGCTCAAGGAGCTGACCCGGGTGGTCGGCGACGTGGGGGACAACACGATCCCGGTGCTCACCGAAGTGACCGCGACGGTTGCCACCACCAACATCACGCTTGCCTCGGTGGAGAACATCACCGGCAACGTGTCCACGTTGACCCGCAACGCCAGCGCGTTGTCCTCGATCGCGGCGGTGTCCTTCGGTAATCCGCTGATCAAGGCGGTCTCGTTCAGCTACGGGGTACGCCGCGCGATGGGGGGCAAGAAGGCGCGCGAAGTCGAGCGACGCGTCAAGGACCAGATGCGCCGCGAGGCGATGGGCAAGCGCGCGGCGCAGCGCAAGGCTGCCAAGACCATGCGCAAGGCCGCCAAGAAGTGAAGCGGCTGTTCTGGACCGGGATGGGCGTGGCGGTCGGGGTGCTGGCGACCCGCAAGGCGTCCCGGGCGCTGGAGACGCTCACCCCCGAGGGCATGAGCAACCGCCTCGCGGATTCGATCACCCATCTCGGCGGCGCGATCCGTGACTTCGGCATGGATGTGCGCGAGGGCATGTGGGACCGCCAGGACGCGCTCGAAGAAGCGCTGGGCCTGCACACCGACCCCGCGCCGCAAGCCACCACGAACAGCCGATGGGACACCCATGGACTCCGCTGACATCCGCGACCGCTTCCTGCGGTTCTTCGAGCGCAACGGGCACACGGTCGTGCCGTCGGCGTCCCTGATCGCGGACGATCCGACGCTGCTGCTCGTTCCCGCCGGCATGGTCCCGTTCAAGCCGTACTTCCTCGGGGAGCAGCAACCGCCCTGGAAACGTGCCGCCAGTGTGCAGAAGTGCGTGCGCACCCCGGACATCGACGAGGTCGGCAAGACCACCCGGCACGCCACGTTCTTCCAGATGGCCGGCAACTTCTCGTTCGGTGACTACTTCAAGGAGAAGGCGATCCCGCTGGCGTGGGAGCTGCTGACCAGTTCGGTGGCCGACGGCGGCTACGGATTCGACGGTGACCGGCTCTGGGTGACGGTGTATCAGGACGACGACGAAGCGATCGACATCTGGCACAACAGCGTGGGTGTCCCGCGCGAACGGATCCAACGTCGGGGGCTGGCCGACAACTACTGGCACATGGGTGTTGCCGGACCGGGCGGACCGTGCTCGGAGATCTATTTCGACCGTGGCCCGAAGTATGGCGTCGAGGGCGGCCCGATCGCTGACGAGGAGCGCTACCTGGAGGTGTGGAACCTCGTCTTCATGCAGTCCGAGCTCTCCGAGGTCCGCACCAAGGTTGACTTCGACATCCGCGCTGACCTGCCGGCGAAGAACATCGACACCGGCATGGGCTGCGAGCGGATGGCCGCGATCCTGCAGGGCGTGGAGAACATCTACGAGATCGACACCACCCGCAAGATCCTCGATCGCGCCACCGAACTCACCGGGGTGAAGTACGGGGTCAACGACACCAAAGACGTCTCGCTGCGCGTCATCGCCGACCACTCCCGGACCGCCGCGATGCTGATCGGTGACGGGGTGACCCCGGGCAACGAGGGCCGCGGGTACGTGCTGCGCCGGATCATGCGCCGCGTCACCCGCAACATGCGCATCCTCGGCGCCCCCGACACCAACATGCGCGAGTTGATCGAGGCCACCATCGACGCCATGGCCCCGCAGTACCCGGAGCTGCGCACCGAGGCCGGCCGCATCCATGCGGTGGCCTCGGGTGAGGAGGCCGCGTTCCTGCGGACGCTGCGTGCGGGCACCACAATCCTGGACACCGCGGTCGTCGAGACAGTCAGGGCAGGAGGCCGGGTCCTGAGCGGGACCGAGGCCTTCACCCTGCACGACACCTACGGCTTCCCAATCGACCTGACGTTGGAGATGGCGGCGGAGCAGGGCATCGAGGTCGATCACGTCGAGTTCCGGCGCCTGATGACCGAGCAGCGCACCCGCGGTAAGGCCGACGCCAAGGCGAAGAAGACCGGCCACGTCGACGTCACCGTTTATCGCGACGCGCTGGCCGCCGCCGGTGCCCCGGTGGCCTTCACCGGCTACACCGACGTCGTCTCCGAGGCGACGGTGCTCGGACTGCTCGTCGCGGGCGCTCCGGTGCCTGCCGCCGGCGAGGGCGACGACGTCGAGGTCGTGCTGGACCGCACCCCGTTCTACGCCGAGGGCGGTGGGCAGCTCGCCGACCACGGCCGGATCATCAGCTCCGCGGGTGCGCAGATCGCCGTGCGCGACGTCCAGTCCCCGCTCACCGGCCTGATCATCCACCGTGCCCAGGTGATTGCCGGTCAGCTGACGGTGGGTGAGACCGTGCGCGCCGAGGTGGACACGCACCGCCGCGCTGCGATCTCCCGTTCGCACACCGCGACCCACCTCGTGCACAAGGGCCTTCGCGAGGCCCTGGGGGAGACGGCGGCCCAGGCCGGGTCGGAGAACTCCGCGGGCCGCTTCCGCTTCGACTTCGCCTCCCCGTCCGCCGTGCCCACCGGGGTACTTGCCGACGTCGAGGCCCGCGTGAACGCAGTCCTGATCGAGGACCACCCCGTCATCGCCGAAGTGATGAGCCAGCAGGACGCGAAGCGCTCCGGCGCAATCGCCATGTTCGGGGAGAAGTACGGCGACACCGTGCGGGTCGTGTCGGTCGGCGACTACTCCCGTGAGCTCTGCGGCGGGACGCACGTCGCCCGCTCCGGCCAGCTCGGCCTGATCAAACTTCTGGGCGAGGCCTCGATCGGGGCCGGGGTGCGCCGCGTCGAGGCCCTCGTCGGCGTTGATGCTTATCAATTCCTGGCCCGCGAACACGTCCTGGTCGCCCAGCTTGCGGACACCCTCAAGGCGCGGCCCGAGGACCTGCCGGACCGCATCGCCGCGATCCTGGCCCGGCTCAAGGACGCCGAGCGTGAACTCGACGCAGTCCGCGGCGCCGCGGTCCTCGCTGCGGCGGGTGAGCTGGCTGCCGCGGCGACGGACATCGGCGGCCTCGCCTTTGTCGGCACCCGGTTGCCGGATGAGACCAAGGCCGACGACGTGCGCAAGCTCGCCCTCGACGTGCGGGCACGGCTCGGGGATTCGCGGCCGTCGGTGGTCGCCGCGGTCGCGGTCGCGGGCGGACGCCCGGCGCTGGTGATCGCCACCAACGACGCCGCCCGCGCCCGCGGCATCAAGGCCGGCGCTTTGGTCAAGGTCGCGGCCGGCGTACTCGGCGGCGGCGGCGGCGGCAAGGACGACGTCGCCCAAGGGGGAGGGCAGGACCCGACGAAGATCGACGAGGCGCTCGCCGCAGTGGCCACGGCAATCACGCATTCGGCCGGCTGAGTCGGCCACGCCGTGCGTGCCGGGGTGCGCCTCGCTGTCGACCTGGGTTCGGTGCGAATCGGCGTCGCCGTGTGCGATCCGTCCGGTTTGCTGGCATTCCCGCTGGAAACTGTGCGCCGGGGCCGCGGGGATCTGGAGCGGTTGGTCGCGATCGCGGTCGAGCATGATGTCCTCGAGGTCGTGGTGGGGCTGCCCCGATCGCTGTCGGGGAACGAGGGGGCGGCCGCCGGCCTCGTACGCGCTTTCGCCGTCGATCTCGCCGCCGCGCTGGCACCGCGCCAGGTGCGCTTGGTCGACGAGCGCTTGAGCACGGTCAGCGCCGCGCGGGGGATGCGGGCTGCGGGGGTATCCGGCAGGAAGGGCCGCAGCGTCATCGATCAGGCCGCCGCGGTCGTGTTCCTGCAGGCCGCGCTTGACGCTGAACGTGGGTGCGGCGACGCGCCCGGTGAACTGGTCCCGCCGGCCTGATCTCGGGCTACCGTGGGGGGCGTGAGTGAGCACCTTCCCTTCGACGGCGACCCGGCCGACGACACCGCAGGCCTGGACCCGGACGAAATCGCGGTCCCGGTCCCCGCAGGGGCCTCGCGTGGGCGCCGCGGGTCCGGGCATCGACGGACCCGGCGCAAGGCGATGATCGCGGTGCTGATCGCCGTGATCGTCCTGGGCGGGTTCGGCGGCGCGGCCGCGCTCGGGCTGGACAAGGTCTACGACCGCCTCACCGAGGGCACCGCCGACTTCGACGGCCCGCCCGGCGCCGAGCAGGTCGTCCAGATCACCGCCGGATCCAGCATCCGCGGGATCGGGCGCACCCTGGCCGAGAACGGCGTCATCCAGACCGAGGGGTCCTTCGTGGCGGCCGCACGTAAGGACTCCCGCGCCGCGACCCTGCAGCCGGGCTTCTACCGGTTGAAATTGACGATGCCGGCGATGGCGGCCTTGCAACTGATGCTCGATCCCGCCTCGCGGATCCTGGCCCGGGTGGTGGTGCCCGAGGGCCGCACGGTCAACGAGATCCTCACCAAGCTGTCCCGGGACACCAACATCGAGAAGGCGAAGTTCGAGTCCGCCCTGAAGAACCCGGAGCTGGGGCTGCCGGCCTTCGCGAAGGGGAACCCCGAGGGCTTCCTGTTCCCGGCCACCTACGACGTCGAACCGGACGACAGCGCCCTGTCCATCCTCAAGGACATGGTCAAGCGGTTCGATCAGGCGTTGACCGAGACCGAACTCCTCTCCCGCGCGCCGCTCGTCGGGCTCAAGCCCCTGGAGGTGCTGACGGTCGCGAGCCTGATCCAGGCCGAGGCCAAGCTGGCCGTCGACATGCCGAAGATCGCGCGGGTCATTTACAACCGCCTGGAGCGCGAGATGAAGCTGCAGTTCGACACCACGGTGATCTACGCCAACGGCGGAGAGAAGTCGGTGACGACGACGGCGGAGCAGCGGGCCTCGGATTCCCCGTACAACACGTACAAGTTCGCCGGACTTCCGCCGGGCCCGATCACGGCGCCGGGCGTAGCCGCGATCGAAGCCGCGCTCGCCCCCGCGGTCGGGGACTGGATCTTCTTCGTCGCGGTCAACCCGGACACCGGTGAGACCAAGTACGGCGTCAACGCCACCGAGCACGCCCGCAACGTCGAGGAGTTCCGCGCCTGGTTGCGCGCGAACCCGGGACGGTGAGATCCGTCCGCACCGCACCACCCGGCCGGGCACGGTCATGACCCGGGCGGCGGTCCTCGGTTCCCCCATCCAGCACTCGCTGTCCCCGGTCCTGCATGCCGCGGCCTACCGGGCCCTGGGTCTGGACTGGACCTACACCGCGCACGAGGTCGACGAGGCGGGGCTGGCGACTTTCCTCGACGGCCTGCTGCACCTCGATGCCACCGGGGTGGAGCGCTGGGCCGGGCTCTCGCTGACGATGCCGCTCAAGCGCGTCGCGGCGGGGTTGTGCGCCGAGGTCAGCACCGAGGCGCGGGCGGTATCCGCGGTCAACACGATCACCTTCGGTCCGGGCGGGCGCCGGCGCGGTGACAACACCGACATCGGCGGGCTTCGGGGCGCGCTCGCCGAGCGGGGCATCACCGCGGTGGCGTCCGCGACAATCCTCGGCGGGGGCGCGACCGCCGCCTCGGCCCTCGCAGCGCTGGCGCCGCTGTGCACCGGCACCGTCACGGCCTACGTCCGCTCCCCACCGCGGGGCGCCGAGTTGAGCGCTCTCGCAGAAGAGGTCGGCGTCGACCTGGCTGTGCACAGCTGGGAGCGGGCCTGCGAGGGATTGCACGCACCGGTCGTGATCGCGACGACCCCCAAGGGCGGGGTGGATCACCTCGCCGTGGCGGTGCCCGCGCGGCCCGGGGCGCTGTTCGACGTCGTCTACGACCCGTGGCCCACGGCGCTGGCCGCGGCGTGGTCAGCCACCGGCGCGGTCGTAATCGGCGGGCTGGATCTGTTGACCCATCAGGGGGTGCTGCAGGTGGAGTTGATGACCGGCGCCCCGGTGGACCGCCCGGCGTTGGTCGCGGTGATGCGCGCTGCGGGCGAGGCCGAACTGTCTAGGCGCGCGCTCAGCCCTCGGAATCCCCGATGAGGTCGGTGACGGACAGCGTGACGTCGGGCTCGTACGGCACTGTGATCAGCTCACCGCGCTCGATCAACCGCCGGCTGCGGTAGCCCTGCGGTCCGGGGTCGCTGTGCGCATAGATTCCCGCCTTCGTCACCGCCCAGTAGTGCGCGTAGCCGGCCAGGCCGTAAAGGACGGCTTTCACTCCGAGATCCTGATCGAGCGTTTCATCGGCCACCTCGACGACGAGAAGCACGTCCGCAGCTGACCAGCGCGGCATCCGCGGCGACAACTGAGCAAGCGGCTCAGCATTGGCCCGCAGAACCCAGCAATCGGGGTCCGGCAAGGACTCTCCGCTGGCCAGTGACATCGAGGTGATCTCGTAGGAGTCGTTGGGCAGGGCTCGGATGACCCGGGTCGCGGTTCTTCCGTGCCCGCGACCGATCGATACGGCCCAGACCTCTCCGTCGACGAGTTCGGTGCGGCCGTTGGCGAACGCGCCGGCCTCCCACGCCAGCAGGTACTGCTGCAGCGTCCAGCGATGCGCGAGGGTAGTAGCCGCCATGCAGGCAGGATAAGCCTGCTGGGCTACGCCCGTCAGGTTCGCCGGCTCGGGATCCGGAGGTCACATGTCAGGTCCCGAACACCGGGATGCAGAAATTGTGCGGATCGGATCGGGTCGACTGCTGAAGATGGCGACCGTCGCATTCGTGCCGCTTCCGGTGTTGGGCGCACCGATCGAATCGGTCGTCGAAGGTGGCAGCCTGGTCGGCGCTCTGACGTTCTCCGCCGGCGTTCTCCTAGTCGCGTGGTTTGCGGTCTTCAGACCGAAACTGATCGTCACAGAGACGAAGCTCCGCGTCGTGAATCCACTCTGGAACAGGACCGTCGAGCGAGATCAGGTCGTCGACGTGGTTGCGACCTACTTTGGTCTGGAGATCTCACGGCGGATAGGCAGGCCGGCCATAGCTTTCGCGATCGGGCGGAGCAACTACTCCAGCGTGGTCAAGACAACCAGTCGAGCGGTGGTGATTCAGGATGCGGTGCGGCTCTGGGCCCAAGGCGACAGTCAGAAGTTGCGAGAGCTCCCTGTTCGACTGAGATAGCCGGCGGAGTCGGGATCAGGTTCTCCGAGATAGCTCAACTCAGCCCTCGCTGAGGTCGAAGTTGCCGTCTTTCCACTGCTCCCAGGGCACGTTCCAGTCCTGGTAGCGATTCCACAGTTCGGTGTAGGGCCGTGGTGAGCCGGAGACGATGACCGGGTCTCCGACCAGGGATCGGGAGAACAGCCAGGCCATGTCTGACGGGGTCATGCCGACGCAGCCGTGGCTGGTGCTGGCCCGGCCGATGTTGCGCAGGTTCCAGGGGGCGTCGTGGATGAATTCCCCGGAGTTGGTCAGGCGCATCGCGTGCCGGGAGTACAGGCGGTATTGCTCGGGGGCGTCGATGGCCTCGTTGGTCCAGGTCTTGCCCGCCACCTTCTCCATCAGGACCTTGATGCCGTTGCGGGTTTCCCAGCCGGGCTTGCCGGTGGAGACGTCCATCGTGCGCAGCAGCGCGTTGTCGCGGAAGACCCGCATCGTGTGCCGGGCGGCGTTGACCCGGATGACCTGTTTGCGCCCGATCTCGAAGGACACGCTCCGGTCGCCACCGCCCCACACGTCGGCGCCGTCGCGCAGGCCGGCGAGGTCGGTCTCGAGGCGGACCTTGGTGCCGGCGGGCCAGAACTTCCGCGGGCGGTAGTGCACCGTCACCGGATCGATCCAGAACCAGCCTCCCGCCACCGCCGGGGTCGAGGTCAGGCGCAGGGCGTCGATCACGGCGGCGCGGTCGGTCACCGGCCGGCTGAAGCCCACCACCACGGGATGCGCCACACCCACGGTGGCGCCGTGTAACGGGGAGATCCGGACGGGGCGCAGCAGCTGGTCCTCGGGGACCGCCAGGGTGGTGAACCTGGAGGTCGCCACACTGGCTACGCCGGAGTGTGAATGGCCGGCCACGCGCACGATGTAGTGCTGGTTCGCGCGCAGACGGGCTTCGGCGATCCAGGCGGTGGCGTCGGGGAAGTAGCGCCCGGGCACCACCTCGCCGTTGCTGTCGCGCACCTGGACGCTCTCGATGATGCCGCCGGTGACCTCGACGCTGACGGCCGTGTCCGGGACGACGCCGGTGGCGTTGGGCGGGGGGGAAGACGGCCGTCGTCATGAGCGCCGGGGCCGGCGCGGCGGCGCTGCGCACCCCGGCGGAGCTCAGCGCGGTACTGGTGCCGTCGGCTCCGCAGGCCGCAACGAGGGTGAGTGCGGCCGCGGTCGCGAACGCCACGGCGCCGCCGGGGCGGCGCGCAGCGCGTAGGGGCGCGAAGCTGTGCGCGCGTGTCACCGACGCTCACCCACATCGTTCGAGGCCACTCCAGCTGAGTCTGGAGTGACTGGAGTGATCACTATGGGGAGGTCGCGGGCCGCCGGAACAGGGGTCAATATGACAAATGGCATGAATTTGGCCAACTGCTGACAGGTGCGGGCGTCGCGCGCGTACGTGGGAGAATCCCGATCATGCTGCGTTGGCTCACCGCCGGGGAATCCCACGGACCTGCTCTGGTCGCGATCCTCGAAGGTCTGCCGGCGGGGGTGCGCACGTCCACCAAGGAGGTCGGCGCCGAACTGGCCCGCCGCCGCCTGGGTCACGGCCGCGGCGCCCGGATGAAGTTCGAGGCCGACGAGGTGGAGTTCCTCGGCGGCCTGCGCCACGGCCAGACCATGGGCGGGCCGGTCGCCATCCGGATCGGGAACACCGAGTGGCCCAAATGGGACCGCGTGATGGCCCAGGACAGCGTCGACGTCGAGGAGTTGGCCGGGATCGCCCGCAACGCCCCGCTGACCCGTCCCCGGCCCGGGCACGCCGACCTCGTCGGGATGCAGAAGTACGGCTTCGACGACGCCCGCCCGGTCCTCGAACGCGCCAGCGCCCGCGAGACCGCCGCCCGCGTCGCCCTGGGGACCGTCGCCAAGGCCTTCCTCGCCCAGACCACCGGCGCCGTCGTACTCAGCCATGTCGTCCGGATCGGGACCGCGCTCGCGCCTGCCGGCGTGATCCCCGGACCAGGTGACGGCGAACTCGTCGACTCCGACCCGGTCCGCTGCCTGGACCCCGACGCCGCGGCCGCGATGGCCGCCGAGGTCGACGCGGCCAAGCGCGACGGAGACACCCTCGGCGGCGTCATCGAGGTCGTCGTACACGGGCTACCCCCGGGCCTGGGCTCGCACGTGCACTGGGACCGCCGCCTGGACGCGCGCCTGGCCGCCGCCCTGATGGGTATTCAGGCGATCAAGGGCGTCGAGGTCGGCGACGGCTTCGACCTGGCCGCCAGCCGCGGCAGCGCCGCCCACGACCAGATGGATCCGACCGACGACGGGATCCGCCGGCGCACCGGTCGCTCCGGCGGCACCGAGGGCGGAATGAGCACGGGAGAGGCGCTGCGGGTGCGCGCGGCGATGAAGCCGATCTCGACCGTGCCGAAGGCGCTGGCCACCGTCGATGTGCGCACGCTGGAACCGGCGACTGCCATCGCGCAGCGCAGCGACGCCTGTGCGGTGCCCGCGGCCGGCGTCGTCGCCGAGGCGATGGTCGCACTGGTGCTGGCCGACGCCGTGCTGGAGAAGTTCGGCGGCGACTCGGTCACCGAAACCGCCCGCAACGTGGGCGCCTACCGCGAGGCGCTGGCCGAGCGCGGCCTCTCGTGACCGAGCGCAGCGAGGTCATCATGGGCACCGAACACGGCTCCGCGAGGACGCGCTGCCATATCGGTGTGGCCGTGGCGGAGACGTCGTGAGCCCGCGCGTGGTGCTCGTGGGTCCGCCCGGCGCCGGCAAGTCCACCGTGGGCCGGGCGGTCGCCCGCCGCCTCGGCCTGACCTTCCGCGACACCGACGCCGACGTCGAGGCCGGCGCCGGCAAGCCGATCTCCGACATCTTCGTCGACTCCGGCGAGCCGGCGTTCCGCACGCTGGAGCGCGCGGCGGTCGCCGCGGCGCTGGCCGAACACGACGGGGTGCTCGCGCTCGGCGGCGGCGCCGTCGAGGACCCCGCGACCCAGCATGCCCTGCGCGAGCACACCGTGATCTTCCTCGACGTCGGGCTGGGCGCCGCCTCGCGCCGCGTCGGCTTCAACCGGGACCGGCCGCTGCTGCTCGGTAATCCCCGCAAGGCGTTGATGGCCCTGATGGAGGCCAGGCGCCCCGCCTACACCGCGGTCGCCACCGCCACCATCAGCGCGGACGCCAGCGCGTCCGCGGTGGCTGACGCCGTCATCGCCGCCATCACACTCGCCCAGGGCTCGACGTCCGGAGGTACACCATGAGTGAGCAGGTCACGCGGTTACCGGTACGGGGCGCCAATCCCTACGACGTCGTGGTCGGGCACGGTCTCGCGGGTGAACTGCCGGCCGTCCTGGGTCCCTCCGTCGCCCAGGTCGCGCTGCTCTGCCCGGCCCCGCTGCGGGATCTGGCGCTGCCGTTGGAGAAGGTGCTGCTCGAGGCCGGCTACCGGGTTCGCGAGATCGCCATTCCCGATGGTGAGGCGGCCAAGACCGCGGCGGTGGCCGAGCAATGCTGGGCGGCCCTGGGGGAGGCGGCGTTCACCCGCACCGACGCGATCGTCTGCGTCGGCGGTGGGTCGAGCACCGACCTCGCCGGGTACGTCGCCGCCACGTGGCTGCGCGGGGTTCGCGTCGTCCACATCCCGACCACGCTGCTGGCGATGGTCGACGCGGCAGTCGGCGGCAAGACCGGGATCAACATCGCGGCCGGGAAGAACCTGGTCGGTGCCTTCCACGAACCGGCCGGTGTCCTGGTCGATCTGGACGCCCTCGCGAGCCTGCCCGACCCGGAATGGGTCAGCGGACTGGCCGAGGTGATCAAGGCGGGTTTCATCGCCGACCCCGAGATCCTGGCGCTGATCGAGGCGGATCCGGCGGCAGCGGCGCGGGTCGACGGGCCGCACTCGCGCGAGCTCATCATCCGCTCGATCGCGGTCAAGGCCGCCGTGGTCGCCGCGGATCTGAAGGAGATGGGGACGGGTGGGGGAATCGGTCGCGAGATGCTCAACTACGGCCACACGCTTGGCCACGCGATCGAGAAGGTCGAGGACTACACCTGGCGCCACGGTCACGCCGTCGCCGTGGGGATGGTGTTCGTCGCCGAACTGGCGGCGCTGCAGGGCCGCATCGGCACCGACCTCGTCGCCCGGCACCGGGAGATTCTCACCGGGGTCGGGCTGCCGACCACCTACGACGGCGACACGTGGGCGGACCTGCACGAGGCGATGCGCGTGGACAAAAAGTCCCGCGCCGATCGATTGCGGTTCGTGGTGCTGGACGGCATCGGCTCGCCGGCCATCGCGGAATCACCCGACGACGTGGACCTCGTCGAAGCCTTCCGCCGGGTGTGCCCATGAAGCGGAGGCGGACGTCCGACCGAGCGAGCGCTATAGGCCACCTCTGGTCGGACGCCCACGGCACTCACTGCCTAGCGTCCGACCGAGCGAGCGCTATAGGCCACCTCTGGTCGGACGCTAGGCAGTGGGGGCGGCGATGAGTGCGACGGTGTGGGTGCTCAACGGACCGAACCTGGGCCGGCTCGGCTCACGCGAACCGGACGTCTACGGCGCCGTCGACTACTCCGGGCTGGTCGAGCTGTGCACGGCCACGGGCGCCGAGCTGGGGCTGGACGTCGAGGTCCGCCAGAGCGACGACGAGGCCGAGCTCGTCGGCTGGCTGCACGCCGCAGCCGACGATGCGATCCCGGTGATCCTGAACCCGGCCGCCTTCACGCACTACTCCTACGCCCTCCGCGACGCCTGCGCGCAGCTACGGGCCCCGCTGATCGAGGTGCACATCTCCAATCCGGCGGCCCGCGAGCAGTTCCGGCACAACTCGGTCATTGCTGCCGTCGCCACCGGCAGCATCGCTGGCTTCGGCCTGGACTCCTACCGCCTGGCGTTGCGCGCGCTCACTGCCCTGGCCTGATTGCGGAGCGCGGCGCGGGCGCCGGGTCGCGTTGCGCCCTACCCTGGCGGTGTGCCCGACACCCACGCCCGACGTCGCGACCGCGTGCGCGGCGCACTGTCCGAGGCCGGGGTCGAGGCAGCCCTCATTACCGACCTGGTCAACATCCGTTACCTCAGCGCCTTCACCGGCTCGAACGCGGCGTTGTTGATCACGGCGGACGCCACCGTGCTGGCCACCGACGGGCGCTACGTCACCCAGGCGCTGTCGCAGGCGCCGGACACCGAGCTGGTCACCGACCGGGCCTGTGCGCACGCTCTTACGGCCCGGGCAGCTCACCTCGGCATCCGGGCGCTCGGGTTCGAGGCGCACAAGGTGACCGTCGAACTGCACGACCAACTCACCGCCGACCACGCCCAGGTGAAGCTGCGCGCGTTGGGCCGGATCGTCGAGGACCTGCGCGCGGTCAAGGACGAGGCCGAGATCTCACTACTGCGGGCGGCCGCCGCCATCGCTGATTCCGCGCTGGCCGAGGTCATGGAAGGTCTCGTGCGGGGTCGAAGTGAACGTCACGTCGCCCGGGAATTGGAGCGGCGGATGCTCGACAAGGGCGCCGAAGCCCCGGCGTTCGACACCATCGTGGCCACGGGGGAGAACTCCGCGATCCCGCACCACCGCCCCACCGACCGGCGCATCTGCGACGGGGATCTGCTCAAGATCGACTTCGGGGCGCGGGTGCAGGGCTACCACTCGGACATGACGCGGACCTTCGTGGTCGGGACCGAGCCCGCCTCCTGGCAGATCGAGCTTTACGACCTGGTGTTCGCGGCGCAGCGGGCCGGCCGGGAAGCTCTGGCCCCCGGCGTCGAAGTGGCCGCGGTGGACGCCGCTGCCCGCAACGTGATCGCCGCAGCGGGTCACGGGGACCACTATCCGCACGGCCTCGGTCACGGGGTGGGTCTGGAGATCCACGAGGCGCCGCTGATCGGGACGAACTCCGCGGGTAGACTGCGTGCGCTCACGCCGGTGACTGTCGAGCCCGGGGTTTACCTCGAGGGCGTCGGGGGGATCCGGATCGAGGACACCCTGGTGGTCCGCGACGAGGCCGACGGCGGCGCTGAGCTGCTCACGCTCACGACTAAGGAATTGTTAGTTCTGGACTGAGCGTCACCGACCGAGACTGACCTGACGCTGGAGATCTGCGCCGTGGCAACGACCAACGACCTGAAGAACGGCATCGTGCTCAAGATCGACAACCAGCTGTGGACGGTTGTCGAGTTCCAGCACGTCAAGCCCGGTAAGGGCCCGGCCTTCGTGCGCACCAAGCTCAAGCACGTGCTGTCGGGCAAGGTCGTGGACAAGACGTTCAACGCCGGGATCAAGGTGGAGACGGCCACGGTCGACAAGCGCGACATGTCCTACCTGTACAAGGACGGCGAGGACTTCGTGTTCATGGACACGGACTCCTACGAGCAGATCACCATCCCGGCCACGACGGTGGGGGACGCCGCGGGTTTCATGTTGGAGAACCAAACGGCGACCGTCGCCCAGAACGAGGGCGCCGTGCTCTTCATCGAGCTCCCCGCCTCGGTCGAGCTGGTGATCTCCTACACCGAGCCCGGGATGGCCGGGGACCGCTCGACGGCCGGTACCAAGCCCGCCACGCTGGAGACCGGCGCCACGATCAACGTGCCGCTGTTCATCACCACTGGCGAGAAGATCAAAGTGGACACCCGCACCGGTGGATACCTCGGGCGTGTGAACTAGTTGTCAGCGCGCGGTAAGGCCCGTAAGCGCGCGGTAGACATCCTGTTCGAGGCCGAACTGCGCAGCCGGGGCGTCCTGGAGACCCTCGCGGAGCGACGCAGCGTCGGCGACCCACCGGTCGGGGACTACACGATCGCCCTCGTCGAGGGTGTGGTCACCCATCGCGAGCGCATCGACGATCTGCTGTCCACCTACTCGGTGGACTGGCCGCTGGAACGGATGCCGGCAGTGGACCGCAACGTGCTGCGCATCGGGGTCTACGAACTGCTGTACGCCGCGGATGTCCCGGACGCCGTGGCGATCAGTGAGGCCGTGGAGTTGGTCCGCGACCTTTCCACGGACGATTCGCCCAGCTTCGTCAACGGTTTGTTGGCGCGGATTCTTGACCTCAAGCCGACTCTGGCGCTGTAGAATTGCACGAAAAAACGGCCGGACGCGTCGCGTCCGGCCGTTTTTCATGAGCAATGTCGTGATTCAGCTACTTCGCAGAATTACTTGAGCGCGAGGGTGATCCGGGCGACGCCGACCGGGAAGAACTCGGCAAGCGCGTCCGTGCCGTAGGTCTTGTTGAGCAGGTCTGCGGCGGCGGCGGTCAGGCTGACCGTGGTGCCGAACAGCACGCCCTTGTCGCCCGCTGCGTTGACCTTGAGCGGCTCCAGGGTGCGCCCGTCCAGGAAGAACAACGGAGCGTCCTCGACGACACTCTCGCCGTTGGCGGCGACGTCACCCGTCAGCATCGAGGTGCCGGCGTCGACGACGAAGTTGGTGAGCTCGACGACGATCTTGTCCGCACCCTTGCCGCCGGTCAGGCTGATGCCGCTGTCATCGTGCTCGATGGAGCTTTCGACGTAGGGGGTGCGGCTACCGGGGGTGTAGTAGGTCGCGTTGCCGCCGGTGATCGGGAAGGAGAGCGTGGTGCCGGTGAGCTTCGCGTCGCCCACAACTCCGGGAGCGAGCATGAGGGAGGTCAGACCCTCGAGGAAGGCGGGGTCGAGTTCGACCTCGGTCATGTCGCCCTTGAGGTCGGTCAGGGTGGCGACAGGCTCGGCGTTGGTGGCGGTGGGAGCGACAGTTTCCTCGTCGTCTCCACAGGCCACGAGGCCCAGCGACAGGGCGCCGGCCATGACGATCGCGGCGGTCGAGCGGGTGAGGATACGGGTGCGCATGAATTTCCCTTCGAGGTCAATGCTTTCGATGACCCTTATTCGTGCGCACACCGGAAATAGTTGGTGTCAAACCCCTGTCAATACCTGCGTCTCACGTCACAGGTCCGACGGGAATTGTTATCGAAGCCGGATACACGTCCGGTATTCCCAGGTTGAACCCAGGAAACTGACATCGTCGTCACATGTCGAGGGTGCCGCGGGCATCGGGGGAGAGCACGCCCCAGGAAATGAGCTCCTCGGTCAGTGCGCTGGGCGGGATGTCGTAGATGACCGAGAGCGTGCGCAGGTCGTCCTGGCGGATCGAGAGCACCTTGCCGTTGTAGTCCCCGCGCTGGCTCTGGATGGTGGCGGCGTAGCGCATCAGCGGGCCGGCCTTCTCGTGCGGCACCTGCTGGAGGCGTTCGAGGTCGATGACCAGCCGCGGGGGTGGCTCGGCCGCGCCACTCGGCGCACCGCCGGGCAGCAACTCGCCGACCGGCACACCGTAGAAGTTGGCCAGTTCGGCCAGCTTCTGCACAGTCACCGCGCGGTCACCGCGCTCGTAGGAGCCCACGACGACGGCCTTCCAGCGGCCCTTGGACTTCTCCTCGACCCCGTGCAGCGAGAGCCCTTGCTGGGTGCGGATGGCGCGCAGGCGAGCGCCCAGGGCCTTCGCGTAGTCGGTAGCCACGGTGTACTCCTGAGTAGGCGGTTGTTCGGGCCTGTCGACCCTCACGCTGCGTGCGCTCTGATCCCCCGTTGCGCTACAGATAGTAACGTTACGTAGAGTGAGCATTCGCGTCAATACGTATCCGCCACGGGTGCCGCCCGCGGGGTGGGCGCGGCCGACCCGAGGGGATCCGGTCGGCCCGGCGCTGGTAACCTGGCCCGCGATTGACCGTCCTTTAACACCCGTCCAGAGAGGCGGGGAAGGAGGTCCTGGCATGACTGCCGATGGACGCACTGCCCCCGGAAGGCCTTCGGCCACCGGAAGGACCGTGCTGGACGCCTCTGACGTCCGCCGCGCGTTGACGCGGATCGCCCACGAGATCGTGGAGCGCAACAAGGGCTCCCGCGACGTCATCCTGTTGGGGATCCCCACCCGAGGTGTCCCGCTTGCTGCCCGCCTGGCCGAGCGCATCGGCGAGGTCGAAGGGACCCCGGCACCCGCCGGCGCTCTGGATGTCACGCCCTACCGGGACGACCTGCGGCTGCGCCCGACCCGGGGCCTGGGGCACACCGAGATTCCCGGAGACGACATCGACGGCAAGATCGTGGTGCTGGTCGACGATGTGCTGTTCTCCGGCCGCACCATTCGTTCGGCCCTGGACGCCTTGAACGACATCGGCCGCCCGCGTGCGGTACAACTCGCCGTCCTGGTCGACCGCGGGCACCGTGAACTGCCGATCCGGGCGGACTTCGTCGGCAAGAACCTGCCGACCTCGCTCACCGAGACCGTCGGGGTGCGCCTGAGCGAACTTGACGGGGTGGACGCGGTGTTGCTGGGCCACCGGGAGAACACGTGAAACGTCATCTGCTCTCCGCCGCGGACCTCACGCGCGAGGATGCGTTGCAGGTCCTGGACACCGCCGAGGAACTGGCGCGTCTCGCCGATCGGCCGATCAAGAAGTTGCCTACCCTGCGCGGGCGCACCGTCGTCAACCTTTTCTACGAGGACTCCACCCGGACCCGCACGTCTTTCGAGATCGCGGCCAAGCGTCTGTCGGCCGACGTCATCAACTTCGCCGCGAAGGGCTCCTCGGTGTCCAAGGGTGAATCCCTCAAGGACACCGCACTGACCCTGGAGGCGATGGGCGCGGACGCCGTGGTGATGCGGCACTCGGCCTCCGGGGCTCCCCACCGGCTCGCGACCGCGGGCTGGATCCGCGGCAGTGTCGTCAATGCCGGGGACGGCACCCATGAGCACCCCACCCAGGCACTGCTCGACGCGTTCACGATGCGCCGCCGGCTCGGAAACATCGACGGGCGGCGAGTCACGATTGTCGGCGATGTGCTGCACAGCCGGGTCGCACGCTCCAACGTGCGCCTGCTGCACACCCTCGGCGCCCAGGTGACGCTGGTGGCTCCACCGACGCTGCTACCGGTGGGCATCGGGACCTGGCCGTGCGCGGTCTCCTACGACCTGGACGCCGAGTTGCCCAAAAGTGACGTCGTGATGATGCTGCGGGTCCAGCACGAGCGGATGCACGCCGCGTTCTTCCCCAGCGCCCGCGAGTACAGCCGCCGCTACGGACTGGACGTGCCGCGGATGCACATGCTTCCCGAGCACGCGATTGTCATGCACCCCGGGCCGATGAATCGGGGGATGGAGATCGCCGCCGCGGTCGCCGACTCGCCGCGGTCCACGATCGTCGAACAGGTCACCAATGGCGTCAGCGTCCGGATGGCCGTGCTCTACCTACTACTTTCCGGGGCCGAGCCCGCGATCGGTCAGATGGAGGAAACCTCATGAGCACGATCCTGATCCGCGGGGCGAGCCTGCTCGGCGGCGCGCCCACCGACCTGCTGCTGGTCGAAGGACGGATCGCCGAGATCGGCTCCGGGCTGTCCGCGGCCGGGGCACAGGTCGTCGAGGCGGCCGGCCTCGTCGCCCTGCCCGGCCTGGTCGACCTGCACACCCATCTGCGCGAGCCGGGCCGCGAGGACGCAGAAACGGTCGAGTCCGGGACGCAGGCCGCAGCGCTCGGCGGCTTCACCGCGGTGCACGCGATGGCCAACACCTCACCGGTCGCCGACACCGCCGGCGTGGTCGAGCAGGTCTGGCGCCTGGGTCAGCAGTACGGCCATGCCGATGTGCGTCCGGTCGGGGCCGTCACCGTCGGGCTCGCGGGCGAGCAGCTTGCTGAGCTCGGCGCGATGGCCGATTGCCCGGCCGCGGTCCGGGTGTTCTCCGACGACGGGCACTGCGTTTCCGACGCGGTCCTGATGCGCCGGGCGCTGGAGTACGTCAAGGCCTTCGACGGCGTGGTCGCCCAGCACGCCCAGGAGCCGCGTCTGACCGAAGGCGCCCAGATGAATGAGGGCGAGATGTCGGCGCAGCTCGGGCTGGGCGGCTGGCCCGCGGTCGCCGAGGAGGCGATCATCGCGCGGGACTGCCTGCTGGCCGCGCACGTGGGATCGCGCTTGCACGTCTGCCACGTCTCCACGGCCGGTTCGGTGGAACTGATCCGCTGGGCCAAGGCCAAGGGCTGGGACGTCACCGCTGAAGTGACGCCACATCATCTCCTGCTCACCGACGACCTGGTGGCGAGCTACGACCCGGTCTACAAGGTCAACCCCCCGTTGCGGACCAACGCTGACGTCGAGGCCTTGCGCGCCGGCCTGGCCGACGGGACCATCGACGCCGTCGCCACCGATCACGCCCCGCACCCGGACGAGGCCAAGGACTGCGAGTGGGCCGCGGCCGCCATGGGCATGCTCGGTCTGCAGACCGCGCTCTCGGTCGTCCAGCAGGTCATGGTCGACACCGGTCTGCTCGACTGGGCGGGAGTCGCGGATCGACTCTCGACCCGCCCCGCCCGAATCGGTCGCGTGGACGGGCACGGACGCGGGCTGACGGTCGGATCGCCGGCCAATGTGACGCTGATCGACCCTGCCACCACCTGGACGGTCGACCGCAATGCGCTGGCCTCCCGCAGCCGCAACACCCCCTACTCCGCGCGCGTACTGCCGGGGACCGTGTACGCCACCTTCCTGCGCGGCAAGCCCACTGTTCTGGACGGGAAGCTCTCGTGAGAAGTCAAAGCCCACCGGCCCTACTCGTCCTGGAGGACGGTCGGACCTTCGCCGGCCAGGCCTACGGCCGCGTCGGGGAGACCTTCGGCGAAGCCGTGTTCAACACCGGTATGACGGGGTATCAGGAGACCCTGACCGACCCGTCGTATCACCGCCAGGTCGTCGTGATGACAGCCCCGCACATCGGCAACACGGGGATGAACGACGAGGACAACGAGTCGCGCCGGATCTGGGTCGCCGGCTACGTCGTACGCGACCCCGCGCGGATTCCGTCGAACTGGCGCTCCCGACGACCATTGGCCGACGATCTGGACGCCGCCGGAGTGGTCGGGATCAGCGGCATCGACACCCGCGCCCTCACCCGGCACCTACGCGACTCCGGTGCGATGCGCGTGGGGATCTCCAGCATGGAGACCGACGCGGGCGCCCTGCACGCGCGGGTTCTGGCGAGCCCGAGCATGCTCGGCGCCGACCTGGCCCGCGAGGTGACGACACCCGAGGCCTATGTGGTGCCCGCGATCGGCGAGCGACGCTTCACCGTGGTGGCCGTCGACCTGGGGATCAAGGCGATGACACCGCACCGGATGGCCCAGCGCGGGATCGAGGTGCACGTGGTGCCGGCGAGTGAGAGCGCCGCCGACGTGTTGGCACGCAATCCCGACGGGGTGTTCCTGTCCAACGGCCCCGGGGACCCCGGCGCCGCCGACTACGCCGTCGAGTTGACCCGTGGGGTGCTCGCCGCCGACATTCCGCTCTTCGGGATCTGCTTCGGTAATCAGATCCTCGGGCGCGCCCTGGGCTTCGGCACCTACAAGCTGCGCTTCGGTCACCGCGGGATCAACCAACCGGTGATGGACCGCACCACGGGCAAGGTCGAGATCACCGCCCACAACCACGGCTTCGCGGTCGACGCACCCACGGACCGGATCACCGCCACCGAGTTCGGCCGGGCCGAGGTAAGCCACGTCTGCCTCAACGATGACGTGGTGGAGGGCGTGCGCGCCCTGGACGCCCGGGCGTTCTCCGTCCAGTACCACCCGGAGGCAGCAGCCGGCCCGCACGATGCCGGCTACCTCTTCGACCGGTTCACCGAGTTGATGTCCGGTTCCACGAGAAGTGAGTCAGTGCATGCCTAAGCGGTCCGACATCCGTTCAGTCCTGGTGATCGGTTCCGGTCCGATCGTCATCGGCCAGGCGTGCGAGTTCGACTACTCCGGCACCCAGGCCTGCCGGGTGCTGCGCAGCGAGGGCCTGCGGGTCTCGCTGATCAACTCCAACCCGGCCACGATCATGACCGACCCGGAGTTCGCCGACGCGACCTACGTCGAGCCGATCACCCCGGAGATGGTGCGCAAGGTCATTGAAAAGGAGCGCCCGGACGCCTTGCTCGCGACCCTCGGGGGTCAGACCGCCCTGAACGCCGCGATGGCGCTGCACGAGGCAGGTGTGCTGGAGGAGTTCGGCGTCGAACTCATCGGCGCCTCGGTGGACGCCATCAACGCGGGGGAGAACCGCGAACTGTTCAAGGCCATCGTCGCCGACATCGGCGCCGAGAGTGCCCGAAGCTTCGTGTGCCACTCGATGGAGGACTGCCTCAAGGCGGTCGAGGACCTGGGCTATCCGGTCGTGGTGCGGCCCTCGTTCACCATGGGCGGCTCCGGCTCGGGCATGGCCTACGACGAGCAGGACCTGCGCCGCATCGCCGGTTCCGGTTTGCAGGCCAGCCCCACCACCGAGGTGCTTCTGGAGGAGTCGATCCTCGGCTGGAAGGAGTACGAACTCGAGCTCATGCGCGACCGCAACGACAACGTGGTCGTGATCTGCTCGATCGAGAACCTTGACCCGATGGGCGTGCACACGGGCGACTCGATCACCGTCGCGCCGGCGCTGACCCTGACCGACCGCGAGTACCAGCACATGCGGGACGTCGCGATCGACGTCATTCGCGCCGTCGGCGTCGACACCGGCGGCTGCAACATCCAGTTCGCGGTTGAGCCGCAGACCGGGCGGCTCATCGTCATCGAGATGAATCCCCGTGTCTCGCGCTCCTCCGCACTCGCGTCCAAGGCCACCGGCTTCCCGATCGCCAAGATCGCCGCCCGCCTGGCGATCGGCTACACCCTGGACGAGATCCGCAACGACATCACCGCGGTGACGCCGGCGAGCTTCGAGCCGTCACTGGACTATGTCGTGGTCAAGGTGCCTCGGTTCGCCTTCGAGAAGTTCCCGCAGGCCGACGCCCGCCTGACCACGCACATGAAGAGCGTCGGTGAGGCGATGGCGATCGGGCGCAACTTCACCGAGGCCTTGCAGAAGGCGCTGCGCTCGCTGGAGAAACGCGACGCGTCACTGACGTGGGCCGGGCCGGTGGGGGACAAGGCCACGCTGCTCGCCGAGATCGCGATTCCGACCGACGGGCGACTGCGCAAGGTGGTCGAGGCGCTGCGGGCCGGCGCTACGGCGCAGGAGATCAACACCGCGACCGCGATCGACCCGTGGTTCGTCGATCAGCTGGTGCTGCTGCACGAGATCGCGACCGCACTCATCGGTGCCGCTCAGCTCTACCCGGAGCTGCTCCTCGAGGCGAAGCGGCACGGATTCTCCGATGCGCAGATCGCCGAGATGCGCTCGATTCCGGAGCCCGTGGTGCGCGGAGTGCGTCACGCCCTGGGCATTCGGCCGGTCTACAAGACCGTCGACACCTGCGCGGGGGAGTTCGAGGCTCATACCCCGTACCACTACTCGTCCTACGACACCGAGACCGAGGTGACGCCCTCTCAGAAGCCGAAGGTCATCATCCTCGGCTCCGGGCCCAACCGCATCGGGCAGGGCGTGGAGTTCGACTACTCCTGCGTGCATGCCAGCTTCGCGCTGCGTGCCGCGGGCTACGAGACGGTGATGGTCAACTGCAACCCCGAGACCGTCTCCACCGACTACGACACCTCCGACCGCCTCTACTTCGAGCCACTCACCCTCGAGGACGTTCTCGAGGTCGTCGCGGCCGAGCAGGCGGCCGGCGAGGTCGTCGGGGTCGTGGTCCAACTGGGTGGACAGACTCCGCTCGGCCTCGCGCAGGCCCTCAAGGACAACGGCGTTCCGATCGTGGGCACCTCGCCCGAGGCGATCCATCTCGCCGAGGACCGTGGGGCGTTCGGCCGGGTGCTGGCGTCGGAGAATCTGACCGCGCCTAAGCACGGCACGGCGTTCTCCTTCCCCGAGGCGAAGGCCATCGCGGACGAGGTCGGTTATCCGGTGCTGGTGCGGCCTTCCTACGTGCTCGGTGGTCGCGGCATGGAGATCGTCTACAGCGAGGAGATGCTTGCGGACTACATCTCCCGCGCGACGGAGATCTCCGCGGACCGGCCGGTGCTGGTCGACCGGTTCCTGGACGACGCCGTCGAGATCGATGTCGACGCGCTTTATGACGGCACCGAACTGTTCCTCGGCGGGGTGATGGAGCACATCGAGGAGGCCGGCATCCACTCCGGCGACTCCGCCTGCGTGCTGCCGCCGATCACGCTGGGCAACGCGGACATCGCCCGGATCCGCACCTCCACCGAGGCGATCGCCCGGGGGGTCGGGGTGCGTGGGCTGCTCAACGTCCAGTACGCGATCGCCGCGGACGTTCTGTACGTGCTGGAGGCCAACCCGCGAGCCTCGCGCACGGTGCCCTTCGTGTCGAAGGCGACCGCGACGCCGTTGGCCAAAGCCGCGGCTCGGGTGATGCTCGGCGCCACGATTGCGCAGTTGCGGGCCGAGGGCATGCTGCCGCCGCGGGGGGACTGCGCCGACCTGCCCTGGGATGCACCCGTCGCGGTGAAGGAAGCGGTGATGCCGTTCAACCGGTTCCGAACTGCGGATGGTCTGCACGTGGACACGATTTTGGGTCCGGAGATGCGCTCCACCGGTGAGGTCATGGGCATCGACTCCACCTTCGGCGTCGCCTTCGCCAAGTCCCAGGCCGGGGCCTACGGATCGTTGCCGATCAAGGGCTCAGCGTTCGTGTCGGTCGCCAACCGGGACAAGCGCTCGATGATCTTCCCGGTCAAGCGCCTGGCAGACCTCGGCTTCGAGATCCTCGCGACCCAGGGCACCGCGGAGGTGCTGCGCCGTAACGGCGTCACCGCCACGGTCGTGCGCAAGGGTCACCACGGGCCCGGCCCGGCCACGGCGCGCTGGCCCGACGGTGAGCCGACGATCGTGACGCGTATTCAGAACGGCGAGGTCGCGATCATCGTCAACACCCCGTTCGGCGTCGGCTCGCGCGTCGACGGCTGGGACATCCGTACGGCCGCCGTCGGCTCGAACACGCTCTGCGTCACGACGGTGCCGGGTCTGGCCGCAGCCGTTCAGGGCATCGAGGCGCTGCTGCGCGGGGACATCGGGGTGCGCTCGCTGCAGGAGTACGCCGCCGCCCTGAACGCCGCCCGCGCATGACCCCTCCGCTTGCGTCCGAAGAAGCGGTCGCTATTGCAGCCACTTCTTCGGACGCTACGGCTTGTCTCTCGCGGACGTCCGAAGAAGCGGTCGCTATTGCAGCCACTTCTTCGGACGCTACGGATGGGCTGGGGGGCTGAGGGTGCTGTACGAGCAGGTGTTGCGGCGGGCGCTGTTCGCCCAGGGCGACGCCGAGACCGCGCACGACCGGACGCTGAAGGCGCTCGCGGCCCTCGGCGGGACGGCCGCCGGGCGCGGCGTGCTGGCCCGCCTGCCGCGACCGTCGAACCCGACCACGGTGTTCGGGATCCGGTTCCCGAACCCGGTGGGCCTGGCGGCCGGGATGGACAAGAACGCCGTCGCGATCCCGGCCTGGACCGCGCTCGGCTTCGGTTTCGTCGAGGTCGGCACCGTCACCTGGCACCCGCAGCCGGGCAACCCGGCGCCGCGGATGTTCCGCCTCGTCGAGTCCGAGGCGATCATCAATCGGATGGGCTTCAACAACGGCGGCGCCCAGGCCATGGCCGCCCGCCTGGCAGCCCTGGGACCACCATCAATCCCGATCGGCATCAGCCTCGGCAAGTCCAAGATCACCCCGGTCGCCGAGGCGACGGGGGACTACCTCGCCTCGCTCAAGGTCTTGCTGCCCTACGCCGACTACATCGCGGTCAACGTCAGCTCTCCGAACACCCCGGGCCTTCGCGACCTGCAGGACAAGGCGGCGCTCGACGAGATCCTGCAGGCGCTGCGGGCCCACACCGTGTCGGAGGCGGGTCACCGGGGTCCGACGCCGCTGCTGGTGAAGATCGCCCCGGACCTGACCGACTCCGCCGTTGCCGAGGTGATCGAGGTCTGCCTGGAGCGCGGGGTCGCCGGGATCATCGCCACCAACACCACCATCACCCGGGCCGGCCTGCACCCGGGGGATCAGGACAAGGCCGCGGAAACCGGGGGGCTGTCCGGGCGCCCGGTGCACGCCATGGCTCTGCGCACGGTGGCCTTCGTGACGAAGGAAGCCGCCGGCGCCCTGCCGGTCATCGGGGTGGGCGGCATCGCCGACCCCGACGGCGCCACCCGCATGTTCGACGCCGGAGCCAAGCTCGTGCAGCTCTACACGGGGCTGATCTACGGCGGGCCGGGGCTGGTACGCCGGATCGCACGGCCCGCCCGCGACACGTAACCCACCTAACAACGTCGACTTACTGGACACGGGATGAAACAAACCTAATACTGTCGCTTATGTTTAGTAGCCCACGCCGCTCCCGGTCCCTGAGCCGTCTGCCCCTGACCCGTCTGTTCCTGCCGCTGGCCGGAGCCCTCATGCTCACCGCCTGCGCCGGTGGAGCCAGCGACGTCGCCGGTGGCGCACCCGCGGCGCCCGCCCCGGGGGCCTCCGCCGTACCGACCGGCGGTGCGGGCGGCCAGCTCGCGCTGGTGGCCTTCGCGGTGCCCAAGGTCGGCTTCGACAAGCTGATCCCGGCGTTCAACGCCACCCCGGAAGGCACCGGAGTCTTTTTCAGTCAGTCCTACGGCGCCTCCGGTGACCAGTCGCGCAAGGTCGAGGCCGGGTTGCCGACCGACCTGGTGCTGTTTTCCCTCGAGCCCGACGTCACCCGCCTGGTCCAGGCCGGCCTGGTCGACCCGACATGGAAGGACGGGCAGTACCGGGGTGTGCCCGCGAGTTCGGTCGTCACGCTGATCGTGCGCGAGGGCAACCCCAAGGGCATCGACGACTGGGACGACCTGGTCCGCGAAGACGTCAGCATCGTCAGCCCCAACCCGTTCAGCTCGGGCTCGGCCAAATGGAACCTGCTCGCGCCGTACCTGTGGAAGAGCAACGGCGGCGCCGACCAGACCGCCGGGCTGGACCTCGTCAGGGGCTTGGTCGACAACCTGGCGGGCCAGCCGAAGTCCGCACGCGAGGCCACCGAACTGTTCCTGGCCGGCACCGGCGACGTCCTGCTCAGCTACGAGAACGAGGCGATCCTGATCGAGGGCGACGGTGAGGAGATCGACTACATCACTCCGCCGACAACGCTGCTCATCGAAAACCCCTTCGCGATCATCAACACGACGAAGAGCCGCCCGGCCGCCGAGGCCTTCGCTGCCTTCCTCTACTCCGACGCCGGCCAGCGTCTGTGGGCAGAAGCTGGGTTCCGCCCGGTCAATCCGGCCATCGGTGCAGAGTTCGCGAGCGAGTTCCCCGCGCCGAGCAAGCTCTACAAGATCGACGAGGTCGGCGGCTGGGACAAGCTCAACGGTGAGCTCTTCGACCCGGAGAACGGGCTCATCGCGGCGATCTACGAAGACGCGACAGCATGACCGAGCACCGTGAGCGAGCCGAGCGAGCGAGGAACGAGCGAGGAGGCCGAGCGAACAGCGGACGCAGCGAGTGGCATGCCATGGGCACCGGCGGCTCCGTTCGCGACGCGAGCGAGCGAGGAACGAGTGAGGAGCGTGAGCGAACCATGAGTACCGCGAGCGCGAAGCGCGTGGCGAAGACAGCCGCATGACGGTGACGGAGGTTGCGGCGCCCTCGACGCCCCCGACGCCCCCGACGTCACCGGTGACAGCTCGCCGCCGCAGGGGGCCTGCGGTCGGCGGCATCGGGCCCCTGGGGCTCGGCGTGGCCACGATGTGGCTCAGCATCATCGTGTTGCTGCCGCTCGCGGCGGTGGCCGCGAAGTCGGTCGAGAACGGACCCGACGGGCTCTGGGACGCGGTCACCACACCCTCGGCCAAGGCCGCCCTCACCTTCACCCTGGGAGTCTCGCTGCTCGTCGCCGCGATCAATGTGGTGGTCGGCACGCTGATCGCCTGGGTGATGGTCCGCGACGACTTCCGCGGCAAGGACATCGTCAATGCGTTGATCGATCTTCCGTTCGCGCTGCCCACGATTGTGGCCAGCATCGTGCTGCTCGGCCTCTACGGCCCGCGCAGTCCGATCGGGATCAATCTGGTGGCGACCAAACCCGCGGTGATCATCGCGCTGCTGTTCGTCACGCTGCCCTTCGTCGTGCGCACCGTGCAGCCGGTCCTGATGGAGGTCGACCGGGAGGCCGAGGAGGCCGCCGCCTCCCTCGGGGCATCGAATCTGACGATTTTCCGCAAGATCATCGCCCCCGCCCTGGCGCCGGCGCTGTTCTCCGGTGCCGGTCTCGCCTTCGCCCGCGCGATCGGAGAGTTCGGCTCGGTCGTGCTGATCGGCGGCGGCATCCCGAAGGACACCCAGGTGGCCTCGCAGTACATCGCCCAGCAGATCGAGGTCGATCGGCCGGTCAATGCGGCCGCGGTGTCGGTCGTTCTGCTGGCGATCGCGTTCGCGGTCTTGATGCTGCTGCGCTTCGTCGGGTCCCGGACCGCCCGCCGGCACGAGGACTGAGGCATGCACACCTCGACCACGACCCGTCTGACGCTGCGTCTGCTGGCCCTGGGTTACCTGGGCATCCTGCTCGCGGTACCGCTCGGCATCATCTTCTGGCGCACGTTCGAGGATGGGTGGACCGCTTTTGCCGAGTCCATCTCCACCCCCGCCGCCATCTCGGCCCTGCACCTCTCCCTGATCATCGTCGCGATCGTGGTTCCACTGAACGTGGTCTTCGGGGTGGTGGTGGCCCTCGCGCTGGCGCGAGGCCCCGCTTCTCGTTGGCACCGTCGCGGCAGGGGCATCGTCCAGGCCATCGTCGACCTGCCGTTCGCGGTGTCCCCGGTGATCGTCGGTGTCTCGCTGCTGCTGCTGTGGGGCGTCAATGGCTGGTTCGGCGGCCTCGCGGAAAGCGGGTTCCGGATCATCTTCTCGCTACCCGGCATGGTGCTCGCGACGCTGTTCGTCACGTTGCCGTTCGTGGTGCGCGAGGTCGAACCGGTTCTGCACGAGATCGGGGACGAGCAGGAGCAGGCCGCGGCCACCCTCGGCGCCTCGCGCTGGCAGACGTTCACCCGGATCACGCTGCCCTCGATCCGCTGGGGCCTGATCTACGGGATCGTCCTGACCGTCGCCCGCGCGCTCGGGGAGTTCGGGGCGGTGATCATCGTGTCCGGTGGCGTGCCGGGGGATTCCCAGACCCTGACGTTGCTCGTGCACGCCCGCTATGTCGATGACCGCAACACCTTCGGGGCCTTCTCAGCCGCGACCTTGCTGATGACCCTTGCCCTGATCACCTTGCTGCTGATGACCGTCGTGAACCGCCAGAAGGAGCGTCTTAGATGACCCTTCGTCGGGATCGTTCGTCACCATCTGCGGCGCTCGGCGGGCGCCTCGCGGCGTTGTCGTCGTCGCCCGATGCTCCGCATCGGGCTCCTCCTCCGCCTTGCGATCCATCCCGCCGCTTCGCCGCATACGGCAACAGACCCCAACGAAGGGCCATCAAGTGATCACCGTGCAGAACGTGACGAAGTTCTACGGGAGCTTCAAGGCCCTCGACGACGTGTCGCTGACCATTCCTGACGGGTCGTTGACGGCGCTGCTGGGTCCCTCCGGGTCGGGCAAGACCTCGTTGCTGCGCATCATCGCCGGGCTGGAGGATCCCGACGCCGGCGCGGTGGTTATCTCCGGGCAGGACGTGACCGCGATCCGCCCGCAGGGCCGGGGCATCGGTTTCGTGTTTCAGCATTACGCCGCGTTCAAACACATGACCGTGCGGGACAACGTCGCCTTCGGTCTGACGATCCGTAAGCGGCCGAAGATCGAGATCGACGCCCGCGTCGACGAACTGCTCGGAATCGTCGGGCTGGCCGGCTACGGCGCACGCTTTCCCGACCAACTCTCCGGCGGGCAGCGCCAGCGAATGGCCCTGGCCCGGGCGCTCGCCGTGGACCCCAAGGTTCTCCTGCTGGACGAACCGTTCGGTGCGCTGGACGCCAAGGTCCGTGACGAGCTGCGCTCGTGGTTGCGTCGCCTGCACCACGAGGTCCACGTCACCACCGTGTTGGTCACCCACGACCAGGAGGAGGCGATGGACGTCGCGGGCCACATCGCGGTGATGAACGCCGGGCGCATCGAGCAGTTCGGTTCTCCACGCGAGGTCTACGACAACCCGGCGACGGAATTCGTCTTCCGCTTCCTCGGCCCGGTCGCCCGCCTGCACGGCCGGCTGGTGCGTCCGCACGATCTGCGGCTGTCCCGCTTTCCTGAGTCGGCGTCAGTGCCCGCCCGGGTCCGCCGCATCACCCATCTCGGCTTCGAGGTCCGCATCGAACTCGATACCGACGCCGGCGAGAACGTCAGTGCGCAGGTAACGCGCGGCGAGGCCCGCCACCTCGGACTCAGTCCCGGCGATCAGGTCCACGTGACTGCGGAGGACGAGCGCCTCGCCTGCGCGTTCGGCGCTCAAGCGGGCCCCGCGGCCTGAGTCCGGGCCGGAGCGGCTGCAGACCGTACGCTGCCCTGGACGGAAAGGAACGGCCATGGGGGAGACCTTCGGAGCCCGCCTGTGGGCCGGTGTGCAAGCGCATGGGCCACTGTGTGTCGGCATCGATCCGCACGCACCGCTGCTGGCCGACTGGGGGCTGAACGACGACGCCGCCGGCGCCGAACGCTTCGGTCGCGCCGTGGTCGAGGCGTTGGCCGGTCGGGTCCCGGCGGTCAAGCCGCAGTCGGCGTTCTTCGAGCGATTCGGCGCGGCCGGCGTCGCGGCGCTGGAACGGGTCATCGCCGATGCCCGGGCCGCATCGTTATTGGTCGTGACCGACGTGAAACGCGGCGATATCGGCTCCACCGCAGCGGCCTACGCGCAGGCCTACCTCGACCCGGCGAGCCCGCTGTGCTCGGACGCCTTGACCGTCTCGCCCTATCTCGGCTTCGGTTCTCTGCAACCGTTTCTCGACCTTGCGCGCACCCACGACGGCGGGGTGTTCGTGCTGGCGCTGACGTCCAACCCCGAAGGCCCGCAGGTCCAGCACGCTCGCACTGCGACGGGCCAGACCGTCGCGGGAACGATGCTGGCCCAGGTGGCGGCCTGCAACGCCGGGGCCCAGCCGCAGGGCAGCGTCGGGGTCGTGGTCGGGGCCACGATCGGCGACACCGCCGAAGATCTTGCGGTCAACGGTCCGCTGCTGGTGCCCGGGCTCGGTGCTCAGGGCGGGGGAGCAGCTGACCTGCGGCGCCTGTTCGGTCCGGTCGCTCGCCATGTCCTGCCCAGCGTCTCCCGCGAGGTGCTCGCCGCCGGCCCCGACCGGGCTCGGCTCGGTGCCGCAGCGGCCCGGGCCGCCGAGCAGTATGCGGCGGCGCTGCGGTAGCGTCAGCGCCCCATCCTTCGACGGTGCTTCCCGCTCCCGTCGGCGGGGGAGCCTCAACCCTCGCGTTGCCCGGTCCCGTCCGATGTCGCTAGGTTCAACCGTCGTAGCTCATCGGCCGCCAGCGGCTGATGAAACCCCCTGATCGTGTGTCCGTTCGAACGATGTCGAGGTGACCTGGCCGTGGCTCTTCCCCCGCTGACTCCCGAGCAGCGTGCTGCCGCACTGGCAAAGGCCGCGATCGCGCGGCGGGAACGTGCCGAGGTGAAGAACCGGCTCAAGCACGGCGGCGCCACCTTGGCCGAGGTCATCAAGGAGGGCCAGAACAACGAGATCGTCGGCAAGATGAAGGTCTCGGCCCTGCTGGAGTCGATGCCCGGCGTCGGCAAGGTCCGCGCCAAGCAGACGATGGAGCGCCTCGGCATTTCCGAGACCCGCCGGGTCCGGGGACTGGGGACCAACCAGATTGCCGCCCTGCAACGCGACTTCGGCGCCTGACCACGATCCGCGCCCGTCAGTCGAAGGCAACGTGGTGACTTCCGGGACTTCCGCACGCAGCGGCAACCGTCCGCGCCTGCTGGTGCTCTCCGGTCCCTCCGGGGTCGGCAAGTCGACGATGCTCAATCACCTGCGCTCCGCCGAGCCGGACCTGTGGCTCTCGGTCTCGGTGACGACCCGGTTCCCGCGTCCGGGGGAGACCCACGGGGTCCATTACTACTTCACCGATCGGGCCGAGTTCGAAGCGATGGTCGCCGCCGGTGACCTGCTGGAGTGGGCGGAGTTCGCCGGGAACCTCTACGGCACCCCGAAGCTGCCGGTGCTCGACCGGCTGGCCCAGGGCGAACCGGTCCTGCTCGAACTCGAGCTCAAGGGCGCCCGGCAGGTCAAGGAGGCGATGCCGGAGGCGCTGCTGGTCTTCCTGGCTCCGCCGAGCTGGGACGAGCTGGTGCGCCGCCTCACCGGGCGGGGCACCGAGGCGGCCGACGTGATCGAGGCCCGGCTGGTCGTCGCCCGCGAGGAACTGGCCGCCGAAGCCGAATTCGACATCACGCTGGTGAACACCTCCGTCCAGGATGTGGTCGCCGAGCTGTTAGCCTTGACCCGAGCGCCGGACGTCTGACCTGCGCAATTCAGTGAAAGGCGTGCTTCGTGTCTGGAACCTTCGCCTCGCCCGAGGGCATCACCAACCCCCCGATCGACGAGCTGCTCGAAGCGACCGACTCCAAGTACGGACTGGTCTCGTACGCGGCCAAGCGCGCACGCCAGATCAACGCCTACTACTCCCAGCTCTCCGAGGGCCTGCTGGAGTACGTCGGCCCGCTCGTGGAGACCCACGTGCACGAGAAGCCGCTCTCGATCGCGATGCGCGAGATCAACGCCGGTCTGCTGACCGCCGAGCCCCTCGAGCCCACCACCGTCTGAGCACGGGCATGCCTGTAGTGGCCGCTGCCGCCGACCGACCCCGGATCGTTCTCGGGGTGGCCGGCGGCATTGCTGCGTACAAGGCCTGTGAACTCCTGCGCCGCTTCACCGAGGACGGCGCCGACGTCCGGGTCATCCCGACCGAGGCCGCGCTGAAGTTCGTCGGAGCGGCCACCTGGGCGGCACTATCGGGCAAGGCGGTCTCGAACTCGGTCTGGGACGAGGTGCACGAGGTCCCGCACGTGCGGCTCGGCCAGCAGGCCGACCTCGTCGTCGTCGCTCCCGCCACCGCGGACCTGCTTGCGCGGGCCGCCGGCGGGCGCGCGGACGACCTGCTCACCGCGACGCTGCTGACCGCCCGCTGCCCGGTGTTGTTCGCGCCCGCGATGCACACCGAGATGTGGGAGCACCCGGCCACGGTGGAGAACGTGGCCACCTTGCGGCGCCGTGGGGCGATCGTGCTCGACCCGGCCTCGGGCCGGCTCACCGGCGCCGACACCGGACCGGGCCGGCTGCCTGAAGCCGCGGCCATCCACGCCGCCGCGCTGCGCCTGCTCGCGCGCGGCGGGTCGGCGGCGGATCTGACCGGACGCCGCGTGGTCGTTTCCGCCGGTGGCACCCGCGAACCGTTGGACCCGGTGCGCTTCCTCGGCAACCGCTCGACCGGACGGCAGGGTTACGCGCTGGCCGAAACCGCGATTGCCCGCGGCGCCGAGGTCACCCTGGTCGCGGCCAACGTCGACCTGCCCGACCCGGCCGGTGCCAAGGTGGTCCGGGTCGGCAGCGCCCTGGACCTGCGGGCCGCGGTGCGCGAGGCCGCGACCGACGCCGACGTGGTCGTCATGTGCGCGGCCGTGGCCGATTTCCGGCCGGCGCAGCGAGTTGACGCCAAGATCAAGAAGTCCGACGCCGATCCGGCGCCCGTCGCGTTGGTCCGCAATCCCGATGTGCTGGCCGAGTTGTGCGCGGAGCGAAGCCGCCCCGGCCAGGTGATCGTGGGCTTCGCCGCCGAGACCGGGGACGGCAGCGGGTCGGTGCTGGAGCACGGCCGCGCCAAGCTGGCCCGCAAACGGTGCGACCTGCTCGTGGTCAACGAGGTAGGGGAGTCCCTCACGTTCGGCGCCCCCGACAACGCCGCCGTGATCCTGGGCCTGGACGGCTCGACGACCCAGGTCCCCCGCGGGCTCAAGGCGGCCCTGGCCGACGTCGTCTGGGATCTCGCGCTCGCCCGCCTCGCTGACTGACTGCTGGATGCGCTCCGCGCGGGGCGTTGACGGTCGATGCGCCGTCCGCTTCGCTATCGGCCATGCCGCCTCGGGTTCGGGTCCGCACGTGAGCGCCGCGTGCCCGGCCTGCGACTCGAAGCACCGGGCGGGGGCGAAGTTCTGCAGCGAGTGCGGCGCGGCGTTGGCACGGTGCTGCCCCGCGTGCGGCGAGCCGGTGGGGGTAGCGGCGAAGTTCTGTGCCGATTGCGGTGCCTCGCTCGGACCAGCGGAGACGGCTTTCGCGGCGTCCGGATCTGCGCCGGCCTTGTCGCCGCCGGAAGGCGAACGCAAACAGGTCACGGTGCTGTTCGCCGACGTCGCCCGTTCGATGGACCTGGCGGAGAGTCTGGACCCGGACGAGTGGGCGCAAATCATGGAGGGCCTGGTCGCGCTGTGCCGCGAGGCCGTCGAGCACGTCGGTGGGACGGTGGACAAGTTCACCGGCGACGGGGTGATGGCCCTGTTCGGGGCTCCGGTCGCGCAGGAGGACCATGCGCGCCGGGCCTGCCTGGCCGCGCTGCGGCTGGTCGCCGACGCCCGCGGGTACGCCGAGGGCGTGCGGGCCCGGCACCGCCTGGAGCTCGGCGTGCGGGTGGGGCTGAACTCCGGCGAGGTCGTGGCCGGTGCCGTCGGCGGCGCCGGGTACACCGCCATCGGGCACACCGTGGGGCTGGCGCAACGGATGGAAGGGCTCGCCGAGGTCGGGACGGTGAACCTGAGCGCCTACACCGCGGCGCTCGTCGCCGGTCAGTTCCCGGTTCTGGACCGGGGTGAGATGACGGTCAAGGGCGCGCAGGACCCGCTCCGCGTGTTCGTGCTCCAGGACGGGCCGGGCGTTGCCCCGCGTCCGGCGGGCTCCACCCGCCTGGTGGGCCGCGACGAAGAACTTGCGACCCTGCAGGCGGCGCTCGACCGGGCGCGCCACGGCAACGCCCAGGTCGTCGGGTTGGTCGGGGAGGCCGGCGCGGGCAAGAGTCGGCTCTGTGAGGAACTGGCGTCGTACGCCGAGACCAGTGGCTTCGTCGTGCGCCGCACGGCGGGGGTCTCCCACGCCCGCGAGGTGGCTCTGCTGCCCATCGTCGGGCTGTTCCGGAACTACTTCCTGGTCACCTCCGAGGACACCGCGGCGCAGGTGCGGGCGAAGGTCGCGACCCGCGTCCTCGCGCTCGACCCGGGCCTGGAGCCCGAGCTCGCGCTGGTCTTCGACTTCCTCGCCGTTCCCGATCCGGCGATACCGGTGCCGCAGCTCGGCGCGGACGCCCGCCGCCGGCGGATGCTCGACGTGCTGCGCCGGGTGACCCAGAAGCGCTCACAGGAGCAGGCCGTGCTGTTCCTGCTCGAGGATCTGCACCTGTTCGACGCCGAGAGCGTGGCGTTCCTGCATGCCTGGCTGCCGTCGTTCCCCGGCAGCCGGACGATGTTGGTGGTGAACTTCCGTCCGGAGTTCGTCGCGCCCTGGACCAATCACTCCTACTACCGCCAGCTCCCGCTCGCACCGCTGGACGACCGAGCGGTCGGGGAACTGATAGCGGCCCGGCTCGGCCCGGGACCGGAGATGGCAACGCTCACCGAAGCCCTGTGCGTGCGGGCGGGGGGCAACCCGTTCTTCGCCGAGGAGCTCGTCCGCGGGTTGGTGGACGGCGGCTTCGTCCGCGGCGAGCCCGGTGCGTACGCCCTCACCCGCCCGCTCGAGGACTTACGCGTGCCGCCGACGGTGCAGGCCGTCCTCGCGGCCCGGATCGACCGGCTCGGCAGCCGGGAGAAGGCGATCCTGCAGGCGGCCGCGGTGATCGGACGGGTTTTCTCCGAGGCGGTGCTGCTGCACGTCAGCGGGCTGAGCGATGTCGAACTGCTCGACGGCCTGCACGCGCTGCGCGCCGCGGAGCTTGTCCAGGAGACCGAGACGCCGGGTGAGTACCGGTTCTGGCACCCCCTCACCCAGGAGGTCGCTTACGGCACGCTCCTCGGCGCCGCCCGCCGGCGGGTGCACCATGCGGTCGCGCTCGCCGTGCCCGGCTCGGACCCCAGCCGGGAGGAGGAGAACGCCGCGCTGGTCGCCCGCCACTTCGAGGCGGCGGGCGAGCCGCTGGAGGCGGCGCGCTGGCAGTTGCGGGCCGGGATCCGCGCGATGTACGGCAACTTCGATGAGGCCATGCGGCAGTTCCGTTCGGTCATCGACCACCTGCGTGGCCTGCCGGAGACCGAGGACGTTCTCGCGCTCGGCGTGCGCGCGCGGACGCTGCTGCTGCGCCTGGGCGCCCGCACCGGCATGGACAGCGCCGAAACCGAGCAGCTCTTCGCCGAGGCCCGTCCGGTCGCGCAACGCCTGCAGGAACCGGGCCTGCTTTCCGGGTTGTCGATCGCCGACGGGGTCGCCCGGGTCATGGGCGGCGACGGGACCGGCAGCGTTGCCTCCTACCGAGAGGCGTGTCGGTACAGCGATCAAATCGGTGAGCCCGGCCTACGGGCCCCGGCGCGTTTCGGGATGTGTTTGGCGTTGTCCTACACCGGTCCGCCGGGTGCGGGGCTCGCGCTGCTCGAGGAACTCTTTGCGCTGTGCGAAGGCGACGTCCGCACAGGCATGGCACAGTTCGGCTACAGCGTCCATGACAGCGCGGTGTTCATGCAGTCGATGCTGCTGATGTCCGCCGGCCGGCTCGTTGAGGCGCGGCAGAAGGTGGAACATGCGGACGCGCTGTTCCAGAAGCGGCCGGTGGCGGAGTGGCAGTCCTGGAACCTCGCCCAGCGCGCCTACCTGGCTGACCTGACGGGAAATCAGAACGATCTCGACAAAGCAGCAACGGCGGCCCGGCAGGCACACGCGCTGGCGACCGACTCCGGCAACCTGACCGCGGCAATCCGGGCGCGGCAGGCCCTCGGAGTCGTGCTGCTGCTGCGCGGCTCGGCAGACGAGGCGGCCACGGTTTTCACCGACGCGCTCGCCCAGGCCCGCAAGCACCGCTCCGGTCTGCAGGAGGAGTCGAGCCTGCTCGCCCACCTGGCCCGCACCCACCTGGCGCTGGCGGACGCGGAGTCGGCGCGGGCCGCCGCAGACGAGGCGGTCGCGGTCGCCGACCGCCAGGGTGCCCGGGTCTACGGGTGCCTGACCCGGGCGGTCCATGCCCGCGTCCTGCGCAAGACCGCCGCGCAGGCGGCCGATCTGGACGCCGCCCGCGCGGCGGTCGCGACCGGTTCGGCCATCGCCGCCGAGATCGGCGCGAGGACCTACACCGCCTTCCTGGCCGAGCAGGGAGCCCGGCTGAGCGAGGACCCGCGGCAGCTCGAACGTGCCGCCGGCGAGTACGACGCGATCGGCGCCACCGGCCACGTCGCCCGGCTTGCGGCCGGGCTCGCCGCCGGATAGCTCGTTGGCCGGCGGCCCACACCTTCGCCATCTGTAGCGGGTGCGACGCATGGGCGTGTGCAGGTCTGGCGCCCGCTCGGGGTTGGACGGCAGATTGATCAGGCCCCGCAACTGCTGACCCGTCAGGAGAGCGCGATGAGCCAGGTTCTGGACCCCTCAGTCTCCCCGCCTGATGACGCCCCGCCGGCCGGGACCTTCCCGCTCGGGGTGTCCCGCCCGCCGCTGGAGATGGCGGACCTGCCGACTCCGGAGGAGGTGTGGGGGGTACCGCAGGTCGGCCGCCGAGAGATCCTGCGGTACGCGCTCGGCCCGTCAGTGATCGCACTGGGGGTCGCCATCGGCGGCGGTGAGTGGCTGCTGGGCCCGCTCACGGTCGGGCAGTTCGGTTTCATCGGGATCGGCTGGATCATCACCGTCGCGGCAGTGCTGCAGACCATCTACAACGTCGAGCTCGGCCGGTACGTGATCGCGACCGGCGAGGTGCCGGTGGTCGGATTCGCCCGGGTGCCCCCGGGGCGGCTGTTGTGGGTGCCGTTGTCGCTGTTCGCGATCTTCTTCGCATTCATCCTCGGCGGGTGGGCCAAAGCCGCCGCCAAGGGGCTGTTCGCCCTCGTGGAAGGACGCGTCGCCACGCCGGCCGACTCGGGCCGCGTGAATCTGCTGACCTTCGCCCTGCTCGGGGCAGTGTTGGTGCTCACGCTCACCTTCCGCCGGATCACCCGGGGCATGGAGCTGATCAACGCCACGTTGATCACCGTGCAGCTGTCGTTCCTGCTGATCCTGTGCATCCTCGTCGTGCCCGCCTCGGTGTGGTGGGAGGGCGTCCGCGGCCTGGTCACCCCGGCGATGCCGCCCGACGGGGTGTCCGCGACCAACCTCGGCGCGCTCGCCGGGTTCACCGCCCTGGCTGCCGGACTGAACTGGTTCTTCATGAGCCACTACCGGGACAAGGGCTACGGCATGGGCCACCGGGTCGGCGCGCTGACCGGCGTGCGCGGCGGCAGGTGCACGGTGCGGACCGTCGGCTTCGCCTTCCCCGACAACGAGCTCAACGCGGCCCGCTGGACGCGCTGGATGCGCCTGCTGCGCCTGGACATGTACGGGGTCTTCCTGCCCGGGGCGATCATCGGGATGCTCCTGCCCACCATTCTGATGTTCCACCTGGCGGCATCGTCCGGGACCTCGCCGACCGCGGCCAACGTCGACACGTTCGCCGCCACCGTGCTCGGCGCCGAGTACGGCCGCTGGCTCTTCTATGCCACGCTGTTCATCGGGTTCCTGATCTTCTTCGACACCCAGCTCGGCATCTTCGAAGCCTTGGTGCGCAACGCCACCGACGCCGCGAACATCAGCCCCGCGTTGAACCGAGCCAGCGGGGGCGACCTGCGGCGTTTCTACTTCCCCTTCATGGTCGTCCTGCTGGTGACCATCGGGTACATCACCACGCTGACCCAGCCGGCGACTCTGATCCAGTACTCGGCCAACGTGGCCAACGCCGGCGCGCTGATCTTCCCGTTCGCGATCATGTACCTGAACTCGAAGTTGCCGCGACCGGCTCGGCCGCCGAAGTGGGTCTACGGTGCCTTGGTCGCCAACACACTGTTCTTCGGCTTCTTCTTCCTCAACTTCATCGTCGAGAAGAGCAGCGGCTCCCCGCTGATCACCTTCTGAGCGGAGGCGTTCGATGACCCGCGAACATGACCACCCCTTCGACGTCGTGGTGCGCGGCGGGACCCTCGCCGACGGCACCGGTGCCCCGCTGCGCACCGCCGATGTGGCGATCCGCGACGGGCGGGTCGCCGCGGTGGGGCGCCTGGAGGGACGCGGGCACCGCGAGATCGATGCCGACGGGCTGCTGGTCGCCCCCGGGTGGGTTGACATCCACACCCACTACGACGGCCAGGCCACCTGGGACTCCCAGCTCGCGCCGTCCTCCCCGCAGGGTGTGACCACGGTGGTGTTCGGCAACTGCGGGGTCGGCTTCGCCCCCGTGCACCCGAGCGAGCACGACCGGCTGATCGCGTTGATGGAAGGCGTCGAGGACATCCCCGGCACCGCGTTGCACGAGGGGTTGCCGTGGACGTGGGAGTCGTTCCCGCAGTACCTCGATGCGCTCGAGGCGCTGCCGCACGATGTCGACTTCGCGGCGCAGGTCGCGCACGGCCCGGTGCGGGTGCACGTGATGGGGGACCGGGGGGCAGCCGGCGAACCGGCGACCCCCGCGGACATCGCGGCGATGTCGGCGATCGTGGAGGAGGGAATCCGGGCCGGCGCGCTCGGCTTCACCACGTCGCGCTCGACCAATCACCGCTCCAGCACCGGGGAGCCGACCCCGTCGCTGACTGCAGAGGTCGAGGAGCTGGTGGGCATTGCCGGCGCCCTGGCGCGCGCCGGCACCGGTGTGCTGCAACTGCTCTCGGACTTCGACGACCTCGACGCCGAGTGGGACCTGGTGCACCGCGTCGCCCGCAGCTGCGGGCGTCCGCTGTCCCTGACGCTGCTTCAGACATTGGCCTTCGCGCGGCCGGATCGGCGGGTCCCGGTCCTGGACATCCTGGAGCGGATGCAGGCCGCCCGCGACGCCGGCGTGCAGATGACCGCGCAGGTGGCGCCGCGCGCGGTCGGGCTGATGCTCGGCCTGCAGGCCACGCTGCACCCGTTCCTGTTCAACCCGGTCTTCGCCGATATCGCGGCCCGTCCGCACGCCGAGCAGGTCGCCGCGCTGCGCGACCCGGGCTTCCGGGAGCGGCTGCTCGCCGCCGGGACCGGCACGCCCGACCCGACGAAGTTCGGCAGCTCCGTGGTCGCCCTGTTCGATCGCATGGTCGAGTTGGGCAACCCGCCGCAGTACGAGCCGGCGCGCGCCGACGCGATCGATGCCCGCGCCGCTGCCGCCGGGGTCAGCCCGGCGCAGCTGGCGCTGGAGGTGATGCTGGCGGGCGAGGGCACCGGGCTGCTCTACATCCCGGCCGCGAACTACCTGGACTGGAACTTCGACGTGGTCCGGGAGATGCTCGTCCACCCCTGCGCCGTGCCGGGCCTGTCCGACGGCGGCGCGCACGTCGGGACGATCTGCGACGGCGGCTTCCCGACCTACCTGCTCGCGTACTGGGGCCGGGACCGGGCGAGCGGGCGGCTGCCGATCGAGTGGCTCGTCGAGCGCCAGTGCCGCGCCACCGCGCGCACCGTCGCCCTGCAGGACCGCGGCGTCCTCGCCCCGGGCTACCGCGCCGACCTCAACCTGATCGACCTCGACGAGGTCGGGCTGACCGCCCCGGTGATCCACCACGACCTTCCCGCCGGTGGGCGCCGGTTCCTGCAGCCTGCCCACGGTTACCGGCACACCTTCGTGGCTGGAGTCGAGACCTATGCGGGCGGTGAGCGCACCGGGGCGCTGCCAGGGCGCCTGGTCCGGGGCCCGCAATCCGTCGGCTCCTGAGCAAGGCTGTGACGCGTGTGGCGACAAATTGGGCGCAGGCCGTCCCGCGTACCGCAACGTTGATCACCAGCCGACGCGTCCGTCGGGTGGGGCGCGCTGCGGACAGTAGACTTCCGCGGGAATTCTGACCCGTCCTGGCCGCTGCCGTGGCCTACCGCCGCATCACCTGGGGAGCGTTGTGTCTCGTCGCCTGTTCACCTCGGAATCCGTCACCGAGGGCCACCCGGACAAGATCGCCGACCAGATCAGCGACTCGATCCTGGACGCCCTGCTCAAGGAGGACCCGCGCAGCCGGGTCGCCGTCGAGACGCTGATCACCACCGGCCAGGTGCACGTCGCCGGTGAGGTCACCACCGGTGGCTACGCGGACATCCCCACGATCGTGCGTGAGTGCGTGCTGGGGATCGGTTACGACTCCTCCAAGAAGGGCTTCGACGGCGCCTCCTGCGGCGTCTCGGTCTCGATCGGCTCGCAGTCCCCGGACATCGCCCAGGGCGTCGATGACGCCTACGAATCCCGCGAAGGCGAGGGCGTCGACGAACTCGACCGCCAGGGCGCCGGGGACCAGGGGCTGATGTTCGGTTACGCCTGCAACGACACCCCCGCGCTGATGCCGCTGCCGATCCAGCTCGCGCACCGCCTCGCGCTACGTCTGTCCAAGGTCCGCAAGTCCGGGCTCGTCCCGTACCTGCGCCCGGACGGCAAGACCCAGGTCACCATCGAGTACGACGGGGACCGCCCCGTACGCCTGGACACCGTCGTGGTCTCCAGCCAGCACGCCGACGACATCGACCTCAAGACCCTGCTCGCCCCGGACATCGCCGAGCACGTCGTCGCCCCCGAGCTCGAGGGCCTGGACATCGACACCTCCGGGTACCGCCTGCTGGTCAACCCGACCGGCAAGTTCGTGGTCGGTGGCCCGATGGGCGACGCCGGCCTGACCGGACGCAAGATCATCGTCGACACCTACGGCGGCATGGCCCGCCACGGCGGCGGGGCCTTCTCCGGCAAGGACCCGTCCAAGGTCGACCGCTCCGCCGCTTACGCGATGCGCTGGGTCGCCAAGAACGTCGTCTCGGCCGGGCTGGCCGGGCGCTGCGAGGTGCAGGTGGCCTACGCGATCGGCAAGGCACACCCCGTCGGGGTCTTCGTCGAGACCTTCGGCACCCACAACGTCGAGCCGGCCAAGATCCAGGACGCCGTCACAGGAGTCTTCGACCTGCGCCCGGCCGCGATCATCCGCGACCTGGATCTGCTGCGCCCGATCTACACCCCGACCGCGGCGTACGGGCACTTCGGCCGGGACCTGCCCGATTTCACCTGGGAGCGCACCGACCGCGTCGACGCGTTGCGGAGTGCGGCAGGCCTGTAACTGCGGTGGGGCTGGTGGTCCCCGGATGTCAGAGCACGCCCTTGGCGAGGTGGTCCTGCCAGTGCGGGTTGCGCCGCATCTCCGGGTCGGCGCCGGTGAAGGCGCGCGCGGCGTGGCGGTCGCCGCTCAACTGCCAGCGCATCCAGGCCGTGAGGTAGCCCAGATACCCGCCGCCGGAGTACTGGATCGTCAGGTGGTCGGCATTGCGCAGTACCCCGAGCACGACCCGCGGCATCTGCTCGTAGTAGGCGCGCAAGCTGGTCGGCGGGGCGAACAGGGTGTCGGCTCCACCGCCGAGCAGGAAGGTCGACGCCTGCAGCTCGGCGGCGGAGAAGCGAGCGGGCCCGCCGACGAAGTTCTGATCGGGCAGATTGATCGGCACCACCGTGTCGATCAGGCCACCGGCCTTGAGCGCTGCGTTGATCGCCCCGCCGGCGCCCTGCGAGTGCCCCAGCGCGCCGATATTGTCGGTGTCCAGGGCGTCGAAGAACGGACTGGCGGGGTCGGCGTCGGCGGCGATCAGCTCGCGGACGGCGCTGAGCATGCTCTCGCCGCTGCCCTGGGTGAGATCGTTCGAGCCGATCACCACGAAGCCCCAGGACGCCAGCTGCTCGAACACCCCCGGGTAGGCAAGGGTCGTGCTGTTGGTGCCGTTGCCCCACGTCAGGATCGGATGGTCGACGCCGCGGGCACCCAGGTTGCGCGGGTGCACGGTTCGGTAGGTGACCGCGCTGGCGGGGGCCTTGATCTCGCTGACCGCGATGTCCCATCCGCCGCGACCGCTGTAGCGGGCCTCGACCGGGGTTCGCAGTGCCGAGACGACCAGTTCGTCGACGGCCGTCGGCCCGGCCAGAGCGGGCGAGGGCGACAACGTCGGTAGGCCGGCGCTCACCACCACGGCGAGCGCCAGCGCAGCACCACGCGTGCTCCAGCGCGACATGGATCCCCCCGGATCTCGTGCCCGCGGCGCCTCGCGCCGCCCTGCGCCAGGATCACACGCGGATCTGGCGGATGGCCAGGGTGGCCACGCGAACGGCGGATGACCAGATGGTCAGGGCGCTCTGGTAGGACAACATGCGTGAGCAGTGGGGGTGGGCAACTGCCCGAGCAGCTGGAGCTCGTGCGCGCGGGGGCGCGGGCGGCGACGAAGGCTGCCCGCGCACGGGACCAGGCACTCCCGCCGCTCGCTGCGCAGCTCCCGGTGGCCCGGGTCTGCGTCGAGGTGGCGCTGCCCCACCTGGACCGGCCTTTCGACTACCTCGTTCCCGAGGCGCTGGACGCGCCGGCACAGCCGGGGGTCCGCGTACGGGTGCGGTTCGCCGGGCAACTCGTCGACGGTTACCTGCTGGAGCGGGTCGGAGCCAGCGAGCACGTCGGCACGCTCGCCCGCCTGCACAAGGTGGTCTCGCCCGAGCCGGTGCTCAGCGACGAGATCCACGCCCTGGCCCGGGCAGTCGCGACGCGGTACGCGGGCACCGTCTCCGACGTTCTGCGCCTGGCGATCCCACCCCGGCACGCCCGGACCGAGGCGGAGACCCGGTCACTACCCCCGCCGCCGGAACCGACCGTGGACCCGGCGGCCTGGGCCCCTTACGAGCAGGGCCCGCACTTCCTCGGCGCCCTGGCGGCCGGGCGCGGGCCGCGCGCCGTGTGGGCAGCCATGCCGGGAGCGGACTGGGCGCCGCCGGTCGCGGCCGCGATGGCCGCCGCGGTGGCGGCCGGCAAGGGTGCGCTCGCCGTGGTGCCGGACGGACGCGACCTGACGCGACTGAGCGCGGCCTGCGAGCACGCGCTCGGCGCGGCCGGCGTCGTTGCCCTGACCGCGGACCTCGGGCCGGCCGAGCGCTACCGCCGCTGGTTACGGGTGCGCCGCGGTCAGGTCCGGGCAGTGATCGGGACCCGGGCAGCGATGTTCGCCCCGGTGGCCGACCTCGGGCTCGTGGTGATCTGGGACGACGGCGACGACCTGCACAGCGAGGGCCGGGCGCCGTATCCGCACGTGCGCGAGGTGCTCTGCCTGCGCGCCCAGCACACCGGAGCGGCCGCGCTGATCGGGGGCTATGCGGTCACGGCCGAGGGCGCCGCTCTGGTGGAGAGCGGCTGGGCCCATCCGGTGGCACCCGGGCGGGCGCTGCTGCGGACCGCCGCTCCGCAGGTCGTCGCCACCGGCACCGACTCCGATCTGGCCCGGGACCCGGCCGCGCGGGCAGCCCGGATCCCGAGTGCCGCCTGGAAGATCGCGCGTGACGGGCTCGCGCAGGGCCCGGTCCTCATTCAGGTGCCGCGTGCGGGCTATGTCCCGTCGTTGGGCTGTGGGCACTGCCGCAGCCCAGCGCGCTGCCCGCACTGCTACGGGCCGCTCGGCGCCGCGTCCGCGCAGGCGCCGCCGACCTGTACCTGGTGTGGAAAGGGCGGACCCGGGTGGCAATGTCCCCACTGCCAGGGGTCGAGCCTGCGCGTGCTGCGCGCAGGTGAGGCGCGCACCGCGGAGGAACTGGGCCGGGCTTTCCCCGGGGTGAGCGTGCGGTCCTCGCGGGATGGCCAGGTCCTCACGCAGGTCGGGCCCGAGCCCGCGCTGGTCGTGGCGACGACCGGCGCCGAGCCCTGGGCGCCGGCCGGCTACAGCGCCGCGGTGCTGCTCGACGGATGGTCCCTGTTGGCCCGCGCCGATCTGCGCGCGGGGGAGGAGGCGCTGCGGCGCTGGGTCAACGCCGCAGCGTTGGTGCGCCCTGGCGGCCCGGTGGTGCTGGTGGCGGAGGAGGGTCTGGGTCCGGTGGGCGCCCTGCTGAACTGGGACATGCACACCTTCGCCGCCCGTGAACTCGCCGAGCGCCGGGCCTCCCGTTTCCCCCCGGCGGCGCGGCTGGCGGAGTTGACCGGCCCTGCGGACGCCGTCGCGGACCTGCTGGAACGCGCCGTGCTTCCGGCGGGGGCGGAGATCCTCGGCCCGGTGGATCTGCCGGATCCGGCCGTCCGCGCAGCGGAGCGGGCGGGAAAGACGCTCGCGCCTGAGGAGGCGGTGGTCCGCGCCGTGGTCCGTGCCCCGCGGGAGAGCGGGTCGGCGTTGGCGCTCGCCCTGCAGAGCGCCGCGGGGGTCCGTAGCGCCCGCAAGTCAGCGGGCGCGGTGCGGATCCGCGTCGACCCGATGCAGATCGGCTAACGCCCTGCGTCAGTTGTGCCCTTCGAGCAGCTCGGCGATTCGGCGCAGGGCAAGCTTGCAGACCGGGGCGTAGCCCGGGGCCCACCAAGGGATCTCGAAGGAGATCCGGCAGCGCAGGGTGTCCAGGGCGTCCACGCGGTGCCCGGTCGCGGCGAGGCCCGCGACCTTCCATTCCCAGGACCGGCCAGGGGTGACCGCGGTGATCTCGAAGGGCAGCCAGACGCCCAGCGGCGGGCGGATCTTGCCCTTCATCCCCGGGTACACCAGGGCATCGTTCGGGGTCACGTCGGCAATTGACGGGCCCCAGGCACTCCAGTTGCCGGTGTCGGCGAGCAGGTGCCAGGCGGCTTCGGCGGGGGCGTCGACGGTGCGCGAGATGTGCATCACCCCAGCCTTCCCGACCCGCGCGCGGAGGCGGGCAGCGGGGTGTGAAGGCGCACCTAGAATGGGTTCCCCGTCCTCTCGTGGTCCCGGAGTCCGTCGCGTGCCAGTCCAGCCGATCCGCCTGTTCGGTGATCCCGTGCTGCGCACCCCGGCCGCGGCCGTGCTCGACTTCGACGTCGAACTGCGCCAACTCGTCGCCGACCTCACCGACACGATGCGCGAAGCTCCGGGCGCGGGGTTAGCGGCGCCGCAGATCGGAGTTGGGCTGCGGGTCTTCACCTACTGGGTCGACGGCGAACTCGGGCACCTGATCAATCCGGACCTGGACCTCTCCGACGACGAACAGCACGGCGAGGAGGGCTGCCTGTCGCTGCCCGGCCTCGCCTTCGCGACCCCCCGGGCCCGCAGCCTCGTCGCGCGTGGCCAGGACATGTACGGCGAACCGGTGACCTTGACCGGCTCGAACCTACTGGCCCGGTGCGTGCAGCACGAGACCGATCACCTCGACGGGATCCTGTTCGTCGACCGGCTCGATCACGAGACCCGTAAGCAGGCGCTGCGCGCGATCCGCGAGGCGTCCTGGGCCGAGCAGGCCGCCCTCGACATCCGGATCTCACCGCACGCCACCGCCGGGCGGGCCACCTAGTGCGCCTGGCCTTCGCCGGCACCCCGCAGGTGGCCATCCCGGCGCTGCGCACCCTGCTGGACTCCAGCCACGAAGTGGTCGCCGTCATCACCCGACCTGATGCACCCTCAGGGCGCGGGCGCACCCTCACCCCCAGTCCGGTCGCCGAACTGGCCGCGCAGGCGGGCCTGGAGATTTTGCGCCCGCCGACCCCGCGCGACCCGGAGTTCCTGGACCGGCTGCGGGCGATCGCGCCGGACTGCGCTCCGGTCGTCGCCTACGGCGGACTGCTGCCGCAGGAGGCCCTCGATATTCCGACACACGGCTGGGTGAATTTGCATTTTTCGCTGCTGCCGGCCTGGCGCGGCGCCGCCCCGGTCCAGCGTTCGGTCCTGGCCGGCGACGAAGTTACCGGGGCGAGCACTTTCCGGATTGTGCGCGAACTCGACGCGGGGCCGGTCTTCGGCGTGCTGACCGAGACGATCCGCCCCGACGACACCTCGGGGGCGCTGCTGGGGCGCCTCGCCGAGGCCGGCGCCGGCCTGCTGCTCGCCACCCTGGACGGGATCTCCTCCGGTTCGGTGCATGCGCTCGAGCAGCCTGGCGAGGGCGTGAGCCTGGCGCCCAAGCTCAGCGTCGCCGACGCCGAGGTCGACTGGACCGCACCCGCCATGCGCATCGACCGCCTCATCCGCGCATGCACCCCGGACCCGGCGCCCTGGTCGAGCTTCCGCGGCGACCGCGTCCGCGTCGGCCCGGTGACGATGCGTCAGGACAACCATGATCTGGCGCCGGGCCAGCTGGCGGTCGGGCGCCAGGAGGTCCTGGTCGGCACCGGTACGCATGCCGTTGCCCTCGGCGAGATCACCGCTCCCGGCAAGCGCCCCATGCCCGCCGGTGACTGGGCCCGCGGCGCCCGCCCCGCGCCCGGCGAGCGTTTAGGCGCCACCCCGTGAGGCGCGAGGATCTGACGTCCGACCAAAGGTGGCCTATAGCGCTCGCTTCGTCGGACGTCGCGGTGGTGGGAGAGCTGACGTCCGACCGGATGTGGCCTATAGCGCTCGCTTCGTCGGACGTCCGCGGGGGGTGGCGCGCGTGAACGAGCGTTCGGGGGGCCCGCGCCGGACGTCCGAAAAGGTGGTCGCTATAGCAACCGGGGCTTCGGACGTTGCGCAGGTGGAGCAGCGATGAACGCCCCGCGGCGACCCGCGCGCCCGAAACAACCCGCCGCACGTGCACCACGTCCACCCCGTAAGGTCGCCGCGGCCCCGGCCGATCCGGCGCGTCGGGCCGCCTACGACCTGCTGCGCGCGGTCGCCGAGCGCGATTCCTACGCCAACCTCGTCCTGCCCGCTCTGCTGCGCGAGCGGCACCTCGACGGGCGCGACGCGGCGTTCGCGACCGAAATCGCTTACGGGGCGCTGCGCGGGCAGGGCACCTACGACGCCGTGATCGAGTCCTGTTCGAACCGTCCGTTGGCCGACCTGGACGCCGGGGTCGTCGAAGTCCTGCGCCTGGGCGCCCACCAGTTGCTCGCGATGCGCACTCCCCCCCATGCCGCCGTCTCCGCGACGGTGGCGCTGTGCCGGGCGGCCGTCGGTCCCGGCCCGGCCGGCTTCGTCAACGCGATCCTGCGCCGGATCAGCGCGCACGACCTCCAGACGTGGGTCAGCGCCCTGGCGCCCGACGCCGATGCCGACCCGGTCGGGCACCACGCGCTACGCCACTCGCACCCGCGCTGGATCGTGACGGCGATCCACGACGCGCTCGGCGGGGACTGGGCGCAGACCTCCCTGGCCCTTGCCGCGAACAACGTGCCGGCCCGGGTGACCCTCGTCGCGCGGCCCGGCCGCGTCAGCGTCGCCGACCTCGTCGCCGCCGGAGCGGCGCAAGCGCAGTACTCACCCGTCGGGGCAGTGCTGGCTGGCGGCAACCCCGGTGACCTGGACGCGGTCCGCAGCCACGCGGCTGGCGTCCAGGACGAAGGCAGCCAACTCGTCACCCTCGCCCTCGCCCACGCCCACCTCGACGGAGTCGATGCGCACTGGCTCGACATGTGCGCCGGGCCCGGCGGCAAAGCTGCGCTGCTTGCCGGACTCGCGGGCGAGCGCGGCGTACGGCTGGTCGCGGCCGAGCTCGCTCCGCACCGCGCGGGCCTGGTCGCGGCGGCGCTGCGCGGGGCCGACAATCACGTCGCCACGGTGGTCGCGGACGGCACCGCCCCGCCCTGGCCGCCGGAATGCTTCGACCGGATCCTCGTCGACGCCCCCTGCACCGGCCTGGGAGCCCTGCGCCGTCGCCCGGAAGCTCGGTGGCGGCGCGAACCCGGCGACGTCGGGCGCCTGTTCGACCTGCAGTGCGCCCTGCTGATCAGCGCCCTGCACTCGGTGCGCCCGGGCGGCCTCATCGCTTACGTGACCTGCTCGCCGCACCTGGGGGAGACCCAGGGTGTCGTCGCGGCCGGACTGCGCCAGGCGGGCCGCCAGGGCGTGCGGGCCGAGATGCTCGACGCCCGCCCGCTGTTCCCCGGAGTTCCGGACCTGGGCCAGGGCCCGCACGTGCAGCTTTGGCCCCACCGCCATGGCACGGATGCGATGTTCTTGGCACTGCTGCGCCGAAACTGACCGCAGTCGGGCTGGACCCTGGTCGCGCGCCCGACCCATCCGGGGACCTCAATACGTGCGGCGTGCAGCCACAGTCGGAGTGGCCGCACCCAGAGTGCGGGGTGGGCGCCCGGGGAGTCGGCGCGTCCCGGGCCGGGTCCGGGGTGTTGGGTTAGGCCGTGCGGTTCACCCACGTCCCCAAGCGCCTGCTCCTCGGGCAGCCGATGCGCAGCGACCGGCTCGGGGACACCCTGCTGCCCAAACGGATCGCCCTGCCGATCTTCGCCAGCAGCCCGCTTTCCGCGGTGGCCTACGCGCCGACCGAGATCTTCCTGGTGCTGTCCCTGGCCGGGATCGTCTACTTCGACACGACGCTGTGGTTTGCGCTCGCAGTCAGCGCCTTGCTGCTCATCGTCATCGCCTCCTACCGCCAGAACGTGCAGGCCTACCCCGGTGGCGGGGGTGATTACGAGGTCGCCGCCGCCAACTTCGGGCGCGGCGGCGGGCTGACGGTGGCCAGCGCGCTGGTCGTCGACTACGTCATCGCTGTTGCGGTATCGGTCTCGGCCGGCATCGACAACCTCGGCGCCGCGGTGCCGTTCGTTGCCGAGCACCGCGTCGGGGTGGCCCTCGCCGTGATCGCGGCGCTGATGCTGATCAACCTGCGGGGGATCCGCGAGGCCGGCGTCGTCGTCGCTTTGCCGGTCTACGCGTTCATCGTTGCGGTGCTGGTGCTGGTGGTGGTGGGGCTGGTGCGCGCCCTCGTGCTCGACGACGACCTGCGTGCCCCCAGCGCGGATTTCGTGATCCGGCCGGAGATGACGGATCTGGGGACCCTCGCCGTGGTGCTCCTGGTCGTGCGCGCGTTCTCCTCCGGCGCCGTGGCGCTGACCGGCATCGAGCTTTCCGCCAACGGCGTGCCGCAGTTCCGCGTACCCAAGGGCCGCAACGCCGCCCTCACCCTCGCGGTGATGGGGACCGCGGCCGCCACGATGTTCATCGGCCTCGTCGCGCTGGGCTCGCTCACCGACATGCGGGTCGCCGCCGACCCCGCAAACAACCTGCTGATCAACGGAGCCCCGGCCGGGCCGGACTACGTCCAGGAACCGATCATCGCCCAGACCGGCGCCGCGGTCTTCGGTGACGGCTCGGGGGCCTACGTGTTCCTGACCCTGGCCGCGTCGCTGATCCTGTTCCTCGCCGCCAACACGTCCTTCAACGGCTTCCCCGTGCTCGGGTCCATCCTGGCCCGCGACCGGTTTCTGCCCAAACAGTTGCACCAGCGCGGCGACCGGTTGGCGTTCAGCAACGGGATCATCGTGCTCGCGGTGGCCGCCGGCATCTTGGTCTACGTCGCCGATGCCGACGTCAGCCAACTGATCAGCCTCTACATCGTCGCGGTCTTCGTGTCCTTCACTGTCGGGCAGGCCGGCATGGTGCGGCACTGGACCACACTGCTGCGCACCGAGACCGACCAGCGTGCCCGACGTCGTATCCATCGCAACCGGGCAGTCAACGCGACGGGTTCCCTGCTGACCGGCACGGTGCTGACCGTCGTGGTCATCACCCAGTTCACCGACGGCACCTGGGTCGTGGGGGTGGCAATGGCCCTGGTCTTCTCCGTCATGCAGGTGATCAACCGTCACTATGACGCAGTCGACGCCGAACTCGCCCCACCGCCCGGTGGCGTCACGCTGCCCAGCCGCATCCACGGCGTCGTGCTGGTCTCCCGGCTGCACACCCCGACCCTGCGTGCGCTGGCCTTTGCCCGGGCCACCCGGCCGGACACCCTCGTCGCGGTCACCGTGCAGACCGACCCCGCGGGCAGTGCAGCGCTCCTACTGGAGTGGGCCGAGCGCGACATCCCGGTGCCGTTGACGGTGCTCGACTCGCCCTACCGCGAGGTGACGCGCCCGGTGCTGGAGTACGTGCGCAACGTCCGGCTGGCCGGTCCGCGCGACGTCGTCGCCGTGTTTGTGCCGGAGTACGTCGTGGGCAAGTGGTGGGAGCAACTGCTCCACAACCAGACCCCGCTGCGGATCAAGGCCCGCTTGCTCTTCCAGCCCGGGGTGATGGTGATCAGCGTGCCCTGGCAACTGGGCAGTGCCCGGGCGGCCGCGGGCGAGCAAGTGCCCCCCATCACACCCGAGGTGCCGTCGTAGTCCGCCCGCGCTAAAAGCGCGTCAAGAGCGCGGGCCCGGCCGCTAGAGAGCCGTCAACGCGGTTCTTTGTGCCCGTATCGCCGTTGTTCCCTGATGCGGTGAAGCTCTCCCACCTGCCTAAGCGCCTGCTCCTCGGTGCGCCGATGCGTAGCGACCGCCTCGGCGAGACCCTGCTGCGTAAACGGATCGCGCTGCCGATCTTCGCCTCCGACCCACTGAGTTCGGTGGCCTACGCGCCCCAGGAGATCTTCCTGGTTCTCTCGATCGCCGGCACCGCGTACTTCACCCACAGCCTGTGGTTCGCCCTCGCGGTCGCGATCCTGATGGCGACCGTGGTCGCCTCCTACCGGCAAACCGTGCACGCCTACCCCAGCGGGGGCGGTGACTACGAGGTCGCAATGGTCAACCTCGGCCAGACCGGTGGGCTGACGGTGGCGAGCGCGCTGCTGGTCGACTACGTCCTGACGGTGGCGGTCTCGGTGGCGGCCGGCGTGGACAACCTCGGCGCCGCGATCCCGTGGGTCGGCGAGCACAAGGTACCGGTCGCGCTGGGCATCATCGTATTGCTGACGCTGGTGAATCTGCGTGGTGTCAAGGAGGCCGGCAGCGCCTTCGCGATCCCCGCTTACGCCTTCGTGGTCGGCGTGCTCGTCCTGGTGGTGTGGGGACTGGTCAAGAGCTACGTGCTGGGCGATGACCTACGAGCGCCGACCGCCGACTACGAGGTGATCGCGGAGCAAACCGAAATTGCGGGCTTCGCCCTGGTGTTCCTCATGCTGCGTGCATTCGCGTCCGGCTGCGCGGCCCTGACCGGGGTCGAGGCGATCGCCAATGGGGTGCCCGCTTTCCGGGAGCCCAAGAGCAAGAACGCCGCCGCCACGCTGGCCGTGATGGGCCTGCTGGCGGTGACCATGTTCACCGGTCTGGTGGCGCTCGGGATGCGCAGCGAGATCAAGGTCTCGGAGCACCCGGAGACCGACATCCTGATCAACGGGGTGCCGGCCGGGCCGGACTACCACCAGGAACCGATCATCGCCCAGGTCGCCGCCGCGGTCTTCGGGGACGGCTCGGTGCCGTTCATCTTCCTGGCCGCAGTCACCGCGCTCGTGCTGTTCTTCGCGGCCAACACCGCCTACAACGGCTTCCCGGTGCTCGGCTCGGTCCTGGCCCACGACCGCTTCCTGCCCCGCCAGTTGCGCCAGCGCGGGGACCGGCTCGCGTTCAGCAACGGGATCGTGCTGCTCGCGGTGGCCGCCGGGCTCCTGGTGATCGCCTTCGATGCCGAGGTCACGCGGCTGATCCAGCTCTACATCATCGGCGTCTTCGTCTCCTTCACGCTCGGGCAGACCGGGATGGTGCGGCACTGGAACCGGTTGCTGCGCACCGAAACCCGCCCGCGCGAACGCGCGCGGATGAAGCGTTCGCGGATCATCAACGCTGTCGGTCTCACCTTCACCGGCGCCGTGCTGGTGATCGTCCTGGTCACCAAGTTCACCCACGGCGCCTACCTCGTCGTGATCGCCATGCCGATCCTGTTCGTGATGATGCGGGCGATCCGTCGCCACTATGACCGGGTGATCGTCGACCTGACCCCGCCGCCGGCCGGCGTGACGCTGCCCAGCCGGATCCACGCCGTCGTGCTGATCTCCCGCCTGCACACTCCCGCGTTGCGCGCCCTCGCCTTCGCCCGCGCGATCCGCCCGGACACCCTCACCGCGCTCACGGTGCAGACCTCGCCGGAATCGACGCGTCGTCTACTGGCGGAATGGGCCGAACGCGAGATCCCGGTGACCTTGACCGTGCTCGATTCGCCCTACCGCGACGTCAGCGGGCCGCTGCTGGACTACATCCGCAACGTGCGGCGCGACTCGCCCCGCGACGTGGTGGCGGTCTTCATCCCGGAGTACGTCGTCGGCAAATGGTGGGAGCAGCTGCTGCATAACCAGACCGCCTTGCGGCTCAAGGCACGGCTGCTGTTCCAGCCAGGCGTCATGGTGACCAGCGTGCCGTGGCAGCTCGGGTCGGCCGAGGAACTCGAAGCGCGCCGCACCCCGTAGGGCACCGGCGCCGCCGCCGGGATGTGAGACTGGACGGCGTGGCAGCACCGCGGGGTGTCGGAGGCGCACTGACCGGACGGCGTCGACGCGTCGGGGTGCTGGTCGCCGTGCTCGCGCTGCCGGCGCTGACCGGTGCGCTGCTGCCGGTGCGCAGCGACGTCGGGCTGGAGAGCGCGCTGCTGCTCTACCTGCTGCTCGTGGTGGTGGTGGCGGTGACCGGCGGAACCCTGCCGGCCCTCGGGACCGCCGGCGCGGCCTTCCTGCTCGCGAACCAGGGTTTCACCGAGCCCTACGGAAAATTCACGGTCGCCCACCACGTCGACGTCATCGCGATCATCACCTTCCTACTCGTCGCCATCGCGGTGACCGTCGTCGTCGAACTCGCGGCTCGCGCCCGGGCCGCGGCGGACCGCAGCGAACTCGAAGCGGGGGTGCTCTCCGAGCTAGCCTCCGCGCCCGTGCACGACGACGCTCTGCGCGATGTGCTGGAGCAGGTACGCGAGAGCTTCGGGATGACCTCGGTGGCGCTGTGGGCCCGCGGGCCCGGCCGCGAGGTCGCCGTCGGGGCGGTCGGGCCGCCGATGGTCGGTCCGCCGGTGATCTCCGCCGATGCCGGCGGCGGCCTGCGGCTGGTGGCGGAGGGCCCCACGTTGTTCGCCGAGGACCGGCGCATGCTCGGGCGCCTCGCCGCCGCCGCTGCGCGGGCCTGGGACAACCAGCGCCTGGCCGGGGAAGCGGCATCGGCGCGCGAACTTGCTGAGGTGGACCGCCTGCGGGCGGTGCTGCTCGCGGCGGTGGGGCACGACCTGCGAACTCCCCTGGCCGCGATCAAGGCCGCGGTCTCCAGCCTGCGCCAGGTGGACGTGGTGTGGGCGCCCGAGCACGAGGCCGAGTTCCTGGCCCAGATCGAGTCCGGCGCGGACCGCCTCGACGACCTGGTGGCCAACCTGCTCGATCTGAGCAGGCTTCAGTCCGGCGTGCTCTCGGTGGACCTGCGCCCCGTCGCGCCGGAGGAACTGGTCGCCCGCGCACTCGTCGACGTCCCGCCGGACGCGGTCGTGGTCGACGTGCCGGAGAACCTCCCGCTCGTCGCTGCTGACGCGGGACTGCTGGAGCGGGTGCTCGCCAACCTCGTCGCGAACGCCCTGCGCTTCGCCCCGGCCGGGATGCCGGTTCAGGTGCGGGCCGGCGTCACCGAGAATGGAGCGGTGAGCTTCGACGTCGTCGACCGCGGGCCCGGTGTCCCCGAGGCGGAGTGGGATCGCATCTTCGTCCCGTTCCAACGCCGTGATGACCGCGGCCGTGACTGCACCGGCGTCGGACTGGGCCTGGCGATCGCCCGCGGGTTCACCGAGGCCGTCGGCGGTGCGCTCACGCCCACCCACACCCCCGGCGGCGGCATGACGATGACGGTGACCCTGCCGACCGCACAGCGTGCCCCGGCAGCGGCGCGATGAGCGAGCGCAGCGAGCTCGCCATGAACACCGAATCGGTCCCCGCGAGGACGCAGCATCTCCCATGTTTGGCCGTGGCGGTGACTCGATGACTTCCGCCGCGGCGCCGGTGGTGCTGGTGGTCGACGACGAGCCGTCGCTGCTGCGCGCGCTGGCCATCAACCTGCGGGCCCGGCACTACGACGTCGTCACGGCCCCGGATGGTGCGAGCGCGCTACGTGAGGCAGCCCGCCGGGTCCCGGACCTGGTGATCCTCGACCTCGGCCTGCCCGACCTCGACGGGGTGGAGGTGATCCTGGGCCTGCGGCCGTGGTGCACCGCGCCGATTCTGGTCCTGTCCGCCCGTGAGGATCAGGCGCAGAAGGTCGCGGCATTGGACGCCGGTGCCGATGACTACGTCACCAAGCCGTTCGGCATGGACGAACTGCTCGCCCGGGTTCGCGCGGCGCTGCGGCGGGGGGAGACCCCGGCCGGGGTCAACCCAGTCGTGACGACGGCCGACTTCACCGTCGACCTGGCCGCCCGCACGGTGCGCACGAGCGCCGGCGACCCGGTGCGCCTCACCCCGACCGAGTGGGGCCTGCTCGACGTGCTGGTGCGCAACAGCGGGCGCCACGTCGCGTCGAAGACCCTGCTCCAGGAGGTCTGGGGACCGGCGTACGGCACCGAGACCAACTACCTGCGCGTCTACCTGGCCGCCCTGCGGCGCAAGCTCGAGCCGGACCCGTCCCACCCCCGCTACCTGATCACCGACCCCGGCATGGGCTACCACTTCGTTCCCTGACCCACCACTAGGCTCGGCAGTTGTGGGCGTCCAGATCTCTCCAAGCATCCTCTCGGCCGACTTTGCCGACCTCGCGGCCGAGTGCGAGCGGGTCGCCGGGGCCGCGGACTGGCTGCACGTCGACGTCATGGACAACCATTTCGTCCCGAATCTGACGCTGGGTCTGCCGATCGTCGAGGCGTTGCTCAAGCGGGTCTCGACGCCGGTGGACTGCCACCTGATGATCGCCGACCCGGACCGCTGGGCGCCGGCCTACGCGGAAGCCGGCGCCGGCAGCGTGACCTTCCATGTCGAGGCCGCTGCCGCCCCGGTGCGTCTGGCGCGGGCGATCCGAAGTGCCGGAGCCCGCGCCGGGATGGCGCTCAAGCCCGCGACCGCGATCGACGGGTACGCCGATCTGCTGCCCGAGCTCGACATGCTGCTGATCATGAGCGTGGAGCCCGGGTTCGGGGGTCAGGCCTTCCTCGACGTGGTCCTGCCCAAGATCCGCCGCGCCCGCGAACTGATCGACGGCCGGGACCTCGACGTGTGGCTCCAGGTCGACGGCGGGGTGTCGGCGACGACGATCGAACGCTGCGCCGAGGCCGGCGCCGATGTCTTCGTCGCGGGCTCCGCGGTGTACGGCGCCGCCGATCCTGCCGAGGCGATCCGCAAGCTGCGGGCGCAGGCCGAGGCCGCCTACCCCACCTTGGGAGCCTGAAGTCGCAATGGCGTCCTCGGCCGAGTACGCCGCGATGCGGCGCGCGCTGGCGCTGGCCGGTCGCGGCCTCGGGACCACGACACCGAACCCTGTCGTCGGTGCGGTCGTCCTCGACATCGTCGGCACCGTCGTGGGGGAGGGCTTTCACGCGAGAGCCGGGGGACCGCACGCGGAGGTGTTGGCCCTGTCCGCCGCCGGGGACCGCGCCCGCAGCGGGACGTGTGTGGTCACCCTCGAGCCCTGCAACCACACCGGGCGCACGCCGCCCTGTGTGCAGGCCATCCTCGACGCCGGCCTTGCCCGGGTCGTGGTGGCGGTCCGGGACCCGAATGCGGTGGCAGCCGGCGGCATCGAAGCCCTGCGTGCAGCCGGCCTCAGCGTGGAGATCGGCGTGCTGGCCGCCGAGGCCGAGCGGGTCAACGAGGCCTGGCTCACCACGGTGCGTAAGGGGCGGCCCTTTCTCACCTGGAAGTACGCCGCCAGCCTCGACGGTCGCACGGCCGCGGCGGACGGCTCCAGCCAATGGATCACCGCCGCGGAGGCCCGCTCGGACGCCCACCGGCTGCGTGCGGAGTGCGATGTGGTGCTCGTCGGTGTGGGTACGGTCCTCGCCGATGACCCGCAACTGACCGTACGTCATGTGCCGGTGCGTCATGGCCAACCGCTGCGGGTGGTCCTGGACTCCCACGCCCGCACCCCGGTCACCTCCCGGGTCCTCGACGAGGAAGCCCGCACGCTGATTTTCACCGCACCCGGAGTGGACGCCTCCCACCTGGAATCGGCCTGGGTGGAGATAGTCACGGTGCCGACCGCCGACGATGGGCTCGACCTCGACGCGATCCTGGCGCACCTACACGGACGTTCGGTGACCAGCGTCCTGGTCGAGGGGGGCTCCGCGGTGGCGGGGTCCTTCCTGGCCGCCGGCCTGGTGGATCGCGTCGTCGGATACGTGGCGCCGGTCCTGATCGGCGGTGGCGGGCTACCGGCGTTGACCGGCGCGGGCGCAGCCACCATCGCCGACGCCACCCGCTGGCGCCTGGACGAGATCACCCCGGTCGGACCCGACGTCCGTCTGGTGGCCCGTCCGGCCACGCCCCCGCTGGCGTAGGACACAATCGAACGATGTTCACAGGGATCGTCGAGGAGCTCGGCGAGGTCGTGGCGATCGAAACACTGGCTGGTGATGCCGCACGCCTGCGGCTGCGCGGGCCCCTCGTCTGTGCCGACGCAGGCAGCGGCGACTCCATCGCGGTCAACGGCGTCTGCCTGACCGTCGTCGAACACGGGGAGGGCGAGTTCGCCGCCGACGTCATGAAAGAGACCCTGGACCGCTCGTCGCTGGGTGCCTTGATCCCCGGCTCGCCGGTCAATCTGGAGCGCGCCGTCACCATGGCAACTCGCCTTGGCGGGCATCTGGTGCAGGGTCACGTCGACGGCGTGGGACTCGTGCTCTCCCGCCGGGCGAGCGAGCACTGGGAGCTGGTGGAGATCAGCCTGCCGCCGGACCTCGCCCGCTACGTCGTGGAGAAGGGCTCCATCGCGGTCGACGGGATCAGCCTTACCGTCGCTGCGCTGGGATCCGACAGCTTCACCGTGAGCCTGATCCCCACCACGTTGGGCCTGACCACCCTGGGTCGACGCGCCGTCGGGGAACCTGTCAACCTTGAAGTTGATGTGCTCGCCAAACACGTCGAACGTCTGTTGGCCGCCGGCGGAGGAACTGCATGAGTGCGCAGCACGCGGGTGAGCCCACGGCTTTCGCCTTCGATTCGATCGAGCGCGCGATTGCCGACATCGCCGCGGGCAAGATGGTCATCGTCGTCGATGACGAGGACCGCGAGAACGAGGGCGATCTGATCTTCGCCGCGTCGAAGGCGACCCCGGCGCTGCTGGCCTTCATGATCCGGCACACCTCGGGCGTGGTGTGCGTGCCGATGGTCGGCAAGGACCTCGACCGCCTCGGCCTGCCGCCGATGACGATGGTCAACGAAGACCGCAAGCAGACCGCGTACTCCATCTCGGTCGATGCCCGCGACGGCGTCTCCACCGGCATCTCGGCGCGGGACCGGTCGCGCACGATCCGGGTCTTGGTCGACTCGGCGACCGAACCGTGGGAGCTCACCCGACCCGGACATGTTTTCCCGCTGCGCGCGGTCGAAGGTGGCGTGCTGCGCCGGCCGGGGCACACCGAAGCCTCCGTCGACCTGGCTCGGCTGGCAGGCTTGCCGCCGGCCGGCGTGATCTGCGAGGTCGTCAATGAGGACGGGTCGATGTCGCGCCTGCCGGACCTCATCACCTTCGCCGCCGAGCACGACCTGGCGCTGATCTCGATCGCCGATCTGATCTCGTACCGCCGCCGGGTCGAACCGCAGATCGTGCGCCTCGCCTCCACCCGACTGCCGACGGTGCTGGGGCGGTTCAAGGCCTTCGCGTACGCCGACCACAGCGCCGGGGTGATGGTGGAGCACATCGCGCTCGTCTGCGGTGATGTGACCGGCGGGGAGGAGATCCTGGTCCGGGTGCACTCCGAGTGCCTGACCGGCGACGTCTTCGGATCTCTGCGTTGTGACTGTGGCCCACAGCTGCGGTCGGCGATGAGCCGCATCGAGTCCGCGGGCCGTGGTGTGGTCGTGTACCTGCGAGGCCAGGAAGGACGCGGCATCGGCCTGGGACACAAACTGCACGCCTACCAACTGCAGGACGCCGGGCGGGACACCGTCGACGCCAACCTCGACCTGGGGCTGCCGATCGATGCGCGGGACTACGGCGTCGGCGCGCAGATCCTGCTCGACCTCGGCGTGAAGTCGGTGCGCCTGATCACCAACAACCCGGCCAAGAGCGAGAGCCTGCGCTGGTACGGCGTCCCGGTGATCTCCCGGGTCCCGTCCTTGATCGCGCCCACCCCGGAGAACGAGAGATACCTGCGCACGAAGCGGGAACGCATGGGACACGACATCCCCGCGACGCACCTGCCCGAGCTCGGTGACGACGATGATGCGACCGGACCGTGGTTCCCGGTGAAGACCAGATGAGTGGGTCCGGCGCTCCGGACATCACCCCGGGGGACACCGGCGGCCTGCGGGTGGCGGTGGTCGCGGCCCAGTGGCACACCCAGGTGATGAATGGCCTCATCGCCGGGGCGCAGCGCGCCCTCGCGGACAGTGGTCTGAGGGCGACGACGTTCCTGCGGGTACCCGGCGCTTTCGAACTGCCCGTCGCAGCGGCCCGGCTCGCGCCCACCCACGACGCCGTCGTGGCGTTGGGGGTGGTGATCCGCGGCGGCACTCCGCACTTCGAGTACGTCTGCGCGGGCGCCACCACCGGCCTGGTCGACGTCACCACCCGGACGGGCGTGCCCGTCGGCTTCGGGTTGCTCACCTGCGACACCGAAGCGCAGGCCCTTGCCCGCGCGGGCCTGCCGGGATCGGTAGAGGACAAGGGTCACGAGGCGGTCACCGCCGCACTCGCGACCGCGGTCGCGCTCCGGCCGTTCCCGCCCGCGTAGCCTGTCTGCCCGTGGCCAAGACCTTTGAGGACCTGTTCGCCGAGCTGAGCGCCAAGGTCTCTGCGGGTGACCCGGCGTCCGGGACCGTGCGCGCGGTCGAGGGCGGCGTGCACAGCATCGGTAAGAAGATCGTCGAAGAGGCGGCCGAGGTCTGGATGGCCGCCGAGCACGAGGGGCGCGAGCGCGCGGCGGAGGAGATCTCCCAACTGCTCTACCACCTGCAGGTGCTGATGATCGCCGCCGACATCAGCATCGACGACGTCTACCGGCACCTGTAATCGAACTGGGCCGCTGACCTGCGGCGATGCCCGCAGCGGACCGGGCGGGCCTGCCCGGCGCGGTACCCTGGAGCGGTCTGCGCTCCCTCCACGAATCGAGTCCGCCCATGCTCCGCATCGCCGTCCCGAACAAGGGCTCGCTCGCCGAGCCCGCTTCGGCGATGCTGCGTGAAGCCGGGTACCGCCAGCGCAGTGACTCGCGTGAGCTGGTCCTGACCGACCCGGAGAACAACGTCGAGTTCTTCTTCCTGCGCCCGCGCGACATCGCGGTCTACGTCGGGTCGGGCACCCTGGACGTGGGGATCACCGGCCGCGACCTGCTCCTGGACTCCGGTGCGGCAGCCGAGGAGGTCCTCGAGCTCGGCTTCGGCGGTTCCACCTTCCGCTATGCGGCCCTGCCGGGCACCGGGGAAAGCGTGCGCGATTTCCACGGGCTCCGGGTGGCAACCTCCTTCGCGGGCCTGGTCGGCAAGCACCTCGCCGAGAACGGCGTCAGTGCTGAGGTGATCCGCCTCGACGGCGCCGTCGAGACCTCGATCCAGCTCGGCGTCGCGGACGTCATCGCGGACGTGGTGGAGACCGGGACGACGTTGCGTCAGGCCGGCCTGGAGATCATCGGCGAGCCGATCCTGCGCTCGGAGGCGATCCTCATTCGCCGGGTCGGGGCAAGCCTGGAGAACGGCGCTGAGCAACTGTTCCGGCGCCTGCAGGGCGTGCTGGTCGCCCGCCGGTACGTCCTCATGGACTACGACGTGCCCACCGCCCTGGTGGAGGCGGCGGTCGCGCTCACTCCCGGCTTCGAATCGCCGACGATGTCTCCGCTCAAGGACCCCGCCTGGGTCGCCGTGCGCGCGATGGTGCCCCGCAAGGACGCCCAGCGGATCATGGACGACCTCTGGGAGGTCGGGGCCCGCGCGATCCTGGTGACCGACATCCACGCCTGCCGGCTGTAGGCCCGGGCATGGAGACGCTTGCGCTTCCACACACCTGGCGTCCGCGCCGCACGCGGATCTTCTGCTACTCCATCGCGACCTTCATGCTGGCGACGCTCATCGTCATCGCGATCATCCTGCCCGACGACGGCAGTCGGCCCTGGAGCTTCGCCGACCGGGCCGCCCTGGTGCTGATCGGCGTGGCAATCGCGGCGTTCCTGCACAAGCACGCCTCGGTGCGGGTGACCGCTGACGTCGACGGCCTCGAGGTCGTCAACCTGTTCAAGCGTCGGCGGGTGGTCTGGGGCGAGGTGCTCGCGGTGCGGTTGCGTCGCGGTGACCCCTGGGCCTACCTCGACCTCTCCGACGGCGAGACGCTGGCGGTGATGGGGATCCAGGCCTCCGACGGGGACAAGGCCCCCGCGGCGGCCCGCGCGATCGCGACGCTCGTGCACGAGCGAAGCCAGTGACAGGGCCTTCGGTCATGCATGACCTACCGACCACGTCGTGCCCGAATTATCTTGATTCATGTGGTCGCACCGTCATGCATGACCTGGGGACGTGCGGGTGAGCCAGCCGCATCGAGCCCCCGGTGACAAGCACATCCCCAACCCCGGCTTCGCCGATGACGACGGATCGGCGGACCCGGCGCTGACCGCTGCCCTGGCCGACTGGACCGGTGGCGCAACAGTCGACGGCGTGCTCGCGGCGCTGCTCGGCGCCCGGCTGCTGATCCCGGTGATCGCGATTGCCACCGACGTCGATGTCGTGACCGGCGCCGACAAGGCGACCGTTCGCGACGCGAGCGAGCGAGGAACGAGCGAGGAGCGTGAGCGAACCTCGAGCACCGACATGGCCCTACCGACGATCACCGGAGCGGACGGGCGTCGCGCGGTGCCCGCCTTCACCAGCTTGGCGACGATGGCAGCCTGGCGTGGCGATGCCCGCCCGGTCCCGGTGGCCGCCACCACGGCCGCGCTGGCCACCGTCGCGGAGGAGGCCCACCTGCTCGTGATCGACGCCGGGGGACCGGTGACCTTCCGCATCGAGGGCCCGGCGCTGCGCGCCTTGGCCCAGAGCCGCCTTCCGATACCGCCCCACCTGGACCCCGACGTGCTCGGCGCACTGCGCACCGTCGTGGAGAGGGAATCGGCCCTCGAGCTGGCGGTTCTCCTGCCACGGGGTGCGGGCCAGGATGTCGATGCGATCCTCGGCCTCGGGCTCGCGCCGGAGGCGGTCCCCGAGGCCCCCGCCCTCGCTACCCGGATCGCTCAAGCCCTGGCCGAGGTTGCGGTCCTGCGTGAGCGCCTGGACGGCGGCCTGGACTTGGCGCTGCTGCCGGCGCAAGCGGTGTTGCCAGCTACCGGGTGCGTGATTCTGGTGGACAGGCGAGGGCTGGTAGGCTGAGCGCCGACCTTCCGACACCGTCCACCCTCGCGGGTGAGTGGTGGCGGAGCACAAGTGGAGTCCGACTCCCACCCGCACGACTGTTCACATCTCGCGCACCACTGCGTGGGCTGGTAACTCAGGTCGTCGGGTCCGGTCCCCGGTGATCCTTACCGATCATCGGCGCGCGTGAGGGCTGCGGTCTGAACGTTCGCCCGGGTTATGTCGGCTTCCGCGTGCATGCGTGCGGAAGCCTTTTTCGTGCCCAGGGTTCACCCACCATGACGGAGGAGCCGCTATCAGCACAGAACCCCGCATCAACGACCGGATCCGGGTGCCCGAGGTACGGCTTGTCGGACCCAACGGCGAGCAGGTGGGCATCGTTCCGATCGCCAAGGCGATGGAACTTGCTCGTGAGTCCGACCTGGACCTGGTTGAGGTCGCCCCCATGGCGCGCCCCCCGGTGGCCAAGCTCATGGACTACGGGAAGTTCAAGTACGAGTCGGCCATCAAGGACCGTGAGGCCCGTCGTAACCAGGCGCAGACCGTCATCAAGGAGATGAAGCTGCGCCCGAAGATCGACCCGCACGACTACGAGACCAAGAAGGGCCACGTCGTCCGGTTCCTCAAGGCCGGCGACAAGGTCAAGATCACGATCATGTTCCGCGGACGCGAGCAGTCCCGGCCCGAGTTGGGCTATCGGCTGTTGCAGCGCCTGGCGAGCGACGTGGCGGAGCTCGGCTTCATCGAGTTCAACCCGCGCCAGGACGGCCGCAACATGATCATGGTGCTGGGCCCGACGAAGAAGAAGTCCGAGGCCATGGCCGAGGCCCGCGCGAAACGCGAAGGCACGGTCACCGGTGGGGCAATGACGGACGGCGGCGAGAACTCCGAGCCTGACACCTACGTCGACTCCGCTTCCGAGCTGGAGGCCATGGCGACCCCCGCTCTGAACGACACCCCGGCACCGCCCGAGGCAGCCGCACCGGCCCCGCAGCAGGAGCCGGCAGCAGCCGAGAAGTGACGCGTCACCGCTGAACCCGCACCACTGCACCACACGCACACGCACCGGCCGGCCCTCGGGGCCGAGCGCCGGCCGAGGTAAGGGAGAACGACGACATGCCCAAGGTCAAGACGCACAGTGGCGCGAGCAAGCGCTTCAGGATCACCGGGACCGGCAAGGTGATGCGTGAGCGCGCGAACGCCCGCCATCTGCTCGAGCACAAGTCCTCGCGGCGCACCCGCCGCCTCGCCGGCGACGCCGTCGTCGCCCCCAGCGATGCCAAGCGGATCAAGAAGCTGCTGAAGAAGTGATTCTCGCTTCGCTGACCTGATCAGCGATCGGCACACCCCGGCACCCAGGACTGTTCCGGACCACCGCCCGAAGGGCGCGCGGTCCGCAAGTAAAGGAGTACCCAGACGTGGCACGCGTGAAGCGGGCGGTCAACGCCCAGAAGAAGCGCCGTGAGGTTCTCGAGATGGCCAGCGGTTACCGCGGCCAGCGCTCGCGGCTGTATCGCAAGGCCAAGGAGCAGGTCAGCCACTCGCTGACCTACGCCTACCGGGACCGCAAGAAGCGCAAGGGTGATTTCCGCCGCCTGTGGATCCAGCGCATCAACGCGGCGTCCCGCGAGAACGGCCTCACCTACAACCGCCTCATCCAGGGCCTGAACCTGGCCAACATCGAGGTCGACCGTCGCATGCTGGCCGAGCTCGCGGTCAACGACCCGGCGGCTTTCACGGCTCTGGTCGAGCTTGCCAAGGCCGCCCTGCCGGCCGACGTGAACGCTCCGGCCGCGCCAGCTGCTTGAGCTGTTCCCTGCTCGATCCCTCGCGGACGTCCGAAGGAGTGGCTGCAATAGCAACCGGTCCTTCGGACGTCTCGGTGTTCTGATGTCCGGAGTTGAGCTCACCTCGATCCGGTCGGCGCCGGTGGCGGCGGCGCGGCGGCTGGCCAAACGCGCCTTCCGCGCCGAAGCCCGGCGCTTTGTCGCGGAGGGTCCGCAAGCTGTCCGCGAGGCGCTCGAGGTGCCAGGCTGCGTTGTCGAGGTGTTCGTCACCGCCGAGGCCGCCGCGCGACACGGCGATCTGGTCAGCGCCGCCGCAAGCAGCGGGACCAGCGTGCACCGGGTCTCCGGTGCCGTCATGGAATCGCTGGCCGGGACAGTCACGCCCCAGGGCCTGGTGGCGGTCTGCCGCTTCCTGGACGTCTCCCTCGACGCCGCACTGGATGCGGCGCCATCCGGTCCGCCGCGTCTGGTGGCGCTGCTGGCCCAGGCCCGCGACCCGGGTAACGCCGGCACCGTGATCCGGGTGGCCGACGCGGCCGGGGCGGACGCTGTCGTGCTCAGCCGCGCCAGCGTCGACGTCTACAACCCCAAGTGCGTCCGCGGCTCGGCCGGGAGCCTGTTCCACCTTCCGGTCAGCGTGGACCACGACATCGAGGCCGCCGTCACCGCGTTGAAATCCCGCGGACTGACCGTGCTGGCCGCCGACGGCAGCGGACCCGACGACCTCGATTCCCTTGATGACGCCGGGGAGTTGGCGCGTCCCACTGCCTGGCTGTTCGGCAACGAGGCGTGGGGCCTTCCTGGTGAAATCCGCCAACTCGCCGACCACGTGGTGCGGGTTCCCATCCATGGCCGGGCCGAGAGCCTGAACCTGGCGGCCGCTGCCGCGGTGTGCCTGTATGCCAGCGCGCGGGCGCAACGTCGGGTTGAGTAGGGGCATGAGCCCGCGCCGCAGGACCGCCCGACTGGTCGCGGCGCTTGCGCTGATGCTCCCGGCACTGGCCGCCGCGACTCCGGTTGCCGATGCGATCTCCCTCGCGCCGCCCGGCTCGATCGGGTTCGACATCTCCCACCCGCAGTGCGGCGGGCCTTATCCGACCGGCGGCGCCTTCGGGATCGTGGGGGTCAACGGGGGACGCGCGTTCAGCGCGAATCCGTGCCTGGGCGATCAGTTCGCCTGGGCCGAGGACCTGCCCCACACCGCGGGGCTCTACATCAACACCGGCAACCCGGGGCCATTGAGCGCGCGATGGGGCGTGGCCGGGGACAGCGATCGCGCAGTGTGCCGGGACGCCAGCACAGCATCCGATGCCGGCTGCGCCTACAACTACGGCTGGCACACCGCGGCAGAGGCCCTGCGGATCGCGAGCGTCGCTGGGGTACCCATCGAGGGCCGCACCTGGTGGCTGGACGTCGAAACCGCGAACAGCTGGGAGGGCAGCGGCGTCGCGAACGCCGCCGACCTGCAGGGTGCCTTCGATTACCTGCGCACCCACGGCGTCGAGGAGGTCGGGCTCTACTCCACCGCCTTCCAATGGGGCGAGATCACCGGCGGCTACCACGCGAGCAACGCCGAGCTCAGCTACCGCCTGCCGTGGCTTTCGCATTTCACCCCGCTGCACCCGATGGAGGCGGCGCCGCTCTGGATCGCCGGTGGTGCAGAGCCCCTCGCCAAAGCCCAGTCGCGGTGCGCGACGAGCTTCACCGGCGGTTCCACCCGGATGGCCCAGTTCATTGCGGGCTCCTTCGACAACAACGTCGTGTGCGGTGCGGCGGACGCTGCGCCCGCGACCGCGGCCGCCTGCGCGCCCGGCGCAGGCATTCCCGCCGGCTACCGGGCGGTGTTCGGTACCAATCGCGACGACCGGCTGCGCGGCTCCGGGGCCGACGAGGTGCTGCACGGCGGCCCTGGTGACGACGACATCGACGGTCGCGGCGGAAAGGACATCCTGTGCGGGGGTTCGGGGCGGGACGAGCTGGCGGGCGGCGACGGCAACGACCTGCTGGTGGGTGGGAGCGGGCGCGATGATCTGCGGGGCCAGGACGGCAGGGACACCCTGGAGGCAGGGGATTCAGCCGATCTTCTCTCCGGCGGTGACGGGACCGACACCCTGCGCGCCGGTGACGGGGACGACGCCTTGTCCGGCGGCCTCGGGCGCGATGACCTGCGTGGCCAGTCGGGGCGCGACGCCCTCGACGGCGGTCCGGGGCGGGACACCTGCTCACCCGGCGCCGACCGCGACCCGTCGCCCAAGCGCTGTTAGGCCGCGGACGTCCGAAAGCACGGTCGCTATAACGACCACTCCTTCGGACGTCCCGGAGTGCGTTCTGCGGACGTCCGAAGGCACGGTCGCTATAACGACCACTCCTTCGGACGTCGCGCAGGGGGCGTCACCCCGTGTTCCTCGCTGCGCTCGTCAACGGGCTCAATCGGCTCGGGAGCGGACGGCCGCTCGCAGGCTCACGGCCCGACGCCCGCCGCCTTCGGCTCGCCGGAGTGAGGAGTGCTCGTTCCTCACACTCCTTCCTCCGCTCGCCTTTGGCGACGGACGGTCCGCTCGACTGCGTGTTGCTCGCGCTCCAGCTCGCCTCAATCGCCCGTAGGATTCGCAGGTGTCCGCCCCTAATTCATCCTTCGACCCGGTCGAGGTCACCCCGTTGCATCCGGACGAGATCGCCCGGATGCGAGCTGAAGCTCTGGCCGCGATCGCCGGCGCCGCCGATCTGGGCGCGCTCAAGACCGTCCGCGGTGAGGTGGCCGGTGATCGCTCGCCGCTGGCGTTGGCCAACCGGGAGATCGGTGCCCTGCCGCCGGCGGCGAAGGCCGAGGCCGGCAAGCGGGTCGGGGTGGCCCGGCGCGAGGTCAACGAGGCCTTGCTCGCACGCAGCGCCATCCTGGAGGCCGAGCGCGACGCCGCCGTTCTGCACACGGAGGCCGTCGACGTCACGCTGCCCACTGCCCGCACTAGGCCCGGGGCCCGTCATCCGCTGACGATGACCCAGGAATACCTGGCCGACGTATTCGTCGCAATGGGGTACGAGATCGCCGAGGGTCCGGAGATCGAGACCGAGTGGTTCAACTTCGACGCGCTCAACATCGCTGCGGACCACCCCTCCCGGTCGATGATGGACACCTTCTTCATCGATCCACCCGAACTCGGGCTGGTGCTGCGCACCCATACCTCGCCGACGCAGATCCGCGCACTGATGGAGCGTGCCCTGCCGGTCTACGTGGTGCACCCGGGCCGGGTGTTCCGCACCGACGAACTCGATGCCACCCACACCCCGGTCTTCCACCAGATCGAGGGCCTGGCCGTCGACGAGGGCATCACGATGGCTCACCTGCGCGGAACGTTGGACCACCTGGCGGCGACGTTGTTCGGCGCCGGCACGCGAACCCGGTGGCGCCCCTCGTACTTCCCGTTCACCGAGCCGAGCGCGGAGTTCGATCTGCAGTGCTTCGTGTGCAGAGGCGCTTCCGTGGGGGACCCGAGCAAGGCATGCCGGACCTGCCGGTCCGAGGGCTGGATCGAGTGGGGCGGCGCCGGCATGGTCAACCCGCGCGTGCTGATCGCCTGCGGTGTCGACCCGGAGCGCTACAGCGGCTTCGCGTTCGGCATGGGCATCGAACGCACCGTCATGTTCCGCCATGGCGCGGAAGACATGAGAGACATGGTCGAGGGCGATGTCCGCTTCTCGCTTCCGTTCGGAGCCGGGCTCTGATGCGCGCGCCCCTGAGCTGGATCCGCGAGCTCGTCCCCACCCTTCCGGCCGACCTGACGGGACGTCAGGTTGCGGAGCGGATTATCGCCGCGGGACTCGAGGTTGAGACCGTCGAATCGGGTGCACCCGGGCTGAGCGGCCCGCTGGTCACCGGGCGGGTGCTCTCGATCGAGGAGTTGCGCGAGAGCCAAAAACTGAAGAAGGACATCCGGTACTGCCGGGTCGATGTGGGCTCCGAGCACAACGAGCGCGACGGAGAACACGCGGGCTCGCGCGGCATCGTCTGCGGTGCGCGCAACTTCGCGCCGGGCGACATCGTCGTGGTGGCGCTCCCGGGCGCGGTGCTTCCTGGCGGGTTCGCCATCGCGGCGCGCACGACCTACGGCAACGTCTCCGACGGAATGATCTGCTCCGAGCGTGAGCTCGGGATGCCCGACCGCGACCATGCGGGGATCATCGTGCTGCCCGCGGGCACCGGAGTCGGCCTGGATGCGCGGGCGGTTCTCGGCATCGACGACGAGATCCTCGACATAGCCGTGACCCCCGACCGCGGCTACGCGCTCTCGATCCGCGGCGTCGCCCGCGAGGCCGCCACTGCCTTCGATGTTGAGTTCATCGATCCGGTCGACGGCAGGCTCGCCGGGGAGGTCGGCGGCTATCCCGTACGTCTGGACGATGCCGGCTGCGATCAGTTCGTCGCCCGAGCCGTCACCGGCGTCGACCCCACGCGACCTTCTCCGGACTGGCTGCGCAAGCGGCTGAACCAGGCGGGGATGCGTTCGATCTCCCTCTCCGTCGACGTCACCAACTACGTGATGATCGAGCTGGGCCAGCCGTTGCACGCCTACGACCGGGCGAAACTGCGCGGCCCGATTGTGGTGCGCCGGGCACAGGCGGGGGAGAAGCTTGAGACCTTGGACGGAGCGGTCCGCGACCTCGATCCCGAAGACCTGCTGATCACCGACGATTCCGGCCCCATCGGACTGGCCGGTGTCATGGGCGGGGCAAGCACCGAGATCTCGGAAGCCACCTCGGAGATCGTCATCGAGGCCGCCCACTTCGACCCGATCCTGATCGCGCGGGCCGCGCGCCGACACAAACTCCCCAGCGAAGCCTCCCGCCGCTTCGAGCGTGGGGTCGACCCTGCACTGCCATGGGTGGCTGCAGCCCGCGTGGCGGGCCTGCTCGTCGAACTCGGTGGCGGCACGGCCGAGACGGCCGTGACTCACGAAGGTCGTCGGCCCGATCCCACCCGAATCAGGCTGCCCGTGAACTATCCGACCCGGGTAGCGGGGCGCGAGCTCAGCCTCGACGTCGTTACCCACCGCCTCGCCCAGATCGGGGCCGAGGTCGAGGTCACCGGCGAGCAGCTGACGGTGACCGTCCCGTCCTGGCGCCCGGACATGACCGACCCGGCCGACGTGGCCGAAGAGATACTCCGCCTCGAGGGCTTTGATTCGATCCCCGCGATCCTGCCCGCCGCCCCCGCAGGGCGCGGACTGACCCGCGAGCAACAACGGCGCCGGGGGGTAGCCCGCGCGCTGGCCGCAGCCGGGCACGTCGAGGTCCTGAACTACCCGTTCCTCGCACCCGAGATCTGGGACGCGCTGGGCCTGCCGCCCCGCGATGCACGGCGGCGGGCGCTGCGCCTGGCCAACCCGATGTCCGAGGCTGAGCCGTTGCTGCGCACGACCCTGCTTCCCGGGCTGCTGACCGCCCTGCGTCGCAACGTCAGTCGCGGCTCGGTCGACCTCGCGCTCTACGAAGTGGGCCGCGTCTACCGGCCCCAGGTCGATGCGCCCGCGGCGCCCCGGCTGCCCGTCGACCGGCGGGCCACGGCGCAGGAACTGGCAGCTACGGAGGCTGCGCTACCCGCCCAACCGCGGCGGGTCGCCATCGTGCTGTCCGGGTCCCGCGAGCTGGCGGGCTGGTGGGGAACCGGCCGGCCCGGGAGCTGGGCCGATGCGATCGAGGCTGCCCAGGTCTGCGCCCGCGCCGCCGGGGTGGAGGTGGTGGTGCGGGCGGACGAGCACGCCCCATGGCATCCCGGCCGTTGCGCCGAGTTGACGGTGCTCGCCCCTGACGGATCGTCAGTCCTGATCGGGCACGCCGGTGAGCTGCACCCTCGAGTGCTGGAGACCCTCGGGCTGCCCGCGCGCACCGCAGCCGCCGAGCTGGACCTGGACGCCCTGGTGGCCGCCGGGGTCGAGTCCGTGATCGCCCCGCGCATCTCGACGTTCCCCGCGGCGACCCAGGATGTCTCATTGGTCGTCGACGCCGCCGTCCCGGCCGCCGCGGTGGAAGCTGCGCTGCGTACCGGCGCCGGCGCGTTGCTGGAATCGATCCGGCTGTTCGACGTCTACGTCGGAGAGCAGGTCGGTCAGGGTCGGAAGTCGCTGGCCTTCGCCCTGCGTTTCCGTGCCCCCGACCGCACGCTCACCGTCGAGGAAGCCACCGCGGCCCGCGACGGCGCGGTCGCCGAGGCCGCCGCGCGCACCGGAGCAGTCCTGCGCGGCACCTGACCAGGGTGCCCGGTTTCACCGCGTTGCGGGCGAATCGTCGCCTTGCCCGGGTCAACATCCGGTCTGGGGTCGTCGCTGGCTCGCACCTGCGTGCACATCGGCACGGAAGGTGGTGGGGTGCTCACCCCTGCCCCCCGTCGCCGACACCTGCTGGTGGCGGCGTTCGTTGCGGTCGGGGTGAGCGCCGGCGCTCTGAGCGTCACGCAGTCCGGTAGCGAAGCGACCCACACCTCCCTCACCTCGACCTCCGCTGCCGGTGACCGGTCCCCGGCGACGGCACGACCGAAAGCCCGCAAGGCGCCAGCAACGGCCACCCGGTCGCGACCGACCTCCCCGGCCCTGGTCCCGACCGCTCCGACGTGGGCCCGTGACCTGCCGGCCACGACGACCCAGGCCGTACGGACGGTACGCACCAACCGCTGGTGCAGCTACGCCTGGTGCAGCCGGACCGAGGCATGGGAACGAGTCGAAGGCCGTTGGCGGATCGCGCAGCTGCGCGGTGAGCCCGCGGTGTTCCGCTCCCAGATCGGCACCCGAGGCTTCGCCCCCCGTGCACAGCGCCGCCAGGACGATCTGCGAACCCCGGCCGGGGTGTACAAGATCGTCACTACCTTCTCCACGACGAAGGATCGGCCCACCGCGATGCCGTGGCGACGCCGACTCCCGACCTCGGTGGTGGACCTGAACCGCGGCCGGACCTACAACACCTGGATCGAATCCCGCGGCAACACCTCCGGTGATCGCCGGATGATGAGCTGGGGGCTGTGGATCGACTACAACAATCCGCGTTTAAAGGTGGGCAAGGGACCGCGACCGATCAGCGGACGCGGCAGCGGCATCTTCATGCACACCTCGAACGCGACGGCTCCGTTCTCGGCGACACTCGGATGCGTGCAGATTGCGTCCCCGGCCCAGATGGCCGCCATCGTGCGTTGGCTGAAGCCGGGCGCGAATCCCCGGGTCGTCAACGACCGTTGACGCCGGAGCGGTCAGCGCACGCTGACAGGCGCTTCGTGCGGGTGGCCGTGCCCGTGTCCGTGCGCGGCAGGCGCAGTCGCCGCCGGCATGCGACGCAGGCTGGTGAACGCGAGGACGACGACGAACAGCGCCGCCGCGGTCAGCACGATCATCGTTCCTGACGGCACGTCGAGGTGGTAGCTCAGATTCATCCCGACGAAGCCGCAGATGCCGCCGATTGCGGTGGACAGCACCAACATCCGGGCGAAGGAGTGCGTGAGCATCCGGGCAATGACGGCCGGGATCACCAACGCCGCGGCGACGAGGGTCACCCCGATGACGTTGAGCGTGCACAGGATGGACACCGAGAGCACGAGCATGAGCAGCGCGTCGGTCGCGACGACCCGCACGCCGTGGGCGCCGGCCACCTCGGGGTCGAACGAGGTGAACAGCAGTGCGCGGTAGCGGGTGATCACCACGGCGAGCACACCGGCGCAGACCCCTGCGAGGACCCAGAGATCAAGCGGTCGCACCCCGAGGATGCTGCCGAACAGGGCGGCGTCGAAACTCGCTCCGCGGGAGCCGAACACCGAGATCAAGGCGATCCCGAACGCGAATGACGCAGTGGTGATGACCCCGATGGCGGCGTCGGCGCCGATGCGCTTGCTGCGGGCAACGGCGTTGACCGCCAGCGCCGAGGCCAGGCCCCAGATGCCGGCGCCGAGGTAGTAGTTGGCGCCCACCACGGAGGACACCGCGAAACCGCCGAAGATCGAGTGTGAGAGTCCATGCCCGATGTAACTCATCCCGCGCAGGACGATGAACACCCCGACCAGGGCGCACAGGGCTCCGGCCATGGTTGCCGCCATCACACCGCGGACGAAGAACTCGTAGGAGTAGGGCTCGAAAACTGCCTCCACGTCCTCAGCCCGCCCAGCGGCCGGCGTCGACCCGGACCGCGGTGTGCGGGCCCGGGTCCAGCACGACGGGCAGCCCCAGGTGCTGCAGGACCTCCATCGGTGCGCTGAAGGTGTGCTCGAGCACGGCAGCGGTGATGACCTCGTGCGGGCTGCCGGAGGCCACCACATGCCCGTTGAGTGCCACCAGTCGCGGCAGGTGCGCCGCGACCCCGTTGAGGTCGTGCGTGGTCAGCGCGATGGTGGTGCCCGCGGCGTTGAGATCCCCGAGCAGGTGCAGCATCTCGTGGCGGCTGGTGTAGTCGACACCGTTGGTCGGCTCGTCGAGCAGCAACATGTCCGGGGCACACATGAGGGCCCGGGCGATGAACATCCGCTGCTGCTGGCCTCCGGAGAGGGCTCGGATGTGACGGTCCGCCAGATGGGCGATGCCCAGGCGGTTCAGGACGTCGTGGAGTTCGGCGCGTTCGGCGCGGCTCGCCCACGGAAAGCGCCGCTGCGGCCGGGCCATGAGGACGCACTCGGCCAGGGTCACCGGAAAATTCCAGTCGACGCTCTCCAATTGCGGGACATAGCCGATCCGCAGGCCCGGCGCCCGATCCAGCGTTCCGGCCTGGGGGCGAAGGGTGCCCAGCAGCAGGCGCAACAGCGTGGTCTTGCCGGAGCCCGACGGCCCCACGATGCCCAGGAACTCGCCCGGGCGGATCGTGAGGTCGACGCCCGTGAGCACCGGGGCGGCGTCGTAGCGGTACTGGACGGCCCGCAGGTCCAGCAAGGGCGCGAAGGCTTTCGTCAGCTCGGTCTTCATTGCGGATACGAAGCAGCGTCGGGAACGGCCGGAGTGACCGAGAGGGCGTCGAGTTCCGGTGTCGTTCCGCCGAGACCGGTGATGATCGTGCGGTAGTTGTAGCGCATCAACGCCAGCCAGGAATGGTCCGCGTCACCGGGTTTTCCGGGCAGGTCGTCATCGCGCAGGGTGTCCTCGACGAAGGCGCCGGTGGCGCGCCCGATTTCCTGCAGGGCCTTGCTCGGGAACACCTCGGACCCGAAGACGGCCGTGACCTCTTCGGCCTTGATCTGGTCGATCAGTGCCGCCAATTCCTTGGGGGTGGGCTCGTCGAAGGACGCCGGTTGCACAGCCCCGATCACCTCCCACCCGAAGTTCTTCGCGAAGTAGGCGTAGGCGTCGTGGTAGGTGAGCAGCTCGCGGTCGTCGGAGTCCAGGGACTCCTGATCCGCCCGGATCGCTTCGGCGAGGGCGTCGGTCTGGTCGCGGAACGCCACATAGTTGGCGTTGTACGTCTCATCGCCTGCCGGATCGAGCTTGGTCAGTTCAGCTCGGATCGTCTCGGCGTACTTCACCGCGTAGGTGGGGTCGGTCCACAGGTGGGGGTTGGGCTTGCCGCCGTCCTTCGGGAACGAGAAGTCGTAGAGGTAGTCCTCGGGCGCGAGGACGGCGTTGCCGAGCTCGACGATTCGCGCACCGTCCTTGAGGTTCGCCTCGGCGAGATCCTTCGTCGGCTCCTCCAGCACCAGACCGTTGATGAAGACGATGTCGGCCTGCGACAGCGTGGTCGCCAGGCTCGGCGGCGGTTCGAAGGTGTGAGAATTGGTGCCCTCCGGTACGAGCCCGTCGATCCGCACCCGGTTGCCCGCGACCGCGGCCGCGATCGAGGTGATGGGCGCGACCGTGGTCGCCACCCGGAACGCCGTCAGTGGGGCTCCCGCCGCCGCAGCGGCACCGGGTGTCGCTGCGGCGGCGGCCGGAGCAGGCTGCGTGCTCGCCTCGCCGTCCCCGCCGCAGGCGGCGAGCGCCACGACCACACTGGTGGAGGCGAGCAGGGCACGGGCACGCGCAAAGGTCATGAACGCACTCTAATCGCGGACGAGTCCTTATTGCGAATTGTTCGCAACCACGCCCGGGTATGGATTCCCACCCGATCGGTGGTCGTGGCAGGCTGGCGAGCATGTGCGGGCGCTACGGAGCCAGTTGGGGCGTCGACGACCTGATCTCGGAGTTCGGGCTGCGGGCCGAGGACGTGCCCACCGAACGGCTCGAGCCCGACTACAACGTCGCCCCCACGAAGGCGGTCTACGCCGTGCTCACCCGCCGCCCGCGCGGCGCCGAGGCTGACGCCCACCCGGTGCGAAGCCTGCGCACGCTGCGCTGGGGGCTGGTGCCGTTCTGGGCCAAGGACCCCGGTATCGGCTCCCGCATGATCAACGCCCGCATCGAGACCGCGGCGACCAAGCCGGCGTTCCGCGAGGCCTTCGCCCGCCGTCGTTGCCTGCTGCCGGCTGACGGGTACTACGAGTGGTACGCCGGCGCCGGACCCAAGGCACCCAAGCAGCCGTTCTTCATCCGCCGCCGCGGCGGCGGCCCGCTCGCGATGGCCGGGTTGTACGAGTTCTGGCGCGACCCCGACCGTGCCGCCGAGGATCCCGACGCCTGGCTGAGCACCGCGACGATCCTGACCACCACGGCCTGCGACGCGCTCGGCGAGATCCATGACCGCCAGCCCATGTTCGTCGAACGCGGCGCGTACGACGACTGGCTGAACCCAGACCGTCACGACACCGATGCCCTCACCGAACTGCTGGTCGTCAGCCCCGGCGACGGCTTGGAGGCCTACCCCGTCTCCACCGCGGTGAACAATCACCGCAACAACGGCGTGGCACTGCTCGCTCCGCTCCCGGAGGCCGCCCCGCACGCCCTGTTCTGAGCCTGCGGCACATTCCCAGGAACGCGGTTTAGGTTGCCGCTATGGCGCTACGTGAGTACCTGGTCGGCGAAGTCACCGAGGAGTACGGCGAAGGACTGCTTTCCCGCCGCGAGGCCCTGCGGCGGCTGGGACTGCTCGGTGTAAGCGTGACCAGTGCGTCCGCGCTGCTGGCCGCCTGTGCCTCCGACGACGACGAGACCGAGGCCGCCCCGGCCCCGGCCGACACCCCCACGCCCACCCCGACCCCACCGCAGACCGCCATTCCCGGCGGCGGCGGGGAGCAGATCAGCTACCGCGCGGGCGGCGTCGACTACATCGCCGCATGGCAGCCGGCCACGGGCACCGCCAAGGGCGCGCTGCTGATCATCCACGAGAACAAGGGCTTGACCACGCACTTCTACGACCTCGTCGGGCGTTTCGCCGGCGAGGGCTACTCCAGTCTGAGTCTTGACCTGCTCTCGCGTGCCGGCGGTACCGCGTCCTTCGATGATCAGGCCGCGGCGACCGCGGCGCTGTCCGCGATGCCCGCCGAGCAGTTGCTCGGTGACCTGCGAGCCGGGATCGACGAACTGACCGACCGGGCACCCAAGCTCAAGGTGGGCGCGATGGGCTTCTGCTTCGGTGGGGGCATGACCTGGAATCTGCTACAGGCCGGCCCCCTCCAGGAGGAGCGCCTAGCAGCGGCGGTGCCGTTCTACGGCCCCGCTCCGCAAGTGCCGGACTTCACCGGCTCCAATGCCGCGGTGCTCGGCGTCTACGCCGGCCTCGACGCGCGGGTGAACGCCAGCCGGGAGAGCGCTGAAGCCGCCTTGAAGGCGGCCGGGTTGACGCATGAGGTGCTCACCCTGGACGGCGTCGACCATGCCTTCTTCAACGACACCGGGCCCCGGTACAACGCGGCCGCCGCGGGACAGGTCAACTCCAAGGTGCTGGACTGGTTCGCTACCTACCTGGCCTGAGCGGGCATCAACCCTCGGGCAGGTCAGGATCCACACCCTGCACCACGTCGACGTGAATGTGATCGAGATGACGTAATGTCAGATTCTCGAGGTTCCCGGACGGGTGGATGTAGGGGCGCCACCCCTGAGCGGATTTGAGCCGCGTCCAGACGTGGTCGTCGAAGATGAGCGTGGCGATCTGGTGGTAGTCGGCGTGCGTGGCCAGCCAGTGCGCCAACAGCCAGCCGCGGGCCATGTTGTCGGCGTCATCGAGGGAAAAGAAGATGTCCACCGCGCGGCCGTCGTAATGCGCGGAATTCTCGATGTGACCGTCGGTGATCCCGTCGGGGGAGAAGCCGCCGAGCGGGCGCCCGCCAAAGGCGGCGCTCCACCCGCGGGTCATCGACAACGCGCGCAGCGTCAGGCCGTTGGACTCGATTCGTTGGACCGGCATGGTGCGCAACGGCGTCGCGCACCAGAGCGTGTGCGGTTGGAACAGGGCACGGACCGCGTCCATCGACGTGGTGCGCGGCGTCGCCTGCTTGCGCTTGAGCCCCAGATAGCGGGTTGCCCGGTCCTCGGTCAGCGGGAGGCGGCCGTCCTTGGCCAATTGGCGCTCGAAGGTGCGGGCGGCGCGGGCGAAGTTGCGTCCGTCCCGGTAGGCCACGGCGGTGAGCATCGTCAGAGTGCGGGCGGCGGTGATGTCGATCGCCCACACCCCGTAGCCGAGATCCAGGCGGCAGGCCGCGTCCTTGGCCGTGGGCGCCGGTACGACGCGAGGACCGCGGGTACGGATCCCGGCGCGGGAGGCGACGGCCCGGTCACGCGTCGCAGTGTCCAGGGGGACTACCGCCGGCGGCGCCGCCGCGGCGGGCACCGGTTCGGCGCGTGCCCCGCCGTCACCCTGCGTGGCCACGGCCACGACCGCGGAGAGGGTCAACGCCCCGGCCGCCGCCAGGGCGGGAATTCGGCGCAGGCGGGCAGGCCTGGCCCGGCGGGGGGTCATGCAGCCATTGTGACCCAGAATCCGACAATCGGTCCGCTCAGCGAGACTTCTTCGAGTCCTTCGCCGACTTCTCGTCCGACTTCGACTTCTTGTTCGCACCCTTGACCTGCGGCTCGGGCGAGACCCCGTTGACGACCGAGACGTAGACCTGGCCAGGTGTGTTGGCCCGTGCCGAACCACTCGTGCGCCAACCGTCGCGGTTGGTCCAGTCCCGGCCGTCGAAGCCCACCGTGTACACGCGGTAGCTGGCCGCGTGGGCGGTCAACCAGTGCGCGATGACCCAACCGCGTTCGGTGTTGTCCGACGGCGAGACCTTGACCCGCATCGCGCGGCCGCGGGGGAGCGCTGCGTCCTTGCCCTTGCCGCTGGAGCCGAAGCCGGTGATCTTGGTGCCGCCGAACGCGTCGACGATGCCCTTGCGCAGGGTGTCCGCGCGTGGGGTGAGCCCGTTCGAGTCCCGGGACTCGTCCTTGGCCATCGGCATCGTGTGCGTGCAGGAGAGCGCCTGCGGGTTGCCCAGGGCGCGCACGCTGGCCAAGGACGGGCCGGTCGGAGCCTTGGTGTCGCCCTTCGCGAACAACTGCAGCGCATCGGTGACGCGGGGCGCGAAGCTGCTGCGGGCGCCGGCCATGTCCAGGACCCGCGCGCTGCTCTCGGCCGGAGCTCCGACCTGCAGTCCCACCGCAGCCACCATGGTCAGGGTGCGAGCGGCCTCACCACTGAGCCCCATCTCCTTGCCCTCGACGAGGAGGCGACATTTGGCCCCCGCGGCCGGGTCGGCACTGGCGCTGAGCACCTGGGGCGCCGCCTCGCCCTCGACCGGAGTCTGCGTCGCCGTCGCTCTGGAGGCCGCGGGGCCATCGCCACCGCCCACGCTCAGGGCGATCGTCGAGAGCAGCAGGACACCCACGCCCAAGCCGGCGGCCACGATCATGCCGGGCCGGGCGGCCCCGCGCTCGACAGTGGCATCCGGCGGCGCGCACTCCGGGCCGCTGACTACCGCAGCGAGTTCGGTGGTGGACATGGCTTACTCCGGGGCCTGGGGAGTCCGCGCGGGCTGCGTGGTGACCTCAGAGTGCGCCCAGATCTCCGAACTTGTCCGGCGCATGATCGACTCTGTGACTGTTGCGGCAGGACGAATCTGGACAGGCTGTGCGCAAGCCGCCCAGGTCCATCGCCCCAGGTAAAGCGCTGTTTTAGTGGTCCGCGGCGACCGCGGCGCCCAGGTAGGTCGCGATCACGGTCGGGTCGGCCAGGACGTCGTCGGGTGGGCCCGAGGCGACCACCCGGCCGGACTCCAACGCGACAATTCGGTCGCAGGTGCGCCGGAGCAGGCCGACATCGTGCTCGACGATGACCAGCGCGCCCCCGGTTGCCGCCCGGATCTGACGCAGCAAAGGACCCATCATCTCGGCCTCGGCCCGCGCCAACCCGGCGGCGGGCTCGTCGAGCAGCAACACGGTGGGCTGCTGGGCGAGCAGGCAACCGAACTCCACCAGTCGCCGCGATCCGGTCGAAAGTTCGGTGGCGAAGCGATCTTGGAAAACGGCCAGGCCGAGCAGCGAGATGATCGCCTCGACTCGGTCCGCGACGTCGAGTTCGGACAGCGTGGAGGCGGGCAGCCGCAGGGCGGCGGCCAGGGGCTCGCGTGAGGTCACCCACCGCTCGCAGGACACCGCGATGGTCTCGGTGACGGTGAGCCCCGGGAAGAGCCGGGCGTCCTGGAAGGAGCGACCGAGGCCAAGATGCGCACGGGCGTGCGGCGTGACCTCGGTGACGTCGCGCCCATGCAGGAAGACGCGGCCGGAATCCGGCACGAGGAAGCCGGAGAGCGCGTCGAGGATCGTGGTCTTGCCGGCGCCGTTGGGACCCATCAGCCCGACGATCTCGCCGGGGGCGATGTCCAGGTCCACCCCGGCGATCGCGGCGACCCCACCGAAGGTCTTGCGCAGCCCGCGCGCGGCGATGGCGACCGAGGCGTCCGGGATCGTGTCGAAGTGTGCGTGGTGGAGCACCGCGGCGCCGGCAACATCGTCCGGCGCGCCTTCGTGGAGGTGGATCCGCGCGTCGTCGACTGCGGCCTCGTCGATGGCAGGCAGGTCCAGCCCGATCACCGCAGGGAGGTCGTGGTCGGCCTGCTCGAGCGCTCCAGCCAGGAACACCGAACGGATCAGGTCCCCGCGGGCGAGGATGTCGGCAGCGGGCCCCGCAAAGCGCACTTCGCCTTTCTCCAGGAACATCGCGCGGTCGGAGACCTTCAGCGCCAGTTCTGCGGACTGTTCGACGAGGACGATCGCCAGGCCCGTATCGCGCAGGCGCCGTACGACGTCGAGCAGTTCGGCCACGATCACCGGCGCCAGCCCGAGGGAGAGTTCGTCGATGAGCAGGACTCGGGCACCGGGCCGGCCGTCGGTGCCGGCCGGGCCCTGCACAAGGGCCTGGGCCAAGGCGAGCATCTGCTGCTGGCCGCCGGAAAGCAGGCCGGCGCGATCCTCCAGGCGGGTGCTCAGGGCAGGGAAGAGCTCGAGCGCTCGGGCCTGCGCGGCGGCGCAGTAGGCCTTGTCCCGGCGGGTGACCCAGGTCGCCATGCGTAGGTTCTCCCCGACGGAGAGGTCGGGAAAGATGCCGCGCCCGCCGGGCATGTAGGCCAGGCCGAGGCGGGCCATCTTCATCGGGGTGGACCCGGTGGTCTCCCGGCCGTCGAAGCGCACCGTGCCGCTCTTGGGCGGGGTGAGCCCGGAGATCGCGCGCAGCAACGTGGACTTGCCGGCGCCGTTGGTGCCCAGGATCGCCAACACCTCACCGGCGTCGACGTGCATGTCGACGCCGTAGAGGACCTTCGCGCGGCCGTAGGACACCGCCAGGGCGCTGCACTCGAGCAGGCTCACGACCCCTCGCCCCGGTCCTGCAACCTGTCTCCGATGCTCGCCAGATCCAGTTCGGTCGCCCCGCTCTGCCCGCCCGGTCCGGCGAGGGTGATGCCCCGGGCCTTGGCGACCGCGCGGAAATAGGACCCGCGCACGCGGTTCATGACGCGCGCGATCCCCCCGGGCAGGATCAGCAGCACCAGCAGCACACCCGCGCCGGTGACGACCAGTTGCAGCCCGCCGGTCAGGTGGTACTGCGCCTGACGTAGCGCGATCGCACCGAGCAACGCTCCCGGAATGGATGTCACGCCGCCGAGCACGACCATCGAGAACGCCTCGAAGGCTTGGCTCGGGGCATAGGTACCGGAACGGACGCCGTCCAGGGCGACGACGTGCAGCGAGCCGGCGAGCCCGGCCAGCGCGCCGCTGATCCCGAACGAGACCAGCTTGATCTTCGTGGGTGAGAGGCCTCGGGCCGCCGCAGCTCGTTCGTTGTCACGCACGGCGATCATCGCCCGACCGGTGCGCGAGCGCCGGATGCTGATCGTCAGCGCCAGCGCGAGCCCGAGCACGCTGAGGGAGAACCAGTACAACGTGCGCTCGTCGTAGAGGTCGTAGCGCTCCAGGACCAAGGGCCGCTCGACCTGAGTGGGAATCAGCTCGGGAAAGTTCGCCGGGTTGAGGAAGAACGTCGACAACGGGACGGCGAAGGCCAACGTCGTCACCGCGAGGAACAGCCCGCGGATCCGCAGTGCGGGCAACCCGATGAGTACCGCAGTCACCGCCCCGGCAATCGCGCCGGCGATCAGCGCCACCACCAGGTCGGCTCCGGAGCGGGAGATCAGGTTCCCCGCCACGACCGCGCCGATTCCGGCGATCGCGAACTGACCCAGGCTGATCTGCCCGGCCCAGCCGGTCAGCACGACGAGCGAGACCGCGACGAGGGCATACACGATCGTCACGGTGCCGATCAGCGAAGTCTCGCTGGGGGAGAGGCTGTACGGGAGCACGATGACCGCGATGATGACGGCCGCGAGCAGGCCGCGGCGCATCCAGACGATCTCCGGGAGTTTGGCCAGTTCGGTCGGCACCGGCGGGGTCTCGTCGGCGGTGGCGAAGCCGCCGGTGTTGGCGTCGGAGATCCGGGAGAGCTGGTGCCGTTGGGCCAGCAGCGCGAGCAGCACCGCGATCAGCAGACCGACGTCGACGTAGCTCGAGCGCGAGGTGTTCCAGAACACCGCCTGCTGGAAGACGCCGACCCCGATCCCGGCGAACACCGCTCCCGGCAGGGATTCCATCCGCGCGATGACCGCCGCCGCCAGCGCGGGCAGCAACAGCGCAGGTCCGCCGGCAAGGTCGCCGCCCTGGCCGACGATCGGGGCGGCGAGCATCGCGGACAGGGCCGAGAGCAGGGCAGCCAGCGCCCACACCAAGGTGGACAGCCGGCGCACCGGAATGCCCAGCAGCATGGCGCGTTCGGCGTTTGAGGACGTCGCCCGGATCCCGACCCCGACTGCGGTGGTGCGCAGGAAGATCGCGAACAGGATGAGCACGATCGGTACGGCGATGAGCACCATGACGTGGGCACCGTTGAACACCAGCGCCTCGAAGGTGAACTGCACATCGAAGGGGACGTCGAAGCTGCCTTGCAGGCCGGCGAACCCGCTGCTGCCGCCGACGATCGAGGGCACGGCCAGCTGCAGGCCGGAGAGAATCTGGGCGAGGCCGATCGTGGCCACGGTAAGGATCAGGCGGGGCGCCCAGAACAGCCGCTGGACCACCAGCCGATCGCACAACACCCCGACGCCGACAGCGACGACGAGGCCGAACAGCAGCGCCAGGTAGTAGTTCCACCCGCGGACCTGGAACAGCTGCACCGCGAGCAAGGCGGCGGCCGAACCGAGCGCCGCCTGCGCGAAGTTGACGATCCGTGAGGAGCGGTAGACCAGCACGAGGCCGAGCGCGGAGAGCCCGGTCAACGAGCCCAGGACGATCCCCTGAAGGACGACCCCCAAGGGCAGCCCGGACGGCAAGGTCGCGTTCAGCACCAGCCAGGTGATTGGCGTCGCAAACACATAGGCCACCGCGCGAGCGCGCTGGTCCAAACCCCCGAACAGCATCAACAATGGCTCAGGACGCCACGGCGGCGGGGATCGGGGCCGCCGGCACTTGGGCGGGCCAGGTAGCGCCCCGGTACCGCTTGCCGGTTCCGACCGGCACACAACGCCCCGGCCGGTTGTTGAACGCCGAGATCGCCTTGGGGTCGAAGTAGAACTCGCGGGCGTCGTCAGTGGAGGTGTAGTCGGTCGGGCTGAAGCTCCACTGGCCATACTCCCCGGTATGGGTACCGTAGGAGTACATCCCCTGCGCGTAGGTGTTCGGATTCAGGTTCGGCCCCGCGTTCTGCAGCCCAATGAACAGCATCAGCAGAGTCTGATACGCCAGATCGACGGTTGCGGTCGGCTCGCCGTTCTTCATCGAGGCAAACGCTTTACGGGCCTCGGTGTTCTTGCCCGAGCCGAAGCCGGTCAGGTAGCTCTGGCCGTAGGCAAATTGCCATTGGTCGGAGTCGTAGAACTGGCCGGCGACGTCGGCATCGGTACCGATGGTGCCCGAAACGAACCACTCCGGGTAGTAGTCCTGCTGGGTCGCGGCCCCGGTCAGGAAGAAGGGAAGGAGCGGGTCGGTGACCAGGAGCAGGGTCGTCACGCCGGCGGCCTTGAGCTGAGCGGCGATGTTGGGCGCTTCCTGCTGCAGCTTGCTGAACTGCAGCGCATAGCGGATCTCCTTGCTGATCTCGATCCCCGCGGCCGCGAGCTGAGGGCGCGCCTCCTTGATGCACTGCGCGTAGACGGCATCGTCGGGGACGAGCAGCCCGTACTTACGCGGCTTCTCGCGCAGCGTGGCACTGCCGGCCCTGACTGCGTTCTGCGAGGCAGGAAAACGCTTGGCAAGCAGGTCGACGGCGGAGCTCAACAAGGTGGTGCAGTCCACCAGCTGACCCCAGGCGTAGGGCGCACGGGAACGGTAGTAGCTGCCCGGCATGTGCAGGCCGCCGATCGTGACCACCTTCTGGCGCACCAGTGCTTCCAAGTACGGCTGGGTCAACGCAGAGATGTCGGCGAAGGCCTTAATCTCCTGACCTACCTTCAGCGCATCGGCGTTGGCGGCCTCCTGGCCCCCGCCCCCGAGTTCGGCGAGGGTGTCGCCCCGGCCCTTGTAACGGACGAGCTCGACCTTGCGGCCGTAGAGCTCGTAGGTGGAGTTGAAGTACTTGACGAGGGTGTCCATTTCACGATCCCGGTCGGCAGGACTGGAACTGATCCCGGCTTCCTCGGCCTCCTTCGCAAGCTCGCTGTCCTCGTCGGACTGTTCGCGCTGTTCACTCTGGCGGATTGCGATCTTGATCGTGTCGGAAGTGACGCCGCGTGAGGTGGCGCCGCCGTTGTCGGTACCGGTGAAACTGATGCAGGCCGGGGAGTAGGTCCCGGGGGCCTGCTGTCGGCCGCCGGCGCAGTTCGAGGCAGCCACGATGTTGCCGAGCGGAGCCTGCGGTGTGCCCTCTACGGTCACGGCCTTGGTCCCCGTGGGGTCCTTGGTGTTCGCGGTCTTTGCCGGCTTGCCCACCGCCGGGTTCGCGGCAGGCACCCCCGGGGCCCCCTGGCCCGGTGCGAGGCCAGGTGCGGCGTCGGGCGCGAATCCGGGTGCGCTCCCCGCCGTAGTCCCTGTCCCGAAAGCGGGACCTTGGGCCACCTCCGTGCCGCCCTTGCTCGGCACGGTGATGACGACGACGAGAAGCAGGGCGAGGATTCCGGCAAGCGGGCCGTAACCCGACAGGATCAGCCGGTTCGGACGGGGCGTCACGCTGTTCCAGTGAGCATCCGGATGCGGTCACCGGCTGCGAGCAGCACGATGAGCGCCAATCCGAGACCCAACAGGGCGATGGTCCGGGCGCGGTCGGAATCGGAAGGGAGGCCGAAGGCCGCCACATTCGGGGAGATGGTGGTCTCGGGCACCGCGGCCGCTGGGATCAGCGCCACGTCCTCGGGTATCGAGCTGTCGGTGACAGCGGGCACCACTGCCTTGGCGCCCTCGGTCTCGGGCTGCGCGGCGACCTCGTTGACCTGACCCGAACCACCGGGGTTCGGCAGGGGGCCGCTGACGGCGTTGGTCAGGTCCTCGAGCAGAATCTGCCCCGATCGGGCGCTGACCCCGCCGAGCTCGATGCGGCCTCCGGTGCTACCACTGCCGGCGCCGACGACCGCGTTGGTGACGATCTGGGCCGCCTGGGCATCGGGGTAGGCCTCGACCAGCTGTGTCACGAGGTCCGACACCACCGGGGAGACCACCGCGACGGCTTGGCGTGAGGGATCGACCAGGGGTTCCGGGTTGCGGACTTGGATGACCAAAGGCGCCACCGACGCGCCGTTGTTGTCGGCCAGCAGGCTGGGTGCGGTGAGCACGATGCCCAGCGGAGCCAGCGATGAGTTGGCCGCGATCAGCCCGTCTGCGATCTCGGCGGGGGAGTCGACGGGCATGTCCTGACCGGCGACCTGCAAACCTCCCAGGGTGAACCCGGCGGTACCGGCCGTGCGAACTCCCTGCCCCGCACTCCAGCGCATCCCGCTCAACAGGACCTGGCCGTCGGCGAGGGAGAGTTGACCCAGAACGACCTCGGAGCTCGAGCCGGCAGCGTCGGAGAAGGAGAAGCTGCGTGCGCCGCTCATGGCCAGGACCCCGGGCAGTGCCAGCGTCGGGCCTAGCACGGTGCTCTGGGCCTGCAACGGCTTGCGCTGCGCGTTGACGTTTTCCTGGGCGAGGAAACCGGGTGAGCCCGCCGCGGCGCCTGCGCCCGTGTCGGCGAACGGATCGCGGGTGACCGACCTCGTGCCTTCGCTGTCAGCACTGATCGGCGCCGGTAACGTGGGAAGCTCCGCGCCCGGGATGTCTGCAGTCGCCCCGCCTGCGCCTGCCGTCACGAGCGTGCCGAGCAGGCCGAAGTCAGCCGCAGCGGCAGAGGATTGGGCGGTCCCCCCGCCGACCTGGGAGGTCACGATGCCCACGTTGGTGGTGACGCCGGGAAGTCCGACGAAGGGCACCAGTCGCGCGATAACAGCTTGCGACTGGGCCTGGGACTCCCGCTTGTCCTTCGCGGTGTCGGCCGTGGTCGCGGCCTCGCCGGCCGCGGCGGCGATCAGTACGAGGGCGGTGGCGCTGACGCCTGCGCCCAAGCGTTGGGTGGCTCGCATGAGCGGCTCCCAGTGAGATTAGCGGGCCTGCACCGGGGTCGGGTCCGGGCAGGTGAAGCGGAATGGCTGTACTGCTGAGTCGGTCGAGCACGCTGTGGCGAGCTTCGTCCAGAATTGCCTTCACTGTATTCGGTAAATCGTGAACGTCAATCGGTTGCGCACGAAACCGGTGCTGATCCGCCGATTGTGACCCCGCACACCACGGGAGAGGAAGCTTGCAACCGATTCATGACCCAGAGCAGGAACGCCGGGCGCTGTGGTCGATAGAGTCGCCAGCCGGGGTCGCCCGAGCCCGCCGGTGGAGTGGGAGGTGCGTGTGAGCCATTCGGCTCCCGAGCACGACGTCATGCCCGGCACAGCCGCCGAGGCCTCAGACGAGTTCCGCACCTTCGTCGAGCGAATGTCGGTTGCCCTCTCCGAACGCGGCTGGCCCCGGATGCCAGCCCGCGTCTACGTCGTCATGCTCTGCCACGACGGTGAGTCCCTCACCGCAAGGCATCTGGCGACCACGCTCGGGGTCAGCGCGGCCGCTATTTCGGCCGCGGTCAACCACCTCATCGAGAAGGGTGTGCTGCTGCGCGAGCCGGTGCCGGGCTCCCGGCAGGACCACTACCGGTTACCCCCCGGAGATATCCTGGGTGTCCTGATGCGCCGAACCTCGGCAGCCCCGGACCTCGCGGGTATCGCCGACGACGGGATCGCCCTGCTCGGGCCGAGTTCGCCTGGCGCGACGCGGTTGGCAGAATTGTCAGAGTTGGTGCGATTCGTGGACGCAGAACTGCGCGGCGTCTGGGCGCGCTGGCAGGCGCGTCAGGGGCCACCGGGCTAGGGGTCATTCCCGGCAACTCGACCATTCGGCTTGCGCCGTGCGCCACCTTGTGTTCACACTGAACTGAACGTTGTGAATATTTGGGGGACCTCGTGGCGCTCGTTCTGTACCGCCTCGGCCGCTGGTGTTTCCGCCGCCGGCGGTTGGTCGCCGCGCTGTGGATCCTTACGCTGTTCCTCGGCGCCGGGGCGGCCTCGACGTTGTCCGGTCCCACCTCGAACGAGTTCAGCATTCCGGGCACCGAGAGCCAACGGGCCATCGACGTCCTCGCCGAACGCTTCCCGCAGAGTGGTGTCGACGGGGCAACGGCCCGCGTGGTGTTCATCGCGACCGAAGGGGCGAACCTGGCCGACGAGGCCCTGCGTGGCGCGGTGGACCAGACGGTGTCCCAACTCTTCGGCGCACCACAGGTCGGCGCGGTCGTGTCGCCCTACGCGTCCGGTGCGATCTCGCCCGACGGCCGGGTCGGCTACGCCCAGGTGGCCTACCGCGTCCAGGTCGGAGACCTGACGCACGCGGACCAAGAGGCGTTGGCCGCCGCTGCCGAACCCGCCCGCGCGGCCGGGCTCGGTGTCGAGTTCGGTGGCGACGCGACCGAGACCCAGCAGGAGCAGAGCCTGGCCGAGATCATCGGCGTGGTCATGGCCGCCTTCGTCCTGATCCTGACCCTCGGCTCGTTGGCCGCGGCCGGCCTGCCGCTGCTCAACGCCATCATCAGCGTCGGGCTCGGCATGATGGGCATAGTCGTCGCAACGGGGTTCTTCAACCTGAGCACGAGCTCCTCCACCTTGGCGCTGATGCTCGGGCTGGCTGTCTCGGTCGACTACGCCCTGTTCATCGTCTTCCGGTACCGCAATGAGCTCGCGGCCGGACGCCATGGCGAGGAGGCGATGGGGCGCGCCATCGGCACCGCCGGCTCGGCCGTGGTGTTCGCCGGTCTCACCGTGGTTATCGCCCTGTCCGCGTTGTCCGTCGTGGGAATCCCGTTCCTGACCGCGATGGGCCTCGCCGCAGCCGGCACCGTGGTGATCGCGGTGATCGTCGCCCTCACGTTGCTGCCCGCGATGCTCGGCTTCGCGGGCGAGCGGGTCGCGCCCGGGCGGATACCCGGCCTGCGGCGCCTGGGTGTTCCCCGTCCGGAGCGGCGCACGCTCGGGGCCCGGTGGGTCGCCCTGACGTTGCGGCACCGCCTCGCCGCCGTCGTCGTCTCGGTCCTTACCCTCGGTGTGCTGGCGGTGCCGGCGTTCTCCTTGCAACTAGGGATGCCGGGGGAGGACAGCCGCCCGCCGGAGAGCACCCAGCGCAAGGCCTACGAGGCCCTCGCCGCCGGTTTCGGACCAGGGTCCAACGGACCGCTGCTCGTCGCGGTGGAAGCCCCCACCGGGGTCAATCTGCCGCTGGCCGCGGCCGGAGTGCGCGACCAGCTACGCACGCTGCCCGGAATCGTGGCGGTCACCGAACCGAGGTTCAGCCCGATCGGGGGCGCCGCAATTCTCACCGTCGTACCGGCGAGCGGTCCGACCGATCCGGCGACCACGACATTGGTCGACGAGATCCGCACCTCCGCGCCGGCCTTCGCCGCCGAGTTCGGCGCGGTGGTCGCGGTCACCGGGGCTACCGCGATCCAGATCGATGTCTCCGACAAGCTCGACCGCGCGCTCGCGCCCTACCTGGTGGTCGTCGTCGGCCTGGCCTTCGTCCTGTTGCTCCTGGTCTTCCGGTCGGTGCTGGTCCCGATCAAGGCGACTGCCGGATTCCTGCTCAGCGTCGCGGCGACGTTCGGCGCCGTGGTCGCGATCTTCCAGTGGGGCTGGCTCGCTGGTCCGCTGAGCGTGGCCAGCACCGGTCCGATCATCAGCTTCCTGCCGATCTTCCTGATCGGACTGCTCTTTGGTCTCGCGATGGACTACGAGGTCTTCCTCGTCACCCGGATGCGCGAGGAGTTCGTGCACGGCGCCGATCCGGACACCGCGATCGCGACGGGCTTCGCGCACGGTGCGCGGGTGGTCACTGCGGCCGCCGTGATCATGATCAGCGTCTTCATGGGCTTCTTCCTGGCCCCCGAGCCGGTTATCCAGTCGATCGGCTTCGCGCTGGCGTTCGGTGTGTTCGTCGATGCGTTCCTGATCCGGATGACGCTGGTGCCGGCGTTGCTGTCGCTGCTCGGCCGGTGGGCCTGGTGGATCCCGGCCTGGCTCGACCGGATCCTGCCCGACGTCGACGTCGAGGGCGCCAGGCTGCAGATCGACGCCCCGGTGCCCGAGCAGGCCATCGAGGTGGCCGCGGCTCCGTCGTGGGAAGAGCGTTACCCGGTCAGGATCGCGGCGGGGCCGTACCCCTTGGTCCCGGGTACTCCTACGGAGCAGCCGGCGGCGGAATCGGTGCCTGCGGGTCGCGGGTAGGCCACGTGCCGCGGTAGCGACGGTTGCCCGAGACGGAGATGTACCGCCCGGGCTGGTTGTTGAACTGGCTCAGAGCCCGGCGGTCGTAGTAGATCTCCCGGGCGTCGTCGATCGCCGTGTAGTCGTTGGGGCCCCAACTCCACGCGCCCAGCGGTCCCACCGCCCCGGGGTAGGCGAACATCCCCTGCTGGAACGTCGCCGGGTTCAGGTCCGGTCCGGCCATCTGCAACCCGATGAACAGCATCAGCATCGAGTAGTAGTCCAGGTCGCGGGTCAGCGTCGGCTCGTCCTGCGGGCGGATCGCCTTGTAGGCCCGGTAGGACTCCGAGGCCTTGCCCTGGGCGATGTCCGCGATGTAGCTCTGGCCGTAGGCGAACTGCCACTGGTCCTGGTCGTAGAACTGACCTGCCACGTCGACGTCGGTGAAGACCGTGCCGGAGAGGAACCACTCCGGCCAATAGTCCTGCTGGGTCGCCGAGCCCGTGAGGAAGAACGGCAGGATCGGGTCGGTCACCAGCAGCACCGTGGTGATGCCGGCGTTCTTGAGCTGCGCGGCGATGTTCGGCGCTTCCTGCTGGAGCTTGGCCAGTTCCAGGGAGTACCGGATCTCCTTGGCGATGGTGATGCCAGCGGCCTTGAGCTTGGGCCGGGCCTCATCGATGCACTGGGCGTAGACCGCGTCGTCCGGGACGATCAGTCCGAAGGAGCGCTGCTTCTCGCGCATGCCCGCGCTGCCAGCCCGTTCGGCCTTGCCGGTCGGCGGCAACCGCTTGGCGATCAGGTCGATGGCCGAGTTCGTCAGCGTGGTGCAGTCGATGAGCTGACCCCAGGCGTAGGGCGCGCGGTCGGAGTAGTAACTCTGCGGGAGGTGCAGACCGCCGAAGGCGATCACCTTCTGGCGCACCAGGGCGTCCAGGTAGGGCTGGCTGATCGCGGACAGGTCCGCGAATGCCTTGATCTCCTGACCCACCTTCAGGGCGTCGGCATTCGCGCTCTCCTGGCCGGTTCCCCCGAGCTCCTTGAGGGGATCGCCGCGGCCCTTATAGGTCACCAGCTCCACCTTGCGGCCGTAGAGCTGGTAAGTGGAGTTGAAGTACTCCAGCAGCGCCGCGCGGGTACGCGCCTGGGCCTCGGGGTTGGGGACAATACCCTTCGCCTCGGCGGACTTGGCCAGCTCGGGGTCCGAATCGCCCTGCAGGTTCCCGACGTCGCGGATCGCGACCGTGATCGTATCGCCGGTGACTCCGCGGGCGGTGGCGCCGCCGTTGGCGCCGCTGAAGGCGAAGCACGGCGGGGAGTAGGCGGAGTTGCCGTCCTGGAGCTTGGCCCCGGAGCAGTTCTTCGCGGCGCGGACACCGCCGGACGCGTCGGCGGAACCGGCCGCAGCGGGGCCACCGGGGGCTCCCGGAGAACCGGGAGAACCCGCGGTGGTGACAGCGCCACTCTTGCCGGTGCCTGCCTTGCCGGGAGCTGCCTTGCCCGTGGCCGGAACGCCGACCTCTACCGGGGCCCCACCTGGAGCCTTGCCGGTCGCAGCGCCGGCGGCCGGCTGCCCGGCCGCGATCGGGGACGACCCGGTGCCGACGACGCCGCTGGCCTCCTGGCGAGGTCGGCTCGGCACGAGCAGCGTCACGAGGAGCAGGACCACTACCAGAGCTGCGAGGGGTCCGTATCCACGCAGGATCAACCTGGTGGCGCCACGGTTTTCACCGCCGGAACCGGGGGTGCTCATCGCGCGTCCAACCGGGGAGCCAGCAACGACGTCATTGCCGCAGAGTACGACAGCGTTCTCTGCTGCGGGGTGGCGATTCGTCCTCGAAGTGCCGTGCGCGCGACGAATCGCGCCAGGCGTCCTCAATGCCGCATCTATGGCCGCCCGATTCGCCCCAGTTAACGGCGAATCTGCCGCAAACGCGCTGATCAAAGACTGTCCCAAGGGCAGCCCATGCCTTACTCCCTGGGCCACGGCACCCTGCCCCTGCGGGCGCTTACGGGGGTCCACAGGCGATCACCAGGATTGGCCCCTGGCAAGTCCGCACGGGGAGGGGAGCCCGGTTCGAATGATTAGCTCTAAGAGATTCCTTCGCCGAATGTTGACGGCCGCCGCACTGACTGTGGCGGGTTCGTTGGCACTGAGCACATCACCGGCACTGGCGGTAGATGCGGCAACCACCGCACCGCGCAGTGCCACCTTGCAGGGCGCGAGTGCAACACCCCACGGCGTTGGCAACGACGATCCGTTCACCGGCGACGCGGACGAGGCAGAAGAAGCCGCGGACGAGGCAGAAGAAGCCGCCGAGGAAGCAGAGGAAGCCGCCGAAGAGGCGGAAGAGGCGGCGGCCGAGGCAGAAGAAGCCGCCGAGGAAGCGCGTGAGGACGAGCGTCGACGTGCTCGGGAGGCAGCCAGGCGCCAAGCGGCACAGGAGCGGGCTGCTGCGGCCGCGGCGAAGACCCAGGCTGCCGAGCGACGGGAAGCCGAGGCATCCGCCGCGCGCGAAGCAGCTCGCAGGCAGGCCGCGCAGGAGGCGGCCAAGCGCCAGGCCGCCGAGCGTGCGGCGGCCGAGGAAGCAGCGGCACAGGAGCGGGCCGAGCGCGAGGCGGCCCAGGAGAGGGCGGACAAGGCCGAGGAGAAGGCCGAGGAGAAGGCGGAGAAGGCTGCCAAGAAGGCCGCCAAGAAGGCAGAGAAGAAGGCGAAGAAGGCCGCGAAGAAGGCCGCCAAGAAGGCCAAGAAGGCCGCGAAGAAGGCAGCCAAGAAGGCTGCCAAGAAGACGGAGAAGTCTGACCGCAGCCGCGGCGGCTCGAGGGCCGGGGCGCGTGCCGAGGACCCGGGCTCGCCAGGCGGGCGCGACCAGTACGACCAGTTCCGCGCAGAACTGCTTCGCCTGACCAACGACACCCGCCGCAACGCCGGGTGCCGGCCCCTGAGTTACAGCTCGGCCCTGGAGCGCTCCGCCCAAGGACACGCCGACGACATGAGCCGGCAGCGCTACCTGAGCCACACCTCCAAGGACGGCCGCAGTTTCGACAAGCGGATCTACGGTGCGGGCTGGAAGGGCGATGTGGTCGGCGAGAACGTCGGGCGCGGGTTCGACACCCCGGCTGCCATCCATCGGGCCTGGATGAATTCCCCGGCCCACCGCGACAACATCGTCGAGTGCCGGTTCACCTCGATCGGGATCGGGTTCAACCCTGACGGGGGGTACTGGGCGCAAAGCTTCGGCGGCTGAGGCCGCCGCGCAGGGTCCTCGCTGAGCCCGTCGGCAAGGACCCTGCGGTATGTGTATATTCCTGTCGTATCCCGTAAGAATATCCGGGAACTACGACAGGGTGGTGGATCGGCATGGGTGTGCAGGCCGCAGTGGCCGGAGCGAGTGGATACGCGGGCGGGGAGCTGCTTCGCCTGCTCGCCTCCCACCCCGACATCACGGTCACTGCCATGTGTGCCGACTCCCGCGCCGGCGAGGACGTGAGCTCGGTCCATCCGAACCTGGCTCCGCTCGCCGGCCTGATCTTGCAGGCCACGGATCCCGCGCTGCTCGTGGAGGCCGATGTGGTCTTCCTCGCGCTGCCCCACGGTGCCTCGGCACCCCTGATCTCCCAGCTTCGGCCCGAGCAGGTGGTGGTCGACCTCGGTGCCGATTTCCGGCTCCGGGACGGCGCGGCCTGGGAGAAGTTCTACGGCCTCCCGCACGCGGGCACCTGGACCTACGGCATGCCGGAGTTGCCCGGAGCACGTGAGCAGATCGCCGCCAGCAGCCGGATCGCCAACCCCGGGTGTTACCCGACGTCGGTGACCTTGGCCTTGGCGCCGTTGTTGGCGGCCGGTCTCGTCGAGCCGGCCGACATCGTGGTCGTCGCCGCGTCGGGCACCTCCGGTGCGGGTCGCAAGGCGAGCGCCACGCTGCTCGGCTCGGAGGTCATGGGGGACCTGTCCGCCTACAAGATCGGGGGGACGCATCAGCACACGCCGGAGATCACCCAGACGCTGAGCGATGCAGCCGGGACCGCGGTGACGGTGTTGTTCACCCCGCTGCTGGCTCCGATGCCGCGCGGGATCCTGGCGACCTGCACAGCGCGGATACGGGACGGGGTCGGCACCGTCGCCCTGCTCGACGCGCTGCACGCCGCCTATGACGCGGAGCCCTTCGTCCATGTCCTGGGCCCCGGGCAGGTTCCGCACACGGCTGCAACGTTCGGCTCGAACGCGGTCCACCTGCAAGCGGTCGCGGACCCACACTCCGGACGTGCGAGCGTCATCGCTGCCATCGACAACCTCGGCAAGGGCGCGGCCGGGCAGGCGCTGCAGAACGCGAACATCGCGCTCGGCCTGCCCGAAACCATGGGCCTGTCCTCGATCGGGGTGGCGCCATGAGTACCGGAGTCACCGCTGCCAAGGGCTTCCGGGCGTCCGGGGTCAGCGCGGGTCTGAAGTCCAGTGGCAAGCCCGACGTCGCCCTGGTCGTCAACGACGGACCCTCGCATGCTGCGGCCGCGGTGTTCACCTCGAACCGGGTGGTCGCCGCGCCGGTGGTGTGGACCCGTCAGATCCTTCTCGACGGGCGGGCCGACGCGGTGATCCTGAACTCCGGTGGCGCGAACGCCTGCACCGGTCCGGCGGGTTTCGCCGACACGCACCGGACCGCGGAACAGGTCGCCTCGGTACTGGGGATCAGCTCCGCGGACGTTGCGGTCTGCTCGACCGGCCTGATCGGTGAGCGGCTCCCGATGGACAAGCTGCTGACCGGCGTCGCCGCCGCAGCCGCCGCACTGTCCAGGGACGGTGGAGCGGCCGCGGCCCAGGCGATCATGACCACGGACTCGGTCTCCAAGCAGGCCTATGCCGCCGGGGCCGGCTACGGCGTGGGCGGCATGGCCAAGGGCGCCGGCATGCTCGCGCCGGGCCTGGCCACGATGCTCGTCGTGCTCACCACCGACGCCGACGTCGACGCCGCGGGGCTCGAGGCTGCGTTGCGGGCCGGCACCCGGGTCAGCTTCGACCGCGTCGACTCGGACGGCTGCATGTCCACCAACGACACCGTGCTGCTGATGGCCTCGGGAGCCGCCGAGATCGCCCCGGACCCGGCCGAGTTCGCCGGCGTCGTCGAAGCCGTGTGCCTGGACCTGGCCATGCAACTTCTTCGCGACGCCGAAGGCTCCGCCCACGACATCGCGATCGAGGTGGTCAACGCTGCGTCCGAGGACGACGCCGTCGAGGTGGCCCGCTCCGTCGCCCGCTCCAACCTGTTCAAGTGCGCGGTGTTCGGCAACGACCCCAACTGGGGCCGGATCCTTGCCGCCGTCGGAACGACCACCGCCGCCTTCGACCCGGAGCAGATCGATGTGACCTTCAACGGGGTTCAGATCTGCACCGGCGGCGGTGTCGGCGAACCCCGGGACAAGGTGAACCTGAGTAACCGTCAGGTCGGGGTGGTCATCGATCTGCACGCAGGGACAGCGACCGCGACGGTCTGGACCAACGACCTCACCCACGACTACGTCCACGAGAACAGCGCGTACTCGACATGAAGGGCAGCGCGTCATGAGTCGGATGGAGACGGCCCAGACCAAGGCCGAGGTTCTCGTCAATGCCTTGCCGTGGCTGACGCGTTTTCACGGTCGCACCGTCGTGGTCAAGTTCGGCGGCAACGCCATGGTCGACGACACCCTGATGGATTCCTTCGCCCAGGACCTGGTCTTCCTTCGCCTGGCGGGGATCCGTCCGGTGATCGTGCACGGCGGCGGCCCGCAGATCTCGGCAGCGCTGGACGCGCTGGGAATCGAGTCCCACTTCACCGCCGGCCTACGCGTCACGACCCCGGAAACGATGCAGGTCGTACGGATGGTGCTGGTCGGCCAGGTGCAACGCGACATCGTCGGCCGGTTGAACTCCCACGGCGCGTATGCGGTCGGGCTGTCCGGCGAGGACGCGCGGCTGTTCACCGCGACGCGGCGCCCAGCGATCGTCGATGGCGAAGAGGTCGACATCGGTCTCGTGGGTGAGGTCACCGAGGTGATCCCCGGCGTCGTCGAAGGCCTGCTCAATGATGGCCGAATCCCGGTGATCTCCAGTGTCGCGCGCGGGAGCGACGGGGAAATCTACAACGTGAATGCCGACACCGCGGCTGCGGCGCTCGCGGTCGCCCTGCGCGCCGAGAAGCTGGTCATGCTCACCGACGTCGAGGGCCTCTACGCCAACTATCCGCAGGACGAGGAAGTCATCTCCACCCTCACTGCCGACGAACTCGCCGCGATGCTGCCCGGCTTGAGCTCAGGGATGATTCCCAAGATGGAGGCGTGCCTGCACGCCGTGCGCGGCGGGGTCCCCGCAGCCCACGTCGTCGACGGCCGGGTCCCACACTCGGTGCTGCTCGAGCTCGTCACCGACGAAGGCATCGGCACGATGGTCACGCCCGGGGTGAAACCATGAACGAAACAGCTGCCCTGCAGACGCGGTGGAACGCCGCCCTGATGCCGAACTACGGCACGCCGCCCGTCGCGCTGGCGATCGGCTCCGGCGCCGAGGTGTGGGACGTCGACGGCAAGCGGTACCTGGACCTGCTGGGTGGGATCGCGGTCAGTGCGTTGGGGCACGGGCACCCTGCCCTGGTGGCCGCGGTGTCCCGGCAGGCGGCGCAACTCGCCCATACCTCGAACCTGTACGTGCACGAAGGCGCGGTCGCCCTCGCCGAGCGGCTCCTGGCGTTGTTGGGCGAGACCGGCACCGATGCGCGGGTGTTCCTGTGCAACAGCGGGACCGAGGCCAACGAGGCTGCGCTCAAGCTCGTCCGGCGTCATCAGCCGAACCGGCGCCGAATCGTCGCGGCGGAGAACTCCTTCCACGGCCGCACGTGCGGTGCGCTCGCGATCACCGGCAAGGCCGCCATCCGGGAGCCGTTCGCGCCCTACGGGATCGAGACGAGCTTCGTGCCCTACGGCGACGCGGACGCCCTGCGCGCCGCTGTCGGTCCGGATACGGCAGCGGTATTCCTCGAACCCACCCTCGGCGAAGGCGGAGTGGTACCACCGCCCCCCGGTTATCTCGGCGTCGCCCGTGAGGTGTGCACCGCCACCGGCGCGGTTTTCGTCCTCGATGAGATCCAGTCCGCAATCGGGCGGACCGGGTCCTGGTTCGCGCACCAGCACGAGAAGGTGACCCCGGACGTGCTGACCCTGGCCAAGGGACTCGGTGGCGGCCTGCCGATCGGCGCTTGTATCGGCCTGGGCGAGTTCGGGTCGGTGTTCCACCGCGGCGATCACGGTTCGACGTTCGGTGGGAACCCGATCTCCTGCGCGGCTGCCCTGGCGGTCCTGCATACGATCGACACCGACGCGCTGCTGGCGAACGTCACCAAGGTGGGCGACCATCTCGCCGCTGGTATCGCGGCGGTCCGCCATCCGCTGCTGGCCGGCGTCCGTGGCACGGGGTTGTGGCTTGCCCTCGTCCTGTCCGCCGATGTCTCGAGCGCGGTCGAGGCCGCGGCGCGCGGCGCCGGGTTCCTCGTCAACGCCGTCCAGCCGGGCGCGATCCGCCTGGCTCCGCCGCTGATCCTGACCGCAGAGCAGGCCGATGAGTTCGTGGCGGCCCTGCCCGCGATCCTGGACGCGGCCAAGGCCAGTCTGGAGAACCACTCGTGAGCCTGCGTCATTTCACCCGCGACGACGACCTCAGCCCTGCCGAGCAGACCGAGGTCCTCGATCTCGCGGACCGGCTCAAGGCCGACCGCTTCGCGCTGCGGCCCCTCGAGGGCCCGCAGACGGTTGCGGTGATGTTCGACAAACACTCCACGCGCACCCGGGTCTCGTTCTGCGTCGGCATCGCCGAACTCGGCGGCTTCCCGTTGGTGATCGAGGCGGCGAGTTCACAACTGGGCCGCGGGGAGCCGATCGCCGACACGGTGCGCGTCTTCGACCGACAGTGCGCCGCGATTGTCTGGCGTACCTTCGGCCAGGAGCGCATCACCGAGATGGCCTCGATCAGCGCCGTGCCGGTCATCAACGCCCTGACCGACGAGTTCCACCCGTGCCAGGTACTCGCCGACCTGCAGACGGTGCGCGAACGCCACGGCCGCCTGTCCGGCCTGACGCTGACCTACTTCGGCGACGGCGCCAACAACATGGCGCACTCGTATCTGCTCGGCGGGGCGACGGCCGGCCTGCACGTGCGCATCGCCTGCCCGCCCGGGTACGCCCCGGATCCGGTCATCGTGGCCCGTGCGGGGAAGATCGCCGCCGGTACCGGCGGCTCGGTGCTGGTCACGGACGATCCGAAGCAGGCGTGCGCCGGCGCCCATGTCCTGACCACAGATACCTGGGTTTCCATGGGCATGAGCGATGCCGCCGCCCGCGAGGCCCATTTCGCGTCCTTCAGCCTGGATGCTGCGCTGCTCGCCCTCGCGGATCCGCGCGCAATCGTGCTGCACTGCCTGCCCGCCTACCGCGGCAAAGAGGTCACCGCCGAGGTGCTCGACGGCCCGCAGTCGGCCGTGTGGGACGAGGCGGAGAACCGCCTGCACGCCCAGAAGGCCCTGCTGGTCTGGTTGCTGCAGAAGGCGAAGGAGCCCTCGTGAGCACCGGCACCCACTCCCAGTCGATCCCGTCCACCAAGACGGCCCGGCACCGGCGGATCATCGAACTGCTCGGGCGCGCCCAGGTCCATTCCCAGAGTGAACTGGCGGCGCTGCTCTCCGACGACGGGCTCGCCGTCACCCAGGCCACGCTCTCGCGCGATCTCGATGAACTCGGCGCGGTCCGGATCCGGGCCACCGACGGCGCGCTCGTCTACGCCGTGCCGGGCGAGGGCGGGGACCGCACGCCGCGCGTCGCCCCCGAACCGGGAGTTCAGGAGAGCCGACTGGCCCGCACCGCCGAAGAACTGTTGGTCTCGGCCGAGGCCTCGGCGAACCTCGTGGTGCTGCGAACCCCACCCGGCGCCGCGCAATTCTTCGCCTCCGTCATCGATGCCGTCGCCCTGCCCTGGGTGCTCGGCACGATTGCCGGTGACGACACCCTGCTCCTGATCACCCGTGACCCCGCCGGCGGCAGCGGCGCCGCCCGGTACTTTCTCGACCTGGCCCAAGCACCCCGTTCCTGAGCCTGTACCTGAACTAGGAGAACACCGTGACCGAGCGCGTCGTACTGGCCTATTCCGGCGGACTGGACACTTCCGTCTGCATCGGCTGGATCGCAGCCCAGACCGGGGCCGAGATCGTCGCCGTTGCGGCCGACGTCGGCCAAGGCGGGGAGGACATGAACGTCATCCGTCAGCGCGCACTGGACTGCGGGGCGGTCGAGTCGATCGTGCTGGACCTCAAGGATGAGTTCGCCAACGAGTACTGCCTGCCTGCGCTCAAGGCCAACGCCCTCTACATGGAGCGTTACCCGCTGGTCTCGGCGCTCTCGCGTCCGACGATCGTCAAGGCACTGGTGGAGGCCGCCCGCTACCACGGCGCGACGATGGTCGGGCACGGCTGCACCGGCAAGGGCAACGACCAGGTCCGCTTCGAGGTCGGCATCGGGGCACTGGCTCCGGACCTGAAGGTGCTGGCGCCGGTCCGGGACTCGGGTATGACGCGGGACAAGGCCATCGCCTTCGCCGAGGAGAACAATCTGCCGGTCGACGTGAACAAGAAGTCGCCGTACTCGATCGACCAGAACGTCTGGGGTCGGGCGGTGGAAACCGGCTTCCTCGAAGACGTGTGGAACGGCCCCATCGAGGACATCTACACCTACACCCAGAACCCGGCCACCCCGCGCGAGGCCGACGAGGTCACCATCACCTTCGCCGCCGGCGCCCCGGTCGCCATCGACGGGCGCCCGGTCACGATGCTCGAGGCCATCGTGGAGCTGAACACCCGTGCGGGCGCGCAGGGTGTCGGGCGCCTGGACATGGTCGAGGACCGCCTGGTCGGTATCAAGAGCCGCGAGGTCTACGAGGCCCCCGGCGCGATCGCGCTGATCACCGCGAAGGCGGAGCTGGAGAACCTCACCGTCGAGCGCGACCTCGCCCGCTACAAGCGCGGGGTGTGCCAGCGCTGGGCCGAACTCGTCTACGACGGGCTCTGGTTCTCCCCCCTCAAGCGGGCCCTCGACGCCTTCCTGGAGGAGGCCAACGCCCCGGTTTCCGGCGACATCCGGATGACGTTGCACGGTGGGCGCGCGGTGCCGACCGGGCGTCGGTCCTCGGCGTCGCTGTACGACTACAACCTGGCGACCTACGACGCCGAGGACACCTACGACCAGTCCCTGGCCAAGGGGTTCATCGACATCTTCGGGATGTCCAGCCGGATCGCCTCGGGCCGCGACGCCCGCCTGGCCGAGGGCCCGGCATGACCGTCGACGCGGCATGCATGCTGAACTCGGCGCGTCACGCCGCCTGCCGTCGGCGTGTCGCGGTCCTCTCGGCATGGATGCCGTCCGCGGTGGCACGGCGCAGTGTCTGAGGTGAGCCGAGCCGAAGGCGAAGCACTGCGCCTGTGGGGTGGCCGGTTCACCTCCGGGCCGGCCGACGCGTTGGCTGCGTTGTCGGTGTCGGTGCACTTCGACTGGCGCCTGGCTCCCTACGACCTGGCCGCGAGCAAGGCCCACGCCCGGGTCCTGCACCGGGCGGGACTGCTCACCGAGGACGACCTCGCCGGGATGCTCGACGGCCTGGACCGCCTGGCCCTCGACGTCGAATCCGGCTCGTTCACCCCGACGGTCGCCGATGAGGACGTGCACACCGCGCTCGAGCGCGGACTCATCGAAGCCGTCGGATCCGAACTCGGCGGACGGCTGCGGGCCGGCCGCTCGCGCAACGACCAGGTCGCGACGTTGTTCCGGATGTACCTGCGCGACGCCGCCCGCCGGATCGCGGGGTTGCTGGTCGACCTGCAGGAGGCTCTGGTCGCTCAGGCCGAGGCGCATGCGGGTGTCGCGATGCCGGGGCGTACGCATCTGCAGCACGCCCAGCCGGTGCTGCTCTCCCACCACCTGCTGGCCCACGTGCATGCGATCGGCCGCGACGTCGACCGGTTGCGCGACTGGGACGTCCGGGCCGCGGTTTCGCCCTACGGGTCCGGTGCGTTGGCCGGCTCTTCCCTCGGGTTGGACCCGGAGCAGGTCGCGGCCGAACTCGGCTTCGACGCCAGTGTCGCGAATTCCATCGACGGCACCGCGAGTCGCGACTTCGCAGCAGAGGCCGCGTTCGTGTTCGCGATGATCGGGATCGATCTCTCCCGCCTGGCGGAAGAGGTCATCCTCTGGGCGACCAAGGAGTTCTCCTTCGTCACCCTCGATGACGCCTACTCCACCGGGTCCTCGATCATGCCGCAGAAGAAGAACCCCGACGTCGCCGAGCTCGCCCGAGGCAAGGCCGGCCGCATGCTCGGGAATCTGACGGGGCTTCTAGGCACGTTGAAGGGCCTTCCGCTGGCCTACAACCGCGACCTGCAGGAGGACAAGGAGCCGGTCTTCGACTCCGTCGACACGCTCGAAGTTTTGCTCCCTGCCTTCACCGGGATGATGGCGACACTGCGCTTCCACATCGATCGGCTCGAAACCCTTGCACCGGCCGGCTTCTCCCTCGCCACCGACATCGCCGAGTGGCTGGTCCGCCAAGGTGTGCCGTTCCGCGTCGCGCACGAGGTCGCGGGGGAGTGCGTCCAGGTGTGCGAGAGCAAGGGCATCGAGCTGGGCGAGCTCACCGACACCGACCTCGCGGGTATCTCGGCACACCTGACCCCGGCCGTGCGCGACGTCCTCACGGTCGCCGGCTCCATCGCCTCCCGTGACGCCCGCGGCGGCACCGCGCAGTCCAGCGTCGACGCTCAGCTCGCAGCTCTACGCCTCGAGCTTGCGGCACAACGTACGTGGAGTGCCAGTTAAGCTAAGGGGCTGTCGATCAGCACTGCATTACGCCGGGGCCCACCTGGCGGGGCAGGCCTTCGGCGGGGTCTTCATCGGCCCGCGCCATGACCGGCGGTGTGGGGGCTGGACCGGTGAATGCGCCCAGGATGCGGGCAAGGGCCGGGACGACGATCGGCTTGCCGAGGAAATCGTCCATGCCCGCGGCGTAGCAGCGCCGGACGTCCTCGGCGGCCACGTTCGCGGTCATCGCCACGATCTGCACGGGCCGCTGCGGCCAACGGCTGCGGATGAGGCGGGTCGCCTCCAGCCCGTCGGTGCCGGGCATCTGAACATCCATCAGGACGAGGTCGTAGTCGCGTTGTTCCAGCGCAGCGATGGCCTCCAGACCGCTGGCGGCGACATCGGACCGGAACCCGAATCTGGAGAGTAGGTGCTGGGCCACCTTCTGGTTCACCGCGTTGTCCTCCACAATCAGGATCGAGAGACTGCGCGTGGTCGCCGGCAATGAGAAGGCGGAGGACCGCGCGATGCGGGGCAGTTCCGGCGACGTTCCGGTGACCAGCAATGTCCCCAGGAGGTCGAACAGCCGCATCTGGTCGAGCGGCTTGGCCACGACCGCGTCGAACTGTTGTGCGCCGGGCAGGATCCCACGGGCGGGCCCGGCGCAGGACAGCAGGATCAGTCGCGCGGCGGGCAGGCGGGCCCGCAGCAGGAGCCCGAGCTCGGCGCCATTCATGCCGGGCATCAGCAAGTCGATCACCGCAAAGGCGAAGTCCTGGTCGTCCCGGACGATCCGCAGAGCCTGTTCGGCGCTCGATGCCGACACGCACGTCAACTGGTGACGGGTCGACCACGTCTGGAGCATCGAACGGCTCGCGGCGTTGTCGTCGACGACGAGGATCCGCCGGCCCGCCAGTGGACCGTGCATCGGCGTAGCGTCCGGTGCAACGGTGACCGCCACCACTGTGTCGACGGGGACGGTGACGCGGACCGTGGTCCCGACATCTGGGGTGGAGTCCATGGTGATCTCCCCACCCATCACGGAGGCGAGGTGGCGACTGATGGCCAGGCCGAGTCCGGTGCCGCCGTAGACGCGGGTGGTGGAGCTGTCGGCCTGCGTAAACGGCTCGAACAATCCCTCGATCCGCTCGGGCGCAATCCCGGCGCCGGTATCGCTGACCGTGATCAGTAGTCGGCCCCCGCCGTGGCAGACCCGAGCGATGACTTCGCCCTCCTGGGTGAACTTGACCGCGTTGGACAGCAGGTTGACCAGGATCTGACGCAACCGACCGGGATCGCCCGTCACCATCGCCGGCGTGCGCGGGTCCACGTCGCAGATCAGTTCAAGGCCCTTCTCCTGGGCCTGCGCAGCAATCAGGTCGAGGGTGTCGCGTAACCAGGGACGGACGTCGAACGCCATCTTTTCCAGCACCAGTTTTCCGGAGTCGATCTTGGCGTAGTCGAGGATGTCGTTGATGATCGTCAGTAGATGCTCGCCGCTGGTGCGCACCGTCTCCACGTAGTCGCGCTGCTGGTCATCCAGAGTCGTGTCCAGCAGCAGGCTCGTCATGCCGATGACGGCGTTCATCGGCGTCCGGATCTCGTGGCTCATGTTCGCCAGAAACTCACGTTCACGTCCTGCCGCCTGCTCAGCGAGGTCGCGGGCGCGAGCCACCACTGCCTCGAACGCCCGGCGTTCGCTGACGTCGCGGACCGCTGCGGTCACGAGCAGACCCTCCTCGGTCTCGATCGAGGACAACGAGATCTCCGCGGGGAATTCGCTGCCGTCCTTGCGTCGACCGGACAGGTCCGCCCCGGCCCCCATCGGCCGTACCTGTGGGTTACTGAAGTACCGGGCGCGGTGCGCCGGGTGCGCGCTCCGGGCCCCGTCCGGCACAAGAGTCTCGATGGGCTGGCCCAGCAGTTCGCCTCGGGGATACCCGAAGAGCTGCTCGGCCTGGGTGTTGACGAGCTGAATCAGACCTCGGGTGTCTATTCCGAGCAGTGCATCGGGGGCGGCCTCGAGCAAACCTTTGAATCGGGTCTCATTCCTGCGGCGCTCAGTGAGGTCCTGGATCTGCGCGATGAAGTACAGCGGGGTGCCCTCTGCGCTTCGCACCATGCTGACGGCGAGCAGCACCCAGACGGTTGCTCCGGTGGCCGTGATGTAACGCTTCTCCATCTCATAGGAACTGATGGTCCCGGCGACGAGCTGTTCGAGGTGGGCCAGGTCCGCGTCGAGGTCATCCGGGTGGGTGATGTCCTGGAAAGTCATGGCGAGCAACTCGGCCTCGGTATACCCGGTCAGCCGGCTCACGGCTGCATTGACGTGTCGCCAGCGGCCGTCCAACTCCACCAGGGCCTGCCCGATCGGCGCATTCTCGAAGCTGAGCCGGGATCGCTCCTCGGACTCCCGAAGCGCATTCTCCGCTGCGCGCACGTGCGTGACGTCTTGGGTAAATCCCATGCCCGCCACGATGTTCCCGTCGCGATCGTGGACCGGGGAAAGGTGTTGGGAAAAGACGTGGCCCTCGTACGGCACGTCGATCGTCGTGGACTCCCCGCACAGTGCGGCCCGGTACATCGGTTCGATCGCTAAGGCGGTCTCGGGCGCAAACGCCTCGAAGATCGTGCGCCCCTCAAGCATCTCGCGCGACAAGCCCACATCAGCGAGCCCGTACCCACCGGCCGAGAGGTACCGCAGGTCGTAATCCCAGGTGAAGACTGCCCCCTGGGGGAAGGAACGCATCAGGGGACTGTCGCCGGCGTCGGCGAGGGCTGCCAAGGCCTCCGTGCGCGCGTCCATCGGCACGTCCGCCGGGTGCGCGGAACCCCACCGAATCTTCACCACGGCAGTATCGGAACGGCGCAGGGACAACTTGAGCCCGGTCAGCCCCGCCTGAGCCCTCGGCGTCGCAACCTCCCCGGCTTGCCCTGGGCGGCGGCGGTGATGTTGCGGACCATGCCGCCGAAGACGATGCCGTGGAACGGGGCGACCGACCACCAGTACAGCTGGCCGGCCAGGCCGCGGGGGACGAAGATCGCGCGCTGGCGGTAGACCGAACCACCGTCCTCGCCGGCGCTGACCCCGAGCTCCAACCAGGCCTTCCCCGGTACGCGCATCTCCGCCCGCAGCCGCAACAGCCGCTCCGGAGCGGACTCGTCCAGGGCCTCGACCCGCCACCAGTCCAGCGCCTCGCCGACTGTCAAGGTGTTCGGGTTGCGCCGTCCACGACCCAGTCCCACTCCGCCGCCGAGGCGGTCCATCCAGCCGCGCACGGCCCAGGCCAGCGGGAAGGAGTACCAGCCGTTCTCCCCGCCGATTCCCTTCACCACGGCCCACACCTGGTCGGGCTCGGCGGGCGTCTGCGCACGGCGCAGGTCGGTGTAGATGCTGCCCCCGGACCAGTCGGGGTCACTCGGCAGGGGATCGGCCGGTGCCTTCATGAGGGAGGCATCGGACCAGCGGGTCGCGACGTCGCCGGCCCGGATGCGGACCAGGGCGAGTTCCACCGCCCGGGCATATCCCGTCAGGCCGCCGGGCGGGTCGGGGACGTAGGCGCTGATGTCACTTTCGCGGCACACCATTTCGTGGATGAGGGATTCGATCAGGGGTGCCGCCAGTGCGCGCGGGACCGGCGTGACGATGTTGACCCAGTGCGAGCTCAGTCGTGGCGTCAGAAAAGGAACCTCGATGACCCGGCGTGGCCGAAGCCCGGCCACCGCCGCATACTGCTGCATCATCTGACGGTAAGTCAGTACATCCGGACCGCCGACGTCGAAAGTCCGGTTCACGTCGGCCGGCAGCGTCGCGGCACCGACCAGATAGTGCAGCACGTCGCGCACCGCGACCGGCTGGACGCGGGTGCCGACCCACCTCGGGGTCACCATCACCGGTAGCCGTTCGGTCAGGTAGCGCAGCATCTCGAAGCTGGCCGAACCGGCACCGAGGATGACCGCGGCCTGCAACACCGCCGAGGGCACCCCGCAGTCCAGGAAGATGTCGCCCACCTCCTTGCGGGAGGCCAGGTGCGGGGACAGTTCCCCGTCCGGGTGCAGGCCGCCGAGATAGACGATCCGGCTCACGCCCGCGGTCTTGGCCGCCTGGGCGCTGACGGTGGCCGCGTCCCGGTCGACATTGACGAAGCCATGGTCGGTGAGCGAGTGCACCAGGTAGTAGAGGACGTCCATGCCGTCGCAGGCCGCGGTCATCGACTCCGCGTCGCTGACGTCGCCCGCCACGATCTCGACCTGCTTCGCCCACGGGACGTCGCGTAGCTTGCCGGGGTCGCGCGCGACGGCGCGCACCTGGTGACCTTCGGCCAGCAGCAGGGGCACCAAGCGGCCGCCGATGTACCCCGTCGCACCTGTCACCAGAATCCGCACGTGAGCTCCCCTGTCGTGGTGTGAACGTCCCCATCGTGGACCACCAAGCACCCCCGCTACCCAGGCCGGCCCGGCTTCGATCCTGGGACAAACAGCACATTGGCCGCAGTTGGTAGATCCGACGACTGCTGGGTGACCCGACCGCTAACCTGGCGATCAGGCGCGTACCGGGGGTCCGCGCTCTACTTCCGGGGGGAAGCACATGGCGATTCCGCATGCCCAGGTTGGTTCGGGCGCAGCCGCTGGCCCACTCGTGCGGGACCACCCGCGTTCGCTCGTTCTCGTTGTCCTCGTCGCGCTCCTGGGCGCCGCCCTGGTCGGCCCCGGCGGGCGCGCACAGGCCGACGTGCAGCTCCACGCTGGCGAGACCTCGCGCTCGGACCTGCGCGGATCGGTGGTCGACCAGACCAACAAGGTGCGGGCGCGCGCCGGATGCGCCCCGTTGCGCCCACACCGCGACCTCACCCGCGCCGCGCAGTTGCACGCCAACGATCTGTCTCGAAGTGGGCGGCTCAGCCATCGTTCATCCGACGGTCAGAGCTGGTCGGCGCGCATTCGCGAGCAGGGCTACCCGAGGCCGGCTGCGGAGAACACGGCGGCGGGCTACGTCCGGCCGGCTGACGTGATGCGGGCGTGGCTCAAGTCACCCATCCACCGGCCCAACCTGGTCAACTGCCGGATCAAGCGGATCGGCATCGGCTTCAACGCCGACGGCGGTTACTGGGTCCAGGACTTCGGCTTCTAGATCTGGACAACGGGCGCAATCCCGCGGCGCACGCCTACCGTACGGGGATGGCTGTGCCCTGCCTCGATCACGCGTTCTACGACCGAGCAGTGCTGCTTGTGGCGCGGGATCTGCTCGGGGCTGTGGTGAGGCACGACGGGGTGAGTGTGCGCCTGACCGAGGTGGAGGCCTATGACGGGGTGAACGACCCCGCCTCCCACGCCTACCGGGGCCGGACCCGGCGCAACGCGGTCATGTTCGGTCCGCCCGGGCACCTGTACGTGTACTTCACCTATGGCATGCACCACTGCGCCAACGTGGTGTGCGGTCCGGAGGGCACCTCTGCTGCGGTGTTGCTGCGGGCGGGCGAGGTCACCGACGGAATCGAGCTCGCCCGCGCCCGCCGGCTCGGCGTCACCCGTGACCACGCTCTGGCCCGCGGCCCCGCCTGCCTGGTCCGTGCCCTGGGCCTGGGGCCCGAGCACAACGGCGTCGACATCACCGGATCGAGCCCGGTGACGCTGCGCCCGGGCCCCGTGCTCGCGTCCGAATATCGGACCGGCCCCCGCGTCGGCGTCCGGCTCGGCGCCACCCGCCCTTGGCGCCTCTGGCTCCCCGACGAACCCTCGGTGAGCACATATCGAGCGGCGGGCCGCCGCGGACCCTGACACAATCGCGCCCCGTGAGCATCCATTCTGCGACGCCCCCCGCCGCCGCGACGATACTGGACGAACTGCGCTGGCGCGGACTGATCGCGCAGACCACCGACCCGCAGGCGCTTGCGGCCTCCCTGGCGGCGGGCCCGGTCACGCTGTACTGCGGCTTCGACCCGACGGCGTCGAGCCTGCACGTCGGACATCTGCTGCAGGTCCTCACGCTGCGGCGGTTCCAACAGGCCGGTCACCACGTGATCGCGCTGGTCGGGGGAGCGACGGGACTGATCGGGGATCCCAAGGAGAACGCCGAGCGGGCCCTGAACTCCAAGGAGCAGGCCGGGCAGTGGGCGGAGCGGATCCGGGCCCAGATCACCCCGTTCCTGGACTTCGACGGCGAGAATCCCGCCGTCATGGTCAACAACCTGGACTGGACCGCGCCACTGTCGACCATCGACTTCCTGCGCGACATCGGCAAGCACTTCCCGGTCAATCGGATGCTGGCGCGCGACGCGGTCTCCAAGCGCCTGGCCGGCGATGCCGGAATTTCCTTCACTGAGTTCAGCTACGTGCTGCTGCAGTCCCTGGACTTCCTCGAACTGTTCCGCCGTCACGGATGCACGCTGCAGATCGGCGGCTCGGACCAGTGGGGCAACATCACCGCCGGCGCTGAACTGGTGCGCCGCGTCGATGGTGGTAAGGCGCACGCGTTGACGACGAACCTGCTGACCAAGGCCGACGGGACCAAGTTCGGCAAGACCGAGGCCGGCGCGGTCTGGCTGGACCCGAGCCTCACCTCGCCGTACGCGTTCTTCCAGTTCTGGCTGGGCACCGACGACCGCGATGTCATCGGCTTCCTCAAGACCCTGACGTTTTTGACCCAGGACCAGATCGAGGAGCTGGCGAGGTCGACCGCCGAGAAGCCGGGCGCCCGCGAGGCTCAGCGCGCCCTGGCCCAGGAACTCACCGCGCTGGTGCACGGCGCCGAGCAGGCGACGCGGGCTGAACAGGCCGGCTTGGCGCTCTTCGGACGCGCTGAGCTGGGCGACCTCGATGCGGTCACCCTCACGGCAGCGCTGTCGGAGCTGCCGGTCACCGAGATCGCGGCCGCGGACCGGACCACCGTTGTCGAGTTGCTCGTCACCACCGGCCTGGAGGGCGGGAACAAGGCCGCGCGTCGCACGATCGGTGAAGGTGGGGCGTACCTGAACAACGTGAAGCTCACCGACGAGAATGTGGTTCCCGGCCCGGCTGACGTCCTCCCCGGTGGCTGGTTGGTGCTGCGCCGGGGCAAGCGGAACCTTGCGGCGGTCCGAGTCGTAGAAAACTAGGTGAAGACGATCACCTCATTCGGCGACTGGCACAGCGCCGCCGCTACCCCGACCGCGACCGAGGGTCCGGGTTTGTCGATCAGCACGACCACCTGGCTGGTGACGGTCGGGTTCATCCTGGCCCTGCTGGCCTTTGATCTCGCGCTCGCGGCCCTGCGCCCCCACAAGGTCGGCTTTGCCGAGGCAGTGGCGTGGTCGGTGTTCTACATCGGCGTGGCGATCGGCTTCGGCATCTGGTTCGGCTCGCAGTACGGCGGCGAGTTCGGCACCCAGTACTTCGCCGGCTACATCGTCGAGAAGTCGCTGTCCGTGGACAACCTGTTCGTCTTCGTCATCATCATGAGCGTCTTCGCCGTACCCGAAGCGCACCAGCACAAGGTGTTGACCTTCGGCATCGTGCTCGCGCTGGTGATGCGCGCGATCTTCATCGTGCTCGGCGCCGCCCTGCTCGAACTGTTCTCGTTCATGTTCTTGGTCTTCGGGGCGCTGCTGCTCTTCACCGCGGTGCAACTGTTCCGCCATCGCGAGGCCGACCCCGACGTGGAGAACAATGCGGTGGTGCGCGGCGCCCGGCGGATCTTCCCGGTCACCGACGCTTACGACGGCGGCAGGCTGGCAGTCAAGCGGGCCGGAAAGCGGTACGTCACGCCGTTGTTCATCGTGCTGATCGCGATCGGCAGCATCGACCTGCTCTTCGCGCTGGACTCGATCCCCGCGGTCTTCGGTGTCACCGAGGAGGCCTACATCGTCTTCACGGCCAACGCCTTCGCGCTGCTCGGCCTGCGGGCGCTGTTCTTCCTCGTCAAGGGCCTGCTGGACCGACTGGTGTACCTCTCCCTCGGTTTGTCGGTGATCCTGGCCTTCATCGGCGCGAAGTTGGTCCTGCACTGGGCGCACGTGGACATCGATACCGATGTCCCGGAGATCAGCACCAACGCCAGCCTGATCGTCATCGTGGTGATTCTGGTCCTGGTGACGGTGGCCAGTCTGATCAAGACCAGCCGCGATCCTTCGGCCACCGCCCACGCGGGTTCACTGACCGGCACACCGGATCACGAGAAGTCTCCGAAGGCCTGAGCGAGCGAGGAGATACCGTGGCGACCATTGAGTCCCACCAGCCGGAGGCTCCCACCAGCCGGAGGCCCTGCGTGAATCCCGAGTTCGACGACGACCAACACCTCGCGGAGGCCTTCGACGCCTCCCGCGAGCCGGTCTGGCATGCCCCCGGTGAGCGGGGCTTCGCCGAACCGCAGACCGGTGACGGCAGGGTCGATGCCGTCGTCGCTGCGCTGTCCACGCTCGCCGAGCTCCCCACCTCGGACCACGTCGGCGTCTTCGATGAGGTGCACCGCGGCCTGCAGGACGCCCTGGCCACACTCGCCGAGGCCTGAGCAGGCGCGCCGTGAGCGAGCGCAGCGAGCGAGCCATGGGTACCAATGGCGGCTCCGCGAGGGCGCGCCATCATCGGCATGTGGCCGTGGCGGCGACGCCGTGACCACCCGCCGCCTGCGGCTGGACGCCGAGCTCGTCCGACGCGGGCTGGCCCGCTCCCGTGAGCACGCCGCCGATCTGATCTCCGCCGGCCGGGTCAGCGTGCACGGGCGTACCGCCACCAAGTCCGCGACTCAGGTCGAGCTCGCCGACCCGGTGCTGGTCACCGAGGACTCGGGCGATCCCGGCTACGCCTCCCGGGGCGGACACAAACTCGCCGGCGCCCTGGACGCCTTCGACGCCCGACCCGACGGCGGCCCGGTGGTGGCGGGCCGGTTGTGTCTGGACGCCGGGGCCTCCACCGGCGGGTTCACCGACGTTCTGCTTCGCCGGGGAGCTGCCCGCGTCCTCGCCGTCGACGTCGGGTACGGGCAGTTGGCCTGGTCACTGCAGTCCGACGAGCGGGTCACCGTGCACGACCGCACCAACGTCCGCGAACTCGCACCCGGCGACCTCGGGGCGCCGCCGCAGCTCATCGTCGCGGATCTCTCGTTCATCTCCCTGGCCAAGACGCTGCCGTTCCTCGCCGCGCTCGCCGCTCCCGACGCGGAGTTCGTCGTCATGGTCAAGCCCCAGTTCGAGGTCGGCAAGGACCGTCTCGGACCCGGCGGGGTCGTCCGGGACCCCGAGGTCCGCGCCCTCGCCGTGCGCCTGGTCGCCGCGGTGGCCACCGAGCTGGGCCTGGGCATACGGGGGGTGACGGCGAGTCCACTGCCCGGACCCGCCGGCAACGTCGAATACTTCCTCTGGATGGCCTCGGGTGCGCCCGAGCTGAGCGAGACCGAGCTGGCGAGCGCGATCGAGACGGGACCGCAGTAATGGCGGCAGCAAGGACGGACGCGCGCACCGTGTTGCTGTTCGCGCACGCCGGACGCGCGGACGCGGTCGACGCGGCCCGTCAGGTCAGTAGGCGACTGGTCGACGCCGGCCTGCTCGTCACCACGCCGGCTCTGGAGACCGGCGAACTCGACCTGCCCGGGGCCACCGTGGTCCCCGCCGACGAGAGCGCGGTGACCGGCTGCGAGCTGGCCATCGTGCTCGGGGGCGATGGCTCCCTGCTGCGGGCCGCGGAACTGACGCGCGACGGGGAGGTGCCCCTGCTCGGCGTCAATCTCGGTCACGTCGGCTTCCTCGCCGAGGCCGAGCGTGAAGAACTCGCAGACGTCGTCGAACGCGTCGTGGCACGGGACTACACCGTCGAGGAACGCATGACGATCGACGTGGAGATCCGCGTCGCCGGTGCTGTCGTGGCGCAGACCTGGGCCCTGAACGAAGCCTCGGTCGAGAAGGCGGCCCGCGACCGCATGATCGAAGTCGTCGTCGAGGTCGACGGCAGACCGCTCTCCCGCTGGGGCTGCGACGGTGTGGTGTGCGCGACCCCGACCGGGTCGACCGCCTACGCGTTCTCCGCCGGCGGTCCGATCGTCTGGCCCGAGGTCGAGGCACTGCTGATGATCCCGATCAGCGCCCACGCACTCTTCGCCCGCCCGATTGTCGTCTCTCCGACCTCCACGCTCGCGGTCGAGGTCGCCACGGACACCCCGCACGGAGTGGTCTGGGTCGACGGACGCCGGACCTGGCCGCTGCCCGCCGGGGCGCGGGTCGAGGTCCGCCGTGGCGCCAAGCCCGTCCGCTTCGCCCGCCTGACCCACGCACCCTTCACCGACCGCCTGGTGCGCAAATTCGAACTACCGGTTGCGGGCTGGCGCGGCGCGGCGGCCTTCCGCAACGGAAGCAGTGCGCCACACTCGAACACATGATCGAAGAACTGGCGATCCGCTCGCTCGGGGTGATCGAGGATGCGGTTCTGCCACTCGGCCCGGGCCTCACCGTCCTGACGGGGGAGACCGGCGCGGGCAAGACCATGGTGATGACGGCGCTCGGTCTGCTGCTGGGTGGCAAGGCCGATGCGGCCCTGGTCCGCACCGGGAGCGCGCAGCTCGTGGTGGAGGCCCGCGTCCGGGTCGATCCCGAAGGTCTGGTCGCCACCCGCGCGATCGAGGCCGGTGCCGACCTCGACAGCGCCGACGATGCCGACACCCTCATTCTCGCCCGTACGGTCAGTCCCGAAGGCCGCTCGCGAGCCTTCGTCGGTGGTCGCGCCGCACCCGCGGCGCTGCTGGCCGAGCTGGGGGAGGACCTGGTCGTCGCGGTTGGCCAGCACGATCAGCAGCGCCTGCTGCGCCCCGGCCGGGCGCGCGAAACCCTCGACCGCTTTGCCGGCGCGGCAGTTCTCACCCCACTGGTCGCCTACCGCCGCGCCTACGAGGACTTCACGAGCGTCACCGCGACGTTGCACGAGATCGCGGTCAAGGCCCGCGAGCGCGCCCAGGAAGCCGACCTGTTGGCGTTCGGGCTCGCCGAGATCGCGGCCGTGGATCCGCAGCCCGGCGAGGACCGCGCCCTGGCCGCAGAGTGTGAACGCCTGACCCATGCGGAGGGGCTGGGCGCCGGTGCGGCAACTGCGCACCGCGCACTAACCGGGGAGGACCCGACGGACGCCCTGACCCTGCTCGGACAGGCGCGCCGGGCGATCGACCCCCTGGCCGCGCACGATCGGGTGCTCGCCGACCTGGGTACCCGCCTGGCGGAGGCGTCCTATGTTCTGGCCGACCTTGCCGCGGACCTGGCCTCCTACGCCGGCGCCGTCGAGTCCGACCCGGCCCGCCTCGCCACGGCACAGGACCGGCGCGCCGAGTTGGGGCGCCTGACCCGCAAGTACGGCGCCACAGTCGACGAGGTTCTGGACTGGGCCGTGACGGCCGCAGCCCGACACGGCGAACTGTGCGCCGACGCCGACACCGCGCAGGATCTGACGGCGCGCCAGAGCGCATTACGGCACGAGCTCACTGGGCTGGCGGCCAAGATCAGCGGGGCCCGCCGCAAGGGTGCGGCCCGTCTCGGCAGGGCTATCACCGCGGAGCTCGCGGGCCTGGCGATGCCGCACGCCCGTATTGAGGTCGCACTCAGCGATCGCGAGTCCGATGACGGCCTGGCGATCGCCGGCCGCACCATGAACTTCGGTCGCCATGGCATCGACGACGTCGAATTACTCCTCAGCCCGCATCCCGGCGCACCGCCGCGACCGATCGGGCGCGGCGCCTCCGGGGGAGAGCTGTCCCGGATCATGCTCGCGGTCCAGGTGGTCTTCGCGGGAGCAGATCCCGTACCCACCTTCGTGTTCGACGAGGTCGACGCCGGCGTCGGCGGCAAGGCCGCGGTGGAGGTCGGTCGACGCCTGGCCCGGCTGGCCCGCAGCTCGCAGGTCCTGGTCGTCACTCACCTGCCGCAGGTGGCCGCCTTCGCCGACGCGCACCTGCTGGTGGCCAAGAGCGACGACGGCGCCGTCACCCGCACCGGGGTGACCCAGCTCACCGGTGAGGACCGCGTTCGCGAGCTTTCCCGCATGCTCGCCGGTCAGGAGGACTCGGCCACCGCCCGGGCCCACGCCCAGGAACTCCTGGCCGCCGCGGGTGCACCACCAGCCTGACGTGGGACGATGCGCCGGTGAGGTTGCATACCGGCAAACTGTCGCGGGCCGGTCGGTCACGCGGTGACGGCACTGGTCTGCATGCCGTGGTCAAGGCGGACCGTCGTACCAAGGTTCTGACCAAGCGCCTCGGGCCCGGCGACATCGCGATCATCGACCACCCGGATCTGGACCGGGTCAGCGCCGAGGCGCTGGTCGCCTGCCGGGTGGGGGCCGTGCTCAACGCCGCCCCCAGCATCAGCGGGCGCTATCCCAACCACGGACCACAGATCTTGCTGGCCGCGGGCATCACCCTCGTCGACGACTTCGGATCCGATCTGCTCACCCTCGTCAGCGAGGGCGAACATCTGAGGCTGGCTGGCGGAGCGCTGCACCGCGGCGAGGAGGTGATCGCCACCGGCAAGGTCCGCACCATGCCTGACGTCGAATCCGCGATGGTCACTGCACGTGACGGTCTGTCAGGTCAACTCAAGGCCTTCGTCGCCAACACCTTGGAGTACGTCGAGCGCGAACACTCGCTGCTCTTCGACGGCGTCGGAATCCCGGAACTCGATACCCCGTTGGTCGATCGCCACGCTTTGATCGTGGTGCGCGGGCACCACTATCGCGAGGACATCGCGACCCTGCGGCCCTACATCCGCGAGTACCGGCCAGTGCTGATCGGTGTCGACGGTGGTGCGGATGCCCTCATCGAGGCCGGCTATGCCCCGCACCTCATCGTGGGCGACATGGATTCGGTCTCCGACCGGGCCCTGCAGTGTGGCGCAGAACTGGTCGTGCACGCCTACGCCGACGGCCGGGCGCCGGGCCTGGAACGCCTGCACACACTCGGGCTGACGGGAGTCCTCTTCCCCGTCACCGGCACCAGCGAGGATGCCGCGATGCTGCTGGCCGATGAGGGCGGCGCCAGTCTCATCGTCACTGTGGGCACCCACGCGACGCTGGATGAGTTCCTCGACAAGGGACGCGAGGGCATGGCCAGTTCCTTCCTGACCCGGCTGCGGGTTGGCGGCAAGCTCGTCGACGCCAAGGGGGTGTCCCGCCTGTACCGCAGCCGGATCAGCAACCTGCAACTGTTGCTGCTCGGCGTGGCCTGCCTCATCACCATGGCCATCGCGTTCACCGCCTCGCCGTCGGGTCGGGCGATCATGACCACGCTCGAGGCCGACTGGGACGACTTCGTCTACTGGCTGCAGGGCTTGTGGTGAACCCGGAGCCCGGCGGTGGCCCATGATCGATTTCCGCTACCACCTGGTCTCGCTGGTGGCCGTGTTCATGGCGCTCGCGACGGGGATCCTGGTCGGATCCTCCCTGCTCAACCAGTCGCTCATCGACTCGCAGCGCTCGACGATCTCCTCGCAGAACACCGAGAAGGACACGTTGCGTCGTGCGGTGGACTCCGCTCGTGACCAGATCAGTTACCGCGACGAGTTTCTCTCCACCCTCGACGAAGAATTGATCGGTGCGCAGTTGGTCGGCCAACGCGTCGTGCTGGTCAGTACTCCGGGAGCCAGCGGCGGCGATACCAACGCGCTTGAGGACACGTTGCGCGCGGCCGGCGCGCAGATCACCGGCCGGGTCGGCATCAATGACGATTTTTTCGCCGCCGACGAGGACCCGCGCGAGTTCGCGGTGCGCGGCGAGGTGCGTGACGCCATCGTGCGTCGGCGCCCCCTTGCTGGAGTGGTGGCCGGCGCCGATGTCGCCATCGCTGACGCCCATCTCGCGGCGGCGCTGCTCTCGCGTTCACCGATTCCGGGAATGGTCGGCGGCGCCAAGGTGATGCTCGACGACCTCGAACGCGGCGGCTTCATCGAGGTGGGGGATGTGGACACCGCCGCCGACTTGGCGGTGGTTCTCGTCGGGCCACCGCCGGACGAGGCGCTGTCCGAGACCGACCGCACCCGGCGCGGCCTCGTTGGGCTGGCGGCCGCGCTGGATGCCGCCGGCACCGGCGCCGTGGTCGTCGGACCGCTGTCGGCGGCCGTCGGCGGTGCCCTGGACGGAATCCGGGATGGCGCGCAGACGGCGGACACCGTCTCCACCGTGGACACCGTCGATTCGGTTTTCGGCCGGGTCGCGACCGCTCTGGCGCTTGTCGAACAAGTGAACGGCGGGGCCGGGCACTACGGCTCGAATGCGGACTCGCCGTTGCCCGAGCTGCGCGGGCCAGATCCGCGCGCGCCAGATCCGCGCGCGCCAGATCCGCGCGCGCCTGACCCGCGCGCGCCTGACCCGCGTACGCCGGTCCCGAAGCGGTGAGCGAGAACGCGGGCATCGGTGCCGCGGTGGCCGGACGACTTGCCGCAGCAGGGATCGCTGTGGTCGCGACCCGGGTGGCCTATGCGGCGCTGGCGTCCCGGCCCCCTGGTGGGCGCGAGCGCTGGGAGCGCAAGAACCATCGGGGCGAGCCGGTCACGCTGCTGGCCGGACCGGCGGTGGCACTCGGGACGGCGGTCGCCTTCGCTCTCGCACCGGGGCTACCGCATGGGGCCCGCGTCGCCGGGGTAGGCGCGACGCTCGGCTCCGGGGCCCTGGGCCTGTTCGACGACCTCGCAGAACCGGGCGAACGCGGCCAGAGCACGAAGGGACTCAGGGGGCACCTCGGTGCGCTGCGCCAGGGACACCTCACCACTGGCGCCGTGAAGCTCGCCGGCCTCCCACTCGTCGGACTGCTGGCCGCGGCGCCCGTGTCCACCGGAGCCCGCGGCGCGGTGGTCGGCGCCGGGGTGGTCGCCGGATACGCCAACGTGGTCAACCTCTTCGACCTGCGTCCGGGACGCGCGAGCAAGGTCGCCCTGCTGCACGCGCCGTCCCTCGCGCGAGCCGGAGCCGGTGGAGCAGCGCTGGCCGGGGCCCTCGGGGCGGCGGCTGCGCTGCTGCCGCGGGACCTGGGCGAACAGGTGATGCTCGGCGATGCCGGTGCGAACGCTCTCGGCGCGGGGATCGGCCTGGCGACCCTGCTGGGCCGGGACACCGCCGGGCGACTACGCACCCTCGCGGCGCTCGCGTTGCTGGTCGCCGCCAGCGAGAAGGTGAGCTTCACCAAGGTGATCGCTGCGACCCCACCCCTGCGCTGGGCCGACGAGCTCGGGCGCCGACCCGCGGAACGCGCGTGAGCGAACCCGCCGGCAGCGACACCACCCGCCGGATCGCCACCGGCATCGTGGGTGGCGCCGTGCTGATCGCCGTCATCACCGTGCTGGCCCGGACCGTCGGCTTCGGTCGGTGGCTGGTGTTCTCCAAGACCGTCGGCGCGGGCTGTCTGGCCGACACCTATACGACGGCGAACCTGCTGCCGAACGTCGCCTTCGAGGTCGTCGCCGGCGGTGCGTTGGCCGCCCTGGTGATCCCGTTGCTCGCTCCGGCGATCGCCCGGGGGGACCGGGCCGCGGTCAACCGGACCACGTCTGCCCTGCTCACCTGGGCGGTCCTGCTCCTGCTACCGGTGACGGCGGCGCTGGCGCTCGGGGCCAGGCCGTTGATGCGTGCGCTGCTGTCCGACGATCCGGCCTGCGCGGGCGCGGTGGACTCGGGCACCCGCATGCTGCTCTGGTTCACCCCGCAACTGCTCTGTTACGCCGTCGCCGTCGTGCTGGGCGGCGCGCTCAACGCGCACCGGCGTTTCCTCGCCGCGGCGCTGTCACCGCTGCTCTCCAGCGCCGTGGTGATCGGCGCCTACGTCCTGTTCAGTGCCCTCGCCGACGGCGAACGCGGCGTCGCCCTGATTCCTGCGCAGGCGGAGACGGCGCTTGCGCTGGGGACCACGCTCGGTGTCCTGACCCTCGCACTGAGCGTCGTCGTCCCGGCCTTCGTCATCGGTCTTCGCCTGCGCCCGACCCTGCACTTCGACGACGGTGTCGCCGCGGCCGCGCGCGCCCTGGCCACCGCGGGCCTGGCCGCCCTGCTCGCCCAGCAGGGCGCCACGCTGGCGATCGCCTGGATCGCCAACGACCAGGGCGCTCCCGGCGCGCTGACCACCTGGACCTGGGCGTACGCGGTGTATCTCGTGCCCTACGCGGTCCTCGCGTTGCCGGTCGCCACCGCGGCCTTCCCCAGCCTGGCGCAGGCCGCCGCCCGCGGTGCCGACGCAGAGCGCGTGCGCGACGGCGCCACGACGGCGCGCGCGGTCCTGCTCCTGAGCGTCGGCGGCGCGGCCGCCCTTGCGGCCAGTGCGGTCCCGGTGTCCCGGATGTTCGCCAGCAACGGCGGACTGGCCGGTGGAGACTCCCTGGCCGACGCCATACTGGGCCTGGCACCGGGCCTGGTCGGGTTCGGTCTGGTCGCGCTGCTCAGCCGGGTTCTCTACGCCCAGCACCGCGGCCGGATCGCCGCGACCGTCATGGTGAGCGGCTGGGTCACCGCCGTGGGGGCGGCGCTGGCCCTGGTCCTCGCCTTCGACCGAGACCACACCGTGCTGGCCCTTGCGCTGGGCAACTCGATCGGCATGACCGCCGCGGGCATCGGGCTGCTCGTCGTGGTGGCCGCGGAGTTCGAGGCCCAGGCCCGCGCGGCGCTGCTGCGCGCCGGCGCCGTTGCGCTGATCGTCGCGATCGCCACCGGCAACATCTGCTACCGGGTCGGGTCGCTGTGGGACGGGGCCGGATTCGCCTCCGCCACGCTCGGTGCTGCGGTGTGCGCCGTACTCGCCGGGAGCATCTACGTCCTCGGCATCGCCGTCCTGGACCGGGATGGCACCCAGGAAGTCCTGCTGAGCCTGCGGGAGCGACGATGAGTGAGCCGCGCATCCTGTTGGTCCTGGGTGCCAGCATCGGGGGGATCTCCCAACACGTCCTCTCGATCGTCGATGCGCTGGTCGCTCGCGGGGTGCCGGTGGCCGTGGCCGGTCCGCAGAGCACTGAGGACGCCTGCTACTTCGCCCGGGCCGGTGCGGTGTTCTTCGCGGTCGAGATCGCCAGCGACCCGCACCCGACGCGCGACCTGCGGGCAGCGCATGCCCTCGGCGCCGCCGCGAGCAAGTGGCGTGCGGGGGTCGTGCACGCCCACGGCTTGCGTGCGGGCGCCCTGGCCGCGCTCGCGCTGCGGGCCCGTAAACCTGGGGCATCGCGTCCTCGGCTGATCGTCACCTGGCACAACGCGAATCTCGCCACCGGCGCCCGGGCGAAGGTCCATGCCGGGCTGGAACAACTGGCTGCACGCGGCGCCGATCTCACCCTGGGCGCCTCGGTCGACCTCGTCGACCGTGCGAGCGCCGCGGGTGCCCGCGACGCACGGCTCGGTGAGGTGGCCGCACCACCACTTTCCCCACCCAGTCGCAGCCCGGACGAGGTCCGCGCCAGTCTGGCGCTGCCGGTCGGCCCTGTCCTGCTCGCCGTCGGGCGGCTCGCCGTTCAGAAGGACTACCCGACGATGCTCGCGGCCGCGCGATTGTGGTCCACCCGGGACCCAGCGCCGACGCTGCTCATCGCCGGCGACGGTCCGCTGGCCGGCGAACTCGCCGCTGCCTGCGCCGACCTGCCGGTGCGCTGGCTCGGCACGCGCTCCGATGTCGCCGACCTGCTCTCGATCACTGAGGTCGTGGTGCTGTCCTCGCGCTGGGAAGCCCGCGCCCTGATCGCCCAGGAGGCTTTGCGGGCCGGGGTCCCGTTGGTTGCCACGGCCGTCGGCGGGCTACCCGATCTCGTGGGCGAGGCGGCGCTGCTCGTCCCCCCCGGCAACCCGGCTGCGCTGGCCACCGCCGTCGCCCGGATCCTCGACGATCCGGCGCTGGCAGCCCGTCTGCGGGCCACCGGCCCGGCCCGCGCAGCCACCTGGCCGGACACCGGCACCATGATGACGGCACTGCTGGCCTGCTACACGGGCCGATAAGGGTGATCCTCGCTTCGCTCGTCAACATGCTCAATCGCCTCGCCAGAACAATCGGCTCGTTCCTCACCGTTGTTCTGGCCTCGGCTCAATCGCATGTAGGCTGGAGGCCCGTGGAGTACCGACGGTTCGTGTTCTCACGAAACTGTCGGCCCCTGACCCACGGGAGCCCGCCTTGCCAGTGCCGCACACCACCAAGCACCTCTTCGTCACCGGCGGCGTCGCGTCGTCCCTGGGCAAGGGACTAACGGCTTCCAGCCTGGGCAACCTGCTCACCTCGCGCGGCCTGCGCGTCACCATGCAGAAGCTGGACCCGTACCTCAACGTCGACCCCGGGACGATGAACCCGTTCCAGCACGGCGAGGTCTTCGTCACCGACGACGGCGCCGAGACCGACCTCGACGTCGGGCACTACGAGCGCTTCCTCGACACCGAGCTGCACGGTTCGGCCAATGTGACGACTGGTCAGGTTTATTCGACCGTCATCGCCAAGGAACGGCGCGGGGAGTACCTCGGCGACACGGTCCAGGTCATCCCGCACATCACGAACGAGATCAAGGCGCGGATCCGGCGGATGGGCGGACCCGAGATCGACATCGTGATCACCGAGATCGGTGGCACCGTCGGCGACATCGAATCGCTCCCGTTCCTGGAGGCAGCCCGCCAGGTCCGCCACGAGGTCGGCCGCGACAACGTCTTCTTCCTGCACGTGTCCCTGGTGCCCTACATCGGACCGTCGGGCGAGCTCAAGACCAAGCCGACGCAGCACTCGGTTGCCGCGCTGCGCAGCATCGGTATCCAACCCGACGCGATCGTGTGCCGCTCGGACCGCCCGATCACGGCCGCCATCAAGCGCAAGATTTCGCTGATGTGCGACGTCGACGCCGAGGCCGTCACCGCCGCGGTCGACGCCCCCTCCATCTACGACATCCCCAAGGTGCTGCACAGCGAGGGCCTGGACGCCTACGTGGTGCGCCGCCTCGGGCTGCCGTTCCGGGACGTCGACTGGACCGCCTGGGACGACCTGCTCCGCCGGGTGCACACGCCCGCACACGAGCTGACGGTCGGCCTGGTCGGCAAGTATGTCGATCTGCCCGACGCCTACCTCTCGGTGACCGAGGCGCTGCGTCATGGTGGCTTCGCCAACGACGCCAAGGTGAACCTGCGTTGGATCACCTCCGATGACTGTTCGACGCCGGCCGGCGCCGCCGCAGCCCTGGATGACTGCGACGCGATCTGCGTGCCCGGCGGCTTCGGGGTCCGGGGAATCGAGGGCAAGATCGCCGCGATCCGGCATGCCCGCGAGGCCCGCATCCCGTTGCTCGGCCTATGCCTGGGCCTGCAGTGTGTGGTCATCGAGGCCGCCCGCAACCTGGCCGGTCTGACCGGTGCCAACTCCGCGGAATTCGACCCGGCCGCCGAGCACCCCGTCATCGCGACGATGGTGGATCAGCGCGACGTCGTCGCGGGGGAGCGTGACATGGGCGGCACGATGCGCCTGGGCCTGTACCCGGCCAAGCTTGCCGACGGCTCGATCGTGCGCGAGCTCTACGGCGAGCCCTACGTCTCCGAACGCCACCGCCACCGCTACGAGGTCAACAACGATTACCGGGCCCAGCTCGAGGCGGCGGGCCTTGTCTTCGGCGGCACCTCACCGGACAACCGGCTCGTGGAGTTCGTGGAGCTCTCGCGTGAGCAGCACCCGTTCCTGGTCGCCACCCAGGCGCACCCGGAGTTCCGCTCGCGCCCCACCCGCGCGCACCCGCTCTTCCAGGGCCTGATCGCGGCGGGCTTGGCCCACCAGGCCGGGCGAACCCAGTCCCCGCTCCCGCCCGCCCAGGCGCTGGCCGGGGTCACGCGCTAGTGACGCTCGCGGACCTTGCGCAGACGTGGCCCGTCCGCTCATCCCGGATCGCCTTCCAGGGCGCGAAGATCGCGATCCGCGTCGACGAGGTTCAGATGCCCGACGGCGTCACCGCAGTCCGGGACCTGGTCGTGCATCCGGGCTCGGCAGGGGTGCTGGTTCTCGACGACACTGATCCCGGCGCGCCTCTGGTGCTGGTGCTGAGCCAGTACCGCCACCCGGTCTCGCGGCGCTTGTGGGAGTTCCCGGCAGGTCTGCTCGACGAACCGGGGGAGTCCGCCCTGCTCGCCGCTCAGCGCGAACTCGCCGAGGAAGCACACCTCACGGGCGGAGACTGGCGCGTGCTGGTCGATGCCTACACGAGCCCAGGTTGCAGTGACGAGGCCGTGCGGATCTACCTCGCCCGCGGGACCCGCGCCGTCGAGGGCGAGCACGTGCCCGGCTTGCACGAGGAGGCCGACCTCGAACTGCGTTGGGTGGCCTTGACCGACCTGGTCCACGGCGTGCTTGCCGGCGAGCTGCACAACCCGCTCACCGTGATGGGTGTGCTGGCCCTGCACGCGGCGATGGCGCGACCCGGCGGCCTGGCGGCGTTGCGGCCGCCCGATGCCCCGTGGAGCGACCGCACAGCCTGACCACGGGGCATCCCGCACCACCGGCAGCTGCCGGCGCTTCCGTCCGGACGCGGTCTGGGACACCATGGCGCGGGTGAGCACCACGAGCAGACCGGCGGGGGACCAGCGCGAGATCCACATCGATCTGCTGGGCCGGTTCGACGTCACCGTCGACGGCGTGAAGGTTCCCGACACCGTGTGGCCGGGGCGGCGCTCCGCCGAACTTGTGCAGCTGCTCGCCCTCGCCGATCGTCACGTGCTGCTCCGTGAGCAGGTCATCGACGCACTCTGGCCCCACCTTGAGCCCGCAGCCGGCGCAGCCAACCTGCGCAAGGCCGCCCATCAGGCCCGCACGGCTCTGCACCACGAGGACGCCGTCGTCCTGGCTGGCGGGCGGGTCGCACTGTTCCCCCGAGCCGTCCTGCGCACCGACGTGATGAATTTTGAACAGCTCGCCGAGACGGCGGTGCGCAGTGGGGACCCGGCCGCGAGCGCCCTCGCGGCGGCAGCCTGCACCGGAGTCCTGCTCCCCGACGCGCGCTACGCGGACTGGGCCCAGGAGCGGCGCGAGCACCTGAGCAGCCGTCACCGGCAGGTGCTGCGCTCCGCGGGTCTGTGGGAACGTCTGATCGAGGTCGACCCGACCGACGAACTCGCCTACCGCGAACTGATGCGCGGGGCGTTGGCGGCCGGCAACCGGCACGCCGCGATCCGCTGGTACGGGCGGATGCGCACGGTGCTGCAGGCCGAGCTGGGCGTGGCACCCGATGCTGAGAGCCGCGCTCTTTACGCCGACTGCGTCGCGGGGCTCGACATTGCGGGCACCGCTTACGTGGGACGGGATCTCGAACTCGGCCGAGCCACCGCGGCGCTGACCGCCGCCCGGGCGGGAGCGCTGGGAGCGTTGGTCATCCGAGGCCCTGCGGGAATCGGCAAATCCGCGCTGTGCCGCGAGCTCGCGAGCACTGCCGGAGCGGACGGGTGGGCGACGATCGCCGTCACGGCCGAGACCGGGTGCGGTCCCTATGCACCGCTGGTCGACGCGGTCGACACCATCCTCACCCGGGACCGCGGGTTGCTCGAGGTGCTCTCGCCGCAGGTCCGCTCCATCCTCGCCGAACTCACCACGATGGCCCGTCCGGCGCAGCCGCTGGTGGCCGGGCTGAGTCGGCACATGGTCTTCGGGGCCGTGCACCGGCTGCTCATGGAGCACCGAGCCAGCGCGGGCGTGCTGCTGGTGCTCGATGATGTGCATCTCGCCGACGATGGGACGGCGGAGGCGCTGGCGCAATTGGCGAGAGCTCAAGGTCCGGTGCCGTTGCTGGTCGTGGTGTCCTACCGCCCGGAGGCTGTGCGCGCGCCACTGGCCGCCGGGGTCGGCGCCCTGGAGCGCGCCGGACTGGCAGTCGCCCTGGAACTTGGGCCGTTACCGGCCGAGGAGATGACGGCGCTGCTGCAGTCCGGTGCCTGCGCTGCGCCGGCCGCCGAGGCGCTGCCGCGAATCGTTGCGCTCGCGGGCGGCAACCCGTTCTTCGCTCTCGAGCTCGCGCGGGCCCAGCCGGTGGTGGCGCCGCTGACGATCCCACGCTCGGTGTGGGAGGCAGTCACCACCCGCTTCCTGGATCTCGGTGACGCTGCCGTGGCGATGCTGCGACGGCTGGCGGTCGTCGACCACGACCTCGATCCGACCGGGGTGCTCGCACTCACCGGGCTCGCCGAGCCCGACGCCTTCGCCTTCCTCGACGATGCCCTGACTGCGGGCGCACTGATCGTCGACGGCGCCCGCTACCGGTTCCGCCACGATCTGGTGCGCCACGCCCTGGCGGAGCAGGTTCCGCCGCACGAGCGGATCGCGATCCACCGCGACGCAGCGCGGCGCCTGGCAGCCGCCGGGGCCGAACCGGCACTCATCGCCCAACACTGGCTTGACGGGGACCAGCCCGCGCAGGCCGCGCCCTACTTGGTGGCGGCGGCACGACGAGCCGCCGGACTCGGTGCGTTCGCGGAGGCCTTGCGCCACGTGGACACCGTTCTCGGGCACGACCCCACCGCCGGCGATGCCCTGCGCTTGCGCGCCGAGGCCCTCGAAGCATTGGGGGACCTGCGTGCACCGCAGTCCTACGCCCGGGCCGCCGAGGTCATCGGGGGCGCCGAGGCCGACAATTTGCGGGCGAAACAAGCACTTGCACAGGTGAAGCAGGGCGACCCGGCCGGTGGCGTGGTGACCTTGCAGGGACTCGTGCCGACCAGCGTCGACGGGCGCCTGGCCGAAGCGCTGGCCTGGGCGGGGGCCGCCGTCCTCGGCTTCGCCACCCCGGACCTGGGTACCGCGAAGGCGGCGGAGAGCCGGCGCCTGGCCCTGCAGACCGGAGACCACGGCACGCTGGTGATCGCCTCCTGGGCGCAGGCGGCGGCCGCGCACGCCCGCGGGGATCTGCGCGGGAGCGTCTGGGCGGATCTGCTGGACACCTCGACGGTGCCGGACCTGGCCATCTCGGCCTTCGACGGGCACCTGTGCATCAGTCAGCGTCTGCTCTACGGCACCGCGCCCTACCCGGACGTGATCGCGTTCGCCGATGCGTTCGAGGCCGAGGCCGACCGGGTCGGTGCGGCCCGCGGCCGGGCTTACGCAGTGACGCTGCGCGGTGAGGCAGAGCTGCTGTCCGGGCACCTGGACGCGGCCGACGTCGACCTGCGAACCGCGGCCCGGCTCAGCCGTGACCTCGGTGGCGCCGTGGGTGAGGCACTAGCTGTTCAGCGCCGCGCTGAGCTCGAGCTCTACCGCGACCGGCCCGCCGAGGCCCGGGCGTTGCTCGACGACGCCCTTGCCGTCGCTCGGGAGTCGAACGTGGGCTTCCACCTTCTCGACCGCATCTACGGTGCCCGCATCCTCGCCGCCCGCGATCGGGATGGCGCGCTCGCCGTGCTGGAGGACGCCGAGTCCTCGGTCCAGGGCCCACTGGAGACGTGCCCCGGTTGCCGGATCACCCTGGCCGTCCCGGCCGCCATCGCCGCAGCCCGCGCCGGCGACCACGACCGGCTGGAGCGGTGGATGCCCACCGTGGACTTCCTCGCCGACGTCGTCATGAAGCTCCCCGCCTGGAATGCCGCCCGGGACGAGGTTCGCGGCCACTACGCCCTCGCCACCGAGGCGCCATCCGGTGTGCACTTCGCCGCCGCCGCCGCCGGCTTCACGGCCGTCGGACAGCCGCAGGATGCCGCCCGCTGCGCTGCCCTGGCCGCCGGGAACGTTTGAGGAACGCGGGGCCGCTTGGCTGGGGTCTGCGGGACCGACCCGTGCACACAATCCAGCCGCGGAGGCCACCATGCAGACCCTCACCCCCGACGCTTTGCCGGTCGTGATCAAGAACGACAACGTCGAGCTGCGAATGACCGAGGTCGGCGAGATGACCGCCTCGTTCATCACCCTCACCGAAGGCACCGACCTCGCCCCGGCACTGGTCGGACTGGAGGGCGACGCCTGCCAGTGCCCGCACTGGGGATACATGATCTCGGGCCGGCTGTTGATGCGGGTGCCCGGCGGCGACCAGACCTACGAGGCCGGTCAGGCGTTCTACTGGGGACCAGGCCACGCGCCTTTCGCCCTGACCGACGTGTCCTACGTGGACTTCTCCCCGACCGAGGAATGGCAGAAGATCATCGCCCACCTCACCGGCGGCTGACCGGCGTCAGCACGCTGCCGACACCGCCGACCCTCGTCGGCTGATCACCTCGGGCCGGGGCAGACCGTATAACGTCGCGACCGCGACAACGGTGTCGCGGATCACACCCGAGGAGCACAGGCATGGTCGAGCAGCGGGTTGCAATCGTTACCGGCGGGGTGCGCGGCATCGGCGCCGCGATCACCACCAACCTTGCCGAGCAGGGGATTCACGTGGCGGCGGGATGCAGCCGGATCAGTCCCAGGGCCGAGGAGTTCGTCGAGCGGCTGACCAAGGATGGCCTGTCGGTGTCCCTGCACGCGGGCAACATCGGCGACCCGGCGGACTGCACCGGCATGGTCACCGACCTGCTCGCGCTCAAGGGACGCGTCGACATCCTCGTCAACAACGCCGGTGTCACCGTCGACAAAACCGTGCGAAAGATGACGATCGACGACTGGCACGCCGTGCTGCGGGTGAACCTGTCCGGCTCCTTTTACATGATCAAGGCCGTGCTGGAACCCATGATTGCCCAGGAGTACGGGCGAATCGTCAACATCAGCTCGGCAGTCGGCGCCACCGGCGCCGTCGGGCAGTCGAACTACGCCGCCTCCAAGGCCGGCCAGTTCGGACTGGCCAAATCCCTGGCCCGGGAGGTCGCCCGTAAGGGAATCACCGTCAACTGCGTCACCCCCGGGTACACCGATACCGACATGGTCGCCGAGGTGCCCGACGACGTGTTGGAACGGGTGATCAAGACGATTCCGGTCGGCAGGTTGGGCAACGCTGACGAGATCGCCCGTGCGGTGGCGTTCCTGGTCGCCGAGGAGGCCGGGTACATCACGGGATCGGTGCTGGCGGTCAACGGCGGCTGGGACATGGCCTGATCAGCTGAACGCCTCACTCACATCAGCCACCGTCGCTCCGCGGGCCGGCCCGACGTTCGACGCGGGTGACCTCGTGACGGTGTTGGCGCGCACCACGATCGCCGGGTCGAGGTGGAGCACGGCGTAACCCGCGACGGCGCCGGCGCCGAAGCCCGGGCAGAAGATGCGCATGGGCCGGTCGATGGCGCCGTCCACCACCGCGTCGTGGATGGCCAGCGGGATGCTGGCGGCCGAGACGTTGCCGGTCCGTTCGATGTTGAAGTACACCTGGTCCATCGGGAAGCCCACCCCGCGGGCGATGTCGGAGACCATGACCTTGTTGGCCTGATGCGGGACCATCACGTCAACGCTGTCGAGCAGATTTCCCTTGCCGTCGGAGGCGGGAAGTTGCTTCATCTCCTCGATCATCTGCGCGAGGTAGCGCTTGGCCAGCGACTTCACCTGCGGTCCGTACACCGTGATGTTGCCGTCGAAGTCGGGGTTGGGCCACAGGATCGAGTTGACCTCGCTGACGGGACCGCTGGCGTAGGTCTGCAGCATCTCGATATCGCCGGGGGCGTAGCCCTCGACCGGGCAGAGCACCATCGCGGTTGCGGCATCGCCGAAGAGCATGCGTGAGGTGCGCACGCTGCCGATCTTGTCGGAGAACTTCTCCGCCCACACCAGCAGCAGCGGGCGGTTGACCTCCTGCAGGATCCGCACGCCCTCGGCGAGCCCGTAGGCGAAGCCGGCGCACGCGGCGACCAGATCACCGGACATGTAGGTGCGGTAGATGCCGAGCTCACCGGAGATGTAGGCCCCGATCGAGGGGATCAGGCGATTGCTGGTGCAGGTGGAGACGATCACCGCGCCGATCTCCTCCGGGGCCCGTCCGGATGCGGCCAGTGCCGCCCGGGCGGCGTCCAGCGCGAGCTGCTCCAGCGGTTTGGCCGTGTAGCAACGCGACTCGATGCCGGTCTTCGCCGAGATCTGCGCGGCGCTCATCGGGGACCAGTTGATCGCCGAGTTGCGGATGACGTCGTCGTTGGTGCACACGTGCTCACCGCGCAGGGCCGCCAATGCGGCGATCCGGGGCTGCACCGCAAAGGTGCGACGCACATCAAGGGCCGGGAACGGCCGGATCGGGGGGCGAGCGACGACCGCCGCTACCGCCGGCGCGTCGCTCGAGGCTCGGTGCTCCTTCACCCGCTTGACGAAGCCGGTCACGGCTGGGCTGCGGGGGACGTAGAGCACGACGAAGTCGTCGTCGCCCACCGACGTAGCCGGTGCGAGCTTTGTGCGCGCCCGATCCCACGGGTAGACGTTGTGCAGCACCCGCGCCCAGCGTCCGAGCGACTCCAGCTCTGCCGGATCCGCCTGGTGGTCCAGGATGTCCGCTTCGCTGAACGTCGGATAGTCGGGATCGTGGTCGGGGAGCACGAAGGTGAGCGCGTCCGGCATGGCAAGCAGTTCGGAGACGGTCGGCTTGAGCGCGGGCAGATCGCTGGCGTGGTAGAGCTTGTGCCCGAAGACGTCGAAGAGGATCTCGAAGATGGCGTCCTCGGCGGCGGCGTCCCACGCGGGCTGCAGGGCGCGATAGGTGTCGGCGACCGCGGCCACCTTGCGCGCGGCATCCGCCCACGGCGTGATCACCGGCAGGAACACCTCGTCGGAGTGCCGGGGCACGTCCCGCCAGCGCGTCGGCCGGGGTTCCCACAGGGTGAGGATGTAGCGGCTGCCCCAGAACAGGTTCAGAGCCACGTCGCGCAGCAACTCGAACCGGTTGTCGTACTTGCCGGTCTCGACCCGATCGAGGATGTCCGAGCCGGTGGGCGACTTCTCGTCGAAGTCACGGCGTACCGCGGCCTCGAACTGCTCCAGTCCGGCGAACAGCGAAAGGTCCATGTCGGGGAAGTAGCTCGACGGGAACACCATCCGGCCGTGACGGTTGATGACGAACGGTCGCATGGGAACTCCAGTAGCTAGAACGCCAGGTGCGCGGGAACGGGCACACCCGATGCTTTACCTGCCGACAGGGCGCGGCAAGTGTCGCCCGCCGTTTTCGGTGCGGGCGACCGGGCGAAAACTAGGCTGGTGTCCATGAGGGTCGGCGTGCCGCGCGAGGTGAAGAACCACGAGTACCGGGTGGCGATCACGCCATCAGGAGTCCACGAGCTCGTCCGGCACGGCCACGAGGTCCTGATCGAGCACGAGGCCGGGGCCGGGTCATCGATCTCCGACGCGGACTATGCGAAGGCCGGCGCGCAGATTCTCACCGATGCCGACGAGGTCTGGGCCAGCGGCGAATTGATCCTCAAGGTCAAGGAACCGGTGGCGGAGGAGTACCCGAGGCTGCGCTCGGGCCAGGTGCTGTTCACCTACCTGCACCTCGCGGCCTCGGCCGAATGCACCCAGGCGTTGCTGGCGGCGGGTACGACGGCGATCGCCTACGAAACCGTCCAACTGCCCGACGGGTCGCTGCCACTGCTCTACCCGATGAGCGAGGTCGCCGGACGCCTCGCACCGCTGGCCGGGGCCTATCACCTGATGCGCTCCGGTGGTGGCCGCGGTGTGCTCATGGGCGGAGTCTCCGGCGTCTACGCCGCGAAGGTCGTGGTGATCGGCGCCGGGGTCTCGGGCATGAACGCCGCGGCCATCGCGATCGGCATGCAGGCCGAGGTGATGCTGCTCGATCGCAACATCACCAAGTTGCGCGAGGCCGACCGGATCTACCAGGGTCACGCCCAGACCGTCGCGTCCAACGCCTTTGAGATCGAGAAGGCGGTGCTGGACGCGGACTTGGTCGTCGGCGCGGTTCTCGTCCCGGGCGCCAAGGCGCCCAAGCTGATCTCCAGCGACCTGGTCGCGGCGATGAAGCCCGGCACGGTGCTGGTCGACATCGCCATCGATCAGGGCGGATGCTTCGCCGATTCCCGCCCCACCACACATGCGGACCCGGTCTACGAGGCACACGGATCGATCTTCTACTGCGTGACGAACATGCCCGGCGCAGTCCCACACACCTCGACCTACGCGCTGACCAACGTCACACTGCCCTACGCGCTGGCCATCGCCGACGCCGGTTGGCGCGGCGCCGCCCGCCATGACGGCGCCCTCGCCCTGGGCCTGAACACCCACGCCGGTCAGGTGATCTACGGCCCGGTCGCCGAGGCCCACTCCCTTCCGGGCGCAGACCTCGCCGCTGTGTTGGCCTGACCGTGCCCACTGACACACGCGGCCAGGGCAGCTCCGGCTCCGGCCCTGTCACCGAAGAACTTCCCGGGGCATTGCGCGGCTACCTCGACCATCTGGCAGTGGAACGAGGTCTGGCGACCAACACCCTGCTGTCCTACCGCCGCGACCTGACGCGTTACCTCGAGGTCCTCGTCGACCGCGGGATCACCGAGGTCGCCGCCATCACCGGACTTGACGTGGCGGCGTTCCTGGCTCACCTGCGCGACGGGGACGACGTGCACCCGCCGTTGGGCGCGAGTTCGGCCGCGCGGGCGGTGATCGCGGTGCGCGGCTTCCACAAGTTCGCTTTACGCGAGGGCTTGAGCGTTCTCGATCCCGCCGCCGAGATCCGTCCGCCGAAGATCCCGCAGCGCCTGCCCAAGGCGATTGCCGTCGATGACGTGCTGCGCCTGATCGAGTCCGCAGGAGCCGGCACCAAGGACGAACTCCAGCTCCGCGATACGGCACTACTGGAGTTTCTGTACGGCTGCGGCGCGCGGATCTCCGAGGCCGTCGGCCTCGACATCGATGATCTCGACCTGGACGGACGCAGCGTCCTGCTCCTGGGCAAGGGCGGCAAGCAACGCATGGTGCCGATCGGGCGGTGTGCGGTGGCAGCCCTTCAGTCCTACCTGCAGGCCGGCCGGCCCCTGCTGGCCCACGCCAGCAAGAGCGGTCCGGCGGTCTTCCTCAACGCCCGGGGGAGCCGGCTTTCCCGCCAGAGCGCCTGGACCGTCCTGACCCATGCCGCGGGAGCCGCCGGGCTCACGATCGACGTCTCCCCGCACACGCTGCGGCACTCGTTCGCGACCCACCTGCTCGACGCCGGTGCCGACGTCCGGGTGGTGCAGGAATTGCTCGGGCATGCCTCGGTGGCCACCACCCAGCTCTACACGATGGTGACCGTGGAGAAACTGCGCGAGGTCTACCTGACCTCGCACCCGCGGGCGTCGGGGTAGTAAGTCTCACTGGCACCATCAGTCCCACCAGCATCACATTCGGGTGGAGTTGTCAAGGACCCTCGCGACACGCCGCGTGAGGTCCCCGGTGGGTCCACCCCGGTGGGACAACCTGAGCGCAATCCGGACACCGGACCACCCGCACACCGACCGTGGCGGGCGCCTCGTCAGGGAGGAACATCGCGACGTGAACGACTCCACGTACGGCGCGCGCCCGGTCGGATCCGCCGCCGGGGCAACCGCGCGGGCCGACGAAGAATTCGCCCCGCTGCCGCCCGTGCGCGTCACGGTGCCCAAGGATCGGTGGGTGCCCACCCGCTCGAGCGGTCAGGAGACCCTCGCGGTGGACAACCCGAGCTCGGTGCAGGCCATGGGCCCGACCGGTCGTCCGCTCCCGGACTTTCCGATGCCGCCCCCGCTGGAGCGCCACGGCCCGGCGACGGTGTTCTCGATGTGCAACCAGAAGGGCGGGGTCGGCAAGACGACCTCCACCATCAACCTGGGCGCCGCGATCGCCGAGCTCGGTCGACGGGTCCTGCTCGTGGACTTCGACCCGCAGGGTGCGCTCTCCGTCGGGCTGGGAATCAACCCGCACGAGCTCGACATGACCATCTACAACTTGCTGATGGAGCGTGGGGTCAAGCTCGACGACGTCCTGCTCAAAACCAATATCGACGGCCTCGACCTGTTGCCGTGCAACATCGACCTGTCGGCGGCGGAGGTTCAGCTGGTCAACGAGGTCGCCCGCGAGCAGTCCTTGATGCGGGTGCTGCGGCCGGCCATGTCGCATTACGACGTGATCATCATCGACTGCCAGCCCTCCCTGGGGCTGCTCACCGTCAACGCGCTGACGGCGTCGGACTCGGTGATCGTGCCGCTGGAGTGCGAGTACTTCGCCCTGCGTGGGGTGGCGCTGTTGACCGACACCATCGCGAAGGTGCAGGACCGGCTCAATCCCGAGCTACGCCTGGCGGGGATCCTCGCCACGATGTACGACTCGCGCACTGTGCACGGCCGCGAGGTGCTCTCCCGGGTCGTCGAGGCCTTCGGCGAGGGCGTCTTCCACACCGTGATCTCGCGCACGGTGAAGTTTCCCGAGACCACCGTGGCCGGAGAGCCGATCACCACCTACGCCACCTCGTCCTCGGGCGCGGGCGCCTACCGTCAGCTGGCCCGCGAGCTGCTGTACCGCGAGAGCCAGCTTTAAGGTATGCCTCCCCAATCCCGCCGCGCTCCCGCACGGATTCCGGGATCGGTCCTGATGTCGGTTACGGTTCGCCGGTGTCCGTGACAGAGCTCGAGCCTCACCTTGAGCCGAGCTTTGCCCCGCCCGGTGTGCTCGCGACGGAGGCCTTCCAGGTCCATCTGGCGGTCTTCGAGGGCCCCTTCGACCTGCTGCTCGGCCTGATCGCCAAGCACAAGCTCGACATCACCGAGATCGCCCTGGCGCAGGTCACCGACGAGTTCATCGGTTACATCCGCGGGCAGGGGTCCAAGTGGGACCTCGGAGTGGCGAGCGAGTTCCTGGTCATCGCCGCCACCCTGCTGGACCTCAAGGCCGCCCGCCTGCTCCCCTCGGGCGAGGTCGAGGATGAGGAGGACCTGGCCCTGCTGGAGGCTCGGGACCTGCTCTTCGCCCGGCTGTTGCAGTACCGCGCGTACAAGCAGGTCGCGGCGGACTTCACCGTCCGGATGGCAGCGGAGGCCCGGCGGTTCCCCCGGGTCGTCGGGATGGAGGAGCCCTTCGCCAAGCTACTGCCCGAGGTGCTCATCGGCCTGGGACCGGAGCAGTTCGCCGCGCTCGCCGCCAAGACCCTCACCCCCAAGGTCATGCCGCTGGTCGGCATCGAACACCTGCACGCACCCCGGGTGAGCGTGCGCGAACAGGCCGCGATCCTCATCGAGCACCTGCGGCGATCGGGCACGTCGACCTTCCGTGCCCTGACGGCCGATGCCCCGGACACCCTGACCGTCGTCGCCCGCTTCCTGGGCCTGCTCGAGCTCTACCGCGAGGCGTTGGTCGCCTTCGACCAGCTGACCCCGTTCGGCGAGCTGCATGTGCGCTGGACGGGACACGACGACGCCGAAGTCGAGCTCACCGACGAGTACGCAGAGCACGAAGCAGAGCCAGCCAATGCAGAGCCAACCACCGCCGAGCCAGCCACCGCCGAGCCAGCCACCGCCGAGGAGGGCACATGAGCACCGAGGCCGCCCTCGAACTCGACGAGGCACCGCAACCGGTGACGATCGATGCCCCCGGTGCCGAGTCGGCGACCGAGGCCGACGAGGTCAACGAGCTCGGCGCACCCACGCTGCGCGCGGCGGTCGAGGCCGTCCTGCTCGTCGTCGACACGCCCGTGGACCCGTCCATGCTGGCGCAGGTCTGCCAGCGCCCCACCGACGAGGTCCTGGCCGTCCTGCATGAACTCGCCGCCGAGTACTCCGGCGCCGGTCGGGGCATCACGTTGCGGGAGGTTGCCGGCGGCTGGCGCTATTACACCCACGCCGACTGTGCCGGCGTCGTCGAGCGGTTCGTCCGCGACGGCCAGCAGGCGCGCCTGACCCAGGCCGCTCTGGAGACCCTCGCCGTGGTCGCCTACCGCCAGCCGGTCAACCGTTCGCGGGTCTCGGCCGTGCGCGGGGTCAACGTCGACGGCGTGATGCGCACGCTGGTCAGCCGCGGCCTGGTCGAGGAGGCCGGCACGGAGGCCGAGTCCGGCGCAGTGCTTTACCGGACCACGGCCTACTTCCTGGAGCGCCTGGGCATCCGTGGTCTCGATGAGCTACCCGCCCTCGCCCCCTTCCTCCCGGAGCTGTCCTCGCTCGAGGGCGACGTCGACATGCCCACCAACTAATGGCCCACGATGTGTCCCCGAACGCGAAGGCAGAGATGACGAAGGCCGAGTCCGACTACGAGTCCGGAATCCGCCTGCAAAAGGTCCTGGCCGGTGCCGGGGTCGGCAGCAGGCGGGCCTGCGAGGAGCTCATCGATGCCGGCCGGGTCGAGGTCGACGGCGAGATCGTCCGTGAGCAGGGCATGCGGGTGGATCCCGACGCCGCAATCATCAAGGTCGACGGGTCCCGTATCTCCACCAAGACCGACGCCGTCTATCTGGTGCTGAACAAGCCGCGCGGCGTGGTCAGCACGATGAATGACCCCGAGGGCCGCCCATGTGTGGGGGACTACGTCCAAGACCGCGCCGAGCGCCTCTTCCACGTCGGGCGTCTGGACACCGACACCGAGGGCCTCATCCTGCTCACCAACGATGGGGAACTCGCCAATCGGCTGATGCATCCCAAGTACGGCGTGCCCAAGACCTACCTCGCCGATATCGCCGCGCCCGTCCCGCGCGACCTCGGTCGGCGCCTGAAGATCGGCTTCGAGCTCGAGGACGGTCACGCCGCGGCCGACAAGTTCCGCCTCATCGGGGCAGCCAATGGCCGGGCGCAGGTCGAGATGGTCATCCACGAGGGCCGGACTCATATCGTGCGCCGCCTCATGGAAGCCGCGGGCCACCCCGTCATCCGCCTGATCCGCACTCACATCGGCCCGGTCACCACCGGCAACCTCACCGCGGGACGCTTGCGGCACCTGACCTCCGTCGAGGTCTCCCAACTGCTGGGCGCCACCGAGGCAAGCGAACCGGCTGCCAAGAAGGCAGCTGCCAAGCGCACGGCCTCCAAGACCGCGGCCGCCAACAAACCGCCAGCTAAGCGGCCCAGGACCAAGCCGAGCGAACAGGCCGAGGCGAAACCTGCCGCCAAGGCCCGCTTCGCACGCAACGCACCCACGAAGAAGGCGGCTGCCCAAGCACCCGGCCGCGGCGGCGCCAACCCGCGCGCGGCTAAGGTGAACGACCGCGAACGATCCGCCGGCGCCCCGTCATCGCGCTCCGCGGCACCGCGAAAGGGCGGGGAACGCACCGGGACCGGCCGGTCGGGCGCCCCGGCCAAGGCACCGGGACGTCGACCAGCGAAGGGATCCTGATCCGATGGCGGTGCGGGCGATCCGCGGTGCGGTGCAACTCGACGCGGACGAGCGCGAGCACATGCTCGCCTCCGTGCGGGAACTGATCTCCGCGCTGCTGGAGCGCAACACGATCACCGTCGACGATCTGATCAGCATCGTCTTCACCGCGACCCCGGACCTGCACAGCGAGTTCCCCGCCGTGGGGGCCCGCGACATCGGCATCACCGATGTCCCCCTGCTGTGCGCCGCGGAGATCGACGTCGCCGGGGCCATGCCCCGAGTGATCCGGATCCTCGCCCACGCCGAGACCGACCTGCCCAAATCGGAGATCTCCCACGTGTACCTGCGCGGCGCCGTCGCGCTGCGCAAGGACATAGCGCAGTAGGCACCGCCGTGACTCCGCCCGCCGCGCTGCGTTCTGCCCTGGTCGTCGGGACCGGGCTGATCGGCACCTCCGTCGCCCTCGCCCTGCGGGCCGCCGGCGTCGAGGTCCTGCTCTCCGACCCGAACCCGGCCGCCGCCACACTCGCCGCCGCACTCGGTGGCGGCGAACTCGCCGAAGGCGGGCACGAGCGGGTCGACCTCGCCATCATCGCCGCACCGCCCAGCGCCGTCGCCCCGGCCCTGGCGCAGTTGCGCACCGCCGGAGCCGCCCGCGCCTACACCGACGTCGCCTCCACCAAGAGCGCGATCGCGCGTGCTGTCGCGGCCGGCGGAGGAGCCCCGGACTACGTGGGCGGGCATCCGCTGGCCGGCCGCGAGCGCACCGGTCCCGGTGCCGCCCGGGCCGATCTGTTCCTCGCCCGTCCCTGGGTGCTCACCCCGACCGCAGACACCGATCCCGCCGCGCTCGCCACCGCCCGGACCCTGGTCGCAATCTGCGGCGCCATCGTGGTGGAGATGGACGCCGACGCCCACGACCGGGCCGTCGCGGTGGTCTCCCACATGCCCCAGGTTCTCGCCAGCTTGGTGGCGGCCCGCCTCAATTCCGCGGGCGACGAGGCGGTCGCGCTCGCCGGGCAGGGGGTGCGTGACGTCACCCGCATTGCTGCGTCGGATCCGGGTCTGTGGACGGAGATCCTCACCACCAATTCGGCGGCCGTGGTCGACGTGCTCGAGGATCTGGCTACCGACCTGGACAAGGTCATCCGCGCGTTGCGGGCACCGCCGGACGCAGCCGGTGGGGTGACCCTGGCCCTGCAAGCCGGCAATCTGGGCCGCGCACGGCTGCCCGGCAAACATGGCGAGCCCGCCTCGCGGTACGCCTTCGTCCCGGTGATCGTCACCGACCGCCCGGGTGAGCTGGCCCGCCTGCTCACCGACGTCGGTGAGGCCGCGATCAACATCGAGGACATGCGCATCGAGCATTCCCCGGGCCAGCCGGCGGGCCTGGTCGAACTGGCCGTGCGCCCAGACCAGGGCGAATTGCTCATCGCCGAGTTGCGCACGCGGGGTTGGGCCGTTCACTGAGCTGACCAGGAACGGTCGGTCCCGGCCGTAGAATGGACTTCCGTGACTGCCCCCCGTAATCCCGCTGCGGGCCCCGCGCTGGTGATCGCGATGGACGGCCCCTCCGGATCGGGCAAGTCCAGCGTGTCCCGCACGGTGGCCACCACGCTCGGCCTGCGCTACCTCGACACCGGCGCGATGTACCGCGGCCTGACCTGGTGGATGCTGCGCGAAGGGGTCGACGTCAACGATGCGGGCGCGGTTGCCGCCCGCGCCGGCGAACCCCAGATCTCCAGTGGCACGGACCCCACCGCACCTGCCATCACCGTGGCCGGCTCAGACGTTTCCGTCGAGATCCGCACGGCCGCCGTCACCGCGTCCGTCAGCGCCGTGAGCGCCGTCCCTGCAGTACGCACCCGCCTGGTCGCCCTGCAACAGGCGATCATCGAGCGCTGTGTGGCCGACGACGGCGGCATCGTCGTCGAGGGCCGGGACATCGGCACCGTGGTCGCCCCGGACGCTCCGGTCAAGATGTACCTGACCGCCTCGGCAGATGCCCGCGCCCAGCGGCGCAACGCCGAACTCACCGACGCGATCTCACTCAGCTCCACCCGCGAGGACCTCGCCCGCCGCGACCTCCTCGATTCCTCCCGCGCCACCTCCCCGTTGGCCCGCGCCGCGGACGCGCATCTGCTCGACACCACCGGGATGGATTTCGAGGCCGTCGTCGCCGCGGTGCTGGATGCGGTCCGCCGGGCCGAGCCGGTCAGCGACGTGACCCGATGAGCGAGCGCAGCGAGCCCGCCGAGATCGACGACGATTTCTCTGACGCCCCGTTCGATCCTGAGGCATTCGACGAGTCCGAGTTCGGCGGCGAGGACGTTCCCTTCTACACCGGTGACGGGTTCTCCGACGAGCCCGAAATGCTGCCGGTGCTCGCGGTGGTAGGGCGCCCCAACGTGGGCAAGTCCACGTTGGTCAACCGGATCATCGGCCGCCGCGAGGCGGTCACCGAGGACCTGCCCGGAGTTACCCGCGACCGCGTCCGCTACGAGGCGAACTGGAACGGTCGCAAGTTCACCGTGCTGGACACCGGCGGTTGGGACCCCGAGGGCGAGGGACTGCGGGCCTCGATCACCGCTCAAGCGCTGCTCGCGGTCGACGAGGCGGACGCGGTGCTCTTCGTCGTCGACGCCATGGTGGGCACCACGGACCACGACGAGGCCGTGGTCAAGATCCTGCGCGCCTCGGGCAAGCCCGTCGTACTGGCCGCAAACAAAGTTGACGGTCAGTCAGGGGAGTCTGACGCGACCGCGCTGTGGTCGCTCGGCCTGGGCCAGCCCTATCCGGTCTCGGCCTTGCACGGTCGCGGTTCCGGCGACCTGCTCGATGCGGCCCTGGACATGCTGCCCGCCGAAGGCTCGCGACTCGCTTTCCACACTGGCCCTCGCCGGGTGGCGCTGCTCGGGCGCCCCAACGTCGGCAAGTCCTCGCTGCTGAACAAGCTGGCGGGGGAGAACCGGGTGGTCGTCGACTCGGTCGCCGGGACCACCGTCGATCCGGTCGACGAGCTCATCGAACTCGGCGGCAAGACCTGGCGCTTCGTCGACACCGCGGGCATCCGCCGCAAGGTGAACACCGCCTCGGGCCATGAGTATTTCGCCTCCCTGCGTACCGCCGCCGCGCTCGACAAGGCCGAGGTCGCCGTCGTGCTGATCGAGGCTCAGGAGTCCATCTCCGAGCAGGACACCCGGATCATCTCGATGGTCGTGGAATCCGGACGCGCCCTCGTTATCGCCTACAACAAGTGGGACCTGCTCGACGACGAACGCCGCCGCTACCTCGAGCGCGAGATCGAACGCGACCTCGTCCGGGTGCCGTGGGCACCGCGGGTGAACATCACCGCCCGCACCGGCTGGCACATCGACCGACTCGTTCCGGCGATCGAGACCGCGCTGGCGTCCTGGGACACCCGCGTCCCCACCGGCAAGCTCAACTCGGTCCTCGGGGCGCTGGTAGCCGCCCACCCGCACCCGGTCCGCAGCGGCAAGCAGCCGCGCATCCTCTTCGCGACCCAGGCCGCGACCCGCCCGCCGCGCTTCGTGCTCTTCTCCTCGGGCTTCCTGGAGCACGGTTACCGACGCTTCGTCGAACGCCGCCTGCGTGAGGAGTTCGGCTTCGTGGGCTCCCCGTTGGACATCTCGGTGCGGGTACGCGAGAAGCGCGGCAGTAAGCGCTGATCACTTCTTGAGGCGCCGGCTGCCCTGGTGCCAGTCCTCGACCTGGCCGGGGCGGGCAGCGTCCGGGTCGTAGCCGAAGGAACGCAACTGTGGGCGCTCGCGCAGGCTCCGCTTGAACTCGGTGAAGCCGGGGAAGCGGGCCAAGGCCACGACGTGATCCCACAGCTCGACGGCTTCGGCGTCGCTCGGTCGCCGGCTGATGACCGGGCCGAAGAAGGCGACGCCTTCCGGAGGCTGAATGTGCAGGATCGGCGTGCCCACGTCGCGCCCGGTCAGCTCCAGCGCGGCGTTGGTCTCCTTGGCGATCTCGGCGTCCCAGGAGTCTTCCTGCAGCGCCGCGGCGAGGCCGAGCGGCAACCCGGCTTCGCCCAGCACCTCGCGGACCATCTCCTCGCTGCCGACGCGCTGGTTGTAGGCGGCGCCATCGGGCCAGGAACGGTCGAAGATCGCGTGACCGTACGCCGCCTGCAACCCGTCGAGCGCCTCCGGGCCGTGCTCGGCGCGAGCGCGGGCGGCGACCCGCAGCATGCGCAGGCCGGCGTGGTGCCCGTCCTCGTAGTCCTTGGGGAAGTGCGCGGCGTAGTCGACGTCGGCGTTGAGCACGCGCAGGGAGATCAGCCTCCATTCGACCCGGTAGTCACGTGCCGCCATCACCTGGCGGACCCAGGTGCTGGTCAGCCAGGCGAAAGGACACACGGGGTCGAAATAGAAGTGCAGGTCAGCATCAGCCATGAGCTCGACGCTATCCAGATCTCAGACCGCAGTGCCGACCAGGGAGCCGAGCCCGTAAGTCAACGCCATGCAGATTGCGCCGCCGGCCACCACGCGGCGGATCGCCGGCGCCGGGGCTGCCCCGCCCAGCCGGGCGCCGAGAAACCCGGTGACCGCCAGGGCGATCAGCACCACGACCGCAGTCATGGCGACCCGGATGCTTTCACCCGCCACCAGCATCGCCAGCATCGGCAGCGCTCCGCCGAGCGCGAAGGCGAGCACCGAGGCCACGGCCGCCTGGGTGGGACTCGTCAACCGGTTCGGGTCGATACCCAACTCGGCATCAGCGTGCGCCGCCAGGGCGTCGTGGGCGGTGAGCTCGCGGGCCACGGTGCGGGCCGTCTGCGGGCTCAGGCCCTTGGCCTGGTAGATCGCGGCAAGTTCGGCAAGCTCGTGCGCGGGCTCCTCGCGAAGCTCCCGGCGTTCCTTGGCGAGCAGGTCGCGTTCGGCGTCGCGCTGGCTGGAGACCGACACGTACTCGCCGAGCGCCATCGAGACCGCTCCCGCCGCCAGGCCCGCCAGGCCCGCGGTCGCGATCGGCTCGCGCCCCGCGTCCGCCCCGGCCACCCCCACGACCAGCCCGGCGATCGACACGATCCCGTCGTTGGCCCCGAGCACCCCGGCGCGCAACCGGTTCATCCGGGCGCCCAGATCACCGGTGTGCAGTTCGCCGGCGTGTACGCCGATCTTCGCCCGCATCCTCATCACGCCCCTCCGTGTGCTGTACCCAGCATGCGGGATGCGGGGCAGGAGACCGGGGAGAATGGCCGCGCCCGAGCGTGCGATAAGGTCGCACCGCTCGGTTCGCCGGGCTTCGGGCTGTAGCGCAGCTTGGTAGCGCACCTGACTGGGGGTCAGGGGGTCGCAGGTTCAAATCCTGTCAGCCCGACCGAATACATGCAGGTCAGAGGGTCGGCCGCTTCTCGCGGACCGGCCCTCATCCCGTCCGGGACCCTAACCGGGACCCTAACTTTCCGGGGGACCCCCGTGGCTGCGGGCGGCCGTCCACGGACGTACCACAGGGGTTTGGCGGGCCTACTCAACCGGCCTGGCGGGCCAGATCGGTCACGTAGTCGCGCAGGTCTTCGGGCCGGATGCGACGGAGTCTCCCGACCCGGACGGTCCGTACTGCGCCCGTGGCGATGAGCTCGTACATGAGGCTGCGGCCGACCCCGATGGCCTGGGCAGCCTCTTCGACGGTGAGCAACATCCGACCGATGGGCGGGCGAGCGGTCGGGGTGGGCGCGACGTGGCGGGGCGATGGGAGTGGCGGCACGGGTGTCTCCTTCTCGGGGTCGGTCGTTCTGGTCGGGCGTTGGCGATCTGCGAGGGGTTACCAGGCCCCGGGCGGTTCGGGGCCACGCGAAGGTGGCGCCATCGGCATGGCTGACGGCCGGCGCCGGGCCGGGGCCGGGATGCGCGCGCTGGCATCGGGTCCCTGCAGGTGCTTGCTGGGGTCGCGATGGCGAAGGAACCGCGCGGTGGCCGATGTCGCGGCGCTGTCGGTGGCGAGAATCCGGGCCAGGACGGCGCGCGCCTGCGCCAGGTCGGGGGCGGGGACCTCCTGATCGGGGTGGTCGATGACGGCGTAGGCGTGGTTGGCCTCCCGCCCGCGGGTGAGCGCCACGTAGAGCGCCTGCCGCGACAGCCCGGGCGCGGCCACGGTGTGCGCGGTGTCGACCGTGCTTCCCTGCGCGCGGTGGATTGTGCCCGCGTACCCGAGTTCGACGTGCGCGCGTACGTAGTCGGCGGGGAGTTGCACGACCGCGGCAGGGCCGCTCGGAGGACGGTCGGTGACGGGCTGGGTGACGGTGAGGGATCCGTCCGGGTGGGCTTGCTCAACGGTCCAGCGCTCGCCGTTGCGGACGAAGGTGCCGTCAGCGTGGGGCAGTCGCCTGTCGTTGCGCCGGGTGACGATGTGATCGCCGCGCCCGGCGGTGGTGCCGTCGTGGAGCGCGACCCCGTCGGGGTCGACCTCGCCCGACCGGACCCGGGCACCCTGCGCCCGTCGGTTGAGCTGGGCGACGGTGACCCTGTCATGGGCGAGAAGCAGGCTGGACCGGCCGGTGGCCAGATCGGCGGCCCAGGCGCGGTACGCGGACTCGATCATCGCCTCGGCCGCTCCGCCGTGGACGCGCCCGTGGGCGGCCAGGGCATCCAACGCCACCGGGTCACCTAGACGCAGCGCGCGGCTGGCTTCGGCCTCCCAGGTGTGGGTGAAGCGATGCGGCGTCTCCAGCTCCACCGGCGTGCCGTGGTCGGCAAGGAGCGCGAAGGCCCCGCCGGCGTCGACGGAACCGAGCTGGTGCTGGTCGCCGACGAGGACCATTTTGGCGCCCGCGGCAGCCGCTTGGACGGTAAGGGCGTCGAGGTGGGCGGTGGAGGCCATCGCAGCCTCGTCGACGATCACCAGCTGGCCGGCGCGCAGCTGCCACGGCGTCCCGGTGGCGCTCGCCGGGTCGGACTCGTAGATCCACTTGGCGACGGTGTCCGCGCTGATGTGCAGGGCGGTGGCGAGTTCGGCCGCGGCGGCAGCAGATGGTGCGAGCCCGATCACGGTCCCCGCGCCGTGGGTGAGTTCCCACGTCGCGCGCAGCGCGTACAGCGCGCGGGTTTTACCGGATCCGGCTGCGCCGATGAGGAGATCGAGGCGCCGTCCGGAGGCGGCAATCGTCGCCGCCGCACGGGCCTGGTCGGCCGAGAGACGCGGCGCCCCCGGCATGCGGTGCTCGGCGGCGGCCCGGGCCGGCGCAGGATCTGCCGTCGGTCCACATATGTCGTCGTGAGCGGCGAGTAGACGGGCCTCGGCCGCCAACGTGGCCCAGGTGGTGAAGGCGGGCTCCTCGGATCGCGCCGGTCGGGCGTCAGGACAGAGATCGGTGTACCGGGCGGGGACGGGCGCTGTCTCGGGTGGGTCCAGGGGGATGCACCGGTCCAGGGCGGCGGACACGACCCGGTCCAACAGCGCGACCCTCGCCTGCGAGTCGGGGACCCGCAGGGCGCGGGTGATGCGGGCGGCTTCGGCGAGCAGGTTCGTCTGCGTCCAGGTGGCTCGCCGCGTCGATACCGCGGTCACGGTCGCGTCGGCGTAGCGGTCAAGCAGTGCATCGGAGATTTCGGCCGGACCGGTTGCCGGGCGGGTTGCCGAGATGTTTGACGGGCCGCCGGTCATGCTGGTCAAGGCGGTGCTGACAATCGCCCCGGCCGGTTGCCCGGTCACGGCCTGGGCGGTTGCCCGCCACCGGTCACGCAGCTGGGCAAGCGGGGCGACGTGCTTCTCCGGTCGGGTCGCCAGGGTGGCCTGCTGGCGCAGCCGGATGGTCTCGATTCGGTCCGGTGCGCGGCCATGAGTGTCAACGAAGGCGGCAACGAGGTCCTGCACGTGTGTGGTGATGGCCTGGGATCGGGTCGAGAAGGCCGCGAGGAGGGGCCCGGGGATGCCGTCGATCTCGTACGTCGGGGTGCGCCGGGGTCCGCGGTCGCGGTAACCGAATCTGACGGGCAATCGGGTGGCAAGCAGGTCGGCAAGCACGGAGTCGTAGATCTCCGAACAGGCGACCGCGGACGAATACAGCGCGCGGCCGTCGACGGCGCGCCATTGCCCGTCGGGGCCCTGGACCTTGTTCGCGATCACCAGGTGGGTGTGCAGATTCGGGTCCCCGGCACGGGTATCCCAATGATCAAACGCGGCGGCGATCGCGCCGCGGGCCGGTACCTGGATCAGGGACCCGGCACCGATGCGGGTGTGCAGGAACCGCTCCTCCACCAATCCGAGGACGGCGGCGACGGCGTCGTGGTGCGCGGCCTCGATCGCCGTCCGGACCTGCTCGTCTCCGAGTGCCCACAGCACGCTGACGGACTTCGGGGCGGTGAAGGTCAGGTCGTAGCCGGCCACCGCTGACCGCACCGGACGAGCGCGTTCCTGGGTGTCGATGTCGGCGAGCGCCGCGGTGCGGTCCCCCTCCGAGAGATCGTCGGGCAAGCGACCGACCCGGGCCGCGATCCGCTTAGCCACGGGTTTGTAGGTCGGGTAGGGGCGGCCCAGTGCCTGGCCGGTCACCGGATCCCGCCCGGACCCGAACAGCCGCGCCATCGCCTCCTCGCTGACCACCGTGCCGGTGGTCAGGTCCTTCCCGTCGCCCGCACCGAGCCCGGGCAGCCCGGCGCCAACCCACCGCCCGGGCGGATTACCGGAGGCCGCGTAGTAGGCGACGAGGGCGACGCCGGGCGCGCGTTCGACGTCGCCGGTGGCGGTGTGCCGGAGCAGGTACCGGTAGCCGGCACCTGCGGACATGCGCGCGAGGGACATCACCGCGACCACCCCGCTTCCCGCTCGCCCGCGCATGCGGGCACGCCGGAACGCCCGGCGCACACCTCTATGTGGACGGGTTGGGCATACGTGACCGTGGTGGTCGAGTTTGGATCGCTGCGTCGCACACCTGTCGGTGGGCGCGATCAGCCCCTAGATCGACGACGCGGAGCGGGCCGGTCCTCGGGGCGAGCAAGAGGAGTGGGGCGCTCAGAGAGCTCCGCGTTATTGCTCGGGCTGCATCGAGCAGCTGTGGTCCGTTCGGTGGAGTGCGTCGTGGCCGTTCGGCCGGTCAAGGTTGAGGGCGCCGGCTCCGACATCGTCCGAGTAACTAGCGACGACAATCGGGGATTTACATGTTGAAGTTGCGCCGTCGGCTGCCCCGCCGGCTGCCTCTTGATCGCAGGGGCCCTCGTGCTGTCCCCTGCTGCAGCCCCCACCGTGGCGGCAGCGGATGCGGGTGCCGCCCCAGCAGTCTTGGTTGAGGGAACAGAGGCGCCTGCAGGCGGCGATCCCGAAGCTGAGGCGCGGCGCGCCGCGGCCGAGCAGGCACGCGAGTCGGGTCAGCCGGTGGAGGTGTCGCGGGACGCGACGACCATCGAGCGGATCAATCCCGATGGCACGACGACGGTCGAGATCAGCGAGGCACCGGTTCGTACGCTTCAGGACGGTGAGTACGTCGACATTGACCCCTCGCTGGTTGACGATGGTGCGGTGCTGGTCCCCCGTGCAACTGATGCCAACGTGGCTATTAGTGACGGCGCCGGGGAGGAGCCTCTGGCCACGGTCCGGGACGGCTCCCGATCGCTGTCGTTGGACTGGAAGGCCGACCTCGCTGCCCCGGCGCTGCAGGACGAGCAGGCCACCTTCGATGCGGGAGCAGCTCGCGATGTCGAGGTCACTGCGACTAATGGCGGCTTCCGGGTCCATGTGGTGCTGCAGGAAGCGCCGACCAAGGCACCGGTGTACCGGCTTCCACTAACGACCACGGGGGTGGCCGTCTCGAAGACCGGCAGCGGCGCTTTCGCCGCCGTGGACAGCGCTGGAAAGCCTGTGTTCTGGATCGCGCCACCGATCATGTGGGACGCCACCCAGGAGGGTCTGGAGGCAGGCCCGGAGCGCACGGTGTCGGTGGACGCCGCCCTGGAATCAACTACGGACGGCGGGCAAGAGCTGGTGCTGCGCCCATCGATGGCGTTCCTAACTGATCCCTCCACCGTGTACCCGGTCCGGATCGATCCTGACACGTACACCGATGACTCCTCCGACCGTACGACCTTTGTGTCCACCTCCGATCCGTTGCGCGGATTTCCCTACACCTCCTACATGCGAGTCGGTTACGACACCACCTGGGAACGCAACCGAGCTTTCATCCAGCACGAAACAGAAGATTTTCGCGGAACAGTCGTCGACGCTCAGCTAAAGCTCTATCAATACGCGGCGAAGACATGCACGCCGACGCCGGTGACGGTGTATGCAGTCAAGGATGAATGGCGCGCACAGGACCACAGCGGCGCGAGCGGGCCGATGGCCGGAGTCTGGTGGAAGTCTCCCACCGGCAGTTCGACAGGGCCGCACAGCCAGCCCGGAGTGCGCACCGACGAAAAATACCAGGTAACCGAATCGTTCAACCACGGATTCTCGGGATCATGTCCTAACAAACACGAGACGATCGACGTCACCAAGATCGTCCAAGCTTGGGATGAGGACGTTATCCCGAATTATGGATTAGCGTTGCGTGCCAGCGATACAGAAACGAGCGGATACAAGTCTTTCTGCTCAAAAAACACCACCTCCGGGACCTCGTGTTCGTCAGTATCTAATGTTCCGACTCTTATCGTCAGATACAATACCCCGCCGAGCATCGTCACAGCGATGTCAATCGTCGATCCCGGTGCGGCCTGGACTGTCGGCGCCGCTCGATCGGTACTCACGAACCTTTATCAAGACTCGGGCCACCTTGCTGCGTAATATCTGGGACGTGCTACCCGGCGACGTAATCCAGATCGATTATGAAGCCAACGGCACGGTAGACCATGCCTTGATTGTTACTGCGAGAACGCCCACCGGATCCATCTTTGTCTCGCAGAATAGCGCATGGCGCCACAACAAGAATCTCAAGTTTACGATCAATGACGCCCAACTGTACTCGAATGAGTTGGCCGGTGGTGGGCGGGAACTACGCGGAAAGAGCGCTAACATAAGGTGGTTCGCATGGCGCCTGTAGTGGTCAGGCTCGCGGCCCATAGAATCTCGCGTACGTTGAGTATGCTCCTGGCTGCCGCAGTGCTCCTAGTTGCACTACCGGGATGCGGTAGCGACGATGAGAATGGAGTGTACGAAGAATCAGTGGCTGCGGGCATCCAGCCTGTGATCGATGCATACACGAGACTCGTGGCCGAGGCATCGATGGGACCAGTCACCGACAGAGAAATTCGGTTAGCTGGAGTGGATGCTTCGGGGCTAGCAAGCGTGCGCTTGTTCTTGCAGCGTCGATTGGGTGCTCTCGAAAGCGATGGTCTACCTGCTGCGCCGGACATGTCTGGCGTGCTTTCGTCGGGCAACTCTGTTACGTCTATTCGGTTCGAGTCACCTGAACGCGTCATCGTTGAGGTTGGTATCGGTGCGCAGAATGCTGAAGGCAACGCCAGCTTCGGCGATGAGCATCGGATCACATTAGCGAAGACGAGTAAAGGGTGGAAGATTGTACGAGACGAGGTCAGTTATGCAGACTCGGTCCCCCCGCGTTTCATCGGCAACTGATGCTGAGGTGGATCGTTTCGTCGCCTGCGCCGAGGGATCCTGGCAGGCTTGTTCTGTCCGTCGTCGAGCATGACCCTCGAGCCTTCGCCATGCCTCATCTCGAAGTTGCAACTCGCAGTCTCCAACGGCTGAGGGAGACCGCGCACGGGGGCCGTCCAGTCAGCGAAAAGTCAGCAGACTGTCCGCGCCGGCCAAGTACGGGCGATCACCGGAACGCCGTTGACCTGCGTAAAGGACTCCAGTGGACTACCGCGGACAACGCCCGACTGCTTTAGGAGAGCAGTGCTGACGCTGTGTCATGGCAGGCCGGTGCGGGCGAGTTCCGTCACCAGCCAGGGGGCCTCTCGGGCCGCCGGCCCCACCGGGGATCGTTAGGGCGCCGCGCATGAGCGACTGTGCGCGTTCACCACGGTCCAGCGACCGGCGCCACTCGCGCAGCGCGCCCGTGCCCAGCTCGCACCCTGCCGCCCCGCAGGCCCGTAGGTTCTTCTTGTGGAGCTGTTGAATCTGCGTGATCAGCCGGTGCCGGACCTTCTGGTCCTCGCCCGGCTCGGCTCGACCACACTGACCGACCCGATCTTGGGGCGAAGTGTGGCCGAGTCCCACGACCGGTGGGGTATTTGGGGTTCTCGGTCCTGGAGGTCCCCGACGGCGACTACCGGCTGCTCGCGCGCCTGCGTCCGATCGTGGCGACCCGCAGGCGCTTATTCGTCGCCGATGGACATGAGCTTGTTGCGGCCGGCCTGCCCCTGTTGCCGACACTTGATCATCCGCATTGGACCGTCGTGGTGTCCGAGCCGTCCACCGATCAGTTCGCGAGGGTCCGTGCGGTATTTCGGGGGCCCATCGACAATCCGGCCTGGACGGGCCGGGGTGAGTCATAGAATCAGGACCATGCTGGCCACCCGCTACGACCTCTGGTACGACGCGACGACAGTCGGCGCCGACCTCGTCGTCGAGTGCTGGATCTCGCACGGTCCGCGAGCGGACGACTCGGCCTTCGACCCACAGGTCGGCGATCAGATCCTCGTTGGCGATGACGAAGAGGCCCCGTTGCCCGCGCGGGTGGTACGCCGTGAACATGATCGGGTGGCCGTGCAGGTGGTTCTGCCCGTCGCCGTGAACGCCGTCGCGTAACACCGCTGCCCGAGCGACGTCAGCGGGCCGTCAGCGCCGTCATGGCCGCGAGGTGCCCGCTGCGCACCGGGGCGATCGGGTGACGGTAGATCTCGGCGGTGACGGCGATCGAACGGTGGCCGAGGGTGTCGGAGATGTCTTCCAGCGGGACGCCGGTCGCCGAGAGCAGGCTGGCGGCGGCGTGCCGCAGCAGATGCGGATGAACTCCCGCAAGTCCGGCCCGCCGGGCCACGATGTGCAGGTCCCGGCGGACGTTGGACGGGTCCACCGGTGTGCCGACCTCGGTGGTGAACACGAGGTCCTGCTCGTTGGCCCACTCGGATCCGGCAGCGAGGAGGTCGGCGTCCTGGGCGTAGCGCTGGTCGGCGAAGGCCGCCACGCAGGCCGGGGGGAGCGCGAGGCGTCGACGGCTGGTCGGGGTCTTGACCTTGGACAGTGTGAGGCTGCGGCCCTCGCGGCGCAGGCTTGCCTCGATCTGCACGGTGGGGGAGTCGGACTCGTAATTCACGCAGCCCCAGGTCAGTCCGGCCGCCTCACCAGGGCGCAGACCGAGCAGCAACGAGATGGTGAACAGGTTGCCCAGCCGGTGCCGCGATGCGGAGGTCAGCAGCGCCTGGGCCTGCTCGACGGTCAGGCCGTGGCGTAGCCGGGTCGGTCCGGGCGGGGCCTCGACCGGACCGGCGGCGTTGCGGATCACCAGGCCGCGCCTTTCGCCCATGGTGAGGATCCGCCGGGTGAGTCCGAGTACGAGGCGCAGGCTTCGCGCGGACGCGCCCCGTTCGGCCATGGTGTCGAGCGCCTCCTCGACGTGTTCGGGCCGGACCTGGGCGACCCTGCGGTCGCCGAGCACCGGGTTGAGATGGAGCCGAATTATCGACTCGTACCCGACCCGGGTGGACGAGGCCGTCCCGGCTCGTAGTCCTCGCTCCAGCCACAGAGCCGCGAGCGTCTCGAACGTGGTACCTCGTTGCGCCAGATCGACCCCGGCCTCGTGCTGGCGGCGCAGCTCTGTCAGCTTGCGCCGCGCCTCGGCCTGCGTAGCGCCGGTGACCTTGATCCGCACCCGGCTGCCCGAGGTGCCGCGGGCCACCTCGAGGCGCCCCGTCCAGCGGTCGGCGTCCCGGTCGTACGTCAGTGTTCCTTCGCCTCGCCCGCGCCTATCAGCCACCGCGCCACCCCCCGTCAGATTTCGGGACCCTAACCGGGACCTTAACTCCGCGGATTCACCCGGACCAGGGCAACACGTCAGAAAGAAAAACTGGCTTCTGACCTGCACGTTTACGGATCTGAGTGGACGTCAGCGGACGCTGGAATTCGCCTGGGGGTCAGGGGGTCGCAGGTTCAAATCCTGTCAGCCCGACCGAGAAACAGAAGGTCAGAGCCACCTCCGGGTGGCTCTTCTGCTTTCCGTGCCAGCTACGTGCCAGATCAAGGGCAGCTTTCGAAGTGCCATTGCTGAGTGCGCGACGGCGCGGTCAGCGGTGCTTCTGCACCTAACCGATCGGCGCGGGCGCGGCCGGCGCCGCCACGACCGGGGCGGCGGGAGCGACCTGCGCCGGCGCGGCTCTCACCACTGAGAGCCGCAGCCCCGTCCGCCCTGACGAACCCCGGCGTCACACCACAGCTCCGCTGTCTCCCACGTCGCGTTGCTGTTTCCCCCGTGTCGCGCGGTCGAGCTGGCGCGGCTGTGGTGGCGGTGCGGCCGACCTGGCCTGCAGCACGATGGCCAACGGGGTGGCCGTGAACACCGAAGACGCGGTGCCGATGATGAGGCCGAGAAGCAGGGCCAGGGCGAAGTCGACGAGGGAATCACCGCCCAGGAGCGCGAGCGCCCCGAGGATGAACATCGCGCCCAGGCCGGTGTTGATGGTGCGGGGGACGGTCTGCAGGGTCGCCGCGTTGCAGATCCGGGCGAAGGGCATCGTCGGGTTCGCCGCCCACATCTCCCGGACGCGGTCGAACACCACAACCGAGTCGTTCACCGACAGGCCGACGATAGTGAGAACGGCGGCGAGAAACACCCCGTCGATGGGTCTGCCCATCCACGCGAAGGCGCCGGTGACCAGGACGACGTCGTGGAACATCGCCAACACCGCGGCGGCCCCGAAGGTCCAGCGGAAGCGGACGGCGAGGTAGATCGTCTGCGCGGCGAGCGCGATCAGGAACGCGATGATCGCGTTCTGCCGCAACTCCTTGCCCAGGCTCGGCCCGATCAGCTCGTCGCGCAGCTTGGTGACCTCGCCGCCGACCTCGGCCAGCGCTTCCCGGATGCGCAACTCGTCGTCGTTCGACACCTCGGCGGCGCGCACCGTGATGTCGTCATCGCCGGAGGACTGCACGATGGCTCGCGGGAAGCCTGCGGCCGAAAGCTTCTCGCGGGCGACCTCGGCGTCCAGGGTCTGGGCTGTGGAGTACTCCATCAGCCGGCCACCGGTGAATTCCACTCCCAGATTCAGACCGCGGACGATGATGCCGGTCGCGGCCACGACAAGCAGCAGGCCGGAGATCGACAGCCACAGCGTCCGCCGGCGCATCAAGTCCGGATCGCGCCGTACCAGCCACGTTCGAACGCGGCCGGGGGCGGCGATGCCGGTCAGGGCGGGGCGACGGCGTAGCCACGGGCGCCGCGCGGCCAGCTCAGTGAGCGACCGGGCGATGATCAGAGCTGAGATCATCGAGGCGATCACCCCGATGCTGAGGGTGACGCCGAACCCCTTCACCGGCCCGGAAGCGAAGTAGAAGAGCAGGCCGGCAGCGAGCAACGTGGTGACGTTGGAGTCGATGATCGCCGTCCAGGCCTTGGCGAAACCCATCTCCAGCGACCCGCGGAGGTTCTTCCTGGTCCCGGGCAGCGTGCCCGCGGCGAATTCCTCACGAGCTCGTTCGAAGATCAGGACGTTGGCGTCGATCGCTATGCCGATCGCCAGCACGAACCCCGCCAGCCCGGGCAGGGTCAACGTCGCGCCGAGAATCAGAAGCGCCGCGTAGGAGATCAGGGCGTAGCAGGCCAGGGCCAATGTCGCCAGCGCGCCCATCAGGCGGTACACGACCATGATGAACAAGCCGGTCAGGATGATGCCGATGATTGCGGCCTGCTTGCTCGCGTCGATCGCCGCCTGACCCAGGGTGGGGCCGACCGTTCGCTGCTCGATGATCTCCACCGGCACCGGCAGCGCGCCGCCGGAGATCAGCACCGCCAGGTCCTTCGCGCCGTCCTCGGTAAAACTGCCGGAAATGGTGGTCGTGCCCCCGGCTATGCCCCGCTCGCACGCGACGGACGGGTCGACCTGGGGAGAGGAAATGACCTGGCCGTCGAGCACGATCGCGATCCGCCGGGACGGGGCGCCGACAGGTTCACACGCCGCCTTGCCGGTCATCCCTTCCCAGAGGCCCTCCCCGGACCCGTTGAAGTCGACGTCGACGTACCATCCGCCGCGCGTCACGTCGAAGGTCGCCTGCGCATTCCTCACGCCGGCGCCAGTGAGCGCCGGCTGCGCCAGTTGCAGCTGCGCTATGCCGTCCTCATCAGACAGCACCAGGGCTCCGGCGGGCGCCGGCGCAGTGGGCCCGGTCTGGCCGGGCGCGTCCTCTCCGAGGATTTCGTGAAACGTCAGCTGTGCCGTGCGCCCGAGAACCTCGGCGGCCTCTCGCGGTTCCTGCAGCCCGGGCAATTCGACGATGATCCGCCGGTCGCCGGCCCGCGTCAGGCTCGGTTCGGCCACCCCGAGAGCGTCAACGCGCCGGCGCAGCACCTCCACCGCGCGCTCGGTCGACTCCCGGTTCGCCGTCACCTGGGGTGAGTCCTTGGTCTCCAGGACGACCTGGGTTCCCCCGCGCAGGTCCAGGCCGAGCTTCGCGTCGATGGTGAAGGCCGCGTAGAGCGAGCCGACCAGGATCAGAAGCGATATCGCGGCGCGCACGGCTGGAGCGCGGGAACTGCCGGGTGCGGTGCTCACGTTGTCTGGCCCTTCACATCAGATACCGGAGATGGAGGTAGGGCACGCACATCGCGACCGTCACCGGAGCGACCACAAGCCCGTACTTGGTGAACTCCCAGAAGCTGATCGGGTGCCCGTGTTTGGCGGCGATCCCGATCACAATGATGTTGGCCGCGGCGGCGATCGCGGTCGCGTTGCATCCCAGGTCGGCACCCAGGGCGAACGCCCACCACAGCACGTGCGGCTCACCGGGGGGTACACCGAACTCGGTGGTGAGGCCCTCGACGACGGGGGTCATTGCTGTGACGTACGGGATGTTGTCCACCAGCGCCGAGAAGACGGCAGTGCTGGCGAGCAGGCCGAACACGGTGGTCTCCAGATCACCGCCGGCCGCCTCGATGGCAGCGTCGCCGATCCGGTCGATGACGCCCTGCTCGATCAACGCGCCCACCATCACGAACAGGCCCATGAAGAACACCAGCGTCGGTACCTCGATCTCCTCGGCGGCCACCTCCGCCGAGACCCGTGTGAGGAGCATCAGCACCCCGGCGCCGAGCAACGCGACCACCGCGGGCTCCAGGTGTAAGGCGGTGTGCAGCACGAACGCGGCCATGACACCGACCAGCACAATCAGGCACTTGGCCAGCAGTTTCGGGTCGAGGATCTGGTCGCGAGGGTCGAGCTCGAGGACGGCGGCGGCGCGCACTGGATCCGGGACGAAGGCCCGGCGGAACAGCCAGCGGATCAACACCAGGTAGGCGGCGAGGACGACGACGACGATCGGGGCGAGGTGCACCAGAAAGTCGTTGAACGACAGGTCGGCGCGTGCTCCGATGATGATGTTGGGCGGATCCCCGATCAGGGTCGCGGTTCCGCCGATGTTCGAGGCCATCGCCATGGCTATCAGGTAGGGCACCGGTGCCAGGTTCAGCCGGGCGCACACCGACAGCGTCACCGGCGCGATCAACACCACCGTGGTGACGTTGTCCAACATTGCCGACAGCACTGCCGTGATCAGGCAGATCGTCACCATGAAGCGATACGGCTCGCCACGGGAAACCTTGGCGGACCATACCGCGAGGAACTCGAAGACACCGGTGGGGCGCATGACGCCGACGATCACCATCATGCCGAGCAGGAGGAAGATGACGTTCCAATCGATGCCGGTCTGATGCCCGAAGAATGCGGCGTCGGCGTCGGTGTAGCCCAACGCGAGCATCACGCCCGCGCCGCTTAACGCGGCCGCAACGCGATGCACCCGCTCCGTCGCGATCAGCACATAGGCGACCATGAAGACGCCGACCGCCACGATCTCGCTCACGCCGAGGATCCCTTCGTTTCCAGCCAGCCGGCCAAGCGGCCGGAACGGTTGACTGCATGCAGTCGGCTCACGGTGTCCTCGCGGACCTGACGAGGCGTCACCACGATCAGCCGGTCGTCGGCGCGCAGGACCATGTCGGGACCCGCCGCGGTCGGCAGACCTTCGCGGACTACCAGCGCGAGCACGGCCCCGACCGGTAGGCGCAGATCCGCGACCCAAACCCCAGCCAGCCGGGAACCAGGCGGCACCGTAACTTCGAGGAGGTCCGCGCGCGCTTCGTCCAAGGGCGCGGACTCGATCTCCACGTCTTTGGGATGCAGGTCCGCGGCCACGCCCGCGAGACGGGCAGCCCACGGCAGTGTCGGGCCCTGGATCAGGGTGTAGGCGACCACGAGGACGAATACGATGTCGAACACCTGCAGTGAGCCCTCAACGCCGGCCGCGACCGGGACGGTGGTCAACACGATCGGCACCGCGCCGCGCAGACCGGCCCAGGACAGGAAGGCGACCTCTCGGGTGCCAACCCCGAATGGGCGCGCACACAGCAAGATCGAGATCGGGCGCGCGATGAAGGTCAGCACGAAACCCGCCACCAGGGCCGGTAGCAGGGCATCGGACAGGCGGCCCGGGCTGGCCAGCAGGCCGAGCAAGACGAACATCGAGATCTGCGCCAGACTCGCGCACCCCTCTGAGAAGGCCAGGGTCGCGCGCCGGTGCGGCAGGGCGCTGTTCCCGAGCAAGATGCCCGCGAGGTAGACCGCGATGATGCCGCTCGCCCCGGCCAGGGAGGCGGTCGCGTAGCTGAGCAGTGCGATGGCCAGCGTCGCCAGGGGATAGAGCCCAGCGGTCGGCAACGCTGCCCGGGCGAGCACCCACTGCCCGCCGCGGGCAACAGCCAGTCCGATAAGGGCCCCAGCCAGCAACTGGTAGGTGACCTGGGACAGGATCCACAGCGGGCTTGCCTGGTCCCAGGCGTCCGAGGCCAGGAGCATCACCAGCACGACGACCGGAGCGTCATTGAGTCCGGACTCGGCCTCCAACGCCGCCCCCAGTGACCCACGCAAGGGGAGCCGGCGGAGCACCGCAAACACCGCAGCCGCATCCGTTGAGGACACAATTGCTCCGAGGAGGAGGGCGGTGCGCGCCTCGAGGTCCAGAAGCCAGTACGCGCCAACCGCGGTGATACCCACCGAGATGGCGACTCCTACGGTTGCCAGCACGAGGGCCAGACCGGCTACCGGTCGAAGGTCGCTAATGCGCGTCGTCAGGCCGCCCTCGGCGAGGATGATGGCGAGCGCGATCAACCCGAAGTTCTGGGCGAGGAGGAAGTTGTCGAACTCCAGGCCCAGCCCGGCTTCACCGAGCGTGACGCCGAGCGCCAGGTAGAGCAGCAGGCTCGGCAGTCCCGCCCGCGCGGAGAGACGGACCGCCAGTACCGCCAGCAGCACCACGGCGGTGCCGGCCACCAGCGCCAGATTCAGGTGTTGAGGATCCACTGTCAGCGCGTCCCCGGGCGAGGGCCGGCATGACGCTCGGCCCACGTCACGAGGTGGGCGTCAAGCGGCACGTCGATCTCCGAAATTTCGACGCAGCTAAGGCGAATGCCCAACGGGGCGGCAACGAGAGAGGCATGCTGCCCGACGGCGTCGGCGAGTGCCCCGGGGTCCGTCGCCAGGTCCGCGAGATCGGTTCGCGCGATCTCTGCCAGCACCGCCCGCTCCAGAGCGGCGGCCGAGGAATTGACGCCTCCTTCTGCGACTGCCAGGGCGGGGTCAACGATCTGCACGAGCGCGGAGACAGCGGCGTGAACATCGATCGCATCCAGCGTGCGGGTCCGCACGCACAGAGGGCCGACCGGGCGCGCACGCAACGGAACGCGAAAAGCCCGCTCTATCCCCGGCACGATGAACACCGCGCCCGGACCGCGCACGCGCACGGTCCGACCCAAACGCTGGATCACCAGCCGCTCGTCCGCCCAGATCACCCGCACCGCGGCTACGGCGATCGCGCACAGCACCAGGAGGAACGCGACGACCAGCGCTGCCAGGGGGTTCGTCTCCTCGTGCACGGCAAGTTCCGTCGCAGGCGCGGCCGACAGCGGCAGGTCCAACGCCTGCACGACCCCACCCCGCTCCCTGTTGACGGCTGAACATTGGCGCGGCGGGGGCGGCACGACCGCAAGCCCCGCTGCCGCGTCAAGCGCGGGCACCCCGCCGCACGTCCAGCTTCACCGACTGGAGAGAGAGCGGGTATCCGTGCTGGACCCCATCTCCCGCACGCGGGGGCCCGCTTCCCGGCAACATCGATGAGACTGAAGCCATGACGGTGTTCACGCCACAGGCCGCGACGGCCGCACGCGGCCTACCGGACCTCCCGCTGTTCTGGCGCGTCTGCGCAATCAACGGGCTCGTCTTCGCGTTGGGCACAGTGGCGCTCGCGTTTTCGCCGGCGACTGTCTCGGCCCGGGTGGTGGCCTCCGAAGCGCTGGTGCTGGGAGTGGGGCTTACGGTGATGCTGCTGGCAAACGCGCTGCTGCTGCGGCGGAGCCTGTCGCCTCTGGACCGGCTCGCCCGCCGGATGGATGACGTGGATCTGCTCCGGCCGGGCAGCCGCCTGCCCGAGGCCGGCGCGGGCGCGGCCGCGCGGCTCAACCGGACGTTCAATGCCATGCTGGCGCGGCTGGAGGCCGAACGCGGTGCCAGCGCACGGGCGGCGCTGGAGGCGCAGGAGGCGGAGCGGGCGCGTATCGCCCGGGAGCTCCATGACGAGGTCGGCCAGAACCTCACCGCCGTCCTTCTCGGAATATCCCGGGTCGCCGCCCAAGCGCCGGACAATCTCGCCCACGAGCTGCGATCGCTCGGCGAGACCGTGCGGTCCGGCCTGGACGAAGTGCGCGTCATCGCGCGCCGGTTGCGGCCGGGCGTACTGAGCGACCTCGGCCTGATCAGCGCCCTGAACGAGCTCGCGAGCGACGTCAGCGAGCACACCGGGATCACGATCCGTCGCGGCGTCGCCCCGGGCTTACCAACGCTCAGTCCCGAAGCCGAGCTGGTGATCTACCGCGTCGCGCAGGAGAGTTTGACCAACGTCGCTCGACACGCGGCCGCGACGTCGGTCTCGCTGACGCTGTCCCGGCAGGGCGACGCCGTCGTGCTACGAGTGGCGGACAACGGGCGCGGCATAGGCCGAGCTCCGGAGGGCTCCGGCATGTTGGGCATGCGGGAGCGGGCCCTTTTAATCGGTGCCCACCTGAGCATCGGGCCGCAGGCGGGGGGCGGCACCGAAGTGCGGATGCTCGTCCCGCTCGAGACCCATGGGGGCAGCGCGTGAGCGGCCCGCTGATCCGGATTCTGCTCGCCGATGACCACACTCTGGTACGCGACGGCGTCCGGCTGATCTTGGAAGGGCAGTCCGACATGGTCGTGGCCGCCCAGGCCGCGGACGGCGCGGAGGCACTTGAAATGGCCCGCACCCACGAAATCGACCTCGCCATCCTCGACGTCGCTATGCCGCGTCTGACGGGGCTTCAAGCGGCCGCGGAGCTCACCCGCCGGCACCCGCGAATGCGGGTTCTGATGTTGTCGATGTACGACAACGAGCAGTACTTTTTCGCCGCCCTCAAAGCGGGAGCCTCCGGCTACGTGCTCAAGTCCGTCGCTGATCAGGAGTTGGTCGAAGCCGCCCGCACCGCCATGCGCGGCGAGCCTTTCCTCTACGCCGGCGCAGTCACCATCCTGGTCCGCGACTATCTGGACCGAATCCGACGGGGCGGCGCCGTCCCCCAGCAGATCCTCACCGCACGCGAGGACGAAGTCGTGAAGTTGATCGCCGAAGGCCACTCGTCGAAAGAGATCGCGGCGTTGCTGGTGATCAGCGTCAAGACCGTCGAGCGACACCGGGCGAACATCCTGGCCAAGCTCGGCATGCGTGACCGCACCGAGTTGACCCGCTACGCGATCCGGGCCGGCCTCATCGAAGCCTGACTCACCCACTCCCAGGCACTTACTCCCAGGCACTTACTCCCAGGCACTTACTCGTCTTGCTCGTTCCGAGTTTCGCGACGGCCGCGGCCTCGATCTGGCGCTGATCGCGCACACAGAGGGATGTGCCCCGCGCTGATCGAAACCTGACCGTCCCGGTCACGTATGCCCGACTCGCCCACATAGAGGTGTGCGCCGGGTGGTCCGGCGCGTGCACGCGCGCGGCGGGGTGGTCACGGTGATGTCGATCGCGCGGATGTCCGCCGGCGCCGGCTACCGCTACCTGCTGCGGCACACCGCCACCGGTGACGTCGCACGCGCGCCAGGGACGGCGCTGGTCGACTATTACGCGGCCTCCGGCAACCCGCCCGGGCGTTGGGTCGGTGCCGGGCTGCTCGGGCTCGGGGCCGGTGACGGGCAGGACCTGAGGGCTGGTGCGGTGGTCACGGAGGAGGCGATGGCGCGGCTGTTCGGGTCCGGGCACGACCCGGTCACCGGCGAGCGGCTTGGCCTGGCCTACCCGCGGTTCAAGACCGCCGCGGAGCGGGTGGCCGCCCATGTCGCGCGCTTGCCCGAGGACTTGGCGGCTGCGGCCCGCGCAGAGGCGATCGCCCAGATCGAGGCCCGGGAAGAAGCACGCCCGGTCCGTTCGGCGGTGGCCGGCTACGACCTCACCTTCACCGTCCCGAAATCGGTCAGCGTGCTGTGGGCCCTCGGCGACACCGAGACCCAGCAGACGGTCGAGGCCGTGCACCGCGACGCGGTCGCCGCCGTCCTGGCGCTGATCGAGGACCGCTTCCTGCACACCCGCATCGGCGAGGGATCGAAGATCCGGGTCCCGGCGCGTGGGGCGATCGCGGTCGGGTTCGATCATCGGGACACCAGGGCCGGAGACCCTAACCTGCATACGCACCTGGTGATCGCGAACAAGGTGCAGGGCCCGGACGGTCGGTGGCGCGCCGTGGACGGGCAGGTGCTGTTCAACGCGGCGGTGGCCTGCTCGGAGATCTACGACTCCACGGTTGCCGACCTGCTTGCCACGCGATTGCCCGTCAGGTTCGGCTATCGCGACCGCGGACCCCGGCGGACCCCGGCGTACGAGATCGACGGAATCTCCGACCCCCTGCTGTCGGCGTTCTCTGCCCGGTCGCAGGCGATCAGTACGCACGCGCAGGATCTTGTCGCGGCGTTCACCGACAGCCACGGTCGGGAGCCGACCCGGGTCGAGGTTCTGAGGCTCCGTCAGCAGGCCACGCTGGCCACCCGACCCGACAAGCACGTGGCCCCGCTCGCCGAGCTCCGTGCCCGGTGGCAGGCAACCGCCGAGACCGTCACCGGGCAATCCGCCAAAGAGATCACACGCGAGGTGCTGACCAGCGCAAACGCCGGCCTGTCAAGCATCGTGACAACCGGGCCGGCAACCGCTGAGCCGATACCCGAGGGCATGGTGTCCCGCTTTGCCGACGCGACCGTCGCCGCGGTGGCGACTCGGCGGGCGACCTGGACCCGGGCCAACCTGCTCGCCGAGGCCGCCCGCGCCACCCGCGCGCTGCGCCTGCCCACCGCCGAAGCCCGGATCGCACTGTTGGACCGGGTCGTGCTCGCCGCGGTGCAGCGGTGCGTCGCCCTCGACCCGCCCGAGGCCGCGACATCGCCGCAGCGCTACGCCTGGGCTGGCGAGCGCAGCGCTTCCGCCGACACGCCCGAGCCCGCCTACACCACCTGGACCATCCTTGCCGCCGAAGCCCGCCTGCTTGCCGCCCACACCAACGACACCACCGCCCCGGTCGCCGACGCACAGCTGATCGATGCCTTCGCGGTTGCCCGACCGCTACCCGGCAGGGCGCGGCCGTCCGCCGAGCAGGCCCGCGCCGCCGCCGCCATCGCCGCGTCCGGCCGGCACCTCGACGTGCTCGTCGGGCCCGCCGGAACCGGTAAGACCCGAGCCCTGTGCGCGCTGCGGGCGGGTTGGGAACACACGCACGGCGCCGGCACCGTGATCGGGCTGGCCCCCTCCGCGGCGGCGGCCGCCGTACTCGGCGCCTCGGTGTGCATCGGCACCGACACCCTCGCCAAATGGATCCACCAATCCGACCCGACCACGGCCACCGCCAGGCAGGCGTGGCAGCTGCAGGCGGGGCAACTGGTCATGGTCGACGAGGCCGCCATGGCCCCCACCGCACACCTCGACGTCCTGGTCGCCCAAGCGAAGGCAGCCGGCGCGAAGGTCGTCCTCGTCGGCGACCACTGCCAGCTCGGCGCGATCGACGCCGGCGGCGCGTTCGCCCTCCTCGTTGGGGAGGGACACGCTGTCGAGCTCGAGCAGCTGCACCGATTCACCGAAGACTGGGAAGCCCACTCGACCCGCGCCCTGCGCGTCGGCGACGTTGCCGTGCTCGCCACCTATGAGGCTCATGGGCGTCTGCTCGACGGTCCGCAGGAGGCGATGACCGAGCGGGCCTACCGCGCCTGGGCCGCGGACATCGCCGCCGGGCGGCAGGCCTTGCTCATGGCTGGCGACCGCGACACGGTCATGGCGCTCAACCGCCGCGCTCGCGCCGACCGGATCCGAGCCGGCCTGGTCGACCCGCGCACTGAAGTGGCGCTGCACGACGCCCTTGCTGCCGGGGCTGGCGACCTGATTACGACTCGTCGCAATGACCGTCGACTATCCCGCCCCGACGGGGGATACGTCCGCAACGGCGACCACTGGCAGGTCAGCGCCATCCACCCCGACGGCTCGCTCGACGCCGTCCCACTCGGGGCACCAGAACCGCGGCCTACGCCCGGTATCGCCGTCCGATTGCCCGCCGACTACGTGCGTGACCACGTCGAGCTCGGCTACGCCAGCACCGTCCACCGGGCCCAGGGCGCCACCGCCGACACCGCCCACCTGCTGGCGCGAGAGGGGATGACCCGCGAGGCGCTCTACGTCGGACTCACCCGCGGCCAACAGGCAAACCACGTCTATGTCGCGACCGACAGCGCCGGGCCCGAGACCCACCTCGTCTCGGACGCGCCCACCGGACGACAGGTTCTCGAAGGGGTTCTCCGATTGCCGGGCGCGGAGACCGCAGCCACCACCGCGCTTCGCCGCCGACAGGACGAGCACCTCCTCGCCCTCACCCGCACCGGTCACTGGCCACAGCCCGCGGAATTTCGGCCGCCCCGCCGGCTCCACGCAACGCCGGCGCATCGGCCACCTCCGCCCGCCGGGCTCACCCGATGACCCGCCACTCACGCCCACCGCTTCACCCGCCCGCATCCAGGAGGCCCGCATGACCGTCCCCAGCCATGACCGACTCACGATGGCCGAAGCGACGGCTTACACCGGCTGCAGCGAGCGCACGCTCCGCCGCTACGTCAGCGCCGGCCGGCTTCCCGCGTACCGCGTCGGACCGCGCCGCCTGGTGTTCCACCTGGCCGACCTTGACGGGCTGCTTCAACGGGTACCGACCGTCAGCTCCGTCGAGTTCGGGCGGCGCACCCGCTAGTTGCCCATGACGGGCAGGCAGAACTCATAGTCCAGCCGGCCGCCGCCGCCGCATCGAGCACCCTCGCGGTCGTGACGATGGCCCCAGCATCGGGCGCTGATGCCCGGGGCATGTGTACCGTTGACGGACAGGGAGGTGTCCGTGGTGTCGAGCCAGCCGAACACCCCGCCGACCGGCCGGGTCTACTTCCGCGACGTGAAGCCGTACGAGGCCCCGGAAGACCTCGCCCAATTGCGCGGTCCGGGCGGTGGGATCATCGAACTTTCCCACTCGGTGCTGTGGGCACCCGGCGGCAGCTATGTCGACCTCGACGAGCCGGGCTCGATCCACATGGCTTACCAGGCGCTGCTGTCCGAGGGCACGGTCGCCGACCAGATCGCGGGTCTCAACCGGGCCCGCCTCGTCGAGGTGTGGCCGGAGCTGATGCTGTCGCCGCGCGTCCGGGTGCTGTGGGAGACGCGCTTTGCCGAGCTACGCGGCGCCGCCGTCGTATGAGCCTTGAGGGCGACGATCCGGCGGTCGGCCCGCACGATCGCGAACTCGCTGTCCAGCGTGAGGTGACGCGGATCGCCTTGGCCGGCGTCGAGTCGGCGGGCTTCGCCCTGTCCGGCTCGGGAGCGATCCGTGAACACGGGGTGATCGATCGCCCGACCGAGGACGTCGACCTGTTCACCACCAACCAGGACGCAGCGGAGTTCGAGCGGGCCGTCGACCGGGTCGTCGTCGACCTGAGGGGGAACGGTTACGAGGTCGAGCAGACGCGACGCGCTGCGTTGTTCGCCCGATTGCGGGTGCGCGACCCCGACGATGTGCAGCTCGATGTCGACCTCGGGGTGGACTGGCGCGAGACCGACCCCGTCCGTCTGGACGTGGGGCCAGTGTTGAGCCTGGTCGACGCGGCGGGCAGCAAGGTCGCCGCCCTCTACAGCCGAGGAGAAGCCCGCGACTACCTCGACGTCGACGCGATCCGCGCGTCCGGACGGTTCACCGACGAACAGCTCGTGAGCGCCGCCGCCGAGCGGGACCCCGGTTTCGACCTCCCCATGTTCATCGCACAGCTGGCCGCCGCGAGCCGGATCCGCCCGGCGCAGGTCGCCCGCTACGGCATCGACGCTGCCGAGTTGGAGGCCATCGCGGCGCGACTCGTGCAGTGGGCCGCCGAACTGCGCGGTCAGGCATAAGCCCACGCCCCGGCGCGTCGCGCCGGGTCATCCTTCGTCGAGCCGGTCGGCCAAAGCCCGCTGTGCACCGTCCGCTTGATGCAGGTACTTGAGCGCGGCCTGGGGGCTCACCTGTCGGGCGCGCGCCATGAGCACCGGAAGCGACGCTCCAGCCTCGGCACTCCAGGTTTGGCCCGAGTGACGTAACAGATGCAGCGTCGCGTCCGGTCGCCCCTTCGCCTTCGCAGCACGCTTGAACACCTTGCGGAACATGTCGTGCGAGAGGAGCCCGCCGTCGGAGGCCGCCGGGAAAACGGGGGAATCGGGGGCCTGCGCCGTGAACTCTTCCAGGTGCTCCAGCAGCGCCGTGGCGACCGACCCGGGCACAGCGACGTCGCCGATGCCCGCCCGCGTCTTCGGCTGCTTGACGAGCAACTTCCCTTCCACGCGCACAACCGCGCGACGAATCAGGATCGTCCGGCCGTCCTCGCTGACGTCCTGCCGCTGGAGACCCGCTATCTCCCCGTACCTCAGAGAGCAGTACGCGCCCAGCATTACGGCGGCCCGGTACCGGGCCGGGATCTCCGCCGCGATCGCGCGGACCTCATCGCGGGTCAGTGGCACAGGCTCTTTGGCCCGCTGAACCGAGGTGGCGGCCCGGATGCGGGCCGGGTTGGGGCCGGGGATCAGCTGATCGTCAACAGCGGTACCGAGGATCGTTCGCAGCAGCGCGAACGCGTGCGCCGTCGCCGTGGGCTTGCCCTCGGCCACCTGCTTGGCATGCCAGGTCCTGACCTCTGCACGGGTGATCTCCGACATCGGCCGGTCGCCGAAGGTCGGCTTGATCCGATTAGCGAAGATCCGCTTGTACTCGATCCGGGTGCGGTCCGCGAGCTGGCGCTCCGCGAGCCACGTCGTGGCGTACTCACCGAACACGATCGGCCGAGCCTTCGCCTTGGCGTCGGGGGAGAGCCACTTGCCCTGACTGATCTCCGTGCGGACCTTGGCCAGGTAGGCGTTCGCATCGCCCTTCCCGGTGAAGGTCAGGGCCGAGCCGTGCTCCGTGCGCGCGGTGTACTCGATCCCGTCTGGACCGGTGTAGCGGGCCTGATAGCGGCCGGACGGGAGCTTGCGGATCGCGCCGAAGCTGGCACGCGTGCCGCGCTTGTTGCCGCCGCCAGTGTGCTGAAAAGTATTCTCACTGTCAGCCCTTGCGACGCTCTGACCAGGCGCTTCCGCTTGAGGTCCGGCCACCGCAACCACCACCCTGCGTGCCAGTTTCGTGCCAGATGCCGTGCTGAATTCAGCATTGAGGTGGCCGCCTATGTCCGCCAGAAGGTTGGCATCTGTGCAGGTCAGAGGCGGGTTTGGCGTCGTGGGCTGCGTCGATGATCCGACGCGGCAGCATTTTCAAATCCTGTCAGCCCGACAGAGTTTCTGCAGGTCAGAGCGGGTTTCCGAGTCACCGGGGCCCGCTTCTTGCTTGGCGCCGGAGCGGTGCGGAGAGTCGCTGGAGCAGACCACAACCGTGACGGGTGGTACGCCATGGTGCCGCCTTTCGTCACTCCAGTTTCCGTCGTGGTCCAGCGCAGTCGACTACCAACCCCAGCACCGACCTTGGTGACAGGTGACGACGAGCCCGGTGGAAAACCACCGGGCTCGTCGTGAGTCACTGCTCAGACGCAGCGGAAACGCAGCAGGATCTTGGTGGTGCGGCCCGCGACGACCTTGGTCTTGAACTCGCGCTCGTTCTCGTCGGTAGAGGTGGCCTTGAACCTGCGGTCGCCGTTCGGAGCGTCGATGAACAGCTTGTAGTTGGCGCTGTCCCCGCCGCCGCACAAGGGCTTGCGGTCCGCGATCTCGGTCAGGGTGACCTCGTAGGTGCCCGGCAGGACCCGGTGGCTGTCGCAGTCGCTGCGGCCGACCCGGCCCTCGACGAGTTCCTCGCCGTCGCCCTCGTAGTTGTAAGAGCCGGAGCCCTTCGTGCAGAACTTGATCTTGCCGGTCTCGTCCGCAGCCGGAACGGAGGCGGCCTGACGCTCCGTAACAGGGGCGCTCGCGGCGCTGACCCCGGGAACGGGCAGGAGCGCAAGGGAGAGCGTGGCGGCGCCGACCACAGTGGTGACGCGGAGCAGGGAGTTCATGTGTTCCTCCAGATGTGGACTTGCCGGGGGCGCCGCCGGCTCACATGGGTCGCCCGATCTCGTCACGGATCCGGCGAAATTCCAGCACAGCAATTCGCACCGTTACGCGCTTCCGGGCCGGGGGCACGCAATGTGCATCCTGTGTTCAACTACTGGTCGCCAACCCGGTGCCGCCCCTAATCTGTGAGCCCGTCAGTTCCGGCCACGGAATCGCAGCTGCCGGATACCCGGCCGTCGGCCCACGCTGAGGTCAATGTGGGTGCGACGCGGCACAGGAGACGCACGTGCGCGCGATCGGGCGGGCCTCCAGCCGCGCGGTGAGGATGGGTGCAGCGCAGCCTTCGCAGATCCCGTAGGTGCCCGCCGTGACCCGGGCTCTCGCGTGCTCGATCTCCGTGAGCATCGCTTCGGCCGCGAGGAACAACGCACGCGTCTGCGCCCGCTCGAAGGCGGTCGTGCCCTCCGGATCATGCTCGTCGTCGGCGCCACCGTCCACCGACTCCACCATCAGCTCCAGGTCACGGCGTAAGGCGTCGGCGCGCTCTCGTGCCCGCACCCACTCCGCCTCAAGGGCGGGCAACGGGTCTTCGATCATGTCCGACCCAACCGGCACCGCTCTGCCGCGATTCCCGTCCCTCGGACGAGAAGGTTGCGCCGCTGGGGAGCTTCCAACGACCGGTCAGGCGCTCAGCCGACGTCGCCGGAGGAATCCCGCGCCGCCCACCACCGCGAGACCGGCCAGGACCGACCACGCGAGGACGGTTCCGCCGTGAGAGCCCCCGCTGCCCACGTCCGGGGCGCTGGCGGTGTTGGCGGTGGTGGCGAACCCTGGGTTCTCAAACGCGCTGCCGGATCCGCTGTTCCCTGCGCCAAGTCCGCTGTTCCCGCTACCGGAGTTGTTGAAGCCGGAGTTGTTGTTCCCGCGGTTGTTGAATCCGCTGTTCCCGTTGCCGCTGTTGTTGAAGCCCGAGTTGTTGCTGCCGCTGTTGTTGATGCCGGAGTTGTTGTTCCCGCTGCTGTTGTTCCCGCTGTTGTTGTCCCCGTTTGCGTTCCCGGGGCAGTCGACGCTGGAGCCGATGAAGATGTCCACCCGGGCGATCTCTCCCGAGATCAGGCCGGTACCGGTGATGAAGTGGGCGCACCGGAAGTCGGGGGGCAGGCTCACGGTCACCACGGCGCTGCCATTCGCGTCAGCCTGCACCGTGGTGAGCCGCACGACGGTCGAGTGCAGGTCGAGATCGACGGGCTCGTTCGGCGCGAAGCCGCTCAGCGACAGGGTGACGGTGCCGCCCACGGCTGGATTGGTCGTACTCACCCCGACGGTGGCATCGTCGACGTACGGGGCCGCACCGGCCGGCTGCGACGACATCAGCAGCATCGCGATCACCGCCAGCAGGGCGAGCACGGCAGCGGGTGATCGTCGACTGGTTCGCACCATAATGAATCTCCTCGAAGGCCCGCTCGGTCCCGCCCACCGGCGCGTTGCCGCGCCTGCAAAGCAATGAACCAGCCACAGTTCGGTCATTGATTGACCAAGTGGAGCGTAACGGTCATCTGCCCCCGCAGGCCTCGCCACGTTGCGCCATTCAGGTCGTGTCAGGGCCGCGGGCTCGATCGAACCCCGGAGCCCCCGCCGCCATCGTCAGCCCCGCGCAGCGCGGAGTCCACGCACGGCCAGCCACACCGCCCAGGCGTCGAAGAGCGTCAGACCGGTGCGCTGCAGCAGGCCGGTGACGTCCTCGGCGACCAGGCTCCCCACCAGCGCGGCCGCAATTGCCGCGGATGCGACCTGCGAGATCCGGCAGTCGCGGGGACTCCCCAGGTGACGGGAAGCCAGCAGGGGAGCGACGACATTGGCGGTGTAAGCGCACGCAGCCGCGCCGTAGTGCAGCGAGTCCCCAGTGCTCCCGCCCTCGACAGTGACGGGGAACGCCGCCACGGCCAAGGTTCCCAGCGCCGAGACCGTCACGGCCGTCCGCACCCCGGGGGAGCCGAGCGAACGCCCCAGTTCGCGGGCGAACAGCGGCATCAACAGCCCGAAGCCCAGGAAACCCGCGGTCATCAGCGGTTGGGTCTGCGCGCCCTGCTCTGCGAGCCGACTGATCGTCTCGCCCACGGGGGAGTAGCCGTCCTTCAGCTGACCACCCACGACCCACGCGCCGATGAAGGCGGTCGGGCCACCGATACCGCTCGCCCAGGCGATCCGGGTCCTACGGACGGAACGGGAGGTCCTCACCCGCTGACCTTACGCAGGGCTGGTCCAGCCCAGCACCGCGCTCAGCGCCGCGCGTCGCGCTTCCTGCGCCGGGCCAGGACCTCGCCGACCGCGACGAACGCCACTGCGCCGAGGACCGCGGCCAGGCCGGCCACCAGATCCCGGGCCACCCCCGACCCGCTGACCGCAAGGTCGCCGAGCACGCCGCCGACCACCGCGCCGGCCATGCCGAGGGCTGCGGTCGCGATCACGCCGAGCCCGCCTTTGCCTCGCCGGCGGCCCTGCTTGATCCGTCGCAGGAAGGCCAGGACCAGCACGAGGAGCACCACGAAACGGACCATGGTCGTCGATCATGCCTGACCGGTGGGGCCGTCGAGATTCCGCATCTGCCGGGGAACCGCTGGAGATGATCCACAATGAACTGGCGATCTCACCGGACCGAGAGGCAATTGTGGACGGTTACGACGAGAGCGGGTACCCGGATGGCGAGGGTCCAACCTCCCCCGAGGGACCCGGACCGCTCAACCGCAAGTGGATCCCGGTCGCCGTGCTGGCTTTTGCCGCGGCGTCCGTGGGGGTCGTGGCCGGCACGGCCAGCATCTGGGAGTCCGAGCCGGACATCACCACCTCCGTCGACGTCGAACCACCGCCTCGCGAGTACGGCGGGCCGTTGTGGTTCACCGTCGGAGCCGACGACGAGACCCAACTGATCACCAACTCCACCCCGCTCGGCGTCGTTGGTCCCGGAGTCACCACGAGCGGCACTGCCCGGTACCTGAGTGTCGAACGGTGTTTCACCGATGGCACGCGGGTTCTGGTGTGGCCGCGCGGCTCGCGGCCGGTCACCGGAGAACGGGCCGGCGTGGAACCTGCCGACAGTGTGCGCATCCTCGACGGCGAAACGTTCACCGGGACCGGCGAGCAAATCATCATTGCCGAGACCGAGGGTTTTCCCGACGTGGGCCCGGCGTGTGCGCCCGGCGGCGAAGCGCTGTCCCTGTCGGCGGTCAGCGGGGGCTGAACGTCTTGCTGACTCTCAGCCGCGAAAGTCCAACCGCACCACGGCGGGCAAACCCCGTTTGATCCCGGGAATGCGACGACCCAGCGGCAAAGCCCGCCGGGTCAGCATCCCCGGCATCGGCGGCAAAGCGACCGTCCTGGATTCGGTGACCGCCGGATCCAAGGCGGTCAGCCGCGGGTGATCGCCGGCGTCCAAGCCCCAAGGCATCGGCGGCGCAGCGTACCCGCTGGGTGCGCGCAGCCAGCCTCGCTTGGACAACGCCGAGACCCACCGCGGCACGGTGTCGAACACCATCACCCCGCCGGGAAAGCGTCGCGCACAGCGCACCATCAAGGCACGGACTTCGGCCGGCGGCAGATACATCAGCAACCCTTGGGCCACCACGACGACCCGATCGTCCGGCCCAGCTCCCAGTACATCCATCCACGCGGCGTCCAGGGCCGAGCCGGCATACGACCGTCGACGCGGTGGATCCACACCCAGCAACGCCTGCCGGACGGCCGCAGTCTCCGGGAGCTCGACGCTGAGCCATCGCACCCGACCGTTGTCGACCCGCCAGAACTGCGTTTCCAACCCCTCGCCCAGGACCACCACCAGGGCGTCCGGATCGGTGGCCAGGACCGATTCGACCTCGGCGTCGAAGGCCAGCGCCCGCTGCCCGATCCACCCCTCCAGACCCGTGGCCCGACGCCCGAAGCGCTCCGCAAAGTCGAAGTCGATGCGATCGAGGAGGTCCACCGCCTTCGGGTCATGCAGACGTGAGCCAGCGCGCTGGGAGTCGCGGGCGCGGTGGTAGAGCGTCCACAGCGTGGTCTGGGGCACGCCCTCCAGCGCGACGGACATCCGCTCCGGAGGCGTCACACCTGATCAGACGGGTTGCGGCTGGGCACTGCGCTGCCAGTACTCGTTGAGGGCGTTGTTGGTCTTGATGAACCAGACGAACGGACCGATCAGGAACAGCAGGAAACCCGGGATGTACCACGCACCGGTGGCCCCGCTCACCGGCGCCGGTGCGCCGCGCAGCTGATAGAGCTTGCCCACCTCACTGGAGGTCAGGAACGGCGAGGCGAAGCCGGCGACAAAGGCGATCACCAGGGCCAGTCCGCCACCCAGGCCGCGATTGCTGTGCGTTTTCATCTCCTCGTGGACGCAGTAGTACCAGACGAGCCCGTAGATCCCGAAGGTCACGAAGAACAGCAGGATGCACTTTCCCGTCGTCCTGACCTGGCCCAACGACCCGTAGCCCGGGGGCATCGGATACCCGCCCGGTTGCCCGTACTGCGGGGGTTGCCCGTACTGGGGCGGTTGCCCGTACTGGGGCGGTTGCCCGTACTGCGGGGGTTGCCCGTACTGCGGGGGCTGCCCGTACTGCGGGGGTTGCCCGTACTGCGGGGGCTGCCCGTACTGCGGGGGCTGCCCGTACTGCGGGGGCTGCCCGTACTGCGGGGGCTGCCCGTACTGCGGGGGCTGCCCGTACTGCGGGGGCTGCCCGTACGCCGGCGGGTCATAACCCGGGGCGGGGTCCGAGGTGGACGGCGGGTCCCACGGCTGATTCGGATCGGTCACAGTTGATCCCTCCGGCGCTCGTCCAGGTTGCCATGATCACGCTGGCTCGTGCGCACGCTATCGCCGCGGGCACAATGGAAGACAGCGTCAGTGCGTCACGATTCGCGGCACCAGGGGAGGGGAGCGAGGAGATGGCGACCGATGCCGGGGACCAGAGCCCCGGCTCTCCTGCGCCGTCACGGCCCCTCCGGCTGCACCACGAGGACAACCCCGACGCCGCGGAGTACGACACCGTCCCGGCCCCACCGAGCGCCGCGGACCTGGAGCGCCGCTTGCTGCGGGGCATCCCCGACGTCACCCTGTCCGAGGTGGCCGCCGCGGCCGGCATCAGCCCGGAGGTCGCCAGCCTGCTCTGGCACGCGTTGGGATTCCCCGACATCGAGCCACCCGGACGCGTGTTCACCTCCGATGACAAGGCGGCGATGGCACGCCTGGCGCGCCTGGTCGACGAATCCGGCGCCGACGAGGAGTTCGCGGTCTCCCTCATCCGCGGGCTCGGGCACCACATGTCCCGCCTCGCCATGTGGCAGGTCATCGCCCTCGTCGCCCATATGAGCGAGGTCGCGGGCAACGGTGAAGAGGGCGCCGGGCGGGCGGTCGCGTTCATGACCGACCACCTTGACGATCTGGAGTCCCTGCTCCTGTACTCCTGGCGCCGCCACATGGCCGCCGGGGTCCGTTGGCGACTGGGCCGCATCGACGAGGACGCCTCGCACTTCACGCTCTCGGTCGGGTTCGCCGACATGGTCAGCTACACCCGGCTCTCCCTCCAGATGGACCCGCTCGAGCTCGCCCGCCTGGTCGGGCGCTTCGAGACCGTGTCGGCCAATATCGTCCTGCGCCGGGGTGGGCGCGTGATCAAGACGGTCGGCGACGAGATCCTCTTCGTCGGTGACACCGCCGCCCAAGCCGTGGCGATCTCGCTGGACCTCGCCCGCGCCATGGGCACCGATCCGATGCTCCCCGACGTGCGCGTCGGCCTGGCTACCGGTGAGGTCGTGGGCCGGATGGGCGATGTCTTCGGCCCCACGGTGAACCTGGCGAGTCGGCTGACCGACGTCGCGCGCCCTGGCTCGGTATTGGTCGACGAGGTCACCGCCGCGATCATCGCCGAGGACGACGCCATCCTGGTCAGCACGGTCGAAACTGAGCTGGACGGCTTCGGGCCGGTCACGGCATTTGAGCTTCGCCGCCGCTGACTTTCCGGCGCCCCGCAGGATTCACCCTCGGGCAATATCGGCGAAACATCAGGGCGCCACCCTGGTCCCAGGTGCCACACCACGTCGGAAGCTCAGCGCCGGAGCGGCACCACTCCAGAGAGGGGTCCACCATGATGCTCCGCCTGCGGATAGGCCTGCCGGACCGGCCAGGATCTCTCGGCCGGGTCAGCCGTGCGCTGGGAGCGCTGGGTGCGGACATCCTCTCCGTGACCGTGCTGGATCACAGTGGCGGCCGCGTCGTCGACGACTTCACCGTCAACTGGCCCGGGTACCCGGGCCAGGAGCGTCTGGAGTCCGCGATGACGACCATCGGCGGCGTGACGATCGACGGTGCCTGGCCGACCACCGCCGCGCCGGATTCTTCCGGTGACCTCGATGTGCTCGGCCACGTCTGCCGCAACCCCGCGCGGGCGATGATCACCCTCCTCGACGCCATTCCGGGCATCTTCAGTGCGGACTGGGCGGTGCTGGCCGACCTGCGCGCCACCGAGCCGGGTACGGCGCCGGTGGTGAGGCAGTCGAGCTGGCAGGCCCCGGCCGATCCCCAGCTTCCCGTGCTGCCCACCCCGCGCCCCATGTCCATGGACGCGGGCCCGGACGTGCACATCGCCGCGATACCGGCTGGCGAGGGCACCGTGTTGTACCTGGCGCGCTCCATCGGACCGACCTTTCACCGGGTCGAGCTGGCGAGGCTGGCGCGCCTGGTCGAGATCGTCCTCGCGATCGTCGGCACTCGGGTCAAACCCGATGCCGTCGCCGGGGACCTGCGAACCTGAGGTGGGCGCGGTCGGCCGGCGGGGGCCCATCCGATCGCTGATCCACCCAGGGGTGGGGTGCCGCCTGTCCTGCGCGTCCTGTGACGGGCGGCACCCCCGACTGGGGTCGGTAGGGTCGCCGACGTGAGCACCGGGGATGACGCGAGCACCGGGGATGGCCTGCGCAACGGAGATGGCCTGCGCACCGGAGATGACGTGCGCACCGGAGATGACGTGCGCACCCAGCAGCGGGCGGGCGACCGCATCCTCACGATCCCCAACCTGCTCTCGTTCCTGCGGATCCTCGGCGTCCCGGTGTTTCTGTGGCTGATCCTCGGCCCGGAACGCGACGGGCTCGCGCTGCTGGTCCTGATGTTCTCCGGCATCACCGACTACGCCGACGGGTACCTGGCACGGCGCCTGAACCAGACCTCACGCCTGGGTGCACTGCTCGACCCGGCCGCGGACCGCCTGTACATCCTGGCGACGTTGATCGGGCTCACCGTTCGCGACATCGTGCCGTTGTGGCTGACCATCGCGCTGATCAGCCGGGACCTGGTGTTGATCGGCTGCGTGCCGACGTTGCGCCGTCTGGGGTACGGGCCAGCGCTGCCGGTGCATTACCTGGGCAAGGCCGCGACGTTCAATCTGCTCTACGCCTTCCCGTTTCTGCTGCTCGGTGACGGGTCGGGCCCGGACATGACGACAGTTCAGACCTTGGCGAATGTGCTCGGGTGGGCTTTCGCGATCTGGGGTAGCGGGTTGTACTGGTGGGCCGGGGTGCTCTACGTGATCCAGGTCCGCAATCTGGCCGAGGAAGCGACCCGGCCAACGGCTCCTAGGTCGCCTACCCGGCGGCAACGCCGGAGCTGAGTCAGGAGGCACGGGTGAAGGCGGTCGTGATGGCCGGTGGGGAAGGCACCCGCTTGCGCCCGATCACTTCCACGATGCCCAAGCCACTTCTGCCGGTCGCCGGGCGCCCGATGATGGAGCACGTGCTGCGCCTGCTGCGCCGCCACGGCCACACCGAGATCGTCGTCACCGTGCAGTTCCTGGCCTCCCTGGTGCGCAACTACTTCGCCGACGGCGAGGAAATGGGCATGAGCATCAGCTACGCCACCGAGGACATTCCGCTGGGGACCGCGGGCAGCGTGCGCAACGCCTCCGCTGCCCTGCGCGATGACACCTTCCTGGTGATCTCCGGCGACGCCCTGACCGACATCGACCTGACCGACCTGGTGCGCTTTCACCGCGAGCGCGAGGCACTGGTCACCCTCTGCCTGGCGCGGGTGCCCAACCCGCTGGACTTCGGCATCACAGTGACCGACGACAACGGACGCGTCGAGAGATTTTTGGAGAAGCCGACCTGGGGCCAGGTGTTCACCGACACCGTCAACACCGGCATCTACGTCATGGAGCCGGCGATTTTCGACCACATCCGCGCCGACGAGTCGGTGGACTGGTCCACCGACGTCTTCCCCGATCTGCTGAAGGCGGAGCTGCCGATCTATGGCTACGTCGCCCAGGGTTACTGGGAGGACGTCGGCACCCACGACAAATACCTCCAGGTGCATGCGGACGTGCTGGCCGGTCGGTGCGAGATCGATCTCGACGGCTTCGAGATGGCGCCGGGCATCTGGGTCGGGGAGGGCGCGGAGGTCGACCCCGGTGCCCACCTTCGTGCGCCCGTCTTCATCGGCGACTACGCCAAGGTCGAGGCCGGTGCGGAGTTGCGCGAGTTCACCGTCCTGGGGGCCAACGCGGTCGTGAAGACGGGTGCGTTCCTGGACCATGCCGTGATCCACGACAACGTCTACATCGGGCCGCAGGCGACCGTGCGCGGTGCGGTCATCGGCAAGAACACCGACGTCATGCGCGGGGCCAGGATCGAGGAAGGCGCCGTCGTCGGCGACGAATGCCTGATCGGGGAGGAGGCGATCATCGCCGCCGGCGTGCGGGTCTATCCGATCAAGACCGTCGATGCCGGCGCAGTGGTCAATCAGAACCTGATCTGGGAATCGCGCGGGCAGCGCACCCCGTTCGGTCCGCGTGGGGTCTCGGGCATCGTCAACGTGGAGATCACCCCGGAGCTCGCGGTGCGGCTCGCCAGTTCCTACGCGACGACGTTGAAGAAGGGCGACACCGTCCTCACCTCCCGCGACGGCTCTCGGGCGGCGCGAGCGCTCACCCAGGCGGTGATCTCTGCCCTGCAGTCCTCGGCCATCAACGTCCGCGATCTGGAGATGCAACCGCCACCGGTTGCCCGGATGGAGGCCGCCCGTGGCCATGCCGGGGGAGTGCTGATCCGCACCACCGCCGGCGTCCCGGACAGCGTCGACATCACCTTCATCGACGCGACCGGCGCCGACCTCGCGCACACGCCCCGACGCCGGGTGGAACGCGTGTTCACCCGCCAGGAATACCGCCGTGCCTTCCCCGGTGAGATCGGGGACCTGAGCTTTCCGGGCCGGGTCGCGGAGAACTACATCAAGGCGCTGCTGGCTGCCGTGGACACCTCCGGGGTCGCCCAGTCGCGCATGAAGGTCGTCGTCGACGCCGGCGGAGGCGCGGCCGGGCTCCTACTGCCCCGGCTGGTGGGCGGACTCGGCGCCGATGTACTGACGGTGAACCTCGGGGCGGACGAGGCGCGGCCGACGCAGACGCCCGCCGACACCTACGCCTCGATGCTGGCCCTGGCTGACCTCGTCGCTTCGTCGCGGGCCACGTTCGGAGTGCACTTCGACCCGGTCGGGGAGCGCATCTCCCTGGTCGATGACACCGGTGCGGTTATCGACGACGACCGCGCGTTGCTCGTCGTGATGGATCTCGTCGCTGCCGAACGCGGGGGTGGCCGCATCGCCCTTCCGGTGTCCACCACCCGCGTCGCGGAGAAGGTCGCCGGGTTCCACGGCGTCGACATCGCCTGGACCGCGACCTCCTCGGACGATCTGCCCCGGCGGGCCAGTGACCCACGGTTGATCCTGGGCGGGGACGGGCGCGGCGGTTTCGTCGTTCCGGAGGTCGGCAGTGCGATCGACGGTATCGCCGCCTTCGTGCGCCTGATGGGTCTGGTCGCCCGGACGAACCTGACGCTGAGCCAGATCGACGCCCGCATTCCCCGGGCCTACGTACTCTACCGGGACGTGGACACCCCGTGGTCGGCCAAGGGCATGGTGATGCGCACCGTTCTGGAGGCAGCCGGAAACCGGATCCAGGACACCACTGATGGCCTGCGCCTCGTCGAGCGCGACGGGAGTTGGGCGATGGTCCTGCCCGATCCCGCCCAGGCCAGTACCCACGTGTGGGCCGAGGCCGACAGCGAAGGAGCGGCCGCCGATCTGCTCGAGCACTGGTGCGCTGTGGTGTCCGCAGCCAAGGCGTAGCGGTCCATGCGACGATTCCCAGCGTGAGCGAGTCCGGCAGCATCCCCACCCCGGCCGCCCGACGTCCCGACGGGAGCATGAGCCTGCTTTCGGACCTGATGAACAACGCCCTCGACGAGGGTTACCGCCGGGAAGCGGCCCGCGTGCCGGCCGAGACTGCCGACGTCGCAGGGGTACGTCGGCCGGTGGTCATGGCGGCAGTGTTCGCACTCGCCGGCCTGGTCCTGGCCACCGGGGCCACGCAGACCAGGGCCAGCGCCCCAGTCGTCGCACAGGAACGCGAGGACCTGATCGAGAGCGTGCTGGTACGCACCGAGGCGGCCGACGAACTCCAACGGGTCCTCATCACGTTGCGCGAAGAAGTCGACGGCTTGCGCGATGGAGCGCTGGCGGCGACCTCGGCCGGCACCGAGGCCTCCGCCGAGCTGGAATTGCTCTCCACCCTGGCCGGCGTCAGTCCGGTGCGCGGGCCGGGCATCAAGGTCGTCGTCGACGACGCCCCGGCGGAGGTCCAGCGCAGTGACGGCGACACCGGCCGCGTGCTGGATTCGGATGTGCAGCGCTTGCTCAACGGCCTGTGGGCCGCCGGCGCCGAGGCCGTCTCGGTGAATGGGCAGCGCTTGACCCAACTCACAGCGGTCCGGTCCGCGGGCGACGCAATCCTCGTTGCGTACCGTCCGCTGAGCCCGCCGTACGAGGTGCTGGCGGTCGGCCAACCCGATGATCTGGAGGTCGACTTCATCGACGGTCCCGGCGGGCGGTGGTTCGCGACCCTCAAGGGCTTTGGAATCCGCTTCAATGTCACTCGCGAGAAGGACTTGCGCCTGCCCGGTGCCTCCGGGGTCAGCCTGCGAGTGGCCGAGAGGAAGAACACCACGTGATCGCCGCGCTGGGCCTGGCCATCGGGATCACCGTCGGTCTGCTGGTCGAGCCGTCGGTGCCGGTCTGGTTGCAGCCGTATCTGCCGATCGCGGTCGTCGCGGCACTCGACGCGCTCTTCGGCGCCTTGCGCGCTCTGCTCGATGGCATCTTCAGCGACAAGGTCTTCGTCGTCTCGTTCATCGCCAACGTCCTGGTCGCGGTCCTGGTGGTCTTCATCGGGGACCGCCTCGGGGTCGGCGGGCAGTTGACCACCGGCGTCATCGTCGTGCTCAGCATCCGGATCTTCTCCAACGTGGCCGCGATCCGGCGGCATCTGTTGTCGGCATGAGCGAGCAGACCCCCACCCCACCTGCCCAGACCGGCGCCGGACAGACGGGCGCTGACGACGCGAGTTTCGACTACGGCGACAACTTCGAACCGCGGGAGGACGAGACCGTCCTGATCGACGGCCGCGCGTACGGGTCCGCCAAACCGGCCAGCCCCCAGGCAACCGAGGTGAAAGCGACTGACGCGGTGGCGTCCGACGTGGCCGGCGAATCTGCGGGCGTACCCGAGGGCGGTGTGCCGGGGGTCGGCCTGGCCAAGCTCATCGGTGCCCTGCGCACCCGCCGGGCCCGGGGCACCCAGCTGGTCATCGCGGCGCTGTGTGGACTGCTCGGCTTCGCCGGCGCCGTCCAGATCCGGCTGCAGGCCGACGACTCCACCTTCACCACCGCGCGCCAGAGCGATCTGATCAGCATCCTCGATGACCTCAACGACCGCTCGGACCGCCTCGAGCTGGAAATCCGCGACCTCGAGCAGCGGCGCTCGGAGCTGCGCTTCGGTACCGACCGCTCCAAGGCCGCGCTGACCGAGGCGCAGGAACGCCGCACCGTGCTCGGCATCCTGGCCGGGACGGTCGCCGCCAAGGGACCGGGGATCACGCTGACGATCCAGGACCCGGCGCGCAAGGTCGATGCCGCCGTCTTGCTGGACACCCTCCAAGAGCTGCGCGACGCGGGCGCCGAGGCGGTGCAGATCAATGACGTGCGGGTCGTGGCGAGTACCGATTTCCTCGACGGGGACCCGGGCAGTGTCCGCATCGGCGGGACGCTCGTGTCGGCACCGTATGAGTTCAGGGTCATCGGTGAACCGGAGACCCTGGGCCCTGCCCTACGCATCCCGGGCGGGGTGTTCGCGGTCCTGACCGAGCGCGGCGCGACCGGAGAGGTGCAGACCCGCAAGCAGGTCGTGATCGACGCCCTGCACCAGGGGCGACCACCGGAGTTCGCCCGTGCGGAGGATGCGCCAAACTAACGCTTATGTCTGCGACCGATGCCTTCCCCGAGCACCTCAAGTACACCGCCGAGCACGAGTGGGCCCGCACCGACGCCGGCGGCGGGATCCGGGTCGGGATCACCGACCATGCCCAGTCCCAACTCGGCGACATCGTCTTCGTGTCGCTGCCCGAGGTCGGCACCGCAGTGACCGCGGGCCAACCCTGCGGTGAGCTCGAGTCGACCAAGAGCGTGAGCGAGATCTACGCCCCGGTGTCCGGCGTGGTCACCGCGCGCAACTCGGCGATCGAAACCGCACCGGAGTTGGTCAATGCGGAGCCCTACGCGGGCGGGTGGATGATCGAGATCACGCCCGCGGACCCGGCGGCAGTGCATGCGCTGATGTCGGCCGAGGAGTACGCCCAGTCTTTGGGTGGCTGAGTTCTGGGTAACTGACCCGTTCGGGAACCCCCCGCGTTGACCTGTGTCAGCGCAGCCCCCTAGGTTCGCATCGACCTCAACCTCAGGTTGCGGTCGAGGTGTTGCCCCTCCCGCATCAACCACCGCGGGTCCCGCGGCGAGAGGCCGGTCATGCGCTTCTGCACCCAGTGCGGTTACCACGCCACCGATGACGCGCGTTTCTGCGCGAGTTGCGGCTCTGCACTCGACAGCTCGCCCGGTGCCGACGGCGCGGATGTCACCTCCAGCATCTCCTTGCAGGGTCTGGAGGTGGAGTCCGAAGCAGGCTTGCTGTCCCCGGGGGACCAAGCGGCAGTCGATGCCCTGCCCGCGGGCTCGGCGCTGCTCATCGTGCAGCGCGGTCCACAGTCCGGCAGCCGCTTCCTGCTCGACGCGGCCATGATCAGCGCGGGCCGCCACCCCGAAAGCGAGATCTTCCTCGACGACGTCACCGTGTCCCGGCGGCACGCAGAGTTCCTGCGCATCGACGACGAGACCTTCCAGGTGCGCGACGCGGGCAGCCTCAATGGCACCTATGTCAACCGCGAGCGCATCGAGGACGAGACCGTGCTCTCCGGCGGCGACGAGGTCCAAATCGGCAAATACCGTCTGGTGTTCTTCGCCTCGGCAGGCCAGATGGGGCTGGAGAACACCTCGTGAGCGCCGCGATGCCGTCGCGCATGCACATGAGCATCGGTGAGGTGCTCACGATGCTCCGCCCCGACTTCCCCGACGTGACGATCTCCAAGATCCGCTTCCTGGAGGCGGCCGGTCTCGTCGAGCCGGACCGTACCCCGGCCGGCTATCGCAAGTTCTCCGTGGTGGATCTGGAGCGGCTGCGCTACGTGCTGATGGCCCAGCGCGACCAGTACCTGCCGTTGCGGGTGATCCGCGACCAGCTCGACAACATCGGGACCACCACGGGTACCGAGGCTGCGCCCGAGCCGGGCGCAGCGGTCGACGCGATCGACATCAGCACCCCGGCCCAGCGGTACGACCGCGCGGGGATGCTCGCCGCGAGCGGCTTGGACGAGGACCTGCTGACCCAGGTGGAGGCCGTCGGGCTGCTCAACCGCCGGCGAGGTGGCACCTACGATTCCGATGACGTCACGATTGCGATGATCGTGGCCGAGTTGATCCGCACCGGACTGGACGCCCGCCACCTGCGCGCCTTCAAGGGAGCTGCCGCCCGCGAGGTCGGCCTGGTGACCAGCGCGCTGGATCCGCCGGTGCGCCGCAGCGGTGCGGTCGCACGGGAGCGCAGCGCCCGTGCCGCAGCCGAATTGGCCGCCACCTTGATGCGGCTGCACCAGGCCTTGATGACGGCCGGTCTGCGCCGCGAACTGCTGCCCTGAGCCCCCTGCGCAGCAGCGCCTCGCAGGCCGACTACGCACCCGGGAACACCACGGCGTCCGGGCCGGTACTGTGACGGATGTGAAGCCGCTAGAGGTCGTCGGCGTGCGAGTCGAGATGCCGGCCAACCAGCCGATCGTGCTGTTGCGGGAGTCCGCGGGCGAGCGCTATCTGCCGATCTGGATCGGCGCGGTGGAAGCCACGGCCATCGCGTTCGCCCAGCAGGGCGTCGTCCCGGCCCGTCCGATGACCCATGACCTGATGCGCGATCTGCTCGCCGCGCTCGGTCACGAGTTGGAACAGGTGCGGATCACCGATCTGCGCGACGGGGTCTTCTACGCCGAGCTGGTCTTTGCGGATGGGATCGAGGTCAGTGCCCGCCCCTCCGACGCGATCGCCCTCGCGCTGCGCACCGGGACACCGATCTTCGGCAGCCCGGCGGTCCTCGACGAGGCCGGTATCGCCATCCCGGACGAGCAGGAGGACGAGGTCGAGAAGTTCCGCGAGTTCCTCGACCAGATCTCGCCCGAGGACTTCGGGACCACCGGTTGACGGGCGTCCGGCCTCAGCCGAACGGTCCTAATCCGAAGACATTTCACTACATCACTCACAGGCGTCACATGAGCACCACCGTCACCACAGCGGCGCGGCGCGTTGCGTTGACGCCCCCTAGACGCGGGCTTACCGTCGTTGCTGGAACACCGTCGGTGTAATTCCAGCAGTGCAGGTCGCAAGACTTAAGTCCCAGCGAGGAGCTCGCATGAGCGGCACCCAGGACACTCCCGCCAAGGGCAGCGGAGTTGATGCTCGCGCCGTGCTTGCCGCGGGTCAGCAGGGGCTGCTCTTTGAGGCCGACTACTCCTCGGCGTCCCACGACCTCGGGTACCGCGGTCCGACCGCCTGTTCCGCGGCCGGCATCACCTATCGGCAATTGGACTACTGGGCTCGCACCGGACTGGTGGAGCCGAGCATCCGCCCGGCCACCGGCTCAGGCACTCAGCGCCTCTACGGCTTCCGCGACATCTTGGTGCTCAAGATCGTCAAGCGGCTGCTCGACGCCGGCGTCTCGCTCCAGCAGATCCGCCAGGCGGTCTCCCACCTCGCCGAACGCGGCGTCTCCGATCTCGCGACCCTCACCTTGATGAGCGACGGCGCCACGGTCTACGAGTGCGGCTCCCCGGATGAGGTCGTCGATCTGCTCCAGGGCGGGCAGGGCGTGTTCGGTATCGCCGTGGGCCGCGTCTGGCAAGAAGTCGAGGGATCGTTGGCCAATCTGCCCGGGGAACGCCCCGAGGCACCCGCGGAGCCCTCGCACAGCGACGAGCTCGCGGCACGTCGCGCCCGCCGGATCAGCTGAGGTCAGCTCAGCTGACCTCAGCTCTCACCTCAGGCTGTCAGGCCGGAATCGGGAACGAGAGCACCGGGGCGGTTGTCGGCTGCACCGATCCACCCTTGGGCTCCACGGTAACCGCGAAGCTGCTCGCCTTGCCTGGGCCGGCGACGATCCGCGCCTCGTGCCGGCCATCGGACGGGCGGAAGGTCCCGACCGACGTCGCACCGCGCGGGTTGATCAGCCAGAGCTGGTAGGTGCGGTCGCCCGGCAGCTCACTGAGACCCCGAGAGACGAACACCATCCCCCCGCTCTGGCGCGACATCGTCAGCGACGCGGTGGCGCCGCCACCCGCCGTGGTCATCGTCTGCGAGTCGTCTGCCGTGGCCAAGGCGGAGATCCGCTCCCCGTCGCGGCGCAGGTCCGAGTTCTCCTGCTGCAACGCGGTGGCGTAAGCGCCCAGTCCAATGCTGAAGACTGCCAGGCAAGCGGCGACCGACATGCTCGCGCGGCGGCCGCGTCCTGAGCTCCGTCGTGACTCGACATGATCGGCGAGGGAGGCGAGCACCGGCGGCAGTTGGCGGGTCGACGCGATCTCGGCCATGACCTTGCCGCGCAAGGCCGGCGGGGGAGTTTCGGAGGCGGCGATTCCGAGCAGAGCCGCGGTCTCGGTGAGCTCGCGAACCTCCAGCCGGCAGTGGCCACAGCCGTCGAGGTGCGCCTCGAACGAGGTGTGTTCAGCCCCGGTCAACGCACCGCTGGCGTACGCACCAGTCAGCATGTGCAACTCATTGCGCTCGCTCATGCGGTCACCCCCAAACAGTCCCGCAGGCGGATCAAGCCGTCCCGCATCCGTGTCTTGATCGTGCCGAGCGGCACGTCCAACAATTCTGAGACCTCGCGGTAGCTGTAGCCCCCGTAATACGCCAGCCCCACCGATTCGCGCTGAAGTTCGGTCAACGACCCGAGACAACGCCGAACGGCCTCCCGCTCGAGCCTGGTCTCCACACCTTCGGCGACGACGTCGTACTCCGCCTCGAAGCTGCGTCCGGCAAGACGCTTCACACGCTCAGCCGAGGACTGCTCCGAACGGACCCGGTCCACCGCACGCCGATGCGCCATCGTCATGATCCATGCCATCGCGCTGCCCTGCTTCTCATCGAAACGGGAGGCGGACTTCCAGACCCCGACCAGGACTTCCTGGGTCACTTCCTCGGACTGAGCGGGATCTCGGAGGACTCGGCGCACGAGGCCGTAAATCGGTCCCTGGGTGCGGGTGAAGATCGCCTCGAAGGCGCGCTCATCGCCCTTGGCAACCTTGACCATGAGGTCTTCGAGCCGTTCCACCGGCGCCGCAGCCACAGCAGAGCCGACCGTGCGCAGTGCTGGTCGTTCGCTCATCGTGCCCCTGACGCCGCCGGTACCCATGAACACACCCAGTGAGTGTGCCGATCTCTCGTGCAAGAGGTTCGGTGCCCTCGTGGGCCGGGATTGGTCGCCTTGGGGGTAGCTGTGAGGTTGCCCTCAGTCTCTGCCGGAACTCAGTCGTTCTTGGCCGCGTCGGCAAGGAACATTTCGTGCACCGCGTCGACCTGGCCGAGCTGAGCCGCGAACTGGGTGCCCAGGCGAGCGGCGACCTTGTCCACCGGCAGGCTGCGCCCGCCGAGGGCCCGGAAAAAGGCGGCTGCACGCTTGCGATAGCCGTCGATGTTGGACGCGGCCAGCACCTGGGTCTCGGTGTCACCGGCGGCACGGCCGCGGATGTAGTTATCCATATCGCGCAGGTGCACCCGCCAGGCGATGAGGAACTTCGCCTCCTGGGTCGGATCGGAGATCGTGCGCAGCAGCGCGGCAAGATCCTTGGCGTTGTCGTCGACCGTCACGCTGGCCTGACGGTAGGGCCGTCCGGTGAAATCGCCCTTGCGGCCGCCGCTGTAGGCGGCCAGTGTCGCCAGGGAGACCAGGTGGATGTGCTCGGTCAGCCGATAGGCCAGACCGGACCGCAGCGCGGCGGCCGGCTCGTCGACACTGCCGGTCAGGTCCTGCGCGCGCGCCACGCCCCGGGAGATGCGGGTCGCGACCGGTTCGGCAGCCGCAGCCGCCGCCCGCAGCGCCTGGTAGCTGTCGACGCTGCCGGCCTCCAACGCGTCGATCGCGGTGAGCAGCGCGGTGACGTAGCGCGAGAGGTCGCCGCGCAGGAACTTGGCGTTGAGCTCGCCGCCGGTCGCCGCGCGCAGGTACTGCGCCAGAGTTCCGGTGTAGGTGGACAGCTCGGCGCGGGCGGTCCGCATATCGAGGTCGACCTTGTCCTTGGCGGCGACGGCATAGGAGAGCACCGCGTCGTTGTGCCCGCGCCAGCCGGCCAGGAAGCCCTCTTCGGCCGGATCGTCGCTGTTCTCGGAATCGCTGTCCTCGGAATCGCTGTTCTCTGACTCGTTGTCTTTCGCGTCCTTGGCCGACGGGCTCGGGCTCGGGGATTGCGACCTTTGGAGCGCCTCGTCACCGAGTAATTTGTCCAGCGACTTCGCCTGCGCGTCCAGGGCGGCGATGGCCGCCTCGCGCTTGGGGTTGCGGGGCCCGGTCACACTGCCGGTGATAACGGCGGCGCCGGTCAGATACACGTGGCTGATCAACGCTTGGGTGAGCTCGGCGCGTAGGCGCGCCGCGGGGGAATCGGTGTCGCCGTCGAGGTCGCCCTTGCGCGCGAACGAGGAGGCGAGCGCGGCTGTGGTGCTACCGGCTGTCGCGGCGGCGTTGCGGACCCCGGCGAAGGGGTCGTCATAGGCGCGGGGGGTGATGGCCAGCTCGGGGCGCGCCTGCTGTTCCTCGGCCGCCACGGTGTCCGGGCCAGGGGTGGAAGTTCCGGCGTCGTCGGACCCGCACCCGGTGAGACCGAACACCAGCGCCACGGCGGTGGCACCGGCCGTCAGCACCACACCACGTCGACTCTGCACCGCCCAACCTCCCGCACTCTGCTGCGCCTACCAGAGCTGCCCCCGCGCTCCTGGTTCCGGAGGTAATACTGCCCCAGGTATTGCGCTCCATCGCCGGTCCGCGCTCCGATCGCGTCACATCGGCATAGCGCCGCACACCGGCTCCGGATCGTCGGGGTCGGGTCAACGGGGGTCGGCTCAACGGGGAGCGCTGCCCGCAGGTAACCCCTTGACGACCCCAGACCCGCTGTCACCATAGAGTTTCGTCACTTGACGCCGGCGCTGCGGAGCCCGACGCACATGGGTCTGGGAGGTCCTCGGCGTGCTCTACCGGAGCATGAAGCTGACCATGGGTCCGATGCTTCATCTGACTCACCGGCCCAAGGTCGAGGGACTGGCGCACGTCCCCACCTCGGGCCCGGCGATCCTCGCGGGCAATCACATCTCGTTCGCCGACCACTTCTTCGTGCCGCTGTTCATCAACCGCAAGATCATCTACCTGGCCAAGGGCGAGTACTTCAACCGCGGCGGGGTGCGTGGGCGGCTGATGAAGAGCTTCTTCGACGCAGTTGGGCAGAAGCCGGTCGACCGCGACAGTGGTCGCGCTGGCCTCGCTGCGATCGCCACCGCGGTCGAGGTGTTGGCGCAAGGTCACCTGCTCGGGATCTACCCCGAGGGCACCCGCTCGCCGGACGGACGGCTGTATCGCGGACGGGTCGGGGTTGCGCGGCTGTGGCTGGAGTCGGGGGCGCCGCTGCTGCCCTGCGCGGTGATCGGGACGGACATCGTCCAGCCGCCGGGGACCAAGGTGCCCAAGCGGGCACCGGTGACGGTGAAGTTCGGGGCGCCGATGGACATCGCGCGCTACGACGGACGCAAACGCGACGCCCTGCTGTTCCGCGAGATCACCGACGACATCATGAAGGCGATTCAGGCGCTCTCGGGTCAGGACTACGTCAACGAGTACGCGACCGATGTCAAAGAGCGGATGGCCGCGGGCGGCGCGGAGCGTTAGTCTACCGAACGTTTGGTTGAGGACGCAGGGAGAGCGCGCATGGACAAGGTGGTGGCTTCCGCAGCGGAGGCCGTAGCGGACATCGCGAGTGGGGCCAGCCTGGCCGTGGGTGGCTTCGGGCTGTGCGGGATCCCGACAGTGCTGATCGACGCGCTACTCGAGCAGGGCGCCGACGAACTTCAGGTCGCGAGCAACAACTGCGGCGTCGACGGCCACGGCCTGGGCAAACTGCTCGCCGCCGGCCGCATCGTGCGCGTCACTGCCTCCTACGTCGGGGAGAACAAGGAGTTCGCCCGCCAGTACCTCAGCGGTGAACTCGAGGTCGAGCTCACCCCCCAGGGCACCCTCGCTGAACGCCTGCGTGCCGGTGGCGTCGGCATCCCGGCCTTCTACACACTGGCCGGGGTGGGCACCCAGATCGAGACCGGCGGCCTGCCCTGGCGCTACGACTCCGCCGGCAACGTCGTCCTTGCCTCACCGCCGAAGCCGACGGCCGTCTTCGACGTCGACGGCACGGCGCAGACCTTCGTGCTTGAAGAGGCGTTCCGTGCCGACTTCGCCCTGATCCGCGCCGCCAAGGGCGATCGCCACGGCAACCTCGTCTTCAACAAGTCTGCGCGCAACTTCAACCCGCTAGCGGCGATGTCGGCGAAGGTCGCGATCGTCGAGGTCGAGGAACTGGTCGAGGTAGGCGAGCTGGATCCGGACCAGGTGCACCTGCCCGGGGTGTTCATCCATCGGGTGGTGGAACTGACGCCGGCTCAGGCCGCCGACAAGCAGGTCGAGAAGGCCACCACCCGCGAGCGGAAGGCCTGAACGCCATGACCCTGACCCGTGAACAGATGGCGGCCCGCGCCGCGGCCGAACTTGTCGACGGTTCCTATGTCAACCTCGGCATCGGGCTGCCGACCCTGGTGCCGAACTACGTCGGCGACGGCATCGAGCTGGTGTTGCAGTCCGAGAACGGGATCCTCGGCACCGGGGCCTACCCGTACCCGGACGAGGTAGACCCGGATTTGATCAATGCCGGCAAGGAGACCGTCACCCTGCGCCCCGGGGCCTCGTTCTTCGACTCCGCGCTGAGCTTCGGGATGATCCGCGGCGGCAAGGTAGATGCCGCCATCCTCGGCGCCATGCAGGTCTCGGCCGCGGGCGACCTGGCGAACTGGATGATCCCCGGCAAGATGGTCAAGGGGATGGGCGGCGCGATGGACCTCGTACACGGCGCCAAGCACGTCATCGTGCTGATGGAACACGTCGCCCGTGACGGCACCTACAAGATCGTCAACGAGTGCTCACTGCCCTACACCGGGCGCCACGTCGTGCACCGGATCATCACCGATCTCGCGGTCCTGGACATCACGCCCGCCGGACTGGTGCTGGTGGAGACCGCCCCCGGCGTCAGCGTCGATGACATCCGTAAGGCCACCGAGCCGGACTTCGCCGTCAGCGCGGACCTGCGCGAGATCACTATCGCTTAGTACACGTCGCGGACGTAGCGCTTCTGGATAGCCATACCGGCGACGTACTCCTCGGCGCGCTCGCCGAGGCCGCCGTGGTCGCGGACGATCTCGATCAGGGTGGCGTGGACGTCCTTGGCCATCCGCCCGGCGTCACCGCACACGTAGACGTGGGCCCCGGCGTCGAGCCAACGCCAGAACTCGCGCCCGGCCGCGCGCATCAGGTCCTGGACGTAGATCTTCTGACGCTGGTCGCGGGAGAACGCGAGCGAGAGCCGGGTGAGCAGACCGGCGCCGTAGAACTCTTCGAGTTCGGCGCGGTAGTAGAAGTCGGTCGAGGCCCGCTGCTCGCCGAAGAACAACCAGTTGCGGCCGAGGTGGCCCAGCGCGCGACGCTCCTGCAGGAAGGCGCGGAACGGGGCGACGCCGGTGCCCGGGCCGATCATGATCATCGGCGTGCGGCTGTCGGCCGGCGGTCGGAAGTGGGGGGACCGTTGCAGGAAGACCGGGACGGTCTCGGTGGCGCAGCGGTCGGCGAGGTAGGTCGAGCAGACCCCGTGCCGGGCACGGCCGGAGTACTCGTAGCGCACCGCCGAGACGGTGAGCGAGACCTCGTCCGGCGCCACCTTCGGGCTGCCGGAGACCGAGTACAGCCGCGGGGTGAGCCGCTTGATGACCTCGAGCCACTCGGCCGGTTCGGCGCGGACCGGGTACTCGGCGAGCATGTCCATCGACTGGCGTCCCCACAGCCACTGCTCAAGCGCGATTTTGTTGTGCGGGCGCAGTAGTCGCGACAGATCGCGATCGGGTTTGCGGTCGACGACGAAGCGCAGCAGCGACGGTGTGATGCGCACGATGTCGAGGTGCTCCATCGCCGCGGTCCGCAGGTCGGTGGCGCCGACGCCGTCGATCTCGACGACCGCGCCGCCGTCCAGCCCGGTGGCGCTGAGCCATTCCTGCACGACTGCAGCGTCGTTCTTGGGCCAGACCCCGATGGCGTCGCCGACCTCGTAGGCGCAACCCTCCTCGAGGGCGAACCCGAAGCGGCGCACGTCCTTGGCGGAACCGGCACCGGAGAGCGCCTCGTTCGTCACGAGCCGGGTCGGCAGCGGGCGCTGGCGAGAGAACGCTTGGCTCGGAGGATCGGGAGTGCGCCTGACGTCCGAAGAAGTGGCTGCAATAGCGACCGATCTTTCGGACGTTGCGGGGGGCCGCAGCCGCGTGCGGATCTCGGTGAGCCAAGTGGCGGCACGGGCTCGGTCGTCCACCTCGACGTCGACCCGCGCGGTCAGGCGAGTGGCCCCGAGTGCCGCGAGACGATCGTCGACCTTGCGCCCGTGACCGCAGAAGTCGGCGTAGGCCGGGTCCCCGAAGCCCAGGACGGCGAAAGAGGTCCCGGCCAGTTGCGGGGCGTCGGCGGCGCAGAGGGCGGCCCAGAAGGCGGCACCGTTGTCCGGGGCGTCGCCGTCACCGAAGGTGCTGGTGATGATGACCAGCAACGTGGTTTCAGCCACCGTCGCGAGGTCGAGCTCATTCATCACGACGAGGTCGACCTCCAGCCCGTCGCGGCGCAGCAGGGCAGCAGCGCCCGCCGCGAACTCCTCGGCGTTGCCGGTCTGTGACGCCCAGGCGAGCAGTACGTGGCCGGACGCAGGCGCGGCAGGGGTCGGCGAGGCGGCCGGTCGGGGGGGCGGCTTGGGGGTCGAGGCCAATGGCACCGGCGGCCCGCTGGAAACAAGCCCAGCGAGCAGTCCAGCGACCCAGGCCCGCACGGCGCCGGTGAATGGCGCGTCGACGGGCAGGGCGGCCGGCACGGACCCGCCGTGCTCCCGCGACCAGAGCAGGCCGGCAAGGAAGTGTTGCTGCTCGGCGCTGAACTCCGGGGCGGCGACCGCGTCGATCCCCAATGCTTGGGCCAACGGACCCGGATTGTTTGCGGCCGTCGCCGGCGCCTCGGTCCCTGCGGGGATCGCCGCGGCGACGCGGGTCAGCATCACTGCGCAGTGCTTGAACTCCGGCTGGAAGGAGACCGGGTCGACGGCGTCGTTGGTGACCGCGTTGATGGTCAGGTCCGGGCCGAAGGCGTCATTGAAATGAAAGGACGCGAAGCAGGTGCCTGGCAGGATCCGCTCCTCCAGCCGCACCGGCAGGACCGCGCGCCCACGCCGAGAGCGGATCTCCACCGCGTCGCCGTCGGCGATTTCAAGGCGGGCGGCGTCGGCCGGGTTGACCTCGACGAACGGACCGGGGTTGAGGCGATTGAGCTTGGCGACCTTCCCAGTCTTGGTCATCGTGTGCCACTGGTGGGTCAGCCGGCCCGTGGTCAGCACGAGCGGGAACGCCTCATCCGGTGACTCGGCCGGACCCAGGTGCGGACGGACGTGGAACTGGGCGCGTCCGTTCGGCGTCGCGAACACCAGCCGCGGCCTGCTGCCGTCCTGGCGGATCAGCTCCCGGTGGCTCGTGCCGTCATTGAGGTAGCGAATCGGGTGACGCGTCTCGGTGTCGCCGGGCGGGCTCGGCCACTGCACGGGCGAGGTGCGCAAACGCTCGTAGGTGACCCCACGGATGTCCCAGCCGGTGGCCGGGTTCGCGGCGCCGCGCAGCTCGTCGAAGATCTGCTCGGCACCGGTGTAGTTGAAGGCGTCGATGAAGCCGAGACCGCGGGCGATACGGGCAATCAGGTCCCAATCCGCGATGGCCTCACCGGGGGCGTCGGCGACCGGCTGCAGAAGGGTGAGGCTGCGCTCGGAGTTGACGAAGACCCCGTCGACCTCGGTCCACATTGCCGCCGGTAGCACGACGTCGGCGTAGGCGTTGGTCTCGGCGTCGGTGAATGACTCCTGCACGATGACGAGTTCGGCGGCCTCCAGGCCGGCGATCACCGAGGCCCGGTTGGCGACCGAGACGACCGGGTTGGTGCAGATGATCCAGACCGCCTTGATCTGACCAGAAGTCAGTTTCTCGAACAGATCGACGGTGCCGGAGCCCACGCCCGTCGGGATGGTGCCCTCGGGCAGATCCCACAGGTGCTCCATAAAGCTGCGGTCGTCGTCGATGAGGACCGAACGCTGACCAGGCAACCCTGGGCCCAGGTAACCCATCTCGCGACCGCCCATGGCATTCGGCTGCCCGGTGAGGGAGAACGGCCCGGACCCGGTCCGGGCGATCGCCCCGGTCGCCAGATGCAGATTGCAGATCGCCGTGGTGTTCGCGGTGCCTTGGGTGGACTGATTCAGGCCCATCGTCCAGCAGGTCATCCAGTTCTCGGCCTCACCGATCCACCGAGCCGCGGTGCGCAGGTCCGCTTCGCTCAGACCGGTGAGCGCGGCGACTGCGGCGGGGGAGTAGTCAGCGAGAAAGTCTTCCATCGCCTCCCAGCCATCGGTGTACTCCGCGATGAAGTTCGGATCCGTGTGTCCCTCGGCGACAATCAGGTGCAGCAGGCCGTGCAACATCGCAAGGTCGGTGCCGGGGGAGATCTGCAAGTGCAGGTCTGCCTTTTCGGCGGTCGCGGTACGGCGGGGGTCGACGACGATGAGCTTGGCACCGGCGCGGACCCGCTCCATCATCCGCAGGAACAGGATCGGGTGGCAGTCGGCCATGTTGGCGCCGGTCACCAGGAACACGTCGGCGTGGTCGAAGTCGTCGTAGGACCCCGGGGGAGCGTCCGAGCCGAAAGATGCCTTGTAGCCCATGCCGGCACTCGCCATGCAGAGCCGGGAGTTGGACTCGATCGCGTTGGTCCGCAGGTAGCCCTTGGCGAGTTTGGTGGCCAGGTACTGCGCCTCCAGCGTCATCTGGCCGGAGACGTAGAGCGCGACGGAGTCCGGGCCGTGGGTGTCGATGATCGTGCGCAGTCGGGCGACGGCTTCGGCGACGCCGTCATCGACCCCGACCGCGATGGGGGTGGCCCCGCGTTCGGGTCGCAGCAAGGCGCTCTCCACGCGCCCCGGCGCGCTGGCCGCGTCGGCGCTGGTAGCGCCCTTGGTGCACAGTCGGCCCCGGTTGGCAGGGTGCGCCGGGTCGCCCTTGACGGAGGCAACGCGGCGGCGCCCAGTGGCGGGGTCGGTCTCCACCTGCAGCAGCAGGCCGCAGCCGACGCCGCAGTAGGAGCACACCCCGCGCACGCGCGAAGGCACCGCGGCATCGGGCACGCAGGCGGCGGCAGCGGAGGTGGGGGCGTCCTCGCTCATGCCGTCCAGAAAACCCGTCCAGTGTTTCGGAATGATTTCCGGGCGATCAGCGCGCCCGAAACACCGACATCACAACACGAGTTTCACGCTGTGCGGAGCGCTCTTTGCACAAGGCCGTGTACGACATGTCTGATCGGCGCTACTTCTTGGGCACGACCTTGATGGTGGCGACCATCTCCGGGTGGAAACTGCAGAAGTAGCGGTACACGCCGGGTTTGGTGAACTTCTTCGTGTACTTGTCCTTGAGGTCCAGTGCGGGGGAGGTGAATTTACGCGGGGCCTTGGTGGTGGCGACGTCGTGGACATCCATGTCCAGGTTCGTCCAGCGCACCTTGGATCCGACCTCGATCGTCGGCTTCTTGGGCAGGTAGGCGAAGTTGAGGATCTTCACCTTGGTGACGGGGACCGGCTGCGGCGCCGCTGCGGCGGCTACCGCGGGCGCGAGGAACATCACGCCCCCCACGAGCATGCCGATCGCCGTCGTCGACGCCACGGGTAGCTTTCGCACCAGAACGCACCTCACAGTCGTCGTCACCAGCGGTCGTCACGGGTTCGAACGCCACGAGGCGCCGGTTTGCCCGACCCCTCGGACAGCGGGGACAGTTGGCCAGTGGCCCATGCTCGTGCCTGCCCCTGTGAGAACGCTGCGCCACATGACGGATGCTGCCGTGCCGCGCACCTGGACGAGTCCAGCTGATCTCAGACGGCCAGCACCCGGAGCCCGAACTGATCCGCGGCCGTCACAGCGAACCGCCTGTCCCCGGTGACCAAGGTGGCGTCCAGTAAGTCAGCCAGGGCCGCGTACAGCGCGTCGTAGGCCGACATCGCGGCACCGAACCCCGTGGTGGAATTTGCAGACGCACGCCAGGTTGAAGGTGACCGTGGTGCCGCCGAGGCGGAAGGCGAACGTGTGGTCGAGTTCGCAGCGCGCGGCCGGAACCCGGCAGCCGGGGATCCGGCAGTGCTTGTCGCGGGCCTTGATCGCCCGGGCGAGCTTGGCCGACGGGGTGTAGGTGTGGGCGCCGAAGAACCCCGTCGCCGTCGCAGGCTGGTTCGGTACTGACGACAGAAGCAAGGATTCGTCGGCCTCGATTGAGGGCTCCGCACCCTTCTGACGCGATGTCAGGAGCACCGACGTTCTCCGCGTCGGTCATACTCGCCAGGTGCGCACCGACGTCGTATTCCACCTCTCGTGACACCTCGGCCATGTCCGTGCGGCGCCGCCAGTCCGTACGTGGCCTGCTGCGGTTCGCTGCACGCGGGGGAGTCGACGGCGGCAACCCCGGAGGCTCTGATGCGCTCGCGCTACAGCGCCTTTGTGATGGCCGATATCGCGTATCTCCTCAACACCTGGCACCCGTCGACCCGGCCGACTCGGCTCGACCTGGACCCGAGGACACGTTGGTCCGGGCTCGAGGTGATCTCCGCGAGCGGTGGGGTCTTCGACACCACGGGGATGGTGGAGTTCCGCGCCACCCACGACCGAGGTCACCACGTGGAGCGAAGTAACTTCGTCCGTGCGGGCGGCCGTTGGTATTACGTCGACGGGGTGGCAGTTCGCGAGGCTTGAGCCGAACGACCCTGCGTCGAGCCGTCAGCGGTCCGGCTCACGATGTAGGCGCGCACCTCGGGCTGTTCAGGAGGCAGCAGCCCCCATGAACATGCGGACGAAGCTGACGCGGTATTTCGAGCAGGCGCACTGCCCGCATGATCCACGATTGTTCGCATGGTCGAGATGGGAGTGTTCGCACTTGCAGTCTTGGTTGGTCTTACGTCCGAGCCTGGTAAGTAGCACCGGTCCTCCTGACACGTGCTGAAGCTTTGTCGCCAGCTGCACTGCGCGAACTCTAGTGATCCAATACTGGGTGCATTACTTGACATAACGTTCATTATCGGCGGTTTAGCGCAGCTGAGACCGGGTCTAGCGACGAAGCTCCCGGCCGAGCTGGCGCGCGAGGTCCACCGAGGCCTCGATTTCGGCAAGACGGATCGAGACGCTCTCCACGTTGACCCCGAACGGAACCCTCAGGCGTCGGCAGTACCCGATCAGTTCACGAGCGGCAGCCAGCGAATGCTCATGCGACGCCGCAAGCGTGTCGGCCGCGTGGTGCAGGTCGTTCTGGATCCAGCGGGGCACATCGACGCCGAGCCATCCCAGGAACTCCAGCGTCTTGAGTGATCCGCATACCGAGAACGTGAACACGATCGGCACGGGTTCGAGGCCGCGCGCGGCACAGGCGTAGACATAGTCCGAGATCAGGTTCTTCGCTGCGTTGACGTCGTAGACGACCTGCGTGACGAAGAAGGAGCACCCGGCTTCCTGCTTCGCGATCAGGCGCAGGTGCTCTTCACCCCGGCGGGTGTGCCGCTCCGGAATCGCGACGCCGCCGAGCGGCAGATCAGGTCGAGTCTGGGCCCACAGTTGCTGCGCGCGGACGAGCGAGGTCGCTGGCTGCTTGCGGGGGGACGACGCACCGACGAACACCGCCAGTGCGTCGGCGTCCTGGGCTGCCAGCCACGCCCGGAGATCATCCTCGGTGTACTTGCCGACCGCCCGGTACACCACGACTGGCGTGCTCCAGTCCGTCAGATACTGGGCCCGGAAGGCCGCGGGGTCGATCGTCGGCAGGAAGGGAAACGGCCGCTGCGCCGGGTTGCGGTCGCTCTCGTCGTCGATGTCGTAGAGGACGAGGCCGTCGAGGCCCAACGGGTCCAGACGCTTCTGGGTCACATCGGCGATCTCCTGGGCCCGCTCACCAGTGACCGTGAGCCGAGGGGGAGTCACTGCAAAGAGCAGGAACTCGCTCCCCCGCGCTGCGATCCGGTGGGCCAAAACCATGGGGGGAAAGTAGCTGACCGCGAGACCCGCCGCTCAGCGCCCGCAGTGCGCTGGTGGCAAGCGCCCTCAAGCATGTCGTCGCGCCGGACGGCGGGTTGGCCGCGCGGGGTTCACGATGGTTGCTGTGACGGAGCCGGCGCTGCCGTCCATCGTCCCCCTCGCACTCGATGACCCCGTCACTGGCCGGATCCTGTGTGATGACGTGATTCAGCTCTGGCCGGATGAGGTCCGGCGCGAGCTCGGCGCCCTGTCCCCCGCAACGATGCGAGCGGTGAACGAGGGTTTGAAGGTTGCACTCGGGCTCTAGGTGCCAACCGGCCGGTTGCGTAAAGGGTGCCGAATCCACCGAACGTCGTCATGAATTGATCCGGACAGCCGATGGTGGCCGGGCGCCGCCACGCCGATCCTTGCCCACGTGCCTCTGACCGCGCGCCACAGCGCAGCCGCGCTGGCGTCAGCGTTGCTGCTCTCGGTCCTCGGCGGCTGCGGCACCGGCGACACCGTCGACGTGGTGGCCGGCGCACCCGCGGCCGCGTCCGGGTTGCACGGTTTGTGGAAGCTCACGGCCCCCGGCGAACCCGACGGGACCTCACTGCAGTTGGCGGGCGGCGAGCTGTCCATCGTCCGGCCGTGCGTCAGCGTGGACGGCACCTGGGCAGCGCGGGGCGGCCTGTTTCTGGCCGACCGATCCCCGCACACACCCCCGGTGATGCATGCCGGGTGTCACTCCGCCGCCTTGTCCGAGCCGACATGGCTCACCGACATCACCCGCTACGAAGCCACCGCCTACGGGTGGCGGTTGATCGACGCCGAGCAGGTCACCGTGGCCGAACTCCGGCCCGGCGGCAGCTTGCCGGCGGGGGTGCCGACAGGCCGCGCGTACATCATCATCGGCGACGGGCCGGAGCCTGACCCGCAGGAACGCGCGCGCCTCAACGCGTTGCCCGCGGCCCCGTTGCCCGCCGGAGCCATTCCCCTCAGCGTCGAGGATGTCATCGGTCGCTGGGAGCCGGAGCTGCCCGACGGTCTCGCCTGCGACTACCCGTACCTCGAATTTCGCAGCGGCGGACGATGGACCGGGCACGACGAGGGTCAGGACCACGAGGGCCGCTGGGTACTCGGAGCCGACGGTCTCGCGCTGGGAAGCTCCTCCCCCGCATCCGCCGGCGCGTGCAGCATCCAGGAGGGTGACCGTACGGCCCTGGAGTCCCAAGTCTCGGTCGACGCCTGGATGCTGCGCCTGGCCCGGCTCGCCATGATCGGCGAGCACCTGGTGCTGTTCGACGCCGAGGGTCAGATGCTCGCGCGGCTACTGCCATCCTCCACCCCCATGGCGCAGGACGACGTGGACAACGACGGCCTGGCCGATTCACGCGGCGACGGCTACGTCGAGCGCCCCCAGCCGCCGCCGCAACCGAAGGACCCCCGCGCAGCCGGTGAGCGGGTGCCCGGCGGGGTTCGCTACCTGGGGACCGTGTCCGAGAGCCAGGTCGACCTCGCACCGGAAGACCGGTTCGCCGACTTCGAGATGTCCTGGAAGGCCGACCAGGTACTCGGCGTCGATGGTTCACGCAAGGCCGCCAAGCTGTTGACCGGATGCGTCTACGGCGAGTTCTGGCTGACCGTGCACGCGCGCACTTCTGCGCCCGCGCCATTGGCCAAGAGCATGAGGGGCTGGGAGGTGGGTGAAGAGGAAGACATGATGATCCATCAGCCTCTGTTCGCCAGCGACCTCGATGGTGACTGGTATGAGGAGATCTTCAATCCGACGAACCCAGGTCTGCACCGAGTGCGCGTCCTGGCCAAGGGACGAGCACGAGGTTTCGACGAGGACGTCTGCGACACCCCCATCGAGTCTTACGACGTCACGATCTGGCCGGTGGACTCACCGAAGCCGCGCGAGCGCCGCGGCGACGACGGGTTGTAGTTAGCCCCCGACGTACGCCGCGAGGTGCTTTCCCGTGAGCGTCTTCTTCGTCGCGAAGATCAACGTCGACGGCGGGCCTTCGAACACGATGCGGCCGCCGTCGTGGCCGGCGCCGGGGCCGAGGTCGATGATCCAGTCGGCATGGGCCATCACCGCCTGGTGGTGCTCGATCACGATGACCGACTTGCCGGCGTCCACCAGCCGGTCGAGCAGGGCGAGCAGGTTCTCGACATCGGCGAGATGCAGACCGGAGGTCGGCTCGTCCAGGATCAGCATCCCGCCCTTCTCCCCCAGGTGCGTGGCCAACTTCAGCCGCTGGCGCTCGCCGCCGGAGAGCGTCGTGAGTGGCTGGCCCAGGGTGAGATAGCCAAGGCCGACGTCGGCCAGGCGGGCAAGGACTGCGTGCGCGGCGGGAGTTCTCGCCTCGCCGTCCGCGAAGAACGCCTCAGCCTCGGTGACCGACATCGCGAGTACCTCGCTGATGTCCCGCCCGCCGAGTTTGTACTCCAGCACGGCGCCGTCGAAGCGCTTGCCCTCGCACTGCTCGCACACCGTCGCCACCGCGGCCATCATGGCCAGGTCGGTGTAGATGACCCCGTTGCCGTTGCAGGTGGGGCACGCACCCTCGGAGTTGGCGCTGAACAGCGCGGGCTTCACACCGTTGGCCTTGGCGAAGGACTTGCGGATCGGCTCGAGCAACCCGGTGTAGGTGGCCGGGTTGCTGCGTCGGGAACCCTTGATGGCGCCCTGGTCGATGGCGACGACGCCGTCGCGATTGGCGACCGAGCCACCGATCAACGAACTCTTCCCGGAGCCCGCCACGCCGGTGACGACGACGAGCACGCCGAGCGGGATATCGACGTCGATGCGCTGGAGGTTGTGCCGATCGGCGCCGCGAACTTCGAGCACCCCTGAGCGCTCTCGTACCGCGGACTTGAGCTTGGCCCGGTCATCGAGATGACGCCCCGTCAGCGTATCGGCCTTGCGGAGCCCGTCGACGGTGCCGGTGAAGACCACCTCGCCCCCGCCGCTGCCGGCGCCCGGTCCGAGGTCGATGACGTGGTCGGCGATCACGATCGCCTCCGGTTTGTGTTCCACCACCAGCACGGTGTTGCCCTTGTCCCGCAACTGCAGCAAGAGCTGGTTCATGTTCGCGATGTCGTGCGGGTGCAGCCCGATGGTCGGCTCGTCGAAGATGTAGGTGACGTCGGTGAGCGAGGACCCCAGGTGACGGATCATCTTGGTGCGCTGCGCCTCTCCCCCGGACAAAGTGCCGGACGGGCGCTCGAGCGAGAGGTAACCCAGGCCGATCTCGACGAATTTGTCGAGGCTGTGCTGCAGGTTCCCCAGGAGCGGAGCCACCGAGGGCTCCTGCAACGACCGCACCCAGACGGCGAGATCACTGATCTGCATGCGGCACGCGTCGGCGATGTTGACACCGTCGATCTTCGCCGCTCGGGCGTGCTCGGCCAACCGGGTCCCGTCGCAGTCCCCGCACACCGTGAACACCACCGCGCGGTCCACGAACGCCCGGATGTGCGGCTGCATCGCCTCGACGTCCTTGGACAGGAACGACTTCTGAATCTGCGGGATCAGCCCCAGGAAGGTGAGGTTGATGCCCTCGACCTTGATCTTGGTGGCTTCCTTGTAGAGCAGGTCCTGCAGTTCCTTCTTCGTGAACTTGGCAATCGGCTTGTCGCAGTCGAAAAAGCCGCAGCCGTTGAAGATGCGGCCGTACCAACCCTCCATCGAGTAGCCGGGAATGGTGATCGCACCATCGTTGATCGACTTGGACTCGTCGTAGAGCGCGCTCAGGTCGAAGTCCGAGACCTTGCCCATGCCCTCGCACCGCGGACACATCCCGCCGGTGATCGAGAAGCTGCGCCGCTCCTTGACCTGCCGCCCGCCCTTGGTGGTGGTCACCGCCCCCGCGCCGGAGATCGAGGCGACGTTGAAGGAGAACGCCTGCGCCGAGCCGACGTACGGGCGCCCGAGCCGGCTGAACAGAATCCGCAGCAGCGCGTTGGTGTCGGTGACGGTGCCGACGGTGGAGCGCGCATTGGCCCCGATCCGCTCCTGGTCGACCAGGATCGCCGTCGTCAGGCCTTCCAGCACATCGACGTCGGGGCGCGCCATCGACGGCAGGAAACCCTGCACGAACGCGCTGTAGGTCTCGTTGATCATCCGCTGGGACTCGGCGGCGATCGTGCCGAACACCAGCGAGCTCTTGCCCGAGCCGGAGACCCCGGTGAACACCGTCAGGCGGCGTTTGGGGATCTCGACGCTGATGTCCTTGAGGTTGTTCACCCGCGCGCCCCGCACGCGGATCAGGTCATGGCTGTCAGCGGCGTGCATACATCCCTCTCTCAGGCCCTTGCGTCAGCGAAGTCGGTCCCTATAGCAACCGTTGTCGCTGACGTAAGAGCGTTCAGGACTGCTGCTCACCTGCCAAATCGTGCCACTGAAGGGCGACGTAGCCTCGACGACGTGAGCCACGAATCTACGCTGGACCTCAAGCTGGACAACTCCTTCGCCCGTGAGCTGCCGGGCCTGGCGACGGCGTGGCAGGCCGCGGTGTTCCCGGATCCGCAGATCGTGCTCGTCAACGACCCGCTCGCGGTCGAACTTGGGCTGGACCCGAATCAGTTACGTACCCAGGACGGCCTTGGTCTGCTGACCGGTGCCCAGGTGCCTGCCGGTGCGACCCCGGTGGCGCAGGCTTATGCCGGGCACCAGTTCGGCGGGTACTCCCCGCGTCTGGGCGACGGGCGAGCGCTCCTGCTCGGCGAACTGACGGACGTCGCCGGACGTCGTCGCGACCTTGCGCTCAAGGGATCCGGAGCGACGCCGTTCTCCCGCGGCGGTGATGGCAAGGCAACCATCGGGCCGATGCTGCGCGAGTACCTCGTCAGCGAGGGCATGCATGCCCTCGGCGTTCCGACCACCCGCGCCCTGGCCGTCATCGCCACTGGCGACACGGTCGTCCGGGAGGAACTGCTACCTGGCGCGTTGCTGGTGCGCGTCGCGGCCAGCCACCTGCGGGTGGGCAGCTTCCAGTACGCCGCCGCCCGCTCGGCCCAGGAACCGGCGTTGCTGCGCGAGCTCGCCGATTACGCGATCACCCGCCACCATCCCGGCGCCGCAGCTGCCGAGAATCCCTACCTCGGTCTGCTCGACGCCGTCATCGGAGTACAGGCCGACCTCCTCGCGCAGTGGATGTGCCTGGGGTTCGTGCACGGCGTCCTGAACACCGACAACGTGACGATCTCCGGCGAGACCATCGACTACGGACCGTGCGCGTTCATGGAGGGTTACGACCCGGCCACGGTGTTCAGCTCCATCGACCACGGCGGGCGTTACGCCTACGGCAACCAGCCCGAGATCACGCTGTGGAACCTGACCCGCTTCGCCGAGGCGCTGCTGCCCCTTCTTCATGCCGAGACCGCCGACGCCGTTACCGCGGCAACCACTGAGCTCGACACCTTCGTCACGCGCTTCGAGACCGCCTGGCTCGCGGGCATGGCGGCCAAGGTCGGTGTACCCGGGCTGGAGCGTGCCGATTCGTTGCTGCACGGCCTGCTCGCGCTGATGCAGACCGAGCGCATCGACTGGACCGGCGGCTTCCGCTCGTTGTCCGCGTTGGCCCGCGGCGACGCCGCCGCGGCGCGTGACCGCTACCTCGACCGCGAGGCGTTCGATGTGTGGTCCGTGCAGTGGCTGCGCCGGCTGGACGTGTCGCCTGGGGGCCGCGCCACCGCAATCGCCCGCATGGATGCCGCCAATCCGGTCTACATCCCGCGCAACCACCTTGTGGAAGCGGCCCTCGCCGCGGCGGGCGCCGGTGACCTCGGCCCGGCGCAGGACTTGCTCGCCGCGCTGCGCGAGCCGTTCACCGAACGCCCCGGCCTGGAGGCCTACGCCGAGCCCGACCCCGGCGACTCCGGCGCGTACCGGACCTTCTGCGGCACCTGAGCCCAGCGGCCTGGCAGGCTTCCCGCCATGGGACGCCTGGACGGCAAGGTCGCGCTGATCACCGGGGCCGCCCGCGGCATGGGCCGCAGCCACGCGGTTCGCCTCGCGGGCGATGGCGCGCACATCCTGGCGCTGGACATCTGCGCCGACATCCCCACCGTCGCCTATCCCCTGGGCACCGCCGAGGACCTGGCCGAAACCGTCGCGCTGGTCGAGGCGCAAGGGCGCACGGCGCTCCCGCTCGTCGCCGACGTGCGGGACCTGGCCGCCACCGGCGCCGCGATCGCCGCCGGGGTGGAACAGCTGGGGCGCCTGGACATCACGATCGCCAATGCCGGCGTCGCACTGTCCGCGTACGGCATCGATGACGCCCAGGCCTTCGGCGACCAGATCGCGATCAACCTGGTCGGGGTGTGGAACACCGTGCACAGCGCGGCACCGGCGATGATCGCGGCGGGCAACGGCGGCTCGGTCGTGCTGATCAGCTCGGTGATGGGCCTGACCGGAAAACTCGGGGGCGGCAACGGCTGCGCCGACGGCTACACCGCGAGCAAGCACGCGCAGGTCGGCCTGATGCGGGCATGGTCCCGCTGGCTCGCCCCGCACGACATCCGGGTCAACTCGATCCACCCGGGCGGGGTCGCCACCCCGATGGTGCTCAACGAGGCGATGTCGGTGGTCTTCGCCGACATGACCCCGCCGACGCACGGGTCCGAGGTCGGCAACCTGCTCGACGTGACGATTCTGCCGCCCGAGCAGATCAGCAACGCCGTCGCCTGGCTGGTCTCGGACGAGGCCCGCTACATCACCGGCGTGACGCTGCCGGTCGACGCCGGCTACGCCACCCCGTAGAGGATTGGCGCCATGAAACAGATCTGCGCCGACCTCGCCGACCAGCACGCCGAACTTCGCTCCCTGCTGGAGGCTCTCTCCCCGCAGCAGTGGGCGGCCCCCACCCGGTGCTTGGGCTGGGATGTCGCGGATGTCGTCCTGCACCTGGCGCAGACGGGCGAGTTGGCGCTGGCCTCGGCCACCACCGGCTCACTGGAGTCGGCAGTGGTTGACGCGGCCTGGGACATCGGCGCGATGCGCACCACGACCGCCAACGTCGACCAGATCGCGGGTTGGGCGGTGGACAAGCAGCGGGGCATGGGGCCGGCGGATTTGCTCCAGCGGTGGTCGAACAGCGCCGACGCCGTGTGCACCGCCCTCGCGAAGGCGGATCCCCGTGCGCCCATGCCGTGGGTCAACGGCGACCTCCCCGCCCGGACCTTCGCGACCGCGCGCCTGGCCGAGGCGTGGATCCACACCGGCGACGTGGCCGGCGCCGTCGGGGTGACGCTGAAGCCCGGTGACCGCCTCTGGCACATCGCCCGCCTGGCCTGGCGCACGCTTCCCTACGCGTTCACCCGCGCCGGACAGAAGGCGCCGGGGCCGATCGCGGTCACCCTGGACGCTCCCTCCGGCAAGATCTGGGAGTTCGCGCCGGCCGACCCCGCCCGCACCACGATCACCGGCGACGCCGAGACGTTCTGCCAGGTTGCCGCCCGCCGACTGCCCGGGCACGCCAGCGACCTCATCGCCTCCGGCCCGGACGCCGAGGCCGCCCTGGACCTGCTGCGGACCTTCGCCTGACGCATACCGGTCCTCGCATCTACCCGATCGTTCGAGTGTTTCAGCTCGCAACCACAATGTTATTTCATGGAATCACCTAGCACTTGCTCTATAGTCCCATCGTGACCACATTCCGGATCAGCGACGTGGCCGAGCTGATGGGCGTCAGCTCCGACACCGTGCGCCGGTGGGCCGACAGCGGCAAGCTGGCCGCGACCCGGGATTCGCACGGTCATCGGGTCGTGGACGGTGCGCTTCTCGCGGCGTTCGCCCGCGAAGCCGGCGAGGATCCCGACCTCGGCGGACTGGGAAGTGCCTCGGCGCGCAACCGGATGCGCGGCATCGTCACCAAGGTCACCCGGGACACCGTGATGGCCCAGGTCGAGATGCAGTGCGGGCCGTTCCGGATCGTCTCGTTGATCGGCCGGGAGGCCGCGGACGAGCTCGGTCTGGAGCCAGGCGTGCTCGCCGTGGCCACCGTGAAATCCACCAACGTGATCGTCGAGATCCCCGACGCCGGCTGAGCAGCCGAGCGCCGCAACTGCGAGGAGTTCCGATGCGAGTTCGCACCACGCTGCGTCGCACCACCGTCGGCACGGTCGCCGCCAGCGTGACCCTGACTCTGACCCTCGCCGCGTGTGCCGACGACGAGGACCCCACCGCCCCTGCGGCAGTGCTGGCGACGACCACCACCCCGGCGGCGGTCACCGGTCCGGTCACCGGTGAGGTGGTCGTGTTCGCGGCGGCGTCGCTGACCGGAACCTTCACCGAGCTCGGCAAGACCTTCGAGGCGGCGAACCCGGGCTCGAAGGTGACCTTCCAGTTCAACAGCAGCGCGACCCTGGCCGCACAGATCAACGAAGGCGCCCCGGCTGACGTCTTCGCCGCGGCCTCCCCCGCCACCATGCAGACCGTCACCGATGCCGGCGGGGCAAGCTCACCGGCGATCTTCGTCAAGAACACGCTGCAGATCGCGGTGCCGGCCGGCAACCCCGGTGAAGTGGACACACTCGCCGATTTCGCCGACGAGTCCCTCGACATCGCGTTGTGCGCGTCCGAAGTGCCGTGCGGCGCGGCCGCGGACAAGGTCTTCACCGCCGCCGGCATCACGCCCGCCCCGGACACCCGCGAGCCTGACGTCAAGGCCGTGCTGGCCAAGGTGGTGGCCGATGAGGTCGACGCGGCCCTGGTCTACACGACCGACGTGCTGGCGGCCGGGGACGAGGTGGTGGGGATCGAGTTCCCCGAAACCGCCGACGCGGTCAACGACTACCCGGTCGCCGCGCTCACCGAGGCCGCCAATGCCGCCGGTGCGGCGGCCTGGGTAGCGTTCCTCCTCTCCCCCGCAGCGCAGCAAGTCCTGACTGCGGCCGGCTTCCAGGGGGCGTGACGACGAACAGCGACGCAGCAGGGGCGGGTCACCAGGTAGCGGTGACCCGCCCCTCCCGCGTGCCCCGGGAGCGATCCGGGATCCCCCCGATCCTGCTGATCCCCGCCGGGATCGGGCTGCTCTTTCTGATCCTGCCGGTCGTCGGCCTGCTCGCCCGGGCTCCCTGGACGACGTTGCCCGAGCGGCTGCAGGACCCCGTCGTCACCGACGCCCTGCAACTCTCGCTCTACACCGCCACGATGGCGACCTTGGTCTCGATGGTGCTCGGCATCCCGATTGCGGTCGTGCTGGCCCAGGGCCGCTTCCGCGGGCGCGGCCTCGTCCGGGCGCTGGTGACCGTGCCGCTGGTGCTCCCCCCCGTGGTGGGTGGCGTCGCCCTGCTGGCGGCGCTGGGCCGCAACGGGGTGATCGGGCGCCATGTCTACGAGTGGACGGGCTACTCGCTGCCGTTCACCACCAATGCCGTCATCGTCGCGGAGACCTTCGTGGCGATGCCCTTCCTGATCATCGCCGTCGAGGGCGCGCTGCGCGGTCTGGATCCCCGCTACGCCGAGGCTGCCGCCACCCTCGGGGCGAGCCGCTGGACGATCTTCCGCACCATCACGCTGCCGCTGGTGGCCCCCGGGATCGCGGCCGGCGCGGTGCTGTGCTGGGCGCGCGCGCTCGGGGAGTTCGGTGCCACGATCACCTTCGCCGGCAGCCTGCAGGGCCGCACCCAGGTGATGCCCTCGGCGGTCTATGCGGCGCTGGAGACCGACCCACAGGCCGCAATTGTGCTCAGCCTGGTGCTGCTGGCCGTCTCCATCCTCGTGCTGGCGAGCCTGCGGGAGAAGTGGATCTCTCCGACCGGGCGCGGCGGATGAGCGAGCGCAGCGAGTCGCATCCCATGCCGAGGCTCCGCGAGCGAGCATCTGCGCGAAGCGGAGACTCGACATGAGCGAGGGGTTCGAGGCGGACTTCAGCACCTCGCGGGGCGGCTTTACCCTCGACCTCCAGTTGACGGTAAGACCTGGCCAGACGGTCGCGCTGCTCGGTCCCAACGGAGCGGGGAAGTCGACGGCGTTGCGCGTGTTCACCGGGCTGCTGCGGCCCCAGCGCGGCCGGGTGGCCCTGGCCGGAGTAGCCCTGGACGACCCTGACATCGGGCTGCACGTCCCGCCGGAGCTGCGCAGCGTCGGGGTGGTGTGGCAGGACTACCGGCTCTTCCCTCATCTGAGCGCGCTGGACAACGTCGCCTACGGCCTGCGCATGCGCAGGATGGACAAGGCGGCTGCGCGCACGCGGGCGATGGAATGGCTGGAGCGGGTCGGGCTCGCCGAACACGCGAAGTCCAAGCCCGGCGCACTCTCCGGCGGGCAGGCGCAGCGCGTCGCCCTGGCCCGCGCGCTGGCCCCGCAGCCCTCCCTGCTGCTGCTCGACGAGCCCCTGGCCGCGCTGGACGCGCGCACCCGCCTGGACGTGCGCTCGGACCTGCGCCGCCACCTCGCCGACTTCGGCGGCGCTGCGGTGCTGGTCACCCACGACCCACTCGACGCGATGGTGCTCGCCACCGACGTCGTGGTCCTCGAGGAGGGCCGCGCGGTCCAGCAGGGACCGGTGGCCGAGGTGGCCAGGCGCCCGCAGACCGACTACGTCGCCCGCCTGGTCGGCCTGAACCTCTATCGCGGTGTCGCGGACCCTGCGGGGGTGCGCCTGCCGGGCGACGTCGTGCTGGCCACCGCAGAGCCGGCCCCGGCCCCACCCGGCGCCGAGGTGATGGTGGCCTTCGGCCCGGCGGCGGTGTCGATCTTCCGCTCCCGGCCCGACGGGAGCCCGCGTAACGTCTTCCCCGCGACGGTGACGGACATGGAGTTGCATGCCGGTTCGGTGCGGCTTCAGCTCACCGGACCGCTGCCGGCGCTCGCCGACGTCACCGCCGCCGCGGTCGCGGATCTTGCCTTGATCCCCGGCACCGAGGTCTGGATGGCCGTGAAAGCCGTCGAGACCCACGCCTATCCACGCTGATTCCGCTCGTCGGTGCGCAACGTCATCGTTCCGTCATCGGAAAACCACTGGCGGCGCCCAACCGGAGACGGTATTCAGGACGAAGCAGTACGGAACGGTTTCGTACACCGTGGCCAAATCGCAATGCGTGTCCAGGACCCACCCGGGAATCCTGGACACCAAGTGAACGTTCCACAGGGACAGCGCGTCTTCGTGCGCCAGCACGTGGAGAAATGTTGGGCCTAGTGCCCGAGAGGCGGCGTCAACCATGAGTGAGCGTGCCCTTCGCGGATCGCGACTCGGAGCCACCAGCTACGAGAACGATCGCGATGTCGAACTTGCCCCGCGGCAGGTCGTGTCCTACAGCTGCACCAAGGAGCACACCTTCTTCGTGCCGTTCTCGGCCGAGGCCGAGGACCTCCCGATCGCCTGGGAATGCCGCGTGTGCGGCGGCGTTGCCCTGCGCACCGACGGCGTCACCGCCGAGGAGAAGGTCGTCAAGCCTGCCCGCACCCACTGGGACATGTTGATGGAGCGGCGCACCCGCGAGGAGCTCGAGGAGATCCTCGCCGAGCGCCTGGCCGTCCTGCGGGCCGGCGGCATCAAGGGTCACGACCCCAAGCGCAAGAGCGCCTAGATCAGCGGCCGTCGGGGTCGATCAGGTCCCCGCGGATCACCCGCCCACCATCTCCGCCGCCGGGCCCGCCCGGCGGCGGAGTCATGCCCGCCTTGCCGAACAGAGCGCGGGTCGCGCCGGCGACGAGCGCGCGGCGCGCCAGCGGCCGGGTGAATGGCAGGACGAGGAAGAAGCCGACCAGGTCGGTGAGGAAGCCCGGGGTCAGCAACAGGGTGCCCCCGACGAGGATCAGCGCGCCGTCGGCCAACTCCTTGGCCGGCATCCCGCCGCTGTGGAGCTTGTCCCGCAGCGCGGTCCAGGCCTTGGCGCCTTCCCGGCGGATCAGCCACGACCCCAGCACTGCGCTGGCGATCAGCAGGGCGATGGTCGGCCACGCCCCGATGCTCTGGCCGACCTGGACGATCACGACGATCTCGATGATCGGGACCAGTAGCAGGGCGATCACGACGACAGGCATGAACGAGGCTCCTAGACGGTTTCCTGCTCGACCATTCGTGCCCGGCGCGCGCTGGGCCGCAGCCGCGCGATCCGATACTGCACGCCCCACGCGGTGACCCGCCAGAGCGCCTCGGCGACGATCGCTCGGCTCATCTTCGAGGTACCGAGCTCACGTTCGACGAAGGTGATCGGCACCTCGACCACGGTGTAGCCGCGCTGGACGGCACGCCACGCGAGGTCGATCTGGAAGCAGTAGCCCTGGGAGTCGACGCCGTCGAGGTCGAGCCCGCGCAGGGTCTCGGCGCGGAAGGCGCGGAACCCTCCGGTGGCGTCGCGGATGGGGATGCCGAGCGCGACCTTGGCGTAGAGGGTTCCGCCGCGGGAGATCGCCCGGCGCAGCGGCGGCCAGTTGACGACCGCTCCCCCGGGCACCCAGCGCGAGCCCAGCACGAGGTCGGCGTCGGCGCGGCCATCGCCCCCGTCGAGGGCGGCGAGCAGGCGGGGCAGGTCCTCCGGACGGTGTGAACCGTCGGCATCCATCTCCACGAGCACGTCGTAACCGCGCTCCAGACCCCACCCGAAGCCTGCGAGGTAGGCGGCCCCCAGGCCGGACTTACCGGTGCGGTGCAGCACGGCGATCGCCGGGTCCGAGGCGGCAAGTCGGTCGGCGAGCGCGCCCGTGCCGTCGGGGCTCGCGTCGTCAACCACCAGGACATCGGCGTCGGGCACGGCCAGTCGCAACCGGCCCAGCACGAGGGGAAGGCTCTCCGCCTCGTTGTAGGTGGGCACGATGACCAGCCGCCTCATCCGTCCACCGTAACCGCGCGGGGCCGAATCCGACGGGATGTTCGGCGCACCAGCGCTGCGCCAAAGATCACGATCGCCGGCAGCGCGCCGAGCCACTCCGGCCAGGCACCGACCCGGGTGGCGAGCGTGCGGGCACTGCGCAGGGGGACTTCGGCGACCAGGACGTCGGGAGTGAACTCGGCCGTGCGCATCAGGACGTCCCCGTCGGGGGCGATGACCGCACTCACCCCCGAGGTTGCGGCGATGAGCATCGCCCGGCCGTGCTCGATGGAGCGCAGCCGGGACATCGCCAACTGCTGCTCGGGCTGCCCGGTGCGACCATAGGTCGCGTTGTTGGTCTGCACGACCAGCAGGCGGCCCCCGCCGCGCACGGTGTCGCGGACCAGGTTGTCGTAGGCGACCTCGAAGCAGATCACCGCACCGATACGGGTGCCGGCGACGTCGAGGACCCCGGGCTCGGTACCCGGCAGGAAGTCTCGCGGGATCAGGGCGAGGCGGCCGATGAACTTGGTGAGGATCGCCCGGCCCGGGATGTACTCCCCGAAGGGCACCAGGTGGCGCTTGCTGTACCGCTGGCCCGCGCCGTGCTCCGGCGACCAGACGATGCCGGTATTGGTCAGCCGGTCCGGGCCGGCATCGAGCAGGGTGCCGACCAGCAACGGCACACCGAGGTCATCGACTACGGCGCTGATGCGCATCCCCAGGGCCGGGTCGGTGAACGGGTCGTCGTCGGAGGCGTTCTCCGGCCAGATGACCAGCTCCGGTGCCGGCCGGCGCCCGGCTCGCACGTCTGCGGCGAGCTCCGCAGTGACGTTGACGTGGTTGGTGAAGACGGCGTCGCGCTGACTGGCGACGTCGAATCCCAGGCGCGGCACGTTGCCCTGCACCACCGCGGCGCGCAGCGTCGCCTCGCCATCGGTGGGCAGCGGGATCACCCCGCCCAGGCCGAGCAGGACCGCCACCGCACCGGCCGGCAGCGCGCCCGCCCGCCATCGCCAGCCTTCCCGGGTGCGCGCGAGCAGCAGGGCCGCCGCACCTACGCCCACCCCGGCCGTGGCAGCGCTGACCGCGGGGCTGCCACCCCAGGCCGCGAAGGACGCCAGTGGACCCTCGACCTGGGCGAAGGCGAGCTTGCCCCAGGGCAGCCCCCCGAGCGGGAAACGGGCGCGAAGCGCCTCGACCAGGAGCCACCCGCTGACGTGCAGGAGCGGCCAGAGTCGGTAGGTGGAGGTCTTGGCCAGATAGGCCCCGAACGGGGCGTAGAAGGCCGCCTGCAGGGCACTGAGCATGATCATGGCGTCCCAGCCGATGACGCGCAGCCAGCGCATCAGGACGAGGAAGAACACCAAGGCGAAGACGGCTCCCAGTTGGGCGCCGCGGCGGCTGCTCACCCCGCGGGTGGCCAAGCTGAGCCCCGCGACCGCCACGAAGGCCAGTGGCCAGGCGCCGTAGGGCGGGAAGGCGAGCGCGAGGGCGAGGCCGAGGGCGACGACGGCCAGCAGTCGCAGGCGGTCGGCGCGCGGCCACGAGGTTCGGCAGCCGCGTTTCACGACGCCACCGTAGTCGGGCGATAGGTCTGGGGAGTCCTCCCCTAACTAAAGTGAGTCACTGGCTATTATTAGTCACCCCCACCCTGAGGAGAGCCGATGGATATCGACCCGATGCTGGCCCTGGCCGGCGTGTTCGTCGGGTTCATCGTCGGCCTGACCGGGATGGGCGGCGGGGCGTTGATGACCCCGGTCCTGGTGATCTTCTTCAACGTCAACCCGCTCACCGCGGTGTCCAGCGACCTCGTGGTCTCCCTCGTCATGAAGCCGGTCGGTGGCGCGGTCCATGCCCGCCGCGGCACCGTGAACAAGCCGCTGGTGCTCTGGTTGTGCGTCGGTTCGATCCCCTGCGCGTTCCTCGGTGTCCTGCTACTCAAGTGGCTGGGCGGGGATGACGCCCAGCTGCAGGACGTGGTGAAGACCTCGCTCGGTGTCGCGCTGCTGGCCGCCTCGGCCGGCATTGTGCTCAAGGCCATCCAGACGATGCGCCAGAAGGCCCGCTACGGCAACGTCGCGCTGCCCCCGGTGATCGTGCGCCCGATTCCCACGATGATGGTCGGCGCCGTGGGTGGCGTCATCGTCGGGATGACCTCGGTGGGTTCTGGGTCGCTGATCATCGTCGCGCTGCTGTTCCTCTACCCGGGGCTCAAGGCCGCCGAGATCGTCGGCACCGACCTGGTCCAGGCTGTCCCGCTCGTCGGCGCGGCTGCCCTCGGACATCTGCTCTTCGGTGACTTCGAGGCCCAGATCGCCACTTCGATCCTGATCGGCGCGCTGCCCGGGGTCTACGTCGGCGCCCGGGTCTCCTCGCGTGCATCGCAGTCCGTGATCCGCCGCGCATTGGTCGTCGTGCTCGTCGCCTCGGCGCTCAAGCTGCTGGGCGCCTCCAACGAGATGTTGCTGGTGCTGCTCGGTATCGCCCTGCTGGCCGGACCGCTGCTCTGGGCCCTCGCGCGCCACACCGCCGGATTCACCCGCCGGCCGGCGCCTCTGGACCGGGCGGCCGCGCTACGGCTGTTCGCAGGCGCGGCGATCGGTCGACGGGTCGGCAAAAAAACTGATGATCCGTCACTGAAGAAGTGATCCCTGGCACACCACGGCCCGGGCGGAAGGCATCCGCCCGGGCCGTCTGCTGTGCCGATCACGTTCACGAGCGGGATCCGGAAGGCCTTCGAACCGAGCGTGCACCCGATGGATGCGGGGCCACGCGTCGTTGTCTACTGGCATTCCGGATCCCACCCGGGTCCAACCCCCGTATAGGCCCCTCTAGGTCTGTTGGGTGGGACGCCGGGAAGTTACTAGTGCGCAGCGCCGATGATCAACCCGGCGCTCACCTGCACCGTTCGGGAACACTGCAGGTCACACGGCCACGGACGACGGGTGTCCAATCAGGAAATTTCTGCTCGGGCACGGCGTGTCGCGACATGTACTGCTCCGTTCGGGAGGCTGCCGCACCTCGAAGGTGCATACGGTGCTCGGATGCATGTCCTCGTCACCGGCGGCGCCGGGTTCATCGGCTCGCACATCGTGAGTGCACTTCTGCACCGCGGGCACCAGGTTCGCGTTCTCGACAGTCTGCTGCCTGCGGTGCACTCGGAACCGGCTGATCTTCCGCTGGACGCGGAGTTCCGCCACGGCGACGTCCGCGATACCGCGACCGTCGCCGCTGCCCTCTCCGGGGTCGAGGCGGTGTGCCATCAGGCCGCCATGGTCGGGCTGGGGCTGAACCTCGACGACGCCCCGGACTACGTCGGCGCGAACGACCTCGGCACCGCGGTGCTGCTCTCCGCGATGGCCCGCGAAGGAATCAGCGCCCTGGTACTCGCCTCCTCGATGGTCGTCTACGGGGAAGGTCGCTACGCCTGCTCCGAACACGGCGTGGTACCCGCTGCGCAACGCCGGGTCGCCGACCTCGACGTCGGTGCGTTCGAACCGCGCTGCGCCTGTGGTGGCGAGCTGTCACCCGAGCTCGTCGACGAAGATGCCAGGCTCGATCCCCGCAATGTGTACGCCGCCACCAAAGTCGCGCAGGAGCACCTGAGCGCAGCCTGGGCGCGCGCCACCGGCGGCCGCGTCGCTGCCCTGCGCTACCACAACGTGTACGGCCCGCGGATGCCGCGCGACACCCCCTATGCCGGCGTCGCGAGCATCTTCCGCTCTGCCCTGGCCGACGGGCGCCCGCCGCGGGTCTTCGAGGACGGCGCCATGCGCCGGGACTTCATCCACGTCCGGGACGTGGCCGGCGCGAACCTCGCCGCCCTCGATGCGGTGACCGACTCCGTCGGCCCGATCGCCGCAGGCACGGTGCGCGCCTACAACGTCGGCAGCGGGACTCCCCGCACGGTGGGTGAGGTAGCGCGCGCCCTGTCAGCGGCCTGCGGCGGGCCCGCGCCCGTCATCACCGGCGAGTACCGCCTCGGCGATGTCCGCCATATCACCGCGAGCTCGGAGCGCCTACGCCGCGAGCTGGGCTGGAAGGTGAGCGAGGACTTCGCCGCGGGCATGGCCGAATTCGCCGCCGCCCCGATGCGTCGCTGACGGGGGAATGTGATGCAGATCTCCTTGGCCTGCTGGGCCGCCGCGCCAAGCCGCGGACCGTACGGGCGTTGAATGAGACGTGGAGCTGCGGAAACTCCTGTGAAAGGCACGTCATGCGCAATCGAAGCTTCGGAACCACCATCGCAGCCATCGCCTCTGCCGGGGCGCTCCTACTCGGCGCCACCGCGTGTGGTGACGACGAGGAGAACGTCGAGCCGGCGGCCGCCAACGCCGACCCGGTCGCCACCCTGACCGACCTCAAGGGCGAGATGACCGAGGTCGAACTCGACGCGGGCTTCCTCGACGGACTCACCTCCCTCAAGCTCGCTCCCGGCACGGTCGGCACCGCCAAGCTGAAGGGCACCACGCTGTCCTTCCCCATCACCGGGGGTAACGCGACCTACTACACCCCCGGCAGCCGCACCCCGTACGTCGAGAGTTCGATCGAGCACGACGGCAGCGGCATCAGCCTCACCGGTGGCGAAGGCAAGGACAAAGTCGTCGTCGAACTCACCGACTTCGTCGTCGACGCCGGCACCTCGATGCTGATGGGCGACGTCGCCGCCAATGGCAAGTCGGTCGTCAAGGACGCCCCGCTGTTCTTCCTCGACGGCCGGACCCTCGAGCCCCTCAAGGTCAACGAAGCCGGTGACACCGGTGTGCTGTTCGGCACCACCGTCAGCCTGACCAAGGCCGCCGCGGATCTGCTGAACAAGACCTACTCCACCGACGCCCTGGCGGAGTTCTTCAAGGTCGGCGTGGCCCGCATCACCCTCAAGCTCGCCTGATCACGACGATCGGCGCTGCCGGCAGTGACTGTTCATCAGAACTCACGCCACTGCCGGCAGCCAGATCTCGAACCGACACCCTGCGCCCTCATTGGCCACCGTGATCTCGCCCGCGTGCGCCTCGACGATTCCCCGGACAATGGCCAGCCCGAGGCCGGCGCCCCCATCCGGTGACGGCGTCCGGGCGTTGGTACCGCGCCAGGCGACATCGAACACCCGGCACAGGTCGTCCTCAGGAATTCCCCCGCAACCGTCAGTGACCGCAATCCGGGCACGACCGTCGACGGAATCCAGGTGGATCTCCACCGTTCCATCCGACGGCGTGTGCCGGATGGCGTTCACCACCAGGTTGCTCATCAAACGCGAGAGTTCCCTGCTGTCACCACGAACCGTGAGATCAGCACTGGCATGACCCCGCAGCACGATCCCGCGCTCTCGTGCCAGCGCGTCGGCACCGGCAAGGGTGTCGCTGACCACATCGGTCAGCGAGGTGGGCTCCAAGCTCAACTTCAACGCGCCTGCGTGGATGACGGACAGTTCGAACAGATCGTCCACCATGCCGGCCAGGCGGTCGACCTCCATCCGGATCTGCTTGCGATAGCGGTCCGGATCGGTCGCGACACCGTCTTCCAGCGCTTCGGCCATTGCCCGAATACCCGCCAAGGGAGTCCGGAGATCATGCGAAACCCAGGCCACCAGTTCACGGCGCGAGGATTCGAGGGCGACCTCGCGCGCGCGCGACTCCGACAGCCGCGTGCGCGCGGCCTCGAGCTCCCGGCTCAATTCGGTGAACTCCGAGGACATCAAACGCGGCCGAGCCTGGGCGCCGGCACCTTGGGCGAGCGTCGGGCCGTCGCCGATGGCGCGAGCCTCCGCAGCCAGCACCCGGCTGCCCGCGGCGAAGGTACGTGCCAGCAGGACCGACACACCGGCCATCAACACGGCGACGACCACGCTCACCAGGATGACCACTTCGAAGTCGTGGCTGGACAAGAACATCGCATGCGCAGTTCCGACGGTGGCAGCAATGACCGCGGCGACCGTGGTCAAGCAGAGCGTCAGCAGCGAGGCGCGCAGGGATCGGTGCCTGAGCCGGCGCAGCAGGGTCAGCCCGATGATTGCCACTGCGCCGGACCACGCCAGCGCGATCAGGACGACCTCGACGTTGTCGTTCACCACTTAGTCCTCCCCCGCGGCGCGGCGCCCTTGTGGTCCGACAACGGCATCCGCGGTTGGTCCATCGTCGCCGCCCGCAGGATCGAAGCGGTAACCCACGCCCCAGACCGTGACCAACATCTCCGGCCGCGCCGGATCGTCCTCGACCTTTTCCCGCAGCCGGCGCATGTGCACCGTCACCGTCGATTGGTCCCCGAATTCCCAGCCCCAGACCGCGCGCATCAGTGCCTCGCGGGTGAAGGCCTGGCCCGGGTGGGCCAACAAGTAGGCCAGCAGGTCGAACTCCCGTGCGGTCAGCGACATCTCAACACCGGACTTGCTCGCGCGATGGGCGGTGACGTCGACGCGCAAGGCCCCGCTCTGCAGAATCGTCGGACCTTCGGGAGCACTGACCCCGGGCCCGGGAAGGCGGCGCAGGACCGAGCGCACCCGCAAGGTGAGCTCGCGGGGGCTGAACGGTTTGGTGATGTAGTCGTCGGCACCGACCTCCAGGCCGAGCACCCGGTCGTTCTCGCTGCCCAAGGCTGTGAGCATGATCACCGGAACCGGCGCCGTGGCCCGAAGGCGTCGGCAGACCTCCAGACCGTCGATCCCGGGCAGCATCAGGTCGAGGACCACCAGGTCGGGCCAGGCCTGGGCGGCCGCCTCCAGCGCCTCGGCACCGTCGGCCGCGTGCGTCACCTCGTAGCCGGCGCGTCGCAGGTAGGCCAGGACGACCTCAGCAACGGTGAGGTCGTCCTCGACAACAAGAACCCGCGCCACGCTCATGGCTGGAGTGTATGCAGCGCGATGACTACTCCCCCGGCGATGACTACACCCCGTCAGGAGTACGTAAGGCGCTGGCGGGCAAAGATAGGTGTGCGCGGCCCTACCGTAAGGACCATGCCCTCTGCGCATCCGCTCGACACCTCCGACTGGCAGGTCGATGTCGTACTGCCGTGCCTGGATGAGGCCAGCGCCCTTCCCTGGGTCCTCGAACGTTTTCCCTCGTGGGCGCGGGCCATCGTCGTCGACAATGGCAGTACGGACGCCTCGGCCGAGGTCGCTGCGGGCTTCGGCGCACTGGTGGTCACCGAGCCGCGCCGCGGCTTCGGGGCGGCCGCCCACGCCGGTCTGCTGGCCGCCACCGCGCCGATCGTGGCCTTCTGTGACGCGGACGCCTCGATGGACCCGCGCGAACTCCACCGCGTCGTCGAGGCGGTCCACGGCGATCGCGCCGACCTGGTACTCGGGCGCCGGGTCCCGCTTCCCGGCTCCTGGCCGCTGCACGCACGGCTCGCGAACCGAGCCCTCGGCACCCTGCTGGGCCGGCGGACGGGCCTGCGTCTGCATGACCTCGGCCCGATGCGCGCGGCCCGCCGGGCCGATCTCCTCGCCCTGAATCTGATGGACCGTCGGTTCGGATACCCCTTGGAAATGGTGGTTGCCGCCGCCGGCGCCGGATGGCGGATCCGCGAGGTCGACACCACCTACCACCCTCGGGTGGGACGCTCAAAGGTCACCGGCACCGTTCGTGGGACGGTGCGCACGGTCAAGGACATGAGCGGGGTGCTGGCCCGGTGAGCGAGCTGACGGTCGTCGTGATGGCGAAGGAACCGGTTGCCGGTCGCGTCAAGACCCGCCTCACTCCCCCGTTCACCCCCGAGCAGGGCGCGGCGCTTGCGCAGGCCGCGCTGCTCGACACTCTGGACGCGGTGCTGGCGAGTCCTGCCACGCGCCGCGTGTTGTGCCTCGACGGCGCACCCGGACCATGGCTGCCGCCGGGCTTCGAGGTCCTTCCTCAGCGCGGAAACGGCCTTGACGAACGCCTGGGCGCGGCGTTGGCCGACTGTGCCGGGCCGACTTTCATCGTCGGGATGGACACCCCACAACTGAAGCCCCATCAGCTGCAGGTGAACTGGAGCACCCACGAGGCCTGGCTGGGCCCGGCCGAGGACGGCGGGTACTGGGGCATCGCCCTGCGAACTCCCGACCCGGCGCTCATCCTGGGCGTGGAGATGTCGACGGCGCACACCGGGACCGCGCAACTGACCCGCCTGCACCAGGCGGGGCTGCGCACCGGGCTGCTTGCGGTGCTACGCGATGTCGATACCGCGGCCGACGCGGCAGCTGTGGCCGCGACTTGCCCGCAGACCCGCTTCGCCCGACGCCACGCCGCATTCGTCTCGAGCCTGGCGGCCGCAGATGTCCGTTGACGCCAGCCCCTGGGACGGCGCCGTCCTCGCGGGGTACGACGACGCCCTGTGGTCGCAGAGCGCAATGACCGTGCGCGACTGCCAGGGACGGATCCTGCCCTTCGACGTGGCGCGCTGGACCCGCACGGCCGACTCCGCTGATGAGTCGCTGCTGGCCCGCTGCGACGGGCCGACCCTCGACATCGGTTGCGGGCCCGGCCGCCTCGTCGCCGCCCTGGGCCGCCGCGGGCTGCCGGCCTTGGGCGTCGACATCGCCGGTACCGCCGTGGCCCTGACCCGCGCCGGTGGCGGCATGGCCCTGCGCCGCTCGGTCTTCGACCGGGTGCCCGGTGCCGGGCGCTGGCGGTTCGCGCTGCTGGCCGACGGCAACATCGGGATCGGGGGCGACGCGGCCGGCCTGCTGGCCCGGGTGCGGGAACTGCTCGCCCCCGGGGGGACCGCGCTGGTCGAGGTCGACCCGGACGGTCGGACCGAGACCCTCACGGCCTCCGTGCACTTCCCGGACGGGCGGGCAACGGCCACCTTCCCCTGGCTCCGGATCGGCGCCGCCGCCCTGACCGAGATCGGGGTGGGCCTTGGCCTGCACGAGAAGGACAGCTGGTCGTGTTCCGGTCGCGCGTTCGTGGCCCTACAGAAGGCTGGGATATGAACCTGCAAAGCCTGCCTGCCCCGCCCGGTCCGTTCCGGCCGGGGTTCTGGCGCAGCCCGATCCGTGGGCCGTGGATCACCTCCGCGCTGGGGGCCCTGCTGCTGATCGGCATTCCCGTCATGTTCGCGACCGGAATGCTCTCGTTCCTCGCCTACAACCCCTGGCTGCCCGGTAACGACGGCCGCCACGGCAGCGCGGTGTTGACCTTCATCCCGTTCCACTGGCCGACGAGCCCCGCCTGGGGTTACCGCGTCACCCAGGGTCTGCACGTCACCCTCGGAGTGATCCTGGTGCCGATCCTGCTGGCCAAGTTGTGGTCCGTCATCCCGAAGCTCTTCGAGTGGCCGGCGGTACGTTCACCGGCGCACGCGCTCGAACGGCTCTCCCTGTTCCTGCTCGTCGGTGGCGCGCTGTTCACCTTCGCCACGGGACTGCTCAACATTCAGTACTGGTACACCTTCCCGGGCTCGTTCTACGTCCTGCACTTCTACGGCGCCTGGGTGTTCATCGCGGCGTTCTTCGCGCACGCCGCCCTCAAGGTCCCGCTGATGCTCGCGACCCTGCGCGCCCGGCCGCTGCGCGCGGAACTGCGCGTCGACCTGGCGCACACCGAACCCGAACCGTTCACCGAACACGGACTGGTCGCTGCCGAGCCGGCGCCGCCGTCGATCTCCCGCCGCGGCGTCCTGGGCCTGGTCGGGGCCGGCAGCGCGGCGATGGCGGTGGTGATGGCCGGGCAATCGATCGGCGGTCCGCTGCGCCGCGTCGCCCTCCTTGCCCCGCGCGGTGGCTTCACCCAGGGCAGTGGACCGAACGACTTTCAGGTCAACATCACCGCGGGCGAGGCGCAGATCATGGCCTCGCAGGTCGGCGCCGCCTGGCGGTTGGAGGTGCTGGGGGGCCCCACCCCGGTGGTCCTGACCCGGGAGCAGTTACTCGCCATGGAGCTGCACACCGCGTCCCTACCGATCGCCTGCGTCGAAGGATGGTCGACCGGCAACCAGAGCTGGCAAGGAGTGCGCCTGCGCGACCTGGCGGCGATGGCCGGGGCGACCGAACCCGGCTCGGTGTTCGTGGAGTCGCTGCAGACCGGCGGCGCGTTCAGTCGGGGCCGCCTGGCGGGCAATCAGATCTCCCACCCGGACAGCCTGCTGGCGCTGCGGGTCAACGGCGTCGATCTGTCGATGGACCACGGCTTCCCCGCCCGCGTCATCGTCCCCAACAACCCCGGTGTGCGAAACACCAAGTGGGTCAACCGCCTCACCTTCGAGGCCTGAGATGCGCAAGTTCTACGGCGCGCATCCGGCACACCTGCTCGTCTCGCTGGCCAGTTTCGCCGTCGCCGTCATTGCCTTCGGTCCCTTGCTCGACGAGCGACCGGTGGAGGTCCTCACGTGGTTCGCCGGCGCCGCGATCCTGCACGACGGGCTCGTCGTGCTCGCCTACATCGGCGCCGACGCACTCCTGGTCCGGTGGTGGCGCCGGCATCCCGGCCGGGTCGCGTGGATCAACTTCATCCGGATCCCGGCGGCGATCTCGGCGATCATGCTGGTCGTCTACTCCCCGGTCATCCTCGGCAAGGCCACTTCCTTCGAGAGCAAGACCTTGCGCTCGACGGACGCCTACCTCGGCCACTGGCTCGTGGTCACCGCGGTGCTGGCGGGCATCTCCCTGACCTGGTACCTGGCACGGTTGTTGGTGGTGGGTCACCGTACGCGACGCGAGCGAGCGAGGAACGAGCGAGGAGCGTGAGCGGACCATGTCACCGTACGCGAGCTACGCAGTGACGACGGTCCGCTCCTGGGTGCTCCTCGCGCTGGCGCTGCTCGGCGCCCAGGTCGCCTTCCTGCTGGCGGCGCTGTCGATGGGCGACCCCGGCCCGGACGGGGCCCGCCGGGTCCTGGTGCTCTATGCCGGTGCGAGCGTGGTGTTCGTCGCCGGCGCGTTGGTCGTGCGTCGCCTGCCACTGCGCACGTCCCTGGCGGCGAGCCTGGCCGGGGGCGCCCTGCTGCAGGCGATCGCGCTCGGGTTCTCCCCCACCACCACCGACGATTTCTGGCGCTACCTCTGGGATGGCAAGGTCCAGGCCGCCGGCATCGACCCGTACCGCTACACCCCGTTGGATCCGGCACTGGCCGCCCTGCGGGACCCGGAACTGTTCCCCGTCGATGACCGCACCCCGGAGCAGGTCGCAGCGGCCGTCACCGACCGGCGCACCGACCGGTGCACGACAGCGGGGGTGCCCCGCGACTGCACCCAGATCAACCGGCCGAACGTCAACACGATCTACCCGCCCGTTGCTGAGGCCGCTTTCCTCGGCCTGCACTACCTCTCCCCCGCCGAGCACCGCGTGATCTCCCTGCAGATCGCCCTCGCGCTGGTCGCCGTCGCCGTCGGGGCCGCGTTGATGTGGGCCCGGCACCGCGCGGGTGCAGACCCCCGCGCTGCGGTGTGGTGGACCTGGTGTCCCGTGGTGTGGTTGGAGGCCTCGAACAACGCCCACATCGACGTGTTCGCCGTCCTGCTGCTGGTCGCCATGTTCGGCCTGCTCGCCGGTGCGCGCGGCGCCCCGAGCAGACGGCGTCTGGTCGGCGCCGGCGCCCTCTTCGGCGCTGCCGTCGCGGTGAAGTTCGTCCCGGTGCTGATTGCGCCGGCGCTGCTGATCCGGCGCGGTCACCTCCTGCTCGGCGCCGCCGCAGCCCTGTTCGCACTGACCTACCTGCCCCACGTCATCGCGGTCGGCACTGACGTTCTGGGATACCTGCCCGGATATCTCGAGGAGGAGGGCTACTCCGGCGAGCAACGCTTCGGGGTGATGCGACTCGTCGTCCCGGACGCGCTCGCACCCGCCCTCGCCGTGGGGGTCGGTGCGGTGATCGCGGCACTGGTGTGGCGCCGGGCCGGCGGTGCGGTGTCCCCTGCCGATGCCCTGCTCGTCACCGGTTCGGCCTTCGTCCTGGTCGGGCCGAGCCAGCCCTGGTACGGACTGCTGATCGTCGCGCTCGTGGTGCTTTCCGATCGGCCCGAGTGGCTCGCAGTCGCGGCCGCGGGGTACCCCGTCTACCAGGCGGCGCATCTGGGCGTCGACAACTCGCTGATGCAGCAGTGGGCCTACGGCGGGGCCGCGACGCTCGTGATCGCCGCCGCCTACCTGCGGTCGCGGACGGCGGCCCGCGCTGTGTGCCCGGCCGGGATCAGCCCCGCCCACCCAGTTGGGTGAGCCCGTTGACTGTCAGCGCGTACTGCGCATACGTCAGCAGCGACTCGGACGGATCATCGTGGCTGATGACCGCCACGAGCCTGGGGTAGGACTTCAGCGCCCGCAACTGCGCCGGGCCCAACCGGGCAGCGTAGGTGCCGGTGAAGGGAATGACGTGCGCACGGCGATTCTCGCTGTCCAGCCCGACGATCGTGATCGTCCAGGGGCGTACCTTGACCGCACTGGCGGCGCTGTAGGGCCGCAGCCCGTCCAAGGAACTGCCATCGCTGATCAGGCGATCGCCGAGGCGGACGTCGTCGATGTACCAGCCCCCCTCGTTGACCGCAGCATCGGAGACGTGCCGGAAGCCCAGCAGGACCTTCTTCCCGGCGAACGCGGTCAGATCGAAGGTCATCGGGACCGGCACCACGGAAGTGCCGGTCAGTGCGTTGCCCGCCGGCGCCGGCGCTCTCACCCGCGTCGTGGCCGCGTTGCTCAACGAGCTGAAGGAGGCGCCGCCGTCGGTGGACACGACGGTGTAGCCGTAGTCCGCGCCGGCCTCAAGGTGATGCAGGCTCAGAAAGCTGAACATCGGGTTGTCGAGCGGGACCGTGGCGGCGAACACGGCGGTGGAGTCCAGCCGGCTGGTGTTGCCCGAGAACAGCGCCGGGTTGTCCAGTGCCCCAGCCGGCACCTGCGCGCCCGGAGTCAGCGACGGCGGGGTCAGCGGGATGCGAGGCGCCACCGACCACGGGACCGGGATCGGGGCGAGCGTGCGTTGACCGTCGAAGCGCAGCGCTGTGAGGTCGGCTCCCGCGAGGAAACCGGTGCCCGACCCGCGTAACGGCACGTAGTCCGCACCGTTGGGGGCGACCCCCGGCGCTGCGTACGCGGCAGGGTTGTCCAGGTTCAACTCCGAGTTCAAGCTCGGTGAGATGACGCGGGAGCGGGCAATCCCGGTGACCCGGCCTCCCTCGCCGCCCACGGCCTTATCCAGGAGCAGCATCACCTGGAAGTCGTGCAGGACGTCGGTGAGCTTGGCGCCGGGGTCCACCTTGCGCAGCGCGGACGCGATGCCGGCCAGTCCGCGGCGTTTGCCGTCGCGGTGAATCGATTCCACCATCGGGTCGCCGTAGCGGTCCCGCAGGAACAGCAGGAACGCCCACACCACGCCGTAGTCGGCGAGGATCTGCGCGCCCGGACCCTCGTCGCCCCACAGCGTCAACGAGTTCTGCGGTCCGCCGCACTCGCGCGCGTTGGGGTTGAACCGTGTGGTGACGGTGCCGAAACCCTGGAAACACACGATGTGGCTCTCGAACCCGCGCTGGAACACCGACCGCTCAGGCTCGCCGTACCCGGTGACGGTCAGCGCGTAGTCCGAGAGCCCCTCGTTGAGAAAGGTGACCTCGGCGGGGTCGGTGTAGTACTGCAGCAGGTGCTGATATTCGTGGGCGAAGATCCCCTCGTAGAGCTGCGGGCGGGCCGGCCGGCTGCTGCACAGATCCGTAGTGGGCTCATCCGTCGGATTCGCTCCCGTGCGATGTGCCCAGTCGAAGGCGTCGATCGTCATCACGTTGCGGTCGGTCAGCTCGTTGAACTGCCGGGAGAAGAACCCGGCGATGTAGGTCTGATTCGTCGGGAAGTCGTAGAAGTTCGGGTCACGAATGTTGTCGACCAAGGTGACGACCTTGTCGCCATCGCCGGAGAAGTCCATCCCGGCGGTGAAGCCGCTCTGTTCACTGCGCGCGCCGTCGCGTTCGGGCGCCACCGAGAAGGCCTTGGACAGCTTCGGCAGCATCGTCGTGTCGTAGGCACGGACCAGGGAGCGCACCTGGGCATCGGTCACCGTGGTGGAGTTGGCGATGACCTTTCGGCAGTCCGTCGCCGGGAAGTCCGTGCCGATCACCCCGCCGGGGCCGAGGCCGCTGGCCACCCAGACCTCGATGCCCGTGCCGACCCCGCGCAGCGTGTACTCCTTGAGATACACCTGATCCGCGACGTCGTCGAGCGAGAGCCACAGCCGCCGAGTGCCCTCCGCGGGAGTGCCCGCTGTGCCCGTCGCCGGCCGGGCGAACTGAGCCGCGCCGGCTGGGGTCTGCTTCCACGCGGCGAGCACCGCACCCGTGCCGGGGGCGAGCGGGTAATGGGCTGCCTCGGCGAAGTGCTCCACGTCGGAGACCAGGTCCGCGAGCGGTGGTGCGAGCTGCGGTCCGGCTCCCGCCTGGGCCGCTCCGCTCGCGCCCAGGACGGCGGCGAGCAGGCTCAGCGCAGCACCGCTCGCGACCGCTCGCACGCGATACATCTGCTAAGCCTCCAGCACGACCAGCTCACGGGGCCGGTGATTTACCCGTTCTCCACCGGATTCGGTGCATATGACGATGTCTTCGATGCGGGCGCCGTGCCGGCCGGGTAGGTAGATCCCCGGCTCGACGGAGAACGCCATGCCTGCCTCCAGGGTCTCGCTGTTGCCCTCGACGATGTAAGGGTGCTCGTGGCCTTCCAGCCCGATCCCGTGGCCGGTGCGGTGCACGAAGAACTCGCCGTACCCGGCTGCCGCGATGACGTCGCGGGCGACGCGGTCCAGGTCCTGCGCACTCATCCCCGGCTTGACGGCCTCGCAAGCGGCGATCTGGGCCGCCAGCAGGACGTCGTAGTAACGCAGGAACTCGGCATCGGGCGCCCCGAGGGAGTACATCCGGGTCTCGTCCGAGCAGTACCCGTCCTCGGTGGTGCCGCCGATGTCGACGACCACCGCGTCCCCGGCCTGAATCACCCGGTCCGAGACGTCGTGGTGCGGGCTCGCCCCGTTCGGCCCGGAGCCGACGATGACGAAGTCGGCCCGCACATGTCCCTCGGCCACGATCGCCTCGGCGATGTCGCGGCCCACCTCACGCTCGGTGCGTCCGACCCGTAGCCATTCCCCCATCCGGGCGTGCACCCGGTCGATGGCCGCGCCGGCGTCGCGCAGCGCTTGGATCTCGGCGGCGGTCTTGCGGATGCGCAACTCGCGCAGCACAGCGCCGGCCAGTGCCTGCTCGACGTCCGGGATTCCGGCGCGCAGACGCAGCACCTTCTCCGCCCACATGTGATCGTCGACGCCGTAGCGCCGCGCCCCGCTAGGCAACAGCGTCCGTACCAGGGCGATCGGGTCGTCGGTCTCCTGCCAGTCCGCGATCGCCAGCCCGAGCGCGCTGACGCCGGCCGCCTCGGCAGCAGGGCGCTCCAGAAACGGCACGACCAGGACGGGCTCGCCGACGGCCGGGAGCACGAGGCACGTCAACCGCTCCAGCGGTTTGGCGACATAGCCGGTCAGGTAGCGCAGGTCGGGTCCGGGGGTGATCAGCAGGGCATCCAGGCCGGCCGCTGCGGTGGCGGTGGCGGCCCGGTGCAGGCGGGCGGCGAAGTCGGCGGGTGACGTCATGCTCCGATCCTGCCACCTGAGCGCTCTGGCAGGCTGCGGCTCGTGTCCCGACTGATGCTGCTCGATGCCCCGTCGATGTACTTCCGCGCGTTTTTCGGTATCCCCGATACCGTCACCGCCCCCGACGGCGCCCCGGTGAACGCGGTCCGCGGTTTCCTGGACTTCGTCTCGACCCTGGTGACCCAGCGCCGGCCCAGTGATCTGATCGCCTGCTTCGACGCCGATTGGCGCCCCCAGTTCCGCGTCGACGCGTTGCCCTCGTACAAGGCGCATCGCGTCGCTGCTGAGGCGCCGCCAGGGCAGGTGGACGCCGAGGAGATCCCGGACCTGCTCACCCCGCAGGTACCGGTGATCTACGCGGTCCTGGACGCGCTGGGCATCGCACGGGCCGAAGCGGCCGGGTTCGAAGCCGACGACGTCATCGGCACGCTGGCGACGAACGCCCCCGGTGAGGTCGACATCGTCACCGGCGACCGGGATCTGTTCCAGCTCGTCGACGACGGCCGGGGCGTGCGGGTGCTCTACATCGCCAAGGGCATTCGCAATCTGGAGATCGTCGACGAGTCCGCGGTGAGCGCCAAGTACGCCATCCCTGGACGCGCCTACGCCGCGTTCGCGACCCTGCGCGGGGATGCCTCCGACGGCCTGCCCGGCGTCGCCGGGGTCGGGGACAAGACCGCGGCCGCGTTGGTCAGCAGCTACGGCGACCTTGCGGGCATTGCCGCCGCCACGGCTGATCCCGGCTCCGCGCTTTCTCCCGCCGTGCGCCGCAAGCTCGTCGCGGCGGGCGCTTATCTGGCCGTTGCACCGGCCGTCGTCAACGTCGTACGCGACATCGCCTTGCCTTCGCTGGACTGCTCGCTGCCGTCGATCCCCCGAGATCCCGAGGCCCTGCTCGCGTTGTCCGAGCGGTGGGGTCTGGAATCTCCGCTCAACCGGCTGCTCAATGTCCTGGCGGCACGGCGCTAACGTCCGCGGACTTCGCGGGCCGGATCTCGTGCCGGATCGTCGGCCGGCAAGACGTCAGCGGACCACGCCATGGTCTTCCATTCCGGCACCGGGGTCGGAAGGCCCGATTCGGGCACGAATGCAGAGGGCTCCTCCAGGACGTAGCGGTGGAGATAACGCGGGCAGTTCGGATACACCGCCCGCGTCCGCACGCGCACGACGAACTGCGCCTCGGGAAAGTCCGCGAGCAGCGGGTCGGTGAAGTCGATGCTCGCCGTGCCGTCCACCCGCATCCGGTGACCCGCCGTCAGGTCGAGGAACAGCAGGCCGACCTCGGGATTGGCGCGAAGGTTCCCCGCGGAGAGGTACATCCCGTTGCCGTCATAGCTCGGGAAGGCGAGCGTGTGCGGGTCCAGGACCCGCACGAAGCCCGGCGCTCCGCCCTTGTACGAGCAGGTAGGTCGGCCCTGGGCGTCAGCCGTGGCCAGGAAGAACATGTCCAGCCGGGAAATGAACTCCGCGTCAGAGTCGCTGAGCTGATCGCTGACCAGAATGCCGTCGATCCGGTCTGCCAGCCGGCGGGTGTCGAAGCGGTCCTGCAGCGCGCGTTGGTCGGCGGAGAATCCAGCACTCATAGGTCCAGCCTGGCGCGGGGGCGCCCTTCGCGCCAGCCCTGCCACCGGCAGGCGGCCACCCACGGGCCGGAGTTGTCGCGGAGGGAGGGGTGATCCCGTCAGAGAGTTGCTGCCGCGCCCGCTGCCGGTCCTCGGCGCCCGGGGGCGCCTGCGGTCCGGGTCGGGCTTGCCACCGGGAAGAGCAGTGGCTGGTGCCGGGGGTGGTGCGGGTGATGGCTGGGCTCGGCGTGACAGGGTCAGGTCGGCATGGGTTTCGCTGCGGTGGTCGCGGTTTCAGCGGTTCTGATGTTTCGTCAGATTGATGTGATCGAACTGTGATCTGCAGGAGCCTCACGTGGCCGCTTTCTCGGCGGAACTGTCGGTGCGCCCCTCTAGCGTGAACGGTATGCAGGCAACGCAGCTCCGCGTGATCGACGGCGTCCCCGACGGACCGCTGCCGGAACCAGAATTGTCGGTGGCCCCCTCTAGCGTGAGCGGTATGCAGGCAACCCAGCAGGCCGTAACCGACGGCGCCATCAACGGACCCTGTCGAAACGGGAACTGTCGGTGGGTCCCTCTAGCGTGAGCGGCATGCAGGCAACGCAGGCCTATCCGGGCATCTCGGCGGGCACCTCGGCGGGTTTCCCGCTCGGGGGGTTCGTGCCTGCCGACCTCGCGGGGACGGAGTGGGCGGACCTGACCGGGTTCGACATCGTCACGGTCCTCAAGGCCCAGTACCGCGCGCAGGCCCGCCAACGCGCCCTGGTCCTGGCCGCGGTGTGGGAGGCCGGGTTGCGGGAGGCCGGGTCCGCCGATCACGTCGCCCGGATGGATCACCCGGATGAGTGGTCCGCGGACGAGGTCCGCGCCGCCCTGGGCCTGACCCGCACCGCCGCGGAGAGCTTGCTCGGCCTCGCGGAGTCGGTGTGTGTGCGCCTGCCGGAGCTGCACGCCGCGATGGCGGCCGGGGAACTCGATGAGCCTCGCGCGCGGCTGCTGGCGGAGTGGACCGCGGACCTATCGCAGGAGCACGCGCACGGGATCTGCAACGCCCTGCTGCCGCGCTGTGCGTTGACGGCCAATCCGATGTTGACGACGGGGCAGTTGCGCGAGCAGATCAAACGCCTCGCGATCGCCCTGGACCCGGACTGGGCCCAACGCCGCTACGAGAACGCGCTACGGGAGCGGCGGGTGGCCGGGATCCGCAACGCCGACGGGACCGCGGACCTGGCCGGGTACCAACTCCCCGTCGAGCGGGTCGCTGCCGCGTGCCGGCGCATCGACAACCTCGCCAAAGCCGCGAAAGCCGGCGGGGACCCGCGCCGGATTGATCACCTGCGCGCGGACCTGTTCTGCGGGATGACCGACGGCACCTACGAAGGACTCACTGACCGCCAGATCCTGGCCCACCTGAGCGCGACCTGCCCCGAACCCGACCCCGACGACAGCGACGGCCAGGTCGCCCAGTGGATCGCTGAATCCACCGCCCGGATCACCACCCACCGGGCCTCCGCGCGTGCCGCCCATGCTGGCACCGAGGAACCGGCATCCACCCAGACTCCGGACACAGGTAGTCCGGCAGACCCCGCACGTAGCTCCGCGGACCCAGCAGACGACTCGTCTGACGACTCAGACGGCTCGTCAGGCCCCGGACACCAATCGGACCCGGCACCAGCCACCGCGGACATTCCCGCTCCCCGATCCGCCCGCTCGCCGGCGCCGGCGCCCTCGCACCTGCCCTCACCATCGCGGGCCGGGGTCGAACTACGGGTGCGCCTGTCCACGTTGCTCGGCCTGGACCGCCTCCCCGGTGAGCTCGCGGGGTGGGGACCGGTCCACGCCGAACACGCCCGGACCCTCGTCGCTGGGCTGGGGGTGGGGCAGTGGCGCTGGGCCCTCACCGACGACGCCGGGCATTTGCTCCGGGCCGGGCTCACCCCCGCCCGCCCCGGCGGGATCCGCCTGCGCTCGGCCCATTCCAAGGCGATCGTGGACATCGTCATCCCCGAGTCGCTGCTGACCGAACTCACCACCGGGGACCTGGCCGCTCGCTTCAATGCCGACCCTGCGTTGGCGCTGGGCTGGCGGCCCGTGATCCGCGACATCGCCCGCCGGGCCGCCGCACCCGAGGGCACCGGCCCACCCCCGGACCCCGGGCGCCGCCACGCCGGTGCCGAACTGAGCCGGCAGATCACCCTCGATCACCCGACCTGCGTCGGCGTCGGCTGTCGCGCGCCCGCGTCCACCTGCGACCTCGACCATCTCCTCGACTACGCCAAAGGCGGTCCCACCACCCGCGAGAACACCGACCCCGCCTGCCGACACGACCACCGGTTGAAACACAAGGGCGGCTGGAGGCTGACCCAGATCCAGCACGGGCACCGCTGGACCACCCGCCTCGGCCACACCTACA
>JBQTIR010000010.1:0-193527 GCA_052387905.1 Sporichthyaceae bacterium | reverse complement strand
GGTGCACAAGCCGGGCACCGAGTTCGACCCCGACGCCAAGCCGCACTTCCTGGAGCGCATGATCGAGGAGATGGTCGTCACCGAGACCGGATCGCCCGAGCCCACGTCCAGCAGCAGCGCGAGCCCGTCGAGCGCCTCGGGTTCAGCCTCCACCGCCGAGGACGATGAGGACGACGAGTCCGCGTCGCCGGAGCCGACCTCCAGCTGAGAGCACCACCCTGCGCACCTGTTCGTCCCCGGAAGGAATACCGCTCATGTACATCCCGTCGCGGCGCCTCGTCGCCGCCACCGCCGCCCTCGCCTCCGCCCTGTTCCTGGCCGGGTGCGCGTCCGACGACGACCCGATCGCCACGCCGAGCGAACCGGCGGCGACGGCGTCCGCCAGTCCATCCGCCACGCCGACGACGGAGGACCTGTGCGACGCGAAGGTGGCGATCGACGCCGCGTTCCTCGCCGGCGGGCCCCCGGAGGAGGACGGCGCCACCCCCTCGCCCGAAGAGGTCGGCCAGTCCGTCTCAGCCGCGTTCTCCGAGCCGTACGCCGATCTGGAGGAGGCCGCAGCCGGATCCGAGGTCGAGTCCGCGGTGGCCACGTTGGCCGCCGGTCTCGAGAAGGCGATCGACGAGGGCGCCGAGGACTTCTTCCTCGATCCCGACTTCGCCGCGGCAGACAAGACGGTCGACGACTTCCTCCTCGAGGAGTGCAGCTTCAAGAAGATCTCGGGCACCGCGGCGGATTACGAGTTCACCGGCCTGCCGACGGTCAGCCCGGAAGGCGTCACGGCGCTCACGCTCACCAACGACGGCGAAGAGTTCCATGAGCTGGTCCTGATGAAGATCGACGACTCCCTCGCGGACGAGTCGGTGGAAGAGCTGCTCCAGAAGGATGAGGAGGAGCTCGGCGACCTGGTCGTGCCGGTGGGCGTCGTGCTGGCCGCGCCCGGGCAGACCGCGACGAACTTCTTCGACGTTCCCGCCGGCCGCTACGCGGTGCTCTGCTTCATCTCCAAGGACTCGACTGCGGAGAACGACTTCCAGGGCGATGGACCACCGCACTTCATGGAGGGCATGGTCGAGGAGCTGAAGGTCCTGGGCGAAGGCGACGCCACCGCTGAGCCCACCTCGGAGGCGACCTCGTCCAGCTCGTCGTCCTCTTCCTCGTCCTCCTCTTCCTCGTCCTCCTCTTCCTCGTCCACCTCCTCCGAGGACGAGGACGACGAGACGGCATCCCCGGAGCCCACCTCGACCAGCTGAGACACGTACCATCCGCAGCAACGGCGGGGTTCGGCCTGAGGGCCGGGCCCCGTTCGCGTCGAACCTCGTTCTCCAGAAGGGACGGCTGGTGACCCGAGCGGGCGACCCCATACCGCGCCGGCGCTTTCTCGGCCTTGCCGGTGGACTGGCCGGCGGCGTCGGGCTCGGCGCGCTCGCGGGCTGCGCGGACGACTCCACCCCTGGAGCGTCCGCTGGCCCCGGTGGCAGCTCCGGCCCCTCCCTCGGCCCGACCGCGGACCCGAGCCCCAGCGGGACCGGACTGCTCCGGCCCGGCACGGCGGCCGGGACCCTGGCTGCCTCCCCGATCGAGGTTGACCTGGCCGGCACCGTGGTGACGACCTGGGGTTACAACGGCGTGGTGCCCGGCCCGGAGATCCGGCTCAAACGAGGCGAGATGGTCCGGGCCCGGCTGACCAACGCGCTGTCGGACGAGACGACCATCCACTGGCACGGGGTCAACCTGATCAACGCGATGGACGGGCTCCCCGGTCTGACCCAGGATCCGGTGGCTCCCGGCGGGCTCTTCGCGTACGAGTTCCGGGTACCGGACGCGGGTTCGTACATGTACCACGCCCACGTCGGCCATCAGCTCGACCTCGGCCTGTACGGCCCGCTGATCGTCGAGTCCGACGTCGACGAGGAGGTGCCGTACGACCGCGAGTACACCCTGATGATCGACGACTGGCGCGACGGCCTGGGGGTCACCGAACCGGGGGCACATTCCGGTGGGGTGCACGGACCCCGCGACGCGCTCGACTTCTTCGGCCGCGGCAAGTCTTCGAGCAGCGCCGCGCCGGACACCGAGGATTCCGGAACAGCGGATCCCGACTCCGAGGACGACGAGGAGGCGGTGCCGGAGGCCGGCTCGAACCCCGGGGAACGGCTCGGGGGCCGGGTCTATCCGATGTACCTGATCAACGGCCGCCCCGCCGCCGACCCGCCCACCTTCGAGGTGAGCCCCGGCCAGCGGGTGCGGCTGCGCCTGATGAACATCGGCGCCGACACCGGCTTCCTGGTCGCGATCGCCGGGCACCGGATGACGATCACCCACACCGACGGCATGCCGGTCGAACCGGTCGAGGTCGAGGCGGTCCGGCTCGGGATGGGTGAGCGCTACGACGTCGTGGTCACCGCGGACAACTCCGGGGTCTGGCAGCTGGCCGCGATGCCGGAGGCCAAGAAGGGCTTCGCCCGCGCGGTGCTCCGCTACACCGACGCGGGCGCTTCGACCCCGCCCCCGGTGGACGAGCGCCCCCGGGAACTGACAGGGCGTCAAGCCTCCTACGACGAGCTGCACTACGCCGGTGAACGGACCCGACCACGGGCCGCACCGGACCGCGTCTTCGATCTGGAGTTGTCCTCGAACAGCCGGATCAACGGCCAGCGCTACCCGGACGCCGACCCGCTGGAGATCGAGGCCGGCGAACTGGTCCGCTTCACCATGACCAACCTGGCGTCCGTGGCGCACCCGATGCACCTGCACGGGCACCCGTTCTGGGTGGCGACGCCGTCCGGGCGCGGGCCGGTGAAGGACACGATGCTGGTCCCGGCGGAGGGCGGGAAGGCCAGTTTCGACTTCGTCGCCGACAACACCGGGGTCTGGCTTTTCCACTGCCATAACCACTACCACATGGAGAACGGGCTCTCCCGCGAGGTGCGCTACCTGACGTGACGTCAGACTCCCTGCTGCGCAAGGGGTTCGAGCGTCGCCACCGCTTCCACGTGATGCGTGTGCGGGAACAGGTCGAAGGCCCGCAGCCCGGCGAGCGCGTAGCCCAGATCCGCGAAGGTCTTGAGGTCGCGGGCGAGCGCGGCCGGGTCGCAGGCGACGTAGACCACGCGACGGGGCGCCAGGGCGGCGATCGCCTCGACCACCTCGCGCCCCGCCCCGGTGCGGGGCGGATCGAGCACCACCAGGTCAGCCGGGCCCACCCCCGCGGCGAGGGCCTCGTCCACCCGGGCCGCAATCACGCTGACCCCGGGCATGCCGTCCAGGTTGTCCCGCGCGGCCGCCACCGCCGCCGCGTCGCCCTCGACCGCCACCACCGTCCCGCCGGGCGCGACCGCGACGGCAAGCACCCCGGCGAAGAGCCCGGAGCCGGCGTAGAGATCGAGCAGGGACTCTCCCGGTCGCGGCTCAAGAGCGGCGGCGACCGCTTCGGTCAACGTGGTCGCGGCGGCCGGGTGCACCTGCCAGAATCCGCCGGCCGGCACCGCGTAGACCCGCCCACCGACCCGTTCGACCACGCGCTCGGCCGTCGAGACGCCCGGGGGCCGATCGGGCATGAGGTCGAGGTCGGAGTCGAGCAGCGGGTCCATCCGCGGCCCGCCGCCCCGGGCCGGCGGCCCGGACGGCCGGATCAGCACCGCGCGTTCCCCGGATCCCGCCGCGGTGACCGCCACCTCCGCCGTCTCGGTCCAGATCGCCTCCAGGACGCCCGAGGCGTTGACCGCCGGGTGGGCGATGAAGCAGTCGGTGATCGTGACGATCTCGTGCGAGCGGGATTTGCGCAGTCCCAGGTTTCCCGCCGGGTTCACCGCGAACCGCACCCGGGTTCGCCAGCCCGACCCGTCCTCGGCTCCGGGCACCGCCTCGACCACCGGGGTCAGGTCCAGGTGGGCCAGTCGGCGCAGCTGCTCGGCGAGCACCGCTGCCTTCAGCTCCCGCTGGGCGGCGAGCGAGGCGTGCTGCCAGTCGCAGCCGCCGCACCGCCTCGGCCCGGCGTACCGGCAGGGCGGCTCGACCCGATCCGGTGAGGCGGTGAGCACCTCGATCGCGTCCGCACGCAGAAACCGATCCGTCGGCATGCCCTCGGTGACCCGGACGCGGACCCGCTCCCCCGGCAAGGTGTGCCGGACGAAGATGACCCGGCCCTCATGCCGGGCCACGCAGATCCCGCCGTGCGCGACCGGGCCGACCTCGACCTCGTACTCGCTCCCCACCAGGCTCCCCGGACCCGACCGCGGACGGCGCTGCAGGGCGGCAGCGCGGCGTCGGCGGCGATCGGGTCGTGGGTCAGCTCCGGCCATGGCGTCGCCGAGAGTAGCCGTCCACCCGTGTAGCGTCCGACGCGGACTGTAGAGAGGGTCAGGCAGCGTGCACATCGTGATCATGGGCTGCGGGCGGGTCGGCTCGACGCTGGCGCTCGCGCTGGAGGCGAAAGGCCACGACGTCGCCGTCGTCGACCAGGAGGCCGACGCGTTCCGTCGGCTCGGGGCGTCCTTCTCCGGCCGCCGGGTGACCGGCGTCGGATTCGACCAGGAGACGCTCCTGGAGGCCGGGATCGAGCAGGCGGACGGCTTCGCGGCGGTCAGCAGCGGCGACAACTCCAACATCATCTCGGCGCGCCTGGCGCGCGAGCAGTTCGGGGTGGACAACGTCGTCGCCCGGATCTACGACCCGGCCCGCGCCGAGGTCTACGAACGCCTGGGCATCCCGACGGTCGCGACCGTGAGCTGGACGGCCGACCAGGTACTGCGCAGGCTGCTGCCGGCCGGTTCCGAGCCGCTGTGGCGCGACCCCAGTGGCTCGGTCGCGCTGTGCCAGGTTCATCTGAACCCGGCCTGGACCGGACACCCCGCCACCGAACTGGAGGCTGCCGCCGGGGTGCGGATCGCGTTCCTCACCCGGCTCGGTGAAGGCATGCTCCCGCACGCCGAGACCGTCATCCAGGACGGCGACCTCGTGCACGTGCTGCTCTCCGAGCGCTTTGCCGAGGCGGCCGAAGCCGTCTTCGCCGCCGGACCTGTGCACGTGGGATCGGGAGCGCACTGATGCGAGTCGCCATCGCCGGGGCCGGCGCCGTCGGTCGCTCCATCGCCTCCGAACTGGTCGGCAACGGCCACGAGGTCCTGCTCATCGACCGAGACCCCAAGGCCATCAAGGTCGAGGTCGTCCCGAACGCCGAGTGGCTGCTCGCCGACGCGTGTGAGATGTCCACGTTGCAGGAAGCGCAGCTGCACCGCTGCCAGGTGGTCATAGCGGCCAGCGGCGACGACAAGGTCAACCTCGTGGTCTCCCTGCTCGCCAAGACCGAGTTCGCGGTCCCCCGCGTCGTGGCTCGGGTCAACCACCCCAACAACGAGCCGCTGTTCACCGAGGCCTGGGGGGTCGACGTCGCCGTCTCCACCCCGCGTCTGCTCTCGGCGTTGGTCGAGGAGGCCGTGACCGTCGGCGACCTGGTCCGGCTGTTCTCGTTCAAGCACGGCGAGGCCAACCTCGTCGAGCTGACGCTGCCGGAGGATTCCCCGCAGATCGGCAACCGTGTCGGGGATGTGGCCTGGCCCCCCGACACCGCCCTGGTCACGATCATCCGCCAGGACCGGGTCCTGGTCCCCAGCCGCGACGATCCGCTGGAGGCCGGCGACGAGTTGCTCTTCGTCGCGTCGCCGGACCGCGAATCGGCGCTGGAGGACTTGCTCTCCCCGCACCACCTGCCCTGAGGCCGGGGCGCACTCAGCTGGGCGAGGGGCCGGTCGCAGGAGTGGTGAGCGGGGTGCGCCCGCGCGCCAGCAGGGCCGCCATGGCAGCGAGGGCGGCCACCTGCAAGGGCCAGCCCATCACGATCTTGGCGGTGCCGAGCAGACCCACCTCGCCGGCCTCATACAGCGGGTACTGCACGAGCACCCGCAGGACACACGGGGCGGCGAGCAGCAGCGTGAGCCGGCTGCAGAGCTTGACCATGGCCGGGTCCGATCGCCAGGCGGTGGGGTCGCCGGTGACGGCGCCGACCATGAAGCCGACGAGCGGCCACCGGATGAGCACCGTCGCGAGCAGGACCACGGAGTACGCGGTGTTGTAGAGGATCCCGGGCAGGAAGTACGCGAGTGCCCCGTCGTCGCCGCCACCGGAGCTGTCGGCGCGCAGCGCGAACGCTGCACCGATTCCGATGCCGAAGACCGCATTGAGCACGAACTGGACGGTGCTGCGCTGGACCAGCCGGACGAGGAGCAGCAGCAACGCCAAGCCGACCGCGATCATCAGCGACGGCTTGAGCGCGTCGGAGATGACGTAGCACAGCGTGAAGGTGGCGGTGGGGACTGCCGCCTCGATGACGCCCCGGGGCCCGCCCAGTGCCGCGGAGAGCTGTTTGCGGACCAGCTGCTCGACCGTGGTCACGTCCGCGGCTGGTGACTCGCTGCGCTCGCTCATGCGGGTCCACCGGTCGCGGGCCGCAACTCATAACGCGGGTTGAAGATCACCTGACGACCCTCTCCGCAGGAGATTCGGCCCTGAACGCGTATCCCGCGTCCCGGCTCGACCCCGGCGATGCGCCGCCGGCCCAGCCAGACCAGCGAGACCGTCCCGGATCCGTCGTACAGTTCGGCCTCCAACGCGGGCACGCCAGCCCGTGGGCGGAACGTGACCGTGCGCAGCGTGCCGGCGACCGTGACCAGCTCGCGGTCCCCGCAGGTGTTGATCGGGGTTCCGCCGGCGCCGACCGCGCCGTCGCGAGCCTCGGCCGCCTCCAGTTCGTCCCGGCTGGCGGTGAGCCGTCCGATCATGCGGCGCAGCCGGCCGCCACCGGGCTCGGTCGAGGCCTCGCCGGATCCTGAACCCGTCCGGTCCACCTCAGCGGACTTCGGTGATCTCGGGCCCGCGTTCGAACGGATTGAAGTCCTCGATCCGCTTCGGCTGGGCCGCTGCGTCCTCGTCGGAGGGGGCATCGTCGGCACCCTCTGCAGGGCCCGTCGCCTCGAACGCCTCACCCGGCTCCCCGACCTCGACCATGTCGGGCAGCGCCAAGGCGATCGGCTCGCGCGGGGCCATCGGGTCGACACCGCGCACGACGACCACGTCGGCGAGCAGGTCCTCGAGCTGCGCGCGTGCGACCTCGTCAGAGGCGGCCTCACCGGTGATCACGGCGCGCAGGAACCAGCGCGGTCCGTCGATGCCGAGGAAGCGAGCGGTCTGCACCCCCGTCGTGCCGTCGGGCATCACCACGCCGACATCGGCGCAGAGCTCGGCGCCGAATCGACCGAAGGTGAGGGTGGCGGTGCCACCGGAGGCGCGGATCCCCTCCGCGATCTCATCGCGCACCTCGTCCCAGATCCCGAGGGTGCGGGGTGCGGCGAACGGCTGGATCTGCAGGGCACTGCGTCCGAGGATCAACGTGACCGCGACGACTTCCTGTTCGTCGGTGAGCTCGGCGCGCAACTCCATGCCCGCCACGATCGGGACGCGGACGCCGGAGAGGTCGACGCGTTCCACCTTGTCCTCGGCCATGGACTCCGAATCCCACGGGCCGCCCTCGCGGTCGGCCTTGGCGATGCTGGGCCAGTCCTCATCGAAACCCTCGACAGGCTTTTCCTCGGCCGCCAGCTCCTCGGCCGGCAGCTCCGTCGCGGTGTCGGCGTCCCCCGCGTCGGTGGACTCCACGCCCGGTGACTGGAGCTCGGCGTCCGATCCATCGGACCCGGTGTCCTTGCGACGACGTCGCAATGCCATCTCAGTTCCCCTCTGTCGGTGCAGTACTGCTGAATCCGCCGCTCGAACCGTGTCCACCGGTGCCGCGTGCCGTCCCGGGCAGGGTGGCGACCTCGTGAAATACCGCGGTCTCCACCCGTTGGATGACCAGCTGGGCGATCCGGTCCCCGCGGGACAACCGGGCCGAGTGCCGGCGGTCGTGGTTGACCAGCAGCACCTTGATCTCCCCGCGGTACCCAGCGTCGACGGTACCCGGCGCATTGACGATGCCGAGTCCCATCCGGTGGGCCAAACCCGAGCGGGGGTGCACGAAGGCTGCATACCCCGCCGGCAGGGCGATCGCGATCCCGGTCGCCACCATGACGCGCTCGCCCGGGGCGATCTCGACATCGGCAGCCGCGCACAGGTCAGCGCCGGCATCGCCGGGGTAGGCGTAGGACGGCAGCGGCAGGCCCGGGTCCAGCCGCGTCACCAGGACGTCGACACGCTCGGAGCCCGCATCTGATTCCCCGGCCGCCACGCTGCCCGAGGGTAGGGCATCACCGGTGCGGTCCGGGATGTCAGGCTGACGCCGTGACCTCCCCTGGCCCGGCCGCGACCCCGACCTACGCCGAACGACTGCGCGTGCCCTGGGTGTGGTGGCTGATCCCGGTGTTCTTCGTCGTGGTCTTTGCCGTCGGGATGAACGCGTTCGTCGGCCCGTTCGCCGGGATCGCGACCGCGCTGTTGTTGACCGGCGGGGTCATCGACGCGCTACGGCGCTACGGCGACCTCGAGGTGGCGGTGGGTCCGAGCGAATTCCGGGCCGGCCGCGGGCGGCTACCGCTGAGTGCGGTCGGCGCGGTGCACCCGTTGGACCCTGACCAGTCCCGGGCCTTGCGCGGTCCGCGCGCCGACGCCCGGGCCTTCCTGGTGCTACGTGGCTACGTGCCCACCGCCGTGCGGGTCGACGTCGCCGACCCTGCCGACCGCACCCCGTACTGGTACGTCTCGACGCGCGACCCGCAGGCGTTGGCGGCCGCGCTGAGCGCCGCACGCGACCGCGTACGTTAACTCCCATGGACAACGGCAGCGCGACCATGGCGTGGCGAGCCCTGGCGACCGGGACGGCGCTGGTCGGCGGCAAGCTCACCAAAAAGGCGGTCGGCTCGGCCTGGCGTGCGGCCACCGGCGGGGACCCTCCCCCCGAGCCGGAGAACCCCGACACGACGTGGTCGCAGGCCCTGCTGTGGGCCCTGATCACCGGAGCGACGGTGGGCGTGGTGAAGCTCATCCTCACCCGGGGTGCGGCCTCGACATGGCGCTCGGCCACCGGCGCGCTGCCCCCCGGCATCGGCCCGGTCGAGTTCTAGGACCGAACTCCGCCGACGGCCGCCCGGTCAGGCGCAGTCGCGGCAGAGCAACACGTCGCCCTTCTCGCTGGCAAGTTGGCTGCGGTGGGCGACCAGGAAGCACGACGAGCAGGTGAACTCGTCGGCCTGGCGGGGCAGCACCCGGACGCTGAGTTCCTCCCCGGAGAGGTCAGCCCCGGGCAGCTCATGCGCTTCGGCGAGGTCGGCCTCGTCCACATCGACGACACCGGCGCTCTTGTCCACGCGACGGGACTTGAGCTCCTCGATGCTGTCCTCGTTGAGCTCATCGTCGGTCTTGCGCGGAGCGTCGTAATCAGTAGCCATCGGTTGAGTGCTCTCCTGGCAGCGTGCGTTGTGTTCCAGCGGGGGCGGGCGGATCTGCGGTGCGGGTTAGCAGCGCAGTATGCATCCGGGGCCGCGATTGTGCCTCACCGGCGCCCCGGGAGTACTACCCGGACCCCGTGATGAGCGCCACGCCTATCCGGTGACCGGTTCGATGAATCCGCTCTCGTGGCCGGCGCCGGCCGTGGCGAGGAGATCGTGCAGGGGCCCGAACAACCGCGGCCCGGCCGCAAGCAGCAGGTCGTGTGACGGCTCGTTGCCGTGCAGACCCCCGATCAGCGCCCCCGCCTCGGTGGCGATCAGGCCCCCGGCTGCCCAGTCCCAGGGGTTGACGCCACGCTCGTAATAGGCGTCGATCCTGCCCTCGGCGAGCGTGCACAGATCGACGGCGCAGGCGCCGTGGCGGCGGATGTCGCGGATGGCCGGCAGGACGCGGCGCAACACCTCGACCTGGTGCGCACGGCGGCGGGCGTCGTAGCCGAAGCCCGTCGACACCAACGCCCGGTCCAGGTCGGGGCCTTCGCCGATCTGTAGCCGGCGGCCGTCGCAGAACGCACCGCCGCCCCGCGTCGCGGAGAAGGTCTGCCCGGTCGAGGGCACAAAGACGACCCCGGCAACGGAGGTCCCCGCACGTTGCGCGCCGATGCTGACCGCCCAGGCGCCGAGGTCGTAGAGGTAGTTCACGGTCCCGTCGAGGGGGTCCACGATCCAGCGGATCCCCGAGGTGCCGGGGGTGTCTGCGCCCTCCTCGCCGAGAATGCCGTCCGCGGGCCGCAGGCGTGCCAGCCCCTCGCAGATCAATGCCTCTGCGGCGCGGTCGGCGGCGGTGACGACATCGGTGGGGGTCGACTTGGACTCCGTCGCCGGCCGGCCGGCAGCGCGGTAGCGCAGCAGCAGTTCACCCGCCGAGTGGGCCAGCGCGACCGCGATGTCCAGGAGCTCGGCCGGGGTGCGGTCCGGGTCGCTGTCGAGGTGAGAGTTCATCTGCTCAATCTGCTTGATCTGCTCAGTCCTGGCCTGCGGCCGCCGGTGTGGGTCCGCGCAGGTTCGCACAACACCCTGCGGGGCAGGTGTCGTGGCTCGGCCCGAGCTCACCCACGGCTGCCCGCGGGCCGCCGTCGATCCGCTCGCGCACCAGGTCCCCGACAGCCCGCACGAACGCCGGGTCGACACCGACGGTCCCCGCCCGGGACATCGCCATGCCGAGCGAGTCGGCGAGTTCTCGCAGCTCGATGTCGAGGTCGTAACAGACCTCCACGTGGTCGGAGATGAACCCGATCGGGACCACGACCACCCCGCGCACCCCACCGGCGGCCAACGTGCGCAGGTGCTCCTCGACCGACGGCTCCAGCCACGGAACGGACGGTGGTCCGGAGCGGGATTGGAAGACCAGCTCCCACGGGTGAGCCACACCGGTTCGCACGGTGACCCCCTGGGCTACCAGCCGTGCGACCTCGCGATGTTGCGCCACGTAAGCGCCACCGTCCGGTCCCGCGCGCTCAGCCATCGCGATCGGGATCGAGTGAGTGGTGAACACCAGGGGCGCGGATTCTGCAAGCCCGCCCGGCAGGGCATCCAGGGCCGCGATCGTCGAGGAGATCATCGGCTCCACGAAGCCCGGGTGGTTGAAGTAGTGGCGGATCTTGTCGATGTGGATACCTTCCGCCCCGGCGGCGGTGCGCGCCGCGGCGAGGTCCTCGCGGTACTGCCGACAGCCGGAGTACGAGGCGTAGGCCGACGTCGTCATCGCAAGCACCGACCGGACCCCGTCAGCTGCCATCGCGGTAAAGGTGTCGGCGAGCATCGGGTGCCAGTTGCGGTTGCCCCAGTAGATCGGCAGGTCGATGCCCCTCGCTCGGAACTCCGCCTCGATCGCGACGAGCAATGCCCGGCACTGATCGTTGATCGGACTGCGCCCACCGAGGTGGTGGTAGTGCTCGGCCACCGAGACCAGGCGCTCGGGCGGAACCCCACGGCCGCGGGTTACGTTCTCCAGGAACGGCAGGACGTCCGCGGGTGCCTCCGGACCGCCGAAGGAAACCAGAAGGAATGCGTCGTAGCTGCGCTCGCTCACAGCTGCGATCCTGCCAGCCGCTCCGCGACCGGCCGGAATCGCCGTGACATCTCCTCGCGTGTGGTCAATATCGCCTAGCTTTCACCCGTTTGCTCCGACACGCCGCCTTCGCCCCGCCGAGCCTCCACCGCTTTGGCGGGTGCAGACGAGAAACTCATGACCTACCTCAATGCCCGCGCAGCAGGAGGCCTTCGGTCATGCAGGAACTACGTCTGGTTGCAGCGAACGAGCGGGGGACCCACCTGGTCCTGCGTTCCCCCGTCGGGGACAAGTTCCTGTTACCGATGGACGAGCGGCTTCGGGCCGCCGTCCGGGGGGACCGCGCGCGCGTCGGCGAGCTCAACTTCGAGACCGAGGGCCAACTGCGCCCGCGTGAGATCCAGGCCCGGATCCGGGCCGGCGCCAGCGCCGAGCAGGTTGCTCGCGCCTCCGGGGTGCACCTGGAGCGAGTACGCCGGTTCGAGGGCCCTGTCCTGGCCGAGCGCGAATACATGGCCACCCAGGCCGGTCGTGCGGCTGTGCGTCGCCCTGGTCCCGCCGAGACCCGGCCGCAGACCTTGGACGACGCCCTGCTCGCGCGCATGGAGACCATCGGCGTCGCGGTTGCCGACGTCGAGCGCGATTCCTGGCGTCGCGAAGACGGGCGGTGGATCGTCCAACTCGGGTACGCCCACGACGACGACACCCATGTGGCGGCGTTCGTGTTCGACCCCCGTGCCCGCACGGTGCTCGCGGACAATGACCAGGCACGCTGGATCACCGCCGAGCTCGCCGAGCGACCCGCACGCGGGCCCTTCGTACCGCGGCTCGCCGAACTGCCCTCCCTGATCTCCCCGGTGCGTACCGCCGAGACGTTGGCGGCGGCCACGCCGACGCCGCGTCCGGCAACCTCCCCGCTGCCCGCCGCGCTCGAGGTCGACACCACCGCCGCGACGGAGCCGGTCCGCGTGCCGGTGCCCACGTCCACGCGCCAGGTCGAGACCGCCGCGCCGCGGCGGCCCGACGTGCTCGCGCGCACGCCCGAGCCGGTTGCTGTCGGGTCCCCAGCGCCGAGGCCCGCCACCGTGGTCACTCCCCCGCGACAGACCCCGACAGTTCTCCCGCCGGCGCCACCGGTGCGCAGCACTGCGGCCGCCGCGACGGCTGCGAGCGTGCGGCCCGTTCCGCCGGCGCCCGTGGCGCCGCCCGCTCCTGCGGCTGTGACGCAGCCTGCGCGGCGACCCACCATCGAGGCGCCGACGCTTCCGATGGACATGCCGGCGCCCATGACCGTGTCCGGGGAGAGCACCGAGCAGGTCGAGTCCGTGGTCACGGCGCGCACCGGCACCCACGACGGGCACGGCGAGGAGTTCACCGGAGCCAGTGCGTCCGCGCCGCCGCGGAGCTCGGGTCGTAACCGCCGGGCCAGCGTTCCGGCCTGGGACGACATCGTCTTCGGCACCAAGCGCCGCGACTGAAGCTCCCGCACCCCCGCTACTGCCGGCCTCCACACATCAGTCCCGGTCGGCGCACGAAAGAAGGCCGGTCACCTCCCCCGAGGTGACCGGCCCTTTCGTGCTGCGTGAGCTACGGCGTCGCGCTAGCGCTCGGCTCCACCGCGGCGGCAGTGCTGGCCGACGTCGGGGCCGGGGTCGCACTCGCCGAACCCGTGGACGACTCGGTGCTCGAGCCGCTCGGGTCGTAAGACTGTGCCTTGGCCTTCCAGTCGTCGCCGATCTGCACCGTCGAGGTCGACGGGTAGGAGATCATTTCCGGGTCACCGTCGGAGGTGTAGCGCGACTTCGGGTTCTTCTCCAGCACGTCGAGCCAGTACTTCGAGTCCAGCTCCTGGTCGCCCAGACCCGAGCGCACCCGCGGAATCCCGAACGGGTTGAAGTCCGCGGCGAACGGCGACTTCGACGGGTTCGACCCGACGAGCATCACGCCGGAGAAGTCGTAGCTGGTCGTGCCGTCGGTGCCCTTGTAGGCGAGCACCGCGTTGACCGGACCGATGCCGAACGGCCGCGCGAACGTCGTCACGGTGTAGCCGTCCACCGCGGCCTGGACCTCCGCGACGTTCGTCGCGATCTCCTTCTGCACGCCGGCATCCGAGATCTGCTTGAGGTTGGCGTGGGTAGCGGTGTGCGAGCCGACCTCGTAGCCGTTCTCGACCAGCCACGGGATGACCTTGGCATCGGAGAAGGAGCCGTTGTTGACGTAGAACGTCGCGGTCGGCTTGAAGTCCGGGTTGGCCTCCCCGAAAGCCTCCAGGATGCCCAGCGCGGTGTCCGCGGTGGGCTTGCCGTCCGGGCCGATCTGGGCCTGGCTGACCGTGGAGTCGTCGAAGGTCAGGACCACCGGATGCATTCCGGCCGGAATGTCGATATTGCCAGAGACGAAATCCTGCGCGGTGACCGGTCGGTAGTCCTCGTCATAAAGGCGCTGGAGCTCGGCCTTGAACTCCTCGGGCGACTGGTCGTATTCACCCTTGGGGTCCGGTTTGACCACGTGGTACATCATCACGGGGACCTGCCCCAGTTCGTTCGCACTCACCGAGGCGGGGTCGACCGCGACCGAGGCTTCGGTCGGTTCCGCCGTTGGAGTGGGCGATGCCGGCACAGCTTCCGGTGTGGTCGAGGCCCCCGCGTTGATGGCCTCGACAGCGCTGTCACCGCTGTCCGAGCAGGCGGTAAGCAACATTCCGGTAAGCGCCGCGGCAAGGACGAGACGTGGTCGCCGCATTTTCCCCCCTAGTAGTTGTTGGTACTGCACTCTGATCTTGTGCAACGCCAGTGCAGACGATCTTGTTGAGTGCGATCATGACGCAGCGGGAACGCAAATGTGGGGGAACGTCGCACACATGGCTCAAGAATCAGCGACGCGACAACTTTCGAAAAGGTGGATGGGGATATGACGGGCACTGACGCAACACCGCCTGCACCCTGGGGGGCATCCGGAGAACCGAGCACGCCTGCGGCCGGGACAGGGAACAGCAAGCGCAAGACCGGACGCAACGTCGCCATTGTCACCGGGGTCGCCCTGGTGCTCGGTGCCGTCGGCGCTGCCGCGTCGCCGTTGGGTGCGGGGTCCGCTGTGGACCTCGTCGCCAACCAGGACGTGGGCGGGGCTCCGCTGAACGCCGAGACCGTCTCCGACCTCGCGTTCACCATCACCGGCGCCAAGATGTCGGACGTCACGCTCAAGCTCGACGGCGCCGAGGTCACGGGTACCCAGGAGGGCGACGCGATCGTCTTCCGTCCCACTGGCCTGACCGATGGTGAGCACACGATTTCCGCGTCGAAGGCGGGGCGGCTGCCCGGTCGCAACTCGACGACGTCCAAGACGTTCGTCCTGGACACCACCGCTCCGGTGATCACGCTGAACCTTCCGGCCGAGCCGGTCGACGCCAAGGCGCCGTTCACCCTCACCGGCAAGGCCGAGGGCGCGGACAAGCTCCAGATCGACGGTGCGGACCTGGAGATGGCCGAGGACGGCACCTTCAGCCGGGCTTTCGATGTCGCCCCGCGCGGTTCGATGGTCGTGGCCACCGACGCCGCCGGCAACGTCGCGGAGCAGGCAGCGGTCATCCCGACGCTGAATTCCTCCGGTGCCCGCTCGGTCCACCTGACCGCCTTCGGTTGGGCCTCCTCGACGCTGCGCGAGCCGATCCTGCAGCTGCTCAAGGACAAGAAGATCGACAACATCCAGCTCGACATCAAGGACGAGGACGGCATCATCGGCTACCAGTCCGAGGTGCCGCTGGCCAAGGCCGCCGGAACGGGGTCGGACCGCTACGTCGCCGCAGATGCGCTCAAGCAGATCCACGACCTCGGTGGCACCGTCACCGGCCGCATCGTCGCCTTCCGTGACCCGAAGCTGGCCAAGTACGCCGTCGCCAACGGCAAGATGGACATGGTCATCCAGGACGCCTCGGGCAACGCGTACAGCGCCGGCAACTACGGCGTCGCCTCGTTCACCAACTTCGCGAACCAGGACGTCATCGACTACAACGTCGGTCTGGCTGAGGAGGCCGCGAAGCTCGGCTTCGACCAGATCATGTACGACTACATCCGCAAGCCGGAGAACACCGGGCAGGTCTACCCCGGCATCGGTGACCGGACCGCCACCGAGGCGATCGTCGACTTCGTCGAGATTGCGGGCCAGCGGACCAAGGCGGCCGGCGCCACGGTCGGCGCCGCGGTCTACGGCATCTCCGCGTTCACTCCGGTCTCGGTCGCGCAGGACATCCCGGAGATGGCCAAGCACCTGGACTTCCTGTCCCCGATGGTCTACCCGTCGCACTGGGGACCGGGCGAGTACAGCGTGGCCAAGCCGAACAGCCAGCCCTACGACATCGTCCACCGCTCGATGATGGAGTTCAACCGGCTGGTCCTCGGCACGGACTGCGCGATCGTCCCGTGGCTGCAGGACTTCACCCTGGGCGTCAGCTACGGCACGGCCGAGGTCAAGGCCCAGATCAAGGCCGCTGCCGACGCCGGGATCAACGGCTTCTACCTGTGGAACGCCTCGTCGAAGTACACCGCCGCGGCGCTCGAGGTCATGGAGCCGGGTGACTCCCAGCCGGGTGAACTCGTCTACTCCCTGGTCCGGCCGGGTGTGAACCCCGGTGAGGGCACCACGGACGCGGCGAAGGCCGAGGAGTACATCAAGGCCTACCTGGAGGCGAAGAAGAACGGGACCACCTTCGTGCCCCCGGGCACCGAGGCCCCGGCCACTGCCACTGAGACGGGCACTGAGACGGACACCGAGACGGCCACCGAGTCGGACACCGACACCGCGCCTACGGACCCGGTCACCCCGGCCGACCCCGCGGCGACCACGGCGCCCGAGGCCACCTCGTCGACCGAGCCCACCACGGCTCCGACGCCGTAACGCACAGCACCGCCCGCACCGCACGTCACCCCGGAGCCCCGGCCGAGCACCTTCGGCCGGGGCTCCGGTCCGTCTCCCCGTTGCGTCCGACCAGATGTGGCCTATGGCGCTCGGTAGGTCGGACGCTAGGAGGGTGGGATCCCTGACGTCCGACCAGATGTGACCTATGGCGCTCGGTAGGTCGGACGCTAGGAGGGTGGGATCAGGTGACGCGGGTCCGGGGCCCGGCGTAGGGCAGGTGGCCCCCGGCCGCGATAAGGCGCCGGAGACGGTCCGCGGCGTCCCAGACGTCGACGAAGCGGGTGTAGAGCGGGGCCGGGCCCAACCGCAGCCGGTCGGGTTCGCGGTAGTCCCCCACCACGGCGGCCTCCGCCGCGAGCGCCCGGCAGATCGCCCAGGCCTGCTCGTGATGCAGCGTCAGGTGTGATCCACGCAGCGCGGGATCACGCGGGCTGACCACGGTGAATCCGAGCGGGGCGAGCCAGGCGTCGGTGAGCTCGCACAGCAGCGAGGTCAGCGCCATGCCCTTGGCCCGGAGCCGATCAATGCCTGCGTCGGCGAGCAAGCGCGCACCTTCGTCGACCGCGGCCAGGCCGAGCACGGCAGGGGTCCCGGTCAGGGTGGACCGGACATCAGGCTCGGGGTCGTAATGCTCCCCCATCGCGAACTGATTCCGCTGGCCGAACCATCCCCAGATCGGCTGGCGCAGCTGCGCCTGCAGGTCGCGGCGCACGTAGAGGAACGCGGGCGCACCCGGTCCGCCGCTGAGGTACTTGTAGGTGCAGCCCACGGCCAGGTCGGCGCCGGCGGAGTTCAATGCGACCGGGACCGATCCGGCCGCGTGGCTGAGGTCCCAGAGCGTCAGCGCGCCGACCTCATGCGCCGCGGCGGTGACCGCAGCCAGGTCGAGCAGCGCCCCCGAGCGGTAGGCGACGTGCGAGAACGACACCAGGGCGACGTCGGTGTCCAGGGCGCCGGCGATGTCGGCCAGCGACGGGCCGTGGGTCGGGTCGGCGGTCACGGTGCGAATTTCCAGGCCGCGCGCCGCCGCGAGTCCGTCGAGGACGTAGCGGTCGGTCGGGAAGTTGTCGTCGTCGGTGACGATCACGCGCCGGTCCGGCCGGGCGTCGAGGGCAGCCGCAGCGAGCTTGTACAGATTGACGGTGGTGGAGTCGCTGACCACAACCTCGCCGGGGAGCGCGCCGAGCAGGTGCTCGCCGATGACGTCACCGACCCGACTGGGCAACTCGATCCAGTCCTTCCAGGAGCCGACGAGCGCCGCACCCCATTCGCCCGCAACGACAGCGCGCAGGCGCTCACCGGTGGAGGTGGGCAGCCGGCCCAGCGAATTCCCGTCGAGGTAGATCAGGTCCGGGTCGGCAATGACGACCCGGTCGCGGAAACTCGCGAGCGGGTCTGCGCCGTCCAGGCGCTGGGCGTGCGCCCGCTCTAGGACCTGCTCCATGACCCGCTCCGTCAGCCGCGGGCGGTGAGCAGCGGCACCGTCAGCTCAGCGGGGGTCAGCGACCCGTGCATGCCGATCATGCGGGCCACGAACGCCGGTTCACTGCGGGTCGCAATCACGCTGCCGGCGCCCGCTGCCACCGCGACGACATCACCGATGCGCTCCAGCATCGAGGAGTGCACCGGCCCGAACCAGCCGGCGGCAACCGCCTCGGTGCGGGTGCATACCCACCAGCCGGTACCGAGCCGGTCACGCCAGGCCGCCGCCACGTCAGCCACCGCACCGGGGACGACGTGGATGTAGCGCGCTCGCGGTTCCCCGGCCAGCATCGCGACACCGGCGCGGAGCGCGGGCTCGGTGTCGTAATCAACCCGTTCGGACGCGGCCAGGTCGACCATCCCGTGGTCAGCGGTGATCAGCAACGCCGCACCGGGGGGCAGCGCCGTGCCGATCTGCATGGCGAGCATGTCGACGTGGGCGAGTTGATGACGCCAGGCGGCCGAGGCCACCCCGCGGCGGTGGCCGGTCGCGTCCAGATCGCCGTAGTAGGTATAGGCCAACACCCGCCCGGCGCCCGGCCGGTCGGCGAGCGCGTCCAGCGTGCCCGCGGCGAGTTCACCGGCGGACTCGCACCCGGACAGCTGCACCCCGCGGAACGCCGCGCCGTTCAAACCGCTGCCGGCGAACTTTCCGGGACCGAACGAACACACCCGGACCCCGGCCGCCACCGCACGTTCGAACGCCGTTGCGTTCGGCTGCCACGCCGCCGGGTCGACGACAGCGGGATCCCAGCGCAGCGCATTGAGCAGGCGCCCGTCCGGACCTTTGGTCGCCAGCCCGAGGACGCCGTGACTGCCTGGCGGGAGCCCGGTGCCCAGCGAGGTCAGCGACGTCGCCGTGGTGGAGGGGAAGCCGGCCGAGAGCGCCCGGCCCTCGCCGAGCAGGGAACTCAGGTAGGGCGCCTGCTCGGGATGGGCCCGCACCTGTTCCAGGCCGAGACCGTCGACGAGCAGGACGGCGACCCGTTCGGGGAGTTCGAGGTCGAGGGGGCCCTGCTCGCCGGGGACCCCGAGTGCGGCCAGGACCGAGGGCATCACGTCGGCGAGCGCGGCGGTTCCGTAGGCCGGCGGAACCGGGGCAGGCGGTGCGTGGGGGGTGGGCGAGTTCACCCGGCGACCGCACCGACCGCCGCGGACAGGGCGCTGGCGAAGGCGAGCATCTCCGCCACGGACTCCTTGCCGTCGCCGGCCTCACTCACCCGTACGGAAAGGTCATCGCTGCTCACGGTGCCGGTGTAGCCGTGGTCGGCCTCGCACTGCGGGTCCCCGCAACTGGCCGGTTCCAGGTCGATCCGGCTCACTGCGCCCCAGCCGACGGTGAGGACCACCTCGGTCGGCGCGGTGCCGACCTTGTAGCGGGCGGGGTCGGCCACCGTGCGGCTGAGCACGACCGCCGAGATCCGGCTCAGCGCGAGGCTCTCGGTCGAGGTGGTGGCGTGCGCGACCGGGTTGTTCTCGTCGGAGCCGTGCTCGTCGGTATGCCCGACGATCAGCCGGGTGGGGGTGAGCGCGAGGACCGTGACGTGCCGGCGGATCTCCTCGCCATCGAGCGTCGTCTCCTGGTGGACCAGGTAGGCGCGGATCGGCTCCTGACCGGCGGCGACCTCGATGCCCTCGGCGACCAGCTCGGGGTAGTAACCCCCGCGCTGGATCGTGGAGCGCAGGTGCTGGAAAACGCCGGTGTCCGCCATGTCACCCATCTTTGCACCCGGCCGGGCAGTTCCTCGTGCGCTCCGGGATCACGCGCGTGGGTCGAGATAGACCCACCCCCACGACAGAGAACCCCACCCGTTGCTCATTACTGAGCAACGGCACCTGTCTAATGCGTAGCGGGTGAGTTTCGGGCGTCGATCACCGCCTGATTTCGGCCCGCAGCGCATTGGAGGGCACCCAACCCGCGCTCGCGCAGATTTCTGGCCTGCGCGGCAACCTCCGGGGGCACCAATTCCGTAAGACTGGGAGAGAAGAGGGCAGCGCCGGGTGCGGGAGACATCCGATGCTGGCCCGACGCGCCCAACGGGATGAGGCTCGCGGTGGGACCCAGTGGTGTCGGCTCCGGCGACGAGGAGGAGTTCGCGACGTTCGTGCGCGCCTCCCAGCGTCGACTGCGCCGCGTGGCGTACCTGGTGTGCGGTGACTGGCACCGGGCGGAGGACATCGTCCAGACCGCCCTGGCCCAGGTCTACGCGCGCTGGTCGCGGATCAACCGGGAGGACGGCCCGCAGCGCTACGCGCACCGGGCCGTCGTCAACGCGGCGATCGACGACCGGCGCCGACCCTGGCGCCGCGAGCACGCCGCCGAGCGCCTGCCTGAGCGCGGCACACCCGACACCGATGGGCTGACCCTCGAGGTCGTGGCCGCCCTGTCCGGGCTGCCTGCCCGGCAGCGAGCCGTCGTCGTCCTGCGCTACATCGAGGACCTCGACGTCGAGGCCACCGCGGCGCTGCTCGGCATCACCACGGGCACGGTCAAGAGCCAGTCCGCCAAGGGCCTGGCCGGGATGCGGTCGCTCCTTAACGGGGCCACCGTCGGTGCAGGAACTGGAGAATCCCGATGACCGCTGACAAGCCGCTGGACGAGGACGACGTTGTCGCGATGCTGCGGGCGGCCCGGACCGGGTCCGAGCCCGCGCTGCGTGACGTGACCGCCCCGGCGATCGTCGCCGGACGCCGAATCCGGCGCCGCCGCCAGGCATTCGGGGGGGCCTCCGCGGCCGTGCTGGCCGGCGCCGCCGCGATCGCCCTGATTGCCGGCAGCCCCAGCCTGGGCACCGACGACCGCCTCGTCGTGCTGCCCCCGGCGGGACCGGCGGCGACTTCGGCGCCCGCCAGCACCGGGCTGGACGAAGCGGGCGCACACGCCATCAACCTCCGCGTCCTGCGCGCCGCACTCGGCCCGGACTTCCAACCGGAGAACCCGACGGCTACCCCGCCGTTCCAGGATTCGCTCGTGGTGACGCGAGGAAGCCCCAGCGCCGAGGGCTTACCGGACGGATACACCGCACGGGCGCACGTGCGCGTCTCCACCGAACCGCAGGGAGAGCCGGGCTGTGCCCCGGACGTACCCGGGTATGTGTGCCGGTACCGCACGCTCGCGGATGGGCGGGTAGTCCGCTTCGGCGCCACCGGCGCACCGCTCGAACCGAGTGTCCCGGTCGAGATCCGGCACGTGTTCGTGACGCAGCAGGACGGCGACGTCGTGGACGTCTCGCTCGCGGTGATCCCCGACACCGTGGATATCCGCACCGAAAGCGTCCCGCGCCCTACCGTCAAGGCGTGGCTGGCGTCCCTCGAGAACGCCCTGATCAACGCCGCGTCGGACCCCGAGATGGCGCCCGGCAGCGTCCGGGATCGGGAGCGCGCAGCGCAAAGAGTAGGTCCCTCGGCGAGCGATTAGAGAACCTGCTCGGCTCCTTCTCCGGCGTCCTGATCGCCACCGCCACCGAACCGCGAATGACCAGGCCTGAGCCCAACCCATTGCTCATTACTGAGCACAGTCACCTGCCTAATGCGCCAGGGGTCAGTTCCGGACGCCGATCACCGCCCGGAACTGACCCGCTGCGCATTACAGGCGCCCAGGGCCCCGGCCAAGCTCTCAATCGGCGCACCGCATATCCGCGGCCGTCAGAACCCACCCGCAATGACGTTCTCCGCTGCCGGGCGGGCCGTCGACGGTGCCAGGCAGGAGCCGGAAACCGAGCCGCTGCGGCACTGCACGGCTGTGCGCGTTGTCCGGGTGATGGCGAATGAGGATCCGTTCGACTCCAGCCAGCGCGAGGCCGGCCCGGACCAGCAGCGCGGTGGCGCGCGTGGCCAGTTGACGCCCGACGACGTCGACCCGCACCCAGTAGCCGATCTCCAGTTCCCCCGGGTCCGTGCGGGCCATCAGGCCGCACGCGCCAAGCACTCCGGGCCCGCCCCCGGGCGGCCCGATGCGGTACTCGAAGACCGAGCGGTCCGCCCATCCGTGCGCCGCTGACGCCAGGAACTTCGTGGTGTTGTCCGGAGATGCCGATTGCGCCCAGCCCATCCACGGCAGCAGATGCTCGCGAGACGAAGCGATCGCTGCGTACAACGCATCGGCCTCCTGGCCGGTCCAGGCGCTGAGCGTGAGGCCCAGCCCGTCCAGACACCTTGCCGGAGCCGCAAGCGGACGCCACGGCGGCTCCCTCGGCTCGGAGCCGTCCCGAGTGTCAGCAGCCACCTGCCGAGCCTAAATCGCCGCAGCGCCGCCAGACCAGGTCAGGTGCAGGGCACCGTCGGTGACTCGCAGGGTGATCCCGAGGACCTCGCTGACCACCGAACCGTCGTCATCGGGAGCGACCTGACGCAGCTCACCCTCGACCAGTCGGTACAACTCGAACGCGCGAGGCTCGGGATGCAGAACGAGCATCTCGCGCACACCCCGCTCGGCGTAGAACGGCATCTTGCGGTAGGTCTCGTCGTTCGGCGAGCGCACCTCGACGACCAGTTCGGCACCCTCGGCGCCGCGCTCGGACCCGTGATCCGGACGACGGTAGAGCTGGTCCGGGACCCGGAAGTTGGAGTCCGAATCGAACAATCCGGTCTCCAACCGCGGCACCAGACCCAGCGCCCGCGCAAGAGCGCCTACGACGTCGTAGAACTCCAGACTCAGGCCCTGATGAGCGTCCTTGGCCGGCGGAACCATGTGCACAACCCCGTCCCACATCTCGTCTCGTCTGTCGAGGCCGAGGGCGCGCCGCTCATCGAGCATCGCCTGGGGAGCATCGAGGATCAGGACATCCACCACTCCAGGGTAGGCGTCGGTGTAGCCAGTCACCATCGAAGTCCCCCTGTCGACCATTTGTCGAACACATGTTCGACACTAGGACTTGGGAAGCGTCGCCGCAAGCGGTGCGACGGGACTGATCGCAGAGCGCGCCGCTGCAGCGCGGATCCCTTGCCACCCGGGAGAATCAGCCCATGGCGTACCCCTCTCCCCCGACCCACCCCGGCGAGCAGATCATCGAGACCGACGTCTCCGCGGAGATGTCGGGCTCGTTCCTGGAGTACGCGTACTCCGTCATCTACTCCCGGGCCCTGCCCGACGCGCGCGACGGTCTCAAGCCCGTCCACCGCCGGATCCTGTTCCAGATGGCTGAGATGGGCCTACGCCCGGACACCGCGACGGTCAAGAGCGCCCGGGTGGTCGGCGAGGTGATGGGCCGGCTGCACCCGCACGGCGACGGCGCGATCTACGACGCCCTGGTCCGGATGGCTCAGCCCTTCTCGATGCGCCTGCCGCTGGTGCATCCGCAGGGAAACTTCGGCAGTCTCGACGACGGCCCGGCCGCCATGCGTTACACCGAGTGCCGCCTCACCCCGGCCGCGATGGATCTCGTACGCGACATCCACTCCGACACCGTCGACTTCGCCCCCAACTACGACGGCCGGGAGAGCGAGCCGGCGGTGCTGCCGGCCGCCTACCCGAACCTGCTCGTCAACGGCGCCGCCGGCATCGCGGTCGGCATGGCCACCAACATGGCCCCGCACAACCTCGGCGAGGTGATCGCGGCCGCCCGGCACCTGATCGCGCACCCGAAGGCCGACCTCGACGCGCTGATGCGCTTCATCCCCGGCCCCGATTTGCCCACCGGCGGCACGGTCATCGGACTGGAAGGTATCCGCGAGGCGTACGAGAACGGCCGAGGCAGCTTCAAGATCCGCGCCACCGCACACATCGAGGCCGTGACGACACGTCAGAAGGCAATCGTCGTCACCGAACTTCCCTACGGCGTGGGTCCGGAGAAGGTGATGGCCCGGATCAAGGACCTGGTCACCGCCCGCAAGCTCGCCGGGATCTCCGAGATCACCGACCTGTCCGACGGCGAGCGCGGGCTCAACCTCGTCATCAAGGTCAAGGGCGGCTTCAACCCGGACGCGGTGCTGGCCGAGCTCTACCGCCAGACCCCGATGGAGGACTCGTTCTCCATCAACAACGTCGCCCTCGTCGATGGGCAACCGCTCACCCTCGGCCTGAAGGAACTGCTGCAGGTCTACCTCGACCACCGCTTCAGCGTCGTACGGCGGCGTAGCGAGTTTCAGCGCGGCAAGGCCACCGACCGCCTGCACCTGGTCGATGGTCTGCTGATCGCGCTGCTCAACATCGACGAGGTCATCGCGGTCATCCGCACCAGCGATGACAGCGCGTCGGCGAAGACCCGTCTGATGGAGATCTTCGACCTCTCCGACATCCAGGCCACCTACATCCTGGACACTCCGCTGCGCCGCCTCACCCGCTACGACAAGCTCGAGCTCGAGCGCGAGCAGGGCGAGCTGCGCGAACGCATCGCCGCCCTCACCGCGATCCTGGAATCTGACACCCTGTTACGTAAGACCGTCAGCAACGAACTCAAGGCCATCTCGGACGCCCATGCCGACCCGCGGCGCACGGTCCTGTTGGAGTCCGCCGGGGTCCCGGCGGCGGCAGTGCCGCTGGAGATCACCGACGACCCGTGCTGGGTCCTGCTGTCCTCCACGGGCCTGCTCGCCCGCACCACCAATGCCGACCCGCTGCCGACGGAAGGCTCGCGCGCCAAGCATGACGTCGTCATCTCGTGCGTCCCGGCGACCGCCCGCGGCTACGTCGGTGTCGTGACCAGCACCGGACGCATGCTGCGGGTACCGATCACGGACATGCCCTCTCTGCCCCCCACGGCGAGCCCGCCCGCACTGTCCGGCGGCGGACCGGTCACCGAGTTCGCCGCGCTGATCAAGGGCGAGAAGGTCGTGGGACTCGTGAGCCTGGACCCGGCCGCGCCGCCGGTGGCTATCGGCACCGCCGCCGGCGTCGTCAAGCGCCTGAAGTACGACGTTCCGGCCAAGGGCGAGGAGTGGGAGATCATCGCGCTCAAGCCGGGCGACCGCGTCGTCGGCATCGCCCAGCCCACCGAGGGCGCCGACCTGGTGTTCGTCACCACCGATGCCCAGTTGCTGCGCTTCGGCGCCGCCGGGGTCAGCGCGCAGGGCCGCTCGGCCGCCGGCATGGCCGGCATCCGTCTCGCCCCCAAGATGTCCGTGCTCTGGTTCGGCAGCGTCGAGTCCGACGCCGAGTCGGTGCTGGTCACCATCGCGGGCAGCACCGGGACCCTCGACGACGGCTTCGGCACCATCAAACTGACCCCGTTGCACGAGTACCCCGGGAAAGGCCGCGGGACCGGCGGCGTGCGCTGTCACCGCTTCCTCAAGGGCGAGGACGTCCTCACCCTGGGCTGGGCCGGCCCGGCTCCGGCCAAGGCCAGCGGGCCCACCGGCGCTCCGGTCCCCCTGCCTGAGGCCGACGGTCGCCGCGACGGCTCGGGGGTCCGCCTCGACAAGCCCGTCGCCGCCCTGGGCGGGCCGGTCGGTTCCTCCTAAGCTCCCCCCATGGCCTCCATCACCCCTTTCCGCGTCGACATTCCCGAAGCCGACCTGACGGACCTGCGCGAGCGGCTTGCCCGCACCCGCTGGCCGGACGCGCAGACCGTGGGCGACTGGTCGCAGGGCATTCCGTTGGACTACGTCCGCGAGGTCTGCGAGTACTGGGCGACGAGTTACGACTGGCGGCGGGCCGAGAAGCGGTTGAACGCTTTCGAGCAGGCTCTGATCACCATCGACGGCGTCGACATCCACGTCCTTCACGCCCGCTCCCCCGAGCCGGACGCGAAGGCGTTGCTCATGACGCACGGCTGGCCCGGGTCCGTCATGGAGTTCGCGGATGTCATCGGGCCGCTGAGCGACCCGCGTGCCCATGGCGGTGACCCGGCCGACGCGTTCCACGTGGTGTGCCCGTCACTGCCCGGCTTCGCCTTCAGCGCCAAGCCCACGAAACCGGGGTGGGGCGTACCCAAGATTGCCTCGGCCTGGGTCGAGGTGATGGCCGCTCTGGGCTACCCGCGCTTCCTGGCCCAGGGCGGGGACTGGGGGGCGATCATCGCGACCGCGCTCGGCGCCGAGCACCATGCGCACGCCGTCGAGGGGATCCACCTCAATCTCGCGATCGCCAACCCCGAGTCCGTGCTGGCCTTCGGCGAGCTGACCGAGGACGAGCAGGCCGGCCTGCAAAAGATGGGCGCCTACGCGGCCAGCGGCAACGGGTACTCCCAGCAGCAGATGACGGCGCCGCAGACCCTCGGTTACGGCCTCACCGACTCCCCCGCCGGGCAATGTGCCTGGATCCTGGAGAAGTTCCAAGCCTGGAGCGGGGTGGAGCACCCGGAGCCGGCGTTCTCCCGCGACCACCTGCTCGACAACATCAGCCTCTACTGGCTGACCGGGACGGCGACGAGCTCCGCCCGCCTGTACTGGGAGTCCCTCGGCGCGGTCTTCACCGACTTCAGCCCGGTCCCCGCACCGACCGCCTACTCCTGCTTCCCGGACGACATCTTCACCCTGTCCGAGCGCTGGGCCCGCACCCGGTACCCGAACCTGCGCTACTTCGACGTCCCCGCCACCGGGGGTCACTTCGCCGCGATGCAGGCGCCGGAGCTCTTCGTCGACCAGGTGCGGACTGGACTCCGCGCCCTGCGCTGACGGCATGCATGCCCAAAGTCGCGCGACACGCCGCACGCACCTCGGCGTGTCGCGGCCAGCAAGGCATGCATGCCGCGGTGGCACTTATCTGAGGCTACGTCAGGAAATAACTCCGCAGGCGATGCGGTCACCGGCGTTGCCGGTCTTGGCGGTCCTCTCGGTCGCGAGTGCCCCATTGGCCGTGTACTGATCCTCGCCGGTACCTACCGGGACGTTGCCGTAGTTGTCCGGTCCGGCGTGCAGGATGACGCCCTTACCCTTGGCCTGCTCGACGGTGAACGCGTCGGTGGTGAAGCGCGCCTTCGCGGTGCCGTCCGCCATCGCGAACACCGAGGGCAGGTCCCCGGTGTGGGAGCCGTGAGTGCCCGAGCCGGAGTTCCAGTGCCCGTCCACCGATTGGAACCAGGTGGCGGGCGGCGCCGCCGGGTCGGCCTGGCAGCCCTCGCCGGCATCGGGTAGGTCGTTGGCATGCAGGTGGAAGGCGTGGTACCCGCCGTTGACCCCCTCGGCGCCCACCAGGTCGGTGACGATCACTGTGCGACCGCCTTCGTCGGTGAAGGTGATGGTGCCGACGGTCGCGCCCGCCGGGTCCTGCAGGGTCGCGCTCGCACCTGGCGCCGGGGTCGGATCCTGTCCCGCCACACTGAGCTCGACCTCGTCATCGTCGGACCCGCAGGCACCCAACGTCAGCAGCAACGCTGCACCAAGGACAACCGAGCGCTTCATGACCGCCTCCTTGACTCTGGGAGGGAAACCCTACGCCGAGGTCTCAGGTATCGATACGGGAGCGATCGAGGGTGGCCGCCGAGGAGACGATGAACTCCTTGCGGGGAGCGACGTCATTGCCCATCAGCAGATCGAAGATCCCTTCGGCCTCAGCGAGGTCACCGGCGGTGATCCGGCGCAGGGTCCGCGAGGCCGGGTTCATCGTCGTCTCCTTGAGCTGGGCGTGGTCCATCTCGCCCAGGCCCTTGTAGCGCTGCGGTTCCTTCACACTGCGGCCCTTGCGCCGCAGCTCTGCAAGCGTGGTGCGCATCTGCTCGTCGTTGTAGGTGTAGATCGTCTCGTTGGCCTTCTTGCCCGGGTTGATCACGTCGATCCTGTGCAGCGGAGGCATCGCGGCGTAGACGCGGCCGGCATCCACCAGCGGGCGCATGTAACGGTGGATCAGGGTGAGCAGCAGGCACCGGATGTGGGCGCCGTCGACGTCGGCGTCGGTCATCAGCACGATTTTCCCGTAGCGCGCGGCATCGAGGTCGAAGGTGCGCCCCGATCCTGCGCCGACCACCTGGATGATCGCGGCGCACTCGGTGTTCTTGAGCATGTCCCCGAGCGAGGACTTCTGGACGTTGAGGATCTTGCCGCGGATCGGCAGTAGAGCCTGGTACTCGGAGTTGCGCGCCATTTTGGCGGTGCCGAGCGCCGAGTCCCCCTCCACGATGAACAGCTCGCTGCGGTCAACGTCCTCACTGCGGCAGTCCGCCAGCTTGGCCGGCAGCGACGAGGTCTCCAGGGCGTTCTTGCGGCGCTGGTTCTCCTTGTGCTGGCGGGCAGCTACCCGGGTTCGCGCCGCCGAGACGACCTTCTCCAGGATCGCCCGGGCGGCAGCCTTCTCGGCCCGCTTGGTGCTGCCCAGGAACGCCCGCAGTTCCCGTTCGACGATCTTGGCCACGATCCGGGACACCGCCGAGGTCCCGAGGATTTCCTTGGTCTGGCCCTCGAACTGCGGCTCCGCGAGCCGCACGGTGACGACCGCGGTCAGGCCCTCCAGCACATCTTCCTTGGTAAGGGTCTCGTCGGCTGCCTTGAGCAACTTCGCCGCCCGCGCGGCATCGGTGACCGTCTTGACCATCGCGCGCTCGAAACCGGCGACGTGGGTGCCGCCCTTGGGCGTGGCGATGATGTTGACGAAGGAGCGCACCACAGTGTCGTACTGAGATCCCCAACGCAGGGCGATGTCGACGCCCAGGTCGCGGGTGACCTCGGTGGACACCATGGTGTGCCCGGCCTCGTCGTGCACCGGGACGGTCTCGGTGAAGGTGTCGGAGCCGGTGATCCGCAGCAGATCGGCGATCGCGGGGTCCGGGGCGAGAAACTCCACGAACTCCGCGACCCCCCCGGCGAACTGGAAGGTCTCGGTGGACGCCGGGGCTGTCCGGGCGTCGGTCACCACGATGCGCAGTCCCGGCACCAGGAAGGCGGTCTGGCGTGCCCGGGCATGCAGCTCGACGAGGCTCAGCGCGGCGTCTGCGGTGAAGATCTGCCGGTCGGGCCAGAACCGCGTCCGGGTCCCGGTGACCTTCTTGGCCACTCGGCGGCTCTTGGTGAGCCCGGAGACCGGGGTGAAAGCCGCCGTCGGCCCCTCGCCGGCGAAGCTGCCCGGCGTCCCGCGCTGAAAGCTGATCGTGTGAGTGGCGCCTTCGCGGTCCACCGCGACGTCCAGCCGCGCCGAGAGCGCGTTGACCACCGAGGCGCCGACCCCGTGCAGGCCGCCGGTGGCCGCGTAGGAGCCGCCCCCGAACTTCCCGCCGGCGTGCAGTTTGGTCATCACGACCTCGACCCCGGACAGCCCGGTCTTGCGTTCGGCGTCCACCGGGATCCCACGGCCGTCGTCGCCGACCTCGACGGACCCGTCCGCATGCAACGTGACCGCGATTGTGCTGGCATACCCCGGTAGGGCCTCATCGACCGAGTTGTCGATGATCTCCCACACGCAATGCATGAGTCCGCGGCTGTCGGTGGACCCGATGTACATGCCCGGGCGCTTGCGAACTGCCTCCAGCCCCTCCAGCACCAGCAGATGCCGCGCGGTGTAACCCGCGCCTGACGTGTCACGCATCGCGGTGGTCTGGGCTGTCACACCTGCAGGCTACCTAGCCCGGATGGGCGCGCCGATCCCGGCGCGCCGCGCCTCATCTGGCATCGTCCTTCCGACTGATCCGCCCCGGGCGAACGGCCGATTTCGAAGTTCGAGGGAACCTGGACACTAGGTGAACAGTCCAACGAGGACACGGCAGCGAAATACCTATACGCAAGGTGCTACCAGCGCCTTTCGGGTAGGTCACGGCAAGACACCAGCTCGTACAAGAGTTGGCGAGATGTGATCAAGGCGTGGATGTCTGCAGGAACACACCGGGTACGGTGAGCCTGCGGGAACGAAACAGCATCGCCGGCTTGTTCACTAGGCAGTCAGCTCACTACAAGCGCAGACGACATGTGAACCACCTCGACGAGATGAGGCGACCGTGACCACAATGCTCGCCACGACCACCGCCCTGACCGCCACCGACCGGTGTGACCGGTGCGGAGCCCAGGCCTACATTCGCGTCGTCCTCGACGGCGGCTCCGACCTGCTGTTCTGTGCCCACCACGGGCGTGCCTACGAGGACAAGCTGCGGGCGATCGCCGCGGAGTTCCACGACCAGTCGGGCGAACTCGTCGCCACGCCGGCCCGCGCGGCCGACGAGGAGCGCTAGCCGTAGGGCCGCTCGACGGCTCCTGCACGCCACGATGACGCGGCGGTCACCTCACCGGTGGCCGCCGCGTTCGCGTTCGTACACCTGCCGGTGGGGCCTACTCGGCACCGTGGCGCCGCTCCCCGATGCCGGGGCCAGGCCACCACCTGGGGATAACTATCACCCGTTCGGCAGGATCCGAGGTCGAGCCAGCTTCGTATTACTAGCGGACGGATTTGTTCCCTGCATCCTGGAGAGACATCAATGAAGCCTGCACGCACCGCGCTCGCAGCAGCCGCCATCGGCGCGCTCGCGCTCACCGCCATCCCGGCCTCCGCCGCCCCGGCTGCCAAGGCCAAGGACTGTGGCAACAACAACACCAGAGGCGGGCTGGAAGCCGTCGCGCTGACCTCGGACAACGCCTTGCTGTGCCTGAAGGTGAACAATCCGGGCGCTGCCAAGAGCATCGGCAAGGTCTCCGGGCTCAGCGACGGTGACACCAAGCTCATCGGGATCGACTACCGTCCGGAGAACGGCAAGCTCTACGGCATCGGCGACGCCGGCGGCATCTACACCGTGTCCTCCAAGAACGCCCAGGCCACGCGCGTCGCGTCGATGAGCGAGGACCTCAAGGGCAGCTCGTTCGGGGTCGACTTCAACTCCACCGTCGACCGCCTGCGGATCGTCAGCGACGCCGGCCAGAACCTGCGGGTCAACGTCGCCGACGGCGCCACCACCGTCGACGGCGCGCTGACCCGCCCGATCCCAGGTGCCGTTGCGCCGGCCCCGCTGACCGAGGACGCCGTAGGCATCACCGGCGCCGCGTACACGAACAACGACAAGCTGGCCAAGACCGCCACCGCCACCACGCTGTTCGACCTGGACACCGACAAGGACCGCATCGTCATCCAGTCACCGGCCAACGGCGGCGCGACCGCGCCGACCGGCAACCTGGGTCGTGACGCGAAAGCAGCGTCCGGCTTCGACATCTACTCCTTCCTGCGCGGCGGCGAATCCACCCGCAACGTGGCCTACGCCGCGTTGAGCAACGGCGATCGCAGCACGCTGTTCGTCGTCGACCTGCTCGACGGCAGCCTGAAGAACGTGGGCAAGTTCGCCGCGGGCCGCGGCGAGATCGTCGGCCTCGCCCTCCCGCTCAACCAGGGCTGAGCCAGCGCAAAGGCCCGTATCCGCCAAGCGCGGATGCGGGCCTTTGCTGTGCCCTCGCCGGCGCGTACCGTCGCCCACACCGGCCCACCTCGACACCAGGCGGAGACTGCGATGTCCTTTCATGCGTACCTGTTCTTCACCGGCACCTGCCGCGAGGCGTTCACCCGCTATCAGGAGATCTTCGGTGGGGAGCTGGAGTTGATGACGATGGGGCAGGTCCCCGCGGGCGACGCGGCCCAGGCACCAGAGGGCGCCATGCCGGCGGGCAGCGAGAACTTGATCATGCACGCGGCACTGAAGGTCGGCGATGGGCTGCTGATGGCCTCCGACGACCCGAGCGGGGACGGCGGGCCGAAGAAGGGCGCGGCCGTCAGCTACAGCGCCGCTGATCCCGCCGAGGTGGCGCGGATCTTCGACGCCCTCGCCGACGGCGGCGAGGTCACCATGGCGGTGAGCCAGACCTTCTGGTCCCCGGCGTTCGGGATGTGCACCGATCGCTTCGGCGTGCCCTGGATGATCGGCGTCGAGGGGCCTGCCGCCTGAGAAGATTCGCGCCGGTGCTGTGGTGGTGCGCAGGAAACGGCACCTCTGCGCCGGCCTGCATCCGATAAAGCGGGTCAGCGGCCTGGGCGGGGGGTAGGTTCCGGGCGTGGGCGAGGACATCGAGCGTGACACGTTCTCCCCGAACGACCGCCGTCGATATCGGGAGAAGTTGGGCCGCAGCCTGCAGGCGCTCGAGGAGATCCTGCGCGATGCCTGCGCAGCACCGTCTCCCGCGAGCGGCTCAAACCCGCGGATCGGCCTCGAGTTCGAAGTCAACCTGATCGACGCGGACCTTGATCCGTCGATGAACAACGATGCGATCCTCACCGCGATCGACGACCCACGTTGGCAGAGCGAACTGGGCCGGTTCAACATCGAGGTGAACGCCGCCCCCCGGGATCTGGCCGCGGGGGGCCTGCGCGCCATGAGCGCGGAGCTGCACGGCGCCTTGACCCGGGCGGACACCGCCGCCGCGAGCCTGGGCACCCGGCTGTTGCTGATCGGCATCCTGCCGACCCTGCGCCCTGAGGACCTCGGCGCACACGCGTTGTCGGACGGGACCCGATACGCCGCCCTCAACGAACAGATCCTCACCGCGCGCGGGGAACCGTTCCAGGTGGCCATCGAGGGCCGGGAACGGCTGGAGTTGGTGGCGGATTCCGTCGCCCCGGAGGCCGCGTGCACCTCCGCACAGATCCACGTCGACACCGGCCCGCGGGAGTTCGCCGCCTACTGGAATGCCGCTCAGGCGATCGCCGGCGTGCAGCTCGCGGTCGGTGCGAACTCACCGTTGCTGTTCGGACGCCGCCTGTGGGCCGAAACCCGGGTGCCGCTGTTCGAGCAGTCCACCGACACCCGCTCGGTCGAACTGATCGCGCAGGGCGTACGGCCCCGGGTGTGGTTCTCCGAACGGTGGATCAACTCCGGGCACGAGCTGTTCGAGGAGAACGTCCGCTACTTCCCGGCACTGCTGCCGATCTGCGACGACGAGGAGCCGCTGGCGGCTCTGGCGGCCGGCGAAGTTCCCACGCTGAGCGAGCTGTGCCTGCACAACGGGACGATCTACCGCTGGAACCGGCCGGTCTACGCGGTCCTCGACGGTGCGGCGAGCCTGCGGGTCGAGAACCGTGTGCTGCCCTCGGGACCGACGATCGCGGACACGATCGCCAACGCCGCGTTCTGCGTCGGTCTGATCCGCGGCCTGGCCGAAGCGGAGCACCCGGTGTGGGAGCGGATGCCGTATGCCGCCGCGTGGGCGAACTTCCGGGCCGGCGCGCGCGACGGCATCGCCGCACAGCTGCAGTGGCCGGGCCGTCCAGAGCAGGCCGCGCCCGATCTGATCCGCGCCGAACTCCTGCCGATCGCCGCCGACGGCCTCGACGCGTGGGGGGTGAGTGCGGCCGAGCGCGACGAGGTGCTCTCCGTCATCGAGGCCCGCTGCGCTCGGGGCGTCAACGGAGCCTCATGGCAGCTGGCGGCCGTGGACGCCTTCGAGGCTCGTGGTCTCGACCGCAGCGTGGCGGTGCGCGCGATGACCGGGCAGTACTGGGAGCACATGCACACCGGGGCGCCGGTCCACACCTGGCCCCTGCCGCGCTGATCCAGCGCCCGACACGCGGCGCGGCACTTAGTCCAGGTAGTCCCGGAGAACCTGGGAGCGGCTGGGGTGGCGCAGCTTGGACATCGTCTTGGACTCGATCTGGCGAATCCGCTCGCGGGTGACGCCGTAGACCTTGCCGATCTCGTCCAGGGTCTTGGGCTGGCCATCGGTGAGGCCGAAACGCATCGAGACCACGCCGGCCTCGCGCTCGGAGAGGGTGTCCAGGACCGAGTGCAACTGTTCCTGCAGCAGCGTGAACGACACCGCGTCCGCGGGCACGATCGCCTCGGAGTCCTCGATGAGGTCACCGAACTCCGAGTCGCCGTCCTCACCGAGGGGCGTGTGCAGCGAGATCGGCTCACGGCCGTACTTCTGGACCTCAACGACCTTTTCCGGCGTCATGTCCAGTTCCTTGGCCAGCTCCTCCGGGGTGGGTTCGCGGCCCAGGTCCTGGAGCATCTGGCGCTGCACCCGGGCGAGCTTGTTGATGACCTCGACCATGTGCACCGGGATACGGATGGTGCGGGCCTGGTCGGCCATCGCGCGGGTGATCGCCTGGCGGATCCACCACGTCGCGTAGGTCGAGAACTTGTAGCCCTTGGTGTAGTCGAACTTCTCGACCGCGCGGATCAGGCCCAGGTTGCCCTCCTGGATCAGGTCCAGGAACAACATGCCGCGGCCGGTGTAGCGCTTGGCCAGGGAGACGACCAGACGCAGGTTGGCCTCCAGGAGGTGGTTCTTCGCCCGGCGGCCGTCCTCGGAGATGACCTGCATCTCGCGCAGCAGCTTCGGGGTCAGCTTCTCCTCGCTGTTGACCTTCTCCTCGGCGAACAGCCCGGCCTCGATGCGCTTGGCGAGTTCGACCTCCTGCTCGGCGTTGAGCAGCGGGACCTTGCCGATCTGCTTGAGGTAGTCCTTGACCGGGTCGGCGGTGGCGCCGGCCTGCACGACCTGCGCCGCCGGCGCGTCGTCCTCGTCGTCGTCGGAGAGGACGAACTCCTCGGCCTCGACCTCGGAGTCCGCAGGGCCGGCCTCTGTCGGCGCGCCCACCGCAGTTCCGGCCGCCTGCGCGGCGGCGACCGCCTTCGCGTCCGAGGCAACGGCGTTCTCACCCTCGGTCGACGCCGCCGTCTCGGGCACCGCCTTGCGCGTCATCGCCTTACCGGCGGGCTTCGCCGGAGCCTTCGCCGCCGCCTTGGTGGCCGGAGCCTTCTCCGCGGTCTTGGTGGCAGCGGCCTTCGCCGGAGCCTTCGCTGGAGCCTTGGCGGCAGCAGTTTTGGTGACCTTGGCGGGGGCCTTGGTAGCTGCGGCCTTCGTCGGCGCCTTGGCCGGGGCCGCGTCCACCTCAGAGGTGACGCTGGCGGGCCGTGCGGCAGCGGCCGCGACGGTTGGAGCTGATTCAGACGACCTGGCCGACACGAACAACCTCTCGACGATCAACACGCCCGGGGGGCAAACCCGGGGGACGCGCCCGGGGGGAAAGCGCCCAAAACGGGCGTCGACTCTTCCGCGGCGCCCTGCATTTTGGCACGTGTTCGCCGCTGGTGTCGGATCGGGGCGTGTCGACCCGCCTACAGAGTGAGACAGATCATGGATGGGAGCGTCAGGATCCGACCTTGGCCTTGGCCTTCATCGCCTTTTTATGTTCCCGGACCTTGACCAGCGATTCCGGCCCGGTGACGTCGGCGACGGATCGATATCCCTTCAGGGCGTAGTCCCCTGCCGCGGCCTTCCAGCCGCGCGGCTGCACGCCCAGTTGCTTGCCGAGCAGAGCGACGAAGATCTTCGACGTTTGCGGGCCGAAAGCCGGCAGCGCTGCAAGTCGCTGCACCAGGTCGTCCCCGCTGCTGGCCTCGGTCCAGATCCGCGTGGGGTCGCCGTCGTAGTCGGACTCGACCAGCGCCGCGAGCTTCTGCACCGCGGCAGCCTTGGCGCCGGGGAACCGGTGGATCGCCGGCGTGTGCGAGCACAGCGCCTTGAAGGCCTCGGGCTCGGCGGCGGCGATCGCGGCGGTCTCCAAGGTCCCGAACCGGGTCAGGATCTTCCAGCCGCCCCGGAAGGCGTGCTCGATCGGATACTGCTGGTCGAGCTGCATCCCGATGACGACCGCGAGCGGGTACTCGTCGAGAACGGCATCCGCGGCCGGGTCGTTGGTGATGTGGAAGGCCATGGCGGAATCCTGCCATCCACACCAGTGCGGTTCAGGCGTCGCGTCGGGCGAACATCCCCGCGGCGACGAGGGCTACCAACGCGACGAAGGCCGCGAGCACTCCCCCGGCGAGCAGGGAATCCAGCGAGGTCACCCCCTCGGCCGGCCCCGAGGCGCCGGGGACCTGGAGCATCTGCACACCCGCGGTGAACGGCAGGTAGGACTCGGCGTCGCCCACCGGCAACCCGGAGCGGGTCCCGACCCACACCAGGGCGGGTTCGAGCACGGCCGGGATGGCCAGTAAGGCGATGGCTGCGACGGGGATGCTGCGCACGATGGCGGCTAATCCGGCCCCGAGCACCGCGGTCAGGACGACCAGGCCGACGTAACCGGCCAGGGCGCGGGCGACCTGGCCCTCAGTGAGGACCGAAGTGGTCCAGGCGCTGCCGATCTCGACCCGGCCGACGGCGTAGGCGACGGCGACGCAGGCAACGGCGAGCAGGCCGGCGAAGGCGGCGAGGACCGCCAGCTTAGCGGCGAGCAGCGCACCCCGGCGGGGCACCGCGACCAACGTCGCGGGCATCAGACCGTGGCGATATTCGGAGCCGAAGGCGAGCACGCCGACGAGACCAGCCAGGATCGCGATGACCGAGACCGGGCCGAGGTCGGCCGCGCCGGTCAGCAGGCTCAGCACCGTGGACTGGTCGGAGATCTGCTCGATGCCGCTGGAGATGTCCCGGGCGACGAACCACGCCACGCCGCCGGCGGTCAGCAGGGCGAGCAGGGCGAGCGTCCAGGTCGAGCGCAAGGAGCGCAGCCGGATCCACTCCAGCCGCAGGGCACCCAGGCAAGAACGAGTCAGCGTGCTCATCGCACACCCTTTCCGGCGGCGTGACGGGGTCCGGTGTCATGCGAGATCGCGTTCCGTACCTCAGTGAGGTCAAAGGCTTGGGTTTCCTGCTCATCGAGTCCCCACGCGGAGCCGCTGGCCTCCCAGCAGTCACCTGCGGCGAGGTCGGCCACGACCGCCTGAGTCCGGAGGGAATCCGTCGCCTGAGCGGGAATGAAGGCCTCGATGCGGGAGTGCCGGCCCGGGGAGGTGAGCTCCAGGAAGGCATCCTCCAGCGGGGCCGAGGTGACGGTGAGCTCGTGCAGGACGATGCCGTTGCGGAACGCCAGCTCGCCGATCAGGGCCTTGTCGACGCCGCCGACCGCGAGCTGGTGGTCCTCGCAACGCTCGACCGCCGCGCCCACCTCGGTGAGCAGGCGGCGCATGCGCTCCACGTGCGGGGTGCGGACCAGGACCCGGTTCGCCCGCGAACTGCGACCGGCGAAGACCTCGGTCGGCTCATCGGCGACGAGGCGACCGTGATCGATGACGATCAGGTGATCGGCGATCTGGGCCATCTCGCCGAGCTGGTGGCTGGACACGAACACCGCACGGCCCTCGGCGGCGAACGCTTTGAGGAAGCCCCGCAGCCACTGGATGCCCGCCGGGTCCAGCCCGTTGGCCGGCTCGTCGAGAATCAGCACGCGCGGGTCACCGAGCAAGGCCGCGGCCAGGGCCAGGCGCTGGGTCATGCCGAGCGAGTAGTGCCGGGTGCGCTTGCGGGCGACGGGACCGAGCCCCACCCACTCGATGACCTCGTCGACCCGGGCGCGCCCGATGCCCTGGGAGGCGGCGAGCATCATCAGGTGGCTCCGGGCCCGCCGGCCCGGGTGAAAGCACCGCTCGTCGAGGACCGCGCCGACCTCGCGCAGCGGGTGGCGCAGGTCCCGGTAGCGCACACCGTCGAACAGCGTGGTGCCCTCGCCGGAGTCCAGCCCCAGCATGAGGCGGATCGTGGTCGACTTGCCCGCGCCATTGGGGCCGAGGAACCCGGTGACCAGGCCGGGCGTGACGTCGAACGAGAGGTCATCCACGGCGGCGAGGCCCCCGTAGGTCTTGCGCAGGTCGCGAGCCTGGATCATCGTTGCGGCCGCCCTTCCTCATCCGACGTGCGAATTCCTGGCGCCGTACCCGTCGCCAGGGATCGCGCTGCCTCGAAGTTACCCCTGGGACTAGATGGAACTGTGGAGGCACGCGGGTTGGAAGTTGAGGAAGTGGTGAAAGGTTTTCACACCAGCGCCGCGGCGGGTCAGCACTCCGACGGGTGGCAGTTCTGGGTCGACCGCGGGGGTACGTTCACCGACCTCGTGGCACGCGACCCGGCGGGGCAGATTCACACCCACAAGCTGCTCTCGGCCGATCCGGACCGGTACGCCGACGCCACCCTGGCCGGCATCGCGGACCTGCTGCAGGTTCCGCGCAACGCCCCGTTGCCGGCGACGCGGATCAGCGAGGTCCGGGTCGGCACGACGGTGGCCACGAACGCACTGCTGACCCGCCGCGGCGCCCGCACCGCGCTGGTCATCACCGCCGGGTTCACCGACGCGCTCACCATCGGCTTCCAGAATCGTCCGCGCATCTTCGACCGGCGGATCCGGCGACCCGATCCGCTATCCGAGCGGGTCATCGCGATGAGCGAACGGGTCGGTGCCGCCGGCGAGGTCCGCTGCGCCCCCGACCTGGCGAGCCTGAGCTCCGCCGGGCGCTCGCGGAGGGCATGGAGTCCGTGGCGGTGGTCGGCATGCATGCGCATCGCAACCCGGCCCACGAGCAGGCGGTCGCCCGTCTGGCCCGCAAGGTGGGATTCGCCGAGGTCACGTGCTCCGCGCAAGTGGCGACAGTGCGCAAACTCGTGACCCGGGGCGGGACCGCCGTGCTGGACGCCTACCTGTCCCCGGTGCTGCGCTCCTACCTCAACGAGCTGCGCGGGGCCCTGCCCGGGGTGCGGGTTCTGGTGATGACCTCCCATGGGGGTCTGGTCACCGCAGACCAGGTGCGGGGTAAGGACGCCGTGCTCTCGGGCCCGGCCGCCGGGGTGGTCGGGATGGCGCGCTCGGCGGCCCTGGCCGGCCACCCCGCGGTGATCGGCTTCGACATGGGCGGGACCTCGACCGACGTCTGCGCGGTCGCCGGGGAGATCGACCGGCTCACCGAGACGACGATCGGCGGCTTCGCGGTCGCGGTGCCGATGCTCGACATCCACACCGTCGCCGCCGGCGGCGGCTCACTGCTGTCCGTGCGCGATGCTCGCTTCCGGGTGGGACCGGCCTCGGCCGGTGCGGACCCGGGCCCGGCCTGTTACGGGCGCGGCGGACCGGCCACCCTGACCGATGCCAACCTCGTCCTCGGCCGGATCGCGCCCGAGCATTTCCCGGCGGTCTTCGGCACCTCCGGATACGCGCGGCTCGACCCGGCAGCCGCCCGGGCGGGGCTTAGCGCGCTCACCCCGCAGGCATCGTCGGTCGAGGCCACCGCCGCCGGGTTCCGGACGGTGGCCGTCGCGACCATGGCCGACGCGATCCGGCGCATCACGGTCGGCAAGGGCCGCGACCCCGCCGCCTACACGCTGGTGGCCTTCGGCGGGGCCGGCGGCCAGCACGCGTGCGAGGTCGCGGACGCACTCCAGATGCGGACCGTGCTGGTGCCCCCGCTCGCGGGCCTGCTGTGCGCCGTCGGCATCGGCAGCGCCGACCTGACCCGGCGCCTGAGCCGCGCCGTCGGGCGAGCCCTTGACGGCTCGACCGCGTGGCTCGACGAGGTCGCGGCCGACCTGCGCGTCGAGGCCGCGGCGGCCCTCGCCGACACCGGCGGCGCCATCACCGCCGACGCCCGGGTCCTGCTCCGCTACGACGGCACCGAGACACCCCTCGAGGTGGACCTGGGCAGCGCAGCGCAGATGAGAGCGCAGTTCGCCGCCGCCCATCGGCGCCGGTTCTCCTTCACCCTCGATCGCCCGTTGACGGTCGATTCGGTCACCGTCACCGCCGCGGCGGCCGAACACGACGACGCCGCCCTGCGCGCACCCATGGCCGCAAGCCGACCGGTCGCCCGCGGCCAGGTCGCGATGTACGCCGAAGGCGCCTGGACCCAGGCCGCGCTGCTCGCCCGCTGCGAGCTGCGCGCCGGCGAGCTGCTGCCCGGACCGGCGATGCTCATCGAGGATGGCGCGAGCACCATCGTCGAGCCCGGGTGGGTCGCCACAGCGCTGCCGAGCGGGCACCTGGAGCTACGCCGCGCGGAGCCGGCGCCCGAGCCGCGGGCCGCGCGCGAAAACGCGTTCCCCTCCCCCGACGACGCCCACCCGGACCCGGTGCAGCTGGAGATCTTCGCCAACCTGTTCATGGCTATCGCGGAGCAGATGGGCGCACGACTGCAGGCGACCGCCCAGTCGGTGAACATCGCCGAACGTCTCGACTTCTCCTGCGCGGTCTTCGATTCGGGCGGGCACCTGGTGGCCAACGCCCCGCACATGCCGGTGCATCTGGGCTCCATGGGGGCGAGCGTCGCCGCCGTCCGCGAACGCCACGGCCCGCGGATGCGGCCCGGCGACGCTTACGCACTCAACGATCCCTACCGCGGCGGCACCCATCTGCCCGACGTCACGGTGGTCTCCCCGGTCTTTGCCGCCGACCTCGACCTGGCGCAGCCGCACGAGCAGGTCCCGCTGTTCTTCGTCGCTTCCCGAGGGCACCACGCCGAGATCGGCGGCATCAGCCCGGCTCGATGCCGGCCGACAGCACCATCCTCGACGAGGAGGGCGTGCGCCTGGACGCCCACCTGCTCGTGCGGGCCGGTGAGTTCGACCACACCGGGACCCTGGCGCTGCTCACCGCCGGGCCCTACCCGTCGCGGGCACCGCAGGTGAACCTGGCAGACCTGCGGGCCCAGGTCGCGGCAAACGCCAAGGGCATTGCCGAGCTGGCCCGGGCGACCCATCGGCACGGCGTTGACGTCGTGAGCGCGTACATGGCACACGTGCAGGACAACGCCGCCGACGCGGTCCGCCGGGTGATCGACGCCCTGAGCGACGGGCACTACCGCTACGAGTGCGACTCCGGGGCGGTCATCGAGGTAGCCGTCCGGGTGGACCGCCGCCTCCGGGAAGCGACGATCGACTTCACCGGCACGTCCGCCGTCCTGGCGACCAACTTCAACGCACCGTCCTCGGTGGTCACCGCCGCCGTCCTCTACGTCTTCCGCACGCTGGTGGACTCCGACATTCCGCTCAACGACGGCTGCCTGCGCCCGCTGCACATCGTGATTCCGCCGCACACGATGCTCTCCCCGCGCTATCCCGCGGCGGTCGTCGCAGGCAACGTCGAGACCTCCCAGGCGGTCACCGGTGCGCTCTACGCCGCGCTCGGGGTGGCGGCGGAGGGCAGCGGCACGATGAACAACGTGACCTTCGGCAATACCCGGGCGCAGTACTACGAGACGGTGGCGTCGGGTTCCGGCGCCGGCCAGGGCTACCACGGGACGGCTGCCGTGCAGACCCACATGACCAACTCCCGCCTGACCGATCCCGAGGTCCTGGAGGAACGCTTCCCGGTCCTCGTCGAGGACTTCTCGATCCGGTCCGGTAGCGGCGGCGAGGGTGAGTTCCGCGGCGGCGACGGGGCCAGGCGCCGGCTGCGGTTCACCGAAGCGGTCACCATCAGCGTGTTGTCCTCGCACCGCCGGATCCCGCCCTACGGGATGGCGGGCGGGTCGCCCGGCGCGCTCGGCCGCAACCGGCTCGTGCGCGCCGACGGCACGGTGGTGGAGCTGGCCGGCTGCGACCGCATCGAGGCGGGCGCCGGTGACGTGCTGGTGGTCGAAACTCCAGGCGGCGGCGGATTCGGACCCGCGCCACTGGAATAGGCCCGCGGGAGCAGGCATCGGCGTAGGAGTGCTCACTGCGGGTATCACCGCTGACAGAACCGCTTATTCTGAGCTCTTCGTCGACATCACGCCAGCCCTGTGACACACCGGGGCGGCCCGAGCACGTCAGGATCGCGTCATGTCTTCAGTTCAACCCCGGCACATCGTCGCCGCTCTGGTGGCCGCCTTCATCATCGGGATCGTCGGCGGCGGAATCGGCGCGTTCAGCGGCGGCGGTTCGGCCGCCTTCGAACCGGCCGGCATCACCGCCAAGGACCTGCGCGACGAGGCCGCGGCCGCCAAGCGCGAGGCCGAGAAGGCCAAGGAGGCCAAGGCCAAGCCCGACCAGGCACCGGTTGACTCCTGGACCGCCCAGGCGGTCTTCGAGAAGAGCACCGGCCGCATCGTCATTTCCGGACTCGCAGCCGGGCTCAAGCCCGGGACGAAGATCATCGTGCAGCGCAAGCAGTCCGGATCCTGGTCCGACTTCCCCGCGCAGACCACGATTGGCGCCGACGGCAGTTACTCGGTGTGGGTCAAGACCAGCCGCACCGGCGAGAACACCTTCCGCGTCGCGGACACCGCGACCGGCGAGGCCTCCGAGCCGGCAACCATCTCCGTCTGAGCTATCGCGCGGCATGGATGCCTGAACTGCTGCGACACGCCGCGGCCCCTACGGCGTGTCGCGGCCTTTTGGGCATGGATGCCGCCCGAGGGCCGACCGCCATGATGGACCGGTGCGCCTAGAGCCTTCTGTCCTGCACGTGGACATGGATGCGTTCTTCGCCGCCGTCGAGCAGCGGGACAAGCCCTCGTTGCGGGGCAAGCCGGTCGTCGTCGGGGGGGTAGGGGCGCGGGGCGTGGTCGCCGCCGCCTCCTACGAGGCCCGGGCCTTCGGTGTCGGTTCGGCGATGCCCGCAGGTCAGGCGCGAGCCCTCTGCCCGCACGCGGCGTTCCTCGGCGGCCGCTTCGGGGCCTATCGCGAGGCCTCAAGGATCGTCATGGGGCTGCTGCGGGAACTGAGCCCCGTCATCGAGCCCCTCTCGCTCGATGAAGCCTTCGTCGATCTGGCCGCCGTCGGCACCGGGTGGGACTCAAGGCGGATCAGGGCGGTGGCCACCGCATTGCGCGCCGACATCCACACGGCCACCGGGCTCACCGCCTCCGTCGGCGCCGGGACCTCGAAGCTGATCGCGAAGCTTGCCTCCGACCTCGACAAACCCGACGGGCTGGTGGTCATCGACCCCGGTACCGAGCTGGCGCTGCTGCACCCGATGCCGGTGCGCAAACTCTGGGGTGTCGGCCCGGCCACGGCAGAGCGCCTGCACCGCGCCGGTCTGACTACCGTCGCCGATCTTGCCGGCGCCGACGAGGCCGAACTTGTCACCCTGCTCGGCCAGGCGCATGGCCGCGGCCTGCACGCGCTGGCCAACGGCCGCGACGAGCGCCCGGTCAGCCCACATCGGGAGTCAAAGTCCATCTCGGTGGAGGACACCTTCGAGCGCGACGTCGTCGAGCGCGCCCTCCTCCAGGAGGTCTGCGAACGGATGGCGAGGCGGGTCACGGACCGGCTGCGCACGACCGGGTTGTCCGGGCGGACGGTCACCCTCAAGATTCGCCGGCACGACTTCAGCTCCCAGACCCGGTCCATGACCCTGCCCGGCCCCACCGACGACGCGCGCACCGTGGCCGCGACCGCCCGTCGCCTGCTCACCGAGGTCGACACCACCGACGGCATCCGCCTGCTCGGGGTGGGCGTCTCCGGCCTGGTGGACTGGACCCAGGAAGACCTCTTCGCCGACCCGGACGACCTCGCGGCACCGCGTGCGGCGGCCCCTGGGCTCCCCGTGGCCGCCGATCCCCCCGAGCAGTTGCGGCGCTGGTTCCCCGGCCAGGACGTCACCCACGCGGCCCACGGCGACGGCTGGGTCTGGGGATCGGGTCTGGGGCGGGTCACGGTGCGCTTCGAGACCCGCCACACCCCGCCCGGTCCGGTCCGCACCTTCGCCACCGACGACCCCGATCTGACGGCGCGTCTGCTGGTATCGCCAGACGATGGCACTGGTCAGGCAGGATGAGGCCATGCGCATCCTCGTGGTCGACGACGACCGGGCGGTCCGGGAGTCGCTGCGGCGATCGCTGACCTTCAACGGCTACGACGTGCATCTCGCGGCCGACGGCGTCGAGGCGTTGGGCCAGGTGGCCACAACGCACCCGGACGCCCTCGTGCTCGACGTGATGATGCCGCGCATGGGCGGCCTGGAAGCCTGCCGGGCACTGCGAGCCGCCGGCAACGACGTGCCGGTCCTGGTGCTCACTGCCCGCGACGCCGTCGAGGACCGCGTCGCCGGTCTCGACGCCGGGGCCGATGATTACCTGACCAAGCCCTTCGCGCTGGAGGAGCTGCTGGCGCGCCTGCGTGCCCTGCTGCGCCGCTCCCACCCTCTCGAGACCCCCGGCGGTGCGCCAGCGCTGACGTTCGCCGACCTCTCGCTCAACACCACCACCCGCGAAGTGCGCCGCAGCGGACACCAGGTACGCCTGACGCGGACGGAGTTCGCCCTGCTGGAGCTGTTCCTGCGCCACCCGCGCGAGGTCCTCACCCGGGAGAGAATCCTCGAGGAGGTCTGGGGCTTCGACTTCCCCACCACGGCCAACTCCCTCGAGGTCTACGTCGGCTACCTGCGCCGCAAGACCGAGTCCGACGGCGGCCCGCGCGTGGTGCACACGGTCCGCGGAGTCGGCTACGTCCTGCGCGAGAGCCCACCCTGAGGCCGCACCTGCCCCGCCGGGTCGCACGGCTGCTGGGCCGACTGACGTTGCGGGTCCGGGTGGCGGCCTTCGTGGCCGCCGTCGTCGGCGTGACCGTCGCCGGGATCTCCCTGGCGACCTTCCTGACCGTGCGGGTGCAGTACTACGACTCCTTCGACGACGCCCTGCTCGGGCGCGCTCGGGCGCTGCTGCTCACTCCGGCCAGCGACCCCATGCAGGTCGTCCTCTTTCCGGAGGGAACCTTCGCCGCCGCCGGCACCCGGCTGGCGATCGTGTTCTCCGAGGATGTGTTCATCTCCTCCAAGGGTCCCGAGGATGCCCCACCCATCGGCCCACCGGAACTCGGGGTCGCGCAGGGTTCCAGCGACTTCTCGATTCGGACCGCGCGCACGGCCGACGGGGAGAAATTCCGGGTGGTGGCCATCCCGGCGATCCAGCAGGCCGAGACGCGGACCGCCTTCGTGCTCGCCCAATCCACCGAGGACGTCGACGACACGCTGCGCACCCTCGGCACGACCCTGCTGGTCATCGGCCTCACCGGAGTGGCCCTGGCCGCTTACGCGGGAGTGTTCGTCGCCCGCACCGGCCTGCGCCCGGTCAGCCGTCTCACCGAGGCCGCCGAGCACGTGGCCCGCACGGGAGAACTACGCCCGATCGCGGTCAGCGGGGACGACGAACTGGCCCGGCTGGGGGCGAGCTTCAATGCAATGCTGGCAGCGGTCGAACGCTCCCGCGAGCTGCAGCGCCGCCTCGTCGCCGATGCCGGACATGAGTTGCGCACCCCCCTGACCAGCCTGCGCACCAACCTCGAGCTGCTCACGCAGGCCGAGCAGCGGGCCGGGTTGTCCGCGATCGACCGCGGTGAGCTGCTCGAGGATGTGCACGCCCAGGTCGAGGAACTCTCCGGCCTGGTCACCGACCTCGTCGAACTCTCCCGGGACGACCTTCCGCGGGCCGACGGCCGGGAAGTGGACCTTGCGGAGATCGTGCAGACCGCCGTCGAACGCGCCCGTCGTCGCGCGCCGGGAGTGCGCTTCGACGTCACGACCCGGCCGTGGACCGTCTACGGCGACGCGCGCTCGTTGGAACGCGCGGTGCTCAATCTGCTCGACAACGCCGGCAAGTGGAGCCCGCCATCCGCGACGGTGACGGTGCGCCTGGCCGACGGTGTTCTGCAGGTGGCCGACCAGGGCCCGGGCATCGCCGAGGAGGACCTGCCTTTCGTCTTCGACCGCTTCTACCGTTCGCAGGAGTCCCGCACGATGCCGGGGTCCGGGCTCGGCCTCGCGATCGTGCGCCAGGCCGCATCCCGGCACGGCGGCAGCGTCACCGCCGGGCACGCCCCCGGCGGCGGGGCCCTGTTCCGGCTCCGGCTGCCGCATTCCTCGGCCGTGGCCCCCGATGAACACTGATGGTTGGGGCAGGAAGTAACCGGGCCCGCCCGACGCTGGGGCCACAGGTGTGGTCATCGGTGACACACAATGAACACGCACAACGGACACATAGGAATCTCCTAGCCGGCAGGGGCAGGGTAAGGCCATGGATGAGCGCGACCCGTACTTCCCGCCCACCTCGGGGGATCCCTGGGGCACCCCACCCGAGCCGCGCAGGGCGGAGGCGCCCGCATCGGAGGTGACCACCGGTCCGGACGGCTGGCCGCAGTACAACCCCGCAGCCGCGCAGGCGCCGAGCGGATCCGAAAGCGCCTCGCACTACGAGCCGGACGCGGCCTACGCCACTCCCGCCGGATACGGTGCGGCGCCGGCATACGACGCCACCCCGCACGCGGTGACCGCGCCGATCCCCGGCGCCTGGGGCACTGTGCCGCCGGCCGAGCCGGGTGCGCCCCGACGCAACCTCACCGCGGTCGCGATGCTCGCGCTCGTCGCCGCCCTGGTCGGCGGCGCGGTCGGCGGCTCGCTGGGCTACAACGCCGCCGACTCCCCGACGAACGTGAGCTCCATCGGTGCGCCCCTGGAGGGCGACGTCCGCCCGGCCGCGAACGCGCCCGCGGGCAGCGTGGAGCGGGTCGCCGCCAAGGTGCTGCCAAGCGTGGTCTCGATCGACATCCGCGGCGCCGGCGGCGGGTTCGGCGGCTCGTCGGGCAGTGGCAGTGGCGTCGTGATCTCCTCCGACGGGCTGATCCTGACCAACAACCACGTGGCGGGCGAGGGACAACTCGCGGTGACGTTCGCCGACGGACGCACGGTGCGCGCCGAGCTGATCAAGGCCGACCCGGTCACCGACCTGGCGGTCATCAAGGCCACCGGCATCACCGACGCCACCCCGATCGGGTTCGGCAGCTCCGAGGAGCTGCGCGTCGGCCAGGAGGTCGTCGCTATCGGCGCCCCGTTGGGGTTGGCCGGCACGGTCACCCGGGGCATCGTCAGCGCGAAGAACCGCCCGGTCATCCCCCAGGCCGGCGCGGGCGGCGCGGACAGCGTGATCAACGGGATTCAGACCGACGCCCCGATCAACCCCGGCAACTCCGGGGGCGCGCTGGTCGACCTCAACGGCAACCTGGTCGGCATCACCTCCGCCATCGCCTCCCTCGGTAGCGGCCTGGGCGGTCAGTCCGGCTCGATCGGGTTAGGCTTCGCGATCCCCGTCGACCAGGCGCGGGTCATCGCCGAACAACTCGCCAAGGGCCAGACCGTCGCACACGGTCTGCTCGGCGTACAGGTCACCGACGCCACCGAGGCCACCCAGCGCGGGGCCCTGCTCCGCGAGATCACTGCCGGCGGCGCTGCGGAGAAGGCCGGACTGCGCAACGGCGACGTCGTCATCCGCCTGGACGGGCGCCTCATCGACAACCGCGACGCGCTCGTCGCCGGGGTGCGGTCCTTGCCACCTGGTGAGAAAATCACCCTGACCTACATCCGGGGGAACGACACCCGCACGGTCGACGTCGTACTCGACAGCGACGCGAAGTGAGTGGGCGGACCAAGATCACGACACGACCGGCAGTTTGCTGATTTCCTATCAGCGATGACACACAAGCTCACCGCGGGAACGCGGACCCGGCACGCGCTGGCAGTCCTGGCTGCCACGATGCTGGCCACCGGTTGCAGTTCGCTACCCGACGGCCTGCCCGGCGGTGGCGGCGGACCGAGCCGCACCGATCAGGCCCGCGCTGTCGGCGAAGCTTTCCTCGCCGACTGGTCGGCGGACGAGCTCGAGGCTGCCGGTGCGCGCACCACCGACACCACGGCCGCGACCGAGGCCCTCACCGCCATGTCGGAGGCGCTGCGCCCCGAGGTCCGCACCCTCACCGCCAGGGACCTGAGCGGCTGCGAGGGTGAGACGCCGTGCACGCTGGACTTCGACGTCGAGCTCGAACTCGATGCCCTGGGCAGCTGGTCCTACGCCTCGGCGCTCACCCTGGTTCAGGTCGTGCCCGCACCGGACGCAGAGCCGGAGTGGAAGGTGTCCTGGGCGCCGCAGATCCTGCACCCCCGGCTCGCGCCGGGGCTCGCCTTCAGCCGTACCCGCGAACTGCCCGAACGGGCCCCGATCCTGGACCGCAACGGCAACGCCCTGGTGTCCCAGCAGACCGTGTACCGCGTCGGCGTCGTGGCCGGCCAGGTCCCCGACGGGGCGATCGAGAACCTGGCCGAACTCACCGACGTCAACGTCGATGGGTTGTTGATCCGCACCAACAAGGCCGAGGAGAACCAGTTCGTCGAGGCCGTGGTGCTGCGCCAGAGCGACTACGACGAGGTGAAGGCGCAGATCCAGCAGATTCCCGGTGCGCTCGTCCGGGAGGACACCCTCACCCTGGCCCCGACCCGCCAGTTCGCCCGCGGCGTGCTCGGCGCCGTCGGCAACGCCACCGCGGAAACCCTGGCCAAGGCCGGGCCGACCGCCTCCGACGCGGACTCGCTCGGGCTCTTCGGGCTGCAGGGCATCTATCAGCAACAGCTCGCCGGTGTCCCCGGTGGCCGGGTCGAGATCATCGACGCGAGCACGCGGGCATCGATCGAGACGCTGACGGAGTTCACCCAGGCTCCTGGCACCGCCCTGCGGGTCAGTCTCGATCGCGACATCCAGAGCGCCGCAGAGCGGGCGGTGGCCCTGACTGAGGAGAGTTCCTCGCTCGTCGCGATCGACACGAACACCGGTGACATCCTCGCGGTGGCCAACGGACCCGCGGACAAGGCCGGCGAGGACCGGGCACTGAACGGGCAGTACGCGCCAGGCTCGACATTCAAGATCGTCAGCTCGCTCGCCCTGTTCCGCGCCGGCCTGACCGCCGACGAGCAGGTCGGGTGCCCGCGCACCGTCAACGTCGAGGGCAAGCAGTTCGAGAACTACGACGGCCTCGGCGACCTGGGCCGCATCCCGTTCCGGACCGCCTTCACGCAGTCCTGCAACACGGTGTTCACCCGCAAGGCCGACGATCTGGACCCGAGCGCTCTCGCCGAGGCCGGCGACTCCTTCGGGATCGGCCTGGATTACGACCTTCCGCTCGCCAGCTTCTCCGGCGACATCCCCATCTGTAGCAGCGAGGTCGACTGCGCCGCCGCCGGCATCGGGCAGGGCCGGGTCCTGATGAGCCCGCTCTCCCTCGCCTCGATCGCGGCGACTGTGGCCTCGGGTACCCCGCGACTGCCCCGCCTGATCCTCGACGAGGCCGTGCCCGCGCCCGCCGCGTCGAGCGCGAGCCCGTCGCCCGTCAGCACCGCGACGCCCTTCACCACCGCGACGCCCAGCGCGATCGCCAGCCCGGCGCCCGGCGCGACGGAGTCAGCGGCGGCCGACGAGGAGTTCGTGCTGCCCCCGCTCGCTGAGGCAGCGACGCTGCGCGAGCTGATGATCGCCACCGTGGAGACCGGCACCGCGCGGATCCTGGACCTGCCCGGCGTCACCGTCGGCGCGAAGACCGGCACTGCGGAGTACGGCAGCGAGACCGAGCCCGGCAAGCATGCCTGGATCGTCGGCTTCATGGGCGAGGTCGCCTTCGCCGTCATCGTCGAGCGCGGCGACACCGGCTCGCGCACCGCCGGACCGCTGGCCCGCGCCTTCCTCGAAGCGATCCGCTAGAACATTGCGTTGCGTCCGAAGAAGCGGTCGCTATTGCAGCCGTTCCTTCGGACGTCACGAGGTGTGCTCCGGCCTCAGAGCCCGGGGTACTCCCAGAGCTTGTGGCCGCCCAGGACTCCCGCCTCGCCAGGGACGACGGTGGCCAGGTAGCCGAGGTTCCCGCGCAGGCGCACCGCGTTGCCGCCGCCGAGGTAGAGCCGGTCCCACCACAGCACCGCGTGCCAGCGGCCCAGCGCGCGGGCCACGCGACGGCTCCACCGGATGTCCCCGATGCGCCGGCGGGCATGGTCGCCCAGCTGCTGATCGTAGGAGTCCCCCCGGCGGAACGGCGCCTGGGACAGCTCGAGCTTGGGCAGCAGGCGCCCCTCGGAGAACAACGCGGCGCCCAGGCCGGTGCCGAAGGCCAGGAAGACCTCGAAGCCGACACCGCTGACCACACCGATGCCGGCCAGCTCGGCGTCGTTGACGACCCGCACGGGTGCGTCGAAGGCCTTGCTGATCTCGGTCGCGGCATCCCAGCGGGTCCAGGCGGCCAGCAGGTCCGGGCGCACCGGGGTGAACGGTCCGGCCTCGGTGATGAAGTGGGGGGTGGTCAGCACCCGGCCGTCGCGGATCATCCCGGGGAGCCCGACCGAGAGGCGGTCCGCCGGGGGCAGCGCGGACGCGACCTCACGCAGCGTGGTGACCAGCAGGTCGGGCCCGCAGGGGTACGGCGTAGCGATGCGGACCTGGTCCCCCTCGACAGACCCGTCCGGTCCGAGCACGCCTGCCTTGATACCCGTGCCGCCGACGTCGAAGGTCAGCGTCCGCTCGGTGCCCATCCCACGACCATAGCGACGGACCGGGGCGGGACCGGCGCTCAGCCGGCGCGGACAGTGACCGCGGCGGCGTTGGTCAGCAGGTCCAGGAACACCTGGGTCCACCGCTGCCAGATCCGCTCCAGTGCGGCCGGGTCGGCAGAACTCAGACTCCGGCAGGCGGCAACCGCCTCGCTGCGGCTGCGCTCCAGATCAGCGATGATCGCGCGGTCCGGTCGCGGCCGGGAACGTTCGCGGGCGATCCGGGTCGCGTGCAACGCGATCACCTGCCCCAGCAGGGCCACGGTGGAGCCGTAGTCCACAGCGGCGGTCCCCACCTGATCGATGACCTCGCCCATGGTGGCGAGCGTAGGCCGCTCGTGGGTCAGGAACATTTCACGCGGCTACCCGCCGGGTAACGGTTACGCGGTCACCGCGGGTGGCACCGGCCTCTACCGGGCGGTCGGGAAGTGCAACGTCGCTTCCGTCGGGGCTCCCGCAACTGCTTGCGGCCATCGACTCGTGACGGCCTTCGCCCGGGTGTAGAAGCGCACGCCCTCCGCGCCGTGCACGTGCGTGTCCCCGAACAGCGAGTCCTTCCAGCCCCCGAAGGAGTAGAAGGCCATCGGGACCGGGATCGGCACATTGACGCCCACCATCCCGATGCTGACCTCGCGGGTGAACTGCCGCGCGGCGCCGCCGCTGGCGGTGAAGATCGCCGCGCCGTTTCCGTACGGGTTGGCGTTGACCAGCGCAATCGCCTCCTCCAGCGTGGCGACCCGGACCACGGCGAGCACCGGACCGAAGATTTCCTCGGTGTAGGCAGCACTGTCCGTGCTGACGTGATCGAGCAGGCTGGGGCCGACCCAGAACCCCTCACCGGCCGGGACACCGTCCCGGCCGTCGACCACCACGGTGGCGTCGGTCCCGTCCAGGATCGCCCGGACCCGGGCGCGGGCCTCGGCCGTGATGAGCGGGCCCATCTCGGAGGCGGGATCGTGCCCGGGTCCCACGGTGATGGCGCGCGCCCGGGCGGCGAGGCGTTCGACGAGGCCGTCGGCGGCGGCCCCGACGGCGACCACCACCGAGATCGCCATGCACCGTTGACCCGCTGAGCCGAAACCGGCGGCGGTCAGCTCGGCCGCGGCGATCTCCAGGTCCGCATCGGGCAGCACAACCGCGTGGTTCTTGGCACCACCGAGGGCCTGCACGCGCTTGCCGGCGGCGGTGGCCCGGCCATGGATCAGCTTGGCGATCGGCGTGGAGCCGACGAACGACACCGCGCTGACGTCCGGATGGTCCAGCAGCGCCTCGACCGCGACCCGGTCGCCATGCAGGACGTTGAACACTCCGGCGGGCAGGCCGGCCTGGGCGTAGAGCTCGGCGACGAGCATCGAGGCCGACGGGTCACGCTCGGACGGTTTGAGCACGAAGGTGTTGCCGGTCGCGATCGCGATGGGGTGCATCCACAGCGGCACCATCGCCGGGAAGTTGAACGGGGTGATGCCCACGCACACGCCGAGCGGCTGGCGCAGGGAATAGGCGTCGACTCCCGTGGAGACCTGGTCGGAGTACTCGCCCTTGAGCAGGTGGGGGATGCCGCAGGCGAACTCCACGACCTCCAGGCCGCGCGTGACCTCCCCGCGAGCATCGGGCAGGGTCTTGCCGTGCTCGTCGGTGATGACGGCCGCGAGCGCATCGACGTTGCGGTGCAGCAGTTCCCGGAAGGCGAACATGATCCGGGCCCGCGCCACCAACGAGGTCTCGCGCCAGGCCTGCGCCGCCTTGCGGGCTGCCCCGACTGCGGCATCGACGTCGGCCTGCTCCGCGTAAGCGAGTTCGGCCGCCACCGCGCCGGTGGCAGGTTGGAAGATCTGACCACGACGCGCCCCCGTGCCGGGCGTGGGCGCCCCGTCAATCCAATGCTCGATGGTCCGCATGAACCCCAGTATCGTGCGCTCACCTGGTGCAAGGGAGCACAGACGTGACGCAGGTGCAGCCATTCGAGGTCGCCGTCCCCGATTCGGACCTCGACGCCCTCCACACCCGACTGCGGGACACCCGGTGGGCCGCCGACCTGGGTAACGACCAGTGGCGCTACGGGGTGCAGCGCGAGTGGCTCGATGACCTCGTCACCTACTGGCGCGAGGACTACGACTGGCGTGCTGCGGAGAAGGCGATCAACGCCTTCCCCCACTTCATGACCGAGATCGACGGCCAGCCGATCCACTTTCTGCACGTCCGCGGCAAGGGCCCCAGCCCGAAACCGCTGCTGCTCAACCACGGGTGGCCCTGGACCTTCTGGGACTACGCCGCCGTCATCGGCCCGCTGACCGACCCGGGCGCGCACGGCGGCAACCCGGCCGACTCCTTCGACGTGATCGTGCCGTCACTGCCGGGAGCCGGGTTCTCGATGCCACTGAAGGTGACCGGCCTCGGCGCGCGGCGGATCGGGGAAATCTTCCACGCCCTGATGACCGACGTGCTCGGCTACCCACGCTACGGCGTCGGCGGCGGGGACTGGGGTTCGATCATCACCGGTGAGATCGGGCACGCCTTCTCCCCCCACCTCATCGGGGTCTGGATGACGTTGCCGTATGTGCCCGGGGTGAATCTGCGCGATCTGGGGCCGGCGGACTTCGCGTCCGACGAGGCGTGGATGTGGGAACGCGCGCTCGAGGCTCGTCCGTCGATCATGAGCCACCGGACGGTGCATCAGATCGACCCCCAGACCCTGGCGTACGCCTTGGTCGACTCCCCCGTCGGTACCGCGGCGTGGATCCTCGGGCGCCGGCGCGAGTGGTCCGACCACGACGGTGACGTGTTCACCGTTTTCGATCGCGACTTCCTGTGCACGACCGCGTCGATCTATTGGCTCAACGGTTCCATCGGCACGAGCCTGCGGATCTACCACGAGTACTTCCACACCGGGGGTCCGCCGCCGCCGCGGCACACCCGGATGCCCGCAATCGACGCACCGACCGCTTTCGCCGTCTTCCCCAAGGAACTGCTGCTGCTTCCGAGGGCCCATGCCGAGACGATCACCAACATGGCGCGGTGGACCGTGCAGCCCAAGGGTGGACACTTCGCGCCCGCCGAACAGCCCGACCTCGTCGTCACCGACCTCCAGGAGTTCTTCCGTGAGCTCAGCTGAGAACCCGTCAGCCCTGCCGTGGGTAGCCGCGGGTGCGCACAAGCACAGCCCGCAATGCACTAGCGAGGAGCGGGCGGGCCTGCTGGACGCGGCAGGCGAACTCGCCAAGGCGTTCGAAGCGGTCGGCGCCGGTTGCGATGCCGACAACCGCTTCCCGACCGAGACCGTGGCCGCCTACAAGGCGTCCGGCATCGTGGGCATGGCGGTTCCCCGGATGTACGGCGGTCTGGGCGCTGACATCTGGACGACGTCGCTGGTCGGACGCGAGCTGGCCAAGGGCGACCCGGGCATCGCGCTGTCCTACAACATGCACCAGGCGATGGTCGGAATTCTGCGGGCGACGCCGGCTCTCGACGAAGGCGCCCGGGCCGAGCTCATGCGCCGGGTCGCGCAGGAGAACGCGATCATGTGCGGCACGTTCAGCGAGGCCCGCGCGGGGCTGGCCGGGCTGGCCGACACGATCGCGATCCCGGATGAGCGCGGGGGCTGGCGCCTGCGCGGGCGCAAGAACTGGTCGACGTTGATCGAAGGCTGCGACATCGTCACGCTCAACGCCACGGTCACCGATGCCGACGGGAACCTCCCGTCAGATTTTCGCGAGCACACCGCGGCGGAGGCGCTGTTCATCTTCGACGTCGGCACGCCCGGGGTCATCGTCGAGCACACCTGGGACACCCTGGGCATGCGGGCGACAGGGAGTCAGACGCTGCTCCTCGACGACGCCTACGTCGGACCCGAGACCTTCGGCGGGAACTTCCGCACCGGCCTGGTCGGTGAGGCCGAATGGGCGGCGATCCTCTTCGGCGGGGTGTATCTCGGCCTGGCCGAACGCGCCTACGCCGAATGCGTGGACATCCTGCGTCGCAAGCACACCGGCGCCACCGCGGCCTCCGCCGACACCGAGGTCCGCGCCCAGGGCCACGTCCAGCACGCGGTCGGGAAGATGAAGGCCGATCTGGAGATCGCGGCCCGCACCCTGGAGTCCACGGCGTACATCGCCTTGAAGAACCGGACCACCCCGGAGCTGGCCCCCGTCCGCAAGGCCACCTTCGATCTGGCCAAGGTGTCGGTCACCGAGACCGCGATGAGCGTCACCGACACCGCGTGCCGGCTCGTCGGCGGGATGGCCTTCGGCCGCGGCCACGTCCTGGAGCGCTGCTTCCGGGACGCCCGCGCGGGTGTCCTGCACTCTTTCACCACCGACCAGCTGTACCTGATGTACGGCCGCAGCGAGCTCGGCCTGCTGGGCTGAGGACCACTCAGAGCAGCGGGCGCTGTGCCTGCTTCGCGCTGTCGTAGGTGTGACGAGCCGCCTGGGTGGACTCCAGCGCGGAGACCTCGGCTACCGGGACCTCCCACCAGCAACCTGAGTCCGGCGCGGGAGCCAGCGGGTCGACGCGGAGGTAGACCACGCTCACCCGCGCCGAGTCCAGCGCGGCTTCCAGGCCGAGCCGGAACTCACCCAGCGTCGTCGGGGTAAACACCTCGGCACCGAGGCTGGCGGCGTTACCGGCGAGATCGACGGGGAGCGGATCGCCGTCGAGCAGACCGGTCTCGACGTTGCGGGCGCGGTAGGCGGTGCCGAAACGCTGGCTGCCGAGCGACTGCGAGAGCGCGCCGATCGAGCCGAAACCGCTGTTGTCCACCAGGACGACGGTGAGCGGGATGCCCTCGGACACCGCGGTGACGATCTCCTGACTCATCATCAGGTACGAGCCGTCACCCACCAGCGCGACGACCGGGCGGCCGGGGGCGGCCATCGCCATCCCGAGGGCGCCGGCTATCTCGTAACCCATGCAGGAGAAGCCGTACTCGACGTGGTACTGCTTCGGGCGCCGCGCCCGCCAGAGCATCTGCAGCTGACCCGGCATGCTCCCCGCGGCCGCGACAACGGTGCCGTCGCGTTCGAGCACGATCTCGTTGACCACGCCGAGAATCTGGGTCTGGATCGGCACGTCGTCCCCGCCGCCGGCGCACGCGGCCGCTGCGATCGGCGCCCACTCTGCCGCGAGTCCGGTGTGCCGGTCGGCCCACTCGCGGGGGGTCCGGTACCCGGCGAGCGCTGCCGTGAGCGCCTCGAGCCCGGCGCGGGCATCGGCGACCAGCATCGCGCCTGCATGTTTGGCAGCGTCGAACCGCGCGACGTTGAGGTTGAGGAACTGGGTGCCTTCGCCGAAGACCGTCCGGGAGCCGGTGGTGAAGTCGCTCCAGCGCGTCCCGACGCCGAGGACGACGTCGGCCTCGCGCGCCAGCGTGTTCGCCACCGTAGTGCCGGTGGCGCCGAGTGGCCCGGCGGCGAGCGGGTGGTCGAAGGGCATCGCGCCCTTGCCGGCGTGGGTGTCCGCGACCGGGATCCCGGTGGCCTCGGCGAAGGCGATCAATGCCTGCTCCGCGCCGGAGTAGGTGACTCCCCCGCCGGCGACGACCAGCGGGCGCTGCGCGGATCTCAGCAGGTCGACCGCTCGGGCCAGGGCTGCCGCGTCGGGCACGGGCCGGTCGATGTGCCAGGTCCGGTCGGCGAAGAGCTCTGCCGGCCAGTCGTGGGCCTCGGCCTGGACGTCCTGCGGCAGAGCAATCGTGACGGCGCCGGTCTCGGCGGGGTCGGTCAGGGTGCGCATCGCGCCGAGCATGATCGCGGGCAACTGTTCGGGCCGCTCGACGCGGGCGAAGAAGCGGCTGACCGGGCGGAAGGCGTCATTGACGCTGGTACCGGGTTCGCCGGGGACCTCAAGCTCCTGGAGCACGGCACCGGCCGACCGGGTCGCGAACACGTCGCCGGGGAGCAGCAGGACCGGCAACCGGTTGATGGTCGCCAGCGCGGCGCCGGTCACCATGTTCGTCGCGCCCGGTCCGACCGAACTCGTGCAGGCCAGGGTCTTCAGGCGGTTCCGCATCCGGGCATACCCGACGGCGGCGTGCACCATGGCCTGCTCATTGCGGGCCAGGTAGTAGGGCAGGTCCGCCTCCTTGGTCAGGTGCGCCTGCAGCAGCGCCTGCCCGATCCCGGCGACGTTGCCGTGCCCGAAGATGCCGAAGCACCCCGGGATCAGCCGTTGACGCTTCCCGTCGCGCTCGGAGTACTGGACCGCCAGGAACCGGACCAGCGCCTGGCCCACCGTCAACCGCACTGTGCTCATGCGCTCGGCCCCATCGGCGCGGCATGCATGCCGAAAGTGCTGCGACACGCCGCATCCGCCTCGGCGTGTCGCAAGCGGTACAGCATGCATGCCGCCTCGGCGGTCGCCGCGGCGGTCGCGCTATGTGTCATACCGCTGATCATGGCGTGACGCGGCCCTGGTGAGACGTCATCGGCACGCGGGGGTCCGGGGATTGCCGGGCCCAGGTGTCCCGGACCCAAGCGTGGGCGGGGTCATCGCAGATGTGCCACGCGCGTTCCAGGCCGGGACCGGCCATCACGTTGAGGTAGTACAGGTCGACGCCGGGCGCGGCGACCGCCGGACCATGCCAGCCGTGCGGCACCAGGACGACGTCGCCGGGTCCGACCTGGGCGAGCAGATCCACCGGACGCTGCGGGTTCCCGTAGACCTGCAGGTAGGCGAAGCCGGGCCGGGAGAGTTCGACGTAGTAGATCTCCTCGAGCTCAGACTCCTCGCCGGGCCGGTCCTCGTCGTGCTTGTGCGGCGGATAGGAGGACCAGTTCCCGCCCGGGGTCAGCACCTCCACCACGATCAACCGGTCCGCCTCGAAGCCGCCCGGCATGCAGAGGTTGTTCACCTGGCGGGTCGCCTGGCCCGCGCCGCGCACCTCGACCGCCACGTCCGCCGCGTGCTGCTGACGGGGTGTCAGCCGACGCTCGCACGGTGCCCCGGCCACCGCGAACCGGCCACCACGTGCGCTCGTGATCCGGACCGTCGCATCGCGCGGGATGTAACAGAAGTCGCTGACCGCGTCGAACACCGATTCCCGGCCGGCGAGGGTGAACGTCTCGGCGTCGCAGGTCACCGTTGCCGAACCCGCCAGCGGCAGGATGATCGCTTCCTCGACGCCGGTGTCGAAGATGTGGGTACCGCCCGGGGTGAGGTCGAGGGTGCGCAGCGACGTGTGTGACCACCCGGGCCGCACTCCCGGAGCGACCTCGACGGCCCACGGGCCGGCAGCTGCCGACTCCGCGGGAAGGTGCCATTGGCTGGTCATGCCGGGGAGCCTGCCAGAGCAGCCTCGACCTGAGCAGTTGTCGGCATCGCGTCGGAACAGGAGAGTTGCGCGGCGACCAGGGCGCCGGCGACGTTTGCGAAGCGCAGGATCTGTTCCGTCGGCCATCCGGAGCGTAGGCCGTGGATCAGCGCGCCTCCGAAGGCATCGCCGGCGCCGAGTCCGTTCACGACCTCGACGGGATGCGGCGGGACTTCCACGAACCCGTCGTCGTCCAGCGCCAGCACCCCGGCCGGGCCTTGCTTGACGACGGCCAGGGAGACGCCACGCTCGCGCAACGCCTCAGCGGCCCGGCGCGGGTCGCGCTCCCCGACCGCGATCTCGCACTCGTCGAGGTTCCCGACTGCCACGCTCACGTGCTCCAACGCCTCGCCGATCACCGGCCCGGCCTCGGAAGGCGACGCCCAGAACTTCGGGCGCCAGTCCAGGTCCAGGATCGTGTGTGCCCGGCGTGACCGCGCGGCGAGTGCCGCCAGCGTCGCGCCGCGACTGGGCTCGGCGCACAGCCCCGTGACGGTGGCCCAGCACACCGACGCGTCCGCGATGGCGCCGAGATCGAGGTCCTGGGCGCGCAGCTGCAGGTCCGGTGCCCGATCACGGCCGAAGAAGTAGAGCGGGAAGTCATCCGGCGGGAAGACCTCGCAGAACGTCACCGGGGTCGGGTGCCCGGCAACGTCGACGAGGTGGGTGTCATCGACCCCGAACTCCCGCAAACGCCGCCGCAGGAAATGCCCGAACGGGTCGGTGCCGACCCCGCTGACCAGAGCGACGCGATGTCCGTACCGGGCCGCCGCGACCGCGACGTTGCCCGCGCTGCCACCGAGGAACTTCCCGAACGTGGTGACGTCCTCGAGCCCGACCCCGATCTGCAGCGGGTACACGTCGACCCCGACCCGCCCCAGCACCAGCACCTCACTCACCATCGCCAGCCACCTCGTCCGGGCCCGACTGCCACGCGGAGAACTCTCATGCGCGGACGGGCACCGCCGCACGCAGGTGCGCCAGGCTCGCGGTGACGTCGGCGCGGATGAGCGCCGCAGCCTGGGAATCCGCTGACGCAGGGTCACCGTCCGGGGTCGCCAGCACGCAGTCCTGCTCCAGGACGTACCAGCCGGCGTACCCGGCGGCCTCGAGCGCCGCGACGACGTCCGCGATGCGGGCGTCCCCGGCGCCGAGCGGAACGTACATCCCAGCGCTCACCGCGGCGTGATAACCGAGCGAGCCGTCGCGGACCTGGGCGGCCAGCGAGGCGTCGACATCCTTGAGGTGCACGTGCACGATGCGCTCGACGGCCCGCTGAGTGAGTTCGTAGGGGTCGGTGCCGCCGGCGAGCAGGTGGCCGGTGTCCAGGCACAGTCCGATCCCGGACCCGGCGAGGACTCGATCGACCTCGTCCGAGCGCTCGACCACGGTGCCGATGTGCGGGTGCAGTGCGGCGATCAGTCCGCGGGCGCGGACCGCGGCGTCAAGGCGGTCGAGGTTCGCGTGCAGCCGCGCCCAGTCGGCCTCGGTGAGGACAGGGCGGGCGTCGTAGCCAGCCGCGCCGCTGACTGCAGCGAACACGACGACCTCGGATCCGGCGCCGACGAAGGTGTCGAGCAGCGTGTCGAGCCCCGCGAACGGGTCGCTGTCGGGGCGATGCGCAACCACCGGCACGAACCCTCCGACGGCGCGCAGCCCATGTGCAGCGAGGGCGCCGGCGCGGCCGGGCCCGTCATCGGGCAGGAACCCGTCGGGCCCGAACTCTGCAGCCCGCAGCCCGCACTCGGCCATCTCGGCAAGGACGAGGTCGACGGGGAGCTGATAGCCCCAGCCCGGGACCTCGCACACGCCCCAGGAGATCGGGGCGCCGGCCAACCGCTGCGGCCAGGGCGTGCTCATCTCGACACCACCGTCGTAGCGTCCGAAGGAGCGGCTGCAATAGCGACCGATGCTTCGGACGTTGCGACTGTGGGTTGCGCGGTAGGCGTCATGCCGAGACCTCCGACACCCGCACCGGGCGACGCTCGCGCCGGGAAATCTCGCAGGCCTCGGCGAGCACGAACGCGGCGAGGGCGTCCTCGACCGTGCACCGGCTCGGCCCACCGTGACGGACGAGCTCCACGAAAGCCGCCATCTCGACCGCGTATGCCCCCTGGAAACGGTCCAGAAAGCCGGGATAGGCCTGCTCACGGGGTACCGGGGCGTTGGCTTCCATCGACCGGATCGGGGTGCGCGGGTCCCACCCGACGGCGACCGACCCGAGGTGCCCGCGGACCTCCATCCGCACGTCGTAGCCCGCCTTGTTGTAGCGGCTGGCAGACAGCTGCGCGAGCGAGCCATCCGTCATGGTCAGCGTCACGGCGATGGCGTCGACGTCGCCGGCGTCCCGGATGTAGTCCGCGCCCAGGTTCGCGCCGGTCGCGTAGACCTCCACGACCTCCTGTCCCGATACCCACCGCAGGATGTCGAGATCGTGCACGAGGCAATCCCGCACGATGCCCCCGGACACAGCCACATAGGCCGCGGCGGGCGGATCTGGGTCGAGCGTGTGCCCGGTGATGGTGTGCACCTGGCCCAGGGACCCGGACTCGACCGCTGCCCGCGCGCCGGCGTAACCCGGGTCGAAGCGGCGCTGAAATCCGACTTGGACCGGCACTGCGGTGGCGGCCACCCTGGCCAGGACCGCACGAGTGCCGGCGATGTTCGGGGCGACCGGCTTCTCGCAGAAGACCGGGATGCCGGCCTCGACGCAGCGGATCACCAGCGCGGCGTGGGTGTCGGTCGGTGTCGCTACCACCAGGCCGTCGATGCCCGCCGCCACAAGCGCATCAACGTCCGCGACGGCGCGGACCCGAAGCTTGTCCGCCATCGTCGCGGCGCGCTGGGGATCCGCGTCGGCAATCACGACGTTGTCCCAGCCGATCACCGCGCTCACATGCTCCGCGTGCAGCGCCCCTATGCGCCCCACACCCGCCACCCCGAGCCGCATATCTCCCCCTCGTCCCAGACCCCGGTGATCAAGGGTCGCGGTTCAGCGTGGCCCGCGCGGCAGGATCGCGCAATCACCGCGTGCCGTACGGATCAGCCCGCGTCGCCGCTGGCTCGCGCCAGATCTGCAGGCGTGTCGATGTCGGAGCCATCACCGACGTCTCCGCACGGGACCTCAAGCACGACCTGCGGATACGCCGCCATATAACCCCGGGCTCCGGCGTCCCCGACCGCGAGCCGGGCAACCTCCCCCCAGATCGAGCGCGCGAGCCGCACCGGATTCCCGCGGCGCCCGTCATAGGTAGCGACCGCGACATCGGCATCGGTCCCGCAGATCCGGCGCACCACGTCCGCGGTGATGCCCGGGGTGTCGACCATCGCCACGGCCACGGCGCCGACCTCGGCGTCGGTCTGCGCTGCGAGCCAGCCCAAGCCGGCCCGCAACGAGGAGCCCATGCCCGTCTCCCAGTCCGGGTTCGCCACGACGACCGCGCCGGTGACCTCGAGCGCGACGGCGCCGCTGACCACCACCACCGGATCGCAACCGCCCGCGCGCATGACCTCGACGGCCCGATCCACCAGGCGTGCCCCGTCGAGGACCACCAATGCCTTGGGCGTGCCGAGTCGACTGCCCGACCCGGCCGCGAGCACGAGGGCGGCGACGGCCATCTCAGATCACCGCCGCAGCCTCGGTCGCAAACTCCTGACCGAGGTGCGCGGTGTCATTGATCCGGCGCACGATCCAGCGATCCCCGTACAGGATCAGCTGCGAGATCGAGCCGTTGTCGACGTGCGCGAACGCCACCGGCGAGGCGCCGCTCGCCAGGGCGACGGCCTGCCCGATCACTCCGCCGTGGCACACCACTGCTACCCGATCCCCCGGATGCGCCGCGTGAATCCGGGCCAGAGCTGCCCCGACCCGGCCGCCGAACTCCGCCGCGGTCTCTGCCCCAGGGATCACCTCCCAGGTGCCCTCGCGAAACAGCCGGGTGACCAGCGGGTCGTGCAGTTCAGCGCGTCGACGGAACTCCCCGCCCTCCCACTCCCCCAGGTGGACCTCGCGCAGGTCGGGGTCGGCCACCGGGGTCAGACCCAGTGCCGCCGCCATGGGAGCGGCGGTCTGGTGCGTGCGCACGAGCGAGGAGACGTAGATCGCATCGATCGCCGCCGTCCCCAGCCGCTCCCCGAGGCGATCCGCCTGCGCCCGCCCGATCTCGGACAGGTCCGGGTCGGCATTGCCCTCCGCCGAACGCGGGTAGCTGTCATCGGCCGGCATCGGGGCGGTCTGCCCGTGCCGGATCAGCAGCACGTCCGTCGCCCCCGGCGGGGTGCGAAATCCTGTTTGCCGGTAGGTGCCTGGAGGCACGCTGCCAACGGCTCCTTCGTCGCCTACGGGCCGCTCGCCACCCGACATGAACTGCCTCCCTCCCCCGGTGCGATCCTGTACGCACTCCCGCCGTACCACGATCAAGGAGCACGCCGAGCATGGGCCGTCTGGCGCAGACCGAGAACCTCACCGATGTGCAGCAAGAGATCCTGCGCACGGTAAACGACTTCGTCGAAAAGGAGATCATGCCGGTCGCTGCGCACCTTGAGCACACCGACACCTACCCCACCGACATCGTCGAGGGCATGAAGGAACTCGGGCTGTTCGGGCTCATGATCCCCGAGGAGTACGGCGGCCTGGGCGAGTCGCTGCTGACCTATGCCCTCGTCGTGGAGCAGATCGCCCGCGGCTGGATGAGCGTCTCGGGGATCATCAACACCCACTTCATCGTGGCCTACATGCTGATGCAGCACGGCACCGAGGAGCAGAAGCAGCACTACCTGCCCAAGATGGCCGAGGGCCAGACGCGCGGCGCGTTCTCGATGTCCGAGCCCGGATGTGGCTCCGATGTCGCCGCGATCAAGACCCGCGCCAAGGTCGACGGTGATGACTTTGTGGTCAACGGCGCCAAGATGTGGCTCACCAACGGCGGCTCGTCGAACCTCGTCGCAGTGCTGGTCAAGACCGACGAGGGCGCCGAGTCGGTCTACAAGAACATGACGACGATCCTGATCGACAAGGAGCCCGGCTTCGGTGAGGTCGCCAAGGGTCTGATCGTCCCCGGCAAGATCGAGAAGATGGGCTACAAGGGCGTCGACACCACCGAGATGGTCTTCGACGACTTCCGCCTCCCCCAGGCCCAGGTGCTCGGCGGATCCGAAGGTCGGGGCAAGGGCTTCTACCAAATGATGGACGGGGTCGAGGTCGGCCGGGTCAACGTCGCCGCCCGCGGGTGTGGGGTGGCGCTGCGGGCGTTCGAGCTCGGGATCCTCTACTCCCAGCAGCGTGAGACCTTCGGCAAGAAGATCGCCGACCACCAGGCCGTGCAGTTCCGCCTCGCGGACATGGCGTGCAAGGTCGAGGCCGCCCACCAGATGATGGTCCGGGCCGCGCGCACGAAGGACTCGGGCGCCCGCAACGACCTCGAGGCCGGGATGGCGAAGTACCTGGCGAGCGAGTGGTGCCGCGACGTCGTCGAGGACTCCTTCCGCATCCACGGCGGTTACGGCTTCTCCAAGGAGTACGAGATCGAGCGCCTCTACCGCGAGGCCCCGATGCTCCTGATCGGCGAGGGCACCGCAGACATCCAGCGCATGATCATCGGCCGCCGCCTGCTCGAGGACTATAAATTGCGCAGCTGAGCGATGACGGAGGCTGCCATGACCGCGACTGTTCCCACGCTGCCCGAGGCCGACGAAGCGCGCCGCGACGCGCTCGTCGAACGACTCTTCGAGGCCACCATCGGCACGCTGGAGATGTTCAGCGTGCACCTCGGCAGTCGGCTCGGGCTGTACACGACCCTGCGGGATCTCGGCGCCGTCACCGCTGATCAGCTGGCCGCCAAGACCAGACTGGACGAACGGTACCTGCGCGAGTGGCTGGAGCAGCAGGCGGTCGCGGGCATCCTCGACGTCGATGACGCTGCTGCCGCGCAGTCCGAGCGGCGGTTCTCGCTGTCCCGTGCGCACGCGGCGGTATTGGCCGACCCCGCCGACCCGGCGCACGTTGCGCCGTTCGCGCCGATGCTGGTCGGAATCGCGGGGGCGCTTCCCGCGGTGGTGGATGCGTTCCGCACCGGCGCCGGCGTGCCGTTCGCTGCCTACGGACCGGACATGAGGGAGGGTCAGGCGGCGATCAACCGGCCTGCGTTCAGCACTGAGATGGCCGACTGGCTCGGCTCGATTCCGGCCGTCCACGCCCGGCTGGGACTGCCCGGGGCGAGGGTCGCCGACCTGGGCTGCGGGCACGGCTGGTCCTCACTTGCCATCGCCCGCGCCTACCCCACCGTGACCGTCGACGGTATCGACCTGGACTCCGCCTCCATCGCGGCTGCGGCGCCACAGGCGAGCGCGCCCGACGTCGCGGGCCGACTGACCTTCGCGCTCCGCGATGCCGGTTCACTTACCGACGGTGACCCCTACGACCTGGTGACGATCTTCGAGGCGCTGCACGACATGGCGCGTCCGGTCGAGGTGCTCGCCGCCGCCCGTGCCGCGTTGGCACCCGACGGCGCCGTACTGGTCGTCGACGAGCGTGTTGCGGACACCTTCACCGCACCCGGCGACGCCGTCGAGCGGATGATGTTCGGCTGGAGCGTCAGCCACTGCCTGCCCGCCAGCCGCGCCGAGACCCCGTCCGCCGCACTCGGCACCGCCCTGCGAACGAGCACCGCGCTGGATCTGGCGGCGCAGGCCGGGTTCGCCCAGGCCGAGGTCCTGCCGATCGAGAACGACTTCTTCCGCTTCTACCTTCTGCGGAGCGCATCTCCGGGCTGAGCGCATCTTCGGGTGGCGATCCGACTTATCGGAGGCCCCTGATAGGTCCACCCGCCACCCGAAGATCCGGATTCAGGAGGGGGCGAGGCCGCGCAGCACGGTGTCGAGCATCGCGTCGTAGGTGGCCTCGACGTCCGCGGTCAGGATCAGGTCGTGCAGCTCGAGCGCGACTGCGCCGTGCACGGCGTTCCAGATCTGCTGACCCGTCGCAGTCACGTCCCCCGGACGGATGGCACCGGTGCTCATGGCGTACTCGACCTGGGCAAGCAGCTCCGCGAACGCCGCCAGGCACCGTTCGGCGACCTGCGGGGAGCCCAGGCCGATCCGCGCGAGGAACACCGCTTCGTAGTGCGCGCGATTGGCCAGTGCCCACTGCCGGTAGCGCCGGCCCGAGGAACGCAAACGGTCACCGGCGTCGCGCTCGCCCAAGCTCGCCACCGCGGCGATGAAACTGTCGATGGCCTCGATGAGCAGCGCGTCGACCAGGCCGTCCTTGCTGCCGAACCGGCTGTAGACCCCCATCGGGGCCACCCCGGCTTCAGCGGCGACCGCTCGCACCGTCACCCCGGCAAGGCCGTCCCTGCGCAGCACAGCGTCCGCGGCCCGGATCAGCGAGGACTCCACATCCTGGCTCGGGGTGCGCTGCAGCGGGCGCGGAGTCGTCATGGCCACATCCTGCCTCGTCAGAGCTCGCCGTGCGCCCTCTCGCCATCGGGAACACCCAGCGCCAATCCCCGTAGCGCCAGGGCGATCACCGCGTCCGAGATCTGTTCGGCGTCGAGGTCGCCGTCGGGGTGGAACCATTCGGTGATCGAGTTCACCAGCCCGAACAGCAGCCGGGCGGACAGCGCGGCCTCCACCTCAGGTTGGTACCGGCCGGCTCGTTGCGCGGCGGCGACCAACTCGGTCACCCGGTGGTCGAACTCGCGCCGCCGGGCCAGCGCTGCGCGTTCGGTCGCGGTGTTCCCGCGCACCCGCAGCAGCAACCGGACGTGGGGCAGTTCGGCGACCAGTACCCGGCAGGAGCCGCGCAACACCGCGGCCAGGGCTTCGACGGGGTCGGCGGCGTCCTGCTCCACCGCGGCGTCCAGGACCGCGAACAATCCGTCGAGCGCACGGTCCAGGGAACGGGCGAGCAACTCCTCCTTGCCGCTGACGTGGTGGTAGATCGAGGACTTGGTGATCCCGGCCGCGGCCGCCAGGTGCTCCATGGATGTGCCGTCGTATCCGCGCTCGGCGAACACTCGGGTGGCGACGGCGAGCAGGCTCTCCACGTCATAGCGCGCCGGACGCTCGGCCGGGGCGGCGGTCATCGCCTCAGGCCCCCGCGATCCGGATGCCGTCCGAACCGGGCTGGGAGGTCCCGATGACCCGGGAGCGACCACGGAACTCCGCCACGACCTCCACACCGTCCGAACCCTCACGGGTCACCGTCACGTCGTAGATGCCGTTGCGTCCGGACAGCGTCCGCGCGGTGGCGTGAGCGCTGAGGTGGTCTCCGACCAGGGCAGGCCGGACGAACACGATGTCGCAGGCGTAGGCCACGGCCTGCGGCCCGGGGGTGTTGCAGCACAACCCGAACGCGGTGTCGGCGAAGTGAAACAGCACGCCGCCGTGGCAGACGTTGTGCCCGTTGACCTGATGGGGCATCACCGTCATCTCTGCGATGACATCGCCGGGCAGTGCCGAGACCAGCCTGATACCGGCAGCAGCGGACGCGCGGTCGTTGATCATCATCGCGTGCGTCACCGCGTCGGCGACCTTGGCCAGGTCTGGTCCGTCGGCTTGCTGGTCCACAGAAAGTGTTCCTATCGGTCGTAGTCGACGCTTAACGCGTGCGCGGTCGGTCGCGCCTGACAGGTGAGCACGAAGCCACGCTCGAGCTCGTCGCCTTCAAGTGCGAAGTTGGAATCCATCGCCGCACTTCCCTCGGTCACCACCGCCCGGCAGGTTCCGCAGACTCCCCCGCGGCAGGCGAACGGCGCGTCAGCGCGCACCCTCAGCACCGCGTCGAGCACCGTCTCGCCCGCCACCAGGCCGACCTGCGACCTGCGTCCGTCGAGGGTGAAGGTCAAGGTCGAGGTCGCCGGTGCGCCGACCGGGACCGCTCGCGGCGCCTGGGCGGACTCGGCGTGGAAGAGCTCTCGGCGGACGCGAGCCGGGTCCACACCGGTCGCCGCGAGCACCTGCTGCCAGGTGGTGACTGCCGCCGCCGGACCGCACAGGAACCAGGTGTCGGCGTCGCGTAGGCCGAAGGCGTCGATCAGGTCGGCAAGCTTGCCGGCATCCAGACGTCCGGCCCGGATCACGGCGGACTGCGGCTCGCGCGAGAGCGTGTGCAGGAGCTGGAAGCGGCCCGGGTGAGCGTCCTTCAGATCGGCGAGGTCCTCAGTGAACATGATCTCGGCGCTGCTGCGGCTGCCGTAGAGCAACGTCACCGCAGAGTCCGGTTCACCGGCCAGCAACGCGGCCACGATCGAGAAGATCGGGGTGATCCCGCTACCCGCGGCGACCGCCACATGGTGGCGCGCCACGGCGGGCTCGGGGGCGATGCCGAACTCTCCGGTCGGGGTCATGACCTCCAATCGGTCGCCGGCGCGCAGGGTCGTTGCGGCCCAGCCGGAGAACGCCCCGCCCGGGATCACCTTGACGCCGATGCGGAGCGGCCCACCGGGCGTCGCGGCGATCGAGTAGCTGCGCCGAGAGTCCGGGGCGCCGTGGTCAGAGCGGATGGTGACGTGCTGGCCCGGGGTGAACCGGTAGGCCTGCGCCAATTCCGGCGGGACCGCGAACGTGATCGTCACCGAGTCGGCGGTGAGCGGCTCGACGGACTCCACGACCAGGTGGTGGAACTGGGCCCGGCCACCTCGTGCCGCCAGGATCCGGCGCTTGAGAGTGCCGTCGATGAGGCCCGGCGGGGGTATGAGGGCCATCAGGGGACGCCCATCAGATCGCCTTGACGGCTTCGAAGGGTTCGCGGCAACTCTGGCACGCGTGCATGGCCTTGCACGCGGTCCCGGAGAACCGGGACCTCTGGCGGGTGTCGAGTGAACCGCACTGCGGGCAGCGCACGCTCAGCGCGATCGCGACCGGGGCGCCCACGGGCGGCGGCGGCGCGATGCCGTGCTCGGCCAGGGCTGCCCGGCCGGCCTCGGTGATCCAGTCCGTGCTCCACGCCGGGGCGAGCACCGTGACGATCTCCGGCTCGACGCCGCCCACGGCCAGGACCGCCGCCCGGATGCCGTCGCGGATCGCGTCCATCGCCGGGCAGCCGGAGTAGGTCGGGGTGATCGTCACCCGCATGCCGACCGCGGTGACCTCCACAGCCCGCAGCACCCCCAGGTCCGCGATGGTGATCACCGGTAACTCGGGGTCGAGCACCCCCTCGACCGCCGCCCGAATCTCTCCTGCGCCCACCTTCACCGCGCTCACCACCTCGCACCGGGATGGGCCTGGTGAAGCTCTGTCATCTCCGCGAGCAGAGCGGCGAACTCGGGGGTCCGCACGCCGCGCCGCCCGCCGCCCGGTGCGGTGCGCTCACCGGGCCTCGCAAGCGTCGCCTCGGCGATGACATCGCCCACGAAGTTCTCCCAGTCCGGACGCAGACTCGCCGGCTCCACCCCGATTCCCGGCGGCAGCGCGGCGATCACCGGGTCGGACGCGAACAACTCGTCGGTGTAGGGCCACATCAGCTCCAGCCCGGCCTGCATCCGGGTCCGGGACTGCGCCGTTCCGTCACCGAGGCGCAGCGTCCACGCGACCGCGTGGTCACGGTGGTAGGTGACCTCCTTGGCCGCCTTGCCTGCGACACCGGACAAGGTCGGGTCCGTGGAGTCGAGCAGGGCGCTGTAGAGCTCGTACTGGTAGGCCGCGAACAGCAGCTGACGCGCGATGGTCGCGGCGAAGTCCCCGATCGGCCGCTCGACGAGGTGCACGCACCGGAACTCGCGCGCCGGCCGGCGATAGGCCAGGTCATCCTCGTCGCGACCGTCGAACGAGCCGGCGTACGTCAGCAACGTTCGTGCCTGTCCGACGTAGTCCAGGGCGATGTTGGCCAGCGCCACGTCCTCCTCGAGTTCGGGCGCGCGGGTCATCCACTCCAGCAGACGCTGACCCAGAACCAACGCGTCATCGCCCAGACCCAGCGCGTAGGACGCGACCGGATCGAGCTGACGTTGCGTCATATTCACAGGTGGTCCACCTCGGGCGGCAACGTGTAGAACGTCGGGTGCCGGTAGATCTTGTCCGCGGCAGGATCGAAGAAGGAGTCCTTTTCGGCGGGGCTGGAGGCCGTGATTGCGGTCGCCGGGACCACCCAGATCGAGACACCCTCCTCCCGACGGGTGAACAGGTCGCGCGCGTTGCGCAGCGCCATCTCGGCGTCCGGTGCGTGCAGGCTCCCGACGTGCACGTGCCCCAGTCCTCGGCGCGCCCGCACGAAGACCTCCCACAGCGGCGACCCCGGCACGCTCACGGGGAACCCACACCCGCAACGTCCGAAGAAGCGGCGGCTATAGCGACCGCTTCTTCGGACGTCCGCGATTTTTTGGCGGCGTAGGCGGCGGCGGCCTCGCGGACCCAGGCGCCGTCGTCGTGGGCGGCTCGCCGGCGCGCAATACGTTCGGCGTTGCACGGCCCGTCACCGCGCACGACGCGGGCGAATTCGTCCCAGTCGATCGCACCGAAGTCGTAGCGCCCGCGCCCGGGATTCCACGCCAGGTCATCGTCGGGCAACCGAACGCCGAGGATCTGCGCCTGCGGGGCGGACATGTCGACGTAGCGCTGGCGCAACTCGTCGTTGGAGTGCCGCTTGATCCGCCATGCCATCGAGTCACCGGAGTTCGCCGACGCGGAGTCCGGTGGGCCGAACATCATCAGCGAGGGCCACCACCACCGGTTGACGGCGTCCTGCAGCATCGCGCGCTGGGCGTCGGTTCCATCGCGCAGGGCGAGGAGCATCTCGAAACCCTGGCGCTGGTGGAAGGACTCCTCCTTACAGATCCGGATCATCGCGCGCGCGTACGGGCCGTAGGAGCAACGGCACAGCGGGACCTGGTTGACGATCGCGGCACCGTCCACGAGCCAACCGATGACGCCGACATCGGCCCAGGTGAGCGTGGGGTAGTTGAAGATCGTGGAGTACTTCTGGGTGCCGTTGTGCAGGCGGTCCAGCAGCTCCGCGCGATCGACGCCAAGGGTCTCGGCGGCGCCGTAGAGATACATCCCGTGCCCGGCCTCGTCCTGCACCTTGGCGATCAGGATCGCCTTGCGCCGCAGGCTCGGTGCCCGGGTCAGCCAGGCGCCCTCCGGCTGCATTCCGATGATCTCCGAGTGCGCGTGCTGGGCGATCTGGCGGATGAGCGTCGCACGGTACTTGGCCGGCATGGCGTCGCGCGGCTCGATCCGCTCGTCAGCGGCCAGCAGTGCGTCGAATCGCGCCTGGTGCTCCGCGGTCCATTCCGACGCGGTCTCGGTACTCATGGGCACTCCCGGCACGCTAACCCGACCGAACGTTCGGTGGTTTACCGTACGCGCCAACGGCTCCCCGATCAACCCACCCGGCCGCTCTGCGCGCCCGCCAACTCCCCGTATACCGGGCATTGCGTGCCGGATCAGGTGGCCGACGGGGAACGCGGTCCCATGACGGCGCAATAAACGCGGCATCACGGCGGAATTCGCGGCAGGCTGGGGGTCTGCCACCCGCCAGACCCGGAGGTCACGGATGCCCGCGACTGCGATCACCGTCCCTGCCCGACGCCCCTGGCTGGTCGGCGTCGCCGCAGCGGCGGCGCTGGCGCTGCTCGCGAGCGCCGTGGCACTCCCCGGCGGCAACGCCCGCGCCGAGACGAACGCCTCCACCGTCCGCGACGGCCTCACAGTCGCCGCCCCGGCCTTTGACAGTCCGCCCACCGGCCCGGCCCTGGCCATCACCAGGAAACAACTGATCAAACGCCTCGTGTGCACCCGGACCCTGACTCTGGACCCGCAGGCACCGGTCCTGCTGATCGCCGGCACCGGACTGACGCCCAACCAGAACTTCCAGTGGAACTACGTCCAGGCGTTCGCCGCGGCTGAGCGTCCCTTCTGTGAGCTCCGACTACCCGAACGCGGACTCGCGGACATCGCGTCGAACGCCGAGTACGTCGTCGCCGCCATCCGCTTCATGGCGGAGGAGAACCAGCGGCGCATCGCGGTGGTCGGCTTCAGCCAGGGCGGAATGATCGGGCGCTGGGCGCTGAAGTACTGGCCGGACACCCGCGGCAAGGTCTCCGACCTTGTCGGTCTCGCCCCGTCCAACCAGGGCACTGTGATTGCCGACGCGGTCTGCTTGCCTAAGTGCGCCCCCGCGATCTGGCAGCAGCGCGCCGGATCGGATTTTCTGACTGCGCTCAACAGCGGCCAGCAGACCTACCCGGGCATCTCCTACTCGACGATCTACTCCCAGACCGACGAAATCATCGTCCCGTCCACCAACTCCGAGCTTCCCGCCGGTCCCGGCAAGGTCTCCAACGTCGCGCTCGGCGAGATCTGCCCACTTCACGTTGCCGATCACCTCGCGGTCGGAACGTTCGACCCGGTCGCTTACGCCCTGGTCCTGGACGCCCTCACCAACCCGGGCCCGGCGCAGGCCTCGCGCATCGACGCAAGCGTGTGCACCCAACTGGTCCACCCGGGCGTCGATCAGGAAACGTTCCTCATGGACTTCACCGCGGCGAGCGCCGCACTCGTGGACCAGATCGCGAACGGCCCGATGGTGACCGCCGAGCCGGCCCTGCCCGCGTACGCCCGCTGAGCGGCTCACCCACCCCGGGACGAGCCGCTCAGCGACCTGGCGGGTCGTCAGGAAGCCGGGTAACCGAGCGCGTCGAGGGTGAGGGCGAAGACCGTCGGGTTCACCGCCATCGAGGCGTGGTCGGCGAGGTTCGCCGGATCGACGTCCTGCACCACGATGTTGCGCGCCCCCTCCAGGAAACTCGTCTGGATCGGAGTGACGAGGTAGTCATAGCGCGTCACCAGCACGGTGTAGCGGGTCGGGCCAGGGGTCTCATCACCGGAGTTCAACGTGGTGGTGAAGTCCGAGCCCGTCAGGAACTGACCACACGATCCGCAGTACTGCGCCATCTGGGCATCGAAACCGGGGAAGAACTTCCGCAGATCGGCCAACCCGCTGATCGACGTGCCGTGGTTGGGCCCGGCCCAACCGACGAAGTGCGCGACCTTGGACGCACCACCCAAGAACTTCAGGTAGTGACGAGGCATCAGCGCGCCGTGGGAGTGTCCGACGATGTCGACCTTGGCGGCCCCGGTGGCGGCGAGCACCTCGTCGACGAAGGTCCGTAATTCCAGGGCTGATTCCTGCATGGGGGCGACCGCGCCGCGGCCGGGGTACCGGTCATCGAGGCCGAAGGTACGGGCGAACACGCAGACGCCCTGGGCTGCCAGGTGCGGCGCGAAGCTGAACCAGTTCTCCGAGGCGGTCGCACCGAAACCGTGCACCAGCACCACGGGGCGGGGCTTGTCCTTGGTCGGCTTGCACCCGAAGTCATTGGCGCCACGGAGCGCGGGTTCAGCAATGATTCCCGCGATGGTGTCGACGGGGACCGGGGTGCCTGCTGACGCACTCCCGCCCGGGACGAGGGCTGCGCCCAGCAGTGCGGCCGCGGCAACGGTGGCGACCGCGCCGCGGCGCAGGCGCGCACCGCGGGACCAAGGCTGGGTCGAGGTCAGCTTCATGGGAGATCCCCTTCCGATGCGGTGAGTGTGCCTGAGCCGGAACGCACCCGCTGCGGATCCGGACATGTCCTTACTCAAGCACCACCCCCGAAGAAATACTAGAAGCTCTTCCAGGTTTTTTGTGCAAGAATGACGGCATGCCCGCGGCCCTGCGATCCACCAGCCGGACACCTGCCCGCGCCCGACCCCGTCGCGACGCTCTGCTCGACGCCGCCGTCGAGGTGGTCGGCACGGCGGGTCTGGCCGGCACGACGCACCGCAGCGTTACTGAGAGGGCCGGCGTACCGCTGGCCACCGCGAGCTACTACTTCGACTCGATCGCCGACCTGATCGTCGAGGCCCTGGCCCGCTTCGTCGGGCAACGGACCGCGGCCATGACCCTGGATCCCGGCCCGCTCACCGGGGCGCTGACCCCGGCCGACATCGCCGCCTGGTATGCCCAGACGATCGTGGAACTGGACACCCCCCGCCGGATGGCGTTCTACGAGGTCCTGATCAACGCCCCGCGCTCCCCCGAACTTGCGGCACCGGTCCGCGAGGCGCTGGCGGCCTACCGCGCAGCGTCCCAGGCGGGCCTGCGTGCGGTCGGCGCACCGGCCACCGACCGGCAGGCCAGGGCTTTCGTCGCCCTCGCCCTCGGGCTCGGTCTGCTGCACGAGGTCGACCCCGACCCCGACGACTCGGCGCAACTCGCCGACGCGATCCGGGATCTGTTCCTCGGTCAGGAGATCAGCGCCACCGACCCGGCAGGCGTCGCGGAGCGGTTGGCCCGACCGGCCACCGCGTCGAACCCGGTCGAGGGCACCGAAGCTGGCATCAGCTCAGATCTGCGCTGAACCGCTCGATCTGCTCGATCCGACCGAAGACGTAGATGACGTCCCCTGCCCGCAGGTTGGTCTCCGCCGTCGCGTAGGCGAAGTCCTCGGAATCGGCATGGCGCACCGCGACCACGGTGATCGAGTACTTCTTGCGCAGCGGGGAGTCCTTGAGCGCGACGCCGACCAGCGATGCCGGCGCGACCGCCTTGACCATCGCGAAGTCCGAATCCATGTGGATGTAGTCCAGCATCCGGCCTTGCACGGTGTGCGCGACCCGCTCCCCCATCTCATGCTCGGGGAAGACGACGTGGTGCGCGCCGACCCGGCGCAGAATCCGGCCGTGTTGCTCGGTCATCGCCTTCGCCCAGATATCGGGGATCTCCAGCTCCACCAGCAACGAGGTCGTGAGGATGCTGGCCTGCATGTCGGCGCCGATCGCGACCACCGCGCGGCGGAACTCCGAGATGCCGAGCTCACGCAGCGCCTCCAAGTCGGTGGAGTCCGCGGTCACGACGTGGGTGAGCTTGCCGGCCATCTTCTGCACGGTCTCGCGACGAGAGTCGATCGCGAGCACCTGAGTTCCCTCGCGCTCCAGCTCGAGCGCCAATGCGCTGCCGAAACGACCGAGCCCCACGACGACAACGGCCTCGTTCTTACGGTCAGCCAACGATGGTTCTCTCCTCCGGGAGTTCGAAACGCCGGTCGCGTTCGCGCAGCGCCAGCGCGGACGCGAGCGTCAACGGCCCGATCCGGCCGATGAACATCAACACCACCAGGAGCACGTGACCGTCGCGACCGAGGTCCGCGGTGATCCCGGTGGACAACCCGACGGTACCGAAGGCCGACGTGACCTCGAACAGCACGCGCTCCGCCGTGAAGTCCGTCATGTGCAGCAGCGCCAATGCCGCACTCATCACGATGCCGATGCTCATCAGGGCGATCGCGAGCGCCTGGCGCTGATTTGCCTCGGCGATCTGACGACGCCCGACGTGCACCCGGGTCTCCCCGCGCATCTCGGCCCAGATCACGAAGGCCAACAGGCCGAACGTGGTGACTTTGATGCCGCCCGCTGTGCTGGCACTGCCGCCGCCGATGAACATCAGAATGGTCTGGGTGAGCAGACTCTCCTCCGTCATCTCCCCGGTCGGCACACTGTTGAGCCCACCCGAACGCGGCATCACCGCAGCGAAGAAGCCGGCCGAGAGCTTGTCCCCGATGCTGAGCGGGCCGAAGGTCGCCGGGTTGGACCACTCCGCGATCGTGAGCGCGGCGGTGCCGCCGACGAGGAGCACGGCCGAGACCCCGAGGGTGAGCTTGGTGAGCACCGACCATTCGCGGGGCCTGCGCCAGTTCCGCGTGAGCTCGAAGACCACCAGATAGCCGATGCCGCCGAGCAGCACCGCCAACGAGATCGTCGTGCTCACGATCGGGTCGTCGACGAAGCCTGACATCGAATCGGGGTACAGGGCGAGGCCGCCGTTGTTGAAGGCTGCCACGGCATGGAAGATCCCGTGGTAGATCGCCCGACCCCAGGCGTAGTCGTGACCGAGCGCGAAGCGCAGGGTGAGGATCGTCGCGACCACCGCTTCGGTGCCGAGACTGAAAGTGACGATCGCCCGCAGGATCCGGCGCAGATCAGCCAGATTGAGCGCCTTGGTCTCGGCCTGGATCAGCAACCGGTGACGCAGGCCCATCCGCCGGGAGACCACGAGCGCGACCAGGGTCGCCAGAGTCATGATTCCCAGACCGCCGACCTGCATCAGGACCAGGATCACGACCTCACCGAAGGGCGACCAGTGCCCGCCGGTGTCCACGATCGCCAGACCGGTCACACAGGCCGCCGACGTCGCGGTGAACAGGGCATCGATGACGTGGGGCGCCTCGCCGTCCGTCGTGGCAAAGGGCAGCATCAGCAGTGCGGTGCCGGTCAGGACCAGGACAGCGAAGGCGGTCGCGATGATCCGCGCGGGGTGCGCCAACCGCTCCCGCACCCGGCCCTCGCGGCGGACCTTGCGCTGGCCCGCCGGCGAGCCTGAGGAGAACGACACGCGTGCATCCTGCCTGGTCGGGATCAGCCGACGCGCGCCCGACCCGCGGCGGTCAACGCGCGGTACTCCCCGTCGGTCTCCAGCCATGGGGCCGGGCCCTTGAACAGCGAGGCGACGGCGGCCGGGGGGACGCCGATCTCCCGGGCCGCCTGGTGGGCTTCGAGCTTGTGCAGGCGGCCACCGGCGTCGGCGTAGCGGCGCAGCAGGTCGTCGATCCGGGCCGAAGGGTCGGCGGGCATCGAGTCCGGTTGCGGCAGGCCCGGCGCGCCTCGGCTGAGCAGGCTCTCCACGGCTGCCGCGTACGTCCGGGTGAGGTGGCGAATCTGCGCGAGGGTGTCCAGCTCGGCCAGGCTGGTCTCCCCCTCGGCGCCACCGGAGCCCTGCCAGGTGCGCTTGGGGTGTCGGCGCAGGTACTCCTGCTCCAACTCCAGCATCCGCTCGGTGTGCCGACGGAACTGCTCGGCGGTCCCGTGCAGGAACACCCAGTTGCGGGTGGCGTGAGCCTGATTGCCCTGCTGGGCGAGGTCGGCATCGGAAAGCTCGGCGGCGGGCACCCCGACCTTCGCCGGGGGCATCTCCTGCGCAGTCATGGGTAGTCCTTTCGCGGCGGTCGGGCAGGTTCAGCAGATGCGACGCAGTTCCTTGGCGAAGCGGGCGGCGTTCTCCACATAGAACGCCACGGCGTAGTCGATCCAGGCCTCGATCGGTGAGTCCGGCGGCAGGGCCCGCAGCTTGGCCGGCACGCCGAGGGCCATGTGTCCGCTCGGCACCACCATGTCCTCGGCGACGAGGGCTGCCGCCCCGACGATCGCCTCCCGCTCCACGACCGCACGATTCATCACGATCGACCCGGACCCGATCAGCACCCGGTCGGCGATCGCGCAGCCCTCCAGGTGGACGAGGTGCCCGACCACGCAGTCCGCGCCCACGATCGTGGGCCAGCGCTCGGTGGTGTGCACGATCGAGCCGTCCTGGATCGAGGTACGCGCGCCGATCACGATGCGGCCGTCGTCGCCGCGCAGTACGGCGCCGGGCCACACCGAGGCCTGCGGCCCCAACGTGACGTCCCCGATGACGACCGCCTCCGGATGCACGTAGGCGGTCGGGTCGATGCTCGGTTCGACGTCGCCGAGGGCGTAGATCGCCATCAGATCCCCTCTTTCAGGTCGGCCAGGGCGGGATAGACCCGCATCGCATTACCGGCCCAGACATTCGCGACCGTCGCGGAGTCCCAGCCCAGGTCCGCGATCGCGCGGGCGTTCTTGGCCACCCCGGGCATTCCAGGCCAGTCGGTACCGAAGATGAACTTGCGAGCCAGGCGCGCGAGGTCGAACTTGGCGTAGTACTCCCCCAGCCGGCGCGGCGGCAGACCTGACAATTCGATCCACACGTTGTCCCGGGACAGGGCCAGGAACGCGGCGGCGTCGTACCACCACCCGCGACCCCCGTGCGCCAGCACGAACTGCACGTCGGGGAAATCGCGCAGCACATCGTCGAGCAGTTCGGGATCGGCGTACTTGGTGTTGCTCCCGGGGAAGGTCGAGGTCCCGCAGTGGATGACGACGGGGATCCCCGCCTCGCGGCAGACCTGGTAGGCGGGATAGAGCGCGGTGTCGCAGACCGCGAACCCGGCGTGCACGGGGTGCAGCTTGAGACCGACCGCACCGAGGGCGACCTGCCGAGCCACCTCGTCGCCGGGCGGGAAGTGCAGATGCGGATTGATGTTGGCCATCAGCCGGAACCGGCGCGGGTTGTGCCTCACCAGCGGCAGGTAGTCTTCGATCGGCTGCAGGCCGGTGGCCTTCGGACTGTACTCCGGGAACAACAGGACCGCGTCCACGCCGTCCGCCGCAAAGTGAGCATCCATCAGTTCCGGGATCGGTGCGCCGTCCGCATCGAAGAGGTCGGGCCAGGGAAGTTTCGCGCCGAATTCCGCTGCCCACTCGCGCCAGGCCGGACGCAGCGTGGTCAGGCGCGGCGCGTGCACGTGCGCATCGATGAGCAAGCGTCCGTCAAGCATGCTCGGTCGTCCGCATCAGCCGTTTTGGGGCAGGCCGGCGACGAACTCGGTGTCCACTCCGATGTCTCCACTGCTGTGCGACCCGCCCGGATTCCCGATCGGGGCATCGCGCCCGGGAAGGATCTCGTAGAAGAACCGCTTGGCATCCTCGACGTGCTCGTCGCTGTCGGCCCGCCGGTCCTCGCTGATCGCCTCGACCGGGCAGACCGGCTCACAAGCGCCACAGTCGATGCATTCCTGCGGATTGATGTAGAGCTTGCGCTCGCCGGTGTAGATGCAGTCGACCGGGCACTCCTCGATGCAGGCCTTGTCCATGACGTCCAGGCAGGCTTCGGCAATCACGTACGGCACTAGCTGGTTCCCTTCAGACGACTGAGCGCTTCGTCGCGTACCGCGAAGCGTCGCAGCTTGCCCGTGGCGGTCGTCGGCAGGGTGTCGAACTCCAGCACATGACGCGGTCGTTTGAAGGCCGCGAGCTCCGCACGGCAGGCCTCGATCAGGGCGGCCGCGTCAATGGTTGCCCCTGGTGCGGCCACCACGCAGGCCACCGGCTTGTCCAGGCCAGTCTCGTCGGGCACGGCCACCACCGCGGCTTGGACGACGGAGTCGTGCTTGAGCAGGACGGCCTCGACCTCGGCCGGCGAGACCCAGATGCCGCCTGCCTTGATCATGTCGTTGGAGCGCCCGAGGCAGGTGTAGTAGCCCTCCTCGTCGACGACGTAGGTGTCCCCGGTGCGCATCCACTCTCCGGAGAAGGCTGCGCGGGTGATGTCGGTGCGGCACCAGTAGCCAGTCGTCAGCGAGCCTCCCCGAAGCTGCAGGTTGCCCGCGGTACCGGCGGGGACCTCGGCGTCGGCGTCGTCCACGAGGCGCAGGTCATACCCGGGCACCGCCCGGCCGGTGGTGCCCGGACGCACTGCGCCGGGGGTGTTGGACAGGAAGATGTGCAGCGCCTCGGTGGAGCCGATGCCGTCGATGATGTCGACGCCGAACCGTTCGGTGAAACGGTGGTAGAGCGCGGCGGGCAGCGCTTCCCCGGCCGAGGTCGCCAGGCGTACCCCGGCGAAGGTATCGGCGGGCAGGTCCGCGGCGAGCACCGCGGCGTAGAAGGTCGGGACGCCGAAGAACAGCGTCGGTCGGTCCGCAGCGATCCGCGCGGCCACGCTCTGGGGGGTCGGGCGCACCGGGTCGAGCACCGTGGTCGCCCCGGCCGAGAGCGGGAACAACGCGGAATTTCCCAAGCCGTAGGCGAAGAACAACTTGGCGACCGACAGCGTGCGGTCCTCTGCCGTGATGCCCAGGACGCGGGCGCCGTAGGTCTCGGCGACGTAGCGAATGCTGCCGTGTCGGTGCATCGCTGCCTTCGGCGTTCCCGTCGTTCCGGAGGTGTAGAGCCAAAACGCCGGGGATTCGGCCCAAGAATCGAACACCGCCTCGCGGCGTCCGCCGCCACACAGCACCGACCAGGACACCTCCGGCACCGGGTCATCCGCGCAGCCCTCGACGTCGTCGGTGACGATCAGCGTCCCGACCGAGCTGGCGTGGGTGAGCGCGGATCGGGCCGTGCCGGCGAACTCCGGTGAGGTGAGCAGCATGACTGCGCGGGAGTCGTGCAGCAGTTCGGCGAGTTCGGTGTCGAGGTACATCGTCGACACCGGTACCGGGATCGCACCGAGCCGTAGCGCGGCGAGAAACGTCGCGAGCATCTCGACGCGGTCCGAGCAGAACAGCACGATTCGCTCTTCCGGGCGCAACCCGAGTTCGGTCAGCCCGGCCGCTGCCCGCGCGACGACCTCGGCCAATTCGGCGTACGTGCACTGTCCGCCGGGCCCGGTCACCGCAAGGTGCGACCCGCGACCGGCGTCGAGCTGACGGTCCAGCAGATACGCCGAGGCGTTGAACAGCTCCGCAGCCGCCATCGGATTCCCTCCACTCGCCCGTTGCGTCAGCGACAGCGCGCGCTATAGCGAGCGCTCTCGCTGACATAAGCGGCTTACGCCAGGTGGACGTACTCGAACTCGAAATCGTGGCCGTTGATGCCGACCTTCGGCGGGGCGACCCAGCTGGCAATCTTGCCGCTCTCGTAGACCGGGCGCATCAGCGAGGCCACGTAGGCCTTGTCCTCCGCCGTCGGCAGCCAGGAATCGACGCCCGCCTTCCACGCGGCCTCGTCGAGAACGTCACCGGTGGGGCTGACCTTGTGTCCGGCGAAGGAGCCGACGGCACGGCTGAAGCCGACGTGCGGGAGCGCGACGGTGCGGTCGATGCCATGGTCGGCGAGGATCGAGTTCCAGCGCTTGACGCCGTTGGAGCAGTCGGCGCTGTACTCGTTGCGCAGGTCGACGTTGAGCCCGATCAGCGCCGACACATCATTCGAGACCACGCGCCCGTTCTCGATCATCGGGACCGGGGCGAAGGCATCGGTGAGGCGATGATCATCGGTGCGCCGCTCCTCCTGCCAACGACCCTTCAGACCCGCGGTGTAGTAGTTCGCGACATTCGTCGAGGTGTCCCCGCCGAACAGGTCGAGGGAGACGCTGTAGTGGAAGTTGATGTACTTCTGGATGATCTCCAGCGGGATGCCGCCGTGCGGGCGCACGTCGTCGGTGTCGTACTCGCGCATGATCTCCGCGGTGCGGGTGACGACGCGGTCCACGCCGGTGGTGCCCACCATCATGTGGTGGGCCTCCTCCTTGAGCATGAACTCGCAGGTGCGCGAGAGCGGGTCGAACGCGCTCTCCTTCAACGTCCCGAGCTGGTACTTGCCGTCGCGATCGGTGAAGTAGGTGAACATGAAGAACGAGAGCCAGTCCGGGGTTTCCTCGTTGAAAGCCCCCAGAATCCGCGGTGCGTCTTCTGACCCGGAGTTACGCAGCAGCAGCGACTCCGCCTCCTCGCGGCCCTCGCGGCCGAAGTAGGCGTGCAGCAGATAGACCATCGCCCACAGGTGGCGGCCCTCTTCGACATTCACCTGGAACAGGTTGCGCAGGTCATAGAGCGACGGCGCGGTCAGGCCGAGCCGTCGCTGCTGCTCGACGGAGGCGGGCTCGGTGTCGCCCTGGATGACGATCAGGCGCTGAAGTTCGGCGCGGTACTCGCCGGGGACCTGCTGCCACACCGGCGCTCCCTTGGCCTCACCGAAGGCGATGGTGCGGTCGGGGTTGCGCTCGGACAGGAAGATGCCCCACCGGTACTCGGGCAACGCGACGTGGCCGAAGTGCGCCCAGCCTTCGCGGCCGACGTCGATCGCGGTGCGCAGGTAGACGTCCTGCACCGGCAGGGTCGGACCCATGTCCTGCCACCAGGTGAGGAACTTGGGCTGCCAGGACTCCAGCGCGCGTTGCAGGCGCCGGTCGGAGGCCAGGTCGACGTTGTTCGGGATGCGCTCGCTGTAGTCGATGGTCGTCACGTTCCACTGTTCCCTTCGGTTTCACTCGCGGGCTCGCTACACGCGCTTCCGGTCAAAGACGGCCTTCTGGCCGGTGCCGTACTTGCGCAGGGCACCCTCGGGTCCGACCGCGTTGGGCCGGATGAAGATCCAGTTCTGCCAGGCCGTGAGCCGGGCGAAGATCTTGGATTCGATCGTCTCGGGGCCGACGAAACGGTGGTTGGCCTCCATACCGGTGAGGGCGTCCGGACTCATCGAGGCGCGCTCCTCCAACGCGATCCGCACGTCGTCCTCCCAGTCGATGTCGTCGAGGGCGTAGGTGATCAGGCCGAGGGAGTCGGCGGCGGCGGCATCAAGCGGTCGCCCGATCGCTGCCCGCACCGCCTCCAGGCCCGCGTCGTCGCCGTAGAACCGGGACTGCAGACGCGTCAGTCCGTTGCACATCGGCAGGTCGCCAAAGTTCGCCTCGGTGACGATCAACATGGCGGGATCCTGTCCGTCGGGCCCATCCTCGAAGATGCCGTCGAGCATGTACTGCCGGTCGCAGGCAAGGAGCAGCTCCAGGAGCGAACCGGCGAAGCAGGACCCGGGCTCGACCAACGCGATCAGGCTTCGACTGGTGACATCGAGCCGCTTGAGGGTGCGCTTGTAGAAGTGGCACACCTCGTTGACGAACCAGTCGCCGCCGTGGTCGGCGAGGGCCTGCTCGTAGGACAGTGCCGTGGCTGCGTCGCCGACCGTGCGGATGACCCAGGTGCCGGCTTCGAGTTCGTTGGTACGCAGGCGCAGGATCGCGTCGTCGAGGTCACGGGTCAGTGCCAGCGGGTAGAAGTCGACACCCTGGGCATGGATCTGGGCCAGCGTCGCCGGCGCGGGCGTCTGCGGCCCGCGCACGGTCAGGTTCACCAGTGCGGCCTCGCGGTCGATGGTGACGCTGACGTGGGTGTACTCCAGAGCGTCCGCGCTGATCTCCCGGTGCAGCGGGGTCAAGCTCACCCCGCGTCCCTCGGACGGGCGAGGGGAGCCGACCGCGAGTTCGAGCGCACGCTCACGTACGGCGTCGGCGAACTTGCTGCGTGGGATCGAGGCGTCGACCAGCTTCCAGTCGACGGCGGTCTGGCCGCGCACGCCCTCGCTCTTGGTGGCAAAGACATCGGCGCGGTCCTTGCGCACCTTGCGCTTGTCCACCACCCGAGTCAGTCCACCGGTGCCGGGCAGCACCGCGAGCAGCGGAACCTCGGGCAGTGAGACCGCGGAGGAGCCGTCGTCGATCAGCAGGATCTCCTCGCACGCCAGCGCGAGTTCGTACCCGCCGCCGGCGGCGGTGCCGTTGACTGCCGCGAGGTAGGTCTGCCCCGAATTCGCGGTGGCGTCCTCGATGCCGTTGCGGGTCTCATTGGTGAACTTGCAGAAGTTCACCTTCCACGGGTGCCCGGACTGGGCAAGCATCCGAATGTTGGCGCCGGCGCAGAAGACCTTGTCCAGTCCGCCGGTGACCACCACCGCCCTGATCTCGGGATGCTCGAAGCGCAACCGTTGGATCGCGTCGTGCAACTCGATGTCGACGCCCAGGTCGTAGGAGTTCAGCTTGAGTTCGTAGCCCGGGACCAGACCGCCGTCCTCGGCGGTCCGGAGCTCGATCGTGGCCACGGGCCCGTCGAACTTCAGGGCGAGATGGCGGTAGGAATCAGGGCTCGCGTCGAAGGACACGACTGGTGTCGCAGTGGGTGCGGTATCGGCCGACATGATGAAGCCTCCCGGAGCGGCGAAGACTTCATTGTTGACACACTTCCGTCGTTACGTCAATGCATTGTAGAGTATCGATCGGCGAGCCGTACCTGGCGGTGTCGCGACACCTCGACAGGAGCTGAGCCCTCGTGCGCACCTACGACGCCCTCTACATCGACGGCACCTGGCAGGCCCCCGAGGTCACCAAGGCGGCGACCGACGTCCTGAGCGCGGCCGACGGCACGGTGATCGCCCAGGTCCCGGCCGGCGGCACCGGCGACGTCGACAAGGCCGTCGTCGCGGCGCGCCGGGCATTCGGAAGTTGGTCGGCAACGGCGCAGGGCGAGCGCTCCGCCGCGCTCTTCGCCCTGCACGTCGCCCTCACCGAACGAGCCGATGCCCTCGCCGATGTCATCGCGCTCGAGGTCGGCATGCCGCGCAAGCTCGCGACCCGCGTCCAGGTCGGTGGGCCGATGATGATCCTGGAGTCCTACGCCAGGATGGCCGCGGACTACGAGTTCACCGCCGAGGTCAACAATTCGCTGCTGGTGCGCGAGGCGGCCGGCGTGGTCGGCGCGATCCTGCCCTGGAACTACCCACTGATGCAGCTGATCGGCAAGGCAGCCCCGGCGATCGCCGCTGGCTGCACCGTGGTGCTCAAGCCGGCCGACGTGGCCCCGAGCGCGGCGTTCATCTTCGCCGAGGCCTGCGCCGCGGCGGGCCTGCCCGCGGGGGTGTTCAACCTGGTCTCCGGCGGCGACGAGGTTGGCGAGACGATCTCCGCGCACCCGGGCTTCGACATCATCTCCTTCACCGGCTCCACCGCCGTGGGAGCACTGGTGGCCCGCTCGGCAGCCGCGAACATCGCCCGGGTCACCCTCGAACTCGGTGGCAAGTCCGCCAACGTGATTCTGGATGACGCCGATCTGGAGAAGGCCGTCACCGCCGGGGTCAACAACTCGATGCTCAACTCCGGTCAGACGTGCTCGGCCTGGACGCGCATGTTGGTCCCGGCCGCTCTGCAGGAGCAGGCTTGTGTGATCGCGGAGAACGCGATCGCCCGCCTGACGGTGGGTCACCCGATGGACTCCACGAGCCGGCTCGGCCCGCTGGCCTCCGCCGATCAGGTGGCGACGGTGACGAGCTACATCGAACTCGGCATCGCCGAAGGTGCCCGCCTGGTGGCCGGCGGTCCGGGCGCGCCAGAAGGCGTCGACCCGGGCGGCTATTACGTGCGCCCCACCGTCTTCGCCGACGTCACCGCCTCGATGCGCATCGCCCGCGAGGAGATCTTCGGACCGGTCCTGTCGATCATGCCGTACGCCGACGAGAACGAGGCGGTGGCGATCGCCAACGACACCGACTACGGCCTGCACGGTGGCGTGTGGTCCGCCGACCCGGACCGCGCCATGGCGGTCGCCCGAAGGTTGCGCACGGGTCAGGTCGACATCAACGGCGGGGCCTGGAATCCGCTGGCCCCCTTCGGCGGCTACAAGAAGTCCGGTCTGGGCCGCGAGTACGGCGAAGCCGGCCTGGAAGAGTTCCTCGAGCTGAAGTCCATTCAGCGGTGACGTCCTTGTCCTCGCAGCATGCATGCCCAAACCACTGCGACACGCCGCGGACCCCTCGGCGTGTCGCGGCGAGTTCAGCATGCATGCCGCCAACGACGGCGCGCGACGGATGACTGACACGGCGACGCCCTCGCTGAGCCGGCGCAGCAGCATCAGCCCGCCGAGTGCGCGCTCGATGCTGCTCACCGTCCTCGGAGAGCTTGTCCTGCCCACCGGCGAGCCGGCGTGGACCTCCGCGTTGCTGCACGTACTGGCCGGCCTGGGCATTGAGGAGAAGTCCGCACGCCAGGCCATCGCCCGCACGGCCACCGACGGGTGGATCACCTCGGTGCGCGACGGGCGCCGGGTGCGCTGGGAGCTCGCGGCGCCCGGGCGCGACCTACTCACCCAGGGCGCAGAGCGGATCTACACCGCTGGTGTCCCCCAGCCGGCCTGGGACGGATCCTGGCTCGTGGTGATGGCATCGGTCCCGGAGTCCCAACGCAAGCTGCGTCACCAGTTGCAGACCCGGTTGGCGTGGGCGGGCCTCGGTAACCCGGTGTCAGGGCTGTGGGTGAGCCCGCACCCCGAGCGCGGCCCGGAGGTTCGCCGAATCATCGCCGATCTGGGCTTGGAGAACGGCGCACTGTCCTTCGTCGGCCCGTTCGGCGCGATCGGCTCCGAGGCCGACCTGGTGACGCGAGCCTGGAACCTGAGCGAGGTCGCCGAGCATTACGCCGACTTCATCGCGGACTTCGCCGACGCCCAGCCCGCCCCCGGTGACGAGACCGTCTACGCCGCAGTGCGCCTTGTGCACTCCTGGCGCCGGTTCCCGTTCCTGGATCCAGCGCTACCGGCGCAACTGCTGCCCCCGGACTGGATCGGGCACTCGGCCCGCGCGCTGTTCACCGCGCGGCACCAAGCCTGGACTCCTGCGGCGCGTGCCCGGTGGGCAGAGCTCATCCGGGAGTGACGGCACGTCAGATCCTTCTCAGTAGAAGAGCAAGGTACCGAGCTCGATGTTGAGCCATTCATCGCCCACGGGCTCGTCCTTCGGCAGACCCAGGACGGCGACGCCGGCGAGGGCGGCCGTGACCATCGACCAGAACGAGGTAGAACGGCCGCAGGTGAGCAGATCGGGTACCGGAGCGTGCACTGAGCTCATGTCGGGCTCCCGGTGAGGTGTCGGGTCGAAGCAGGACAACCTGAGCCTGCGTGATCCCGCACCCCGAGGGAGCCGATGTTGCCCACTGTCCGACGCAGCGGGCCCGAGTGTTCATCTACTTCATCCCGCGGCCATCCGGCGTTCGCCCGGAGGTGACTCAATCCCAGTCGTAGAAGCCCTTGCCTGACTTCTTGCCGAGCTCACCGGCCGCGACCTTGTCGATCAGGATCTGCGGCGGCGCGAAGCGAGAACCGAGGGTCTTCTCCAGGTGCCGGGCGATGTCCAGCCGGACGTCAAGACCGACGAGGTCGGTCAGCTTGAGCGGACCCATCGGGTGGCGGTAGCCGAGTTCCATCGCCTTGTCGATGTCTGCGGCGGACGCCACACCCTCTTCGAACATCCGCATGCCCTCCAGGCCGATACAGACGCCAAGTCGGCTCGTCGCGAAACCGGGGAAATCCTTGACGACGATCGGCTCCTTACCGATGCGCAGGACCAGATCCCGGGCAGCGGCGAGGACCGCCCCATCGGTGCGCGGGCCCTCGACGATTTCCACGAGCGACATCACCCAGACCGGGTTGAAGAAGTGCAGGCCCAGGAAACGCTCGGGATGCGCGAGGCAGTCCGCGAGGCCGTCGATCGACAAACCCGACGTGTTGGAGGCGAGGATCGCCGGTGCGGCGTGGTCCTCGACCGCACGCAGGATCGCCTTTTTGAGATCGACCCGCTCGGGCACCGCTTCGACGATCAGCGCCGCGTCCTCGGTGGGCAGGTCGGTGATCTCGGCGACGGTGGACAGCCGTGCGATCAGATCCTTCGCGGCGCTCCCGTCGAGCTTGCCACGTGTGACCGCGGAGTCCGCCACGCCCTGCAGGGTCGCCAGCGCGTCCTCGCGCCGACCCGTGTCGGGCTCGACCAAGATCGCCGTGTCGCCGGCCGCAGCCAGCACGTACGCGATGCCCAGGCCCATCGTCCCGGCGCCGATGACGGCGGAGTAGCTCATCGGGCAACCTCGCCAGCGCTCGGCCACCCCATGAGTGACAGTGCACCGTCCTTATTGATTCCCTCGCTGCGCTCGCTCACAGTTCAGATCCCTTCCCACAGACTCGCGATGCCCTGCCCGACCCCGATACACATGGTGGCAGCACCGCGCCGGGCGCCGCGCCGGCGCATCTCGTGGAGCAACGTCGTGACGATCCGCGCTCCGGAGCATCCCAGCGGGTGTCCGAGTGCAATGGCGCCGCCATTGACGTTGACCCGATCCGGGTCGATCTTGAGCTCGTCGACCACCGCGACGGCCTGCGCGGCGAAGGCCTCATTGGCCTCGATCAGGTCCAGTTCCCCGATGCCCCAGCCATGGCGACCGAGCAGCTTCGCCATCGCGGGCACCGGGCCGATCCCCATGTAGTCCGGGTGCACACCGGCCGCGCCGCTGCCGACGTACCGGGCCAGCGGAGTGCGGCCGGAGCTGGTCACCGCGGACTCCGACATCAGCAGCAGTACCGCGGCGCCGTCGTTGAGCGAGGAGGAGTTGCCGCCGGTCACCGTGCCATCGGCGCGGAATGCCGGCCGCTTCGCCGCAAGTTGATCCAGCGTCAGGTTTGCCTTGACGCCCTCATCGCTGGACAGCGAGCCCTCGGGCAGCTCGACCGGCACGACTTCCTCGGCGAAGCGCCCCGCCGCCCAGGCAGCCGCGGCATTGCGGTGGCTGCGTACCGCGAATTCATCCTGGCGCTCGCGGGTTACCCCGTAGCGGTCGGCGACGTTGTCTGCGGTCTCCCCCAGCGAGATCGGCGGATATTTCTCCTTCATCCACGGACTCACCAAACGCCAGCCGAGCCGGGTATCGACAACCTCGACCGCCCGCGGGAACGCCTCGTCGGTGCGCGGCATGACGAACGGCGCGCGGGTCATCGACTCCACCCCGCCGGCGACGATGACATCAGCCTCCCCCGCGGCGATCGCACGGGCCCCGGCGGAGATCGCCTCCATGCCGGACCCGCACAACCGATTGACGGTCGCGCCCGGGATCTCCACCGGCAGGCCCGCCAGCAGAGCCGCCATCCGCGCCACGTTGCGGTTGTCCTCGCCGGCTTGATTGGCCGCACCCCAGTAGATGTCGTCGATCTGCGCAGGGTCCACCTCCGGGTGACGGTCCAGCAGGGCGCGCAACACCACCGCGGAGAGATGGTCGGGCCGCACGCCGGCCAGCGCCCCCTTGATCTTGCCGATCGGCGTTCGACACGCATCGACGACGAACACCGCGCTCATGGAACCTCCCGTGCATCGACCGTGCGCTACATGTTCTCGTCGCATCGTTGTGGACGCGTAGATCTTTCTGCCCTGCGGTGTACTGGACAACCCCACCATGCCGCAGACCTGGAGAGCCCATGCCGACGCCCCTGACGAACTCCGGCGACTTCTACGACCTCGAGCTCCTGCTCGAGGACGAGGAGCGGGCCATCCTGACTCGGGTGCGCGCGTTCATGGCCGAGCAAGTCGCGCCGATCATCACCCGCTACTGGTCGCGGGCGGAGTTCCCGTTCGAGGTCCTCCCGGAGTTGGCCAAGCTCGGCATTGCGGGCCTGACCTTCCCAAGCCATGGGGGTCCGGCACGCAGCTCGCTGGCCGACGGCCTGATCGCGATGGAGATTGCCCGCGTCGACCCCTCGATCGCGACGTTCATGGGTGTGCACAGCGGCCTGGCCATGGGCTCGATCCACACCTGCGGGTCCCACGAGCAACGCGATCGCTGGCTGCCGGCAATGGCGCGATTGGAGGCGATCGGCGCCTTTGGCCTGACCGAACCCGACGTCGGGTCCGGAGCCGGCGGCGGGCTGGGGACAACGGCGACTCGCCGCGGCGAGCACTGGATCCTCAATGGGACCAAGAAGTGGATCGGCAACGCCACGTTCGCCGACGTCACCGTCATCTGGGCGCGCGACACCGCGGACGACCAGGTGAAGGGCTTCCTCGTCGGCAAGGATGCGCCGGGCTTCGTCACCGAGAAGATCGAGGACAAGATCGCGCTGCGGGTCGTGCAGAACGCCCTGATCACCCTTACCGACGTCCGCGTCGCCGAGGCTGACCGTCTCCAGAACGCCAACACCTTCCGGGACACCGCCGAGGTGCTGCGCCTGACCCGCGCCGGGGTCGCCTGGATGGCAGTCGGCTGCGCCCGCGGTGCGTATGAAAACGCCCTTGCCTATGCGATCGCGCGCGAGCAGTTCGGTCGCCCGATCGCCGGCTTCCAGCTCGTCCAGGATCTGCTCGTGCGGATGCTCGGCAACATCACGGCCTCGGCCGCGTTGTGCACGCGGCTCTCTCAACTACAGGACGCCGGACGCGCACGGGACGAGCACTCGGCGCTGGCCAAGGCCTTCTGCACCACCCGGATGCGCGAATGCGTCGGGTGGGCCAGGGAACTCATGGGGGGCAACGGGATCCTGCTGGAGTACAACGTGGGCCGCTTCGTCGCCGACGCGGAGGCCATCTACTCCTACGAGGGCACCCGGGAGATGAACACGTTGATCGTCGGCAAATCCATCACCGGGATCAGCGCGTTCGTCTGAGGTCCTCGCTCAGCCCAGCCCACTCATCGCGAGGTAACCCGACCAGATCTCGGCGCCGGCGAACACCCCGATCGCCGCGCCGACGATCATGAAGGGCCCGAAGGGAATGGCGTGACGACGCGCCACGCGGTTGGTGGCCACCAGCGTGACGCCGACGACGGAGCCGGTGGCGAAAGCGGCGAGCAGGCCCACCAGGCTCGGGCCCCACCCCAGCCAGCCCAGCGCCAGACCGAGTGTCGGGGCGAGCACGACGTCCCCGAAACCCATGCCCCGGCCACCGGTGAAGAACCACAACCCCCCGAACAGGGCGAGCCACATCAGTGCTGACAGCGCGGCGACCGGCACCGGTTCCGCGCCGTCGATCACCGCGGCAAGGGTGAGCAAGCCGACCGTGATGGCGATGGCCGGGACGGTGAGCAGGAACGGCAGCCGCTGATGCTCCAGGTCGATCAACGCAAGCGCCAGGCCGACCGCGGCGAGGTAGAGGAACGCCGGCAGGTGGGCGTCCCCGGCGAACCGCACCCCGACTGCGACGAACGCGGCGGCCGTGGCCAGTTCCACCACCGGATACCGCACCGAGATCGGGGCCTCGCAGTCACGGCACCGCGCGCGCAGCAACAGCCACGACAGCACCGGGATGTTGTCGCGGACCCGCACGGCATGGCCGCACCCGGGACAGGCCGAGCGCGGCCGGTTGACCGAGATCCCGAGCGGCACCCGGTGCACGACGACGTTGAGGAAGGAACCGACGCTCAGCCCGAGCACGGCCAGCAACGGCAGGAGCACCACATCCGAAGTCATCGGCGCTGAGCCTGGCCGACTTGAGAGGCGGCAATCAGGCGCCAGCAGACAACTGTGGACAGTGCTGCTGGGTTTCGCAGGTTGTGGATAACCGCCGAGCTGTCGAGGTGCCCGAGGTGGTCGCGCACGAGGGCACCCCCATGCACCGCCCGTGACGAGCATCGTCCGACCGCGCAGGTCCTAGGTGTTCGGCACGGCCCGACGGGATGGCCGGCCGCCTCGGGATCGCTTGCTGCAGATCAGCGGAAGACCGGGGGTCCTCTCCGTCGTCCCGGCCTAAAAGCGCGGGGGGTACGCCCCTGTTGGTTCTGGTTTGCCAGCGTAGGACTAGTTGATCTTAACCTTTGATTCTCCTAATAGTCGGTAACGGATTGACATTACTGAGCGTGAACACCAGGATCTCGGGTTAACTTCAGCTTAAGACAACATGCCACCTGGCATAACGACCACCGCTCCGATGGTGAACGCAGTCTTAACGGGGTTCAGTTCAGTGCGCTGAGCCGTCCCCCACGAGAGGCGTTCCGGTCGGCGCAAGGTTCGGTTTCGCTGCGGATCACCCGAGGTCGACTTTGAGCATCGCGCCCCTGAGCCAGGTCACGTCCCCCCGCGAGGAACGTGCGGCCATCGCCGCCGCAGTCCTCGCTGACGTCCCGGCGCTGCCCGGCCCCGCGGCCGGCTCCCTGCGGAGCGTCGACGGCGTGATCCTGCACGCCTCCAGGTCGCGCCCGGTGGTCCGCTGGGACATCGTCGACCACGGCGCGGCCGGAACGGTGAAGACCTCGGTCGTGGGCAAGGTCTACAACAAGGGCGACGGCGCCGCCGCACACGCCCTGCTGACGCACCTGCAGGCCCACGGCTTCGGCGGTGCCTTCGACGTTCCGCGATCCCTGGGTTACCTGCCCGAGCGCCGTCTGCTCCTGCAGTCCGAGGCACCCAAGCAGACCCTGCACGACCGCGTGGACTCATGCTCCGCCGCCAACGACGTCTTCCGCACCGGCATCTGGCTGGCCCGGCTGCACGCCGTCACCGGCACCGACCTCGCCCCGCTGGCTGCCGACTTCGAGACCATCAAAGCCGAGAAGTACGTCGCCGGCATGGTGGAGACCAAGCCCGCTCTCGCCTGGGAGCTGCGCCGCATCCAGAGCGAACTGGCCCCACTCCTCGCCGCCGCCGGCAACGGACCGCTGGTCCCCACCCACGGTGACTTCCAGCAGAAGAACGTGCACGTCGACGACGAGCGCATCGTGGTGATCGACTTCGACCGGGCCGCGCTCGCCCCGGCCGCCCGCGATCTCGGGCACTTCGTCGGCCAGAACCTGACCATGGCGGCAGCCGCCGGCGCCGACTTCCATTCCGCGCACGCCCACACCACGAGCCTGATCGAGGGCTACCTCGCCGGCGGCGGGTCCCCGGACGCTGTCGCCGCAATGCCCGCCTACGTGGCGCGCACCTTCTTGGAGGTGCTGTTCTACCGCCTGGTCGTGCGCCCGATGCGCGACGACAGCTTCACCGCGGCCTGGGTCGCGGAGTGCGTGCGCTGGCTCGATGAGGCGGCGACGGCACCATGTCGATGAACCCTACCCAGGCACCGGTGCCGCTGATCCTGGTTCAGCACGCGCACCAACACCTGATCGCGGCCGGCTACGACAGTCGTGAAGACGTCTACGAACTGCACCGGGCCCTGTCGGCACTGATCACCGAACATCTCGCCACGCGCGTTCCGCTCGCTCTGCACATCAGCGGAACGCTGACCAGCGCGATGAACTGGCACGTGCCGGCCTTCGCCGCGCTGGTCCGTCGCGCGTACGAGGAGGGAATCCTCGAGCTGGTGGGCAGCGCCTACGCCCAGAACGTGATGCCGCTGTTCTCCCCGGAGCACAACCGTCGCCAGCTCACCGAGACGTTGCGCCTGTTCCACCGGCACTACGGGGTCGACCCCGAGCTCGTCCGCACGATGTGGGTTCCCGAACGGGTCTGGAACACCGGCCACCTCGCCGACGTCGTCTCCGACCCGCGCCTGCCCAACGGTGGCTACACGACGATCCTGCTCGATGACCGTCACTCCTACCGCACGCACGGTGTCGACGGCGAGTACAGCCGGGCCGCATTCGACGCCGACAGCGCGCCGTTCGCCGCCTGCGCGGGACGCGACCCGTTCGCCGACCGGGTGCTGCCCGGCGGGGACGGCCGCCACCTGCGCCCGTACCGGCTCGGCGGCGCGGAGAATCTGACGGTACTTCCGATGTCCTCGGAGCTGCGCTACATCGTGCCGATGAGTACCCCGGAGCAGGCCACCCAGCTCGGCCACCTGGTCGAGGCCGCCCGTGCCGGCGGAGAGAACTCCGTGCTGGTCTTCGGCGACGACGCCGAGCGCAGCGCCGGGATCGGCCTGTGGGCACCACGGCCCTGGCGCGAGCAGTCGATGGCGCCCTACGCCGCCACGCTGGCCGCGCTGGCCGCCGATCCCGACATCACCGTGGAACTGCCCAGCCGCTGGCTGGCCGGCCGCGAGGTCGACGTCGTCCGCACGGTGGACCCGGGCGCCTTCTACGAGCTCGTCACCCAGCAGGGCGCCGGCGAGAACTACGAAGGCTTCTGGGACCACGCCGAGTGGGCCCCGTACCGCGCCGAACTGGAGACCGTCGAAGCCCTCCTGCTCGCCGGGCCGGCCGACCCCACCCCCGACGGGCTCTGGGACACCGCCTGGCACCAGCTCATGGTCAGCGCCTACGAGACCGGGTGGCAGGAGCCCGACGAGCACGGCCGCCACCGGCCCGCTCCCTGGGCGAAAGCCACCGCGAACCACGTCCGCGAGGCCCACCTGCTCGCCCTGGCTGCGGCCTACGCCGACCGGGTCGGCGCGGGAACCGGCGCCGGCATGATCGCGCGCCTGTGCGACGTCGACGGCGACGGTCACGACGAGGTCGTGCTGTGCAACAGCGCCCTGTTCGTGGTGGTCAGTCCTCGCTACGGCGGACGCGTTGTCCTCGCCGCGGACCTGACCCAGCCCGGTGGCCGCGTCGTGGTGGGCAACCCGGCAGATGACTGGAACTGGCAGGAAGAACCCCACCGGTTCATGGACATCCCCCGCAACCATCCCGGTGCGCTCGCCGACGTCGGCGCGGAGAACGACTCCTACACGGTGGCGGACCTGTGCGTCGACTCCGACGGCGCCCGCCTGGTGCTGGTCAACACGACCCACGGCAGCAGGCTGAACGGGCTGCGCAAGACCCTGCGTCTGCCGAGCGGGGAACCCTCGCTCGAGGTCGCCTACGACCTGCCGCCCGGTTGCGGACGGGTCGGGGTGGAGTTCGCGCTGAGCCCGGACTACCTGCACCTGATCCGCGAGGGTGCTCCCGCGCTGGCCTACCTGCCCGACGAGCGCCCCGAACGCCGCGGCTACGCGGCCGCCCAGACCGTGGTCTGGATCGACATCGCGGCGGCGCAGCCAGCGCTGTGGGACCGCCCGGTCGAACCGGCCGCCGGCCACGCGGGCGTCCTGCGCCTGTCGGCCTGGGGATCGTTCGCGCTCACGCTGCGGGCCCACGACGCCGCCACCGTGCATGCGGCCTACGACATCTGGCGTCGCCCGGTGCTGGTCAGCACCACCGTGCCCGATGCCGCGGCCTCGTCGGCGGCAGAGGCCCTGCCCGCCACGGGCACCGACGACGGACTGGCTTCGGTGGCCGGGTGAGCTCGTCCGAGGCGACCATCGACGACACCACGAGCACGGGGGACGTAGTGACTACCACCGAGGCAGCAGCCACGGCCGAGAAACCGCGCAAGTCCAAGCTCGGCGGGGTTCCGCTGCGGGACATCTACCGGATGTTCCGCCCGCACCTGGTGGCGCATCGGCGGCTCTTCATCGCCTCGATCGTGCTGGTCGTGGTGGCCACCGCCGTGGGTCTGCTCAAGCCGTGGCCGTTGAAGTACCTGTTCGACGATGTGCTGCTCACCGAGTCGGCGCCCGGCGCCCCGGAGGCCACCAGCGCAGCAGGTGGCGCGGACGTGCAGCAGACGCTGCTGCTGGTCGTGCTGGCCATCGCGATGATCACGCTGGTGAATTCCCTGCTCACCTTCGCCCGCGAGTACGTCCTCACCGGCCTCGGGGAGTCGGTCTCGACCAGCGTGCGCTACCGGATGTACAAGCACCTGCAATCGCTGTCGATGCGCTTCCACCTCAAGAGCCGGGCCGGGGACACCCTCACCCGCCTCACCACGGACGTGGACAAGGTCCAGTCGATCATCACGGTCACCGTCATCGACGCCGGCGCCAACATCCTCATGCTCGTCGGGATGATGTCGATCATGTTCTTCCTGGACTGGCAACTCAGTCTGGTGATGCTCGCGCTGTTCCCGGTCCTGGTACTCGTGGTGCAGCGTTTCAAGGCCCGCATCAAGAAGGCTGAGTCCGACGTCCGCGAGTCCGAGGGCGACATCGCCTCTCTCGCCGAAGAGACTCTCTCCGCCATGACCTTGGTCAAGGCCTACGGTCTGGAGGCGCACGAGGCCGAGCGGCTGCGGGTGCGGGCCTGGCAGAACTTCGGCCAGGAGATGAAGGTCCTGCGGGTCTCGGGGTTGTTCACCGTCGTGCTGGACATGGTCACCGCCATCGCCCTGGCCGGACTGATCTGGATCGGCGCGCAGCGGGTGCTCTCCGGAGCCCTGACCCCGGGCGAGCTGATCATCATCGTCGCCTACCTCGCCGACGTCATCTCCCCGGCCCGCTCGCTGGCCAAACTGCCGGCGAAGCTGGCCAAGGCGAGCGTGCGCGCGGAGAAGATCTTCGAGATCCTCAACGCTGTCCCCGACGTGGTCGACAAGCCGGACGCCATTGCCGCACCACCGCTGAACGGTCGGATCGAGCTGCGCAAGGTCACCTTTGGTTACGACCCCGAGACCCCGGTCCTGCGCGAGGTCGACATCGACGTCGCGCCCGGGCAGACCGTGGCCATCGTCGGCGCCACCGGCGCCGGCAAGTCCACCCTGGTGGGCCTGCTCCTGCGGCTGTATGACCCGGACTCCGGCTCCGTCGTCATCGACGGCACCGACCTGCGGGACTTCGCGTTGCAGACCTACCAGAACCAGCTCGCCGTGGTCCTGCAGCAGACCATGCTCTTCCACACCACCGTGCGGGAGAACATCGCCTACGGCCGCCCCAATGCCACCGATGCCGAGATCGAGGCCGCCGCCCGGATCGCTGCGGCGCACGAGTTCATCAGCGAACTGCCCGACGGTTACGACACCGTGCTCGGGGAGAAGGGCGCCACGCTCTCCGGCGGGCAGCGCCAACGCCTCTCGATCGCCCGCGCCGTCCTGCGGGACGGCCGCCTGCTGATCCTCGATGAGCCCACGACCGGCCTGGACGCCCGCTGCGAGCGAGACGTGATGGACGCGATCAACCGGGTTACCAGCGGGCGGACGACGGTGATCATCTCCCACCAGCTCTCTGCCGTGCTCCGGGCCGACCAGATCGTCGTGCTGGACGCCGGCCGAGTGGTCGAGCGGGGCACGCACGCCGAGCTCCTCGCATTGGACGGCCGCTACGCCGACCTCGCCCGGTTGCAAGGCCTGATCCGCATCGACTCCGGACGACCCAAGCAACTCATCGACGAAGTGTTCGCCCAGCACCGCGTCGACCGCGACACCCTGACCCACCAACGCACCGCCACCCTCACCCTCCACAAGAACGGCCACCACCTCAACGGGGAGCACACATGAGCATGGACATCGCCTCCGCGGCATCGGAACTGACGCCACGTGAGATCTACGAGAGCCAAACCCAGCGCTGCGAGCAGGTCCAGAACGAAGAGTTCCTGAACGCGTTCGTGCGCCCGCACTACAAGGGCGCCCCGGCCGAGGGTGGGGTCTGGGAGACCGAGGTCATCCAGGTCGATGGCAGTGGCGCCGCCACCGTGCGCTGCGCGCTCGACGGCGGGCACTCGGTGTTCGCGAAGGTCTTCCCCTTCGAGGACGGCCCTGAGGTCTACCGCAAGCTGCAGGCGTTGCGCGGCGCCGGTCTGGGCGAGGGCAGCCGCTACCAGAGCGTCGAGCCGCTCGCCTGGTACGACGAGCACAAGATGCTGATCTGCGAAGGCGCCACCGGCACCGACGTCGAGGCGCTGTTCGCCATCGACCGCGTCGAGTGGCAGCGCGGCATCGGTGAAGCCGGTGCCTGGCTCGGGCGACTGCACTCCTCTGGTCTGTCCATCGGCGAGGCACACCCGCTGCTGGTGACCTCCGAACTGATCAGTCTCGGGAAGCGGATGGCCAAGTCCGCAGCCGAGTTCCCGCAGCACCTGAACGCGATGCTCGCCAACCTCAAACTGCTCGAGGGCTTCACCCACGAGACCATCGATGGCCTGATGGTGCAGAGCGCCGGGCAGTACCGGGCCAAGCACGTCTTTCTCGCCGCCGATCACGTCACGGTGATCGACCTCGACCGCAGCGCACCCGCCGACCCGGCCCGCGATGTCGCGGAGTTCATCCAGCGCATGCGTAACGACTGCTTCGAGCTCTGCGGTGACGTCACCCCGGTCGACGTGGCGACGCGAGACTTCCTCGACGCCTACGTGCGCGAGACCGGGAGCGATGCCTACCTGGCCAACTTCCGCTTCCACTACGCGCGCTACCTCGTGCACCGCTTCAACCGGGTGGTCAAGAAGGGCAACCTGGGCACCGATGAGGACCTCAACTCCGAGTTCCTGCTCGCCGAGCTCGAGTCGCTGCGCGCCGGCCGGTTCGCATGACCAGCGTCGTGGAGGAGATGAGTTCGGCCGCGGCAACGCGAGTCGCCGACGTGTCACAGGACGGCCCCGAACCCAAGCACCCCTTCCCCCTGGACGAGCTGATGGCGGCCTGGCCACTGGGCGGCTGGGACTCGGTGCTGTGGCTGAAGGCCGGCAAGAACGACCACGCCGCCCTGACGACCGGGCACGGCGCGTTCTTCATCCGGCGCTCCTACCGCTCGAAGACCCTGGCCGCGCTGCGTTTCCAGGTCGAGCTGCTGGCGGCCCTGCGGGCCCATGGCTTTCCGGCGCCCGTTCCGGTGCCCGGGGTCGACGGCGATCCCATCCAGGTGATCGACGGCCGGCTCTACATGGTCACCGTCGCGCTGCCCGGGACATCCTTCAACTCCACCGAGGCCTCCGCGGCACCGGACGCCGGCGAGCGCGAGGTCCTGCGCACCATGGGGCGCGAGCTGGCGCGTTTCCACGCCGGCGTCGAGTCCTTCGGGGTCACCGACCCCGAGCCCGGCACCCGGGACCTGCTGGACGGCATCCGCGAGAAGCTCGAGGCGATGGACGTCTCGGCCGCACCGGACCTGCAGGTCCGTGGCCAGGCGATCGTGGCCCGGCTGGAGGCGCTCGAGGCGCAGTTGCCGCAGACGATCATGCATGGCGGGTTCCGCCGCGGCAGTCTGCTGTTCACCGGCTCAGTGGTGACGGGCTTCCTCGACGTCGACAGCGCCCGCTTCGGGCCGCGGGCACTGGACATCGCCACCGCCCTGCACGACATCGGCAAGGTGTACACCGAGAAGGGCCGCGACGACCACAAGGTCACGCTCGATTTCGAGAAGATGGCCGCGTTCGTCGAGGGCTACACCGAGACCGGTGAGATCACCGCCCTGGAGGCGGAGGCCATCGGGGTGATGATCGAGGCCAAGCGCGTCAAGCGAGCCCTGGGCCGCTGCCAACGCCTCGCCGCGGGCGAGGTCCTGTCCGAGAACGATCACGTCAAGATCGACATGGAGCGGGCCCGCCTTGCGTGGCTGGACGCCAACCTGCCGACCCTGCACGCGATCTGCGCCAGTTAGCACACCCGGCGAGGGACACCCCTCGCGTGGAGCCGTTCGGCGGAAGGTGCTCGTGACATGACCATCGCAGTGGCATCGAGATCTGCCTTCAGCGAGTCCGGCAAGGAACCGAAGGTGCCGTTTCCACTCGCGGACCTTGCCCAACGCTTCGACCTCGGGCGTTGGCAGTCGGTGCGCTGGCTGCCGCGGGGCAAGAACGAGCACGCCGAGATCACCACCGATCGTTCGACGTACTTCGTGCGGCGCTCCCACGTCCGCAAGACCAGGGAGTCGGTGCAGTGGCAGGTGCAGTTGCTCACCGAGCTGCACCGCCACGGACTCCCGGTGCCGCAACCGCTGACGTGCCGGGCAGGCGGCCACATCGTCGCACTCGACGAGCGCTTCTACACCGCCGCCGAGATCCTGCCGGGCACGCCGTTCGACGACGCGCAGCCGGAGCACGTCCTCGCCATGGGACGGATGCTGGCACGCTTCCACGCCGTCGGGTCGATACAGGAGTTCAGCGACCCGAACCCGAGCCGGGAGAGCATCCAGGACTCGCTGCGGGAGGAGTTGGCCGACGCCCATGCCAACGACCACCCCGAGCTCTACGCGCGCGCCGCGGAGGTCGAGGCCCGCCTGGCCCCCCTGCTGCCGGACCTGCCCATCGCGCTGCTGCACCAAGGTTGCCGCCGCCGCAACATGCTGTTCACCGGGACGACGATCACCGGCCTGCTCGATTTCGACAGTGCCCGGTTCGGCCCTCGTGTCATCGATGTGGTGGGCGCACTCCTGGACGTGAGCAAGGTCCACACCGCGATCACGCGCACGGACCACAAGGTCGCCCTCGATCTGTCACACATCACGCTGTTCCTGGGCGGCTACCGGGAGGTAGCCAGGCTGTCTGCGGTCGAGGTCGAGGCAATCCCTGTCCTGATGGAGGCCGAACGCGCCTGCGACGCGCTCGGCAGCATGACCCGGATCGACACGTCGGACACCACCGAGGAATTCCAGCACAAGGCCCGACTCGAGCAGGCACGTCTGATGTGGTTGGTCGAGCACGAGGACGCCGTGCGCGCGGCCGTCGAGGGATAGCTGCGGTGCCAACAGGGCCGGCGCCTACCATCGGCCGGTGAACGCCGAGCCAGCATCCGCGGCAGGGGTGGTGCTGGCGGGCGGGCGCTCCTCGCGGATGGGCACCTCCAAGGCCGCGTTGGACTGGCACGGCAGCACGCTGCTCTACCGGGCGACGGCATTGCTGGCGCGCACGCTGCGCGGCCCCGTGTTCGTGGTCGCGGCCCCCGGCCAGGACCTTCCGGATCTGCCCCCCGGGGTCGAGGTCGTCCGAGATCCGGTCGAAGGGTCCGGGCCGCTGCAGGGCATCGTCGGCGCGCTCACGGCGGCGACTGATCGGGCGTCAGCTGTGTTCATCTGCTCGACCGATCTGCCGTTCCTGCATCCGGCCTACGTGCTGCGCGTTCTTGCGCTGCTCGACGACGCCCACGACGTCGCACTGCCCTTCGCCCGCGGACACCGTCAACCGCTCGGGGCCGCCTACTCCCCCGCCCTCGCCCCCCTCGGCGCCCGGTTGCTGGCGGCCGGGTCGCGCAAGCCGGGCGAGCTGTTCGCCCAGTGCCGCGTCCGCACCGTCTCTGCCGACGACCTGCGCGCCGACCCCGCCGTCGGCCGGCTCGATCCGCTCCTGGACTCCGTCCGCAACATCAACACTCCCGAGGATTACGCTGCCGCCCGCGCCGAGCCGGCACCGGCGGTCGAGGTCCACTGTTACGGAGCCCTCGCGAGCCGGGCCCGGATCCGCCACGGCACCGTCGCGGCGGCGACCCTCGGCGGCGCCGCCGCCGCCGTCGGCCTCGTGCTCGACCTGCATGTGGTCGCCGCGCTGAACGGCGAGCACATCAGCCGGGACCCGCGCCTGCCGCTGGTCGCCGGCGACGCGCTCGCGTTCATCTCCGCCGACGCCGGCGGCTGACCCCACTCGCTCGCGGTCCCCGGCCCGCCACCCCCCACCCGCGGGCGGGAGCGATGCGCCCGATCGGGGACCAGCGCGGACAAACGCGCTTAGGCTCGGACCGTGACACCCGGCGGGTACTTCGGCGCGGCGCTGATCGTCGACGTCGAGGGCGCGAGCGCGCGGGCTGAGGCACTCCGGCTGGACGAGACCGTGTTGCGTTCCTGCCTGGGCGGCGTGGGGCTCGGGACCTGGTTGATGCACCGCCTCGCCCCGCCGCGGGTGGATCCGCTCGCGCCGCAGGCTCCGTTGGCCTTTGTCTTCTCCCCTCTGGTGGGGACGCCCCTGACGACCAGCGCGAAGTTCGCGGTGGTCGCCAAGTCCCCCCTCACCGGGCTGCTGACCGACGCGCTCGCCTCAAGCCAGTTCGCGATCGCCGGCAAGCTCACCGGCCACGACGCGATCGTGATCCGAGGCCGCGCCGACGCACTCTCGGTCGTGCTGATCGACTCAGGCGGCGTGCGCCTGGAGCGGGTCCCGGAGCTGGCGGGGCGCTCCGCCGCCGAGGCCGAGGCCGCGCTGCGCGAGCGCTTCGGGCGGGGATGGCGGGCGGCAGCCATCGGCGCGGCCGGGGAGCGCGGAGTGCGCTTCGCGACGATCAGCCACGACGGGCGCCATGCCGGCCGCGGCGGGCTCGGCGCGGTGCTCGGCGCCAAGAACCTCAAGGCCGTGCTGGTGCGCAGCGGGGCGCGCAAGCCCCCGGTGGCGGATCCCGGCGCCGTGCTGGCCGCCGCCGCAGACCTGCGCGAGCGCAGCTTCGGTCCGGCCACCGCCAAGTACCGCGAGCTGGGAACGCTGGCCAATTTGCTGGCCTTCAACGCGGTCTCCACCCTGCCGACGCGCAATTTCACCGCAGCCACCTTCGCCGAGGCGCCGCGCCTGGCCGCGGAGGACCTGCAGGCGCTGCGCGGGGTGGCCCGCAACAGCTGCGCGTCCTGCTCGATCGGCTGCGAGCACATCTATCAGCGCAAGGGCGGCGGCACCCAGCGCATGGAGTACGAGAATGTCTTCGCGCTCGGGCCGCTGTGCGGGGTCTCGGATCCCGACGAGGTGATGGCGGCCAGCGCGCGCTGCGACGAACTCGGCATCGACACGATCTCCGCCGGTGGCACCATCGCCTGGGCGATGGAGTGCGCCGAGCGAGGCCTGCTCGATGAGCCCTGGCTGCGCTTCGGCGACGGCGATGCGCTGCTGCGGGCGTTGGACGCGATCGGCGCCCGTTCACCGGGGCTCGGCGAACTCCTGGCCCAGGGATCGCGCCACGCCGCCGGAGTGCTCGGTCGGGACAGCATCGCGTTCGCCCCGCAGGTGAAGGGGCTGGAGATCCCCGGGTACGAGCCCCGCACCATGCAGGCGATGGCGCTGGGCCTGGCGGTGAACTCCCGCGGGGCCGACCACAACCGCTCCGGTGCGTACGAAGCCGACCTGTCCGGCGATCTGGACCGTCTTGAGGGCGGCGCGGCGCACGTCGCCGCGGCGATCGGGACCGAGGACCGCGCAGCGATCATGGATTCGATGATCCTGTGCAAGTTCCTGCGCGGGGTCTTCACCGACCCCTTCACCGAATGGGCCGCGCTGCTGCGCCCCGTCACCGGGTGGGACACGGGCGCCGACGAACTGCGCACCACCGCCCGCCGCATCGTGGACGCCAAACGGGCGTACAACCTGCGCGAGGGCGCCACCGCCGCCGACGACACCTTGCCGCCCCGGATGCTCACCACCTCGCTGACCATGGACTCCGGCCGGCAAGCGACGCTCACCGCCGGGCGCCTGGGCGAGATGGTGGCCGCCTATTACGCCGCCCGCGGCTGGGACGCCGCCGGTCGCCCCCCTCACTCGGATGCCTGGCCGATGCCCGAACCTACGGGCGGTGGCCTGCGCCCATAGGCTCCGCGCAGAAGTGCGACCACTTCCATGCCCAGGGAGTCCGCGATGACCACCGTGCACGACACCCGCCTGGCCACTGTGACCGTCGCGATCGACGGCCACAACGCCACCGTGCCCGTCGGCACCACGATCTACGACGCGGCTGCCAGTGTCGGGATCGAGATCCCCGCCCTGTGCCACGATGTGCGGTACGACCCGGTCGGGGTCTGCCGGTTATGCGTGGTGGACACCGGTGGACGGGTCTTCGCCGCCGCCTGTGTACGCCCGTGCGATGACGGCATGACGGTCACCACCACCTCGCCGGAACTGGATCGCAACCGCGCCCTGCTCACCGAACTGCTGTTGTCCGACCAGCGCCCGCGCGCCGAGGATCCGAAGCAGACGACGACGGCGGACAACGCCCTGCTCGCCCTGGCCGACGATTACGGCCTCTCCCGGGAGAGCACCGACCTGCCCCTGGGGTCCGGGCGGGGCCAGGACTCCTCCAACCCGGTCATCGACGTCGACCACGACTCGTGCATCCTGTGCGACCGGTGCGTGCGCGCCTGCGATGACATCCAGGGCAACGACGTCATCGGCCGGTCCGGCAAGGGCTACAGCACGCGCATCGCTTTCGACCTCAATGACCCGATGGGGGCGAGTTCCTGCGTCACCTGCGGGGAATGCGTGCAGGCCTGCCCGACCGGGGCGCTGACCAACAAGGCGATCGGCGGAATCCCGATCCAGCCCCGCACCGACCTCGACGCGGTCGACTCGGTCTGCCCCTACTGCGGGGTCGGTTGCGCCCTGACGTACTACGTCGACCGCGAACGCGCCGCGATCTCCTTCGCCGAAGGTCGTCCGCAACCCGGTTCGCAGAGCCGGCTGTGCGTCAAGGGTCGCTACGGCTGGGACTACGCCGCAAGCCCGCAGCGCCTGACGGTCCCGTTGATCCGGGTCGAGAGTTCCTACCCGAAGGGCCCGTTGTCGGCGGACGTGCGCGGAGACGGACGCGGGGGCACCCGCAACGACCGCGAACGCAAACCCGGTGACAAGCGCGGTGGCAGCCGCAAACCCGGTGGTCTGGTCGACTACGACGAGGTGCTGCCGCACTTTCGCGAGGCATCCTGGGACGAGGCGCTGGACCTGATCGCCTCGCGCTTGCGCGGCCTGCACACCGAGAGCGGACCCGGCGCGATCGCCGGTTTCGGCTCGGCGAAGTGCTCGAACGAGGAGGCCTACCTCTTCCAGAAGCTGATCCGCACGGCGTTCGGCACCAACAACATCGACCACTGCACGCGCCTGTGCCACGCCTCCTCGGTGGCGGCGCTGTTCGAGGGCGTGGGCTCCGGCGCGGTCTCCACGACCTACGGCGACGTCGCGAACGCCGACGTCGTCATCATCACCGGATCCAATCCGACTGCCAATCACCCCGTCGCGAGCTCGTTCTTCAAACAGGCCCGCCGGCGCGGCACGAAGATCATCTACGTCGATCCGCGCGCGTCCACCGTCTCCGAGCACGCGGACCTGTTCGTCCAGCTCAAACCCGGCACCGACGTCGCGTTCTACAACTCGATCATGCACGAGGTGATCCGGCTCGGTCTGATTGATCGTCAGTTCATCGCCGAGCGCACCTCGAACTACGACGAACTTGCGCGCACCGTCGCGGACTACCCCCCGGAGCGCGCCGCGCAGATCACCGGGGTCCCCGCCGAGCTGATCCGCGAGGTCGCCCGCACCTGGGGTGAGGCCGGCGCTGCGGTCGTCTACTGGGGAATGGGGATCTCCCAGCACACGACCGGTACCGACAACGCCCGGTGCCTGATTGCGCTGTGCTCGATCACCGGCAACGTCGGGCGTCCCGGGACCGGGCTGCATCCGCTGCGCGGGCAGAACAACGTGCAGGGCGCCTCCGACGCCGGCCTGATCCCGATGTTCTACCCGGACTATCAGGGCGTGGAATCCGAGGCGACGCGTCAGCGGTTCGAGGCAGCCTGGGGAACCGAGCTGAACCCCAAGCGCGGCCTGACGGTCACCGAGATCGTCGGGTCGGTCGGTAAACCCGGCGGCGTGCGCGGGATGTACATGCTGGGCGAGAACCCCTTCCTGTCCGACCCCAACACCAACAAGGTCCGCACGGCGTTGTCGAACCTGGATTTCCTCGTGGTGCAGGACATCTTCCTGACCGAGACCGCCGAGTTCGCCGATGTGATCCTGCCCGCCACCTCCTATCTGGAGAAGGACGGGACGTACACCAACACCGACCGCCGGGTGCAGCTCGGCCGCGTCGTGCTCGAGGCGCCGGGCCAGGCGCGCGCGGACTGGGCGATCATCTGCGACATCGCCCGCCGCGTCGGCCTGGACTGGACCTACACCTCACCGAGTGAGGTCTTCGACGAGATGGTGGCGTTGATGCCGTCCTACGCCAACCTCGCGTACGACAACCTCGGGCCCAGCGGCAAGCTCTATCCCAACGATGACCCGGAGCACTCCGACGGCACCGTGGTGATGTTCGTCGAGCACTTCAACACCGACGACGGCCTGGCGCACCTGGTCCCTGCGCAGTGGCTGCCCGCGAAGGAACTCCCGGACGCGGAGTACCCGCTGGTACTCAACACCGGCCGCCTGCTCGAGCACTGGCACACCGGGTCGATGACCCGACGTTCCTTCGCCCTTGATGCCATCGCGCCGGTCGCCGAGATCTACCTGCACCCCAAGGACGCCGCCGACCGGGGCCTGGCACACGGCGACATGGCCCGGGCACGCTCCCGACGTGGGTCGATCGAACTGTTGGTGCGGATCAGCCACCGCGAGCAGTTGGGCAACGTCTTCGTTCCGTTCCACTTCCGCGAGGCCGCGGCGAACCTGCTCACGATCGACGCGATCGACCCGGTCGGCAAGATCCCCGAGTTCAAGTTCTGCGCCGTGCAGGTCGAGCCGTTGGTCGCCCCCGCATGAGCGCCCGGGCGCGAGTACCCGGTGTCGAGGCTCGAGCCGGCAAGTTCGACGGCCCGTCACTGATCCCGGCGCTGAACGCGATTCAGGCCCGGCTCGGCTGGTTGCCGCGCGAGGAACTGGAGCAGCTGGCCCGCGACACCAAGCGGCCGCGTTACGAGATCGAGGGCCTGATCTCGTTCTACCCGCACTTTCGCACCACGGCGCCGGCCACTGTCGCGCTGCACGTGTGCCACGACCTGCCGTGTTACCTGCGCGGCGGCGAGGAGCGCATCACCGAGCTGCGGGCGCGGTACGGGTCCGATGCCGACGTCGAGTTCGTGGAGGTCTCCTGCCTGGGCCGGTGTGACATCGCGCCGGCGCTGGCCGTCAACGAGCGGCCGGCGCCGGTCGACGATGTCGATGCCCTGGTGGACGCGGCCCGGGGCGGCGGCGTCGGACACGCTGCGGCCCGCACGCGCAACGAGCCGTGGCCCAACGACCCCTACGCGGCTGGGTCCGGCCTCGAGACGCGATACGCGACCCTGCGGGCGCTCCTGGCCGGTGAGGTCGATCCCGACGAGCTGGTCGGCATCCTGAAGGACGCGGGGCTGCGCGGCATGGGCGGCGCGGGCTTCCCGACCGGCCAGAAGTGGGAGCTCGTGCGGGCCGCCGCCGGCCCGGTGAAGTACGCCGTGTGCAACGCCGACGAGTCCGAACCCGGCACCTTCAAGGACCGTCAGATCCTCGCCACCCAGCCGCATCTGGTGCTGGAAGGACTGCTGCTCGGCATGGCCGTCGTCGGCGCCGAGGAAGGTTGGGTGTTCATCCGGCACGAGTACGGCCCCGAGGAGCAGGTGTTGCGGGCCGAGATCGACGCCCTGCGCGGCGCCGGAATCATCGGGCCTGACTCCTGCGGAAGTGGCCGGCGCCTGCAGGTCGAGATGTTCGTCTCCCCCGGCGGGTACATCCTCGGCGAGGAGACCGCGCTGCTCGAATGCATGGAAGGCCATCGGGGCGAACCGCGCAACAAGCCGCCGTTCCCGGGGAATTACGGCCTGCACGGACGTCCGACGCTGATCAACTCGGTGGAGACCTTCGCCGATGTGCCGGTGATCGCGGCGCGCGGTGCGCAGTGGTGGAAGGAGCAAGGCCTGGGTGACTCGGTGGGCTGGAAGTTCTTCGCGGTGTCCGGGCACGTGGAGCGCCCGGACGTGTACTGCGTGCCGATGGGCACCACGGTGCGCGAGCTGATCGACCTCGCCGGCGGAGTGCTGGGCGGCGCGGCGGTCGGCGCGGTGCAACCGGGCGGGGCGTCGTCGAACTTCATCTTCTCCGACCAGCTCGACCTCGCGCTCGACTTCGCCAGTGCGGCGCAGGCCGGCACCATGCTCGGTTCGGGCGCCCTGGTCGTGCTCGCCGAGGGAACCGACGCGCTGGCGGCGGCGACCAACGTGCTGCGCTTCTTCCGCAACGAATCCTGCGGCAAATGTGTGCCGTGTCGGGTCGGCTCGACCAAGGCCTACGAGATCCTGCGCGGCACCCTCGACGAAGGCGCGCAGCTGACCGGTCCGCGCCGCGAGCGGATCCTCGGCCTGGAAGAGGTCATGCGCAAGACCTCCATCTGCGGCCTGGGCCAGGTCGCGCTCGGCCCCGTCGTCAGCGTGCTCGGCCTCGACAAAGCGAGCGGGTTCATCCTGCGAGGCACGAGCAGGAGGGACCCGCGGGAACCTATTGGCGGAGGCGCCGCCGCGAACCCCCAGCCCAAGCCCGGCGGCACGTCGGGGCAACCTGCGCGATGAGCGGACAGCTATCTGCCGGGACGTCCGACCAGGCGAGCGCTATAGGCCACCTTCGGTCGGACGTCCGCAAACTCACCGCCGTGCCACCCCGATGAGCGGGCGCGAATTCTTCACCGCGCGAACTTTGGGCGAGGCGCTCGCCGGCTTCCGGCCCGCGCGGCGCACCGCGGTGCAGAGCGTGGCTCTCGCCGACGCGCTGCACCGGGTCCTGGCCACCGATGTCCTCGCGGCCGCGGCACTGCCCGGCTTCGACCGCTCGACCGTGGACGGCTTCGCGGTGCGCGCCGCCGACACCTACGGCTCCTCCGACGGCCTTCCGACCTACCTGGATCTGGCCGGCGCCGTGCGGATGGGCGCCGCGCCCACCGTCACCGTGCCGCCCGGCGGCGCCGTCGCGATTGCCACCGGGGCGGCCCTGCCTGCGGGCGCCGACGCGGTGGTGATGGTGGAGCACACCGCCGAGACGATGCGCGGCACGATCGAGGTGACGCGGCCGGTGGCCGTCGGCGCCGGGATCGTGCGCTGTGACGAGGACGTCGCGGCGGGCGCGGTGCTGCTGGCAGCCGGGCGTCAACTCCGCGCGGCGGACCTCGGCTTGCTGGCCGCCGCCGGGAACGTCTTCGTGCGGGCGCACGCGCGACCTCGGGTCGCGATCCTGTCCACCGGAGACGAGATCGTGCCGCCGCAGACGGCTGTGTTGCAGGCGGGTCAGGTGCGCGATGCCACCGCCAGCGCCCTGTCCGGCCTCGTGCTCGACGCCGGCGGCATCCCCGTCCTCGCCGGGATCGTGGCCGACGACGCGATCGCTCTGCAGGACGCGTTGCGCGCAGCATTGACCGACGCCGACCTCGTGGTGGTCACGGCCGGGTCCTCCGTCGGTGCCCGCGACGAGACCGCGACCGCGGTGACCAAGCTCGGCGACCTGTGGTGTCACGGGTTGGCGATCAAACCGGGCAAGCCGACCCTGCTGGCCGAGTGCGCCGGGGTGCCCGTGATCGGGCTTCCGGGCAACCCGCTCTCCGCCCTGGTCGTCTTTCGCCTCCTCGGTGTCCCGTTGCTCTGGCGCCTGGCCGGCTGTGAGGTCCCGCCACCGGAACCTCGGGTTCGCGCCCGCCTGGGGCGGGACCTGCCCTCGACGGCCGGCCGGCTCGATGTGGTCCAGGTGAGCCTGCGCGACGGGATTGCCGAGCCCGTGTTCGGGCCGTCGGCATTGCTGTCGATCCTCACCCGCGCCGACGGCTACCTGATCGTCCCGGAACCTGCGACCGGCCTCGACGCAGGACGCGATGTCGAGGTCGTGCTTTATCGCTAGCGGGCAAGCATGGTGAGGCAGCGGTTCGGGTACCACGAAGGTATGGGCGTGCGAGCTGTGCTGACGGGTGTCTGCATCGCCGCAGCGCTTTCTGCGTGCGGGTCGGGTCAGCAGGTCGTAAGCCAGGAGACCGCTGACGCGCTCCACCAGCGGGTGACCGCGGTGCGAACCGCACTGGAATCCGATCGCGTCCCCGCCGCCCGCACGGCTGTCGATGAATTGCGCGACGAGATCCGCCGCCAGGTCGACGCGGGTGAGTTGGCGTCCGCTGACGCCTTGGTGCTGTTGGAGCAGGCGGCCGGGATCGCGGAAGGCATCGAGAAGCGGATCGCCCGGTCCACACCGTCGCCGGAACCGACGCCAACGCGGACGCGCGATGCCGCGCCGGCGAAGAAGGGCGCGGACTCCCGCGACATGGACTCCACGGACTCCACGGACGACAGGGTCGGGAAACCGGGCAAGGGCAACGGCAAGGCGAAGGGCATGCGCAAATGAGCATTCCCGGCGCGGCGCCCGCTCCCCTGGGACCACTGGTGGCCAACGCCCGGGTCGGCGAGGACGGCCGCTACACCTTGATCCGGCTACTCGGGATCGGTGGCATGGCCTCGGTCTGGTCAGCACGCGATTCCCGGCTGCACCGCGAAGTGGCGATCAAGGTCATCTCTGACACCCTGGCGTTGGATCCGGAGTTCCTTGCCCGGTTCACCCGGGAGGCGCGGATCGTGGCCGCGCTGACCCATCCGCACGTCGTCGCGGTGTTCGACTACAGCACGGCATGTGACCGTCCCTACCTGGTCATGGAGTACGTGGCCGGGGGCACCTTGTCCGCGCGGCTCAAGGACGGACGCAGGGACTGGGATCCGCTCGTCCTGGCCGGGGAACTGCTCGATGCCCTCGCTTACATCCACGCCGCCGGTGTGCTGCATCGCGATCTCAAACCGGCCAACGTCCTCATCGGTGCGGACGGGCGCGCCCGGCTCACCGACTTCGGCATTGCGCACATGTCCGACGGTACCCAGCTCACCAGCACCGGCCTGGTGGTCGGCACCGAGAAATACCTGGCGCCGGAACTACGCAGTGGCGCTGCGGCCACTGTCGCCAGCGACCTGTACTCCTGCGGCGTACTACTGCGCGAGTGCATCGATTCCGATGCCCCGTCGGCCCTGCTGTCCTTGATCGCCGCCCTCACCCATTCCGACCCCGCCGCGCGACCGGCCTCCGCCGCCGACGCCCGCGCCCTGCTCGATGTCACGGCCGGCGACCTGCCTACTCAGGCAATGACGGTTCAGGCAATGACGGTTCAGGCACCGACCGAGCCCATAGCGGTCGCGGCCCGGACCGCTCCCACCACGAGCGCCGCCCCGACCGCGCAGATGGCGGCGCCCACCCGATCGTCGCGGCCGGGTCGCCGCACCCTCGCCCTACTCGGGGCAGGCCTCGCTGTGGTCACGGTGCTGGTCATCGGCCTGCTGCTCGCCGGCGACGATGGCGCGGAGCCGCTACGGGTCCCGGCGCCGGGCGGATCGCTGTCCGAACAACTGGACCGGCTCGACGAGGCCATCGACAACGCGAGGCCCTGACCACCTCGCCACTACGGTGGCTACCGTGCCCGCGTCCAGTCCGTTCATCTCCGACGTGCCCGCGGCACAGGCCCTGAGCGCCTGGCGCGCGGCCTGCGCCGCCGCCGGATGCCCGCAGCGGACCCCTGCCCAGCGCGTCGGGGTCGCGGACGCGGTCGGGCGAGTCACTGCCGAGGCGGTGTGGGCACTGCGGTCCTCCCCGGCCTTCGACTGCGCCGCGATGGATGGGATAGCCGTCCTCGCCACTGACACGATCGCGGCGAGCGAGACCGCGCCGGTGCTCGTCACGGACTTCGTCATCCTGGACACCGGCGATCCCCTGCCGGCCGGGTACGACGCGGTCGTGATGCGTGAGCACGTGCACCAGACACCGCACGGTGCGGAACTACGCGCCGCTGTTCCGCCGTACCAGCATGTGCGCTCGATCGGGGAGGACATCAGCGCCGGGGAGCTGCTGCTCCCGGCCGGGCACCGGCTGCGCCCGGTCGACGTGGCCGCCGTGGCCGCGGCCGGCGTCACCGAACTGATGCTGCATCAGCGTCCGAGGGTGGTCATCGTGCCGACCGGTGACGAGGTCCGTCCCCTGGGCTCGGAGCTCGGCCCGGGTGAAATCCTGGACACCAACTCCCTCATGCTCGCCGCGCAGGTCCGCGAGCTCGGGTGCCACGCGCGCACCAGTGCGGTGATTCCCGATGATCCCGAGCAGATTCTCGCCGCTGTGCGCGCAGCTGCCCGAGATGCCGATCTGGTCATCCTGGTCGCCGGCTCCAGTGCGGGCCGCGATGACTACACCGCCCGCGTGGTAGCGACGGCCGGGACGCTGGCGGTGCACGGCGTCGCGGTCCGACCCGGACATCCCGTGGTGCTGGGCACGGTCGGTGGCGAACCCGCCACGCCGATTCTGGGTGCACCCGGTTACCCGGTCTCGGCCAGCCTGACCTTCGACATCTTCGCTGCGCCCCTGCTGGCCGCGCTCGAGGGAGGTGCGCCGCGCGAACGTCCGCGTACGACGGCACGGTTGGCCCGCAAACTGGCGTCGGTGATCGGCAGCGACGACTGGGTGCGGGTGCGCCTCGGCCGGGTCGGCGGTCACACCGTGGCCACCCCCCTGCCCCGGGGCGCCGGCGTGCTGACCTCGCTGGTGCGCGCCGACGGCCTCCTCGTCGTCCCGGCCGGCCTCGAAGGCCATCATGCAGGCGAGAGCGTGCAGATCGAACTGCTGCGCGGGCTGACCGAGATCGGGCGCACGATCGTGACGATCGGCTCGCACGATCTGGTCCTCGATGTCGCAGCCTCGGCGCTGCGGGCGCAGAACCCGCTGGTCACGCTCGCGTCCAGCAATGTCGGATCCCTCGGCGGGCTCGTCGCGTTGCGCGACGGGTTGTGTCACCTGGCCGGATCGCACTTGCTGGATCCGGCGAGCGGGGAGTACACCTTGCCGCAGGTGGACAAGATCTTCGACCGCGGTGCGGACATCGCGGTGATCCGCCTGGTGCACCGCGATCAGGGCCTGATCGTGGCGCCGGGAAATCCCCTCGGCCTGAGCGGGGTGGAGGATGTGGTCCACCCGCAGCTGCGCTACGTCAACCGGCAACGCGGTGCCGGGACCCGGGTGCTCTTCGACGTCGAACTGTCGCGCCGCGGGCTCGACCCTGCCGACGTGGTCGGTTACGCCCGCGAGGAGCACACCCATCTCGGCGTCGCGGCCGCGATCGCGGCCGGCCGGGCGGACGCCGGCATGGGCATCCTCGCCGCAGCGCGTGCCTTCGGCCTGGGCTTCGTCCCGGTTGCCCAGGAACCCTACGACCTGGTGCTGCGGGCCGAGGTCGTCAGCGAGCCGCTGCTGGCGCCGCTGTGGGCGCTGCTCGCCGACGACGCCTTCCGCGTGCAGGTCGAGGCCCTCGGCGGGTACTCGTGCGCGCAGACCGGGCGCCGGATTCGGTGACCGGTTCACGTTCGCAGCTCGAACGTGAGGCGCCGGGTGTGACGCACTTCTCATCAGAACCCGATGAGAGTTACCCTCAGTTTTCGTCGGAATCAGCGGACACCCTGACTTCCGACGAGCGGGCGAACAGGTCCGCATCGCGGCATCCGCCGCCCGCAGCCTGGAGCTGACATTGTCGATGCGCGCACCGGACCGCGATCCGGTCGAGGTCGACCCCGCGGTGGGGTTCGGCTGGTTGCTGAACGTCATTCATGAGTTGGCGCACGCCTATCCCGGCTCCCCGGTGATCTGCCGGTACCTGCCCGCCGAGTTCTCCCCGCCCGGCGATGGCCCGGACGTCATCGACTTGTGCGCCACCTCCCCCGATGCCTCGCAGCAGCTGACCCAGGTCCTCATTGACGGCGGGGTCGACGCCGCGGAGCTGATGGAACCCACCCGGATGCAGTTCCCCGCGCTCGGGGACCGCCAGCACGTGCTTGTCCTGCCGCTGGTGGCCGACGGACGCACGGCGGGCGCCCTGGTGTTCGCGGGCCCGACCCCACCGCTGGGCAAGGCCGGGATGACCCGCGTGGTCGAGCTCGTTTCCCACGGGCTGGAACTGGTCCGGGCCTCGCGCGCGCAGTCCCAGCACCTCGCGGTGGCAACCGCTGAGCGAGCCGCCCTCGACGCCGAGCTAGGCACAGCCCAGATGTTCTCCCAGCTGTCCGATCTGCTGATCGCGGCCCGCACCACCGGCGAGGTCGTGGCGACGTTGTCGAGCTGGCTCGAGGCCGGCGTGGCGGTGCAGCTGTCGAACCTGATCGTCGCCGAGGCCGCCGGCCTGCGGGCCAGGGAGCTGGCCCTGTCCGGGGAACGCAACGAGGCGGAGCGGGAGATCGCGCTGCGGGCCAGTAGCGGTGAACGCGTCAAGGTGCTTGCGGCGTCGGGGCGCATCCCGGCCCGGGTGATCGCCCCGATCACGAACAGCGGTGGAGGAGTCGCCGGGTTCCTGATCGCCGAAGTCGGACCGCGCGGAGTCGACCTCACGCGCCGTGCCTTGGAAGTGCCACGCAGCCTGATCAGCTATCAGATGTCGATCCGTCAGGACATCGAGGCCTCCGTCGCGACACTGCGCCAGACCCTGCTTTCGGATCTGCTGGAGAAACGGTTCTCCGAGCACCTGGTGACCCAGGCCGCCAAGTTGGGCCACGACCTGTCCACCGTGCATATCCCGATCGCGATCGGGACCGTCGGGGTGCCACTCTCGAAGGTCGCCGACCGCCTACTACGCATGGCCGAACACGCGGCCACCCAGGCCTCGACCGCCAGCGGAGCGAGCCTGTTCGGCGTCGTCGAGGACATGGTGATCGCGTTCGTCCCGGAGCCGGTACCGATCGGCGGCGCTGCCCTGGCCGCGCAGATCGCCGCCGAGGCCGCCGCCGAGTCGATCCCCATCGCGATCGGGATCGGTCCGGTCTGCGCCCGGGCCGCGGACATGCCGGCCACCGCCGCGCGGGCCCGTTGGACGGTGGACATCCTGCGCACCACCGATGTCGCCGGGACCCGGGTCGCGGAGTTCGACGATCTCGGGGTCTACGGGTTGCTGTTCGACCACCAGCGCGCCGCCGAGCTCACCGACTACGCCCAGCGCTGGCTCGGCCCGCTGCTGGAGTACGACCGTCGGCACCGCAGTGAACTCGTCGAGACGCTGCGTCAACTGTTCCGCCAGCGCAGCCTGTCCGACGCCGCCGGCGCCCTGCACATCCACATCTCGACGCTGAAGTACCGCGTCGGACGCATCGAGGAGATCCTCGGGCGCTCGGTGGAGAGCTGGGACAACGTCTTCCACCTCGAACTCGCGCTGCGGATCCTGCTGATCTCCGACCACCTCAACGCCCCCGCCCACCCGTTTGCCGCGCCTACCCCCTGAACTGCCCCACGGCCCTAGGGTCGAGGCATGAGCGCCGCCATCACCCCGACCGTCGTGCTGGTCCACGGCGCCTACCACGGCGCCTGGTGCTGGGACGGCCTGCGCAGCGCACTCGATGCCCACAACGTGGCCTCGATCGCCATCGACCTGCCCGGGCACGGCGACGACCCCGGACCGCAGACGGATCTGCACGGCGACGCCGCCGCGATCACGCTGGTGCTCGACGCCCTACCCACGCCGGTGATCCTGGTCGGGCACTCCTACGGCGGCGCGGTGATCACCGAGGCGGGCGTGCATCCGGCGGTGGAGCACCTGGTGTACCTCGCCGCGTTCGTCCCCGACCTGGGCGAGTCGGTTCTGGATGCGGCCGCCGACGAAGCAGCGGCAGAGCACATCGACCACAGCGGGCGCCCCTCGGCTCGTGAGCTGCTCACCGTCACCGACGGCTTGGGCAGCGTGAGCCCCGAGGGGGCCGCGGCGATGTTCTATGCCGGCTGCCCGCCCCAGGCCGTGCGCACCGCGACGGCCAGGATGCAGCCCCAGCGGATGGCCAACTTCCGGGACACCCCCGCCGCGGTCGCCTGGCGGGAGAAACCTTCGACCTACGCGGTGTGCAGCGAGGACCTCGCGATCCACCCGCAGTTGCAGGCGATCATGGCGCGCCGCTGCGGGGCGTCGGTGACGTGGCCGAGCGGGCACTTCCCGACGCTCTCGCACCCGGACCTGGTCACCGACCTGCTGGTCGACATCGCCCGTTCGCTCTGACGCTGCGCCATGGCCGCACACCCGCTCCCGGCGCACCAACAGCAGTGGATCGAGCGCGGGTTGTGGACCGACGAACGGATCGGGAACCTGCTCGATACCGCAGCAGAACGCTTCGCAGACCGCGAATTCCTGGTCCTGGGTGGCGAGCGGCTCACCTTCGCGGAGCTGCGGGACTGGGTCAACTCCGTCGCCGGTTGGCTCGCGGGCGGGGGCCTGGCGCCGGGCGAGCGGATCCTGGTCCAGGCCGGCAACTGCGTCGAGGTCCTGGTGATTCAACTCGCGGCCTGGCGGGTCGGCGCGGTCTGTGTTCCCGTGGTTCCGATTTACCGGGCGCATGAGCTCGCCGCCATCCTCGACGCGACGACGCCGGCGGTACTGGTCGCCGCGGAATCGGCAGGGACCCGCTCGCCCAGGGCCGAGATCGACGACCTGCTCGCCGCCAGGGCAGGCAAGCCGGCGCGCCGGGTGCTGATCGGTGCCTCCCGCGCGGGCTGGGAGCAGTTTCCCGACCGGTCGGTGACGCCCCGTGCGCCGGCCCGGTTGCCCGACCCGGCTCCGGCTCCGGACTGCTGCGCGATCCTGTTCACCTCCGGCACCACGGCGGCTCCCAAGGGCGCGATGATCAGCGGCCGGGCGTTGCTGGCCAACCTCGCCAACTGGCGCTCGACCTGGGAGCTGGACTCAGGCGCCGTCGTCCTGTCGGGTGCTCCGCTGGCCCACATCGGCGGGATGCTCGCGGTGCTGGTGCCGCTGTCCGCCGGCGGTCGCGCGGTGATCCTGCCGCGCTGGGACGGCGACGCCGCTGTCGCCGCCATCGCGGCCGAGCGCGTCACCTTCATCTCCGGCGCCGCGGTGTTCCTGTCCGACATCGTGGAGCGGTATTCCGGCGGCGCGTCCCCCGGCTACCGGCTGCCGGTGTTCACCTCCGGAGGTGCAGCGACTCCCCCGTCGCTGATCGAGCGCGCGCAGGCGGTCGGAATCACCGCGAGCCGCTGCTACGGGATGACCGAGACCGTCGGGACCGTGGCCGCCGCCGACCGCCGGGACCCGCTGGAGCTGCGGGCGCACACCGATGGGCGGGTACTGCCCGGCGCCCAGATCCGGATCGTCGACGACGCCGGCTGCGCCGTCCCGCCCGGCGAGGTAGGCCACATCCGCCTGCGCACCCCGCAGCTGATGCTCGGGTATACCGATGCCGACCTGACGGCCGGTCAGCTCGACGGCGACGGCTGGTTCACCCCAGGCGATCTCGGGATGCTGTCCGCGGATGGACGGCTGACGATGGTCGGGCGAACCAAGGACATCATCAACCGGGGCGGAGAGAAGTTCTCCACCGCCGACATCGAGGCCGCGCTCATCGGGCATCCGGCCGTGCGCGACGCGGCAGTGGTCGGGCTACCCGATGACCGCCTCGGTGAGATCGTCGCCGCATTCCTCGTGCTGCACCAGGACCAGCGGTGGGCCGGCCCGGCGGACGTTCTCGCCCACCTGGAACGGGTCGGGCTGGCCCGGCCCAAGTTCCCGGTCGCCTGGTTCGTGCGCGACGACTTGCCGCGCACGGCGAGCGGCAAGGTGCAGAAGAACGTGCTGGCTGCTCAGGCCTCGGTCAACAGCGCGTCGAGCTGACCGAGCGCGGCGCTCATGCCCTCGTCCATGCCCATCGCGAGCAGCTGTTCCATCGCCTCGGTGGAGGGGAACGCACTGGCGATCTGCATCCGGGTGCCGGCGTCGGTAGCCGTCAGCGTGACGACGAACGACGTCTCGGGCATATCCGGGTTCGGATTGCCGGCGTCATCGGCGAAGCCATCCCGGATCTCGATGCGGTGGGGTGCATCCGCGACGAGGATCTCCCACCAGCCGTGGTACTTCTCGCCCTCGGGCGAGGTCATGAAGTACGAGGCTCGCCCGCCCGCCCTCAGGTCGTGGTCGACGAAGGTCGCCGGGTACCCGGGCGGGCCCCACCAGCGCTCCAGGCGGCGCGGGTCGGCCCAGCAGGACCACACCTTCTCGACCGGGGCGCTGTGGTCGGTGGTGATGGTCATCGTCAGGGTCTCGGGGTCCTTGCGGATGTCGGTGATGGTCACGGGGTTCCTCCCGGTCGGGGTTCGAGGTGGTCGTCGTTGGTCGTCTCGCTACCCAGCTCACCGGCCGTTGCCGATGCGCAGCGAGGCATGGCCAGGTCGTCGAGCAGGGTGCTGAGCTGGTCGAGGCGCACCCGCCAGAGTTGCTCCACCTGATCGAGCAGCGCGCGGGTGCGGGCAAGTCCGGCGGTGTTGCCCCGGACGATCTGCGTGCGCCCGGCCCGCTCCTTGGTGACCAGGCCGGCCGCGGTGAGCACGCTGACGTGCTTCTGCACGGCCGCGAAGCTCATCGGGTACAGCCGGGCCAGGTCGCTGACGGTGAACTCGGCGTGCAGCGTGCGGGCCACGATGTCTCGCCGGGTGGCGTCGGCGAGCGCATGGAACATGCGATCGGCCGTCGGCCCGTCGAGGCGGGGCATCAGTTCTACAACCATTTGGTTGTACGTTAGACCGGATCTCGACATCTCGCAAGCCCATCGGCGTGGAGACGAAAGATCTCCCCCGCTGCCGGACATCCTGCTGAGGTGAGTGCTGTCCCGGACCCGCGCCGCGAGTCCTTCGAGCGCCTGGTCGGCGAGGTCTATGAGCCGTTGCAGCGGTTCCTGCGTCGGCGCAGCGACGCCGCGACCGCCGAGGACGTCCTGGCAGACACCCTGCTGGTGCTCTGGCGCCGCGTCGACGACATCCCGGCCGAGGCGCCCGTGGCGTGGACTTACGGGGTGGCCCGCGGGTGCCTCGCCAACGCCGTGCGCGGCGCCGCCCGCCAGGATCGTCTGGTCGAGCGTCTGGCGGCCGAGCCGTCGGACGGCCCCTCGGATACGGAGAACGTCGCGCTGGCCGAAGCCATGGACGCCCTGCCGGAGGGCGACCGGGAGATTCTGAGGTTGTGGGCCTGGGAACAGTTGGCCCCGCGCGAGATAGCCGCAGTTCTGGACATCACGGCCAACGCGGCGAGCATCCGGTTGCACCGCGCGATCGGAAAGTTGAAAGAAGTCGTGAAACCGCGAAAGAGCGGGGGCACTGCCGGACAGCTAGGTGAACGAGCGGGGAAGGAGGGATCCGCATGACAGATCAGTTCGACGAGGGCCACCAGGAGAAGTACAGGCCCACGCCGGAGTCCGAGTCCGCCGACTCGGAGCAGCTGTTGCGCGCGATGCTCGCCGGCCTCGACCCGATGTCCGCTCGGGTCCCGCTCGACTCACCCACCAGTCCGCGGGCCCGCCATCTTCTGGAGCAGATCATGACCAGCACGCCCACCACCGAGCCCGTTGTCGCCAAGGTCTCGTTTCTTCGTCGTCCGCGCACGTTCCTGGCCGCGGCGGCCTCCGTCGCGGTGCTTGCCCTGGGCACCGCCGTCGCGGTGAACGCCGGCGGCGACGGCGCCCCGTTGACGCCCGAGAACGCCAGCACGCTTGCGCTGTCCGCCCCCGGCGGCGACCCGACCGTCATCATGAGCTGCCTGATGTTCGACGTGGCAGGCCTGCGCATGATGCCCGTCGCCTTCGGCGGCACCGTGACCGACCTGACGCCGGATCAGGTCACGGTCGACGTCGACAGGTGGTTCAAGGGCGGCGACGCTGACCGCGTCACCATCGCCCTCCCGCCCGGCAATGTCTCCCCCGCACTCATCCCAGGCGTCGACTTCGTCAAGGGCGAGCGCTTCCTGATCACTGCCGCCGAGGGCACCGTCAACGGCTGCGGCTTCTCCGGACCGGCGACCGCGGACTACGAGAAGAGCTTCACCGAGGCCTTCCCCGGCTGAGCGGTAGGCGCCTGATCAATGTGGCGACGGATGCGGCGGCGGGCACGGGGCTCGCCGCCGCACCAGCGACACCGTTGATCTGCGGCCCACAGCCAACCCGTACGGTCGAGCGATGAGCACTCTTGATGAGGTCGGAACCCGGGACGGCTGGCGTTGCTGGCTGTGCGACGAACCCGTCGACCCGGACGCGTCGGTGAACTCCGACCGCGGTCCCAGCGTGGACGCGGGCGAGCAGCCCAGGAAGGGCAAGAAGGGGACCGGCGCTCTCGAGCGGCTGGCCCACCGGGCGTGCAACACCGGCAAGGGCAAGACCGCCGCGGTGGTGCCGTGGGGAGCCGGGCTCTTCGTCATCGACCCGGCGCCGATCGTGGCCACGGTGGAACGGCTGCGGCGCAAGGGTGGCCGCGAGGTCGTGGCCCGGTGCCCGACCCGTCAGGAGGCCGACGAGGCCGGCGCCTGGCTACTCGATCGGCTCTCCCGGTTGGCGCCGGACCTGATCGCCCGTACCCGCGTCGATGCCGGCGGCGGGCAGTACCTGCTCGTGCTCGAACGCGCCTGAGGACACTCAGGCCGGGAGCGCCAGCAGCTGCGCCGCCGCCCGCTCGCCGGAGACCGTCGCGGTGCAGATGTTCGACGAGGATCGGAACACCCCGGCGAGCTGGATCCGGGACTGACGCGGCAGGCGCCCGAGGAACTGGCCCAACTCCTTGTACATGCCGGGCCGGCTGTAGACGATCACCTCGTTCCAGCGGGAGACCCGGGTGTAGTCGACGGTGTCGCTGACGCCGGGGATCACCCTCTCCAGGGCCGCCAGCATCGCGTCGCGGACCGTGTCGTCGTCCTCGCCGATCAACTGTTCGGCCCACTCCGTCATCGTCAGCAGCGCCATCAGACCGTGCCCTTCGGGCGCGCGACCGGGGGCCTTGTTGTGCTCGCAGGTGAAGCCCATCAGCCCTTCGTCGACCGCGCGTGGAATGTTGATGACCGACGCGGTGATCCCGGCGGGCCTACGCGTGACGCCGGTATTGAGCACGACGCACTTGGTGTAGCGCAAGCTGCGCAGAAATCGCTCACCGTCGGCGGTCAGGTGGCCGGGGGCGAGGTCGGGGATGGTGTCGGCCCGGGAGGTGATCACCACGCCGGCGCCGTCCTGAGTGTGCGTCATCCCATCGGCGTCGACCCAGGTGAGCGTGACCGCGTCGGCGTCGGCCTTGATCTGCTGCACGCTCGCGCCGAGGCGGATGTCGAGCCCGGCGGCCAACGCGTCGATGTAGGTCGAGTAGCCGCTGCGGAAGGCGAACAGGCGCGTGCCGAGAATGTTGTAGAGCATGAAGAACAACTCCAGGTTGCTGATCGCGTCCCCGCGAACCCCGAGCACGCCGCGCACCGTGGAGTCGATGACGTAGTCGTAAACCTCGCCGGACAGGCCCAGGTGGGTGGAGCAGTATTCCCACGGCGTCATGGTGTCGAAGGCGGAGGCCCGCGAGAGGTCGTCATAACTCAGGAGCTTGCTCGCCTTGGTGGCGTCGAGACCGAAGCGCGCCATCGCGAGCTTCGACCGAGTCGACACCAGGGTGGTCTTCGCCGCGTCCAGGAACAGCTTGTCCGAACGCAGATTGTGGATCGCGTCGTCGCGGGCGAACCCGATCGTCGAACCGGCGGGGATCAGGTCGGATCCGGCCCCCACCTCATGGGCCAACGCCACGACCGGTGCATAGGCGCTGGGGAGGATCGTCGCACCCTCCTCCATCAGATACCCGGCCTCGCGGTGGGTGTGCACCATCCCGCCGGCCCGGTCCCGACGGTCGAGCACGATCGCCCGCATGCCCCCCTGCTGGAGGCGGTACGCCGCGGCCAGCCCCGAGGGCCCCGCTCCGACCACGAACACCGGCCCTCGGTCCATGGCGCCATCATCGTGGCCGGCCGGCCGGCTCGCCACCGGCCGGCGGTCCCGGGCTTCCGCCCCCGCCGTGGGCAGGTCCTCGGGTTTTGCCCTCCGCTGCTGGGGAAGCCCTGCCACCACAACTCACGGAGGCTGCGGTGTTCGGCGCGATGGCATGGGCGGATCCGTGGGCGCTGGGCCGCACCGTCCGCTCCCGGGCCGCCCGCGGTGGCGAGCTGGTCACCGGCGCCGTGGGTTTGCCCGGCCGCGTGCTCGCCCTGGTCGACGACGCCGAGGAGCTGCTGGCCCGGTTGCGGGTGACCCTGGTGCGCATCGAGGACACCGTCGACCGCGCGGCCCGCTCGGTGGTCCGCGTCGGAACGCTGCTCGAGGACACCGACGCCGTCGTCGTGCGCACCAACGCGGTCCTGGAGTCCTCCGAGCTGATTGTCGTCCGGACCCAGGCATTGATCGGGGACTCTGGACGCATCACCGCGCAGGCGGCGACGACCATCGGCACCGCTACCGCCATGACCGACACCGCCGCGGGCCTTCTCGACCGCCTCGCACCGGCGATGGAGAAGGCCGCTCCGCTGCTCGAACGCTTCGCCGCGGACCTCACCGAAGCCGAGGTTGACTCCGCGATCGCCCTGATCGACGAGCTTCCCGCGTTGAGCAGGTCCCTGCGGGAGAACGTCATGCCGATCATGGCGAGCCTGGATCACGTCGGACCCGACATCACCGAGTTGCTCGGGGTCTCCGACGACATCCGGCGCGCGATTTTCGGCATCCCCGGCTTCGGCTTCTTCAAAAAGCGCGGCGCGGAGATCTTGGAGGACGAGGAAGAGGACGAGGACGCGAAGTCAGCCGAGAGCGCCCGCACCCCCTGACGCCGACCTCGTGGAAGGTGATCAACGCGCCGGGCAATCCGCCCTGGTTCGGATGTTCCGTCCCCTGGCCATTCGGACGATCTCGCGTCCAATCTGCAGCACGGCAGCGCCGGGCGGGCGTTCACTATCGGTGTGGAGAAGGCTGAGTCGGGAGGATCCGCGCCAGGGTCGATCGGGTGCACGCCCGGCTACGTTCCGCCGCCCCGTGGAGATGCACCCTGGCCTGCCAGACCGACCGAGCCGACCTGGCGGGACATCCCGCCGCGGGGGCCGTTCCACCTCGTGTGCACGCTGGCGACGCTCTACCTGTTCTGGGTGCTGAGCACGCCTACTCCGTCGTTCTGGAGCTTCCTGCAGGGTGCGTTCGCACTCGCGGTCTGCGCCCTGCTCTGGCTGGTCCGCTTCGGCACCACGGTGCGGAAGCGGCAGCCCCTGGATCGCTGGTGGGCGCTCGCCCCGATCGGCGCTTTGATGGCACTCAGCCTGGTCGCGGTGCAGGCCCCGCTGCACGCCCGGTTCTCGCTCGCCGACGATGAACTGGCTGCGGTTGCCCGCACCGTGACAACGGCGCCCGATCCGGCCGCGAGCGCGAAGGCCCTCGGCGACCTCGGGCGCGTCGGCACCTACCGGGTGCACCGGGTCGAGGTCGCGGACGAAGGCGTGTTCTTCACCTTCCGCCGCGGGTCGTTCTGGGCCGGACCGGAAGGGGTCCTCTACGCCCCCGATGGAATTGTGGCGCCGGAGCTCACTGCGGATGGCCGCGAGCTCGACCACATCCGCGGGCCTTGGTACCACTGGTTCGGCTCCGTCATCGACTGACAGAAGGTCAGGCCCTGGCTAGCAGGCAGCGACCCACACCCCACCTTCCAGCCGCGCTCGGTGTCGGCGCAAGCTGCAGAAGGAAACGCCTGAGGCGCATTCCGCGCCTCGGACCGCCTCACCTGTCACGGTCTGCAGCCTGAGCCGACGCCGGCCCCGGCTCGCGACCTGGCTACGCCGTGGCCTGGGGCGGCACCGTGGCCAGGAGGCGGCGCTCGGCGTCGGCCCGCACCGCGGCCATCGCGGCCCGGCGCCGAGCGGCGATGCCCTCGGCGAGCGCCCGCAGCGCCGCATCCGCCTCTGCCATCGCGACATCCACCTCGTCGTGCAGGAGGGTGGCAACCTCGCTGAGCTGTGCGTCCAACCGGGTCAGCTCGATCTGAATCGTGGTCATGCTCAACAGCATCGACCGCCCAGGGCGTCACCGGCGGGAGGCGCCGGGTCTCGGCGAGTCGCAGGCGCACCGGCGGGGGTCAGCCGCGCGGCCGCGAACGCGTTCTTGACCTCAGCCGGGCGCGGAATCGCCTGCGCGGAGCACCGCAGGGAAATCACTGCGATGATGGGCATATCCGGACCGGCCCTGCAATGAAGGAGCCGGCACCGAAACGAGGAGAAATTTGTGTCAGTGAAGATGCGCGCAACCAAGGTCGCGCGAAATGCGGAGTCGTCCAAGCCTTCCCGGACGCACCCGTTCGACGTGAGCACGATCAAGCCCCACAAGCACGGCACCGGCTACAGCACCTGCGCCCCGTGCCTGGAAGCCGGCACCGCCAGCTCCTGCGGCCACGTCGCCGATTGGGTCAAGCAAGCCTGATCCACGATCGAATCGGGCCGGCTCGGAACCTCGGGCCGGCCCTCTCGCAGCTCAGGGCCCGGATCAGGGCCACGGCGACGCCGCGACGCTAGGCGCTCGCGAAGCGCTCGGAGAGCCACCCGCCGAGGGCGTCGAGCTCGTCGGCGCACGCCTCGTGCTGCATCGGGTAGGTGTGCCACTCGACGGCGTGCCCGAGTGAGCGCACGTGCTCGGCCGCCTTCTCACCGGCCCGGATCGGCACCATCGGGTCATGGACTCCGTGCGCCATGAATACCGGGAGCGGTTCACCCCGGCGCGCCTCACTGAGGACGTGCTCGGCCATCGGCAAGTAGGTCGACAGGGCCACCAGCCCGGCGAGGGGTGTGGCCCGGCGCAGCCCGTGAGTCAGGGTGACCGCGCCCCCTTGGGAGAAGCCGGCGAGGACGAGCCGTGAGGCCGGGACACCCCGCTCGGCCTCGCGCTCGATCAACGCCTCGACCGCCGCAGCCGCCTGCGCCAGCCCGGCTTCGTCCGCGCGACTGTCGAAGTCCGCCAGGTCGACGATGTCGTACCAGGACCGCATGCGCATCCCGCCGTTGATCGTGACCGGCGCCATCGGCGCGTGCGGGAACACGAACCGCACCTGCGGCCAGCCGTCCTGGACGAGGTGCGGCGCGACCGGCGCCCAGCCGTCGCCGCTGTCACCGAGGCCGTGCAGCAACAGCACCGTCCACTCCGGCTTCGGGCCGGTCTCGAACTCGACGGTGTCCAGCATCCCGGAAGCAGAGGTCATGGCGGCAATTGTCGCGCAACCGGCGACGGCCGCTGGGGGCGCCCGGTTTAGCGAATCACCGCGGATCGCTTAGCCGGCGACGGGTCAGCATTGCCAGCCCAGTCGAGCGCGCGCACCCGAACCGTGTGTTTGCCTGGCTTGAGCTTCTTCGCGACCCACGATCCGGACTTCTTGTGCTTCTTACTACAGGTCCTCCACTTGCCGTCATCAAGCTTGCACTCGAACCACGTGGTGTCCTTGTCATGGGAGAAGAAATCGACGTAGAGCGCGCGGGGGCGGATGGGACTCACACCGCTGCCGGGGTTGAGCTTGGTGATCGGTGCCTTGGTGTCCACCCACGACCCGTCGCTGCCGAAATTGCCGATGCGGCCGGCCCTGTCGATCGCACGCGCCTGGAGGAGGTGATGTCCGTCCTTGAGCCCGGTCAGACGCAATGGCGACACGCAGGATTTCCAGGCTCCGCTGTCCAAGGAGCATTCGAAGCGCACACGCGGATGAGATGCGGTGAAACGGTATGTCTGCGTGGAGTCGTAGTCCTTGTCGACCAGCGTGACCGTGGCCTCCGGTTCCTGCGGGTCTTCCCACTCGACCAGGACCGCGCCGTCGCCGGAGCCGGCCGCGCCGGTGCCGCCGTTGTTCGGCGTTCCGGCCCCGACGCCACCTGCGGCGGACAGCAGGGGATCGCTTCCGCTCACGCCTCCGGCGACTCGGACGATGCTCGGTCCGCCATCGCCGGGTATCAGGGTCGGGTCACTTTCGAACTCCGTGTCCGCGTCAGGCTGCCGGTCTATACCCGCGGCTCCCACGGTGATCTCGAGGTCGCGGCTTGGATCGACATCGAACGCGGCGGTGGCGGACACACCGAATCCACCGGCTGCCAGAAGCCGGCCGTACCTGTCGTACTGGTGGCCGCCGCGCCCCCCGCGGACCGTAACGGTGATCTTCCGCACCTCGGCCGGCAGATCCAGTACGAACGGCTCGCCAGGGGGCGTGACTCCGAGCTGGCAGGTGACGACTGTCGAGTAGAAGTGCTTGCAGCCGAGAGGGATCGCACTCGGGACGATGGCCAGCGCCGGACCGGCGCCCAGGGTGGCCATCGGTACCGCCAGAGCTGCGGCGACGAAGATGGCCATGACGACGCGAGAACGCACACGCATGGAAGAACCCCCGGTATCCATGACAAAGAGCGTGAGTCACTTCGGCCGCCGACACACACCGCTAATCGGACCGAACGCCGTCATCCATTCGGACGACCAGCGACGACTGCGGTGAACCACAATCGAGACGGGTGAGGTGACCTTGGCGCTCCACCCGCCTCTGGCGTTCCGTTTGTGGTTTTCTCCAGCGCCGTAGGCGACCGTGCCAAGCCGATCCGGGACCGGCTCGCCGGCAACTCCGTCGCGGCACGCAGCACGCAGCACGCGCAGCGGCCCACGCAGGTATCTGCGTGGGCCGCTGCGGGAGTGCTCAGCTGGGTCAGCCGGCGGCCTCGACCTCCGGCGCATCGGCCGAGATGCGCGTCGCGGTGTAGGTGACCTCACCGGTGGTGGCGTCGCGGGAGGTGGTGCCCTTGACGTTGACCTTGTCCGTCGGCGTGATCGCGCCGAGCACCACCGGCGCGTCGTCGCGGTTGATCTTCGTGCTCTCGGTCACCACCACGGTGAGAGTGCAACCGCGCAGGGCCTTGTTCTGGCCGCCGCGGACCACGAAGGTGAGCGTGCCGGCGGTCGCCTCGACGGCCATGACCTTGCCGCCGTGCACGAAGGTGACCTTGTTGTGGCCCTTCTTCTTGGCCTTGGCCTTGTTGGCCTTGTGGTCCTTGACCTGGACGCTCTCACCGCACGCCTTCGGGGCGGCTGCGGCGGAGGAGGCGGCCGCCACGGGGGCCAGCAGGGCGAGGGAGAGGACGGCGGCGGCGGCGAGGCGGGTGCGGGTCATGAGAGCTCCTGAGATGATGGGGATTCGGTGGATATCTGCACCGGTTGCGTGGTCCGGTGGGTGGCTGTGACCTGTACAGCGCATCGCGGCGCGAGAACGTCACACCCAGCGTGAGATCAGCCAGGATCTGACCCACGAGTGGGCCACGCGCCAACTGCTGCCGGCCAGGCGGCCCGGGTATCGCGGCCGGGTCTCCGTGTTGGTCGGCGACCGTCGCCACGGTGCCGCCCCCGTTCAATCGCGGAGGATCTCCAGCGCGTCGGACCCCCGGCTGCGGAGGTCAGTTCCTAGCTGACGCCATGGCGGAGCGTCTCGGTCGCCGAGCAACGGCGCGGCTGCCCGGACGCGGGAGAGATCCTTCGACGTCATCTCCGCTCGCATGGCGAACGGGTCTTCGACGAGCGCGCACAGGAACGCCAGGTCTCGGAGGTGACGCGCAGGGTCGCCCGGGAGTTTGCAAGCCGCCGCCTTTCCCACCACCGCCCCCAGCAGTGAGGGCCGAGGTATGTGCCCAGTACGGGTCCCGTGGCGGACGTCGACTATCTGGGTCCGGGTGAGCGCTTGGGTGCCCGCGGGCACCTCAATGGTCCTGCCGGGTGGACTAGTCCTCAAATCTACGCGTGGACCAACGCCTTCAGGTGCCAGTACGTCGACAACCACCGGCCGCGGCTGCGCGGCTCGGGTGTAGCGGTGAGCGCGTCCGTCCGTAGAGATGCCTTCCAAGACGAACGCCCGGGCCTCAAGTTCGTGCACCAATTCCCGTAAAGCATTCGGGCTGGCGCGGATGTCGCCGATGACGTCGCCGTCCTGGCTGATTTGCGGCGGTAGGTGGCCGTGTTCAAGGCCGTGCAGTAGCACCATCTGACCCCCAATCAGGGACCACGGAATCTCGAGGTCCCCTAAGTCGAGCAGCACGTCCCACAACTGGTCGACCGGCGGTGCCAGTGGCGGCAGCGCGATCACCGGGCAGCTCACCGTCCGGCCCGGTACTGCTCCAGCAGGTCGCGCAACATCGCCAAGCCGGCAGCGACCGCACGTGGTTCGGCTGACTCCAGCAAGTCGGCCGCGACAGCCGCGCGAACCACCGCCGCGATCGCCGCGTCACCTTCGCCGAAGGGCCAGACGTCACGAGGCAGTCGAACTCTGAGATTCGCATCGACGGCCGACTCGTGCGCATGCCAACGCCCGGCAACGACCGCCCACCGTTCGCTTCGCACGTACACCTCGTGCCGGGGATCGAGGTCGACGAGATCGGCACCGAGTTCCACCGCGCGAGCACTGCCTGCTGCAAAGCCCTCTGCACCGAGGTCGCCCAGGAGCGACCGAACGGCGCCGGGGTGCACGCGAACCTGCAGCACGTGACTTCGGGCTCGTAACAGCGCCCGCCATGCAGCCGCGTCGGCCTGGGCGAGCCCGCTGATCCGGGCTCGGACCTGACTTCGTGCCACAGCAGGCAGCCACGGCGCCGATCCCCCCGCCACCAGATCCAACAAGGCCCACGCCCGAACCGGCGCCATCGGCCGACCGGGCGGCGAGGGATGCACCTGGGCATCGGCCACCGACTGGCCGTCCACCAACCAAATTCGGCCCGCGCGACGACCTGCGAGACGCCCCGACCACAACAGCTGCTCCACGCGAGAGCGATCCACCCCCATCCGTTCGGCGGCCTCAGCCACAGACAGATCCATCCCACCAGCCTTACGTTAATACTCTGCTCACCCAGATGGTTCGTGTAATGATACGTGGACCAGTCCTTTACATCAACTATCTGGTTCTTCAGAGGTTAGCTGTAAGGAGAACTAGCGGCCCACGCTCGCGTCTCCACTCGGTCCCCTCCCGCAGGTTCCGTCCTTCCCCGCCTAGAGCATCAACTGCGCGATTTCCGCAGTGCGCTGTTCGGATCGGCGGTTCATCTCCCGCTGATAGGCGTGGTCGAACCACATTTCCTGGTAGGTGTTGTCGCACTCACGGCCGTCGTCGGCGACCCAGTGCGAGGTGCCGACCCGGATGGCGGCGTTCGGCCACGCGACGGCGTTGCACATCGCGGTGGTTCGGCCCTCGAAGCCGAATGTCCGCCCGTCGAGGAGTTCGACGTCGACCCGCTGCCGCTGCGCGCTGTGCAGCACCGGGTGGTAGGAGTGCACCGTTCGCGTGACCGACCTGATCGGCGTGTTCTCGCCGTCGACGATCATCCACGCGAAGTAGTCGGGCCGCACGGACGGATCGACGTCGTAGACGCCCACCCAGTTGGGATTCGTCGACTCCTGCACGAAGCCGGCGCAGTTGAAGATCAGGTCCGGCCCGAAGTACATCGGTGTCCAGCCCACCGGCGGCAGCACGGGCAACGTGGCCCGGCGTTGCATCGACTCGGTGCGGACCTGGCCCCAGGACCGGTCGCGCGGGTTGAAGCAGTCGACGTCGTAGCGGTTGCCGTGCAGCACCAGGGTGCCGGTCATATGCATCATCTGCTCGGAGCCGCCGGGCGACATCGCCGGGTCCTTCTCGACGTCCTCGCCCGGAATGATGTGCCCGCGGGCGAACAGCGGGGTGAGCGCCTCCCCGGTGACGTCGAACCAGGTGCCGCCGTCGGGGCTGGTGTAGGTCAGGCGGACCACCCGGCCGAGTTCGACGAACTCGATCCGCAGCCCGTTCGCGGTCGTGAGGGAATTGTGGTCGATCGCCGGCCAGGCCTGGGTCATGCCGTAGTCGAGGTAGGCCATGTCGAGCGGGTCGTGGTTGCGATCTCCCTGGAAGATCAGGACCCCGCCCTGGTTGCAGCCGAAGGCCGGCCGGTTGAGGGAGTAGATGTAGGCGCCGATCCGCTCCGACGGGATGTGGATGCCGTGGTAGTGCGTGGACAGCATCGCCGGGTCCCAGGTCTCCCCCGGGGCCGGTCGCGGCACCCAGAGGTCGGACTCCGGCGGATGCGTGGGGTGCGCGCTCACAGCGTCGCTCGCAGCTGCGGCTGACCGTTGAGTTCGCGGAGCCGGTTGACGGTGGCGGCGGAGACGTCGACGGCCTCGCCGGTCTCACCGAACTGCCCGCTGCCGAGCAGCGGGGAATAGTCGACGAGGTTGATCCAGGTCGCGCCGGCCTCGATGTAGGGCTGGATCTGGGCCGCGACCTCGGCCGGGGTGCCGCAGGCCCGGGCACCGCGCACGACCTGCGGCGGCACCTTGTCGATCACGGCCAGCGCGTCCTCGCGCGACCAGTCCGGGGAGATCAGGTCGCGGGCGTAGTTGTAGTCCGCACGGATCGGGTGCTCGGTGCCGGCCCAACTGCGGTAGTACTCCGCGTCGGTGATCAGGGCGGCCGCATCCCACCGGGCGATCGGGTGGTTCACCAACTGCTCGACGGCATCGTCGGTGGTCCCGATGAGGGCGAACGCGGTGACGTAGAACTCGATCGCGTCCGGATCACGCCCCGCCTTTTCCGCGCACGCCCGCACGTACGCAACGTCCTCGACGTAGCGCTCCGGCGGGGAACCGAACGGCTGCATGGTGATCCAGCCGTCCGCGTGTTCGCCGGCGATCGTGCGGGCCCGCCCACCGCCGGCGACGAACACCTTCGGAATCTGCCCGCCGAAGGGCGCCAGGGTCATCGTCGCGTTCTGCAGCGACCAGATCGGGCCCTCGTAACGGACGGGCCCGTCCGAGGCCATCAGCAGCTTGGTGAGCTTGACGGACTCTTCGAGGTGCGTGAAGGGCTTCGGTCGCGGGATGCCGTACGGGCTGAAGTGCCGCATCTCCCCGGTGCCGAGGCCGAGGAAGAAGCGCCCCTGCGAGAAGTGACTGAGCGTCAGGGCCAGCTGCGCGAGGTGGGCCGGACCGCGCCGGAACACGTCACACACCGTCACGCCCAAGCCGAGCCGCTCGGTGTGGGTGGCGGCGTCGGTGGCCAGCGGCCAGGGCTCCAGGTAGGCGTCGACGTCGACCACGGCGGCCGCCGGAATGATGTCCGGGGTCCAGATCGAGCGCGGGATCGTCAGCGACATCTGGTCGGCCCAGATCATGAAGTCGTACCCGGCTGCCTCGAAGGCCTGCGCCGCCCCGCGGTTCATCCCGACGTCGGAGAACCCGCCGGCCATTCCGTACTTCACGTTGCGCATGCGGCTTCCTCCACGGGCTGAGTTCCTACGGTTGCTTGACCAGACGGCAGATCTCGGCGGAGGCCTCGATGGTCTGCGCCGGATCGACCGGCATCAGCAGCGGGGCGAGGTCCGCGATCAGGTGGAGATTGGCGCCGGCCGCGACGAACGGCTTGATCTCGGCGGCGATGTCGGCCGGCGTGCCGTGGAAGAAGGTCTTGCGCACCATCTCCGGGGTGACCTGGTCGATCACCCGCTCGATCTCCTCCCGCGGTGTCGAGTTCGGTTTCATGTGCAGCGCGTAGTGCCAGTCGATCGGCATCACCGCTTCGATGCCCTCCGGCGCCCAGTCCGCCATGTTGATCCGGCCACCGGTCGCGGCGTACCACTTGAGCAGAGGGTTGTCGACGTACTGCTCGAAGGAGTCCTTGTCCTTGAGGATGAACGTGATGTGGTGCAGGGCGAAGGTGAAGCCGTCCGGGGACCGGCCGTTCGCGAGGAGCCGTTGCTTCCAGTCGGCGACCGCGGCGCCGTACTTCGCCGGGTCCGCGTAGACGAACGGCGCCCCCGTGCCCATCCCGTCGGCGTGGGCCAGGGCCATCTCGACGAGCTTCGGCCCGCCGCCCATCGCGACGACCTCGGGCCGGTTCTGCTGTCCCCCGGCGCCGATCCAGGCGTCCTTGAGCGTCCAGATCTCGCCCTCGAAGCTGACCGGCTCCTTCGCGTCCCAGAGCAGGCGCAGGATCTGCAGCGCCTCGTTGAGGCGCTTGAGCCCGATCGAGCGCTTGCGGCCGAACGGCGTGACGTGGCGGACCTCGCCGGCCCCGAGGGAGAGCGTGGCCTTGCCCCCGGCCGACGTGGCCAGCGTCGACATCGTCTGCGCCAGTTCCGGCGGCTCCCGCCGGATCGCGTCGGTGCAGATCGCGAAACCGGTCCGCTCCAGGCCGGAAAGCGCGAACGCGACGGTGATGAACGGGTCGGCGACCGAGTCCATGTCCGGCAGCATCGCCGCCATCGGGGAGTTCTCCGGCGTCCACAGCGCGTGCGGCCACCAACTTTGCAGCTGGTCCCAGACGACCACCTGGTCGATCTGACCGCTCGCCTCCAGGGCGCGGGCGTACGGGATGCCCATCTTGGGGCCGAGGTAGCGCGAACCCCAGAGCCCGATGCCGGTGCGGATTTCGCTCATGACGACGTCCCTTCTCCGGTTCCGAGCCGGCGGCTGATCTCGACGAGGCCCAGGGACTGCTCGCCGTTCCAGGTCCACCGGGTGACGACCTCGCGGCAGACCCACATCTGTTCGTCGATCATCCGGTGCGTCGCGCGGCCGTAGTTGAGCTGCGAAGGATTCATGCAGGTCCAGTAGTAGCCGTAGTCGAGGTTCTCGCCGTGGATGACGTGTTCGGTGCCGTCGGCCGCCTTGAGCACGAAGTCGTAGGTCTTGTCGTCGAAGTCGTCGCGCCCGGGCCCCCAGTACGGGCCGTCGATGTATTCACACTCGACCAGTTCGCCGTCGATGACGACGTACGGGGCGGCCCACTTGAGCCGGGTGCCCTCGTCCATGGCCAGGCAGCCGAAGATGTTGCCGGAGTCGAACACGCCCCAGTGCCAGACGTGCCCGGTGAACTTGGAGTAATCCCGCGGGCCGACGCTGTGGTCTCGGTAGCCGACACCGTTGAGCGGGATTCGCTCGTCCCCGATCTGCATCCAGCCCCAGTACCGGCCGGCCTGCTCGTAGCGCACGTCGAAGCCGGAGGCGAGCGCCCCGTTGTTCTTGGCTTCGTGCATTCCTGCGCAGCCTTCCCAGCGGATGTCGAACGTGAACTTCACCGGGAGCTGGTCGACGGCCAGGAAGTTGTGCTTGTTGGTGTGTGCGTCGGTCGCGAAGCAGGCACCGTCGAAGGTGATCCGCCAGCTCTTGAGGGGCTCCAGACATTCCATGTGCAGCGTGCCGTCGCTGATGACGTTCGCGGCCTCGGCGTTGCCGAAGGTGACGGACAGGTACTGGCGCCCGTCGGGCAGGCAGACCGCGAAGTCCCCCCGCCAGACGTCCGGGGCGCCGGCCACCAGGCCGAGGTGGTGGTAGAAGAACATGCCGGTGCCGTTGTCGGTGCCGGAGAACAGCAGGTTCTCGCTCCAGCCCGGGATGTCGTAGCGCGGCGGGCTGTGGTGCAGATCGCGCACCGGGTCGATGCCGTACGGGTTCTCGCGGGTGATCAGGGCCATCGTCGTCTCTCTCGTCTGCTAGCGAAGACCCGCAGCCTGCGGGGAATCGATCGGTTTCTCCTTGGACAAGAACGCCACGGTGAGGCCGCCGAGCTTGGCGTTGGTGTTGGCCGGCATGAGCTTGTTCTGCGCCGCGAGCACCTTGGTGACCGGTCCGATGCCGGCGGTCATGCGCCCTGCCTGCACGGCGTCGTAGGCGATGCGGGCGCACTGCTCCGTCGTCGCCAGCAGGAAGCCGAACCGCGACCAGGCCTGCCCGTGCGGGGTGTCGTTGACGATGCCGGTGCCGGCCACCGGCGGCGGGAACGACACCGACACCGAGATCCCGGCCGGGGCGAACTCGCCGGCCAGGCTCCGGGTCAGGATCGTCATGTGGTGCTTGCAGGGGCCGTAGAGCGCGTTGAACGGGGTGGCCGGCATGAGCGCGGCGGCGGAGGCGACGTTCATGATCTGACCGAAGCCGCGCCGGATCATCCCCGGCAGCAGCCGATGGCTGAGCTCGGCGGGCGCCAGCGCCATCACCCGCTGGTAGGCCTCGTGCTCGTCCCAGGTGTAGGTCAGGTAGTGCCCGTCCATCGTGTAGCCGGCGTTGTTGACCAGGACGTCGACCTCAAGGCCGAACTGGTCGAGCGCAGCGACGATTTCACGAGGAACGAGCGGGTCGGCCAGGTCCGCGGTCAGCACGGTGCAGGTGACACCGTGGCGGGCCTCGATCTCGATCGCCGCCCGCTCCAGCAGCTCGTTGCGCCGGGCCACCAGCACCAGGTCGTGCCGGTGCTCGGCGAGCAGCTCGGCGAATGCGCGGCCGATGCCGGCCGAGGCGCCGGTGACCAGGGCCCGCAGCGGCCGCTCGGCGAGAATGCGTGCGCGCCCCTCCTCCCGCTTCCGGATGCACTTGCCCTGACGTGCCATCAGTTTTCCTCCGCCCGGCTCAGGATCTCGACGCGGCCGTTGGTCCCATCGACCCGGACCCGGTCGCCGGTGCGCAGCTCGCGGGTGCCCGTGCGGGTGTTGATGACGCACGGCAGCCCGAGCTCGCGGGCCACGATCGCGCCGTGGCTCATCGGGCTGCCCACGTCGATGACGAGGGCGTTCGCGACCAGGAACAGCGAGGCCCAGGACGGGTCCGTGGTCTCGCAGACCAGCACCTCACCGTCGGTGAACTCATCCTGCATCGGGTCGCGCACAATCCGAACGACGCCTTCGGCGACCCCGGGGCTGCCGGAGATGGCGACCAGCTCGGCGGCACCCGTCGCCGCCGCGCGGGCATCGACGCGGGTGACCTCCGGGACCCCCTCCCACGTCTGCGGAAGGTCAATGAGCAGGTACTCCTCGCGCTTGGCACGCCGCGCCGCCACGGTCTCGCGCCAGTCCCGACTGCCGTCGTCGGCGACGAGCTCGGTGATGGTCAGATAGGCGACGTCGTCGACCTCACCGATCCGGCCTTCCTTGACCAGGAACTCCCCGATCCGCCGGGAGGAGGCGCGACCGACGTCGATCGAGTGCAGCAGCGTCGCCTTCCCGGTCTCGCGCAACGGCCACATCTTGTCGCTGAGCGAAAGCAGGAATCTGGCCACCGGCCGCTTGAGCCGCGGCAGCTCGGCCATCAGCTCCCTGCTCGCCTGGGCCCGCTGGGCAGCGACCTGGGGTGCGATCAGATGCGGGGCCCGGTCCTCCGGCATGCTCCGGTAGGTCTCCAGCACCGAGGCGAGGGCCGCCGGGTTCTCCCGCCAGACCGTGGCCGAGGCGGCCGCCTCGCCCGGCCCGTGAAAGCCGTACCGGGCAAGGAATGCCTCGACGCTGACCCGGTCTCGGGAAACCTCCCAAAGCATCTGCACCATCTCGGTCTCCTCCAGCGGCCCGCCGCCCCGGGAGAGCTCGAGAAGCAGGTCCGGCCGGCCGGCGCCTTCGACGAGCACGCGCACCTGGTCCAGCACGCCCTGGGTGATGAAGGTCCCCAGCGTGTGCGGGCGCATCACGCGGGTCATGTTGTCCTGGGCACCCTGCAGACGTAGCCGGGCCTTGGCCAGGTCATCGCTGCCGACCTGCGCGATCGAGCGGCCCCACCAGTCCTGGCTGCGGTCGAACTCACGCTGCATCCATCCCGCGACCCCGGCTGCGGCGCGCGGCGCCTTGAGGGCGACGATCGGGTAGCGCCAGGGCGCGCCCTGTTTCGCAATGCCGGGACGCACGTTGGCGAACAGCTGCAGTTCGACCGCGTCGCCCGAGGTGCCGGGGGTCTTGTCCGCGCAGGCGCGGATCAGGTCGATGTTGGCGCAGAAACGTCCGTAGATGAGCGAGCAGATGCGCTCGTCGACGTCGTCCGAAAAACGCGCGCAGGCCGCGGGCAGGACGCCGAGCTCGACGAAGGCACCGAGCGTTCCGACGCTGACCGGCCGGAGCCAGAAGCTGCCGGAGAGCGGAGTGACGATGCCAGGCAGGTTCTCCTCGGCGTTGATCGTCGTCCAGTAGGTCCCGGCCCCGCCGGGCTGATGGAGCGGATCGTTGAGGTGCGGATTGCTGGTCATGAGGTGCCCTCCGCCTGGCGGGCCAGGCCGTCGATGATCAAGCGCAGGCCGATGCCGAACTCGGCCTCGCTGCCCCGGGACAGCAGGTGAGCGGTGACGGCCGCGACGTTCGGCAACTGCGCCGGATCAGCCCCGCGAACATGGCGCGCATAGTCTTCGGTGCCGTCAGCGGTTTGGTGCAGCCGGAACATCGCCGAGCCGAAGGTGTAGGCGATCAGCGTGCTCAGCCCGGCGACGGACTGCTCGCCGTCGAGCCCGCCGTCGAGCAACATTCCCAGCGCCGCGTCAGCGCTGTGCAGCGCACCGGGGCCGGACACCGGCCGGGCCGCGTCGGCGTAGAGCACCGCCGGGTGAGCCAGCAGCAGGGCCCGCAGGTTGGTGAAGAGCTGCTCGAGCTGCTCGCTCCAGGTGCCGTTCTGAGGGATCATCAGTTCGGCGATGGCCCGCTCGGTGATCCGCTCGATGAGTTCGTCCTTCGTGCGGACGTGGCCGTAGAGCGTCATCACACCCACGCCGAGGTCGCCGGCCAGGCGGCGCATGTTGAGCGCCTCCAGCCCCTCGGTGTCCGCGATCCGCAGGGCGGTCTCCTCGATGGCGTCCACCGTGACAGTGCCCCGCGCGACCCGCTGCGTCTTCATGGTGGTGCGACGCTAACGTACGTTGTACGGTACGGCAATGCTCGGGAGCCGCGGATGACAGGTCGGTTGGTCGTGCTCGGCGCGACCGGCGCCACCGGCCGGCGCGTGGTACGCCTGGCTGCTGGCGCGGGCCTGCGACCCGTCGCGGTCGGGCGCCGCCGCGACGCCCTGACCTGCGTCACCGCGGGTCTGGACGCCGAAGCGCGGGTCGCGAGCTTGGACCCTGCTGAGCTCGACGCCGTGCTGAGCGACGCCGCCGTCGTGGTGGGGGCTGTCGGACCGGCCACGCACTACGGACCGGTGATGTTGGCCGCGGCCCTGCGGGCCGGCGCGCACTGGATCGACTTCTCCGGTGAGCCCCGTTGGGTGGCGCGGGTGGCGACGCAGTTCGGCTCCGCCGCCGCCGAGGCCATACTGCTGCCGTCGCTCGGGCTCGGGGTCGCCGCGGACCTGGCCGCCGCGCGCGCAGCCGCGGAGGTCGGCGAGGTGCAGCGCCTGACCATCGCCTACCGGATCGTGGGCATGAAACCATCCGTCGCCACGGCGCGCTCGACGGTCGAGATCATCGCCGGCGGAGCTCCGCAGGCCGGCAGTCGCGGGATCTCCTTCGTGCCCGCCGGACAGTCCGACGCCCCGCTTCCCGGCATCCGTTTCCCGCTCCCGGATGCGGTGGTGATGCACACGATCTGGCCGTCCGCGTCGATCCGATCGGTGCTGACCGTGCCTGCGCCGCGGGTGTGCGGGCCGGTGCTGGCAGGCGTCGGGGCCGCGTTGCGCCAACCGCAGGTCCTGCGGGCCGTGCGACGCGGGTTCACCGCCTGGGCCGACCGACCGAGCGAGCACGCGCGGGGCGGCGGCGGACGGGCCACCGCGACCGTCCTTGCCGAGGGCTCGGCCGGCACTTGCACCGTGGTCGGCTCCGTGACCGACGTCTACGACGTCACCGCCCGCAGCGGCTTCCTCGCCGCCCGGGCTCTCCTCGCGGGCGCGGGCGAACCCGGTCTGCACTCCTGGACCTCGGTCGTCGGCTCCGACGACACCACGGCCGCCGAGGTCGGCGTCCGCCTATCCCCTGCCACCGTCTGCTGAGGAGCTACCTGTGCCGCGCTCGCTGATGCTCGCCTTCACCAGCCCCGTCTCCGAGGCCACCGAGGACGACTACAACCGCTGGTACGACACCAAGCACCTGCACGACGTCGTCGCCATCAAGGGTGTTGTCGCGGCCACCATGTACCGGCTCGCGCACGGCGTCGAAACGTTGCCCGGAGTCAGCGGCCCGACCCAGAAATACCTGGCCATCTACGAGCTCGAGGCCGAGTCCGTCGAGGAGCTCGAGGCGTTCTGCGGGAGCCTGCGCGCCGCTCTGGCCAGCGGCGAGGCCGACATCGACCCCTCCCTCGACATGGCCGACCTCGGCGCCTCGCTCGCCCTGCCCGTCGGCAGTCGCCTGCTCAGCCCCCACGTACCGGCTGAAGGCGCGTGAGGTCCATCCTTCACGGCGCGGTTACCTGTCGGAGCGATCCTCGCCTCGCGTCGCCCTCACAACTGGTCAACTCGCTCCCAGAATGCCCGCCGTAAAGCGAACCGATCTTCGACGGGGAGCTCGAAGATGTCCGTCCGGGTACTCAGGTCGCGCAGCAGCGTGCGGTCGATCTCCCCAGGAATGCTCGGGCGGTCGCGCATGAGGTCGGCGCGAGCGCCGGGTGTTGCCGAACGCCACCACGCCTGGACGACGGCTTCGACGACAGCGTCGATGTCCTCGCTTCGGTCCGCTTCCTCGCCGTTGGGGCCGTGCCACTGCCCACCCGTTCCGGTCGTGGTGCTGTAGGCGGGCACTGAGCGCTTCGGCGCCGGTGCCGACTCGGTCGGACGAGCCCGCGGGACGGCCAAGGGTGTCGGCGTCTGGGGTGCAGCGGGCCTGATGCTCGCTGGGGTGGGCATTGCGTTCGGGATTGGCGCCGCGACGGGCGTTGCGGCAGCCGCCGTTGGCTGCGGTCCGGCCGGCCGTGCGGCCGTCGCCGCCGCGACCTCGGCCATGCTCGCGGCCGGGGACTTGCGGACCCGCTCGTCGATCGTTGATGCCTTGATGACCATCAATCGGTCGACGGTCTGGTGCAGGTGACCGGAGAAGGCCAGCGGGGCGCCTACCTGGTCCGGGACGACGAGAGCGACCACCTGTATCCCGAGAATCTGGGCCTCTTCGACGGCCTCGGACAGGTCGTCGTCGCCAGAAATGAGGTAGACGATCTCGGCGGACCGGTTGCGGGACTGTGCGATCAGGTCGAGGGCGAGCTTGACGTCGACGCCCTTCTGCTCGCCGTTGTAACCCACACGGCCTAATCGGAGCTTCACCCGCGGCAAGGTCGCGATCGCGCGCTGGGTCGGGTCGGGACCGCCGCCCCGCGTGCCGGAGTCGTACCAGTGGATCCGCAACAGCGGCAGACCGCTGTCATTCTCGACCTGGTCCGCGATCTCCTCGAGCAGCCCGGCCACGTCCATCTGCGTCGCACTGCGCAGCGAGGTCCCTGTCACTCGGGTCGACGCCGCGGCGGCCAGGTATCCAGCGTCGATGTACAGCGAGCAGTAAGACCGCATCACGTCACCCCCTTCTGCTGCTATCTCCCATCCTCGCGGAGACCGGGGCCGGATGCCATCGCTCGGTAAGCGCAAGACGAGTCAGGCTCTGACCTGGTGGGGCTGACCTGGTGGGGCGGGTCGGACTCGAACCGACGACCCAGGGATTATGAGTCCCCTGCTCTAACCAGCTGAGCTACCGCCCCCTGAGGCTGCATCGTTGCAGGTCAGACCTGATGTGCCTCCTTCGGTCCGGACTCGTCGTGGCGACGATTTGGCGCCCGAGTGACAGCCAAGTGCCGGATCGGCTGCTGGGCCCGTGCCAGTTTGGCCCAACGGCGCTGCTTGGCGAGCCTGGTCGAGCCGGGCCGTCACGTGTCGCTGCCGGCCGATAGGTCACCGGCGGTTCCACCTGCGCCACCTCACCACGGGTCCGCACCTATGTACTAGTGTTATGTAGTACATTCTGGCCATGACGAAGGTCCCTGTGCGAGAGCTGAACCAGGACACGGCCGGGGTGCTGGCGAGAGTAAAGCGTGGTGAGGTGATCGAGGTGACCGAACGCGGCACAGTGATCGCACGGTTGATCCCGGCGGATGAGCACCCGTTGGCCGAGCTGATCGGCACGGGCCGGCTGCGCCCCGCCACCACCTTCGGGGCGGCGCCTCGCCCCTCGGGGCCAGTGCGCACCGAAGACGAGGCTGGGGAGTTGCTCCGCCAGCTCCGCGACGACGAGCGGTACTGATGCTCTACCTGGACACTGCCGCCCTGGTGAAGTTGGTACGGCCGGAGGCGGAATCGGAGGCGTTGGCGGATTGGCTGGACGCGCGCTCTCCTGCACCCTGGGTGTCCTCGGTGTTGGTGGAGGTGGAACTACCTCGCGCGCTGCGCCGCAGCGAACCAGCGCTGCTTGGTGGTGTGCCCGCCGTGATCGCCCGCCTTGCCCGCTACGCGATCGACGAGGTAGTTCGCGCCACGGCGGCCGCCTATCCCGATCCAAGCCTGCGCAGTCTCGACGCGATCCACCTCGCGACGGCGAGCGCAGTCTTCGGGACTCGACTGGACGCCTTCGTCACCTACGACCACCGCCTCCTGGAGGCGGCCCAGAGCATGGGGCTACCCGTCGCCAGCCCCGGCGCTCGCTGGTCGCCGGAGTGAGCCGAGGATCCGGCTGGCGGCAGCTCCTTGGAGGTCACCTGCTGGGCGACTTCGGAGTGGACCTGCTGGTTGTCGCGGCAGTAGCGGCGCAACGCCCCGAACGCCTGGTCCATCTCGCCCGGCATCGAAGATGGCGCCGAGGCCGATGCAGCTCAGCTGCCGGTGACCGACGCCGCGACGCAGCTCAGGTAGGGCTCCCGCATCTGGACTTGAACCAGAAACCTGCCGGTTAACAGCCGGCTGCTCTGCCAATTGAGCTATGCGGGATCGTCGTGCGAGGAGGTTCCCCACCCCGGGTGACCGCGCAAGATTAGCGCACCCATTCGCTGCTTCGCGCATGAAGTCCCGGGGCGACGGGTAACCCCCTCGGCACGAGCACGACAACCGCGAGGAGTGAGCGCGATGCGCAAGTTGACCTTCCTGATCGGCGCCACCGCCGGATACGTCCTGGGCGCGCGCGCCGGACGCGATCGCTACGACCAGATCGCCGCGTTGGCCAAGCGGGCCAACGAGAACCCGAAGGTCGCCGCGGTCAGGGATAAGGCCGGCGACGTGGGTGGCGAGCTGCTGCACGAGGCCTCCCACAAGGCCTCGGAGCTGGGCGGCAAGGCTGCCGAGATGGGCGGCAAGGTGGCGGAGAAGGCCCCGAGTTGGGTTCCCGGCTCACGCACTGAAGGCACGGACGGCCTGCAGTCGACCCCCGGCACCAAAGCGGCGACGATGCAGCAGGCGCCCAGCGGCACCGCGAACGGCACTCACGCCAGGTAGGCACGCAGTTCGTTCGCAGCTGGCTTGTGCCGGAGCTTGGCCAGGCTGTTGGCCTCGATCTGGCGGACCCGCTCGCGAGTGACGCCGAAGACCTGGCCCACCTCCTCCAGGGTGTGTGGGTTGCCGTCTTCCAACCCGTACCGCATGGCCACGACGCGCTTCTCCCGGTCCCCCAGACCGGATAGGAGCGCGTCGAGGTCTGCGCGCAGCATGGAGACGGAGGCAACGTCGGCGGGGCTGGCCGCGTCGGTGTCCTCGATGAGGTCACCGAACTCCGAGCCTTCGGTCTCCCCCACCGGGGTGTGCAAGGAGACCGGGTCTTTCGCGAAGCGCTGGGCTTCCTTCACCCGCTCCGGCGTGAGCTCCAGCACGATGGCGAGTTCGTCAATGCTGGGTTCGCGGCCGTATTCCTGGTGCAGCATTCGCTGCATCCGCATGACCTTGTTGATGACCTCGACGATGTGCACCGGCACCCGGATGACGCGGGACTGATCGGCCAGCGCGCGCGAGACGCCCTGGCGGATCCACCACGTGGCGTAGGTCGAAAATTTGTAGCCCTTGGCGTAGTCGAACTTCTCCACCGCGCGGATCAGGCCGAGGTTGCCCTCCTGGATCAGATCCAGGAACGGCAAGCCGCGGGCGGAGTAGCGCTTGGCGATCGAGACGACCAGGCGCAGGTTCGCCTCAATCAGAATCGCCTTGGCGACCGCACCGTCGGCGGCAATGATCCGCAGTTCGTGCGCGAGGTCTGGGCAGGGCCCCGGGTCGGCGGCAAGGGCAGCGGTGGCGAAGACCCCGGCCTCGATCCGCTTGGCGATGACGACCTCATCGGCGGCGGTGAGTAAGGGAACGCGGCCGATCTGGCGCAGATAGTGACGGACCAGATCGGTGACCGGGGCCGGCGAGTCATCGACGACCGGAGCCTCGTCGCCGGGTTCGGCGGCATCTACCAATTCTTCCGGGCGCGGTGCCTCGATCAGGTCGACGTCGACGTCGGTCACGGCGAGGTTCTCGACGAGGTCGGGGACCACGGACATGGCGGCCGTGCGCCGCGCGATGCCGGCCGGCGCCGGGATGCTGCCGCCCGAGATGACGGGGGTTCCCCGCACGGCGGCCGCGGAATCCGTTGAGCGAACTCGCGCCACGACACCCCCATCGAGAACATCAGCACTGGTCGGTGCCCGCGAGCCGGTCCCAGGAGCCGGGCCGTTGCTGCGGATGTCCCCAGTGTGGGGTCGGGGGCTCAGTCGCCGTGGGGAGTTGACGAAACGCCCGCTATGCCCGAGCGCACTTCGGGAGGATTCGACCCGATACCGCGGGTCGCTGACGTCCCTACCGTCACAATCCGTCGATGAGTCGCTCACGCAGCGCACGCCGGTACTGCTCGAGCGCCACAAGCTCGCCGAAGAGTCGGTTGTACTCCTCGGCAGCCTCCAGCGGGTTCACCCGCTGCAGTCGACCCTTGAGCGCATCGATGTCTCGGGTCAGCGCCGCGGTCTGGATCGCGGCAACCTGCTCCGCCGCGTAGCGCCGGTCCGGCTCCCCGGCCGCGTGCAGCGGGTCGACCGCCAACTCCGCGACCAACCCGCGCAACATCTCCTGCGCCGTCGCATCGCGGACGCGGGACACCCAGCCCTCCCCCGCTGCCGCCCCGGCGGTTCCGCCGGCCGCCTGCACCGCCGCGTGCACGAGGCCATAGGCGGGCGAGGCGAACATCGCCGGATCCAGGCCGTCGTAGAGCGGACCGACGAGCTGCGGGAACTGCAACGCGACCTTGAGCAGCTCGCGTTCGACCATCAGGGCGGGATCGCGGGGGTCCGGCCGCGCCACGGCGCGGGCCGAACCCGCCTGCTCGGTCACCGCATCCCCCGCCGTCGCGGGCGCGGCGCCGCTCGGACGCGAGGAGGTGCCCCGCCGGGCGTCGGCGGCCAGCGCGTTCATCACCGCGTCGACATCCATCCCGAGCCAGCCTGCGAGTCGGCGTCCGTACTCGTGGCGCAACGCCCGGTCCCGGATCCCGATCACCGCCGGCCCGGCCGCGTGCAGCGCGGCGATGCGGCCCTCCGCGGTCTCCAGGTCGTGGCGGGCGAGCGCGCCGCGGATCGCGAACTCGAACAGCGGGACCCGGCTGGCGACGAGCTCGCGCACCGCCTCGTCGCCCTTCTTCAGCCGCAGATCGCACGGGTCCATGCCGTCTGGGCCGACGGCGACGAAGGTCTGCGTCGTGAACTTCTGGTCCTGCTCGTCGTAGGCCTTGCGCGCCGCCTTCTGCCCGGCGGAGTCCCCGTCGAAGGTGAAGATGATCTCGCCGCGGAACTCACTCGCGTCCATCAGCAGCCGGCGCAGCACCTGAACGTGGTCGGCACCGAACGCCGTCCCGCAGGTCGCGATCGCGGTCTGCACTCCCGCGACGTGACAGGCCATCACATCGGTGTAGCCCTCGACGATGACCGCCTGGCCGCGGCGCTTGATCTCCTTCTTGGCCAGATCCATCCCGTAGAGCAGGTGGCTCTTCTTGTAGATCGGGGTCTCCGGGGTGTTCAGATATTTGGCCTCGACGCGATCGTCGTCGAACAGGCGCCGAGCCCCGAACCCCACGACGTCGCCACTGATGTCGCGGATCGGCCAGAGCAATCGGCCCATGAAGCGGTCGATCAGCCCGCGCTGGCCGGCCTTCGCGAGGCCGGCGGTAATCAGCTCTTCGTCGGTGAAGCGCAGTCCCCGCAGGTGCCGGGAGAGCGCATCCCAGGTCCGCGGGGCGAAGCCGACCCCGAAGTGCGTGGCGACGGTGAGGTCGAAGCCGCGCTGGTCCAGGAAGGTGCGCCCGGCTACCGCGTCGGCCGACTCGTGCAGCTGGGCGGCGTAGAACACCGCCGCCGCCTCGTGGGCCTCGACCAGGCGGGTGCGCTTGCCGGTGGACTGGCGCGGCGCCGACCCGCCTTCCTCGTAGCGCAGCGTGATGCCTGCCTTCGAGGCCAGTCGTTCGATGGCGTCGGCGAAGGAGAGGTGGTCGGTCTTCATGACGAAGTCGATGACGTCGCCGCCCTCGCCGCACCCGAAGCAGTGGAAAAAGCCCTTGGTGGGGTTGACGTTGAACGACGGCGACTTCTCGTCGTGGAATGGGCACAGGCCCTTCAGCGAGCCCCCGCCGGCGTTGCGCAGGCCGACCTGGGCGCCGATGACGTCCTCGATGCGGGAGCGTTCACGGACGGCGGCAATGTCCTCGTCCTTGATTCGCCCGGCCACGTCGCGGAGTCTAAGGCTCGTCACCGACAGGGTGATCCCGATGACCGACAGAATGACCGTATGGCGGACCTGTACATCGACGGGGCGGCGTTCGAGCGGATGCGCACCAACCTGACCCGGATCGGCGAGACCATGGCGCGCCCCGGCCGGGACCTGGCCGCACTCGACGCGGTCAGTGCCGGCGGGGCGGAACTGAGCAGGCGGATGGACGAGTTCGCCGAGGAATGGGGCTACGGCGTCGGCAAGCTGGCGCAATTCGCCGGGACCGCCGGGCAGGCGCTTACCCAGATCGAGGGCACGTTCCGCGCCGCTGATGACGCGCTGACCCGAGCCTTGCGCGGTGAGGCCCCGTGACGAAGCTGTCGCCGATCGAACTCGACGCGCTCGGATCCGACCCCACCCCCGGGGACCCCAACGCCTTCTTCAGCACCGTGGCCACCGTGCGCGGGGCCGCGAACACCTTCGCCGAGGTCTCCGCGGTGCTGCACGGCACTGGGGACGACACCGCCTGGCGGGGACAGGCCGCCACCGCGTTCCGTGCCCTGCTGGCCGAGGACTTCCGGCCCATGGTCGATGTGGCGGTGCAATCCCTGGCCGATACCGCCCGCGTCCTGGACGGCTGGGTCACCTTCATGTACACCGCCCAGACCACCACTCGCCGCCTCGCCGCCGACGCCGCCCAGGCGATGACCGAGCTGCAACGCGCAGAGGCGGCCCTGGCCGCCCTGCCCCTGCCGTCGGCGCCGGGACCCACGCTCACGATCTCTCTGGACTTCGCCCGCGCCCAGGACGCCGCTGAACTCGACCACGCCCGCGCCCGCAACGCCGTCACCCTCGCCGAAGAACGCCTGACGCAGATCCGCCACCACGTCGCCCGGCACCGCGACGACTACGACCACGAACAGCGGACCGTCGCGCGGGCCGTCGCGGACGCCATCGCCGCCGCGCCGAACGAACCCGGGATGTGGGACAAACTCACCGGCGCCGCCGGCGATCTTCTCGGCGGACTCGGCGGCGAAATCGCAGACCTCGTCATGGGCGGGCTCGAGGCGGTCGCCCCGATCGCCCAGCTGATCGGGGATCTCGCCGCCGCCCTCGGCGCGGTCTGCGGCGTGCTCGCCTTCGTCCCCGGCCTGCAGACCCTCGGCTTCGTGGCGGTGGTTCTCGCCGGGGTGGCACTGGCCACGCACTACACGGCGATGGTCGGCTCGACCGGCAGCGTCATCACACCCTTCACGGACCGGAAGATGCTCACCACCCTCGCCATGGACGGCGTCGGCCTCGTCGCAGGGGTCGCCGCATTCAAGGCCGGGAACGCGGTCAAGGCGATCGCGACGAACACCGGCCAGCCGATGCGGACAGTCGCGAAGTTCGGGATCGGCCAACGTGGGTTCGGCAGCACTCAGATCCCCGAAGGCCTGTTCGGGCTAGCCTCCCGAGGCCCGTACGCGATGGGCCAGGCCGAGTTCACCCACCGTATCGTGCAGTTCCGCGGAGACGTCATCGGCACCGCGGTCAGCGGCCTCGAATCAGCGAATCACCGTGACGCCTTTACCCATCTCAGTCGGCTCGCGAACCCCTCCGCCACCCCATTGCCTCGCACCGGCGTATCCGGCACGACTACCCACCCGGGAGTTCGCGAATGATCCCATCGCACGGCGCCGATCCCGGCACCGCCGACCCGGCCCTCTCCGTCCCCGGCGCACACGCTGACTTACCCCCCTGGCCGCCGCCCCCCGAGTCCTTCACGACCCGAGCCCAGCTGTTGCGCGCCCGCGCCGGCGCGATCCCGCCCCTGCACGACGCCAACCTCTCGCTGCGGGCCTTCGCGAAAACCACGTTGCTGATCCTGCTTGCCGCAGCGTTGTACGGCGTGAGCATCGTGGGGTGGGCTGAAAGCGAGAGCGATCCCGAGGCGAAGGTCCTCGGGCCTGTTGGCGCTGTCGTCTGGGCCATGCTGACCGGTATCCCCGCCGTGCTGATCACCTGGCGTGTGCTGCGCCGGACCCAGCACGCCCGCGAGGCTGGGCGGCGCTGGCGGGCTTGGGAGGACTTGCCCGACACCCCCGAGGCGCGCGCACTGCCCCCCGGGGATCTCGCCCATGACCTGCGTGACCTCTTCGACGCCCAGACCCGCGCCGTCGGCAGTCGGCACGTGATGCACGGGTGCGATCAGCTCTACAGCAACCCCTGGTCCACGCGGCTACTCATCCGCGCGGCCTTCACCGGACTGGGATTGGGCCTCGGGGGAGCGGTACTCGCCATCGGCATTCTCGGCTTCGAGCAAGGCGGTGCCGGTTTCGTCCCCGCCGGCGCGTTGATCTTCTCCGGCAGCGCTATCCAGGCCTACAAGGGGGGGCGGCGTGCCTGGCGGGCTCAGAACCAGCACTCCCGGGATTTCAAGGAACTCGCGCTCTGGCGCGCGGCGACCGGCTTCGGCGACCTCTCCATCCCGGACCCGTGAACGCTCCCGAGATGCTGCCTGCCCCCGCCGGTTCGGGTCAGGTCGAGCTGTGCACGCCCCATGACTGGGTTGAGCTGCTCGCCGAGAACCCGCCCGGCCCCGAAGCCGATGCAGCTGCGCGGGCGCGGTTCTTCGACCTGATCCAGACGGCGCTACCCACCGCCGACCCGACGATCGCCCACGCCGGCGCGGAAGCGCTGATGGCCTGGCGAGCGCGCATGCTCTCCCAGGGCGTGATCAGCCACGGCGTGATCAACGTGCCCCTCGACGCCGCCGGTGATCCCCTTGAGGCGGGCGCCGCCAATATCGATCGCTGGGCGTGCTGGCACATCCTCACCGCGGTGCTGCACGTGCCGCCTATCTCCCCCGAGCTCGACCTAGGCGAGTTCGTCGCCCGCGTCTTGGGTCAGCACCTCGACCCATCCGGGTCCTACCTCGAGAGCTTCGTCACCGAAGTGGGTTGCGGAACCGGGCTGCTGCTGACCCCCATACTCGACCCGAGCGCCACAGCGGACCCCAACGCCTCCGGTCCGCCTACGGCCGAGACCCCCGACGAAAATCTGACGACCACTCACGCACCACCGACGCACTACGGTCTCGCCGCCGCGCTGACCTGCCCGCCGGGCGGCGGGACCGGCCTACTGGTCACCGGTGTGTGTCTGGACCCGGTGGAGATCGCCGCCCTCGGCGCGGTGGTCGCCGTCATGGCCGCGCGTTCGCGTGTCCTGCCTCCGACCGTGGAACTGGTGTCGGCGGCGACTGCAACCGGCGCGGCCTGACCGCCGAGCCAGGACGCCTGGACCCGATCAGGCCGGGGCGCCGATTGACGGCATCCCGAGCGAGACGCCGACCGGCGTGCCGGCGTCCGGCCGCGCCTGCTGAGCATCCCAGGCATCACCGGCCCGGGTGCGCCGCGGCACCGAGACCGCGCCGTCGGCAACGAGGTGGTGCGGGGCGGCGTAGGTGATCTCGGCGAGGACGACATCGCCCGGGCGCGGGTCCGGGGCGGACGGGTTCGGCGCGAAGTGCACGAGGCGGTTGTCGCGCGCGCGCCCGGTCAGGCGCCGGGTCGCGGTGTCCTTGCGACCCTCCCCCGCGGCGACGAGGACCTCGACGGTGCGCCCGACATACTTCTTGGCCTCATCCCAGGAGATCTCCTCCAGCAGTGTGACCAGCCGCCCGTAGCGCTCGGTCACGACGGCGGCCGGGATCTGATCGGGCAGGTCCGCGGCCGGGGTGCCCGGACGTTTGGAGTACTGGAAGGTGAACGCGGAGGAGAAGCGGGCGGCGGCGGCGACCTCCAGGGTGGCCGCGAAGTCCTCCTCGGTCTCGCCGGGAAAGCCCACGATGATGTCGGTGGTGATCGCGGCGTCGGGCATCGCGGCGCGGACCCGGTCGATGATCCCGAGGTAGCGCTGCGCCCGGTAGGAGCGGCGCATCTCGCGCAGGACCCGGTCCGAGCCGGACTGCAACGGCATGTGCAGGCTCGGCATCACGTTGTGCGTACTCGCCATCGCCTCGATGACGTCGTCGGTGAACGAGGCCGGGTGCGGGCTGGTGAAGCGGACCCGCTCCAGTCCCTCGATGTCCCCGCAGGCGCGCAGCAGCTTGGCGAACGCGCCCTTGTCGGCGAACTCCACCCCGTAGGAGTTCACGTTCTGCCCGAGCAGGGTCACCTCGATGACGCCCTCGGCGACGAGCGCCTCGACCTCGCGCAGGATGTCCCCCGGCCGGCGGTCCTTTTCCGCTCCGCGCAGGCTCGGCACGATGCAGAAGGTGCAGGTGTTGTTGCAGCCGACCGAGATCGCCACCCACGCCGCGTAGGCCGAATCGCGCCGAGTCGGCAAGGTGGACGGGAAGACCTCCAGTGACTCCAGGATCTCGACCTGGGCTTCCTCGGCGATGCGGGCCCGTTCCAGCAGCGCCGGCAACGATCCGACGTTGTGGGTGCCGAACACGACGTCGACGTAGGGGGCCTTGCGTACGATCTCCGCGCGGTCCTTCTGGGCCAGGCAGCCCCCGACCGCGATCTGCATCCCGGGGTTGGCCGCCTTGACCGGAACCAGGTGGCTCAGGTTGCCGTACAGCTTGTTGTCGGCGTTCTCCCGCACCGCGCAGGTGTTGAACACCACCACGTCGGCCGTGGCGCCCTCCTCGGCCCGGGCATAGCCGGCAGCCTCCAGCGATCCGGCGAGGCGCTCGGAATCGTGGACGTTCATCTGGCACCCGTAGGTGCGGACCTGGTAGGTGCGGGACACGCCTCGAGCCTACGGCGCCGCCGCGTGGGGGCCCGGACCGACTAGGTTTCCTCCATGGAGGTACCCGACGGGCAGACCGCGCGGCCCCTGGTCGAGATGGCGCAGGTCAACAAGCACTTCGGGTCGCTGCACGTCCTGCGCGAGGTCAACCTGAGCGTCGCCCGTGGCGAGGTCGTGGTGGTGATCGGACCGTCGGGCTCGGGCAAGTCGACGCTGTGCCGGGCGATCAACCGCCTCGAGCCCATCGACTCCGGCACGATCCGCATCGACGGAGTGCCCCTGCCCGAGGAGGGTAAGGCTCTCGCGCGCCTGCGGGCCGACGTCGGCATGGTCTTCCAGTCCTTCAACCTGTTCGCCCACAAGTCCGTGCTGGACAACGTGACGCTCGGGCCGATCAAGGTCCGCGGCAAGGACAAAACCGCCGCCGAGGCCCGCGGCCGCGAGCTGCTCGACCGCGTCGGGGTCGCCGACCAGGCCCAGAAGATGCCGGCGCAGCTCTCCGGTGGCCAGCAGCAGCGGGTGGCGATCGCCCGCGCGCTGGCGATGGAGCCCAAGGTCATGCTCTTCGACGAGCCGACCTCCTCCCTGGACCCGGAGATGATCTCCGAGGTTCTCGACGTGATGCGCGAGCTCGCCCACGAGGGGATGACGATGATCGTCGTCACCCACGAGATGGGCTTCGCGAAAGCCTCGGCGAACCGCGTCGTCTTCATGGACCAGGGCGCGATCGTCGAGGAGGACTCTCCCGCAGCCTTCTTCGGCGCCCCGCGCACCGAGCGCGCCCGCGATTTCCTCGGCAAGATCCTTGCCCACTGATTGTCCGACAACTCGCTATCTCCGACACCTCGACATGACCGACCGCGTACGGCGACCAGAAGGACTCATCCGATGAAGCTTCGCCGCCTCACCACCGCAGCCGCGGTGCTCACCCTCACCCTCGGCCTGGCCTCCTGCTCCGACGATGAGGAGGTCACCGCCTCGACACCGGTCGACCAGCCCACCGCCACCGCTGACGCCGACTCGACCTTCCCGGCGGGTTCCACGATGGCCCGTCTCGCGGAAGCCGGCGCGATGACCGTGGGCACCAAGTTCGACCAACCGCTGTTCGGGCTCAAGGGCCTGGACGACGAACCCGCGGGCTTCGACGTCGAGATCGCCAAGATCATTGCGGCGGAGCTCGGCATCGACGCCGACGACATCACCTGGATCGAGACTCCCTCCGCTGTCCGTGAGGAGCGGATCGTGTCCGGCGATGCCGACATGGTGGTCGCCACCTACACGATCAACGCGACTCGCGGGGAGCGCATCGACTTCGCCGGCCCGTACTACGTCGCCGGTCAGACGCTGATGGTCGCCGACGACGACACCGAGATCACCGGGCCGGACTCGTTGCGCGAAACCGAGGCGAAGGTCTGCTCGGTCACCGGCTCGACCCCGGCACTGAACATCCTGGAGTACGTGGACGAGGACCAGGTCACGCTGTTCGACGTGTACTCCAAGTGCGCCGACGCCCTGCGTACCGGCCAGGTGGACGCGGTGACGACCGACAACGTGATCCTGCTCGGGCTGGTGGAGAACAGCGACGGGGCCTTCAAGCTCGTCGGGGACACCTTCACCGTGGAGCCCTACGGCATCGGGATCGCCGAGGGCGACCTGGCGTTCTGTGAATTCATCCACGACACCCTGCGCGCAGCAGCGCAGGACGGACGCTACGCCAAGGCGTGGGAGGACACCGCGGGCCAGGTCGAGCCCGAGACGCCGGAACTTCCTGAGCTCTATCAGTGCGGGCAGATTCCGGCCGCAGCCACCAGCGCGACGCCGACCGCGAGCGCAGCCGCGACGTCGAGCCCCACCCCGACCAGCGACGACGAGGAGTGAGCCCGGCCGAATCCGGGTGCGACGTGACCACCGTCGGGGTGGGACGCCGATTGATCCGGTGACCACCCGACGCCACGTGCAAGGAGGACATCGGGCGCAGTGGACGTCGTCATCGACAACTTCGCGTTGTTCCGTACCGGGTTCTTCAAAACGCTCGGCATCGTCGCGTGGTCGGGTCTCGGCGCGCTCCTGCTGGGCACGATCCTCGCGTCCTTCCGCGTGTCCCCGATCCCGCCATTGCGTTGGGTGGGCACCTCCTACGTCACCATCTTCCGCAACTGCCCGCTGACGGTGGTGCTGTTCTTCATCGCGTTCGGAATCCCCGAGATCGGAATCAACCAGAGCTACTACCGATTCGCCGTGGGGGCCCTGGCGCTGTACACCGCGGCCTTCGTCTGCGAGGCGATCCGCAGCGGCATCAATGCGGTGCCTACCGGCCAGGCGGAGGCGGCTCGCTCCATCGGGCTCGGATTCCGGCAGTCACTGCGCTTCGTCGTCCTGCCGCAGGCGCTGCGCTCGGTCGTCCCGCCCCTGGGCAGCGTGATCATCGCGATGATCAAGAACTCCGCGATCGTCGGCGCATTCGGCGTCGGCGGCGAGCTGTTCGGGATCATCAATACCTTGACCGGCTCGCAGGGTCTCGACGCGTTACCCGTCATCACCGGAGTGGCCGTCGGGTATCTGCTGCTGACGATCCCCGCCGGACTGCTGCTCGGCGTACTCGAACGACGGGTGGCGGTGCAGCGATGAGTTCGGTCCTCTACGACGCACCCGGTCCGGTGGGCCGGCGGCGAATCCTGATCGCCAGCGTCGCCACCGGCGCCGCCCTGCTGGCCGTCGTGGTTCTGGTGGCGCTACGCCTGGAGGAGCAGGGCCAGTTCGAGTCCGAGCGCTGGCGGCCGATGTTCGACCCGCGCCACGAACGGTTCACCTTGGTGTGGACCTTCCTCGGTACGGGCCTTCGCCGCACCCTGCAGGTTGCGGCGTGGGCCATGGCGTTCTCCCTCGTGCTCGGCGTCCTGTTCGCCGTCGTGCGAATTCACGCCGGCCAGCTCTCCCCGCGAGCCGTCAGCGCGTCGGGGGGGCACACGCCGTCACCCGCTCGGCGGTACACCCGCCAGGTGAGCGTGCGGGCCTACCGCGGCACGGTGGTCGGTGTCCTCGAGGTGCTGCGCGGACTGCCGGTCATCATCTCGATCTTCTTCGCGGCCCGAACCCTGCCCCAGGCCGGGATCGAGCTTCCCCTGATGTGGTACCTGGTGATCGGCCTGACGGCCTACAACTCGGTGATCATCGGCGAGATCGTGCGCGCGGGCGTGCAGTCCTTGCCGCGGGGGCAGGCCGAGGCCGCCTATGCGATGGGGCTGACCCGCGCTCAGACGCTGCGACTCATCCTGCTTCCCCAGGCGTTCCGGGTCATGCTCCCGGCGATGATCAGTCAGCTGGTCGTCGTGCTGAAAGACACCTCGCTCGGATTCTTCATTGCTTACGAAGAGCTGTTGCGTCGCGGCAACATCGCCATTCAGACCCTGCAGAACCCCTTGCAGATGTACCTGCTGATCGGGGCGATGTACATCGCGATCAACTACGCACTGAGCCGGCTGGCGGTCTTCCTCGAGCGACGACTCTCCGGCCGCGCCCTGCCGCGGGAGCCGTAGCGTCAGCGACAGCGATCGCTATAGCGCCCGATCTCGCTGACGTCAGGCGTGGGTGGTCAGGGACCTTCGGCCTCCAGCGCCTCCCGGATCACCCGGTACGCCACTGCCTCGGAGTACCCCTTGCGGGCCAGTACCGAGGCGACGCGGCGGTAGCGGGCCGCGGTCTCCAAACCCTGGGTGCTTGCCAACCGCTTGATGGCTAGCGCCCGCGCAGTCGCCAGTTCCTGCTCCGGATCGAGGTCTGCGACCGCCACCGCGATCACGCCCTGGTCGACGCCGCGGGTGCGCAATTCGTGGGCGAGGGCCCGCCGAGCCAGGCCGCGCCCGGTGTGGCGGGACTGCACCCAGGCCCGGGCGAAGGCCTCGTCGTCGATCAGGCCGACCTCGGTAAGCCGGCCAAGGATCTGCTCCGCGACCTCGTCGTCGATACCCTTCCGCGTCAGCACCCGGGCCAACTGAACCGCGGTGCGCGGGCCGTGCGAGAGCTGGATCAAGCAGATCTCCCGCGCACGCTCATAGGGATCGAGCGGGCCCTCGGCCCCGGACGCCGGTTTCGGCGCGCCGGACTCCACCGGGTTGGGAGGGGTTCCCCGACGGGTCCGACGCGCCGTGCTCATGGGGAAACCTCGCTAGCGCTCGGCCCCCCCATGAGCGACAGTGCGCTGTCCTTATTGGTTCGCTCGCTCATTGCGCTGCCTTACCTCGCGCCGAGTTCAGAAGTCGACGGGAGCGTCGTCGGGCTCGGCCGGCTTGTCCAGCTGCGGACCGACGCCGAGCTTCTCCTTGATCTTCTTCTCGATCTCGTCGGAGAGGTCGGGGTTGTCGCACAGGAACTTGCGCGCATTCTCCTTGCCCTGCCCGAGCTGGTCCCCCTCGTAGGTGTACCAAGCCCCGGACTTGCGCACGAAGCCCTGCTCGACGCCCATGTCGATCAGGCCACCCTCGCGGCTGATGCCCATCCCGTAGAGGATGTCGAACTCGGCCTGCTTGAACGGCGCGGCCATCTTGTTCTTGACGACCTTGATCCGGGTCCGGTTACCGACCGGCTCCGTGCCGTCCTTGAGGGTTTCGATGCGCCGGACGTCCAGGCGGATCGAGGCGTAGAACTTCAGTGCCCGACCCCCGGTCGTGGTCTCCGGCGAGCCAAACATGACCCCGATTTTTTCGCGCAGCTGGTTGATGAAGATCGCGGTGGTGTTGGAGTTGCTCAGTGCGCCGGTGATCTTGCGCAGGGCCTGGCTCATCAGGCGGGCCTGCAGGCCGACGTGGCTGTCGCCCATCTCGCCCTCGATCTCGGCGCGCGGCACCAGGGCGGCGACGGAGTCGATCACGATGATGTCGATCGCACCGGAGCGGATCAGCATGTCGGCGATCTCAAGCGCCTGCTCACCAGTATCCGGCTGGGAGACCAGCAGGTTGTCGGTGTCGACACCGAGCTTGGCCGCGTACTCCGGGTCCAGCGCGTGCTCAGCGTCGATGAACGCGGCGACCCCGCCGAGCTTCTGCGCGTTGGCCACCGCGTGCAGGGCGACGGTGGTCTTGCCGGAGGACTCCGGGCCGTAGATCTCCACGACCCGCCCACGCGGCAGACCACCGATGCCGAGCGCGACGTCGAGGGCGATCGAACCGGTCGGAATGATTTCGGCCGGCGCGCGCACCTCGTCGCCGAGGCGCATGATCGCGCCCTTGCCGAACTGGCGCTCGATCTGGGTCAGCGCAGTGTCGAGGGACTTGCCCTTGTCCGGTGCAGCCATTGGTTTCCCCACCTCGGGTCGAAAGGATCTTCAGACGTTTGTCGTCGCCGGCGACACTTGCAGGGGGGTCCGACAATCTCCACGGACTCAGCTGAATCTGTGGACGACGGCCTGGCCTTGCGGCGCCTGTGGATACGCTACGTCGAACATGCGTTCGATGCCAGGCGACGCGCCGATATGGACGATCAGCGCTTGGTCGCCGGGAGCTCCAGGGCGACACACACGGCGCGCCAGACGACCTTGGGGTCTTCCCCGGCCGTCAACGCCTGCTCGACGGTGCGGCTGCCGAGCTCGGAAAGGACCATGTCCCGGGCGTAGGACTCGGCGTAGGTCGGCCCCAGCTCGGTCCGCATCCGGTCCCAGAAGTCGGTGAGTCGCACCCGAGCAGTGTGGCCGACACCGCCCCAGAACGCCGAACCGCCCCGCGGCCGAGGTCGGCGCGGGGCGGGAGGTGGAGGTGCAGGGTCTAGACCAGAACCTCGGCGGCTACCAGCCTGGCCAGCGTCGCATCCCAGCCGTGGTCCGGGGCCTCGACGGCGAGGACCTCGAGCTCGGCCTTGATCTTCGGGCCGTGGCCGGCCGCGGCCAGCGTGCGGATCTCCTCGACGAAGGCTTCGGAGTTCGTCGCCAGGTTCGGGGTCTGCCCGGTGGTGATGTTCCGGACGTAGGCGTTGCGGCCGCGGTTGAGCGGGATCAGATACTTGACCTCACCCAGGACGCTGACGCCGCCCGCGGCGGATGCACCCGCGCGAACTGAGGCGCGCGAGGTCTTTGACTGCTTGGCACCGGCCACGACGAACTCCTGCGATCGAGAAAGGGAATCGCGCACATGGTACTGGCCGGGCGCCCCGTCGGCGACGGAGGAGCCGTTGGCCGGGTCAGATCCTCACCGGCACAGGATCGAATCCAGGCGCCGCAGCGCCACCCACAGGGCACCCATCCCCAGGGCCAGCAGGTACGCGAGATGCACCAGCAGGCCGGCGTCCACGGCCCCGGTGCTCAGCCCCCGCAGCAGCGTGACCCCGTGATACAGCGGCAGCGCCCGGGCCAGCGCGGCGACCGGTTCGGGGTACGCCGAGAGCGGGGCGAAGGTCGCCGAGAACAGGAACATCGGCAAGGTGGCGGTGGTGATCCACTCGAAGTCCTGCCAGCCGCGCATGAACGTCGTCGCCGCGAGGCCCACGGCGGCGAAGGTGAACCCGAGCAGCACCACCGCCGGGAAGGCCAGCACCGCCCACCAGGACCTGATCAGCCCGAGCGCAGCCATCACCCCCAGAAAAGCCGCCGAGTAGGAGCTGCCGCGGAGCAGGGCCCAGGTCACTTCCCCGATCGCGATGTCGCGGATCGTCAACGGGGTCGCCAGCACCGCGTCGTAGGACTTGGACATGTGCAGCTTGGCGAAGATGTTGAACGTCTCCATGACCGCGCCGTTCATCGCCGAGGCCGCCAGCATCGCCGGGGCGACGAACTCGGTGTAGGTGAGCAGCCGGCCACCGGGACCCTCGACGTCACCGACCAGATCGGCCAGCCCCACGCCGATCGAGAGCAGGTAGAACAACGCCTCGAAGAACCCGCCGATGATCACCAACAGGTGCGTGCGGAAGAAGATCAGGTTGCGTTCGATCAGGTGCCGGCCCGCCCCCAGCCGAGGCAGCCGTGGCAGCACCTGGAACATGCCGGTCCCCGCCACGCGCTCGCGCAGCTCAGTCATGGCGACAACCGCCGGGCGTAGGTCCGGACCCCGATCGCGAATCCGCCGGCGATCCACAACAACAGATAGCCCAGGTGCCCGAGCGAGCCCAACACCGCCGCCTCACCCAGGGCGAGGTCGCGGCACAGATCGACGCCGTGCCAGAGCGGGGTGAACCAGGCGAGCACCTCCAGGACGCGCGGCAGCTGCGAGATCGGGAAGAAGACCCCGGAGAACAGCGACACCGGCAAGATCACGAACCGGTAGGTGGCAGCCAGGCTGATCTCCGAGCGCCGGGTGATCGCATACGCCGCGGACGGTGTCGTATGCGCCATCCCGCACAGCACCGCGGCCGGTACCGCCAGCAGCACCCAGAGCGAGTTGAACGCACCGAACAAGGCCCCGACAAGCGCGAAGATCACCACGGCGACGGTGAGCCGCACCGCGACGTAGAGCATGTGCCCGGCGAAGATGTCCGCCGTCCGCAGGGGTGTCGCCTGCATCGCCGGGTAGCTCTTCCACCAGCGCAGCGCGCCGATCACCGGCCAGGCACCCTCGTCGAATCCCAGCTGCATCGCGGTGACGGCCAGCAGCCCGGGCGCGAGGAAGGCCAAGTACTCGACACCGCCCAGGCTCGCCGTGCCGACCTGCCGGTCCACCAGCATGCCCAGCCCGATGCCCAGCCCGCCCAGGTAAAGCACTGGCCCCAGGACGAGTGCGAGCAGGTTGCTGCGCCAGGCCCCGCGGTAGCGCAGCACCCAGTACTCGAACGCCGGGACGGCGCTGCGAACCGTGTTCACCTCAGTCCACCAACGTCCGGCCGGTCAACGCCAGGAAGACGTCCTCCAGTGAGCCGCGCCGTACCAGCACCGACGCCGTGGGAACGCCGCAGTGTGCGATGGCCGACGCGGTCTCGTCACCGTCTGCGGAGTACAGCAGCACCCGGTCGGGCAGAACCTCGATCCGGGCCGGCACCCCCGCCAAGGCCTCGGCGCCGACCTGCGACGTACGGTCGGTGAAGCGCACCTCCACGACCTCCCGGGTGCAGTGCGCGGCGATCAGCTCGCGCGGCGATCCCATCGCCGCGATCCGGCCACCGTCCATCACCACGAGGCGGTCGCAGAGCTGTTCGGCCTCATCCATGTAATGGGTCGTCAGAACCAGGGTCACGCCCTGGCGCCGGAGCTGGAAGAGCCGCTCCCAGACGACGTGCCGGGCCTGCGGATCGAGCCCGGTCGTCGGCTCGTCGAGCAGCAACAGATCCGGGGAGTTCACCAGCGACCGGGCGATCGTCAGCCGGCGCTTCATGCCACCCGACAGCGTGTCGACCCGGGCACCGGCACGGTCGCCGAGCTGGACGAAGTCGAGCAGCTCATCGGCCCTGGCGCGGCACCCTTTCCAGGACATCCCGAAGTAGCGCCCGTAGATCAGCAGGTTCTCCCGCACGGTGAGCTCCGCGTCGAGGCTGTCCTCCTGCGGGACGACCCCGATCCGGGCCCGGATCGCCGGGCCGTGGGTGTGCGGGTCCATCCCGAGCACACGCAGCGTCCCGGCACTGACCGGGGACACGCACCCGATCATCCGCATCGTCGAACTCTTGCCCGCCCCGTTGGGACCGAGGAAGGCGAACGCCTCCCCGGCGTGCACGTCGACGTCGATCCCGTCCACCGCGGTCCGTGCGGTGGCTGCGTCCTTACCGAAGCGCTTGACCAGGCCCCGGGCATGGACCAGGACAGGATCGGCGCACATGTGAGCCGACGGTACCTGCGCCCACCGCCTTCTCGCCCTCGGTTAGTGCCCGATGCGAGGATGCCGGGCATGACGAGCGATCGACTCGAGGTGTCCCGGCCGGTCCCGTTCGAGGCGGGGACGGTCTTTCGCCTGCTCTGCGATCCGGCCGGTCACGTGGCGATCGACAGCTCCGGCATGCTCCAGGGCTTCAGCGGAGAGCCGGCGGCGGCCGTCGGGGACAGTTTCGTGATCCACATGGACCGCGAGTCCCTGGGCGACTTTCCGCTGGGCCGCTACGACGTCACCGTGACCATCACGGCCTTCACCCAGGACCGCGAGATCGCCTGGAAGATCCTGGGCCAGGTCCGCCCCCCGGTCGGGCACACCTTCGGATACCGGCTGACGCCCACCGATACCCCCGACGGCCCGGGCACCCTGGTGACGTCGTACTACGACTGGACCCACATCCACCCCGAGTGGCGGGCCAAGAACATCTTCCCGATCTTGTCCGAGCTGAACCTGAAGGCGACCCTGGGGATCCTGGAGCGCACCCTGCGCGCCCAGGCCTGAATCCTTCGCATCCCCGGCAATCCGGATCCCGGGATCCGGTAGCGCATCAGCAGTTGTCGGTGGCTCGAGGCAGGATGACGCCATGGCCCGCGCCCGCCCCTCGGACCCGCTTGCCGGCTTTGCCCCGGCCACCCGGGACTGGTTCACCAGCGCCTTCGCCGCGCCCACACCGGCCCAGGTCGGCGCTTGGGCCGCGATCGCGCAGGGTCGCCATGCTCTCGTCGTCGCCCCGACCGGGTCCGGCAAGACCCTCGCGGCCTTCCTCGCCGCCCTGGACGCACTGACCTCGACCCCGCGGCCGGCGGAGCGCGAGCGCCGCTGCCGGGTGCTGTACATCTCCCCGCTCAAGGCGCTCGCGGTCGACGTCGAACGCAACCTGCGTTCCCCGCTGGCCGGGATCTCCCAGGCCGCCCGCCGACTCGGGCTGCCCGAACCGAGCGTCGAGGTCGGGATGCGGACCGGGGACACCCCGGCCGAGGATCGACGCCGCTTCGCCACGCGCCCACCGGACATCCTGATCACCACACCGGAGTCGCTGTTCCTGCTGCTGACCTCCCGGGCCCGCGAATCCCTCGTCGGGGTCGAGACCGTGATCATCGACGAGGTTCACGCCGTCGCCGCGACCAAGCGGGGCGCGCACCTGGCGCTTTCCCTGGAGCGCCTGGACGCACTGCTGGACCGTCCCGCTCAGCGCATCGGACTATCCGCGACGGTGCGGCCGGTGGACGAGGTCGCGCGCTTCCTCGGCGGCGCCGCCGACGTCGAGGTCGTGAACCCGCCGGCTGAGAAGATCTTCGACATCGCCGTGGTCGTGCCGGTGGAGGACATGCGCGAGCTGGGGCAGCCGACCGGTGAGTTCTCCGGTTCGGCAGCCGGCTCCGAACCCCGCACCTCGATCTGGCCGCACGTCGAGGAACGCATCCACGCGCTGATATCCGGACACCGTTCGACGATCGTGTTCGCGAACTCGCGGCGCCTGGCGGAACGGTTGACCCAACGGCTGAACGAGGTCGAGCACGAGCTGCAAACCGGGGAAACCCTCCCGCCGCCGGGGGCACAAAAGCCTCCGGCCCAGCTGATGGGCGCGAGTGACGCCTCCCGCGGAATTGAGCAGGTGCTGGCCCGCGCCCACCACGGCTCGGTGTCCAAGGAACAGCGCGCGATTATCGAGGACGAGCTCAAGACCGGCCGCCTCCGGGCGGTGGTCGCGACCTCCAGCCTCGAGCTGGGCATCGATATGGGCGCCGTCGACCTCGTCGTCCAGGTCGAGTCCCCGCCCTCGGTCGCCAGCGGACTGCAGCGGGTAGGGCGCGCCGGGCACCAGGTCGGCGCCATCAGTCGCGGCATCGTGTTCCCCAAGCACCGCGGTGATCTCGTGCAGACGGCGGTGGTCGCCGAGCGCATGACGGCGGGTCAGATCGAAGCGATCCGGATCCCGCGCAACCCGCTCGACGTGCTTGCGCAGCACATCGTGTCGATGGTGGCGCTCGATGATTGGAACGTCGACGATCTGGCCGACCTGCTGCGGCGCGCGGCGCCGTTCGCTGCGTTGCCGCAGAGTTCCCTGGAGGCCGTGCTCGACATGTTGTCCGGGCGTTACCCCTCCGATGAGTTCGCCGAACTGCGCCCGCGCCTGGTCTGGGACCGCGTCACCGGGATCCTGTCCGGGCGTCCGGGTGCGCAGCGCCTCGCGGTCACCAGCGGCGGCACGATTCCCGACCGTGGGATGTTCGGGGTTTTTCTCGTCGGCGAGAAGCAGTCCCGCGTCGGTGAACTCGACGAGGAGATGGTCTACGAGTCCCGCGTGTCCGACGTGTTCACCCTGGGCAGCTCCAGCTGGCGCATCGAAGACATCACTCATGACAAGGTGCTGGTCTCCCCCGCGCCCGGGCAGCCCGGCCGGCTGCCGTTCTGGAAGGGCGACTCGATCGGGCGGCCACTCGAACTCGGCCGCGCGGTCGGGGCCTTCCTGCGCGAGCTCGCCCGCCTCGACGACGCCGCGGCGCACGCCCGCCTCGCTGCGGCCGGGCTGGACACCTGGGCCGCGGACAACCTGCTGCTGTACCTGGCCGAGCAGCGCGCAGCCACCACGCATGTCCCCGACGACCGCACCATCGTGATCGAGCGCTTCCGCGACGAGCTCGGTGACTGGCGTCTGGTGGTCCACTCCCCCTTCGGTGCCCAGGTGCATGCCCCGTGGGCGCTCGCTGTTGCCGCCCGATTGCGGGAGCGGTTCGGCGTCGATGTCCAGGCGATGCACGCCGATGACGGGATCGTCCTGCGGCTGCCGGACATCGATGATCTGGGGTCCACGAACGTACTGCCGCTGACCCTGGACCCGGCCGAGGTCGACGCCCTGGTCACCGCCGAGGTCGGCGGTTCCGCGCTGTTCTCCTCCCGCTTCCGGGAGTGCGCCGCGCGTGCGCTGCTGCTCCCGCGCCGGGATCCGGGCAAGCGCTCGCCGCTCTGGCAGCAACGTCAGCGCTCGGCGCAGCTGCTCACCGTCGCGGCGCAGTACGCCTCGTTCCCGATCCTGCTGGAGACCATGCGCGAGTGCCTGCAGGACGTCTTCGACGTGCCCGGGCTCATCGAGCTGATGACCGACATCGAGAGCGCGCGCGTGCGCGTCGTCGAGGTCGAGACGTCCGCACCGTCTCCGTTCGCACGCTCGCTGCTGTTCGGCTACGTCGCGGCGTTCATGTACGAGGGCGATTCCCCGCTCGCCGAGCGGCGTGCTGCGGCGCTCGCCCTGGACTCGACGTTGCTCGCCGAACTACTCGGCCAGGCCGACCTGCGCGAACTGCTCGACCTCGGCGCGGTCGAGAGCGTCGAAGCCGAACTGCAGCGACTGGCACCGGACCGCAAGGTCCGCGATCTCGAGGGCGTCGCCGACCTGGTGCGGCTGCTCGGCCCGGTCACGACCGACGAAGCCGTCGACCGTGGCGCGGATCCGCACTGGCTGGTCGAGCTGGAGGCCTCGCGACGGGTGATCCGGGTCCGCATCGCCGGCGCCGAGCACTGGGCGGCGATCGAGGACGCCGGCCGATTGCGCGATGCCCTGGGCGCCGCGCTGCCGGTGGGCGTGCCGGTGGCGTTCACCGAAGGAGTCAAGGACCCGCTCGGGGACCTGATCGCGCGCTTCGCCCGCACCCACGGACCGTTCGCCGCAGCGGCCGTCGCTGAGCGCTTCGGCATCGGCGTCGCCGTCGCACGCCAGGCGCTGGCCCGCCTGGCCGCGAGCGGGCGCATCGTCGAAGGCGAGTTCCGCCCCGGCGGTTCGGGCACCGAGTGGTGCGACGCCGAGGTGCTGCGTCGGCTTCGGCGCCTGTCGATCGCCCGGCTGCGCAAGGAGATTGAGCCCGTCGAGCCGGCCGCGCTCGCGCGCTTCCTGCCTGCGTGGCAACACGTCGGCACCGACGCAGTACGCGGGGTCGACGGGGTCCTGCGCGTCGTCGAACAACTGCAGGGCGCAGCGGTCCCCGCCTCGGCGCTGGAGCGGCTGATTCTGCCTGCCCGCGTGATCGGCTACACCCCGGCGTTGCTCGACGAGCTGACGACGGCCGGGGAGGTGCTCTGGTCCGGGCACGGTTCGCTGCCCGGCGACGATGGCTGGGTATCGCTGCACCTGCCGGAATCCGCCGACCTGCTCCTTCCCGACCTGGACCCGGAGACGGCGAGTACACCCCTGCATACGGCGTTGATCGAGGCCCTGGCCGATTCCCGGGCCCTGTTCTTCCGGGCGCTGGCTGAGCGGGCGAGCGCCGCGGTGCAGAGCGAGCCGAACGACGCGACGGTGGCTGCCGCGCTCTGGGACCTGGTCTGGGCCGGCTGGTTGACCAATGACACCCTCGCGCCGCTGCGGTCCCTGCTCGGCGGGGGCGGTGCGCACAAAGCCCGCGCTGCCACCCCGCGCGCCCACTACAGGCGATTGAGGCGAGAGCAGCCGAGCACGCTTTTCGCTCGAGCTGCCGAGCCGATTGAGCCTGTTGACGAGCGAAGCGAGGAACACCGGCGCCCGGCACTCGATGGGGCGTCTCTGCGCCGGGGGTCAGCGGGGCGGCCAACGTCAGCCCTACGTGCCGGGCCGCCGACGGTGGCCGGCCGGTGGTCGCTCCTGCCCGAGCGCAGCGCCGACCCGACCCGCAAGGCCCAAGCTGGCGCCGAGGCCCTGCTGGAACGCCACGGCATCCTCACCCGCGGTGCCGTGGTCGCCGAACGCACCCCGGGCGGATTCGCCGCGGCCTACCGGGTCCTGGCCGCCTACGAGCAGGCCGGGCGCTGCCGGCGCGGGTACTTCGTCGAGGGGCTTGGCGCGGCGCAATTCGCGCTGCCCGGAGCCGTCGACCGCCTGCGCGCCAGCCCGCCGGACGGGCACCGCCGCGGCAAGGATGCCGCTACCGCAGCGCTGGTGCTGGCCGCCACCGACCCGGCGAACCCCTACGGCGGCGCCCTGGCCTGGCCGAGCCGCGGGCCGGAGGCGGGCGGGCACCGCCCGGGGCGCAAGGCCGGTGCCCTGGTGGTCCTCGCGCACGGTGAGCTCGTGCTCTACGTCGAGCGCGGCGGCAAGACGTTGCTGAGCTGGCCTGTCAGCGAGACGCTGCTGCAGCCCGCCGCGGATGCGCTGGCCCTCTCGGTCCGCGAGGGCGCCCTGGGCAAGCTGACCGTGGAGAAGGCCGACGGGGAGTCCGTGCTGGCCTCCCCCCTCGGTGCCGCTCTGGAGACCGCCGGTTTCCGGGCCACCCCCCGCGGTCTGCGCCTGCGCGCCTTCTGATCACTCGGTAGCGTCCGAAAGACTGGCTGCAATAGCAGCCACTTCTTCGGACGTTCGGACCCTCGTCGGCCCTGGCGTCCGAAGAAGCGGTCGCTATAGCCGCCACTTTCTCGGACGTCCGCACAAAGGAGGGAGCCGGGTGCCTGAGGGTGACACCGTCCATCTGGCGTGCCGCCGCCTGCACGACGCGCTCGCGGGCTCCGAGATCGTGCACTGCGACCTGCGCGTCCCCGAACTGGCGACGGTCGACCTGAGCGGGGCCACCGTCGCCGAGGTCCTCGCCCGCGGCAAGCACCAGCTGTTCCGCTTCGAGAACGGCTGGACCCTGCACACCCACTTCCGGATGGACGGGACCTGGCACCTGACCCGGCCCGGCGCCGCCCGCAGCGGCGGTCCCGACCATCAGGTCCGAGCGGTCCTGCGCACCGCCGAGTGGGAGGCAGTCGGATACCGGCTGCCCGTGCTGGACCTGGTGCGAACGGCCGAGGAGGACAGCGTCGTCGGCCATCTGGGACCGGACCTGCTGGGCGCGGACTGGGACGCCGCCGAGGCGCTGCGCAGGATCCACCTCGATCCCAGCCGCAGCATCGGCGAAGCGCTGCTCGACCAACGCAACCTCGCCGGGATCGGCACGCTCTACCGCGCCGAGACGTTGTTCCTGTCCGGAGTACACCCGCGCACTCCGGTCGGGGCGGTGCCCGACGTGGCCGCCGTCGTCGAGCGCGCCCGCCGCCTGCTCACCGCAAACCGCGACCGCTCCGAGCAGTCGACCACCGGTGACCTGCGCCGCGGCCGCCAGCACTGGGTCTTCGAGCGCGCCCGCCAGCCCTGCCGACGCTGCGGCACCCGGATCCGCGAGGAAGAGTTCGGCCCACTCGGTCAGGAGCGGCGCTCCTACTGGTGCCCGTCCTGCCAACCCCTGCCCCCATAACGCATCTTCGGGCGGCGCGTGGACCTATCGCGTGGCGTTGATAGGTCGGATCGCCGCCCGAAGATGAAATTTGCGGGGCTGGTTCAGTCGAAGATGTCGGGCTGGTCGCGGCTGATGCGCTCCCAAATCGGCTGGAACTGGAACCAGCCCGCGTAGTCGTAGCCGATCTGACCCTTCGTCATCTCCGCGATGTCCGACGCGATCAACCGGGGCTTGGCACCCAGACCCGCCGCCGAAGCATAGGCCTGTAGCTGACACTCCGCGGTCCGCTCCAACGTCAGAAACCACCACGCGGCGCTGTCGACGCTGCCGCCGACGGTGAGCATCCCGTGGTTGCGCAGGATCACCGCCTTGTGTGACCCCAGGGCCGCAACCACCCGCTGGCCCTCCTCGGCGACCACCACGAGCCCGGCGTAGTCATCGAGCAGGCCGACGTCGCCGTAGAACGCGCATGCGTCTTGGGTCAACGGTTCGATCTCCATCTCCAGAGCGGAGAACGTCTTGCCCGCCGGCCCGTGCGCGTGGGCCGCGGCCATTACGTCCGGACGGGCGGCGTGCACGGCAGTGTGGATGCAGACCGCCGCACCGTTGACGGCGTGCTCGCCTTCGACCACCTGACCCGCCTCGTTCACCCGCACGAGGTCACTGCTGCGGATCAGCGAGAAGTGCATCCCGAACGGGTTCACCCAGAACGTGTCCGGTTCTGCGGGGTCTCGCACCGTGATGTGTCCGGCGACGCCCTCGTCCAGACCGGCCTTGCTGAACATCCGGAAGGCAGCTGCGAGCTTCGCCTTGCGGTGCGCACGTTCGGCCTCGACGCTGTCGAAGACCGGCGGTGTCGGGATCGCCAGGACACGTCCGTCGGCGCCGAGGGTCGCGGCGTTGGTGGGGGCTTGCTGGGCAGTGGCGGTCATGCTGACTCCTTGACGCAGGACGATGGTGCGGGCGCGTGATCTGCGACCTCTATGGTGCGCCCATGAGCAAGGTCGGCGCCACACTCACCTTCGCGGTGAGCACGCCCGTCAGTTTCGCCCTGCAAGTGGCGGTCGCCCGCCGCGATGAGATGGCACTCGACGAGCGCTGGCTCATCCTCAACAACGACACGGCGCTCGTTGCCACCGAACTCCTAGGTGTCGCGGGGGCGCGTCAGCACCTGCTCCACGCGGAGCCGGGCGAACTGAGCATCGCCTACGAGGCCATCTTGACCCGAGAGGGCGACCCCGGCACCGAGGCGGTGAGCGACGCCCAGCGGATCGAAGCGTTGCGCCCGAGCCGCTATTGCCCCTCGGACCGCCTCGTCGGTTTTGCCCGCCTCCGGTTCGACCAAGGCGATCCGATCGATCGGGTGCGGGCGATCTGCGACTACGTCTGGCGGCACGTCTCGTACGTCTTCGGCACGAGCGGCCCGACGACCAGTGCCTCGGACACCCTGCTCTCCGGCGAAGGCGTCTGCCGTGACTTCGCCCATGTCGTCGCCGCGCTGTGCCGGGCGGTGGAGGTGCCGGCCCGGATCGCCGCGGTCTACGCCCCGGGCCTGTGGTCGATGGATCTGCACGCCGTGGTCGAGACCGAGATCGACGGGGTGTGGCAGGTCTGGGACGCAACCAGGCTGGCCCCGCGCGATTCCCTGGTGCGCATCGCGACCGGCCGCGACGCCGCCGACATCGCCTTCGCCACCGTCCTGACCGGCCAGGCCCAACTGACCGGGCTGGAGATCCTGGCCGTCGCCCCGGACGATCTGACCTTCGACGACCACCAGAGCCTTGCGGTGCTGCGCTGAGTCGCAGGTAGCGTCGGGATCATGGCGCTAGCAACCTACAAGGACCTGTGCATCGATGCCGCCGAGGAATCCCGGCTCGCCACCTTCTACGCCGAGGTACTCGGGCTGACCGACAATCGGCACGACGGACTGGTGGGGCCGACACCTCAGCACACCGTATGGATCAACCAGGTGCCCGAGCCAAAGACCGCCAAGAACCGGGTGCACCTCGACGTGCACACCCGTGCGGTGGCTGACCTGGTCGCACTCGGCGCCACGATCGTGCCCGATCAGGCACCGCTGCGCTGGACCGTCCTGCGCGATCCGGAAGGTCAGGAGATCTGCGCGTTCGTGCGTGCGGAGATTGCCGCGTACCGGCTCTACGAAATCGTCGTCGACGCCATCGACCCCGCGCCCATCGCCCGTTGGTGGGGCGAGGTACTCGGTGTCGACGTGCAGTCGGACTCCTTCGACACCGCCATCCATGGGCCGACGCTTCGTTCCTACTCCTGGCTGGAACCAGTGCCCGGTGCACCCTTCGATGCGCTGGTGTTCGTCCCGGTCCCGGAGCCCAAGTCGGTCAAGAACCGCGTGCACTGGGATGTCATCGGCGATACCGACGAACTCGTGGAGGCCGGCGCCAGACTGCTCCTGCCCAAGGGCGAGGACTGCCGCTGGGACGTCCTGGCGGATCCGGACGGGAACGAGTTCTGCGTCTTCGCGCAGTAGCTGATGCTCGCGCCGGTCAGGCGGCGGCGACGACCTCGGGACGCGAACCGACCGGTACCACGGCCACCGCGTTCGGCACCGTCCCCAGGGAGCGCAGGGTCGGGGTCTGGGCGAGCTCGGCATGTGCGAGCGCGTCGCTGACATCCCGCAGCAGGTCGGACATGGCCACCCCGAGGGCGTCGCAGATGGCCGCGAGCAGTTCAGAGGAGGCTTCCTTCTGGCCGCGCTCGACCTCGGAGAGGTACCCGAGCGAGACCCGGGCCAGCGCGGACACCTCACGCAGCGTGCGGCCCTGGCCCTGGCGACGACGACGGAGCACGTCGCCGAGGAGGCTTCGCAGCAGAACCACGGCCACCTCCTACCCGTTCGCGCCCGACCTTGCACCTGAAGAAGCTGGTCCTTACGGTACCCGCAGCCCCGGGCCTGCGGCGATGAGTCCGCGACGTGTTCCTCCCTGAGCCGAATTTTCCCGTCTTTTCGTCACGCTCTGTACCCACGTGTGTCCCATGGGCACCGCATGTCACAGTTTGTGATCAGGGAGGCCGAGGAGTTCCCGCCGGAGCAGATCGAGAGCCGCCACAACGGCGAGCGCGCGCACGAAGTCCCGGCGCGGGGGAAGGTCGTGGCGCAGCACCCGGGTGCGCTCGGGTCCGGCCACCGCAACGAACACTGTCCCCGCCGCGTACTCCCCGACCGAATCCGGGCCGGCAACCCCGGTCGTCGCCACGCCGTAGCTCGACCCGAACCGCTCACGGACCGCTTCCGCGAGGGCGCCGGCGACGTCGGAATCGACGGGCCCGCGTTCGGCCAACAGCGCAGCATCCACCCCGAGTTCTGCCTTCGCCGCGGTTGCGTAGACCACCGCACCGCCGAGGAAGGTCGCCGAGGCCCCCGCGGCCTCGGTGAGCGCCGCGCCCACCATGCCGCCGGTCAGGGACTCCGCGACCGCGACCGTCGCGCCGCGCTCGCGTAGCAACTCGTGCAGCACGACGTCCAGGCCGCGTCCGTCGGCGGAGTAGACGGCCCCGCCGAGCACCTCGCGAGCGGCCGAGGCAGCCCGGGCCACGGCGTCTGCCGGGCCGCCCAGCCGCACCCGGACGTCGCCGACCGACGGCAGGTAGGCGAAGCGCACCCCGTCTGACTCCGCGTCAGCCTGGATCGCGCTCAGCGACTGCGCGATGGTGGACTCCCCCATGAGGGCGACGCGCAGCGTCACACTCGCCGGCGCGGAGCCAGGGCGATCCGCGGCGAGGATCGGCACGATCACCTCGGCGAGCATCGCCGTCAGCTCCCCGGGGACACCGGGCAACGCGAAGACCTGGGCGGAGCCGATGCGCATCCGCAGCCCTGGTGCCGTCCCGCGCGGGTTGGTCAGCAGCTGCGCACCGACGGGAACGTCAGCCTGCCGCACCGCGGATTCCGGCATCACCAGGTTCCACGCCGCGTAGCGGGCACGCACGTCGGCCTCGACACCGGCGTCCCGCCGCAGGTCCACGCCGGCGGTGACCGCGAGGGCGTCGCGCGTCAGATCGTCCGAGGTCGGCCCCAGGCCCCCGCTGCAGAGCACCAGGTCCGCCCGCGCGCATGCGGCCCGCACCGCCGCGCAGATCTCCTCGACGTCGTCGCCGACGTCGGTGACCACGGACAGCGCAAGCCCGACGGCCGAGAGCGCGTCGGCGACGCGGCCGACGTTGGAGTTGAGCACCAGCCCGGACAGCAGCTCGTCGCCGACGGTGATCAGCTCGACCCGCGGCCCGGTCAGCACGGGCGCTTCACCGCACCGATTCCCGCCGCAGCCGCAGGGCGCGCGCCACGTAGTCGATTCCGGTGACGACCACGACCACGACGGCGAGGGCCATCAACCCCGTCGCGATGTCCTGACCGAACCCGTTGAAGGGCAGCACATAGAGCCCGATCGCCACGCCCAGGACCAGGCTCTTGACCTTGCCGCCGCGGCTGGCCGGGATCACGCCGTGGCGGATCACCCAGAACCGCAGCAACGTCACGCCGACCTCGCGGGTCAGGATCAGCGCGGTCACCGCCCACGGGAGCTCGTCCATCGAACTGAGCGCGATCAGGGCCGCACCGGTCAGTGCCTTGTCCGCGATCGGGTCGGCGATCTTGCCGAAATCGGTCACGGTCCCGCGCCGGCGGGCGACCCGGCCGTCCATCGTGTCGGTGAACGACGCGAGCGCGAAAACTCCCCAAGCGGCCCATCGCCAGCCGTCGCTGTTGCCGTCCTCGGCCAGCAGCGCCATCAGGAACACCGGGACCAGCAGCAGCCGGAAGGCAGTCAGTCCGTTGGCCAGATTCCAGGCACCGGCCTGGGTGACGGGGTCGGCCAGGTGATCGGCCGGGACGGCCGGCACCCGGCCCACGGCGGAGGCAGGCGGCGGTGTGGCGTCGAACATCTGCTCAGCCGACGTCGGACAGCGTGGCGATCAGGTCGACGCCGTCGGTGCCGACCACTCGCGCCCGGACGAACTGGCCGGGTTCGGGGGCGTCGGCGCCGGCCGGGAGCCCGACGAGGATCGTGTTGCCGTCGACCTCGGGCGCCTGGTGGGCACCGCGGCCCTCGGCGCAGGCCTGGCCGAATTCCTCTGCGCCCGGGTAGCGGAATTCCTCGGATTCCTCGACGAGCACGTCGACGGTCTCGCCGACGCGCTCACCCGCGCGGGCGTTGGTGAGCTCCTCGACCAGGCGCGTGATCTCCTCGACGCGGTCGCGAATCTCCTCGGCGTCGAGCTTGCCGTCAAAGTTCGCGGCCTCGGTGCCGTCCTCGTCGGAGTAACCGAACACCCCCACGGTGTCCAGGCGCGCACCGACCAGGAAACGCTCCAGCTCGGCGAGGTCGTCGGCGCTCTCCCCGGGGAAGCCGACGATGACGTTGGTCCGGATCCCGGCCAGCGGGGCCCGTTCGCGGATCGAAGCGACCAACTCCAGGAAGCGGTCGGTGTCCCCGAAGCGCCGCATCCGGCGCAGCACGTCGGCTGAGGAGTGCTGGAACGACAGGTCGAAATAGGGCACGACTTTGGGCGTCCCGGTGAGCACCTCGATCAACGAGGGTCGCATCTCGGCCGGCTGCAGGTAGTTGACCCGGATGCGCTCGAGCCCTGAGATCTCGGCCAGGCGCGGCAGCAGCATCTCGAGCAGCCGCAGCTCGCCGAGGTCCTTGCCGTAGGACGTCGAATTCTCCGAGACCAGAACCAGCTCCCGCACCCCGGAGTCGGCGAGCCAGGCTGCCTCGGCCAACAGTTCGGCGGGCCGGCGCGAGACGAACGCCCCGCGGAAACTCGGGATCGCGCAGAACGTGCACCGGCGGTCACAGCCCGAGGCCAGCTTGAGCGGTGAGACCGGCCCGCCCTCGAGCCGGCGGCGCAGCGGACGCGGACCGCTGCCCGGACCGGCCCACGCGGCAAGTTCTTCGACGGCGGTGTGCGCCCCGTTGTCCGCCTCGCTGCCGTGGCCGGGGATGGAGATCCCGGCGGCGGCACCCGGCCGCGCGACCGGCGTCAGCGGGAGCAGGGCGCGACGGTCGCGCGGGGTGTGGGCGACGTGCTTGTGTCCGTGCAGCGCCGACTGCAGCCGCTGCGCAATCTGGCCGTAGTCATCGAAACCGAGCACCGAGGTCTCGGGCAGCGCAGCGGCAAGCTCGGCGCCGTAGCGCTCTGCCAGGCATCCCACGGCGACGACCGCCCGCGCGGTCCCATCGGCCTTGAGATCCGCGGCGGCGAGCAGGGTGTCGATGCTGTCCTTCTTCGCCGCCTCGACGAAGCCGCAGGTGTTGACCACCACGACGTCGGCGTGCTCGGGGTCGCTGGCGAGCGTCCATCCGCCGGCGGCCAGGCGGCCGGCCAGTTCCTCGGAGTCGACTTCGTTGCGCGCACAGCCCAAGGTCACCATCGCCACGCTGGGCAGCGCAGGGACGGCGGGGGTCGCCGTGCTGCGGCGCGCCGTCCGTCGCCGACGGGTGACGTCGGTGGTGCGAGCGCGAGTGGTCACAACGGGCAAGTCTAGGTCCAGCTGCCCGGCCGGCCGACCTGCGCTCAGGTGAACAGGGCGTCGATCTTCTGCAGCAGCTTGTAGATGCCGTAGCTGAAGGGCGTGGCCACCCAGATCCAGGCGAAGACCATCAGTGGCCGCAGCTTGGGGTCCATGCGTGGTGGGGTGTTCGGTGGGGTGGTCGGCAGGCTGCCGGGTGGGTTGGTTGCGGCCGTGTCGACGCTCACGATGTGCTTCCTACCTTCTGGGTGGGGTCGGCATGGCCGGCGAGCGTCGCCGCGACGGAATCCCCTGTCTCCGCCGCGGCGACGGTCTCGGTGCTGGCGGGCGCGGTGTCGACGGGTTCGTGGAAGCGCGGGTCGACCGGACGGATCAGTTCGTTGCAGATGAAGGCGATCACCAGCAGGACGATGACGATCATGAACGACGGGGTGTAGATGTCTGGGCCGGTCTTGCCGTCCGCGATGCGTTCGTCCGCGATCTTGTTGATGATCAGCGGACCGAGCACCCCGGCGACCGACCAGGCCGTCAGCAGCCGGCCGTGAATGGCGCCCACCTGGTAGGTGCCGAACAGGTCTTTCAGGTAGGCCGGGATCGTGGCGAAGCCCGCGCCGTAGAAGGACAGGATGAAGATGCACGCGACGAGGAACATCGGCTTGTTCGAGTCGGTCGTCATCAGGACGAAGGCGTAGAGCAGTGCGCCTACACCCAGGTACATCCGGTACATGTTCTTACGGCCCAGGTAGTCCGAGGTCGAGGACCACAGGATGCGCCCGAGTGCGTTGGACAGGGACAGGATCGCGACGAATCCCGCGGCGGCCGCGGCGAGTTCGGCCTTGCCCGAGGTTCCCGGGAAGAAGTCCTGATAGATCGGCGAGGCGCGTTCCAGGATGCCGATGCCCGCGGTGACGTTGAAGCAGAGCACCACCCAGAGCAGCCAGAACTGCGGGGTTCTGATCGCGTTCTTCGCCGAGACCATGCCCTTGGACTGCAGGAGCCGGTCCGCCCGCGGTGCTTGTTTGCCCGGCGACCAGCCCGGGGCGGGAACCCGGACCAGGAGGTAGCTCATCGACATGAACACCGCGTAGATCAGTGCCATCACCAGGAAGGTCTTGGCGATGCCGTCCTGGTCCGGCGCAATCGTGCCGTTCGGACCGGTCGCCACCAGGGCGTCGAAGCGGTCGAGCAGTTCGGTCGAGAGCGGCGACGCGATCAGCGCGCCCCCACCGAAGCCGAGGATCGCGATGCCGGTGGCCAGTCCCGGGCGGTCCGGGAACCACTTGATCAGCGTCGAGACCGGGGAGATATAACCGATGCCGAGCCCGATACCCCCGACGAACCCGTACCCGACGACCACGAGCCAGTACTGGTCGATGCTCACCGCGAACGCGGCGATGGCCAGACCCGAGACGAAACACGCCGAGGACACCGCCATCGCCCAACGGGGCCCGCGGGACTCGACCCGGGTGCCGAACAGCGCGGCGGAGAGCCCGAGCATCACGATCCCCAGCTGGAACGGCAGTGCCGACAGCGTTCCGGGGTTCTCGCTCTCGGTGAGCATGGTGGCCTCGAGCGGCTTCTTGAACACGCTCCAGGCGTACGCCTGCCCGATCGCCAGATGGACCGAGAGCGCGGCCGGCGGAATGAGCCACCGGCTCCAGCCGGGCGGGGCGATGGTGCGCTCGCGGTCGAGGAATCCGACGCTCATGGGCTGCTCCAAGCACTGTGCACAGGGGACCGCGCCGACCCTAACCGCGGACAAACCCGCAGGTCACCTGGCGTGCGGCAGGCGGTCGAGCCACGCGCCGAATGGTCATCCGGCGGCGGTGAACTCCCCGATCACGGTGGCGACCAGGATCGCCAGGAAGTACACGCCCGGCACGGCGAGAGCCAGCAGCAGCGCTGCCGTGACGTTGATGCGCCCCCGCCGATTGGCAGCGGCGAGCTCGTCCCGCCGTCGAGTCACTGCCCGCGCAGGCCGGCGACGACGTCGTCGACCTCGTCCGGGGGCACCAGGACGTCGCGGGCCTTCGAGCCCTCCGAGGGCCCGACGATGCCGCGTGACTCCATCAGGTCCATCAGGCGCCCGGCCTTGGCGAAGCCGACGCGCAGCTTGCGCTGCAGCATCGACGTCGAGCCGAACTGCGTCGTGATCACCAGCTCGGCGGCCTGGCAGAGCAGGTCGAGGTCGTCGCCGATGTCGCCGTCGATGTCCTTGCTCGGGCCGGCCGGGGCGGTGACGTCGTCGCGGTAGGTGGCCGCGAGTTGCTCCTTGCAGTGCGCGACGACCGCCTCGATCTCGCTCTCGGGCACGAACGCGCCCTGGATGCGGATCGGTTTGGAGGCCCCCATCGGCAGGAACAGCCCGTCGCCCTGTCCGACGAGCTTCTCCGCGCCCGGCTGGTCGAGGATGACGCGCGAATCCGCGAGCGAGGAGGTGGAAAAGGCCAGCCGGGACGGGATGTTGGCCTTGATCAGACCGGTGACGACGTCCACCGAAGGGCGCTGGGTCGCGATCACCAGGTGGATGCCGGCGGCCCGGGCCAGCTGCGTGATCCGCTGGATGTGGCCCTCGACGTCACGTGGGGCGACCATCATCAGGTCGGCGAGCTCGTCCACGATGATCAGCAGGTACGGATACGGGGTGTACACGCGCTCGCTGCCGGGCGGCGGCTTGAGACGGCCCGAGCGGACCGCGGAGTTGAAGTCATCGATGTGTTTGAACCCGCTGGCCTGCAGGTCGTCGTAGCGCAGGTCCATCTCCCGGGCGACCCAGCCCAGGGCCTCGGCGGCCTTCTTCGGGTTGGTGATGACCGGAGTGATCAGGTGCGGGATGCCTTCGTAGGCCGTCATCTCGACCCGCTTGGGGTCGATGAGGACCAGGCGCACTTCTTCCGGCGTGGCCCGCATCAGGATCGAGACGATCAACGAGTTGATGCAGCTGGATTTACCGGCACCGGTGGCACCCGCGACCAGGATGTGCGGCATCTTGGCGAGGTTCGCGCAGATCATCGCGCCCTCGACGTCCTTGCCCAGCGCCACCAGCATCGGGTGCGGGTCGTTGCGAGCGACGTCCGAGCGCAGCACGTCGCCGAGCGTCACCCACTCGCGGTCGGTGTTGGGGATCTCGACGCCGATCGCGGACTTGCCGGGGATCGGGGACAGAATCCGCACGTCGGCGCTGGCGACGGCGTACGCGATGTTCTTGCCCAGCGCAGTGACCCGCTCGACCTTGACCCCGTGCCCGACCTCGAGCTCGTAGCGGGTCACGGTCGGCCCGCGGGTGAAGCCGGTGACGGCGGCGTCGATGTCGAACTGCTCCAGGACCCCGGTGAGCGAGGCCACCACGGCGTCGTTGGCCTTGCTGCGGGCCTTGTGCACAGTCCCTGCGGACAGCACCGTCGGACCGGGCAGGTGGTAGGTGATGTCCCCGGACAGCGTGAGCTGCTCACCGCGCAGCGGCGGAGAATTCTCGGGAGCGGGCAGCAGGTCGGGCACGGCGACGACGGCGGTGGTGTCGAACACCGGGGTGTCGTCGTCGAGGGGGTCGACGGGCGCCGTCCGCCGGCGCTTGGCCGGGCTGACCAGCAGCGGCGAGTCGAAGGGCACGTCGCCGAGACCAGGTCCGTCGGCTGCGGCCTCAGCCCCGCGTCGCTTGCGGCGCCCCCGCTTCGGCTCGGGCGCGAGATCGGGCTCGGCCTCGATGTCGTAGACCTCGTCCGGGTCCGGCTTGCGTCCGCCCCGCCAGGACCACCCGGTGCCCCCGGTCAGCTCGGCGTCGCGGTCCCGGGGCGGGCCGATCAGCGGTCCGGCGAGAGCGCGCAACCGCGCGGGGATGCTGTTGATCGGGGTCGCGGTGATCACGAGGAGCCCGAAGATGGCGACCAGGACCAGCAGCACACCGGCCACGGCGGGAGCGGTGGCCTCGGCCAGCGGCCGCGAGGCGAGGTAGCCGACCATGCCACCGGCCTCGCGGAGCTTCTCGGACTCCTCCGGCAGCGGGATGTCGTGGGCGACGTGCACGATGCCGCAGATACCGACGGTGAGGGCGGCTCCCCCGATACCGATCCGTGCGGTCGGGGCGGGCACGCTGTTGCGCAGCATCCGCAAGCCCAGCGCCACCAGGACGACCGGCACGATGAGCCCGGGGGCGCCGAAGCTGCCGGCGACCACCGCGCGCACGACGCGCCCGACGTGGCCCTCCAGGCCCCACCACTGCCCCGCAGCCAGGACGACGGAGAGCCCGATCAGTGCCAGGCCGAGACCGTCGCGGCGATGGGCGGCATCGAGTTCGCGGGCGCTGCGCCCTACCCCGCGCACCAAGCGCCCGACCGCGTAGGCGAACGCCAGGTAGGCACCCTCGATCACGACCCACACGCTGACCACCACGCCGGCGATCGGGTTGACCTTGAGCGTGGAGACGGCCAGGCGCCGCGCCGCGGTCTTCTGGTTACCGCGTTCCGGCAAGGCCCGCGACTGCGCGGGCACCTTGGCCGAGCGCCGCGACTTCGACGGCGCGCTGCGAGACGTACGAGTGGCCATGCTCGCCACGGTAACCCCAATGGCCCCATCGGCCCCGGCTGCCACGCCAAAATCCGGACGTCCGGCCCATTGGGGCTCTGTCCCGCGCGTCAACGGCCGCCGGGCAGCCGGCTCAGACGGTGACGACGACCGGCAGGATCATCGGGCGGCGGCGGTAGGCCTCGTTGACCCACTTGCCGACCACCCGGCGCACCAACTGCTGGAGCTGGTGGGCGTCGGTGACGCCATCGGCGGTGGCCGTGGTGATCGCGTCCACAATGCGCGGCAACACCGCCTGCAGCGCGTTGTCATCGATGCCGGCGCCGCGGGCGGAGACCTCGGGACCGCCGGTGATCTTGCCGGTGTTGGCGTCCACGACGACGAAGACCGAGACGAAGCCTTCCTCGCCGAGGATGCGCCGGTCCTTCAGGGAGGCCTCGGTGACGTCGCCGACCGAGAGGCCGTCGACGTAGATGTACCCGCAGGGCACGGCGCCCACGATTTCTGCCTCGCCGTCGATCAGGTCGACCACGACGCCGTCCCCGGTCATCACGATCCGCTCGGGCGGCACGCCGGTGAGCATCGCGAGGTCCGCGTTGGCGCGCAGGTGGCGGGGCTCGCCGTGCACCGGCATGACGTAGCGCGGCTTGACCAGGTTGTAGAGGTAGATCAGCTCACCGGCGGAGGCGTGCCCCGACACGTGCACGAGCGCATTGGACTTGTGGACGACCTTGGCCCCAAGTCGGGTGAGCCCGTTGATGACCCGGGAGACGTCGTTCTCGTTGCCCGGGATCAGTGAGCTGGCCAGGATCACGGTGTCGGCGTCGGTGATCCGGATCGCGTGATCGCGGTTGGCCATCCTCGACAGCGCCGACATCGGCTCGCCCTGGGATCCGGTGGAGACCAGCACGACCTGGTCCGGGGGGAGCTCGTCGAGCATCTTGACGTCCACCAGCAGACCCGGCGGGACCTTGAGGAAGCCCAATTCCTTCGCCACGCCCATGTTGCGGACCATGGAGCGCCCCACGAGGGCGACCTTGCGCTTGTGTGCGGCGGCCGTGTCGAGGATCTGCTGCACGCGGTGCACGTGGCTGGCGAAGCAGGCCACGATGATGCGTTCCTTGGCGCCGTAGAAGACCTTGTCCAGCACCGGGCCGATCTCGCGTTCAGCGGGGATGAAGCCGGGGACCTCGGCGTTGGTGGAGTCGACCATGATCAGGTCGACGCCCTCGGTGCCCAGGCGCGCGAAACCCGGCAGGTCGGTCAAACGCCCGTCGAGGGGCAGCTGGTCCATCTTGAAGTCGCCGGTGTGCAGCACGGTGCCGGCCGAGGTCTTGATGGACACCGCGAGCGCGTCCGGTATCGAGTGGGTGACGGCGAAGAACTCGCACTCGAAGGGGCCGAGTTGTTCGATGTCGCCCTCGACGACCTGCAGCGTGTAGGGCCGGATGCGGTGCTCGGTGAGCTTGGCCTCGATCAGCGCGAGGGTGAGCTTGGAACCGATCAGCGGGATGTCCGCCTTGCGGCGCAGCAGGTAGGGCACTGCGCCGATGTGATCCTCGTGCCCGTGGGTGAGCACGATCGCGTCGATGTCGTCGAGGCGATCGGCGATGTAGCTGAAGTCGGGCAGGATGATGTCGACGCCGGGCTGGTGAGCCTCGGGGAACAAGATGCCGCAGTCGACGATGAGCAGCCGGCCGGCATTCTCGAACACCGTCATGTTGCGGCCGATCTCACCGATCCCGCCCAGCGGCACGATGCGCATGCCGCCGGTGGCCAATGGCCGGGGCGCGGACAGTTCGGGGTGGGGATGACTCACTTAGATAGCAACTCCGCCTGCATTGAGATCGGCACGTAACTGGGTGATCTGCTCCGGCGTCGCCTCGACCAGCGGGCTGCGCACGGGACCGCCGGGGCGTCCCTGCAGCGACAGCGCGGCCTTGGCGAGAATGACGCCCTGGGTACGGAAGACGCCCTCGTAGACGGGCAGCAGGCTCCGGTGGATCGCCCCGGCGCGGGCGACGTCGCCGCCGGTATAGGCGTCGACGAGGTCCCGCAGCCGCGGGCCCACCAGGTGGCCGACGACGCTGACGAAGCCGACCGCGCCGATGCTCAGCAGCGGCAGGTTCATCATGTCGTCGCCGGAGTAGTACGCGAGGTCGGTTGCGGCGAGGACCGCGCTGGAGGCGCCCAGGTCGTTCTTGGCGTCTTTCACCGCGACGATCCGGTCGTGCTCCGCGAGGCGGATCAAGGTCTCGGTCGCGATCGGCACCGCGGAGCGCCCGGGGATGTCGTAGAGCATGTTCGGCAGGCCGGTCGAGTCCGCGACGGTCCGGAAGTGCGCGAGCAACCCCGCCTGCGGAGGTTTGTTGTAGTACGGCGTGACGACGAGCAGACCGCGGACACCGACCTTCTCCGCGGCCCGGGCCAGCTCGCAGGTGTGGCGGGTGTCGTTGGTCCCGACGCCGGCGATGACGTGGGCGCGGTCCCCCACGGCCTCGACGACGGCCCGGAGCACCTGCTCCTTCTCGGTGTCCGACGTGGTCGGGGACTCCCCCGTCGTCCCGTTGATGACCAGGCCGTCGTGCCCGTTCTCGACGAGGTCGACAGCCAACGCGGCCGCGCCATCGAGATCGAGATCACCGGCGGCGGTGAACGGGGTGACCATCGCGGTCAGGACGCGCCCGAACGGCGCGGAATTCGCGGGAGACATGGCTGTCAAGGTACCGCGCCCGCCCCAGGGGGCGTGGACGCACGGGTGCTCAGGGGCAGACGCGGCCGTTCGAGTCGAACGCCTGATGGGTTAGCGGCATGAGTTCGGCCCACCGGGCTTCCATCACCTCGGCGACCATCTCGATCTCGCGTTGCGGGAACGAGGGGAACGTCGAGTCCTCGCGCTTGGTGCGCAGGGAGAGGAAGTTCATCAGCGCACGGGCGTTCATCGTCACGTACATCGAGGAGTACGTGGTGACCGGCAGGACGATGCGGGCGACCTCCCGGGCGACGCCGGCGGCCAGCATCTCCTGGTAGGCGCCATACGCAGCCCGGCAGGCGTCCTGGGTCGCGCGGGTGACGATGTGGTGCTGCTCCGGGGTGCCGTCCACGAAGGTGTACGCACCCGGCTTGCCCTCCTGGCGCAGCATCCGTTCGGGGCCGGGTACGTAGAAGACGGGGCGCAGCTCGCGATAACGCCCACTCTCCTCGTTGTATGAGGCCACACGGTGGCGCATGAACTCGCGGAAGACGAAGATCGGTGCCTCGATGTAGAACGTCATCGAGTTGTGCTCGAACGGACTGCCGTGGCGGTCGCGCATCAGGTAGCGGATGAGCCCCACCGACTTCGAGGGATCAGCGTCGACGTCCTGTCTGGACTGCTCGCCCTTGGTGGACACCCGCGCGGCGAACAGCACATCCGCGTCGCTGGCCAAGGCCTTCACCAGCTCGACGGTCATATCGCTGCGGAAGACCACCGCGTCTCCCGCCTCCGCGACCAAATCCGGCGCCTGAGTGGTGTCCACGGTCATCTCGATCCCCTCGCTGTCATCGACCGCGCCCAGCATGCACCACGGCGGCAACACTCCTGTCGGAGCGCCGCCGCCGTGGGTTGGGTGTGTAGCGGTGGGTCAGCTGACGTGCTGACGACGGCGGGTGATGAATACCGCGAGGGAGCCGGCGGTCAGCAGACCCAGGCCGCTGATCGCGATGTTGCGCGCCATCATGCTGTCGCCACCGGTGTCGGGGAGCGGGTCCTTGACCTCCGCCACCTGGACCACGGCCGGGGCACCCTTGCACAGCACCTCGCTGATCACGACGTCGACGCCGAGGGCGCCGAGCACCTCGGAGTCCACAGCCGGCACCTTGACGCGATCGAGCACAGACAGCTTGGCGTCGTCACTCTTGGCGTCCTCGCTCTTGGCGCCGTCGGCCTTCTCGGGCCGAGCCTGCTTGCGCTCGGACTTCACCGCTGCGTCCGCACCGGCCGCGTCGGGGGCGGCCGCGGCGGGTGCAGTGACCTCGGCGGGCTGCGCCGCGGCGTCGTCCTGCTCGATGACCGCAGCCTTGGAACCGGCCTCGGCGCGCTCGGCGAGGGCAGCGTCGGCGTCGGCCGCCGTGGTGTCACCCGCGGCCTCGGCAGCACTGACGTCGGCCGCGTCGGACTTCGCGGTCTGGGTCGCAACCTCAGAGGACTCGGTCTCGGCAGCGACCTCGGTCGACTCGGTCTCGGTGACCTCCGCGGCCGCCTGGGCGCCGGTCTCGGCGTCTGCCTTGTCCTGCTGTGCGACGTTGATGCGCTTGGCGGCGGCCTTGGGGGCGGCCTCGGCCTTGGGCGCCGGGGCGCTGCGCTCCTGGCCGACCAGGGCCTCCAGCGTCTTGCCGGTGGCGGCCTCGACAGCAACCTTGACCTGCTCGGCTGCGTCGCGCACGATCTTGGTCACCGATTCGAGCGCGGTCTCCAGCGCGGCGGGGGCGACCACGAGATTGATGTGCAGCGCGCGCACCCGCAGCGTGCCGTCGGGCATGTCGGTCTGCTCATCGATCGTGATGCCACCGGAGATGAACGCCGACAGCGCCTCCGGGATCTCGATCTCCGTGTTGGGACCGGAGTCGATCGGGATCTTCATGCCGGCCAGCGACAGCTCGGCAACCTGGCTGTCACCGGAGACTTCTTCGTCCTTGGCGGTGCAGTCCGCGTTCAGGACCTTCGCGGTGACCAGACCGGCCAGCACGTCGGCCTTGCTCACGTTGGCGTTCGAGACCAGGACCTTGTCCTCGTCCAGGCCGGAGGACACGTTCAGCACCTTGAGCACCGCGACGTCGGACAGTTCTTCCGGGAGTTCCAGGACCTTGTCCGCGCCACCGCTGGGGAAGCTGACCGCGGCAGGCAGGATCAGGTCGAGCACCTCAGAGCCGGCAACGCCGACCTGGGCACGCAGGGCCATCGCCGAACCCTCGTACTTGTCCTCGTGACCGGCCTGGGCCGGGCCTGCGAAAGCAACGCCGGTGGCGACAACGGCCGGCACGGCGAGCGTGGCGATGAAGCGGCGGGGGGCACGAAGCGACATACGACAGTCCTCAATGGTCGTCGGCGTGAGCCAGCGATCTGGAAGAGCCGCTCGGGCATACCGACGGCAGAGGGCGTAACGATAGCCGTGTCCGCTATCGGCAGTCAGCAGCGACTGCCCGGTGGCCCGGGCAACTTGGGCAAATTATCTGCAATCCCATGTCGCTCCCGACGCGTTGTGCACCGTGCGTCACGCCACTCACCTCATAGACGTGTCGACCCTCACGGCGACGTTTCCCTCAACCAAGATCAAGGTAGTGCTCGAGGCCGATCACCACGCCGGCACTGCCAGCGGAGACCTCGCGCATCGTCGCGCGGATACCGAGCAGCACCCCGGGCATGAACGAGGACCGGTGCAGCGAATCGTGGCGGATCGTGAACGTCTCGCCCTCGTCGCCGAAGAGCACCTCCTGGTGCGCGACGAGCCCCCGCAGTCGGACGGCGTGCACCTTGACCCCGTCGATGTCGGCGCCGCGCGCACCCTCGATGCCGGTGCGCGTGGCATCGGGCATGGGGGGCTTGTCCGCCGCCTTGCGCGCCTCGGCGATGAGCGCGGCGGTACGGGCCGCGGTGCCGCTGGGCGCATCCGCCTTGCCGGGGTGATGCAGCTCAATGATCTCGACGGACTCAAAGAACGGCGCCGCCGCTGCGGCGAAGCGCATCATCAGGATCGCGCCGATCCCGAAATTCGGCGCGATGAGTACCCGGGTCCCGGGGTTGGCCTCGGTCCAGCCGCGCAAGGTGGCCAGTCGGGCATCGTCGAAGCCGGTGGTGCCGACGACCGCGGAGATCCCCTGGGACAGGCAGAACTGCAGGTTCTCCATGACCACTCCGGGATGGGTGAAGTCGACGACCACCTGCGCACCGGCATCGACGAGCCCAGAGATCGGGTCGCCGAGATCGATCCGCGCCACCAGCGTCATGTCCGCCGCGGCCTCGATCGCCTCGCAGGTCTGCGCGCCCATCTTCCCGGCCGCGCCGAGGACTCCCACCTTGATACTCATGCGGCAATCCAACCGCACAGGGACCCGATACACCCATCTACGGGCGGCGTGTGGACGTATCAGCGCCCGGCAATAGGTCCACTCGCCGCCCGAAGATGCATCACTCGGCGAGGAGTGGGCTCAGGCGGAGAGGCGGAAGGTGCGGTCCGGTTCGAAGGGGCCGATGACGGCGAGCGTCGGCGGTGCGGAGAACAATTCCCCGGCGATCGCGGCGACGTCCTCCGCGGTGACCGCATCGATGCGGGCGAGCACTTCGTCGATGGAGAGCAGCTCGCCGTAGGCCAACTCGGACTTGCCCAGCCGCGTCATGCGCGACCCGGAATCCTCCAGGCCGAGCACCAGGGAGCCCTTCATGGCGCCGATCCCCCGGGCCAACTCGACCTCGGTGATCCCGTGGGCGGCGACGTCGGCGAGGGTGTCGGAGGCGACGTCGAGAACCTGGTCGATCTTCTTCGGCAGGCAGCCCGCGTACACCCCGACCATGCCGATGTCGGCGTAGGTCGCCGCGTAGCTATAGACCGAGTACGCCAGGCCACGCTTCTCGCGGATCTCCTGGAAGAGCCGCGAGCTCATGCCGCCGCCGAGCGCACTGTTGAGCACGCCGAGGGCGTAGCGCCGTGGATCGGTGCGGGAGATCCCCGGCATCCCGAGCACGACGTTGGCCTGTTCGGTCGGGCGTGGAAGAACACGCATACCGCCCGGGGCACGCAGGCGGCCCGCACCGGTACGGGCCGGGCTTGGCGAAGTGCCGTCGACGCCGAGGGCCCCGGCGCCGGTAAAGGCCTTCTTCACCAGGCGCACGACCTCGGCGTGCTCGAGGTTGCCGGCGGCCGTGACCACAATGTTCGGCGCCACGTAGCGGCGCTTGTAGTACCCGGCGATCGCCGCGCGGCCCATGCCCGAGATCGACTCGGTGGTGCCCAAGATCGGGCGCGCGAGCGGGTGCGTGCCCAGCAGCGCCGCGGAGAACTCCTCGTGCACCGCGTCGGTGGGGTCGTCGGCGTGCATCGCGATCTCTTCGAGGATGACCTCGCGCTCGGCATTGACATCCGCGGTGGCGATCAGCGACGAGGTGACCATGTCGGTGAGGACATCCACCGCGAGCGGCAGGTCGCGGTCCAGGACCCGCGCGTAATAGCAGGTGTACTCCTTGGCGGTGAAGGCATTGAGCTCACCACCGACGGCGTCGAGAGCCGCCGAGATATCGAGGGCGCCCCGTCGCTGCGTCCCCTTGAACAGCAGGTGCTCCAGGTAGTGCGTGGCCCCGGCCAGGCTCGCGGTCTCGTCGCGCGACCCCACCCCGACCCAGATGCCGAAAGTCGCTGAGCGCACCGTCGGCATGGACTCGGTCAGGATCCGCAGACCGCCGGGCAGGACGGTCCGGCGGACAGCGCCGGAACCGCCGACGGCGGGGAGCAGCGTCCGGGTGGAACCCGGCTTCTGCTCACCCGCCGACAGCGACCTCGTGGTGCGTGTCACTACTCGGAATCCGCCGCAGCGGAGCCAGCAGCGTCGTCTTCGCCTTCGACGACCGGCACCAGCGACAGCTTGCCGCGGGCGTCGATCTCGGAGATCTCGACGAGCAGCTTGGTGCCGACCGGAGTGATGTCGTCGACGTTCTCCACCCGCTTGCCACCGGCGATCTTGCGCAGCTGCGAGATGTGCAGCAGCCCGTCCCGGCCGGGGACCAGCGAGACGAACGCACCGAAGGTCGTGGTCTTGACGACCGTGCCCAGGTAGCGCTCGCCGATCTCCGGCATCGTCGGGTTGGCGATGGCGTTGATCGTGTTGCGGGCAGCCTCGGCGGCCGCACCGTTGGTCGCACCGACGTAGATGGTGCCGTCGTCGTCGATGGTGATGTCGGCACCGGTGTCGGCCTGGATCTGGTTGATGATCTTGCCCTTCGGCCCGATCACCTCGCCGATCTTGTCGACCGGGATCTTGATGACGATGATCCGCGGCGCGTACTCGCTCATGTCGTCGGGGCGATCGATCGCCTCGTTCATCACGTCGAGGATGTGCAGGCGGGCCTCGCGGGCCTGGGTCAGCGCGCCCCCGAGCACCGAGGCGGGAATGCCGTCGAGCTTGGTGTCGAGCTGCAGGGCCGTCACGAAGTCCTTGGTACCGGCGACCTTGAAGTCCATGTCACCGAAGGCGTCCTCGGCGCCGAGGATGTCGGTGAGCGTGACGTACTCCCCGCCCTCGAAGACCAGACCCATCGCGATACCGGCGACCGGGGCCTTGAGCGGCACACCGGCGTTGAGCAGGGACAGCGTCGAGGCGCAGACCGAGCCCATCGACGTCGAGCCGTTGGAGCTCAGCGCCTCGGAGACCTGGCGGATCGCGTAGGGGAACTCCTCGCGGGTCGGCAGCACCGGGAGCAGGGCGCGCTCGGCAAGTGCGCCGTGGCCGATCTCGCGGCGCTTGGGCGAACCCACCCGGCCGGTCTCACCGGTCGAGTACGGCGGGAAGTTGTAGTTGTGCATGTACCGCTTGCGGGTCTCGGGGTTGAGCGTGTCGACCATCTGCTCCATGCGGAGCATGTTCAGCGTGGTGACGCCCATGATCTGGGTCTCGCCCCGCTCGAACAACGCGCTGCCGTGCACCCGCGGGACGACCTCGACCTCGGCCTGCAGCGAGCGGATGTCGCGCAGCCCGCGGCCGTCGATGCGGATCTTGTCCTTGGTGATTCGCTCGCGTACGACCTTCTTGGTGACCGAGCGGAACGCTGCGGACAGCTCCTTCTCGCGGCCCTCGAACTGTGCCGAGAGCTTGGCCAGGGTGTCCGCCTTGACGCGGTCGAGCTCCTCCTCGCGATCGGCCTTACCGGCGATCGCCATCGCGGTGCTCAACTCGGCCTTGGCCGCCGCACTCACGGCCTCCAGGACGTCGTCGGAGTAGTCCAGGTACACGGGGAAGTTCGCGGTCGGCTTGGCTGCCTTGGCGGCGACCTCAAGCTGCGCGGTGCACAGGATTGCGATGAACGTCTTGGCGGCCTCGAGGCCGGCGGCGACGACCTCTTCGGTCGGTGCGCTCGCACCCTCGGCGATCAGGTTCAACGTCGAGGTCGTGGCCTCGGCCTCGACCATCATGATCGCGACCTCGCCGTCCTCCAGGACGCGACCGGCGACGACCATGTCAAAGACCGCACGCTCGAGCTGGGAGTGGCGGGGGAAACCGACCCACTGGCCATCGATGAGCGCGACGCGTGCCGCGCCGACGGGCCCTGCGAACGGGATGCCGGAGAGCTGGGTGGACATCGACGCGGCATTGATCGCGATGACGTCGTAGAGATCGTCGGGGTCGAGCGCGAGCACGGTCTCGACGATCTGGATCTCGTTGCGCAGGCCCTTGCCGAAGGTCGGGCGCAGCGGTCGGTCGATCAGGCGGCAGGTGAGGATCGCGTCCTCGGAGGGACGGCCCTCCCGGCGGAAGAACGAGCCGGGGATGCGTCCGGCGGCGTACATCCGCTCCTCGACGTCGACCGTGAGCGGGAAGAAGTCGAGGTTTTCCTTCGGGTGCTTCGACGCGGTCGTCGCCGACAGCAGCATGGTGCCGGCGTCGAGATAGACGGCGGCGGATCCGGCGGCCTGCTTGGCGAGGCGGCCGGTCTCGAAGCGGATGGTGCGAACGCCGTGCGAACCGTTGTCGATCCGGGCTTCGGCGAACGTGATCTCGGGACCCTCCATGGGCGCCCCTCCTCTTTGTTGACGGAGCGGGCAGCGGGTCGCATTGGGCCCGAGTCGGGCCGGTCTTCGATCGAGGCGCACGGGGCAGGGCCGGTGAAGATCAAGGGCCCGGATCCGGGTGCCACTACCGAGGACCGGCGGCGGGTCTCCCCGCGGCGCCGACCGCTCCTGTGGTGTGGATACGTGACGGGGCAGCCCCGAATCGGAGCTGCCCCGGTGGTGTTATCGGCGAAGGCCGAGCCGCTCGATCAGCGAGCGGTAGCGGTGGATGTCGGTCTTGGCCAGGTACTTCAGGAGCCGGCGACGCCGGCCCACGAGCAACAGCAGGCCACGACGGCTGTGGTGGTCGTGCTTGTGGAATTTCAGGTGTTCGGTCAAATCGCTGATGCGCTTGGTCAGCATCGCCACCTGGGCCTCGGGGGAACCGGTGTCGGTCTCACTCAGGGCGTACTCGGCGAGAATCGTCTTCTTTTGTGCACTGTCGAGCGGCACAGGCTTCAGAGCTCCTTTGGTGGGTCGCTGCGCGGCGCTCCGGGGCAGGTCCACCCGGGCACAACTCGTCCGCGGCCGATACACGGCGGATGCGAGGCTATCAGCGGACGGGGCTGGACTCCGAATCGCTGCCCAGGCCGAGCACCCGGCGGGTGGCCACGACATCGGCATTCATCGCCTCGATCAACGCCTCGACGCCGGTGTACGGGATCATGTCCCGCAGGCGGGTGACGAAGGACACGCTGACGGTCTCGCCGTAGAGCGCCAGGTCGTCGCGGTCGAGTACGTAGGCCTCGATCCGTCTGGCGGCACCGGTGAAGGTCGGGTTGTCCCCCACCGAGATGGCCACCGGATAGCGGAGGTCACCGTGATCGAGCCAGCCCGCGTAGACCCCGTCAGCCGGCACCGCCAGATCCGGCGGGCAGTCCAGGTTCGCGGTCGGGAAGCCCAGGTCACGGCCGCGTTGCTCCCCGCGCACCACCGTCCCGGTCACCGTGACCGCACGCCCGAGGATCTCCCCCGCCGCCGAGACCTCCCCGTCGGCGATCAGCTGGCGCACCCGGCTGGAGGAGAAACGATCGGAGCCGTCGGCCTGCAGTTCCACCGCATCGACGACGAACCCGTGGCGGGCGCCTAGTTCCGCTAGCATGCCGACGTCGCCGGCGGCCCTGTGCCCGAAATGGAAGTCGGCGCCGACCACGACCACCCGCACCTGGAGCGCTTCGACGAGCACGGCTCGGACGGCCTGCTCCGCCGGCACGGCGGACAGTGCGGCGGTGAAGGGCACCACGAGAATTGCGTCGGCCCCGGCCGCGCCTAGCCGCGCCAAGCGGTCCTCCAACGTGCCGATCATCTTCGGCGCCAGCTCGGGGCGCAGGATGACTGCCGGGTGCGGATCGAAGGTCACCACGACCAGCGGCAGCGCGAGCCGGTCGGCATGGGAACGTGCCCGCGCCAGCACGAGGGCATGACCTCGGTGGACCCCGTCGAACTTGCCCACCGCAGCAACACATGGACCTGACGTGGTCAGCTCCCCCACGCCGCGCCAGACCTGCACCCGCACTCCCTCGACGTGGCCGCGTGGGCCGCCCGGGCCCAGCCTCATCGTAGGGCGCCCTGTTTGCTCACGCGGCGCTCACAGGTCCTGGCCGTGGACGAACACGGTGACCGGGGACAGCCGTCCCTCGGCATGCTCGGCGAGCGCAAGGAACTCCCCCGTCGGGCCGAACGCGGCCACCGGCGACGGACCACTGTCAGGCGGATGCCGGATCCAGCCGCCATGAGCGAGAATCCGCGCCTCGTCCTGATCGAGCTGAGCGGTGGGAAACAACAGACCGGCTGCGGTGCCCAGGGCAACCATCGACGCTGCCAAAGTCCCGGCCTCGCTCGCGTTTTGCAGTGCGCTCAGATCGTGAGCGCCGGCCAGGCCGAACGGACCTACCCGGGTGCGTCGTAACACGCGGAGATGGCCGCCGACGCCCAGGCCCGCTCCGAGGTCGCGGGCCAGCGCGCGCACGTAGGTGCCGCTGGAGCAGGTCACCCGCACCGCGAGGTCGAGCACGCCGTCGCCGGGGGCGACGTCGAGGAGGTCGAAGGCCGATACCGTGACCGGCCGCCCGGCGAGTTCGACCGCCTCACCGGCCCGGGCCCGGCTGTAGGAACGCTTGCCGTCCACCTTGATCGCGCTGATCGTCGAGGGCACCTGGACGATGTCGCCGCGCAGGGCCGCCATCCCGGCCGCCACCGCGCCGAGGTCCACGCCGGCCGCGTCCGCGGAACTCAGCACCTCACCCATGGCGTCGTCGGTGTCGGTAACCGCGCCGAGGCGGATCGTGGCGGTGTACTCCTTGTCGCCGCCGGACACATAACCGAGTAGCCGGGTGGAACGTTCCAACCCGAGCACCAGCACCCCGGTGGCCATCGGGTCCAACGTCCCGGCATGCCCGACCCGGCGGGTACGGGCCAACCTGCGGACCATGGCGACCACGTCGTGCGAGGTCATCCCGGCGGGCTTGTCCACCACCAGCAGGCCGCCCGGGCCCGGCTGGGCGCCAGAGTTCACTCCGGCGTCTCCTCGGTGTCGTCCGACTCCGTCTTCTCCGGTTCCGGGTGCCGGTAGGGATCGGCCTCGCCGGCATAGCTCGCGCCCTCGGCGCGGCGGTGGACCTCCGCGTCGGCGGCTGCCGCCACGGCCAGCAGGTCGTCGAGGTTCTTCGCGTTCTCCGGCAGGGCGTCGGCGATGAAGGTCAGCGATGGGGTGTGCCGCACCCCGGTCTGCTTGCCGACCTCGCTACGGAGCACGCCCTTGGCGCTCTCCAGCGCGGCGGCTGTCCCGACGCGAGCCTCGTCGTCGCCGTAGACGGTGTAGAAGACCGTGGCGTCCCGGAAGTCACCGGTGACCCGGACGTCGGTGATCGTGATGAACCCCAGCCGTGGGTCCTTGACCCGCATCTCCAAGGTCTCGGCTACCACGACCTTGATGCGGTCGGCCAGTTTGCGAGCACGCGCGGCGGCACCGGGTGAGACACCCATCGTGTTAGTCCTCTTCTCCGTGCAGTTTCTGGCGAGCACTCAGAATGTCGACCTCGGGGCGGCCGGCGACCAGACGTTCGCAGGCATCGAGCACCTCGCGGCAGTGCCCGGGGTCCCCGGCGACGACGGCGACGCCGAGCAGGGCCCGCCGGTGCAGGTCCTGGTCGCCCACCTCGGCGACGCTGACACTGAACCGGCGGGACAACTCCGCCACGATCGGCCTGATCACCGAACGCTTCTCCTTGAGCGAATGCACATCACCCAGGAGCAGGTCGATACTCAGACTTCCGACGAACATCGGGCCTAGGCCCTCGGCTTCTCACGCATCTCGAAGGTCTCGATCACGTCGTCCTCCTTGATGTCGTTGAAGGACCCCAGGCCGATACCGCACTCGAAGCCCTCGCGGACCTCGACGGCATCGTCCTTGAACCGCTTCAACGAATCGACACTCAAGCTCGGTGCCACGACGACGCCGTCGCGGATCAGGCGGGCCTTCGAGCCGCGCCTGATCTCGCCACTGCGCACCAGACATCCGGCGATGTTGCCGAACTTCGAGGACCGGAAGACGCTGCGGATCTCCGCAGTACCGAGGATGGCCTCCTCGAACTCCGGCTTGAGCAGGCCCTTGAGCGCCGCCTCGATCTCCTCGATGGCCTGGTAGATGACCGAGTAGAACCGGATCTCCACGCCCTCGCGGTCGGCCGCCTCGCGGGACTTGCCCTCGGAGCGGACGTTGAAGCCGACGATGATCGCCTCCGACGCCGCCGCGAGGCTGACGTCGGACTCGGTGATCGCGCCGACGCCGCGGTGGATGACGCGCAGGTGCGCCTCGTCCCCGACGTCGATCTTGAGCAGCGCGTCCTCGAGGGCCTCGACCGAACCGGACCCGTCGCCCTTGAGGATGAGCAGGAGTTCGTCGCGCTGGCCGTGAGCCAACGCGTCCTGCCAGTCCTCGAGACTGACCCGCGGCTTGCGCTGCCGGGCGAGCATCGCGTTGCGCTCGCGCGCCTCGCGACGTTCGGCGATCTGACGGGCGACGCGGTCCTCGGACACGACGAGGAAGTTGTCTCCCGCGCCGGGCACCGAGGTCAGGCCGAGCACCATGACCGGACGGGCGGGGCCCGCCTCGGTGAGGGTGTTGCCGTGCTCGTCGAGCAGCGCCCGCACGCGACCGAAGGCGTCGCCGCAGACGATCGAGTCACCGGGACGCAGCGTGCCGCGCTGGACCAGCACCGTGGCCACCGGACCACGACCGCGGTCCAGGTGCGCCTCGATGGCGACACCCTGGGCGTCCTGGTTCGGGTTGGCCCGCAGGTCCAGGGAGGCATCCGCGGTCAGGATGACCGCATCAAGCAGGGCCTCGATACCGATGCCTTGCTTGGCGGAGATGTCGACGAACATCGTCTCGCCGCCGTACTCCTCGGCCACCAACTGGTACTCGGTGAGCTGGCCGCGGACCTTGGTCGGGTCGGCGCCTTCCTTGTCGATCTTGTTGACCGCGACGACGATCGGCACGCCAGCCGCCTGCGCGTGGTTGAGCGCCTCGATCGTCTGCGGCTTCACCCCGTCGTCGGCCGCCACCACCAGGATCGCGATGTCGGTGACCTGGGCGCCACGGGCACGCATCGAGGTGAAGGCCTCGTGACCCGGGGTGTCGATGAAGGTGATGCGTCGTTCCTTGTCCTCGCCCGCGTGGGCCATGACCTGGTACGCGCCGATGTGCTGGGTGATGCCGCCGGCTTCCCCGCCCATCACGTTCGTGTTGCGGATGGCATCGAGTAGGCGCGTCTTGCCGTGGTCGACGTGACCCATGACGGTCACGACCGGCGGACGGAAGACCAGCTGGTCCTCATCGCCCTCGTCCTCACCCCAGGTGAGGTCGAAGGTCTCCAGCAATTCGCGGTCCTGGTCCTCCGGGGACACGATCTCCACGACGACGTTGAGCTCCTGCGCGAGCAGCTCCAGCGTCTCGTCGCCGACGGACTGAGTGGCCGTCACCATCTCGCCCAGGTGCATCATCACCGCGACGAGCGAGGCCGGGTTCGCGCCGATCTTCTCGGCGAAGTCGGTCAGCGAGGACCCACGCGGGATCCGGACCGTCTGACCCTGACCGCGCGGCAGCTGCACGCCACCGATGGACGGAGCCTGCATATTGTCGAACTCTTGACGCCGCTGCTTCTTGGACTTGCGGCCCTTGGCCGGACGCCCACCCGGGCGACCGAAGGCGCCTGCTGTGCCGCCACGTCCACGCGCGCCACCGGGACCGCCACCGCCACCGGGACGACCGGCGAAGCCGCCACCGGGAGCGCCGCCACCGGGAGGTCCGCCGAAGCCGCCACCACCGGGCCGCGCGCCACCGAAGCCACCACCGCCGCCGCCACCGGGCCGCGGAGCACCGAAGCCACCGCCACCGGGACGGCCGCCAGGGCCACCTCCGGGACCACCGGGACGTGCGCCCGGACCACCCGGACGTGCGCCCGGGCCGCCGGGACCGCTGGGGCGACCGGCGAAGCCGCCGGGGCCCCCACCGGGACCGCCGGGACCGCTGGGACGTGCGGGCATCATGGAAGGCCGCGGACCGCCGGGACGTGGACCGCCAGGACCGGCGCCGAAGCTGGCCGGACGCGGACCCCCCGGGCCCGCCTGGGGCGGACGCGGGGCCCCGGGCACACCAGGAGCCGGCGGGGCACCCGGTGCACCGGTCCCGCCGGGACGTGGCGCATTGCGCGCCGGCGGACGAGCCATGCCGGACTGGGAGGAGAACGGGTTGTTGCCCGGGCGCGGACCGGGCGCACGCACGGCCGGGCCTGGACGCGGACCACCGGCGCCGGCCTCACTGGACGGCTCGGTCGCTGCCGGCGCGCTGACCGCAGCCGGTGCCTGCGGCGCGACGGGGGTGAGGGGAGCGACAGCGATCGGCGTAACCGTCTCGGGGAGGACCGGGGCGGGCGGCGGTGTGAGCTCCACAGGCGCGGACACCGGCGGGGGAGCGCTCGGGGCGGTGGTCGGCGCAGCCGTTTCCGCCGGGGCGACGGGGGCCGGTGCAGCCGCCGCGGGAGCCTTGGGAGCGGCGCGACGGGACGCCGGCTTGGCCGGTGCACCGCCGGGGAAGGCTTCCTGAAGTTTGCGTACTACGGGCGCCTCGATCGTCGAGGACGCGCTGCGAACGAATTCACCGAGCTCGGTGAGCTTGGCCATGACGACCTTGCTCTCGACACCGAGTTCTTTGGCGAGTTCGTAGACCCGGACCTTGGCCACTGTTCTCCTTCTGGTCCGGGCGAGATGCCACGGACCGTTAGCTAGGGGTGGTGCTCATCGCTGGGTGCTCATCGAGCGCTCATCGCAATACCCGCTTCCAACATGGCTGACTGTGCTCTGTCACTACCTGGTTCTGTCCTACGTCGAGCCTGGTGTTCCCTCGGCGATAAACGCGCCCAGGGCGCTCGTGTCAAGCTGACCGGAGACCCGAAGTGCCCTGGCGAACGCCCGACGGCGTACGGCAAAGTCAAGACACTCGACTCGCGGATGAATGGACGCTCCGCGACCCGGCAGCCGGCCCCGAAGGTCAGGGACTATTGCGCCCTCGACCGCCACGACCCGCAGCAGTTCAGCTTTGGGGGACCGCTCCCGGCAGCCCACGCAGGTACGCATGGGCAAGCGGGAACTCGGTTCCGCACGACTGACCACTGGTGAGTCTAGACCCACTCGGGCGTGGAGCCTGACCCGGCCGCGGCGTCGGATCCGTCGACCGCGGGCTCGGTATCGGGTCGGATGTCGATGCGCCAGCCCGTGAGCCGCGCGGCGAGGCGGGCGTTCTGGCCCTCTTTCCCGATCGCCAACGAGAGCTGGTAGTCGGGGACGATGACGCGCGCGCTGCGCGCGGCCAGGTCGACGATCTCCACGTGCGAGACCCGCGCCGGGGACAGCGCGTGCGCGACCAGTTCGGCCGGATCCTCCGACCAGTCGACGATGTCGATCTTCTCCCCGTGCAGTTCGTTCATCACAGTCCGCACCCGCGCCCCCATCGGACCGATGCAGGCGCCCTTGGCGCTGACCCCGGCCTTGGTGGAACGCACGGCCATCTTCGTGCGGTGCCCGGCCTCCCGGGCGATCCCCATGATCTCGACGGTCCCGTCGGCGATCTCCGGCACCTCGAGCGCGAACAGCAGCCGCACCAGGTTGGGGTGACTGCGGGAGAGCGTCACCGACGGCCCGCGCATCCCGCGGCGCACCCCGACCACGAAGCACTTCAGGCGGGCGCCGTGCTCGTAGCGCTCCCCCGGCACCTGCTCCTGCGGAGGGAGCATCGCCTCGATCTTGCCCAGGTCGACCAGGACTGCCTTGGGGTCTCGCCCCTGCTGGATGACACCGGAGACGATGTCGCCCTCGCGGCCTTCGTACTCCCCGAAGGTCCGTTCGTCCTCGGCATCACGCAGGCGCTGCAGGATCACCTGCTTCGCGGTCGACGCCGCGATCCGACCGAAACCGGTCGGGGTGTCGTCGAACTCGGGCTGCGCGACACCGTGCTCGTCGATCTCGTGGGCCCACACCACGACGTGGCCGGTGACGCGGTCCATCTGCACCCGGGAATGCGCGAAGGACCCCTCGGTGCGGTTGTAGGCGATCAGCAGCGCCGCCTCGATGGCCTGCACGAGCAAGGGGAAGGAGACCTCCTTCTCCCGCTCCAACGCGCGCAGCGCGTTCATGTCGATGTCCATGCGCGTCTCACCCCTCGGTGTCGTCGGTGTCGTCGGTGTCTGCGTCGTCGCCCGCATGGTTGAACTCGACCTGGACCCTGGCCCGGCCCACCTGCCCGTACTCCACCGAGCGCCGGCCGTCCGGGCCATCTAGGACCGCGCCGCTGTCGTCGGCGGACACCACCCGGGCCACCAGCACCGATCCGTCGGCCAGGTCGGCGCGGACCAATCGGCCGCTCGCGCGACGCCAGTGCCGCGGTGCGGTCAGCGGACGCTCGGCGCCCGGGCTGGAGACCTCCAGCACGTACGGGGTGGCGCCCATGACGTCACCGGCGTCGAGCGCCTCGGAGATCTGTCGGCTGATATCGGCCACCGCATCCAGATCCACACCACCGTCGCAGTCCACGAGCACCCGCAGCACACGGCGCCGACCGGCCGCGGCGAGCTCGACGCCCTCGAGGTCCAGCCCGGCGGCGCTGACCACGACGGCGAGTTCGGCTTGCACCTGGGTCCGGAGGCGGGAATCCACGGCAACCATGTGGTGAACCTCCCGTGTGCTGTTGTGTGGTGCTGCGGGCACACCATAACGGCTGGCGGCGTCGTTGCCGACGGCCGCGCTTGCTGCGAAGCACCCCGCACCGTCGGGTAGCGTCCCCGCCGTGGCATCGGATCCCGCACGCCTGCGCGCGGGACCGACCCGGCGCAGCATCCTGGCCGCCGGCACCGGGGTGGGAATCGCATTTCTGGGCGGCGGGCTGCTTACCGGCTGCATCACGGACGACCCGCTGGGCGGGCCCGACCAGACCCCCACCCCGGATCCCGACGTGGCCCTGCGCGCCACGGCGGTCACCGACAAGCAGGATCTGGTGGCGCGCTACGACGCCACGTTGGTGCGGTTCCCGGGCCTGGGGCCGACCTTGACCACTGCCCGCGCCGATCACCTCGCGCACCTGGCCCGGCTCGGCGGTGAGCCGCGCCCGGTGACGAGTGTGGCCCCCACGCCCGGAACTTCCGCTCCGCCGGTAGCGGCGAGCCGAGAGCGCGCGGTGAGCGAACTCGTCGCCGCAGAGCGAAGCGCCGCGACGCGCCGATTGGCCCAGTGCGTACGAGCGGGCGACCCCGAACTTGCCCGCCTGCTCGCCGCAATCGGTGGCTGTGAGGCTGCCCATGCGGCGGTTCTGGGGAGTGCGCAGTGAGCCTGGATCCCGCGGTGGCGACCGAGGTCCTCGCGGCCGAGCACGCGGCGGTGTACGGCTACGGCGTCCTCGCCGGGGTGTTCACGGCGACTCCGCGTCGCCAGGCCCTGGACGGCCTGGACACCCACCGCGCCCGGCGCGACGACCTGCGCCGCCTGATCCTCGCCGCCGGCGGCACTCCCGTGGAGGCGCAGGCGGCCTACGCGCTACCCGAACCGCTCAGCGGGCCAGGGCCCGCGTTGACCCTGGCGGCGCAGATCGAGGCCGACCTCGCCGTTGCCTACGGCGCGCTGGTCGCGGCGAGCACCGGGGCCGCGCGCGCCTTCGCGGCCGCAGCGTTGCAGGACGCGGCGGTGCGCGTCAGCACCTGGAGCGGTGAAGCACCACAGTTGCCGGGTATCGCCGCAGTGGTCGCGACGAGCGGACCGTTGGCCACCCGCCTGAGGCGGCGGCGATCGCCGCTCACCTGATGCTCCTCGCCGTTGATGTGCGGCGTAGGACCTGAGACTCGTCGCCGCCCAGTTCCCTATGCCAGGGGCTCGGGAGGTCCCTCGGTGGTGTAGCGGACATCGACCCTGTCGGCGTACTTGGACAGGGCGTTGCGCGCTTTCGTGACGTCGCTGCGAACCCTGACCTCGACAGTCCCGTTCGGACGTAGGGAGATGGAGCTGACCTGCACTCCTTGCGCCCGCAGCTCATCTTTGAGTTGCACGATCTCCTTGCTGACCCGGGCCGAATCGGCGCGGGAAAAGGCGGCAACGCCAAACACGGCACGAACGCCAAGCGATCTGGCCAAAGCCTCCACCTGCGCGTCGAAGCGGGCATCCGGCGTCCGGTATACGTCGACCCGCGATTCGCTCTCGCACACGGATACGCCGCCGTACGCAGCGGCGTATTTGCTGCGGCCAAGGTTGTCGATCTGAACGGCGAGCTCGTGCGCCGGACCTTCGACATTCGCCGCCGACACGCCTGCGGCGCGCTGAGCGCGAGGTACCTCAGGGATGACAGTGCATGCAGGTCGGATGAACGACGGCGCACCGGTCGGCTCCGCGCGTGAGCCTGCGGCATCCGAGGCCGACGGGATCTGGGCGACACGATCGGGGGCAGATTGCGGCCGGATCGCCGCACCCACCGGCACAGCCAGGGCGACCGCGGCGACTGCCATCACGGCCACGCCAGCCCGGCGCTTTCGCTGCAGACGTGTTGCTCGGTGGCGGACGTCTTCCAGGTCAGGCCGTTCGGTCAGATCGGTGGCCGACATGCCGTGGGCCGAGTCACTGGGCACCATGCGTTCCTCCCCCTTCGAGTCGTTCACGTAAAGCTGCCCGCCCGCGATGCAGGTTGACTTTGACGTTGCCTGGCGTCATGTCCATGCGGGTTGCGATGTCCTGAACCGACACGTCTTCCAGGTAATGCAAACCGAGGATCTGTCGTTGTTTCGGCGGAAGGCCGTCCAGGGCCGAAACCAAGTCCACCCGGTTTACAACTCCCGGCATCGGGTCCGTTGCTTCCTCGCGGTGCGAGAAGAGGTGGCGCGCCGCGACCCTAAGACGCCGCAGTCGTGAGATCGCCAAGTTCTTCCCCACGCGAATGACCCAAGCCTCGGGGCTGTCTGCCTCGCTCACCGCCGCCCAACGTACGTACGCGCGAGCGAAGGCCTCCTGTGTGGCATCCTGCGCTTCCGCGGAGGTTCCAGCCAGCGGGGCGACCGCGCGAAGCACCCGCGGATAGGCATCCGCGTAGAAGGCATCAAACCCTAAGCCCTGGCGCATCGTCGCCTCATACCTATACAGACGCGTGAGGTCGCCCCGAGGCTACACGGGTCGACCTCGCGCGGTGGTTTGTCCGGATTCGCTAAGACTTGGTTTTTATGGTCATGCCCCAATAACCCAGCAGCGGGTTGATAGGCATGTAGATCATCGATGTGTAGCAGGACTCCCCGTCGTCGTCTCCGTAGATCTCGTCGTAGGTCCACAGGTTGCAGTTGATCTCACCCACCCCCGCCGCGATGATGCCTCTGGCGGTCACGCGGCCGTCGGATCGTTCGGCATACACCACTCCGCCGCTGTCCCCTTTCGCGACCGCGATGTCGAGGGTGGTGTAGCGCACAGCCCTGACGGCCGAATCGCAATTGTACGGGCTCTTTGGGCACTGAAAATCCTCAAGTTCATCGTCTGTGATTTGCAGGTAATGCTCCCCGGAGCGCGATCCTGAGCCCATTACGACCTCGTTGTCGAAATTTCGGGCAGAGCCTGCCACCTTGGCGGTCTCGGACGCGTTGTAGTCTCCGGTGTAGACGTAACCGTCCGTGATTCCACTTCCCGTTCCGCTGGGGTTGACCTTCATGGAGTCGCGGTGCCGGTTCACCGAGAGGTTCGATCCGGGCGCGATCAGCTGCGCGCCAGTACCGTCGAAGCGGTCGAGGTAGTTGCCAGCCGACCGAGTGTCACAGTGTGCGGCGGAGAGCATCATGTCCGCTCCGCTGCTGTTCTCAGTCGTCGCGAATCCTGTAGAACAACGGTTCTCGGAACTGAGGAAGGCACCTCCCCCACCCCACGCCGGAGCGTCATTCTGACGCGACGTCGCAATGTTTGGACCAAAGGTCACTGCAACGTCCGTGATGCCGGTGATCCGGGCTAGGACTCCGCGAACCACAGGCTCGAGGAGCGGGACTCCGGGCAGAGCGGAGGTCACCTGCACTCGCAACTCGCTGCGATCCTGCGAAGACGAGTAGGACTCGATGTTGATACCCGCTGCAGCCAAACGCAGATCCGGGTGTAGGGACGACAGGCCCTTGGTCTCCTCCTTGAACTGAAGTCGGGATCGTGCCGCTTCTCTCACCGTGACGTCCACGCCGGCAGCGCGCGCGGCGGCAACGATCGTGGTGACCGCGACAGGCACGGGGCCGTGCCAGTACACCCGCAGCCCCTTGTCTTCGGGCAGGACCGTGAGACCGCTGTAGCCGGTATCCGGCCCCGCGGTGGCGCCACCGTCCAGGAAGCCACCGACCTCAGCGATCGCCACGGCGAATGGATGTACAACTTCCTGATTGGCGATAACCCTGGCCATATCTACATCGCTAATTGGTTCAGACTGCGCAGCTGATGTGGGCTCGACATCCGCCTGGGCCGGAGCCTGAGCCAATGCAGAAATGGTCAAACCTATAGCGACAGTGCACATCAGTGCCCGTGCTGCAGTCGTCTTGGACCGCATCGCGGACATCTTCGGTGCAGATGGGTGATCGATTCCTGGCAAGGTCTACTCCCAGCGGGCCTGTCAACGGCCAGTTCGTGGTCCCCACTGGTGGCCAACTAAAAGTCCCCACCCCTCGCGGTTGATCAGCTCGCTTGGCGGCTCCTTCCCGCGGTCGGTGTCACGGCCGTTCGGGCTTCGCGCATGCG
>JBQTIR010000009.1:0-108781 GCA_052387905.1 Sporichthyaceae bacterium | reverse complement strand
ATCAACGGACTCATCGAGCTCCACCGCCGCATCGCCCGCGGATTCCGCAACCGCGAGAACTACCGGCTACGCATGCTCCTGATCGGCGGCGGACTGACCAGCCCCCACCTCAAGTAGGAAGAGCCGCTTTGCGGTGAGCTCCCAGACGTCGACTTCTGGGTCGAGTTCCCTGGCGCCGGCCCGCACCAGCTCTCCCGCATCGCCGGCCCCGGCGACGCCACGGCCGCGTTCGACTACGACACCACCGGTAAAGCCGAGGTCCGCACCGTCGCCGGGGCGACCCAGAACCTCACCTGGGACGTCGACGGCAAGCTAGAGAAGGTCACCACTGGCAGTGGCACCCCGGTGGTCGAGCTCGAACTCGATAACCACGACACCGACGGCGCTCAGATGTCCGCCCAGCCCCGCGAGCGCTGGACCGCCTCGGTCCAGCGCCGGTAGCCGGAGTCGTCGCGGGGGCCGGGGTCGAAGGTGGCGTCCAGGCGCCAGGTTGCGGCGATCTCGGCCTGACTCGACCACACCCCGGTGCCCAGCCCGGCGAGGAAGGCCGCGCCCAGGCCGGTGGTCTCCAGGATCTCCGGGCGCCGCACCGGCACGCCGAGTTCGGTGGCCTGCAGCTGGCACAGCAGGTCGTTCGCGCTGGCCCCGCCGTCGACGGTCAGGGCCGGGGCCGCCACGCCGGCCTCCGCGGTCATCACCTCGACGACGTCGCGCACCTCGTAGGCGATGGCCTCCAGCGTCGCGCGGACCAGGTGCGCCCGCGTGGTGCCGCGCGTGAGACCGAGGATGGTGCCGCGGGCGGCGGGATCCCAGTGCGGGGCGCCGAGTCCGGTCAGGGCGGGCACGAAGACGACGCCGCCGGAATCGGCGACGCTGGCGGCCAGCGCCTCGGTCTCGGCGGCGGAGGAAATCACGCCGAGCCCGTCGCGCAGCCACTGGACCGCGGCGCCGGTGACGAAGATCGCGCCCTCCAGCGCGTAGGTCAGCGTGCCGTCCGGGGCCTGCCAGGCGACGGTGGTGAGCAGGCCCGCCTTGGAGCGGACCAGCGCCTCCCCGGTGTTCACCAGGATGAACGAGCCGGTGCCGTAGGTGCACTTACCTTCGCCCGGAGCGAAACAGGCCTGGCCGAACAGCGCCGCCTGCTGATCGCCCGCAATCCCGGCGATCGGTACCGCGAGGCCGAAGAACTCGGCCGGGTCGGTGTGCCCGATCACCCCCCAGGAGGGCACGACCTCGGGCAGCGCGGTGATCGGGACGCCGAACACCTCGCACAGTTCGGGGGACCACGCGCCGGCCGTGAGGTCGTAGAGCAGCGTCCGGGAGGCGTTGGAGGCATCGGTGGCATGCACTGCCCCGCCGGAAAGGCGGGCGATCAGGTAGGAATCGACGGTCCCCAGCACCAGGGCGCCGCCGGTGACCCCGGCCCAGGTGGCGGGGTCGTGCTCGGCGAGCCAGGTCAGCTTGGTGCCGGTGAAGTAGGGGTCCAGGCGTAACCCGGTGAGCTCAGCGACCCGGTCTTCGTGGCCGGCGGTGCGCAGCCGGTCGCAGATCTCAGTGGTGCGGCGGTCCTGCCAGACGATCGCGTGCCGGGGGGCGGCGGCGCTGCGCCGGTCCCAGACCACTGCCGTCTCACGTTGGTTGGTGATACCCACACAGCTGACGGGGTCGGTGGCCGGCGCGCCCGCCGACCCCGCTGATCCGGGGGTCAATGTGCTCAACGCGGCGCGGGCGGCCGTCAAGGTCGCGGCCCAGATCTGGTCCGGGGAGTGTTCGACCCACCCGGGGTGCGGAAAGTGCTGGGCGAACTCGGCGTAGCCGCGCGCGGCCACCCGTCCGTCGGCGGTGACCACCAAGGCCGTGACGCCGGTGGTGCCTGCGTCGATCGCGAGAACAGACATGGGCAGAGCCTAGGGTTGGGCCTATGCCTGATCTGGCACGTGCCCGCAGCTCGGTCCGCACCGCCGTCGTGTGGGAGGTCCTGCGCGCGGCGCTGGCGGATCTGCCCGCGCAGGTGCGGGTGCTCGACGTCGGGGGTGGCACCGGCGGGTTCGCCGTTCCGCTGGCCGAGCTCGGGCACGAGGTCACGGTCCTGGAGCCCAGCCCGGACGCGTTGGCCTCGCTGCACCGCCGGGCGGCCGACGCCGGGGTGGACGCCCTGGTCCGACCCGTGCAGGGCGACGAGGCGGGCCTTGCGGCGTTCGCCGGCGACGAGTTTGACCTGGTGCTCTGCCACGGCGCACTTGAGCACGCGGACGACCCGGCCGCGGCGATCGCCTCGATCGCGCGGGTGGTCCGCCCCCAGGGGCTGGTCAGCGTGCTGGCCGCCAATCGACACGCCGCTGTCCTGGCCCGCGCCAGTTCGGGGCAGCTGGCAGCGGCCCGGCACATCCTCGACGACCCCGACGGCCGGTGGGGCCCGCGTGATCCGCTGCCGCGCCGCTTCGATCCGGCGGCCCTGGCGGCACTGGTGTCCGGTGCAGGGTTGACGGTGGTGTCGACCCATGGCGTGCGGGTCTTCTCCGACCTGGTGCCCGGCGCTGTCGTCGAGGGTGAGGCCGCCCTGCGGGCGGAACTGCTCGCCCTGGAATCCGCGGTGGCAGATCATCCCGTGTTGGCGCAGATCGCGGCGCAGCTGCACGTGCTCGCGCGTCGGCCCTGAGGGCGGGGCGCGGAGGTGCGGTTCACCCGGCGCGTCGGGGGCACCCGCTCGGGGGTGATCCACACCGTTTAGCGCATTTCAGGGCGGGGAGTTACCAGTGATCTACGCGGTCGGGTTACAAGCGTGGGAAACGCTGCTTATTCTGGTGGAGGGCACCGCGGTGTGGTGCCGGTGAGGGAGGTCTGCCGTGCCGCTGTCCGAGAACGAGCAACGCATGCTCGAGCAGATGGAGCGCGCCCTCTACGCCGAGGATCCCAAGTTCGTGTCCTCCCTGCGCGGCAACGACCTGCGTACCCACCACCGCCGGCGCACATTGCAGGCTGTCGTGGGGTTCGCCGCCGGTATCACCCTGCTGATGACCGGGGTCGTCTCCATGGTGTGGATCGTGGGCGTCCTGGGCTTCGTGCTCATGCTCGCTTCGGCCCTCTTCGCGGCCTCCAGCTACCGCCGGGTCTCCGGCAGCGCCGAACCTTCCCGCTCCGGGCCTGCCGCGCAGGCCAAGCGCAAGCCCGCCAAGCGGGGCGTCACCAACCGGTTCGAGGACCGCTGGCGCCGTCGTCGCGACGACGGCCACTGAGCCTTCACCCCGCATCGACTCCAGCCCCGGCCGATTGGCCGGGGCTGGCGTGCGTGCGGGGTGAGTGAGCTCAGGCCGACCGGGGGCGCAGCTTGCGGGCCAGCGCCCCGCGGCTCGCGCGGAAGCGGTCGGCGCCGCGGGTGCCGGCCACCGTCAGCACCTCCAGGACCGAGCGTGGCGCCAAGCGCGAACGCAGGCGCGCGCCGCGGCCGGCGGCGACGCCCAGGTCCCCGGTGATGGCGAGGACCGCGTCGCGCAACTGGTCCGCCCCGACCGGAGTGCGCACTCCGGGTGCATACCGGGCACGTTCGAGAGCGTGCGTGATCAGCGCCAGCCCGGCCAGACCCTTCTCGCCGAGGTTGCCCTCGGCCATCAACGCTGCGGCGGTTTGCCGTGGGGTCCGGGATACGGGCCAGGGCAAGCCCAGGTCAGCGACGCAGTCCCGCAACTCGGTCCAGGCGGTCTCGGTGGCCAGCACCGGGTCCGCGCCTGCGCGGGCAACGACCTGCCAGCGCCGGCGGCGGATCAGCACCCGGCACAGCCCGGGGGCCGCCGCCAGCAGCGCGAACACCAGCAGGTAAGCCGCGAGCGTCGTCCATTGCTCGTACCAGGGGGAGGAGGAGGCGTCCTCGCCCGCGCCGGGGTCCGAGGGCGCCGGCAGAACCTCGCCGCTCTCGTTGTCCTCGGTCTGCTCGCCCGGGTTCTCGGCGCCGTCGGGGGTCGGCTCTTCCTCGCCGTTGCGGGGTTCTTCGTTCTCCTCGGACTGGCCCCCGTCCGGCTCCTCCTGCGCGTCGGCCGGCGCGAGCCAGTCCGGAACGCTGGGATTCGAGGTCGCCGATCCCGGGGTGGGCTCGAAACGGGTCCAGCCCACTCCTTGCATCCACAGCTCGGGCCACGCGTGAGCATCGTGGGCGCTGATCACCCGGGACAGGCCGTCGTCGGCGAGATCCCCGGGGGTGAAGCCGACGTTGACCCGGGCGGGGATGCCGAGGTGACGGGCCATCACGGCCATCGTCGAGGCGAACTGTTCGCAGTAGCCGCGGCGGTCGTCGAGGAAGTTCAGGATCGCGTTCGTCCCGGTGCCGGGCTGCTGCCTCAAGTCGTAGACGAAGTTGTCCGGGTTGCGGAACCACTGCTGCAGGGTGATCGCCTGCTCGAGGGGGTCCTTGCGATTGCCGATGACCCGGTCGGCGATCTCGCGGACCCGGCCGGGCAGGGAATCCGGGAGCTGCAGGTAGGACCGCAGGTAGGCGTCGGTGCTGATCGAGCCGAGGACGTCGTCCTCGTTCGGATCCAGGTCCAGGGCCTCCACGCTGTACTGGCTCCCGGCGAGCTGGTCGGCGCCGCTCTGGCTGACGATGTTGCCGGTGAGCGGGTCGTAGCGCCACTCGCCGTCGATCTCCAGGCGGGTCGGTGGATACGGCATCGGGACGTAGTCGGCCTGGAGGTTGTCGTTGACGCTCACCGTGGTCCGCGTCGGGGTTCGCTTGACGGTGTCGGCCAGTCCGAGGGGGTCCGGCAGCTCGGGGTCGAACTTGCGGACCTCCCGGCGACCGGCGCGCCACTCCTCGCCGTCGAAGGTGTCCAGGGTGACCGCCCGCAGGTAGAGCTCGCTGGTGCGGGCGGAGTCCGTGCGGACCGTCATCAGGTCCACGTCCTCGGGGCGGACCAGGTCGCGGCGCATGCTCACCAGGGGGTTCAGCGTCGAGATCGTCCCACCCCCGGCGGGGTCGTTGCCCAGGCCACCGGAGCCGAAGGCGTCATCGGTCAGCTGGGGCGCGAAGGCCGGGATCGCCACCGACATCACCAGCACGGTGAGCCCGATGCGCCGGCTCATCCGCCCGCGCTGCCCGCCCGCGCGTGCCGCAGCGCCGGCGCCGGTGATCGCGACACCCCAGCGCGAGAGTCGTTCGCTGTTGTCGGTCAGCAGCAGCAGCAGGAAACCGATGGCCGGCAGCAGGAACAGCTCACCGGGGAGGCCGTCGGGCAGCACGGCTGCCGGGACCGCGTACAGCACCAGCAACGGCAGGCCCGCGAGCGCCGTCTGGCGCAGACCGGCGGCGAGGTTGTCGACCACGAGCGCCATCGCCAGCACTCCGGCGACCACGATGAAGATGATCGAGTCCTCGGGCGTGACCGGCGGCGTCACGGTGTCGATCGCCGTCGCGCCCTCGTCGCCGAGCTCGCGCAGCGCCTCGAACGCATCGCGGGTCGGCACCCAGCCGGACCGCCCGGCCTCGGCCGCGAAGCTGGCGGTGAGGTAGATCAGGCCGCCGGCGATCTGGAGCAGGGGGACCACGACGCGGGGGGTGCGGGCCCACCGGGCCAGGGCGCCGGTGCCGCTGACGACCGCGAGCGCGCCGAGCGCGCGCAGGAACCACTCCCACCCGTCGAACACCGAGGCCAACAAGGTGGTGGTGAGCGCGCAGGCGAGGAAGGCGACCGCGGTCAGGCGCAGCGACGTCGCCGTACTCATCGAGTCACCGCACTCGGGAAGGCGGCCGGCGTAGCCGGGGCACCTGCCCGGCTGTGGGCGGTGAGCCCGGCGCCGCCGGCGACCCGAGGCCACAGGTCGGGGAGCCGGTCACCGGCGTGCACCTCGATCACGCGCCACCCTCCGTTGCGCAGCAGCGCCACGCTCTTGTCGAACTCGCGATCGGCGCTCGGCGGCGCGCGGTGGCGCTTGTCCGCGCGGGGGTCGGCGTCGGCCGTACGGGCACGCCACGTGCTGGTGCGTTGCAGCAGTGCGATCGCGGTGGTGGTGCCGGGCCGGCGCCGGGCCATCGACTCGGCATCGCCGGGATTGAGTTCACCGAGCAGCGCGACGAGCAGGCTGTCCCCACCGGTCCGCCCCAGTTCCCGGGCGGCCCCGACGAGATTCTGCGTGGCCGACGGGGTGAGCATCGCCAGGGCGTCGAGCAGCAGGCCCTCGACGTCGGGGACGGGGGAGAGCACGTCGGAGGAGACCCCGGCCATCCCGGCGCCGCTGTCGGTGACCACGCGTAGCGAGAACCCGCGGCGGATCAGGTGTACCGACAGCGAGGCCGCGGCCGAGATCGCCCACTCCAGCGACGACGCGACGCCCGAGCCGACGTGGGCGTTCACCCGGGTGTCGAGGACCAGCGTGGCCTGGGTCTGCCGCGGATGTTCCTCACGGCGCACCATCAGCTCGCCGCGGCGCGCCGTGGAGCGCCAGTGCACGCGGTGCAGGGAGTCCCCGTGGCGGTACTCGCGGGTGCCGATGTCGTCCTCGCCGGCGGACGGAATCGAGCTGGGGTGCGAATCGCTGCCCCCGCTCCACTCCCCGCCGAGTACGACGAAGGGCAGGTGCTCCACGACCGGAACGACGATGAGGTCGTCGGTACCGGCGAAGGAGCGGGTGATCTCGCACATCCCGAACGGGTCGGCGAGACGCACCTTCAACGGACCGATCCCGAAGCGACCCCGCACGTCGGAGCGAACCCGGTAGTAGACCTCGCGACGGCCATGGGACTCGAGGCGGTCCAGCACGAACCGCGGCCGGGTGTTCATCGACCGCGGCAACGTGTCCTCCGCGAGCAGCAGGCCGGTGGGCACCAGCCCGGAATTCTGCAACTCCAGGGTGACCCGCGCTTCCTCCCCGACGGGGACGCGCACCGGGTCGATGCGGCGTGCGGTGCCGAGTTGGTGCTGGGTCCGCGCGACCAGGGCGGCGCAGACCAGCGGCAGGCTGATCAGGAGCACCGCGACGCGCAGGATGTCCTGCTGGCCCAGCGCGATGGCGCAGCCGAGCGCGGCCAAGCCGGCCACCGCGAACGACTTGCCGCGCAGGGTGAGCCAGCTGAGCAGGTTCACCGGCGCTGCTCGCTCAACGCGCGGCCGGGAGCGGCAGGCTGCGCACCAGATCCGCCACCACGGCGGCGGCGCTGCGGCGGGCGATCTGCGCCTCGGCGGTGGTGAGCAGGCGGTGTGCGAGCACGGCGATGGCCAGGCCCTGGATGTCGTCGGGGAGCACGTAGTCACGGCCGTCGAGGGCCGCGGCCGCGCGGGAGGCCCGGATGAGGTGCAACGTTGCCCGGGGTGAGGCGCCCAGGCGCAGGTCGGGACAGGTGCGGGTCGCCGACACCAGGTCGACCGCGTAGCGCTTGACGGCGGGGGAGACGTGGACGGCGCGCACCGTCTCGATCAGCTTGACCACGGCGCGCGCGTCGGTAGCCGGCTCCAGCAGATCCAGCGGCGAGTGGGCGCCGTGGTAGTCGATCATCGCCAGTTCGGCGGCGGTATCCGGGTACCCCATGGAGACGCGGGCCATGAAGCGGTCGCGCTGGGCCTCCGGGAGGGGATAGGTGCCTTCCATCTCCACCGGGTTCTGCGTGGCCACCACCATGAACGGGGGGCTGAGTTCGTAGGTGACCCCGTCGACGGTGACCTGGGCCTCCTCCATGCACTCCAGCAGCGCGGACTGCGTCTTCGGGGAGGCGCGGTTGATCTCGTCACCGATCACGATGTTGGAGAAGATCGCGCCCGGCTTGAACTCGAAGTCCCGCCGCTCGGCGTTGTAGATGCTGACGCCGGTGATGTCGGAGGGCAGCAGGTCCGGGGTGAACTGGATGCGCCGCACCGAGCAGTCGATGGAACGGGCCAACGCCTTGGACAGCATTGTCTTGCCGACGCCGGGGACGTCCTCCACGAGCAGATGACCCTCGGCGAGCAGGGCGATCAGGGCGATCCGCACCGCTTCCGGTTTGCCGACGATGACCTTCTCCATCGTCATGCGGATGCGCGCCGCGGCGTCCACCACCCCGCTTCCGGCATCGAGCGGTCCGCCGTCGGGGGAGTACACGGTCACAGATCCTCCTGGCGCGACGGCGGGGGTCACTGGCTACTTCATCGGGTACGGGCACGGCGATCTTTGCCGGTGGCGGACATTGTCCACCTCCGAGCCCTTCGGTGCGGGTCGGGTCACAGCCTGCCCTCGCTACCTGTGGCTCACGCATGTGATCCCGGAGCCGTCGGCGAATCGGCTCGGGAGCGAAAGGGGCTCCGAGTGGAGCGTTGTGCGTTGACCGTGGAGCAAAGTGGAGTATCGTGGAGCCCTGTGGAGTTAGAAGTTGCTTCACGGGGACCAGCGGGCCGGTGGGGAGGCGTCGAGCATGTTTCTCGGCACCCACACCCCGCGACTGGATGACAAGGGCCGGTTGATCCTTCCGGCGAAGTTCCGAGACGAACTGGCGGAGGGACTCGTGATCACCAAGGGGCAGGAGCGGTGCCTGTACGTGTGGCCGGCCGCGGAGTTCGCCCGGATGGCAGATCAGGTGCGCAGCCAGCCGATCACCTCCAAGGGGCCTCGGGACTTCATGCGCGTGCTCTACGCGGGGGCCTCGGACGAGACCCCCGACAAGCAGGGCCGGGTCACGATCCCGCCGGCGCTGCGCGCCTACGCCGGGCTGGATCGCGAGTGCGTGGTCATCGGCGCGAACGCCCGGGTCGAGATCTGGGACACCGCGGCCTGGGAGACCTACCTGGCTGCCCAGGAGCAGGCCTTCGCCGAGCTCTCCGAGGAGGTGTTCCCGGGCCTGATGTGAGCGCACTCATCGCCGCAGGACGTGTGGTGAGGTCTCCCCCCGCTCGGCGTCGCGCCGGTGCACCTTCCCCGGTGCCGGAGCGACCGACGAGCGGGCGGGGACCTGGCTCCACGTCCGGGCGAGTCGAAGCGGATAGGCACGGCAGCACTGGCACGACGCAGGGGAGCGACGTGGAAACTGGACCGGAGCAGCGCGGCGGGCACGTTCCCGTCCTGCTCGAGCGGGTGCTCGACGTGCTCGCGCCGGCGCTCGAGACACCGGGCGCCGTGGTGGTCGACGCGACTCTCGGCTTGGGCGGGCACAGCGAGGCCATGCTGGCCCGGTTCCGCGGGGTGCACCTGATCGGGCTGGATCGCGATCCCGCGGCCCTGCAGCGCTCGGCCGTCCGCCTCGCCCCGTTCGGTGACCGGGTCCAACTCGTCCACGCGGTCTACGACGAACTCCCCGAGGTGCTGGACCGGCTCGGGCACCCGCGCGTGCAGGGGCTGCTCTTCGACCTCGGGGTCTCCTCGATGCAGCTCGACCTCGCTGAGCGCGGATTCGCCTATTCCCAGGACGCCCCGCTGGACATGCGGATGGACCCGACCCGGGGGCTCACCGCCGCCGAGGTGCTCAACACCTACGCGGCCGCCGACCTCGCGCGGATCATGCGCGCCTACGGTGAGGAGAAGTTCGCCCGCCGGATCGCCGACGCGGTGGTCCGGGAGCGGGCCCTGGAGCCGTTCACCACCTCGGCCCGCCTCGTGGACCTCATCCGCGCGGTGATTCCGGCGCCGGCGCGCCGCACCGGGGGCAACCCCGCCAAGCGGACTTTTCAGGCGTTGCGGATCGAGGTCAACTCCGAGCTCGCGGTTCTCGAGCGAGCCATGCCGGCCGCCATCGCCGCCGCCGCGATTGGGGGCCGGATCGTGGTGCTGACCTATCACTCGTTGGAGGACCGGATCGTCAAGCGCAGCTTCGTCGCCGCCGCGACCTCCACCTCGCCGGCGGACCTGCCCGTCGAACTTCCCGGGCACTCGCCGGTGCTTCGCCTGATCGGACGCGGTGAGGCGGCGACCGAGGCCGAGGTCGCGGCCAACCCGCGGGCCGGCTCGGCGCGGTTGCGCGCCGCGGAGAAGCTCCGCGAGCGTGCGGCATGAGCAGGTCTGCGAGCGCGCGGGTCGCACCGGCGCGTCCGGGCGCCCGGCCGGCGACGGTGCGACCGGCGCTCCCGCGTCAAGGCGTGCCCCGGCCGGTGGTCTCGCGGCCCGAACTGCGGGTCGTCACCCCGCGGGTCCGACGCCGCGGCCGCATGCCCTTCGTCCTGTTGGTGGTGCTCATGCTGACCGGCGGTCTGGCGGCGCTGCTCGGAATCAACACCGCCCTGGCGCAGGGGTCGTTCACCGTCAGTGCCCTGCAGAACGAGGCCGCGGAGCTCTCGGACCGCTCCCAGGCGCTGGAGGCGCGGCTGGAGCGGGCGGCGACTCCGGACCGCTTGGCCGCGGCGGCTCGCCGGATCGGGATGGTGCCCGCGCCGGAGATCGGCTTCATCGAGGTCGGCGCCGGATCGGTCAGCAGCAGGCCACAGGCTGCGGCCGGCGCACCGCCACCGTTGACCAAGGCCGAGCGGATCCGCCTGGCCCAGCGCGAGGAGGTTGCTGCCGCGGCCGAGGCCCGTCAGCGGATCGCGAAGGCCGAGGCCGCCGCTCTGGCGGCGCAGAAGAAGAAGGCAGCTGCCCAGCAGGCGGCCGCGGAGAAGGCAGCGGCGGAGAAGGCGGCCGCGCAGAAGGCGGCCGAGCTCGAGTACAAGAAGCGACTGGACAAGCAGGCCGACGGGGGAGCCCGCGCCGGTGGCGAGCTCGTCGTCGATCCGCCGAAGAGGGACTGACTCAGACACCGGCGGGGTGCTGCGGCGTGGCGGGGCCCGTGTGGCGGATGGGACAGCCGATCATGGAGTGAGCGCGGCATCGTCGTGACCGCAGGGACCATGTGAGCGAGGACATACCCGTGAGTGAGCGCAGGCCGGTGGATCGCAAGCCTGGTGGCGCTCGCCGCCCCGCACCGGCTCGCCGCCCCGCCCCCGCTCGCCGCCCTGCCCCCAAGCGCCGGACGTCCGATAACGCCGCGCGCCCGGCCCGCCCCCCGCGCCCACGCAAATCCCCGGCGGCCATCCGGACAGCCCGGCTGGGCGACCCGGGCCGTCGCCTCTACGCCGCGACGACGATCCTGTGCCTGGTCGCCGCGCTGATGGTCGGTCGCCTGGTGCAGGTGCAGGCCTTCGAAGCGGGCAGCTATGCCACTGCGGCCCAGAACGAGCGCCTGCGCAGCGTCGCCGTCACCGCGGTCCGCGGCCAGATCCTCGACCGCGACGGCGAGGTGCTCGCGCGCAGCGTCGAGGCGCGCACCATCACCGCCGACCCGACCCTGATCTCCGACCCGGCGCGGTACGCCAACCTGCTCGCCCCCAAGCTCGGCCTCGACGAGGCAACGCTGGCCCGCAAACTGGCCGATCGCCCGCGCCGCTACGTCGTCCTGGCGCGCAGCGTCGATCCCGAGGTGTGGCGCTCGATCAGTGAGACCGTCGACCCGGGCACCGGCAAGCCGATCAGCGGCGTGTTCGGCGTGGTGACGAGCAAGCGGATGTATCCCGCCGACGACCTCGCCGCCAACGTGCTGGGCTTCATCAACGACTCGGGCGCGGCCGGCGGCGGGATCGAGCGGGCCTTCGACGAGTTGCTGTCGGGCACCGACGGCAAGCAGACCTACGAGCGCAGCAGTCGCGGCGGGCGGATTGCCACCGCGGGCATCCAGATCGTCGATCCGATTCCGGGCTCGGACGTGCAGCTCACGATCGACCGCGACATCCAGTACGTCGCCCAGCGGGCGATCGCGGCGAAGGTGGCTCAGTCGCGGGCGAAGAGCGGCACCGTGATCGTGCAGGACACCCGCACCGGGGAGATCCTCGCGATGGCGACCGCGCCGACCTTCGACCCGAACGATCCCGGTACCGGTCTGGACATCAACCGCGGCAACCGTGCGCTGTCGGAGATCTACGAGCCTGGCTCGATCACCAAGGCACTGACCATGGCGGCGCTGCTGGAGGAGGGCGTGGTGACCCCGCGCTCGAAGTTCCGGGTCCCCGGTCAGCTCCGGCGCGCCGGGCACGTGCTCAACGACCACGACGAGCACGGCATCCTGCGCCTGACCCTGGCGGGAATCCTGGCCAAGTCCAGCAACGTCGGCACCGTGATGGCTGCCGACCGGGTCAGCTCACCGGTGCTGCACCGCTACATGAAGCTGTTCGGCATCGCCGAACCGAGCGGGATCAACCTGCCGGGGGAGAGCCGCGGGCTGCTCGCCGACGGCAAGGACTGGAGCCCCACCCAGCAGTACACGATCCCGTTCGGGCAAGGATTCGCGCTCAACTCAGTGCAGGCGGCCGGCATCTTCTCCACCATCGCCAACGGTGGTCTGCGGGTGGCGCCGTCGCTGGTCAAGTCGTGGACCGACGAGGCGGGCCGCCGCCACGTGCCCGAGCCGCCGGCGACGACCCGGGCGGTGAGCGAGCGCACCGCGAGCCAGGTCGCGCGCATGCTGGAGACCGTGACCGCGCCGGGCGGCACCGCCTCCCACGTCAAGATCCCGGGCTACCGGATTGCCGGCAAGACCGGCACCGCCCAGTTCGCCGACTCCCGCTGCGGGTGCTACCGCGGTTACACCGCCTCGTTCGCGGGTTTCGCCCCGGCCGACGACCCGGCCATCGCCATCTCGGTCACCTTGCAGCGCCCGACGCGGGGCCACTTCGGCGGCCTGCTCGGCGGGCCGGTGTTCACCGAGGTGATGTCCTTCGCGCTGCGCAGCCTCGGCATTCAGCCCACCGGAGTTGCGCCGAACCGGCTGCGCATCGACTGGTGAGGCTTGGGGGTGCTTCGGGTTCGCTAACCTCGCGTCGTGCCACCCACCCCACCTCCGCGGCCGGCCGCGACCCCGAACGTGAGCCTCGCTGATCTGGCGGTGGCTGCCGGTCTCGTGCCCGAGGCGTCCTGGCGCGAGGTGAACGTCACGGGCCTGACCCACGACTCCCGCCAGGTGCGCCCGGGTGATCTGTACGCGGCGATGGCCGGGGAGAACGCGCACGGCGCCAGCTTCGCCGTCGGGGCGGCAAGCGCCGGAGCCGTCGCGATCCTCACCGACCCGCTGGGGCGCTTCCGGTCCGCCGCTGCCGGCCTGCCGGTCCTGGTCGCCAACGACGCCCGGGCGGTGCTCGGCGCGGTCGCGGCCCGCGTGTACGGCGACCCTGCCGCGCAGATGCTCACCTTCGGGATCACCGGGACCAACGGCAAGACCACGACCGCGTTCATGCTGGAGGCGGGGCTGCGGGCCGCCGGGCACCGCACCGGCCTGCTCGGGACGGTGCTCACCCGCATCGACGACGAGGCCCTGCCGAGCGCGCGGACCACCCCGGAGGCCCCGGACCTGCATGCCCTGCTCGCGGTGATGCTCGAGCGCGAGGTGACCGCGCTGGCGATGGAGGTCTCCAGCCATGCGCTGGACCTGCACCGCGTCGACGGGGTGCGCTACCGCGTCGCGCTGTTCACCAACCTCTCGCACGACCACCTGGACTGGCACTTCACGCTGGAGGCCTACTTCGCGGCGAAGGCGGAACTGTTCACCGCGGCCCACGCGGGCGTCGGTGTCGTCAACCTCGATGACCCCTTCGGCCGCCGCCTGTCGCTGCGCCCCACGATCCCGATGGTCACCTTCTCCGCGACGGGGAACCCGGACGCCGATTGGCGTGCCGTCGACGTGGTCGGCGATGGCGGCGGCTCGACGTTCACCGTCCACGGCCCCGGGGGAGTCAGCGGCGCCGGGATGGTGGCGCTGCCCGGCGACTTCAACGTGGCCAACGCGCTCGGCGCGGTGGTCGCGCTGGTCACCGGGGGCATCCCGCTGCAGGCCGCCCTGGAGGGCGTGGGCAACTGCCCCGGCGTCCCCGGCCGGATGGAACGCATCGACGTCGGGCAGGACTTCCTCGCGATCGTCGACTACGCCCACACCCCGGACGCGGTGAGCACCGTGCTGACGGCCCTGCGCCCGGTCACCACCGGAAAGCTGATCCTCGTGATCGGCGCCGGCGGTGACCGGGACCGGACCAAGCGCCCGCTGATGGGCGAGGCCGGTGCGCGCCTCGCCGATGTGGTGGTGTTCACCGACGACAACCCGCGTTCGGAGGACCCGGCCGAGATCCTCGCCGCGGTGGCGGCCGGGGCCACCTCGGTCCCCACCGGCGAGCGCGCCGAGCTCGAGGTGTGCCACGACCGCGCCGCGGCGATCGCGCTGGCGGTCGGCCGGGCGGGCGCGGGGGATACCGTCGTGGTCGCCGGCAAGGGACACGAGCAGGGTCAAGAGGTCGCCGGGGTGGTTCGGCCCTTCGATGACCGCACGGCTCTCGCGGGGGCCATCCTCGCCGCGGCGACCGACCCGACGCGCAGCGCAGGCCGCGCATGATCACGTTGTCGCTGGCCGAGATCGCGGCCGCGACCGGCGGCCGGGTGGTCGGTGCGGACCCTGGGCTGGAAGTCGACGGTGAGGTCGTCGTCGACTCGCGTCTGGTGGGCCCGGGCTCGTTGTTCGTCGCGGTCGCCGGCGAGCGGGTGGACGGGCACGACTACACCGGCGCGGCGATGAGTGCCGGCGCGGCTGCAGTGCTCGCCACCCGTGAGGTCGGCGCGCCCGCGGTGATCGTCACCGACACCGTGGCGGCGCTGGGGCGGATCGCCGGGCTCGTGGTGCGGGGTCTGGCTGCCGAACACGGTCTGGCCGTCGTCGGGATCACCGGCTCGCAGGGCAAGACCAGCACGAAGGATCTGCTGGCTCAGGTCCTGGCGAGCGCTGGGGTCACCATCGCCCCGCCGGGCTCGTTCAACAACGAGATCGGCCTGCCGCTGACCGCGCTGCGCGCCGACGCGCTCACCCGGTTCCTGGTGATGGAGATGGGTGCCCGGGGCGTGGGCCACATCCGCTACCTGTGTGACATCGCGCCGCCGCAGATCGGGGTCGTGCTCAATGTCGGCACGGCGCACGTCGGAGAGTTCGGCAGCCGGGAACGGATCGCGCTCGCCAAGGGCGAACTCGTGGAGGCGTTGCCGGCAAGCGGGGTGGCAGTGCTCAACGCCGAGGACGCGCTGGTCGCGGCGATGGCGAGCCGGACGCCCGCCTCGGTGCTGACCTTCGGCGCGGGCGGGGACGTGCAGGCCCAGGGCCACACCCTCGACGAGAGCGGGCGCCCGCGCTTCACGCTGCACACCCCGGCCGGGTCGGCTGCGGTCGCGCTCGGTCTGCACGGCGCCCACCATGTGGGCAACGCGCTGGCGGCGGCCGCCGCCGCGCACGCCCTCGGCATGCGACCCGCCGAGATCGCCGCGGCGCTGGGGGCGGCAGTGCCCCGCAGCCGCTGGCGGATGGAGGTGAGCGAGAGCCCGGGTGGGGTCACCGTGGTCAATGACGCCTACAACGCCAATCCGGAGTCGATGCGCGCCGCGCTCGCCGCTCTGGTGGCCATCGCCGGGGCCCGGCGCAGCTGGGCCGTCCTCGGGGAGATGTGCGAACTCGGCGAGTCGTCGGCCGCAGAACACGCCAGCCTGGGCAGGCTGGTGTCCGACATGGACATCTCGCGGCTGGTGGTCGTCGGCGACGGAGCCCGGGCCGCGTACGACAGCGCGCTCGGCGCCCGATCCTGGTCGCAGTCCCCGGCCTTCGTCGCCGAGCCCGAGGACGCCGTGCAGCTGCTCCGCGCCGAGCTGGCGGCAGGTGACGTCGTGCTGATCAAGGCCTCCCGGGCTCGCGGGCTGGAGCGCGTCGCCGCCGCGCTGCTGGAGCCAGTCACATGAGCGAGCGAAGCGAGCTCATCATGGGCACTGAATCGGTCCCCGCGAGGACGAAGTCCGTGGCGGTGACTCGATGAGGGGGGTACTGGTCGCGGCCGCGGTGTCGCTGGCCATCACGCTGTTCGGCACCCCGGTTGCGATCCGGATCCTGGTCAAGCAGGGCTACGGCCAGCTGATCCGCGACGACGGCCCCACGACCCATCAGACCAAGCGCGGCACGCCCACGATGGGCGGCGCGGTCATCATCATCGCGGTGCTGGTCGGGTACGGCGCCGCCCACCTGGTGCTGTCGGACAAGTCCCCGACACCGTCCGCATTGCTCGTGCTGTTCCTGATGACCGGCCTCGGCCTGGTCGGGTTCCTCGACGACTACATCAAGGTCTCCAAGCAGCGCAGCCTCGGGCTGCGCAGTAAGGCCAAGCTCGCCGGGCAGTCGATCGTGGCGTTGGCCTTCGCCGGCATGGCGTTGCAATTCGAGGACTTCCGCGGCTTCGCCCCGGCCTCGGAGGAGATCTCGTTCATCCGGGACACCGGGGTGGGATTGGGCGTCGTCGGATTCGTGATCTGGGCCTACCTGATGATCGCGGCGACCTCCAACGGCGTGAATCTCACCGACGGCCTCGACGGCCTGGCCACCGGCGCCTCGGCAATGGTCTTCGGCGCGTACGTCCTGATCGGGGTCTGGCAGTCCGGCAACGCGTGCTCGCTCAACCCGATCCTGCCCGAGCCGCAGTGCTACGAGGTGCCCAACGCCCTGGACCTGGGGATCGTCGCGGCCGCGCTGATGGGTGCGTGCTTCGGCTTCTTGTGGTGGAACGCCCCCCCGGCCAAGATCTTCATGGGCGACACCGGCTCGCTGGCCCTCGGCGGGGCGCTGGCCGGGCTCGCCATCACCACCCGCACCGAACTGCTGCTGATCCTGCTCGCCGGGCTGTTCGTGCTGATCACGGCGTCGGTGATCGTGCAGGTGGGCTTCTTCAAGCTGACGCGCAAACGGGTGTTCCGGATGGCGCCCTTGCAACACCACTTCGAACTCGCGGGGTGGAATGAGGTGACGATCGTCATCCGGTTCTGGATCATCGCCGGCCTGTTCGTCGCCACCGGCCTCGGGGTGTTCTACGCCGAGTGGGTCGCGGGCATCTAGCCGATGACTGCCGAGCGCATCGCAGCACTGAACCGCGACGCCGACTGGGGCGGCCTCTCCGTCCTCGTCGCGGGCATCGGCGTGTCCGGGTTCGCGGCGGCGGATGCGCTGCTCGCCCTCGGGGCGCGGGTCACCGTCGTCGACGCCGCGGCGGACTCAGCCGCCCGCGATCGCGCGCACGTACTGGAAAATCTGGGGGCGGCGATCCGCCTCGGTGACGCCGACACCCTGGCGCCGGGCACCGATCTCGTGGTGACCTCCCCGGGTTGGCGACCGACCTCCCCGCTGCTGGTCGCGGCCGCGGCCGCGGGCGTGCCGGTGTGGGGCGAGGTCGAACTCGCCTGGCGACTGCGCCCCACGACCAACCCCGCGCCCTGGCTCGGCATCACCGGCACCAACGGCAAGACCACGACCGTGCGCATGCTGACCTCCATGCTCACGGCCGGCGGCCTGCGTGCGGTGGCGGCCGGGAATGTCGGCACCCCACTGCTCGAGGTCGTGATGGCCCAGACGCCCTCCGGTGCGCCGGTGTACGACGTGATCGCGGTCGAGCTGTCCAGCTTCCAGCTGCACTGGCAGTCCTCGGTCCGCTGCCACTCGGCCGTCGTGTTGAACATCGCGCCCGACCACGTGGACTGGCACGGCGACCTGGACGCCTATGCCGCGGCCAAGGGGAAGATCTACACCGGCGCCCGAGTCGCCTGCGTTTACAACGTGGCCGACGAACGCACCGAACAACTCGTGCGCGACGCCGAGGTCACCGAAGGCGCCCGCGCCATCGGCTTCACCCTGGGGACCCCGGCCGTCTCCCAGCTCGGGGTCGTCGAGGACCTGCTGATCGATCGGGCCTTCCTCGCGGACCGGGTGAACAGTGCGGTGGAGATCGCCGGCGTCACCGACGTCGTCCCGGCCGCCCCGCACAACGTCGCCAATGCGCTCGCCGCGGCCGCGCTGGCCCGGGCCTTCGGGGTTCCGGCGGCCGCGATCAGGGCGGGCCTGCTGAACTTCCGCCCCGACGCACACCGCATCGCCGAGGTCGCGACGGTGGACGGCGTGCGGTGGATCGACGACTCCAAGGCCACGAATCCGCACGCCGCCGCCGCCTCGTTGTCCGCTTTCGACCCTGTCGTCTGGATTGCCGGTGGCCTGGCCAAGGGGGCGACGTTCGACGAGCTGGTGGCTGGGGCCGCGAGCCGGTTGCGCGGCGTCGTCCTGCTCGGTACGGACCGCGCGGTGATCGCGCAGGCACTGGCCCGACACGCACCGGATGTGCCCGTCGTCGAGGTCGAGGCGACCGACACTGGAGCCATGGACGTCGTGGTCGCGCAAGCGTCCCGACTGGCCCGGGCGGGTGACACCGTGCTGCTCGCGCCGGCCTGCGCGTCCATGGACATGTTCACCAACTACGCCGAGCGCGGGGACGTCTTCGCCGCCGCCGTCCGGCGTGGAGTGCGCGCCGCTGGAACTGCGCACTGACCGATCGGGAGGGGGCCGCGTGAGTGTCACCGACGAGCGGGCCACCACCGGTCGGGTGCCACCGCAGCGATCCGCGACCGCGCCGGTGCGGCCGAAGCGGGTGCGGGCGACCGCGCTGCGCCGGGCGCTGGACCGCCCGCTGGCCCCCTACTACCTGGTCCTCACCGCCGGCCTGCTCCTGGTCGCCCTCGGTCTGGTCATGGTGCTCTCCGCCTCCAGCGTCGAGTCCTACCGCACGTCGGGCTCGGTGTTCTCGATCGCGGCCAAGCAGGCCATGTGGATCGCGGTCGGCCTGCCCCTGATGTGGATCACGTCGCGGATGCCGGTCTCGGCGTTCCGCCGGCTGGCCTTTCCCGCGGTGCTGATCTCACTGGCCCTGCTCGCCCTGGTGCTCGTGCCCGGCATCGGCAAGGAGGTCAACGGAAATCGCAACTGGATCTACCTCGGTGGTCCCGCGCAGATCCAGCCGTCGGAGGCAGCCAAGCTGGCGCTGGTGATCTTCGGTGCGCACATCCTCGCGCGCAAGCACAAGCTGCTCGGGCAGTGGTCCCACCTGATGATCCCGCTCGCGCCGGCCTCGGCGGCGATCATCTTCATGGTCCTGCTCGGCGGTGACCTCGGCACCACGATCGTGCTGCTGGCGATCGTGCTGGCGCTGCTCTACTTCGCCGGCACTCCGATGCGCTTCTTCGCCGTCATCGGCGTGCTGGCGCTGGGTCTGGTCCTGATGTTCATCGTCGCCGAGCCCTATCGCATGCAGCGGGTCAGCGCGTTCATGGACCCGTTCGCGACCTATCACGACTCGGGCTGGCAGGGCGCGCAAAGCATCTTCGCGCTCGCCTCCGGCGGGCTCACCGGCGTCGGCCTCGGCGCCAGCCGCGAGAAGTGGGGCTACCTTCCCGAGGCCCACACCGACTTCATCTACGCGATCATCGGCGAGGAACTCGGACTGGTCGGCGCGGTCGGGGTGCTCGCGCTGTTCGGCGCGATCGTGATCGCGGGATTCCGCATCGCGGCGCGCAGCCGGGACATGTTCGTCACGTTGTCCGCGGCCGCGATCACGGCGTGGATCGCGGTGCAGGCACTGGTCAACATCGGTGCGGTGCTCGGCGTCCTGCCCATCACCGGGATTCCGCTGCCGCTGGTGTCGTACGGTGGCTCCGCCCTGTTACCGATCATGGTGGCGCTGGGCATGTTGTTGTCCTTCGCCCGCCGTGAAGTAGGCGCCGCGGCGGCGCTCGCCGCCCGCGGACCGGGACCGCTGCGCCGCTCGGCGGCGTGGCTGTACCCCCCGCGACGCGAGCGAGCGAGGAACGAGCGAGGAGCATGAGCGGGCCGCCAACACCGGTCGGATCGCAGGTGAGGCCGCAGCGAGGGGAGAAGGCGAGCGTGCACGTGGTCCTCGCCGGCGGCGGTACCGCCGGCCACATCGAGCCGGCGATGGCGCTGGCCGATGCGCTGCGCCGCCGAAACCCCGACGTCGGGATCACCGCCCTGGGCACGGCAAGCGGGATGGAGAACATCCTCGTCCCGGCCCGCGGTTACGACCTGCGGCACGTCCCGCGGGTGCCGCTGCCCCGCAAGCCGACGCTGGACCTGCTCAAGCTTCCCTTCACCCTGCGCCGGGCCGTGCGCGCCGCGGGCGCCGTGCTCGACGACGTCGGCGCCGATGTCGTGGTCGGATTCGGCGGGTACGTCTCGGTGCCGGCCTATCTGGCGGCGCGCTCGCGCAAGCTGCCGATCGTTGTCCACGAGGCGAATGCGCGCCCCGGATTGGCCAACCGCCTCGGAGCCCGGATGACGACGTACGTGGCCGTCAGTACGGCGCTGGGCACGTTGCCGCACTCGCGCCTGCTGGGTATCCCGCTGCGCCGCAGCATCGCGACCTTGGACCGGGCGGCGGGGCGGACCGGTGCCCGGGAACAGTTCGGACTCGACCCCGACCGGCCCACCCTGCTCGTGTTCGGGGGCTCGTCGGGTGCCAAGCGCCTCAACGACGTCCTCACCTCGGCGGCGCCGAGCTTTCGCGCAGCCGGCATCCAGGTGTTGCACGCGGTGGGGCGCGAGAACGCCGAGCGCATCACGGTGACGTCGCCGCCGGGCACGGCGCCCTACGTGGTGGTGCCCTACCTGGAGCGGATGGACCTGGCCTACGCCGCCGCGGACCTCGCGGTGTGCCGGGCCGGCGCCATGACCTGCGCGGAGTTGGCGGCCGTCGGCCTGCCGGCGGCCTACGTCCCGCTGCCGATCGGTAACGGGGAGCAGCGCCGCAACGCGAGCCCGGTCGTCGAGGCCGGTGGCGGGCTGCTCATCGAGGACGCCGCGCTGAGCTTGGCCTGGTTGGTGGCGCACGTCATTCCGGTGCTCGCCGACCCCGACCGGCTCGCGGCGATGGGCGCCGCAGCGGCCGGCCACGGGCGGCGTGATGCCGACGAGGCCCTGGTGGATCTGGTGAACGAGGCAGTGGCAGGGGCGCGCACGTGAGGGTGGATCAGATCCCGGCAGCGGACCAGCTGGGTCGTGTGCACTTCATCGGCCTCGGCGGGGCGGGTATGTCCGGCATCGCCCGGATCCTGCTCGCGCGCGGAGTCACGGTGTCCGGCAGCGACGCCAAGGACTCGACGGCGCTCGCTGCCCTGGCGGCGCTCGGCGCGCGGGTCCACGTCGGTCACCACGGCGAGCAGCTCGGCGACGCCGACACCGTCGTGGTCTCCACCGCGATCCGGGAGTCCAACCCGGAGTACGCCGCCGCGCGCGAGCGCGGGCTGCGGGTGTTGCCCCGCGCCGCGGCTTTGGCCTCGGTGATGGCGGGCCGGCGCAGTGTCGCGGTCGCCGGCACCCACGGCAAGACCACGACCACGTCGATGCTCACCGTGGCGCTGCAGCACTGCGGCGCCGATCCGTCCTTCGCGATCGGCGGGAGCCTGAACGAATCCGGGGCGAATGCCCACGACGGCAGCGGGGATGTGTTCGTCGCCGAGGCCGACGAGAGCGACGGATCCTTCCTGCTCTACTCACCCACCGCGGCCATCGTGACCAACGTCGAGGCCGACCACCTCGACCATTACGGCACCGCCGAGGCCGTGGACACCGCGTTCGAGCGTTTCAGCGAGCGGGTGGTCCCCGGCGGATTTCTGGTCGTCTGCGCCGATGACCCGGGCTCGGCACGCCTCGGTACCTTCGCCGCCGCAGCTGGGGTGGACGTGCGCACCTACGGCACCACGGCCGAGGCCGATCTGCGCCTGGATGACCTGGCGCCGCGGCCGGGCGGGGGTTACAGCTTCACCGCGGTCGCCAACGGTCGTCGCCTCGGACCGGTCGATCTCACGGTGCCCGGAGCCCACAACGCGCTCAACGCCGCCGGTGCGTTGTCGCTGGGCATCGGGCTGGGCTTTTCCGCCGCGGAGCTGCGCGAGGGATTGTCCGGGTTCAGCGGGACCCGTCGGCGTTTCGAACTCAAAGGCACGGCCGGGGGAGTGCGGGTCTTCGACGACTACGCCCATCACCCGACCGAGGTCGAGGCCGTACTGCGGGCCGCGCGCGGGGTCGCCGTCGGCGGGCGCATCGTGGTGGTGTTCCAACCGCACCGGTACTCGCGCACCGCGGCATTCACCCGGGAATTCGGCACCGCACTGGCGTTGGCCGACCAGGTCGTGGTGATGGATGTCTACGCCGCCGGCGAGGATCCGATCCCGGGCGTGAGTGGAGCGGCGGTGGCCGCTGCCGTCCCGCTGCCGGCCGGCGACGTCGTGTTCGAGCCGTCCTGGACCCGGGTTGCCGACCGCCTCGCGGAGCGGGCCGGAGTCGGTGACATCGTGCTCACCCTCGGGGCCGGCGACGTGACGATGATCGGGCCCGAGGTCCTGAGCTTGCTCGGTCGAGCGTCCTAGCCCATGTCTGGACGGGACGCGTGAGAGGGCGGGGCAGCGTCGGCACAGGCAGCATCGGCACAGGCAGCGTCCGCACTGCCGGTGGCGCCTCGACCCCTGGCGCGGCCGCGGCCGCGGCAGAGCGGTTCGCCGCCCGCATCAAGGCACGCCGGCGGTCTCGGTGGGTGAAGGCGGGCCTGGGCCTGGGCGCGCTGGCCCTGGTCGCGGTCGGCGTGTGGGTGATCTGTTTCTCCGCACTGTTCTCGGTGCGTTCGGTGCAGATCGCCGGGACCGACCGCCTCGCCGCTGCCCAGGTGGCCAAGGCCGCGGCGGTCCCGCGCGGTGGGTCCCTGGCCCTGCTCGACACCGCCGGGATCGCGGCGCGGGTCCGCGCGCTCGCACCCGTGGCCGAGGTGAGTGTGGCGCGACGATTCCCCTCGACCGTGCGGATCGAGATCACCGAGCGGATCCCGGTCGCGGTGCTGGACGCCCGTGCCGGCCGGCGCCTGGTGGATGCGGCCGGCGTGGCCTTCGCCCCGGCGGGCGCGAAGGCGACGGACAGGCTCACCCTGGTGGCGACCACCCGCGAGGGGTTGGCCCCGGGTGAATTGGTGCAGGTCGCGCAGATGCTGAAGGCGCTGCCGGCTCGGCTGCGGCCGGCGGTGCGTCGCGTCGAGGTGGACTCGATCGAGGACATGACGATCGCGCTGCGGGACGGTCGGCGCATCGTGTGGGGCGGGCCGACCCAGTCCGCCTTCAAGGCCCAGGTGCTGAGCATCTTGCTGGCCGATCGGGCGACGCGACGGTCCAGGGTGTTCGACGTCAGCGTGCCCGAGGCACCCGCCACCCGAAGGTGAAAACCTTTCACCGCACTGGTCACACCCGTTACTGAGGCGGCATCAGAAATCTGCCTGACCCGCGACACGCCTCGGATGTCCTAGGTGTGCCGGGGACCCGGGCCTAGCTTCATCAACGTCGTCAGGTTGACATAACTCTAAGCCTCTAGTTGAGGGTGAGAGTCACCGGGGGACCGACATCAACCGCATCAGGGAAGGGCGCCGGCCGTGGCAGCTCCACAGAACTACCTCGCAGTGATCAAGGTGGTCGGCATCGGGGGCGGTGGCGTCAACGCCATCAACCGGATGATCGAGGTCGGCCTCAAGGGCGTCGAATTCATCGCGATCAACACCGATGCGCAAGCTCTGCTGATGAGCGACGCCGACGTCAAGCTCGACGTCGGCCGCGAGCTCACCCGGGGCCTGGGCGCCGGCGCCAACCCTGAGGTCGGCCGTAAGGCCGCGGAGGACCACCGCGATGAGATCGAAGAAGTGCTCCGCGGCGCGGACATGGTCTTCGTCACCGCCGGTGAGGGTGGTGGCACCGGCACCGGCGGCGCGCCGGTCGTGGCGAACATCGCGCGCTCGCTGGGTGCGCTCACCATCGGTGTGGTCACCCGCCCGTTCAACTTCGAGGGCCGTCGGCGCAGCACGCAGGCCACCGACGGGATCGACAAGCTCCGCGAGGAGGTCGACACCCTGATCGTGATCCCCAACGACCGCCTGCTCTCGATCTCCGACCGGCAGGTCTCCGTGCTGGACGCGTTCAAGTCAGCCGACCAGGTACTGCTCTCCGGGGTCCAGGGCATCACCGACCTGATCACGACCCCCGGCCTGATCAACCTGGACTTCGCCGACGTCAAGTCCGTCATGAGCGGCGCCGGCTCGGCCTTGATGGGCATCGGGTCCGCCCGCGGCGAGGACCGGGCGATCGCTGCCGCCGAGGCCGCCATCTCCTCTCCGCTGCTGGAGGCCTCGATCGACGGCGCCCGCGGTGTCCTGCTCTCGATCTCCGGCGGCAGCGACCTCGGCCTGTTCGAGGCCAGCCGCGCCGCCCAGTTGGTGGCGGATGCCGCACACCCCGAGGCCAACATCATCTTCGGTGCGGTCATCGACGACGCCCTCGGCGACGAGTGCCGGGTCACCGTGATCGCCGCCGGGTTCGACGGCGGCGAACCCACCACCTACCGCGGCGACCCCGGCGTGGTGCGTCGCTCGGACATCGGCTCGGTGGTGGCCGAGGCCAGCGCCGCGCTCCGCGCCGAGGACGAGGCAGCGGCCGCCGACATGCTCGGTGGACGGGACTGGGAGCGCAGCGAGAACGCCCGCCCCCGCAGCGAGCCGGTACGGGAGCCCGCCCGGGCCTTGGACAACGGGCGCGCGGTTCCGCAGCAGGCTCCGCGGCGTCAGGAAGACGAGTACGCCCCGTCGGGTGCCGACGATCTGGACATCCCCGACTTCATGAAGTGAGCACGGGCTAGTCCAGTGCTTCCCTTGCTGATGCCGGCGTGGCCGGCCGGGGTGCGTGGTGTGTTCACGACCCGGGCCGGCGGCACGTCGATGCCGCCTTACGCGGAGCTCAATCTGGCCACCCACGTCGGTGACGACCCGCGGACCGTGCGGGACAACCGCGCAGCGGTGGCCGCCGCGGTGGGATTGGCGCCGGACCGCCTGGTCTTCATGGACCAGGTGCACGGCAGTGGGGTGGCACTCGTCGACCGGGTTCCGTCGCTGCCGCCGGTCGCCGACGCGCTCGTCACCCGTACCCCCGGCCTGGCGCTCGTGGTGATGGTCGCCGACTGCGTGCCGGTACTGCTCGCCGATGCCGAGGCAGGCGTGGTCGCGGCGGCACACGCCGGACGCAAGGGCCTCGAACTCGGGGTCGTCGGCGCCGCGCTCCGGGCGATGATCGACTGCGGCGCCCGGCCCGAGCGGGTGCAGGCCTGGCTGGGGCCCGCCATCGGTGGCTGCTGCTACGAGGTTCCGGCGCAGATGCGGGACGAGGTGGAGGCCGCCGCGAGCGGTTCGGCGGCGCTCACCCGGGCCGGCACCCCGGCGCTGGACCTGCGGGCCGGGCTCATCGTCGGCCTGGAGCGGGCCGGCGTCACCCGGGTCGGCCTGGTCGGGACCTGTACCGCGGAGAACTCCGACGCCTTCTCCTTCCGCCGCGACGGCGTCACCGGACGTTTCGCCGGCCTGATCTGGCGGGAACCAGATGGCTGAGAGCCCTCGGGCCGCTGAACTCGCGGACAACCTGGCCGCGGTCCGCGCCCAGATCGCTGCGGCCTGTGCGGCCGCGGGGCGTGCGCCGGCCGAGGTCACCCTGGTCGCGGTCACCAAGGGCCACCCCGCCTCCGACATCGCCCGCCTGGCCGCCCTCGGCGTCGGTGATGTCGCGGAGAATCGCGACGCCGAGGCCGCCGCGAAGGCGCGGGAGTGCGCGGAGCTGGGTCTGCGCTGGCACTTCGTCGGCCAGGTCCAGACCAACAAGGCCCGCTCGGTGGTCGGCTACGCCGACGTCGTGCAGGCCGTCGACCGCGAGCGCCTGGTACGCGCCCTGGACGCCGCGGTGCTCGCCGACCCGGGTCGCGGGCCCAGCCGGCCGCTGGCGGTGCTCCTGCAGGTCGATCTCGACGCCCGTGGCGACGGCGCTTCCCGGGGCGTTGCGGGCGCCCGCGGCGGGGTGGCGCCGGCCGAGGTGGCCGCGCTGGCGGCGAGCGTGGCGCAGGCGCGCGGACTGATGTTGGCAGGCGTCATGGGCGTGGCGCCACTGGGTCTGCCGGCCGGACCTGCCTTCGCGGCGCTGGCCCGCATCTCGGCGACCCTGCGCGAGCGGCACCCCGGTGCGAGGTGGATCTCGGCCGGGATGTCGGCAGATCTGGGCGATGCCGTGCGGGCCGGCGCGACACATGTGCGTGTCGGCCGCTCCTTGCTCGGTCCGCGACCGCTCACGCGCTAACTTCGTGAACAGTTCCACCCACGTCGAAGGGCAGGCAGCAGATGGCAGGCGCAATGAAGAAGATGGGCGTCTACCTGGGCCTTGTCGAAGACGACCGCTATGCGGACGACTACGACACGATCGAGGACGACCGTTACGCCGAGCGCACGCGTGAACACGCTCCGCGGCAGTCTGTCGCCCCGGTGGCCCACGCCATCCCGGAACGCCGGATGCCGGCGCCGGCTCCCGCACCGGTGGCTGTCGTCGACCCCTACCGGATCACCGCCGTGCACCCGCGCACCTACAACGAGGCGCGCAACATCGGCGAGGAGTTCCGCGCCGGGGTTCCGGTGATCATGAATCTGACCGAGATGGACGACACGGACGCCAAGCGGCTGGTCGACTTCGCCGCCGGGCTCGTTTTCGGCTGTCACGGCACCATCGAACGGGTGACACAGAAGGTGTTCCTTCTCTCGCCCGCCAACGTCGACGTCACAGCCGAGGACAAGGCGCGATTCGCGCAAGGCGGCTTCTACAACCAGAGCTAAGCTGACGAGCAAATGCCCGCCCGGTCGTGGTGGGGAACATCGATGATGTTCGGCCTCGCCAGGGGGCATCCGGGGGATTCACCACAGTGCCCCCGCTGTGCCCTCCGGCCGCCGGCGAAACAGCGGAAAGGGGCGGTGACCTGCGATGACTGTCGTCGGAGCCTTCGTCTACTACCCGCTGTTCATCTTCCTTCTGCTCCTGCTCGCACGACTGGTCATGGAATACGTGTTCCTGTTCGCCCGGTCGTACGAACCCAAGGGTGCGGTGGTGATTGTCTTGGAGTTGGTGTACTCCGTGACAGACCCGCCGCTGAAGTTTTTGAGGCGGTTCATTCCACCGCTGAGGCTGGGTGGGGTCTCCCTTGACCTATCCTTCCTTGTGCTATTTGTCATCGTCACTATCGGGCTTCAGGTCGCGAGAACCCTGTGACGCGGTACGGTCTATCGCGCGAACGACGACGATCATCTGAGGTGACAGGATGCCGCTGACCCCCGAGGACGTGCGGAACAAGCAGTTCACGACCGTCCGCCTACGTGAGGGCTACGACGAGGACGAGGTCGACGCCTTCCTGGACGAGGTCGAGACCGAGCTTCGCCGACTCATCCGAGAGAACGACGAGCTGCGGGCCAAGTTGGCCGCCGCGACGCGGGCTGCCTCGACTCCGGCGACCACCGCCCCCCAGCCGGTGGTGGCGGCGGTCAAGGCTCCGGAGCCCGCTCCGGAGCCGGTAAAGCCCGCTCCGGCCCCGCCGCCCCCGGCTCCGGTCGTGGTGCAGGCACCCCCGCCGAGCAACGCCGACGGCGCTGCCCGCGTGCTCGCCCTGGCCCAGCAGACTGCTGACCAGGCGATCGCGGAGGCGCGCAGCGAGGCGAACAAGATCGTCGGTGACGCTCGTGCCAAGGCCGAGGCGATCGAGCGGGAGGCCCGCAACAAGGCCGACGCCCTCGAGCGCGACGCCCAGGACAAGCACCGCTCGATCATCGGCGTGCTGGAGACCCAGCGGAACGCGCTGGAGACTCAGCTCGACCAGCTGCGTCAGTTCGAGCGCGAGTACCGCAGCCGCCTCAAGAGCTTCCTCGAGGGGCAGCTGCGTCAGCTGGAGACCAGCGCCGAGGGCGACAACCTCGCCAACGGCCCGCGCTCTGGCGGCGCCCGCGCCGCGGCGTCGACACCGCGCCAGCCGATGCGGGGCTTCTTGATCGACGAGGACGAGAGCTAGACCCAGCGCCAACGACGAAGCCCGGCCCCCTGCGGGGGAGCCGGGCTTCGTCGCGTCCGGGGGACCCAACCCTGATTGCATCCCCAGTGCCCTCGCGGCGTCAGGCCTTGGCGAGAGTGAAGCTGAGGCCCAGCTCGGGGTCGGCGGCCTCGCCCGCGGGGGCCGTCAGCTCGCTCACCGTGCTGGCCAGGACCTCGGCGGCGAGCAGGTCGGCGTGCTCCCGCAGCGCTTCGGCCAGTTCTGGCCCGGCGGCGTGCCAGGCCAGGGTGATCCGGTCGGAGACCTCCAGCCCGGCGTTCTTGCGTGCCTCCTGGACCGCACGGACGGCTTCGCGGGCCAGGCCGGCCCGGCGCAGCTGCGGGGTTATCTCCAGGTCCAGGGCCACCGTCTCGCCCTCGCGGGCGACCGACCAGCCTTGTCGGGGGGTCTCGGTCAGGATGACCTCATCGGCGTCCACGCTGACCGCCTCGCCGTCGACGATCACCGTGGCGGCGCGCCCGGCCCGTAGATCCGCGGCCAGCGCGGCGGCGTCGGCGGCGGCGATGGCGGCGGCCACGACCGGGGTCCGCTTGCCGAACCGCTTGCCCAAGGTCCGGAAGTTGCCCTTGGCCGAGTAGTCGACGAGCTCACCGCCCGCCTCGGCCAGGGACTCCAGCCGGGTGACATTGAGCTCCTCGGCGATCTGATCCCGCAACTCGGCCGGCAACCTCGACCAACCCTGCGCTCCGACCAAGGCCCGGGAGAGCGGCTGACGGGTTTTCACACCGCTGTCCGCCCGGGCGGCCCGGCCGAGTTCGACCAGGCGACGGGTCAGCCCCATCTGGGCGGCGAGGGTGTCATCGATCAGCGCCGGGTCGACCATCGGCCAGGCGGCCAGGTGTACCGAGTCATCGAGGCCATCGCTAAAGAGGTCCTGCCATACGCGCTCGGTGATGAACGGGGTGAGCGGCGCCATCAGCAACGTCACGACGCGCAGGCATTCGTGCAGGGTCACCAGCGCGGCCGGGTCCCCGGCCCAGAACCGGCGCCGGGAGCGGCGCACGTACCAGTTCGAGAGATCGTCGATGTAGGCCGCGAGCAGGCGCCCGGCGGTCTGGGTGTCGAAATCCTCCAGGGCGGCGTCGACGGCGGCGGCGAGGCGGTGGGCCTCCGACAGTGCCCAACGGTCCAGCACCGGGCGCTCGGTGACCGGCGGCGCAGTCGCAGTGGCCGGGTCGATGCCGGCCGTGCGGGCGTAGAGCGACTGGAAGGCCACGGTGTTCCAGTAGGTCAGCAGCGTCTTGCGGACGATGTCCTGCAAGGCGGTGTGCCCGATCCGACGCGCGGACCAGGGCGAGCCGGAGCACGCCATGAACCAGCGCAGCGCGTCGGCCCCATGATCATCCATCAGCGGCATCGGCTCGAGGATGTTGCCCAGGTGCTTACTCATCTTGCGGCCGTCCTCGGCCAGGATGTGGCCCAGGCACAGCACGTTCTCGTACGACGAGCGGTCGAACACCAGCGTGCCGATGGCCATCAGGGTGTAGAACCAGCCGCGGGTCTGATCGATCGCCTCGCAGATGAATTGCGCAGGGTACTTGCCGTCCAAGGCGTCGGTGCCGTCCGGATTCTCCCCGGTGTGCGGGTAGCCCCACTGCGCGAACGGCATCGCGCCCGAGTCGTACCAGGCGTCGATGACCTCGGGGACACGCGTCGCGGTATCGCCGCAGGTGGGGCAGGGCAGCGTGACCTCGTCGATGTAGGGCCGGTGCGGGTCGACGTCGGAGCAGTCGCGCCCGGCCAGCTCGCCCAGGTGCGCCAGCGACGAGACGGCGACCGCATGCCCCTCACCGCAGCGCCAGATCGGCAGGGGGGTGCCCCAGTACCGGTTGCGCGAGAGCGCCCAGTCGATGTTGTTGGACAACCAGTCCCCGTAGCGGCCGGTCTTGATGGTCTCCGGGTACCAGTTCGTGCGCTCGTTCTCGCGCAGCAGGGCGTCCTTGACCGCGGTGGTGCGGATGTACCAGGACGGCTGCGCGTAGTAGATCAGCGCGGTGTGGCAGCGCCAGCAGTGCGGGTAGGAGTGCTCGTAGTCCAGGTGCTTGAACAGCACCCCGCGGGACTTGAGGTCCGCGACCAGCGTGGGATCGGCGGCCTTGAAGAACATTCCGCCCACCAGCGGCACCGCAGCGGCGAAGTGGCCGTCGGGGGTGATCGGGTTGACCACGGGCAGGCCGTAACTGCGGCACACCGTCAGGTCGTCGGCGCCGAAGGCCGGTGCCTGGTGGACCAGACCGGTGCCGTCCTCGGTGGTGACGTAGTCGGCGAGCACGACGTAGTGGGCCTCGGCGGGGAAGGCCACGAGCTCGAAGGGCCGTTGGTAGGACCAGCGCTCCATCTCGGCGCCGGTGAAACTGGCCAGGATCTTGGCGCCCTCCCCGACCGCCGCGGCGAGTAGCGGCTCGGCCACGATGAGCGCGTGGTGCGCCTCGGCGGTCTGCCCGAACGCGTGGGCGCCGCCCTCCGGCGGCTCGACGAGCACGTAGGTGACGTCCGGGCGGACCGCGACGGCGGTGTTGGAGACCAGCGTCCAGGGGGTCGTCGTCCAGACCAGGAGGTCAGCGACGCCAGCATGGGGGCCTGAGGTCAGCGGGAAGCGGACGAACACCGAGGGGTCGACGACGGTCTCGTAGCCCTGGGAGAGCTCGTGGTCGGACAGGCCGGTTCCGCAGCGGGGGCAGTACGGCGCCACGCGGTGGTCCTGCACGAGGCGACCGTCGTCGAAGATCTTCGCCAGGGACCACCAGACGCTCTCGACGTAGGAGCGGTCCATCGTCCAGTACGCCTGAGAGAGGTCGACCCAGTAGCCCATCCGCTCGGTCATGGCGGTGAAGGCATCGACGTGGCGGTGCACGGACTCGCGGCACTTGGCGTTGAACTCGGCGATCCCGTAGGCCTCGATGTCTCCCTTGCCGGTGAATCCCAGCTCCTTCTCCACCGCAAGCTCGACGGGCAGCCCGTGGCAGTCCCATCCCGCCTTGCGGGCGACCGAGTAGCCCTTCATGGTCTTGAAACGGGGGAAGACGTCCTTGAAGACCCGGGCCTCGACGTGGTGGGTCCCCGGCATGCCGTTCGCCGTGGGCGGTCCCTCGTAGAACACCCAGGGTTCACCGTCTGCGGTGGCCGCGAGGCTGCGCTCGAAGACCTTGGCCTCGGACCAGAACGCGAGGACGTCTCGTTCGGCCGCCGGCAGGTCAATCTGCGGCGGAACGGGGCGGTACATGAAGGAGGTGCCTTTCGCCGGCGGAGATCGACAGCGAGGGTACCCCCGGCGCGCGGGCCTGACCGCGGAGCGCAGGTGCGGCGCCGATGGCGGGAGGGATCCTTGGCGCCCGCTGCGCGGCGCGCCGGACGAGGTTCGGCCCGGGGCTGGCCACGCTGGGTACGGTAGTGCCGTCGTATGACGAACCGTCACTGTACCACTGGTAACATCTTGATTACTCACAGTAATAATCTGTGGGGTCAGCGAAGGGACCGTAATGGTGAGCACGCCCGGGCGACTCACGCGGCGCGTGCGTACGGCCGTTGGTGAGGCCGCGCGGGCGGTCGGAGCGGGGCGGACCAAGGCCGGCTCCGCGACGGTGTCTGCCGGCAAAGCAGCCACGCCGGTGAAGAAGGCTGCGCCCGCGAAGAAGGCCGTTCCGCCGGCGAAGAAGGCTGCGCCCGCGAAGAAGGCTGCGCCCGGGAAGAAGGCCGTTCCGCCGGCGAAGAAGGCCGCGCCGGCCAAGAAGGCCGCGCCGGCCAAGAAGGCCGTTCCGCCGGCGAAGAAGGCCGCGCCGGCCAAGAAGGCTGTCCCGCCCGCGAAGAAGGCGGCTGTACCTGCCAAGAAGCTCGCGCAGCCTGCACCGGAGGCCGCACGTGCGTCGGTGGCCAAGGCCACGGCCGACAAGTCCCCGCCGCCGTCGCCCGTCGCGGACGCGCCGGCCCCCGCCCCCATGAAGGCGCCGCCGCCTCGGCCCGTTCCGGTCGAGCCTGCGCCACCCCCGCCCCTGGTCCGCAAGGGCGGTCTGCCCATCCGCGACGGTGAGGACGGGTGGACCCCGGCCGAGGTCAAAGAGATCCGCGCCGACCTCACCACCGACATCGCGCGGTTGCGCGCGGAGATCCTCCTCGCCCGGGCCGAGCGGGAGTCGCTGTTGCGCGACTACGGCGACGGATCGGGAGAGGACCAGGCCGACGCGGGGACCAAGACCCTCGAACGCGAGCAGGAGATGTCCCTGGTGAACAACGCCGTCGACATGTTGACGCAGAGTGAGCACGCGCTGGCCAAGCTCGAGGACGGCAGCTACGGCGTGTGCGAGTCCTGCGGACAGGCCATCGGCAAGGCCCGCGTCCAAGCCTTCCCGCGCGCCAGCCTCTGTATGGTCTGCAAGCAACGAGAAGAGCGCCGGTGACGCGACTCACCCACCCGCTCGTCCCAGGGCAAAACATGAGAAACGCGACATGTCCGGCATATCGGGAGCATGAGACCCTGCGGACGTGACGGACTTCGCGGCAGAGGTCGCTCTGCCGCCAGCCGCGCCCGCGCTGCACCGGTCTGCGGCGGACACCCAGACCGCGCGCGTCGCCGCCGCCGAGGCCCGGCACCAGCGCGCCTGGAATGCCCGGCGCCGCACGCGCATCGCACTGCTGGCGTTCGTCGCGACGGTCACCTTCGTGGTCGACGTCGTGACCAAGGTCGTCGCCGTAGCCTGGCTGGACCCGCAGGCCCCGGTCGACGTGCCCGGGATCCCGGTGACCCTGCGCCTGATCCGCAACCCGGGCGCGGCCTTCGGTGTCGGAGTCGACCTGACCGCACTGTTCACGCTGATCACCTTGCTGGTCGTCGCCGTGATCGCGGCGACGTCGTGGCGACTCGGGAGTCTGCGCTGGGCCGCCACCCTGGGGCTGCTGCTCGGCGGGGCGCTGGGCAACCTGACCGACCGCCTCGCCCGCTCGCCCGGCTTCCTGCACGGGCATGTCGTCGACTTCGTCGAGATCGGGGGCTGGCCGATCTTCAACGTCGCCGACGCCGCCATCGTGGTGGCCGGGCTCATGATGATCACCCTCGCGGTACGCAACGTGCCGGTGGCCGGGCATCGCCGCCCGCGACGCGAGACTCACCGACGTGAGTGATACCCGTGAACTGCCCGTCCCCGACGGGCTCGCCGGCGAGCGCGTCGACTCGGGCCTGGCCCGGCTCTTCGGGCTCTCCCGCACCCGCGCCGCGGAGCTCGCCGAGACCGGTGCCGTGCACGTCGACGGCACTCGCGTCGGAAAATCCGATCGATTGCACGCCGGCGCCTGGCTGGTCGTCGAATTGCCCGCAGCGACGCCGGTCCAGGTCGAGCTGGTGGCCGAACCCGTCCCCGGCATGCGGATCGTGCACGACGACGACCACATCGTGGTCGTCGACAAGCCCGTGGGGGTCGCCGCCCATCCCAGCCCGGGCTGGACCGGTCCCACGGTGATCGGCGGGCTCGCCGCCGCCGGATTCCGCGTCTCCACCTCCGGGGCGGCCGAGCGGGCCGGGATCGTGCACCGCCTCGACGTCGGGACTTCCGGGCTGATGGTCGTCGCGAAGTCCGAGCGGGCCTACACGCTGCTCAAGCGGGCCTTCAAGGAGCGCACCGTCACGAAGATCTATCACGCCCTGGTCCAGGGCCACCCGGACCCGAGCCGGGGGACCGTCGACGCTCCGATCGGGCGCCACCCCGTCCACGACTACAAGTGGGCGGTGGTCTCGGAGGACCGCGGGGGCCGCCGCAGCGTGACCCACTACGACACCCTCGAGGCCTTCGCCGGCGCGAGCCTGCTGAGGATCCGACTGGAGACCGGGCGTACGCACCAGATCCGGGTCCACATGGCCGCGCTGCGTCACCCCTGTGCCGGGGATTCGACCTATGGGGCGGACCCGACGCTGTCGACGCGGCTCGGGCTGGCGCGGCAGTGGCTGCACGCGAAGGAACTGGGTTTCGAACACCCCGACACCGGCGCCGCCGTCGCCTTCGTCAGCGACTACCCCGTCGACCTGGCCGATGCGCTCGAACGACTCCGCCAGAGTTAGCCGGCGCCGGGCGATCAGCTAGGTTTCCGTGCGTGTCCGGGACTGAAGAACTGCCCACCGAGGTGCCGGCGTCGCGTCCGGTGACCCGCACCGCGACGGCCCGCCAGCTCAAGCGCGTCGAACTCACCATCGAGTACACGCTGCTCGCGGCCCGCTGGCTGCTGATGCCGCTTTACCTGATCCTGATGGCGGTCCTCGTCGTGTTCGCGATCAGCGCGGCCCGCGAACTCTGGCACCTGTTCGAGCACATCACCGAGGTGACCGAAGCCGAGCTGATCCTCTCCGCCCTGGCGCTGATCGACCTTGCGCTGGTCGGCGGGCTGCTGGTGATGGTCGCGCTGTCGGGCTACGAGACGTTCGTCTCGCGCTTCGACAACGCCGACGAGGCCGAGGTCCCGGCCTGGCTGGGCAAGTTGGACCTGGGCACCGTGAAGCTGAAGCTGGCCGCCTCGATCGTGGCGATCTCGGGCATCCACCTGCTCAAGCAGTACATGGCGGTGGACAGAGTCGACAACGAGCGCCTGCTGACGCTGGCGACGATCCACCTGGCCTTCGTCGGCTCTGCGCTGCTGCTGGCGCTGGTGGACCGGATGGCCTTCGCCGGGCGGCATTGACCGGACGGTGCGGAATTGTCGTAAGGGCGTTCTAGGCTGCGGGACAACCGCGGATCTCACGTCGCGGAGTGGGGGAGGCGCGGGATGAGTTCGGCGGGGATGAACGACTCGTTCGTCCACCTGCACGTGCACACCGAGTACTCCATGCTCGACGGCGCCGCGCGCCTGGACGACCTGTTCCGCGGGTGCCAGGAAATGGACATGCCCGCCCTGGCGATGACCGACCACGGCAACGTGTTCGGCGCCTACGACTTCGTCAAGAAGGCCAAGGCCGCCGGCATCAAGCCGATCGTCGGGATGGAGGCCTACCTCACCCCGGGCACCCACCGCGGGGAGCGCACCCGCGTGCGCTGGGCCGACGGCGGCGAGGACGACGTCTCCGGGTCCGGTTCCTATACGCACATGACACTGCTCGCCACCGACACCGCGAGTATGCACAACCTGTTCCGGATCTCGTCGAAGGCGAGCCTCGAAGGCTTCTTCTACAAGCCCCGCGCGGACCGCGAGTTGCTCCATGCCTACGGCAAGGGTCTGATCGCCACCACCGGCTGCCCGTCCGGGGAGATCCAGACCTGGCTGCGGATCGGTAACTACGACAAGGCGAAGGCGGCCGCGGGGGAGTTCCGCGACATCTTCGGCGCGGAGAACTTCTTCTGCGAACTGATGGACCACGGCATCGGCATCGAGAAGCGCGCCCATGACGGGCTGCTGCGCCTGGCCAAGGACCTCAACCTGCCGCTGCTGGCGACCAACGACCTGCACTACGCCAAGGCCGAGGACGCCGGCGCGCACGAGGTGTTGCTGTGCGTGCAGTCCGGCAAGACCCTCGCCGACCCGAACCGCTTCAAGTTCGACGCCCAGGACTTCTACCTCAAGTCCCCGGCCGAGATGCGCAACCTCTGGCAGGGCCAGTACGACCTGCGCGAGGCGTGTGACAACACGCTGCTGATCGCCGAGCGCTGCGACATGTCCTTCACCGACGGCCAGAACCTGATGCCGCGCTTTCCGGTGCCGGAGGGGGAGACGGAGGAATCGTGGCTGCGCAAGGAGGTGCTGCGGGGGCTGCGCCTGCGTTTCCCTCAGGGCGTTCCCGAGGCGCACCTGGCCCAGGCCGAGTACGAGACCGGCGTCATCATCCAGATGGGCTTCCCGGGGTACTTCCTGGTCACCGCGGACCTGGTGCAGTACGCGAAGAACAACAAGATCCGGGTCGGGCCGGGTCGCGGCTCGGCCGCCGGGGCGGTGATCGCCTGGGCCCTGGGCATCACCGAGTTGGACCCGCTCAAGCACGGCCTGCTCTTCGAGCGCTTCCTCAACCCCGAGCGCGTGTCGATGCCCGACATCGACATGGACTTCGACGAGCGTCGCCGCGGCGACATGATCCGCTACGCCACCGAGACCTACGGCGAGGAACGTGTCGCGCAGATCATCACCTACAGCCAGATCAAGGCCAAGGCGGCCGTCAAGGACGCCTCCCGGGTCCTGGGCTACCCCTTCGCGATGGGGGACCGCATCACCAAGGCAATGCCGCCGGCGGTGATGGGCAAGGACATCCCGCTGGCCGGGATCTTCGACACCACCCACCCGCGGTACTCCGAGGCCGCCGAGTTCCGCGCGCTGTACGAGGCCGACCTCGACGTGAAGAAGGTTGTCGACACCGCGAAGGGGCTGGAGGGCCTCAAGCGGCAGTGGGGCGTGCACGCGGCCGGGGTGATCCTGTCCAGCGAGCCGCTGCTGGATGTCATCCCGATCCAGCGCCGTGAGCAGGACGGGGCGATCATCACCCAGTTCGACATGGGTGCGTGCGAGTCCCTCGGCCTGCTCAAGATGGACTTCCTGGGTCTGCGCAACCTCACCGTGCTCGATGACTGCCTGGCCAACATCGAGATCAACGGCGGTCAGCCCCTGGTCCTGGAGACGTTGGAACTGACGGACCGTAAGGCCTACGAGCTGTTGACCCGGGGGGACACCTTCGGGGTGTTCCAGCTCGACGGCGGACCGATGCGCTCCCTGCTGCGGGCGATGGCGCCGGACAACTTCGAGGACATCTCCGCGGTGCTCGCGCTCTACCGCCCTGGACCGATGGGCGCGAACGCGCACAACGACTACGCGGACCGCAAGAACGGGCGCAAGCCGGTGGTGCCGATCCACCCTGAGCTCGCCGAACCACTTGCGGAGATCCTGGGTGACACCTACGGCCTGATCGTGTACCAGGAACAAGTCATGGCGATCGCGCAGAAGCTCGCCGGGTACTCCTTGGGCGCTGCCGACCTGTTGCGGCGCGCGATGGGCAAGAAGAAGAAGGAGATCCTCGACAAGGAGTACGTCCCGTTCTCCGACGGGATGAAGGCCAACGGGTACTCCGACGCGGCGATCAAGACGCTGTGGGAGATCCTCGTCCCGTTCTCCGACTACGCCTTCAACAAGGCGCACACCGCGGGCTACGGCTTGGTCTCCTACTGGACGGCCTTCCTCAAGGCCAACTACCCGGCCGAGTACATGGCTGCGCTGTTGACCTCGGTGCGTGACGACAAGGACAAGTCCGCGCTCTACCTCGGTGAGTGCCGACGCATGGGCATCAAGGTGCTCCCGCCGGACGTCAATGCCTCCGAGGCCGACTACACCCCGCGCGGCACCGACATCCGCTTCGGGCTGTCCGCGATCCGCAACGTCGGCGCCAACGTCGTCGCCGGGATCGTGGCCGCACGCACCGACGCAGGAGAGTTCACCGAGTTCGCGGATTTCCTGCGCAAGGTGCCTGCCCAGGTCTGCAACAAGAAGACGGTCGAGTCCCTCATCAAGGCCGGCGCCTTCGACTCGCTCTCGCACCCGCGCCGCGCGCTGGTGCAGATCCACGAACGCGCCATCGACGCCGTCATCGACATCAAGCGCAATGAGGCCATCGGGCAGGACTCGCTGTTCGGCGGCATGGACTCCGGCGCCGCCGGTGGGGACAGCTCGATCGACATCGAGATCGGCAGCAACGAGTGGGACAAGGCCACGCTGCTCGCCTACGAGCGCGAGATGCTCGGGCTCTACGTCTCCGACCACCCGTTGCTGGGGATCGAGCCGATCCTCGCGATGGTCGCGGACTGCCCGATCGCGGCGCTGACCGGCGATGACGCGCGCCCGGACGGCTCCTCGGTCACGATTGCCGGGCTGATCACCTCGATCTCGCGGAAGATGACCAAGCAGGGCAACCCCTGGGCGATCGCCATGGTCGAGGACCTCGGCGGCGCGATCGAGTGCATGTTCTTCCCCGCGACCTACCAACTGATCGGTGGCCAGCTCGCGGAGGACATCGTCGTCGCGGTCAAGGGCCGCCTCGACCGCCGGGACGACACTCCCAAGCTCGTCGCCATGGAGCTGACCCTCCCGGACGTCACCAAGTCCACCGGCGGGCCCGTCATCGTCAAGCTCCCCGCCGACCGCTGCCGCCAGCCCCTGGTCGACCGCCTCAAGGACGTCCTCGCGGCCCACCCCGGCACCATCGAGGTCCACCTGGAACTGGCCAGCCGCGCCCGCACGCTGACGATGCGGCTGGAGAAGGGCCCGTTCGTCACCCCCTCACCCGCCCTCTTCGGCGACCTGAAAGCCCTGCTCGGGCCCAGCTGTCTGGGCTGACAGGTCGACTGCACCGGTCGCGGCGAGGGACAGAGGGGACTCCTCGCTTCGCTCTTCGCGTGTCCTTCGGCCACGCGGGTCGCCTTGATGTCCCTCGCTCGCGTCCGGCTCCGTCGGCCCCGTCGGCCAGCGCTGGTTCCGCGTTGGACCCGCTGGTTCGACGGCGGCGGTGAGGCGGTGCCTCACTCAATCGACAAGGACGTGTACTGAACGTATACTTAGCGCATGCAGACGACGATCCGGGTGGCGAAGGAGAACCGCGACCAGCTCGCCGCCGTCGCGGCGGAGATGGGGGGCGTGTCCTTGGACGAGGCGCTCGAGGCGCTGCTGTTCGAGCGGACGGTGCAGGCTCAGTACGCCACCCTGATGGCTGACCCGCAGGCATATGCGGATTACCTCGCCGAGAACCGCACGCTCGTCGAGGTCGACATTGCAGTCCGGGACTAGCTGGAATCTGAGCCCCTGGCAGGTCTGGTGGGTGAACTTCGACCCGCAGCTCGGCCGGGAGCAAGCCGGTCTGCGCCCCGCGGTGATCGTCAGCAGTGCGATGTCGTGCCGGCTTCCCAACGAGCTTGTCTACGTCGCTCCCTGCACCACGCGCTTACGGGGGCTCGCGATCCATCCGGAGGTCGACCTGGAGCGCCCGAGCGCCGTGCTGTGTGATCAGGTCAAAGCCGTCGACTACCGGCGCCTGGTTCGCCCCATCGACGTGGAACTGACACCGAAGAAGATCGCCGAGATCAAGCGCGTCATCCGGCGGCTCATCGATGTCGGATGACGGGTGGCGGAGGTGCCTCAATGGGCGCGGGCCCAGGCCTACGCGTGCTCGCCGATGCGGGGCAGCGCGCGGTCGAGTTAGCGCGGACACACCAGTTCCAGTCTCCGGCGATGCGAATGAAGGCGGGCACGAGCAGGGCGCGGATGATCGTCGCGTCAATCAGGATGGCGACGGCGAGGCCGAAGCCGAGCCCGTTCGTTACCCCCTCACCTGCCCTCTTCGGGGACCTGAAGGCCCTGCTCGGTCCGAGCTGTCTCGGCTGACGGAGCGTGGCGGCACATGGCATAGTTGTGCCATGAATCGCATACGGCTGAGCACGACGGTCGACGCCGCGCTGCTGGAGCAGGCTCGCAAGCTGGCGTTCAGCACTGATGCGGCCCTCGTGGACCACGCCCTCGAAGCATTGTTGGCCCGCCATCGCAGCGCCGAGATCGACGCCGGTTACGCCGCGTACGACGAACTTCCCCTGGACACCCCGGATGAGTGGGGCGACCTGGCATCGTTTCGGCGGGCTGCGGCGGCCTCGTGAGCGGGCTGCCGGCGCGCGGGGAGGTGTGGTGGTGCGAGATGGCCGAGATCGGCCGGCGGCCGGTGGTCGTCTTGTCCCGGGACGCGGTGATCCCGCGTCATCGCCGGGCGCTCGTCGCGCCTTGCACGACGACGATTCGCGGGCTGGTCAGCGAGGTGGTGCTCACCCCCGGCGAGGACCCCGTCCCGTTGCGGTCAGCGGTGAACCTCGACTCGGTCGAGAGTGTGTCCGTTGCTGTCCTGGTCTCGCGGCTGGGTCGATTGGGCGAGGGGCGGATGCGAGAGGTCTGTGCGGCGCTGGCCGTAGCGGTCGATTGCTCCAGTTAGCGGTGCTCGAAGGCTGCCGGATTCGTGAGGCCGGTTTCACAGGCGTCGGAAACCGGCGTCCGTGCACGCGGTCTCGACGCGGTCGAGGCCGAAGGCGTCCACCGGCCCGAGCGCGCCAGATCCGCCCGCGCGACCTTGTGCAAGCTCGCCGGCGGTCCACGCGGCCAGGTAGCCGGTGATCTGGTAGGCGTTCGGGCCGAGCAGGCTCGCCGTCGCCAGCGCGCGGCCGGCGCGATCGGAGGCGATGGCCACGGCCAGGCTCGCGGTCGTGGCGACGACCTGCGCGTCCGGGCCCTGACCGGTTCGGGTCAGGGCGGAATCAGCCCACGTACGGATCAGCCCCACCAGCGGGCGGCGCCGCAGCAGCGGGGCGGCGTAGGACAGGGCCTGCAGTGCGCGGGCCGGAGCTGCCACGCCCATGTACACCCGGACATTGGTCAGGGCGGGGGACAGCCGCGGCAACGCATGCGGCTCGCTCCCCCCGGCGAGAGCGGCCCGGCGCGGGCCGTCCGGAGTGGGGAAGGAGTGCACCTCTCGCCCGATCGGCCTGACGGCGATCTGACCGGCGATCAGGCTGGGAGCCTGGCCGTCGAGAACGGACCTGGCGATGGTGGCGATCGTGCCGCTGCTCAGCGGTGCCGAATCCCGGCCCCTGGCGGTCATGCCGCGCAGCACAGCCCGCGGCCGTATGCCGGGCATGAAGTAGCCGATGTCCAGGCGTTGCACCGCTGGCCCGCCGTCGCGCAGGGCGAGCGCGCCAGCCGCGTTGCCGGGGAAGAAGTCATAGCCGATCCCGCTGAGCAGGGCGCAACCGGCCCGCTGCGCCCGTGGTCCGTAAACCTCGAAGACCTCGCGGACGAACTCGCTCTCGCCGGTGGTGTCGACGTAATGCGCTCCCGCGCTCGTTGCGGCCTCCAGCGCCGCCCGGCCGTACCGGCCGAACGGGCCGACCGTGCTCACCAGCACATCGCCGCCGCTGACCAGACCGCGCACGCTGTCCGGGTCGGTAACGTCAGCTCGCGCGTGTGGAAGATCGTCGTAGCGCGCTGCCAACGCGGTGAGCCGTGCGCCATTGCGTCCGGCCAGCGTGGGCCGATGACCTGCGGCCACCAGTTGCGCGACGACCAATTGGCCCGTGTAGCCGGTCGCTCCCAGCACCACTATTCGTGCCACTACGTCGCCTCCTTCACTCCTAGGGGCGCGGGACGCTTGAGATCGCTGCCGCCTCGCTTCGTAGTGCCGACTCAATCTTGACAGCGGCAAGTTTCGATAATTGAGCCCCATCTTTACACTGTCAAGATGTGGGAGGAGAGTGGTGGTGTGAATCGCGATCACATCGATGACAGCGAGGGCGGAGGCCATTACCACCACGGGACGCTCCGCGAGGTGCTTCTTGAGGCCGCTGCGGCGGAGATTGAAGCGCGCAGCGTAGCTGGACTGAGCTTGCGCCTTCTGGCTCGTCGTGCCGGCGTGTCCCACGCGGCGCCAGCGCACCACTTCGGAGACAAGCGAGGCCTCTACACGGCGCTGGCCGCTCAGGGCTTTCGGATGTTGCATGAACGCACCGCTCCGGAGCTGGCGCTCGATCCCATGACGACCGGGCAGCGCTACATCGAATTCGCTCTCGCTCACCCAGCTCATTTCGCGGTGATGTTCGACCCGGCACTGCTCGACACCGAGAATCCCGATTTGGTTCGAGAGCGTTCCATCGCCTTCTCGGTGGTCGACCGAGCGTTGAGGGCAACTACCGGACTGACCGACGCGCAGGACCTCGCAAGACAGACCACGGTTGCGTGGGCCCTTGTCCACGGTCTGGCGATCCTGTGGCTCTCCGGCAACCTTCCGTACCCTCGCGACCCGTCGCTCGTCGAGGAAGTGCTGGCCGATCTCGCTCCCGCACTCCCACCCTCTGCCGAAGCCCGCCCTCGTTCCGAGACGGTGCCCTAACCCGGTCCGCCGCGTGCGGGGCGTCGGCTGAAGCTGCACATTGATACGGGGGAGGCGGGATCTGGGCGTGGTGGCGTCGCTCTGGTAGCAATCTGCAGCTTCAGCCGACAGGAATTGACGATCCTCGGCCCTCAGACGTGCTCGCCCATCCGGGGCAGCGCGCGGTCGAGCCAGCGCGGACACCACCAGTTCCAGTCTCCGGCGATGCGCATGAAGGCGGGCACGAGCAGGGCGCGGATGATCGTGGCGTCGATCAGGATGGCGACGGCGAGACCGAAGCCGAGCTGCTTGATCTCGGGCGCGGGGGAGAGCATGAAGGCGCCGAAGATCGCGATCATGATCAGCGCGGCGGAGGTGATGACGCCGCCGGTGCGGGCCAGGCCCAGGGCGACGGCTTCGGTGTTGTTGCCGGTGCGCAGGTACTCCTCCCGCATCCGGGACACCAGGAAGACCTCGTAGTCCATCGAGAGCCCGAACAGCACGACGAACAACGTCAACGGCATCCAGGCCTGCAGGTAGCCGGGGCTGGTGAAGTCCAGCACCGATTCGCCGTAGCCCTCCTGGAAGACCAGTACCGTCAGGCCCATGGCGGCGGCGATGCCGAGCAGGTTCGTGATGACGGCCTTGAGGGCGAGCAGGGGACTGCGCAGCATGACGAGCAGCAGCAGCAAGCACAACGTCATGGTCGCGATCAGCACCAGTGCGGTCTTGTCGGCAACCTCGTCGGCGTAGTCGATGCTGCGCGCGGTGGTGCCGCCGACGAAGGCCTTCCCGCCGGCGGGAAGGCTCGAGGCCAGGGCTGCCCTGGCGCGTTCGACGGCGTCCTCAGCCGCCGGGTCGTCGTCGGCGACCGTGAGGCCGGCGGTGACCAGGTACGTGCCGGCTTCGAGGGACTGGGTGCGGATCTCGGAGAACACGGGATCTGCGCGCAGGACGCCCTCGGTGGCTATCCGGGCGTCCTCGCCGCCGAGGACGGCGACCTCGACCTTGCCGAGGCTGATCGCCGGGAACGCCTGCTGCAGCGTGCCGAGTGTCACGACTGACGGCTCATCAGAAAAAGCACGGACGTTGAGGTCGATCCCGGCCTTGGCGCCGAGCAGGGGCGAGGCGGCCAGCACCAGCAGGGTGGTGACGGCGGCCAGCACCAGCCACGCGCGACGCATGACCGCGCGCGCCAACGCCTCCCAGCGCGGGGAACCGCCACCAGCGGCGAAGCCCCGCTCGCGCATCCGGCGTAGCCGCACCCGCAGCGCGCGATCACCGAGGCGCACCAGCACGGCGGGCAGCAGGACCAGCGCCATCACGATCGAGGCGCCGACCCCGAGCAGGCCGGCGAAAGCGAACTTGCTCAACGTCGGCACGTTGATCACTGCCATCGGCAACAGCGCGAGGACGACCGTCGCACCGGAGAACAGCACGGTGCGCCCGGCCGTCTCCAAGGTGATCGCGGTCGCCGTCTCGACGTCGTGTCGTGCGCGTTCTTCGCGGAAGCGGCGCACGATCAGCAGTGCGTAGTCGATCCCGACCGCGAGGCCGACCATGATGACGCCGTTCTCGGCGAAGATGTCGAACGTGGTGAACAGGCTCAGGAAGCCCAGGATGCCCAGCGCGACCACGGTCCCGGCGAGGCCGATGAGGATCGGCAGGCCGGCAGCCACCACCGAGCCGAGGGTGAAGAACAGGACCAGCAGGGCCAGGGGCAGGCCGACGGCCTCAGCGAGAGCCAGGCCCTCCTCTTCGGCATGCAGCAGGTCGACGAAGAACGGGCTCTCCCCGGACAGGCCGATCCTCAGGTCGGCCGCGTCAAGACTTGCGGTGTCGATGGCGTCCAGGTCTGACTTGAGTTCCTTGGCGGTCTTCTGCCGCTCGCCGGCGTCACCGGAGAGCAGCACGGTCCGGTAGACGACCTTGGCGTCGAGTGAGGTCGCGCCGCCGAGATCGGCCGACGGAATTCCGGCGACGCCATCGACCTGCGCCACCGCTGCGAGCGCCGCATTGAACACCCGGGCGAACGCGAGGTCGGTCGCGCTGCGCCCGGAGCTGGAGACCACGACCAGTACGGCCTCCTGTGAGCCCAGCCGATTCTGGATGATCTCGGTGGCCCGGGCCGATTCCGTGCCGGGGGTGTCGTAACCGACCCCGAGCAGTCGGGCAAGGAAGATCGGGGCCAGCGCGGCGAAGCCGACCAGGGCGGCCACGGTGCACCAGATGACCCGGCGTGGGTTGCGCGCGACGTAAGCACCCCACCGCCCTAGGGCGGTACGCACGGGCGCGGTGTGCGCGGTGAACTCGGGTGTGGCGGTCACCGCCATGCGAATCGGCCTCGTCTCGCGTCCGGCGCAGAACTGCAGAATTCGGACTTTTGTAGCACGCCGTTCTACCGGCTGGTAAGCCCTGCGACTCGGTTCGGCACGGCCTGCGGATGGGTCGGACGCCCTCGGGGATACTGGTCGGGTGGGAAACCGGGCCAAGCCGACACCGCGCCCGGAGGGGGTGGGCGGTCGGCTGTCCTCGATCGGTGCCCTGCTCCGCTCCCTGGGCACCACCGCCGAACTTCGGGTGGCGGCCCTGACGGCGGCGCTCACGATTGCGATCGCGCCCTACGTGGGCATGGTGTGGCAGGCGGTGGCGCCGACACCGACCTATGTCAACATCGCCGGCGATGTGTTTCTGGACAACCAGGACACCTCGGAGTTCATCGCTGCCGACGGGTGGTTCCTGATCCTCGGGCTGCTGGTCGGTGCGATCAGTGGGGGCTTGGGCTACTGGCGCTGGCGGGGAGACCTGGGCGCGATCCTCGGCACCACGTTCGCGGCGCTCCTGGCCGCCTACCTGGCGCGCGAGGTCGGGCAGGCTTTCGGACCGCCGCCGATCAGCGCCACCGCTTTCGGTCTTGCCGAGGGTGAAACGGTCAACGGTGCCCTCGAGCTGCGGGCCGACGCGGTGCTGCTGGCCTGGCCGGTCGGGGTGTTGGTCAGCTATCTCTCGCTGATCGGTGGTCTGGAGCGCACGCCTGCCGAGGCCGAGGCCACTGGCGACGCGCCCGAGCCCGCCGCGCACCACGGCGTCCCGGGCGCGGTATCCCTCGCCAAGCCGAGGTCAGTTGAGGCAGCCGGTGTCGCGGGCGAGGTCGGCGCCGGGTAGCGAGGGCAGGTGCGTGAGCATCGCCCGCTCACGCCGCAGTAGGCCCAGCTCGGTCCGCAGTCGGGTGCTTGCGTCACCGGATTCGAGCAGGCGTTGCTTGTCCGGGCGGTCGAGAACCATCGCCGCCGCGACCAGGTAGGAGAGCACCAGCGGATCGGTCGGCAGGTCACCGCGGATCCGCGGCGCCTGGCCCTGCAGGGACAACAGCTGGTCGCGGTAGGCCAGATAGTGCTTGGTGACCGAGCGCGCCAGCACCGCGGCGGCATCCCCGAGATCCTCGTCGAGGTAGGTCACCTGGCCGACGAGGTAGGTGCCGCTGGTGTCCACGTCGTGCAGTCTGAAGCGCCGCGCCCCGGTGGTCATCAGGTCGAAGCGCCCGTCCGGCAGGGACTCCACCCGGCGTAGCTCGGCGGTGCAGCCGATCGCGTGCAGGGCGCGTGCACCGTCCGAGCCGGTCTCGCGGCCCTCGCGGATCGCCACGACGCCGAACGCGGCGCGGGCGCCCTGGTCGTCGTCGCTGTCCAGATCGGTGTCCGGGGGCAGGTCGGCCGTCAGGTCCGCGACAAGTTGGCGGTAGCGCTGCTCGAAGATGTGCAGCGGGAGCAGCAGGCCGGGATAGAGGACTGTCCCGAGCGGAAAGAGTGGGAGCCGCTCGGTCATGGTCGGAAGCGTATGCGGTGCCCGGCGGGTGCGGGCGGGGCTCTCAGGACGGGACAGGGATGGCAGCGAAGTGAAAACCGCCGAAGCCGCCGGCCACTTCCTTATCGAGCTCGGCGACGTAGCCGGCCATCCCGCCGAGGTAGCACAGAGTCGACGGCTTCTTGCCGGGGACGTTCGCGCCGAGGAACCAGGGCCGGTCCTGGAGCCCCTGGGGGACCAGGGTCATGCCCAGGATCATGTCGCACATCGCGGTCCACGCAGCGCCGGCTTCGGCGGTGGCCTCGACGCGCTCGGCGCCGGTGCGCTGGGCGTGGGCGAGGACCTTGCCGATGAACTCGACCTGCTTCTCGATCACCGGGGGGTGGCTGGCGAACGGGGCCTGGGGGCCCAGGATCGCGAACAGGTTGGGGAAGCCGGGCTGGGACACGCTCAGGTGCAGACACGGGCCTTCGGTGGTCCAGACGTCGCCGAGGATGCGATCACCGACGCCGTGCACATTCATCTTCGACAGCGGCCCGGTCATCGCGTCGAACCCGGTCGCGAAGATGATCACGTCGACCTCGTGCTCGGCGCCGGAGGCCAGCCGCAGTCCGGTCGGGGTGATCTCTGTGATCGGGTCGGCCCGGACATCGACCAGGGAGACGTTGGGGCGGTTGTAGGTCTCGAAGTAGAAGTTGCCCAGCGGTGGGCGCTTGCCGCCGATCGGGTGGGTTTTCGGGCAGAGCAACTCGGCGGTGACCGGATCCTTGACGATCGCGCGGATCTTGTTGCGCACGAACTCCGAGGCCAGATCATTGAGCCGCTGGTCGACGAGCATGTCGTCAAAGGTGGTGAAGATGTAGCGGAAGCCCCCGTCCTCCCAGCCCCGCTCGAAGATTCGGTGGATGTCCGCGTCGTCGGTGACGTCACCGGCGACGCGCCCGGCTGGGTCCATCGGGAACGCGAAGACGTGCTTGAAGGTTTGGGCGCAGATCTCGTCGTAGTCGCGGCGCAGGGCGGCCCGGGTCTCGTCGGTGAGCGGGTGGTTGCGCCCGGGCATCACGAAGTTCGGGGTGCGCTGAAAGACCGTCAGATGCTCCACGATCGGTGCCGTGGTCTGGATGACCTGAACCCCGGTGGCGCCGGTGCCGATCACGGCGACGCGCTTGCCGGCTAGCTCAGGTTCGGTCTTGGGCCACAGCGAGGTCTGGAGCCACTCGCCGGTGAAGGAGTCCAGGCCCGGGATCGAGGGCTTGTAGGCGACGCCGAGCCAGCCCAGGCCGGTGATCAGCCAGCGGCAGGTCACCTCGTGCCCGGCGTCGGTACGCACGGTCCACAGGTTGGTGGCCTCGTCGAAGAACGCGCCGTCGACCCGGGCGTTGAACGCGATCTCCTTGCGCATGTCGAAGCGGTCCGCGACGTGGCGCATGTAGCGCAGCACCTCGGGCTGGGCGGGGAAGCGTTCGGCCCACTCCCAGTCCTGGCCGAGTTCACGGTCGAAGTAGAAGCAGTAACCCCAGCTCTCGGTGTCGGTGCGCGCACCCGGGTACGTGTTCCAGTACCAGGTGCCGCCGACGTCGCTGCCGGCCTCGAAGACCTGCATGCTCATGCCGAGCTTGCGCAACTCGTGAATGCTGCGCAGGCCGGCGAAGCCCGCGCCGACGACGACGGCGTCGACCCGGGGTGTGTGCGTAGGCATGTCGTCCCTATCAGCTGGCGTCGAGGATCACGTAGGCGAGCGTCGCGGGCACCGAGCCGCGGTTGTTCCAGGCATGACGCGCGCCGTTCTGCACCACGCAGGATCCGGTCGGCAGGTGCACGCTCGCCTCGTCGTCCAGGGTCAGCCACAACTCGCCCTCGATGACGATCGCGTAGTCGAGGCTGAGCGTCTGGTGCATTCCCGGGGCGTCGGGTTCGAAGACCCCGATCAGGCCGGGGAACTTCTCCTCGGCCTCGGCCGCCATCGCGGTCAGGGCGGCTGCATCCGGGGCGGCGGCGTTCGGGTCCGGCGCTTGCTCCGGGGGGAAGCGCAGCAGCGCGAACCGCGAGCCCTTCGGGCCGGGGAAGAAGGTGTGGTTGGCCGGCTCAGGGTCGGTGACCGGGCTACGCGGGGCACTGTCGGTGCCCCACACGCGGAAGAACTCCGCGCCCGGCATCATCGCCAGCGTCTCGGCCGGCACCGCCTCGTCGGAGTAGAAGATCGACGTCCCCTTGGGGTCGACACCGGTGACGACGCGCTTGATCGGCATGTTCATGAGCGCACGCTTGCACAATGCGCCCGGAGTGGAAAGGGTTCACCCAACAATCGTTCGTTCCTGCGGCGCGAGAGGGGCCGGGAGTGCCGGTGACCTACGATCCGCGGGATCCGGCGACGCTACGTGACCCGTACGCGATTTTCGCCGAGCTCCGGGCGTTGGGTGGGGTCGCGTGGTGCCCGGCGTTGTCCGGATGGCTCGCGCTGGACTGGGCCAGCGTCAACGCCGTTGTGATGACGCCCGAAGTGTTCTCCGCGAACCGGCTGGGCCAGATCAACGCCCACCTGCTCGAACCGGACCGCACGACGGCGGGAGAGGTGCTCGACTGGCTCACCCAATGGGTGGTGTTCCAGGACCCGCCGGATCACACCCGGGTGCGCCGCCACCTGGCCTCGGCGATCAATCCCAAGATGGTCCACCGGATGCGCGCCGCGATCACCGAGATCACCGGCGACCTGCTCGACGAGCTCGGGACCGGCGAGAGCTTCGACTTCTACAGCCAGATCGGCCTGCGGCTGCCCGGCTACGCCGTGATGGACCTGCTCGGGGTCCCGCGCGCCCGGCTCGCCGAGGTCAAGGGATGGTCCGACGAGATGATGCTGTTCATCGGAAGCGCCCGGGGAGTGCCGGACAAGTACGTCAAGGCGCGTAACGGCGCGCAGTCCATGGCCGAACTGTTCCGGGATCTCATCGCGGAGCGCCGCATCGATCCCCGCCCGGACGTGGTCACTCACCTGCTGGGCAACGCCGTCGGCACGGACCGCCTGTCCGAGGACGAGATCATCGCCGCGATGATGATGATCGCCAACGGCGCCCAGGAGACCACCGCGCACCTGCTGAGCAACGCCCTGCTGGCCCTCGCTGCCGACCCCGTTGCCCACGCCACCCTCGCCGGGGATCCGGGTGGGCTGATCGGCACGGCGGTGGAGGAGTTCCTGCGCTTCGATTCACCGGTGCTCTCCACCGCGCGCCTGGTGGTGACGGACACCGAGTTGGCGGGGCAGCACCTTCGTGCGGGGGACCGGATCTTCGCGGTGCTCGCCGCTGCCAACCGGGATCCGGCGGTGTTCACCGACCCGGACACCCTCGCCGTGACCGGGCACCCGGCCGCCCACTTCGCGTTCTCCAAGGGTGTGCACTTCTGCCTGGGGGCGCCCATCGCTCGGATGGAGGCGCAGATCGCGATCTCGGAGATCCTGCGCCGCTTCCCACACTGGCGGATCACCGAGGACCTGTCCCAGATCGAGTGGGTCAACTCGGTGGTGGCCCGTGGTCCTGCCCGGTTGCCGGTGGCCCTGTCGTGACTTCTGCCCGGGTGCTGGATCCCGCCGATGATCAGCTGGTGCACACCGGTCCCGGCACGTTGGCCGATCCCGATGGCCGCCCGAGTGTGGACCTGCGGTTCTTCGAGCGGTACTGGAATGTCTGGCACGACGACACGGGCGAGGTGTTGCTGGCCGTCGGTGGCAGCCTCTACCCGAATCTGCGCCGGGCCGAGGCCTACGCGATCGTCAACCTGCGTGGCGACCACCGCGCGGTGCGGGCGTTCCGGCCGATGCGCGACGCCCACGACCGCAATGATCTGACGGTGGGTCCGCTCCAGCCGCAGATCATCCAGGGCATGCGCTTGTGGCGGCACCGGCTTGACGTCGGCGAGTGGGGTTTTGGCTATGACCTGACGGTCACCGACACCCACCGGGTGGTCTACAACGCCGCGTGGGGACCGGAGGTCCCCCCGGACGGTCTCGGCGAGCGCCACGTCACGGCCGGGTTCGAAGGCTTCGCCGCCGTCACCGGGTGGATCCAGGTCGGGGCGCAGCGCATCGAGTGGCCGGCCGGGGCGGCGCACGGCACCCGTGATCGCCATTGGGGCGTCGGGCGAAACGTCGGCGGCCCGACCCTCAACGGCGGTCGACCCGGGCGGGCCGGCTGGATGGGCGGGATGTGGATCGACCTCGGTGACGTCGCGGTGTGGGGCAAGACGGTCCTGACGCCGTTGCGGGATCCACGTCGGGACCCCGGTCGGGTGAGCGAAGTCCGTCGCCGGCTGCGCTTCGAGGACGACACCCAGATCTTCGTCGAGGGCGTGGTCGAGTTGACCTTCGACGACGGCAGCCGGCGCACCCTGCACCTGGAGCGACTGGGGCACCAGAGCGCATACCTGCGATGCGGGTTCTACGGCGGGACGCCCGTGTCCGCCTCCTGTGCGGGTGGTCTGCACCACGGCGAGTACTCGGGGCCGGCGCGGGTGGAGTGGGACCGCTTCGACGTCACCGACCCGAGTGTCCGGCGCGCGCTACGGGGACTCGACGAGCACCACTGCCGGGTGCGCTGGGACGGTGGCTCCACGACCGGGATCCTGCAGCCGCTGGAACCCGACGCGTACCAAGCTTGCGTGGCGGGCAAGCCAGGATGGGAGTTGCTCTGATGAGTGTGAGCTACGACCTCGCGCTGATGCCGGATGTCTTCGCGCACCACGCCCGGACCTGCGGCGACTCGGTCGCCGTGGTGTGCGAGGACCAGCGCCTGACCTGGCGCGAGGTAGACGCCCTCACCAACCGCTTCGCCAATGCCTTGCGCGCCCGCGGACTTGGCAAGGGCGACAAGGTCGCCCTGTTCATGCCCGCCTCGGTGCAGGCGTGGATCGCGTTCTGGGGCAGCGCCAAGGCGGGCTGCGCCACCGTCCCACTCAACGTCATGCTCGATGTGGACTCCCTCGCGCGTCTCGCCGCGGACTCCGACGCCGTGGCGATGGTGGCCGACACCGGAACCCAGGCCAAGCTGGACTCCATCCGTGACCGCCTGCCGGCGGTCACCGCGTGGCTGACTTTCGGCGAAGCCGGGCCGGGCTGGGCGCCGGCCCGCGAGGAGCTGGCCGCGGCCTCACCCCAGCCGTGCGGCGCGCGCATCGACCCGAGCGACATCATCTCGATCCTGTACACCTCGGGCAGTACCGGCCAGCCCAAGGGCGCGGAGCACACCCATCGCAGCCGCATGGCGTACCCGTACGGCTTCGCCATGGGTCTGGCTGTGGACCGGTACTCCGTTGCCGTGCTCGGCACCCCGCCGTACGCGTCGGGAACCTGGATCACCATGGCACCGACCATGTACGCCGGCGGCACGCTCGTCATCCTGCCCTCCTTCTCGGCCGAGGCGTTCCTGTCCGCCGTCGAACGGGAGCGCGCCACCCACGCCTTTCTCGTCCCGACGCAGTGGATCGCGATCCTGCAGCACGACAAGCTCGCCGCATTCGACGTCTCCTCCCTGCGGGCCCTGGTGACGGCTGGTCAGCCGATGGCGGAGAAGACCTACCGGGCCTGGGAGGCGGCCTTTCCCGGTGCCGGTCTCTACGAGGTCTACGGTTTCACCGAGGGGTTCTCGACGCTGCGCATTCCCGCGGACGCGGCGCGTGGCAAGCGCACCAGCGTCGGCAAGGCTGCCCTGCTCGACGACATCCGGGTGATCGGCGACGACGGTGTGGAGCTCCCCGCAGAGCAGACCGGCGAGATCGTCGCGCATTCGCTGATGATGATGACCGGCTACTACAAGAACCCCGCGCTCACCGCAGAGATCACCTGGGTCGCTCCGGACGGGCGGACCTTCCTGCGCACCGGCGACATGGGACACCTCGACGCCGACGGGTTCGTGTACATCTCCGGTCGGCGTAAGGACATGATCAAGTCCGGCGGGATCAACATTTTCGCCGTCGACATCGAAGCGGCCTTCATGCGGCACCCCGAGGTCAGCGAATGCGCCGCGATCGGGGTGCCGGATGCCAAGTGGGGCGAGACGCCCGTTCTCGTGGTCATCCTGCGCCCCGGCGGCACCGTCGACGCCGAGACCCTGCGGGCGTGGGGCAACGAGCAGCTGGCGAAGTACCAGCGGGTGAGCAGACTGGTAATCCGCGAGGACCTGCCGCGGGCCGTTTACGGCAAGGTCGCCAAGGCCGAGCTGCGCAAGGAATTCGGCACCGGAGGGGGAATCTGATGACCACGCAGATCGCGTACCCGGACTACGAGAGCCTGGAGCTCGATTGGCCGGCCCCGCACGTGCTGCGGGTGATGATGAACCGGCCCCCGATGAACTCCTTCGACTTCCGGATGCACTGCGAGCTCGGCGCGGTCTGGAAGCTGATCGACGCCGACCCCGAGGTCTCCGCCGTGGTGCTGGGCGGCCAGGGCCGCGCGTTCAGCGCCGGTGGGGACTTCGACATGGTCCAGCAGATCATCGACGACTACGACTTCCGCTGCCAGATGTGGAAGGAGGGCCGCGCGCTGGTGATGAACATGCTCGAGTGCAACAAGCCGATCGTGTCCGCGATCAGCGGTGCGGCCGCCGGGGGTGGTCTCGCCGCCGCACTGATGGCCGACGTCACGGTCGCGGGTCGGACCGCGAAGCTCGTGGACGGGCACACCACCCTCGGTGTCGCCGCCGACGACCACGCCGTCGCGATCTGGCCGCTGCTGGTCGGGATGTCCAAGGCGAAGTATTACCTGATGACCTCCGACGCACTCACCGGCGAGGAGGCCGAGCGGATCGGCCTGGTCACCTTCTGCGTCGACGACGACCAGGTCGACGCCCGCGCCCTGGAGATCGCCGTCAAGCTTTCCCAGGGCGCACCGGCCGCGATCCGCTGGACCAAGTCCGCGTTGAACAACTGGATCCGGTCGAACTGGTCGTCCTTTGAGGCCTCGCTGGCCTTCGGGATTCTCGGCTTCACCGGCCCCGAAGCGCAGGAGGGCCTCAACGCGCTCCGCGAGAAACGACCCCCGGAATTCCCGCAGCGCTCCTACATCTGATGGCCTTTACGTCAGCGAAAGCGCTCGTTATAGCGAGCGCTCGCGCTGACGCAACGACAAGAAGGAGCTCCCGTGGTCGTATTCGTGCCCCCGCCCCGGCTCACGCTGCCGCTTGATCAGCGGGTGTACGTCGTGACCGGCGGTGGTGGAGGCATCGGACGGGCGGCGGTCGCCCGGCTGCTGCGCGTGGGTTCTCAGGTGCTTGCCGTCGATCTCAGCTCGCGCCGCCTGGCCGAGACCGTGGAGGCGACTTCAGAGCTGCCGGGCACGCTGCGCACGATCAAGGTCGACGTCACCACCGAGGCCGGCACTGCTGCGGCCGTGGCCGCGGCACTGTCGGAGTTCGGCGCCGTGCACGGCATCGCGAACGTCGCCGGCGGCATGGTGAACATCGACCGCGAGGTCTACGACGTCCCGCTGAGCTCGTTCTCGTTGCAAGCGTGGAACGCGATGTACGCGCTGAACGTCACCAGCGCGTTCCTGATGTGTCGGGCGGCCGAGCAGCACTTCGTCGCCCAGGGCTACGGCAAGGTCGTCAACGTCGCCTCACTCGCCGCGTTCGCGAACCGGCCCGAGCTCGGCAACGCCGCCTACAACTCGGCGAAGGCCGCCGTCATCGGCTTCACCCAGTCGCTGAGCATGCAGGGCGGACGCTCGGGCATCCGCGCCAACTGCATCGCGCCCGGGCTGGTGCTCTCCGACCGGGTCCGGCAGTGGATCGACGACGGCTACCTGCAACGGCACGTCGACTACACCGCGCTCGGCGACACCGTGACCCCGCAGGATCTGGGCGAGGGCATCGCGTTCTTCCTCGAACCGCAGTCGGACGGCGTCACCGGCGAGACCATGCGGGTCGCGGCGGGCGTGCGGTGAACGAGCGGGCGGCGCTCGCGGCCGGCATCGCCGATCTGCTCGCCGATGCGTTGCCGGGTGCGACCAACCTGCGGGTCGACGACGTGGACCGGGTCTTCGGCGGCAACGCACGCTTGGCGTGGTCGGCGACCGCAAGTTGGATCGACCCCGCCGGCGCGCATCGCGAGCCGTTGATCCTGCTGGTGCGGGGGTCAGGATCCCAGGTGCGCACCGACCCCGAGTTGGAGATCCGCCACCTGCGCGGTCTGGCCGAAAACGGCGTGCGCGCACCGCGGGTGTGGGCCGCCGACCCCGCCGGGAGGCGGTTCGACGGACCGGCGGTGCTGCTGTCCCGTCTGCCGGGCGCGGGCGACGCCGTGGCGTTCCTGCGGGCGGACGAAGCAACCGGTCGGGCCCGCACACTCGACCTGGCGCTCGCCGCTGCGCAACTGCACGCGGTCAGCCGGGGACCCGCCGAGGCCGACGAGGTGCCCCAACTTGAGCAGTGGGGCGAGCAGATCCGCCGGACCCGGCTGGAACCGCTGCCCGCGTTGGACTGGCTGCTCGGCTGGCTGAGGGAACATCAGCAGCCGCCCGCGCGGACCGTCGTCGTGCACGGCGACTTCCGGGTCGGCAACGTGCTCTACGAAGGCGAGCGGATCACCGCAGTGCTGGACTGGGAGATGGCTCATATCGGTGACCCGATCGAGGATCTGGCCTGGGCCTACCGGGCGTTGTGGAGTCCGGCGCGCTTTGTCTCGCTCGCGGAGTTCTGTTCGGCGTACACCGCAGCGGGCGGCGCGCAGGTGTCGGAGTTCTCGCTGCGTTGGCACCGCGTGTTCAGCGAGGTGAAGTTCGCGGCCATCAGCCTCGCGGCCGCGCGTTCGTTCGTCGACGGGACCTCGACGAACCTGCGCCTGATCGACCGGGCCCGCACCGTCGTTCCCGCGATAGAGCTGTGCCTGTCCTGGGTCCGTGCCGGCGATCGTGCGGTGAGTCCGTGCTGAGACCGACGCCGGGCGAGCTGCTCGCGGGCATCCACCGCGAGCTCACCGCCGCGGTCCTGCCGTATGTGCCCGAGGGTGAGCCGACCCGCCAGTTGCGGGCGGCGCTGCACGTGCTGGCCCAGCTCCAACGCTGTTGGGACCTGCAGCCGGCCTACCTGCGTGCGGACATCGCGGACCTGCGGACCAGCATCACCGAGCTGGGCGCCGGCGCGGGTATCGTGCCCGCCCCCGCCGAGCCTGCCTCGCCACCTGCCCCCGGCGTGCAGGACCCGGAGCTCGCCGAGCTGCTCGCCGAGCACGAGCGGCTGAGCGCGGAGCTGGCGACCTTTCAGCAGGCGTGGTCCGTGCAGTCGGGCGCGGAGCGCGACGCTGCCGTCGACGCGCTGTTGTTCGACCTCCATGTGCGGATGGCCGCCCGCGCCCGGGCCGCTGCGGGGTTGGTCGACGGGCCGAACGCGTAGAATCAACGGGTGATACCCCTCCTTGACCTGCGCGGATCCGCTTTCGCGGGTGACGCCGCCCAGCGTGGTGCCCAGGCACGTGCTGTCCTGCCGCGCGCCGCGGTCGACGTCGAGTCGACCCTGGAAGCCGTTCGGCCGATCTGCGCCGACGTGCGCGCGCGCGGCGATGAGGCGTTGCTGGACTACGCACAGCGCTTCGACGGGTGCCGTCCGGAATCGGTCCGGGTTCCCGCCGAGGTGCTGGACAAGGCGCTGATCGACCTCGATCCGGCCGTGCGCGCGGCGCTGGAAGAGGCGATCCGCCGGACCCGGATCGTGCACACCGCGCAGCGCCCTGGCGACACCGTCATCGAGGTCGCTCCCGGGGGCTTGGTCACGGAGCGCTGGGTCCCGGTGCGCCGGGTCGGGCTGTACGTGCCCGGGGGCGTCGTCGCCTACCCGTCCTCGGTGGTGATGAACGTCGTTCCGGCCCAGGTGGCGGGGGTGGACTCGATCGCGGTCACGTCCCCGCCCCAGCCCGACAACGGCGGCTGGCCCCACCCGGTCGTCCTCGCCGCGTGCGCCCTGCTCGGGATCGAGGAGGTCTACGCCGCCGGTGGCGCCCAGGCAGTCGCGATGTTCGCCTACGGCACGGCGTCCTGCCCCGCGGCCGATCTGGTCACCGGGCCCGGCAACATCTACGTCGCCGCCGCCAAGCGCCTGCTCAAGGGCGTGATCGGTATCGATGCCGAAGCCGGCCCCACCGAGATCGCCGTCCTCGCCGACGCCGGCGCCGACCCGGTCCATGTCGCCGCGGACCTCATCTCGCAGGCCGAGCACGACGAGAATGCTGCCTGCCTGCTGGTGACCGATTCTCCGGAGTTGGCGGACGCCGTCCAGCTCGAGGTCGACCGCCAGCGCGGGGTCTCGCTCAACCAGGTCCAGGTGAACTCCGCCCTCGCCAACCAGTCCGCGATCGTGCTCGTCGACGACGTCGAGGCCGGCCTTGCGGTCGTCGATGAATGGGCCGCCGAGCACCTGGAGATCCTGACCGCTGACGCTGCGTCAGTCGCGCGCCGGGTCCGTAACGCCGGCGCGATCTTCGTCGGCCCGTACGCCCCGGTCAGCCTGGGTGACTACCTCGCCGGGTCCAATCACGTCCTGCCCACCGGCGGGACGGCTCGGCACACCGGGGGCCTGAGCGTGCACTCCTTCCTGCGCAGCGTGCACCTCGTGGAGTACGACCGCGCGGCCCTGGCGGAGGTCGCCGACCACATCGACGCGCTCGGCGGTGCGGAGAATCTGCTTGCGCACGTCAACGCGGTGCGCGTGCGCATTCCGCGTTGTGACAGTCCACCCGAGTCCTAGCTCGTGGACACCAACCTGCCGCTGCGTGATGACCTGCGCAGCCAGTCGGCCTACGGCGCCCCGCAACTGGACGTGCCCGTCCGCCTGAACACCAACGAGAACCCGCACCCGCCCTCGGCCGCGCTCGCGGCCGACCTCGCCGCAGTGGCGGCCGACATCGCGAGGACCCTGAACCGCTACCCGGACCGTGATGCGCTCGCGCTGCGCGCCGACCTCGCCGGCTATCTTGGCCACAATCTGACAGCGGATCAGATTTGGGCGGCCAACGGCTCCAACGAGATCATCCAGCAGCTGTTGATGACCTTCGCGGGCGCGGGGCGCACCGCCATGGGATTCGAACCGTCCTACACGATGCACCGGCTGATCGCCCTCGCCACCGGGACGTCGTGGATCGGCGCCGAGCGGGAGGTGGACTTCACCCTCGACGCTGCCGCAGTCACCGGCGCCGTGCGTCGCCACCGCCCGGACGTGGTGTTCCTGACCTCACCGAACAACCCCACGGGCACGGCGTTGGACCTGGCGGTGATCGAGGCCGTCTACGAGGCCACGACCGGGATCGTCGTGGTCGACGAGGCGTACGCCGAGTTCGCCCGCGACGGCGTACCCAGCGCGCTCACCCTGCTGCCCGGCCGCCCGCGCCTGGTGGTGAGCCGCACCATGAGCAAGGCGTTTGCCATGGCCGGGCTGCGCGTCGGGTACCTCGCCGCGGACCCCGAGCTCGTGGCGTGCCTGCTGCTGGTGCGCCTGCCCTACCACCTCTCCGAGTTGACCCAGGGCGCGGCGCGGGTCGCCTTGCGCCACGCCCCGGACCTGCTCGCCACGGTCGGCCAGCTGCGCAGCGAACGCGATCGCCTGGTCGCCGAGCTGACCGCCTGCGGGCTCGACGTCGTCCCCTCGGACGCTAATTTCGTCCTGTTCGGTGGTCTGGGGGACCAGACTGTGACCTGGCAAGGGCTGCTGGACCGGGGCGTGCTGATTCGCGACGTCGGCCTGTCAGGCTGGCTGCGGGTCAGCGCGGGCACCGAGACCGAGAACGACGCTTTCCTCACCGCATTGCGTGAGGTTCTGAAGGAGACTCAGGTATGAGCCGGACGGGCCGCGTCGAGCGGATCACCAAGGAGTCGAATGTGCTCGTCGAGATCGATCTCGACGGCAGCGGGAAGACCGACATCTCCACCGGGGTCGGCTTCTACGACCACATGCTCTCCCAGCTGGGCCGGCACGGTCTGTTCGATCTGACGGTGAAGACCGAGGGCGACCTGCACATCGACCACCACCACAGCGTCGAGGACACCTCGATCGCGCTGGGCACCGCGTTCCGGCAGGCCCTGGGCGACGCCGCCGGGGTGCGGCGCTTCGCCAACTCGCTCGTTCCGCTGGACGAGGCGCTGGCGCGGGTCGCGGTCGATCTGGCCGGGCGGGCCTATCTGGTGCACACCGAACCCGATGGCATCTCGCCGATGATCGGGGACTTCGAGACGGCGCTGGTCCGCCACATCTGGGAGTCGTTCGTGAACTCCGCGCAGATCGCCCTGCACATCGACGTGCTGCGCGGGCGTAACGCCCACCACGTCGCCGAGTGCCAGTTCAAAGGCGTGGCGCGGGCCCTGCGGGACGCCGTCGCGCTGGACCCGCGCGAGTCCGGGGTCCCCTCGACCAAGGGCACACTCTCGGCCGACGCCCGGTGAATCTCGTAGCGTCAGCGAGACCGGCTGCTATAGCGCGCGCTGTCGCTGACGCAACGGCGTGGGCAGCGGCGGTGGGGGTGGGAGGGGCATGACCGGGCCGAAGGTGGTGGTCCTGGACTACGGCTCCGGCAACCTGCGCTCGGCCCAGCGCGCGCTCGAGCGCGCCGGGGCGCAGGTCACGGTGACCGCCGACCGCAAGGCCGCAGAGAACGCGGACGGGCTCGTCGTGCCCGGCGTCGGGGCCTTCGAGGCATGCATGCGGGGCCTACGTGGGGTCGGCGGGCCCGAGGTCATCGGCCGGCGCCTGGCCGGCGGGCGCCCGGTGCTGGGGATCTGCGTCGGGATGCAGGTGCTCTTCGACACCGGCGTCGAACACGGCGTGACCACGGCGGGCTGCGCGGAGTGGCCCGGCGTCGTCGAGCGACTGCACGCCCCGGTGCTGCCGCACATGGGGTGGAACACCGTCGCCGCCGCTGCGGGCAGCGCCCTGTTCGCCGGGATCGAAGGCGAGCGGTTCTACTTCGTGCACTCCTACGCCGCCCGTCGCTGGGACCTGGTTGTCACCAAACCGTTCCCGCCGCCTCAGGTCAGCTGGACCACGCACGGCGAGCCGTTCGTGGCCGCGGTGGAGAACGGCGCGCTGTGCGCAACGCAGTTCCACCCGGAGAAGTCCGGCGACGCCGGCGCGACGCTGCTGCGGAACTGGCTCCGGATCCTTTAACCCGGACGGGCGAGTCGCGGCTCACCGAACGGCTACTAAGGCTTACCTTCGTTCTGGAAGATGCGGTGTCGCTCGATGGCCGCGAGGCGCTCAGGACGAACAGGGGAGCAGTCATGCGCACATCGCGCACCAGGGTGGGAACGGCGATCGCGAGTGCGGTTGCACTGGGAGTTGGCCTCGTCGGGGTTGCGGGATCGGCCGGGACTGCGAACGCCGGAACCACCGAGTCGGTGGGGCGAACCGCCGCGTCTGCACCGGCCAACCTGGGCGGGCTGTCGCCGGACGGGACGAAGTGCTTCGGCAAGGCGGAGACCAAGGGCGTCAAGGGCGAGCCGGACCCGGGCGGTGACTTCGACCGGATCATCACCGGCACGAGCGGTGACGACGTCATCATCGCGACCGGCGGCGACGACCTGATCCTGGGCCGCGGCGGCAACGACCGCATCTGCGCCAAGGGCGGCAACGACGACGTCGGCGGCGGCAAGGGCAACGACCGCATCGACGCGGGCCCGGGCGACGACCTCGCGGTCGGCGATGCCAACTACGAGGCCGGCGATGTCAACCAGCTCGCCGGCGACGACCGGATCCTGGGCGGGGACGGCAACGACCTGCTGATCGGGGACCACTCCACCGACGACGGGTCGGTCTTCGGCGACGGCGGCGACGACGTGCTGCTCGATTCCGGCAATATCGGTGTGAACACGGTGGACTCTCCCTTCGTCGGCGACCAGCTCGTCGGGGACCACTTCGCCGGAGAACTCGGCGACATCGTCGGCGATGGCGGCAATGACCGGCTGCGCTCCATGGGGGACACGGACCCGAACAACCCGTTCGTGAATTCCTTCGACTTCCTCGTCGGTGACCACATCGTCACCGAGGGCGGCAACATCACCGGCAACGGTGGCAAGGACCAGCTGCGCGACAACGGCGGCCTGCGCGACGACCTCGTCGGGGACCACGTCAGCCGGACCGAGAACGTCCCGGCCGGGCCGCCGCCGGGCCCGCCGTTCGGTGGCTCGATCGCCGGCAACGGTGGCGACGACATCCTCACCAAGGTCGGCGGGTTCACCCAGAACCTGACCGGTGACCACTTCGGGGACCGCCTGGTGACGGGCAAGGGCGGCAACGACACCCTCAGCGGACCCAGCGGGTACGGCACCGCCCAGTTCGGGATCCCGGCCGGGGTCGGGAGCCTGTTCGTGATCGGTGACCACTACACCAACGGTCAGGCCGACTCCTTCGGTGGCGGCAACGACCGCATCACGCTGGGCTCGGGCATCGACGGGTTCGGCACTGACGGCAACGCCCGCCGCGCCGTGGTGGCCGGGGACAGCTTCGCCCGCAACGCCAACAACGCCGACGGAACCGCCGTGGCAGCGGAGACCCCCAACCAGGCGCGGGTCATCTTCGGCGGTGGCAACGACATCATCAACACCGGCGCCGGCAACGAGCCGTTGATCCTCGGCGGCGAGGGAAGCGACACGATCAACGCCGGTGACGGCGACGATCGTCTCGGCGGCGGCGGCGGAACCGACACCTGCGACGGAGGCGGCGGGACCGACACCGAGTTCGGTGCCGGCTCCTGCGAGACCAAGACCAACATCCCCTGACCCACGCTGATCACCACCGGCTGGCCGTCGCTCCCGCACCGGGGCGGCGGCCAGCGGGCGTTGGGGGTGACGCTGCAGGTCGAGCAGCCGTGCGGAGGTGGCGGGCACCGGCCCGCCATGGACGAACGTGAGCCTTACTTAGGTAAGCTTGGCCTCACACAGCAGACGTGACCGACGGCCCGGTCCATCTCGATGGGGAGCAGGTATGTCGACCACGCGCGCGGTGACCGAGGTCTGCTCGGCGGCGGTGCTGGCGGCCGGTCCGCCGCCCACCCCGGCGGTAGGTCAGGGGTGGGCCCTGCGCCGGGCGAGCAGCACCGGCGTCGACCTCGCCCTGGTGCACCAGTGGATGAACTCCCCCCACATCGCCGCCCGGTGGGGGCAGGCCTGGCCTGCGCAGCGCTGGGCGCAGGAGCTGTCCGCGCAGACCGCGGGTGAGCACTCCCGCCCGTGGATCGCCTCCCGCGAAGGCACTGACCTGGCCTACGTCGAGATCTACCGGCCAGCCCGGGACGTGGTCGCCGCGCATTACGACGCCCAGCCTGGCGACCTCGGGATACACCTCGCCATCGGCGACCAGACGCGGACCGGGCAGGGGCTGGGCACCACGTTGGTCCGGGTGATCTGCGAGGGGCTGTGGCAAAGTGACCCGGCCTGCACCCGGATCCTCGCCGATCCGGAAGCGGGCCACGGCGCGGCCCGGGCCATGTTCGCCCGGGCCGGGTTCGCCCTCCTCGATGAGGTGTCGCTGCCGCACAAGCGGGCCGCGCTGATGATCCGCCCCCGGTCGTGACGCCGCTGTCGCTGCTGGCCGACCTGGCCCGGACCGCACCCGATGTGCCCGCGTTGCGCACCTCGGCACGGCGGTGGACCTTCGCCGAACTGAGTGCGACTGTCGACGCGATCGCGGCCGCGGTGCACGCCGCCGGCGCCAGGGGAGAGGACGTCGTCGCGCTGTGCCTGCCCCGTGCCCTCACGGTGCCCGCGATTCTCGGAGTGCTGCGCGCCGGCGCGGCCTACGTGTACCTCGATCCGGACCTCCCGGCCGCCCGCCGCCAGCAGATCGGCGACGACGCCCGCACGCGGACGGTCCTCACGACCGCCGACCTCGCGCCGTGCTGCCCGTACGGGCCGGCCCGGGTCCTGCTCGATCCGCGCGGTGAGCCCGTCGCCGCGCCAGCGCCCACCCCCACGTTCGGGCCGGTCCCCGGTTCCGGTGCCGCCGCGCTCATCTACACCTCCGGGTCCACCGGGCGGCCCAAAGGTGTCGTGCTCACCCGAGCCGCGCTGGGCGCCTTGTTCGCCTCCCACCAGCGTGACCTGATGACGCCCGCCCGCGCCGCGCTCGGGCGCACGGCACGCGTCGCGCATCTGGCGACCTTCTCCTTCGACGGGTCGTGGGAACCGCTGCTCTGGCTCTTCGACGGCCATGAACTGGTGGTCATCGACGACTACCGCGACCCCGACGTCGTCGTCTCGGCCGTGCGCACCCACCGCGTGGACATGTTGGACACCACACCGACGTACCTGCCGGTGCTGGCCACCGCCGGACTGCTGGAGCCCGGAACCTGCCCGTCGGTGCTGCTGGTCGGCGGCGAGGCGACCCCGCCGGCGCTGTGGGAGCAACTGTGCGCGCTGCCCGGTGTGGCCGTGCACGACCTCTACGGGCCGACCGAGGCGACGGTGGACGCCTACGGCTGGCACGGCGGGAGCGCGGCTCACCTCGGCGACGGGCCGGTCGCCGGCACCGGCGCCGTGGTCCTCGACGCGAACCTGCGCGAGGTGCCCACGGGGGAGGGCGAGCTGTACCTGTCCGGAACCGCGCTCGCCCGCGGTTATCAGGGCCGGCCCGCCGAGACCGCGAGCCGCTTCGTCGCCTGCCCGTGGGAGCCGGGCGGGCGGATGTACCGCACCGGTGATCTCGTGGCGGTCGACGAGCGCGGCGTGCTGCGCTTTGTCGGCCGCACCGACGACCAGGTCAAGATCCGCGGGCACCGGATCGAACCCGGTGAGGTCGCGGCGGTCCTGCGCGAGGCACCGGGGGTGGCAGACGCGGCGGTGATCGCCCACCAAGGCCGCCTCGTCGGGTACCTGGTACTCGGCAATCCGGCGGCGGAGGTGGCAGCGGTGCGGGCCTTCGCGCTGGGGCGCCTGCCGGACGCGGGGGTCCCCGCCGAGCTGCTGGTGCTCGATGCCCTGCCGCGGACCCCCGCAGGCAAGCTGGACCGCGCCGCGCTGGCCGGGCCTGCGCCGGCGCACCGCGGCCGAGGTGGAGCAGCGCGAACCCAGGTGCAGGCCGCGGTCGTCGAGGCCTTCGCGGGCGTGCTGGACCTGCAGGCGACGACCCGCCGACGCAGTACCGGGGAGGATACGGCCGGTCTCGGGATCGACGACGACTTCTTCGACCTCGGTGGGCATTCCCTGCTCGCCGGGCTGTTGCTGGTCCGCCTGCGCCGGGTGCTGGGCGTCGGCGGCTTGACGCTGCGTGATGTCCTGTCCCACCCGACGCCCGCCGGCTTGGCCGCGGCAATCACGACCCTGCAGACCGACGAGCCCTCGGGTGGCAGCCGGCTCGCCCCCAGCCTCGAGCCCACCTCCGCGGACGGGCCAACGCCGCCCGCGCCGGCCCAGGTCGCCATGTGGGTGACCGCGGCGCTGAACGAATCCGGGCCCTCGGACAACCTCGTCCTCGCCCTGCAATTGCGGGGTGAGATCGACCTCGCGGCGCTACAAACCGCCCTGAACGACCTGATGGCACGTCATGAACCCTTACGCACCGTGTTCGCCGACCCCGGTGGGCCCACACCGAGGGTGCTCCCCACAGCCTCCGCGCACTGGCCGCTCAGGATTGCCACCGTCGCGGCCGAGCGCGTCCAGGCAGCGGTCGCGGCGGCCGCCGAGGAACGGATCGCCCTGCACCCCGACCCTCCGGTGCGCGCCCACCTGTTACAGGTGGGCCCGGCGCACGCGCGCCTTGTCCTGGTGGCCCATCACATCGCGATCGACGGGTGGTCGCTGGAGTTGCTCCGCGTCGACCTGGCGGCCGCCTACGCCGCGCGCTGCGCCGACCGCGCGCCGGACTGGGCTCCGCTCCCGGTCACCTACGGCGACTACGCCCGGTGGCAGGCGGCGCGGCTGGGGTTGGCCGGCGCACCGAGCGAGCTCGCCCGCGGACAGCTCACCTGGTGGAGCACTGCGCTCGGTGACGCTCCGCCGGAGTGCACCCTGATCGGCGATCGGGCCAGCGACATCGTGGGTCGCGCGGGCGCCGAAGGCGTCCTGATCGTGGACCTGCCGGCCGAGGTCGGTCACGCCCTGGCCGTCGTGGCGCGCGAGCTGCACGCGGGCGAGACCGCAGTGGTGCACGCCGGCGTCGCCGCGGTCCTGGCCCGGGTCGGCACTGCGGCCGAGCCCGGTCCGGCGGGCCGACGCGGCGATGTGGTGCTGGGCATGCCGATCGCTGGACGGGAGGATCCGGCGCTGGCCCGCGCGGTCGGGATGTTCGTCAACACCATGGCGGTCCGGGTCCAGGTCAGTGAGGAGCTGAGTTTCCGTCAGCTGCTCCAGCGCAGCCGGGATGCGGTCCTGGACGCCGCTGCCCACGCCGACGTTCCTTTCGACTGGGTGGTCGCCGCGCTCGACCGGGCGCGGGTCCCCGCACGCAACCCGATCGTGCAGGTGTTCGTCGGACACCAGAGCGTCGCGGAACGCAATTTCTCCTTCGGCGCGCTGGCCGCCACCGAGATCGACGTCCCGACCGCGACCGCAGGCCTGGACCTGTCGGTGGACCTGGTCACCGTGGCCGGCACCGCCACCCGCTCGCTGGTGTTCGCCTACGACGTGCGCCGCTACGACCACGCCACCATCGCTGCCTTCGCGCAACGCCTGCAACGGCTCTTCGCCGCGGCCGCTGCCGATCCCGACGCCGCGCTGGGCAGCTGGGATGCCCGTAACCCGGACGAGCGCCGCGCTCTGGAGAGCTGCGAGCCACCGCGGACGCCCGCGCCGGGTGCGCCGCTGCTGGAGCAGTTGCGCACCTCGCCTGGTCGCCTGGTCACCGCCGAGCGCGCGTGGACGTCCGCGCAGCTGTACACCTACGCCGCGCAGCTCGGCGCAGCGCTGTCCCGGAGCGGGCTGGGACCGGAAAACCTGGTCGCGGTGATCCTGCCCCGGGCTTCCACCGTCCCGGCGCTGCTCGGGGTCTGGGCAGCGGGCGCCGTCGTAGTTCCGCTTGATCCCGAAGCGCCGCCGGTGCGCCTGCGCCAGGTCCTGCGCGGCGCCGGGGTGCGCGCCGTGCTTACCGACGACGCCACCTGGGCACACCTGGCGGACCTGCCGGGAGTGCGCAGGGTAGATCTGCACGACACCGATCCCGCCACCGCGGCGCTGCCGCTGCGGCCCGCTCCCACCCAGGCGGCCTATGTCGTGCACACCTCGGGCAGCACCGGGGAGCCGAAGGGCGTGGTGGTGTCCCACGCTTCCCTGGTCAACCTGCTGGCCTCGCACCGCGAGCGGATCTTCACCCCGGCCACCGAGCGCCTGGGCCGGATGCTGCGGGTCGCGCACACCACTGCGTTCAGCTTCGACGCGAGCTGGGATCCCCTGCTGTGGTTGTTCGCCGGGCACGAGGTCCATGTGCTCGACGAGATCGCCGACCCGGCGGCCGTGGCCTCGGCGGTCACCGCGCGGCGATGCGATGTGCTCGACGGGACGCCCACCTTCGTGCGCGCGCTATTCGGGGCCGGGGTGCTCGAGACACCGGTCGCGCCGTCAGTCGTCATCGTCGGCGGTGAAGCGGTTCCGGCTGACCTGTGGTCAGCGCTGACCGAGCGGCCCGGCCTCGATGTGCATGACCTCTACGGGCCGACCGAGGCCTGTGTGGATTCCTTTGCCCGCTCCCGCCTCGCAGGCGGCGTCGAGGGCGCGCAGCCGGTCGCGAACACCGCGGCGTGGGTGCTCGATGCCCGACTGCGCCCGGTGCCGCCGGGGGTCTTCGGTGAGCTGTACCTGTCCGGGGCCGGCCTGGCCCGCGGGTACCTCGGGCGGGCGGGGCCAAGCGCCGCGGCGTTCGTGGCGAATCCCTTCGGTCCGCCGGGGGCGCGCATGTACCGCACCGGGGACCGCGTCCGCTGGCACCGCAACCGTCTGGAGTACGCCGGACGCACCGACGAGCAGGTCAGCCTGCGCGGAATGCGGATCGAGCCTGCCGAGATCGCCGCCGCGCTGCGGACCCACCCGGGCGTGCAGGACGCAGCGGTGCTGCTGACGGCGGGTCACCTGATGGGCTGCGTCCGGGCGGCCGCGTCGGTTGACCCGGAGGACCTGCGCAGGTACCTCGCGACGCGTCTGCCGCAGCCGATGGTGCCGGCCCGGATCGTGGTGCTGGACCAGATCCCGCGCACCGCGCACGGCAAGGTGGACCGCGCCGCGCTGCTGGCTCTCGCCGTCGACCTCGACGCCCGCGGGCGCCCCCTGCCGACTGACGCCGCCGAGCCCAGCAGTGACACCGAGGCCGAGTTCTGCGCCATGTTCGCCGCCGTGCTGTCCCTGGCGAAGGTCGGCCCGGCGGAGAACTTCTTCGTCCTCGGCGGAGACAGCATCGGCGCGATCGCCCTGGTGGCCCGGGCCCGGGCCGCCGGCTGGATGATCACGCCCCGCCAACTCTTCGAGCAGCCCACCCCGGCCGCCCTCGCCGCGGTGGCCACCCACGTGGCGCAGAACGCTGCCGCGGGGTCCGAGGAGCTGGTCGAGGCCGGGGCGCAGTCCGAGCTGATCCCGGCGACGCCGATCATCGCCTGGCTCGCCGGGCTCGGCACTGCGATGACCCGCTACCACCAATCGGTCTGGCTGGCGGTGCCGCCCGAGGTGACTGCGGAACACCTCGACGCGGGCCTGACCGCCCTGATGCACCGTCACGAGCTGCTGCGGGCCGTGGTGGTGGACGTCGATCAGGGGTGGTCCCTGCGGGTCGAACCGCGCGCCGCCGTCGCCGGCGCCGCGGTGCGGACGTGGGCCGGCGCCGCGCCGCAGGTGGTCGCGGCCGGGACGGCGGCTGCGTTGGGGCACCTCGATCCGCGCCGCGGCCGGATGCTGGCCGCCGCGCTGTTCACCACCGCGGACAGCGGCGCCGGCACCGGCCCCGGCCCGGCCAACCGGCTCTTCCTCGCGGTGCACCACCTCGTGGTCGATGCGGTCTCCTGGCCCACGCTGTGCGAGGACCTCGCCCGGGCCGTGACCGCGGTCATCGCCGGCCGCGCGCCCGATCTGCCGGCGCCGAGTGGGTCCTTCCGCGCCGTGGCCGCCCGCCTGGCGGCGAGCCGGACCGACGAGGCGCAGTTGGAGCGCTGGGCAGCGATGCTCGCCGCCGGGACCCCCCTGCTCGGTTCCCGCGTGCCCGATCCTGCCCGCGACCGCGCCGGGGACCTGGTCGAGACCACGGTGAATCTGGATACGGCCACCACCCGCGCCCTGCTGGGCCCGGTGCCGGCGAACGCCGGTACCGGCATCACCGAGGTCCTGCTCACCGCCGTCGCCACTGCCCTGACCGCACTCGCGGGCCCGTACCCCGGCGGTCACCTGGTGACCCTGGAGCGCCACGGCCGCGACATTCCCGCCGCCGCCGGTCTGGACCTGCACCGCGCGGTGGGCTGGTTCACCGTCGAGCATCCGGTGCGCCTGGACCTGGGCGGGCTGGACCTGACCGCCATCACCACCGATCCGGACGCCGCCGCCGGCGCGCTGGCCCGTATCCGGGCTCAGGTGGGCGCAGCAGGTGAGCCGTCGAGTTTCGGCATCGCGCGCCATCTCGATCCCGGCGGGGCGGCGCGCCTTGCCGCCCTGCCGGCGCCGCTGGTCGCGGTCAACTATCTCGGCCGCACTCCTGCCGGTGACGGAAGCCAACCCTGGACCGCCGTGGAGGCCGACACCGTCGACGGCCTCACCTTGCCGTCGTTCGCCGACCCGCAGATGGCGGCGCCGTACGCGCTGGAGGTCAACGCCGTCACCGTCGACGGCCCGCACGGCCCACGGCTGCGCGTCACCTGGGCTCACCTGCCCCAGCTGCTTTCCCAAGCGCAGGTCGATCGACTCGCCGGTACCTGTGTCGCCACCCTGTCGGCGTTGGCCGCCGGCGCGGCGGAGGATCCATCCCCGCCCGTGGTCATCGAGGCCGCACCGGCCCCCCTTGTCGAGGTGACACCGCAGGACCGGGCCGCTCTCGGCGCGGAACCCGGAGACGAGATCTGGCCCCTGACGCCCCTTCAGGAGGGATTTCTCTACCACGATCTGCGCGGTGGGGCGGGGGAGACCTACACCCTGGTGCGAGTCCTGGAATGCCGCGGTGACCTCGACGCGCGGCGGCTGCGCCAGGCCGGCGCGCACCTGCTCGACGCGCATCCGATCCTGCGCGCCTCGTTCCGCCGCGACACCGTCGGTCGCCCGTACGCGGTGGTGCCGCCCACCGCTGACCTCGCCTGGCGCTACCTCGAGCGCCCCGCCGCCGACGACGGTGGGCTCGAGGCGGTGGCGCGGGCCGCCGTGGCCGAGGAGGAATCGCGGCGCTTCGACGTCGCCACCGGCCCGCTGCTGCGGATGACGCTGATCGCGCTGCGCCCGCAGGTGCACCTGCTGGTGATCACCGAGCACCATCTGATCACCGACGGGCGGTCCTCCGCCTTGCTGGTCAGTGAACTCTTCGACCGTTATGCCGGCCGAACGCCCCCGCCGGTTCTCGACAACGGGTGGGCGGACTTCTTGCGCTGGCGGGCCGCCCGCGATCTGACGGCCGCCCGCGACGCCTGGGCGCGCGAGCTGGGCGACCGCACCGAGCCCGCGCTGCTCTACCCGGCCGAGGTCGGGCCCGCCGCGAGCAGCACCCGCCTGCCGGTTGAGGTACCTGACGATGGCGCGCGCGCCGTCGTGGCGGCGGCCCGCAGCCGGGGGCTGACGCCGGCCTCCCTCGCGTGTGCGCTGTGGGCCCTGGTGATCGCGGACCTGCTCGGCCAGGACGACGTCGTCGTCGGTACCACGGTGTCGGGCCGGCCCGCGCAGCTCGCCGGTGCCGACCACACCATCGGCATGTTTGCCAACACCGTCCCGCTGCGGGTGCGCTGCGATCCCGGCTCCTCGGTGTTCGAGGTCGCGGCGCGGGTCCAGAGCAGCCGGGCGGCCATGTGGGAGCACGACCACCTCGGGCTGGCCGAGATCACCGAAGCCGCCGGACCGGGCGCCGCCTTCGACACCCTCGTGGTGCTGGATGCGCCGACGCCCGATGAGGTCGAGGTCGACGCCGACGCGCTGACGGTGCGTGATCTCGGCGCGGCCGAACGCGCGCATTACCCGCTGGCCCTCGATGTCGGGTCAGGGCAGGGCGCCTTGACCCTGACCCTGGAGTACCGGCCCGACGCGGTGGATCACAGCGCCGCCCAGGCGGTAGCGGATCGGCTGGGGCGGCTGATCGCGGCGGCGGCCGCCGACCCGCAGCGCCCCCTGGCCGCCATCGACCTCACCGAGGCCGCCCCCGAGGGCAGCGACGAAGCGTCGCCGTCACCCCTGCCGGTCGCGGGGCCGGTCAGCCTGCCGGAGTTCTTCGCCGCCCAGGTGGCCGCCCGCGGGCAGGCGCCCGCGCTGTCGGGTCAGGACCGTGATGGCCGCCCGGTCGTGCTCACCTATGCCGCGCTCGATGCCCGCGCGCGCCGCGTCGCCCGAGCCTTGCGCCGCGAGGGAGTCGGGACCGCAGATGTGGTCGCCGTGCTCGCCGATCGCACCGTGGACCTCGTCGCCGCGGTGCTGGGGATCCTGCGCGCCGGCGCGGTGTACACCTTCCTGGACCCGGCGTTCCCGCAGGCCCGGATCGCGGCCATGCTCGCCGAGGCCGCACCGGCGGCAATCCTGACCGAGCCCGCGATGTGGACCCGCTGCGCCGGTGGGCAGAGCCCGCACCTGGACCTTCACGAGATCCTGGACGCAGCGGATGACGATTCATCAGATCCAGCGCTTGACGAAGATCTGGGCCGGGCCCTCACCGCAGACGACGCCGCCTACCTGATCTTCACCTCCGGCTCGACCGGCCGCCCGAAGGGCGTCCTGGTGCCGCACGGCGGCGCCGCGAAACTGGTGGCGACGCAGCAGCAGCGTCTCGGCGTGGATGCCAGCGCCGTCATCTTGGGATTTGCCTCCTTCGGCGTCGATGTCGCGTTCTGGGAGATGTGCCTGGCCTTCGGCAGCGGTGGGCGCCTCGCCCTGGTCCCCACGCCGCTGCGCCATCCGGGCCGCGAACTCGTGGACTGGATCACCGAGGCCGACGTGACGGTGCTGGCGCTGCCTCCGGCGGTGCTGGGTGCGCTTCCCGAGGATGCGATCCTGCCCCTCGGCGCGACGGTGCTGTGCGGGACCGAGACCGTCGGACCCGACCTGGTGCGCCGCTTCGCACCCGGGCGGCGGATGTTCAACTGCTACGGCCCTACCGAGGCCACCGTCAACGCCACGCTGGGCAGATGCGACCCCGACGATCCCTCCCCGGTGGTCCCGATCGGGCACCCGGATCCGGGGGTGCGGGCGCTCGTCCTGGACCGGTGGCTGCGCGCCGTGCCCGAAGGCAGCATCGGTGAGCTGTATCTGTGCGGCTCCCTCGCCCGCGGATACCTGGGTTCGGTGGCGTTGACCGCCGAACGGTTCGTCGCCGCGCCAGGTGGGCCGGCGGGCGCGCGGATGTACCGCACCGGGGATCTGGTGCGCCGTGACGGCACCGGTGCCCTGATCTTCTGTGGCCGCGTCGACGACCAGCTCAAGGTGCGCGGGCACCGGGTCGAACCCGCGGAGATCGAGGCCGCGCTGCGCGCGCAGGCGGCGGTGGGCGGGTGCGCCGTCGTCGTGCGTGGGGACGCTCTGGTCGCCTTCGTCGAGCCGGCGGGTGGCGTCGATCCCGACGAGCTCGATCCGGCGATGTTGCGCACGGGCCTGCGGGCCCAGCTTCCCCCGGCGTTGGTGCCCAGTGCGGTGGTGGTTCTGGCGGCGCTGCCACGCACACCGGCCGGCAAGCTCGACCGCGCGGCGCTGCCGGCCACGGCCGCGCCGGCACCGGCGAGCCGGGCCCCCCGCGACGCCCGTGAGGCTCTGATCACCTCGATTTTTGCCGACACCCTGGCGTTGCCGGCGCTGGGCCCCGATGCCGATTTCTTCGCCGCCGGCGGCCACTCGCTGACCGCAGCCCGGCTGGTGGCGCGCCTGCGCGCGGCCGGTGTCGACGTCGATCTGCCGGCGCTGTTCGCCGATCCCAGCCCGGCGGGTATCGCCGCCCGGCTCGGCGGGGCGCACCCTTCGGCCGCCGGACCCCGACCCCGCCCCGATGGCGCGCCGCAGCGGCTCTCCCCGGCGCAGGAGCGGCTGTGGTTCCTGCACCAGCTCCAAGGCCCGGACTCGACGTACAACACCGCGTTGACGCTGCGCCTGCGCGGGCGCCTCGATCTGGCGGCGCTGCAAGCGGCGCTCGTGGATCTGACGTTGCGTCATGAAACGCTGAGATCCCTCGTGCGCTCCGATGACGGGCGCGGTGTGCCCCAGTTGCTGGAAGCCTCGCCGCTGCTGCGCTGCGTCAATGCCCCGGCCGACCGCGACGAGCTGGCCGGCGTGCTGGCGCGTGAAGCCGCCATCGGATTCGACCTCGCCGGCGCGCCACCGGTGCGTGTGAGCCTGTGGTCACGCCCCGGCGAGGACGCGGTGCTGCTGCTGTGCATCCATCACATCGCCACCGACGCAGCGTCGGAATCGATCCTGCTGGCCGACCTGCGACTGGCCTACCTCGCCCGGGCCGCGGGCACGGCGCCGCACTGGCCGCCGAGCGCGCTGACCTACTCCGACGCCGTGGCGTGGCTGGGCGAACGGCTCGGCAACGATGCCGACCCGGCGTCGCGGGCCGCCGAGCTTCGCCGTTGGTGGGCCGATGAACTACGCGGCGTCAGCGCGGTGACGCCCCTGCCCACGGACCGCGATCACCCGCCGCTCCTCGACCCCAGCGCGGGGGTGGTCACCTTCGACGTCCCGGCGCCGCTGGCCGCGCGAATGCGAGCTGCGGCGGCACGGGCGGGGGTGAGCGCGGCGATGCTGACCCAGGCCGCCGTGGCGGCGCTGCTGCACCGGCTCGGCGCGGGCACCGACATCGTGCTGGGGATCCCGGTCACCGGCCGCCCGGTGGCCGAGCTCGACGAGGTCGTCGGCTTGTTCGTCAACACGGTGGCGCTGCGACTCGACCTGTCCGCGGACCCGACGCCGGCGCAGTTGCTGGCCCGCACCCGCGAGCGCGCCCTGGCCGCGCATGCCCACGCCGACCTGCCCTTCGAGGCGGTCGTCGCCGCGAGCGGCATCACCCGCAGTCCCGCCCACACCCCGTTGGTGTCGGTGATCGTCGACTACCGCCACGCCGAGGCGCCCGCAGCGAGCCACTGGGGCACCCTCGCGATCAGCGCGCACCCCCTGGAGCTGCCGGCCGCGATGGCGGATCTGACGTTCACAGTTGCCGAGACCGATACCAATACCGAGTTTGGGGCCGGCGCCGCCCTGACCGGGACGATCGAGTACCGCACTGCCTTGTTTGATCGGGCCGGCATCGAGGAACTGACGCAGCGTTACCTCAAGGTACTCACGGCCGTCGTCGACGATGCGGATCGCCGGATCTCCGACATCGACGTCCTGCTGCCCGCGGAGAAACGCGTGCAACTCGGCGACGGCGCGCGGCCCGGCCTGCCCGGCGCCCCGGCGGCCCTGGCCACCCTCGCCGCACAGCGGCCCCGGGCGCAGGTCCTGGTCAGCGATCACGGAACCCTCGCCGCGGCCGATCTCGACGCCGCCGCCGACGCCGTCGCGGACCTGCTGAGTGCGCAGGGCATCGGGACCGAGGACGTGGTCGGCCTGCTGCTGGATCGCGCCGAGGTGGTGCCCGCGATCTTCGGGGTGCTGCGCGCCGGCGCCGCCTACCTGCCGCTGGACCCGGCCCTGCCCGATGCGCGCCTGCGGGCGCTGGTCGCCGATGCCGCTCCCCGGGTGGTGCTGACCAGCGCCGAGCACTGCGCTCGCGTGCCGGCGGGCACCGTCGCGCTGCTCGCGCCGGGTGCGCCCGCGCCGGGTGCGCCCGCGGCGGGTGCAGGGCGGCGCCCGGTTCCGTCGGCGGCTCGCGCCGCGATCCTGCACACCTCCGGCTCCACCGGATCCCCCAAGGGGGTCGTACTCACCGCGGGCGGGCTCGCCCACCTGCTCGCCGCGCACCGCGAGACGCTGTTCAGCCTGGAGGCCGCGCGAGCAGGCCGACCCCTGCAGGTCGCGCACATCACCGCGTTCGCCTTCGACGCCTCCTGGGACCCACTGCTGTGGTTGCTGGACGGCCACCGGGTCCACGTCATCACCGAGGTCGGCGATCCGCAGGCGATCCTGGCGCGACTGCGCGCCGAGCGCATCGACGTGCTGGACACCACGCCGTCGTTCCTGCGGGCGTTGATCTCCGAGGGATTGTTCGCGGCCGGGCACCCCTACCCGGGCCCGTCGGTGATCGTGCTCGGTGGTGAGGCCACCGACCTCGCCCTGTGGCGCACCCTGGCCGCTCGCCGCGGCGCCAACGTGCACGATCTCTACGGGCCGACCGAGGCCACCGTCGACGCCTACGCTCGGCGCGCCGGGGTCAGCGGGCAGTGCTTCGGACCGGTCGGCGGCGCGGGCGTGCTGGTGCTGGACGAACGTCTGCGCCCGGTTCCGGCCGGGGTGGCGGGAGAGTTGTACCTGACGGGGCCGGGCCTGGCCCGCGGCTACCTCGGGCGGCCCGCCGCTACGGCGGAGCGATTCCTCGCCTGCCCGTTCGCCCCGGGCGAGCGGATGTACCGCACCGGTGACGCGGCCCGCCGGCTCCGCGACGGGCGGGTGCAGATCCTCGGGCGCCTCGACGAGCAGGTCAAGGTGCGCGGGGTCCGGGTCGAACCGGGTGAGGTCGCGGCCGCGCTGCGTTCGCTGCCGGACGTCGCCGAGGCCGCCGTGGTAGCGAGCGCCGGTCAGTTGACGGGCTACGTGGTCCTGCGCCGGGAGGCGACCGCGTTCGATCCGGAGCGGCTGCGCACGGCGCTGATCGCCGTCCTGCCGGCGGCCCTGGTGCCGTCGGTGGTGCTGTGCCTGGACGCGCTGCCGCTGACCGCCACCGGAAAGCTCGACACCGCGGCGCTGCCCGCCGCCGCCGGGCCGGCCGCGGGCCGCGAACCGAGCACCCCCGCCGAGGTCGACGTCGCCGCCGTGATGGCGGACCTGCTGGAGCGACCCGGCGTCGCAGCCACGGACTCGTTCTTCGCCCTCGGTGGTGACAGCATCACCGCGCTGCGCCTGATCGCGCGCTTGCGCGAACGTGGCTGGACGCTCACCGCTCGGGCGGTGCTGGAGCAGGCCACTGTGGAAGGCATCGCGGCCGCGGCGCTGCGCGCCGGTCCGCAGGTGCCCAGTCCGCAGGTGCCCGACGGCGGTGCTGACGGTGGCGCCAGCCCGATCGCGCTGACGCCCACCATGGCGTGGCTGCTCGGCCTCGGCACGCCGATCAGCAGTTATCACCAGTCCACGCTCGTGCAGCTTCCCCTCGGCGCCGATCCGGACCTGCTCGCCGCGGCCCTGGACGCGGTCCTGGATCGGCACCCGATGTTGCGCGCCGCTCTGGTCCGGGCGGACGGGGGCAGCCCGGACCGGGGCCACGGCGTCGGGCAAGCCCACCTGGTGGTCGCACCCCGCACCGAAGCCGGCGCCGCTCTGCTGCGCGATGGCGCTGATCCGGGCGTCGCGGTCGCCGCCCTCGACCCCGAGACCGGGGTCATGCTGCGGGCCGTGCTGGTGGCGGGCGGCGCCGGTCCGGCGCTGTTCCTCGCCGTGCACCACCTCGCCATCGATGCGGTCAGCTGGCCGCTGCTGCTCGCCGACCTCCGCGCCGCCTACGACGCGCTGGCGGCCGGCCAGCGCGTCCTAGGCGGGCCGGCCCCGACGCCGTTCGCGCTCTACAGCGGCGCCGTCGCCGGCCGGGTCGGCGACGCGGCCACCTTGGCCGAGCTGGCCACCTGGGCCGCGGTCCTGGGCCGCCCGCGCCCGCTCGGGCACCGGCGCGCGGACCCGGCGCGGGATCTGATGGGCAGTGTGCTCCGCCACGAGGTGCGCCTGGATCCGGACACGAGCGCCGCTCTGCTGACCCGACCCGGCAGCGAGGTCGAGGACGTGCTCCTGGCCGCGCTCGCCCTGGTCTTCGCGCCCACCCGCGAGGACCGGGCGGTCGTGGTCAACGTCGAAGGTCACGGCAGGGAATGGGAGAACCTCGACCTGACTGCCACCATCGGCTGGTTCACCACCGAGCACCCCCTGCGGGTGACGCTGCCCGAGCAGGTGGGCGACGGCGCCGCTGCGCTCGAGGCCGTCCGCGCTGCCCGGTCGGTGATCCCCGGTGACGGCCGCGGGTACGGCATCCTGCGCCACCTGGACCCGCTCGCGGGGCCGGTGCTGGCGGACTACCCGGCGCCGGAGATCACCCTGAACTACCTCGGGCGTCGCCACCACGGCGCCGGCGGCGCGCCGTGGCAGCCGATCGAGAGCGGCCAGATCGCACTGCCGCCCGAGGCCGACCCGGCCATGGCGGCCCCGTTCGCGCTCGAGGTCACCGCGCAGATCGTCGATGACGAGGCGGGTCCGGTGCTCGTCCTGGACTGGGCCAGTCCCGCAGGGGTCTTCGACGAGGCCTCCTCCCGCGCGCAGGTCGCCCGCATGCACAACGCGTTGCGGGAGGTGATCTCCTCGGGCGCCCCCGACGCGGGCGACGCGCCCCTGATCGCCCTCACCGACGCCGATCGCCACCGCCTGCGCGCCCAGGTGCCGGGGGATTTCGAGGTGTGGCCGCTCACGCCCCTGCAGGAGGGTCTGCTCTTCCACACCGAAGCCGGTGAAGGTGCGGGGGTGTACCTGGTCCAGACCGAACTCGACCTCATCGGCGAACTCGACCCGGCCGCGTTGCGCGCTGCCGCTGATGCCCTGCTGGCCCGCCATGCGCCGCTGCGGTCGGGTTTTCACCACCTTGCTGATGGACGCGCGGTGGCGGTGGTGCCTGCCGTGGTGGCGATGCCGTGGCGGGAGGTGGACACCGGTGGGGACCCGGCGGCGCTGGCGGCGCTGGCCCGGGCCGAGGCCGCGGCGTTCGATCCGCGCGTCGCCCCGTTGATGCGGATGGCGCTCTCGCGGATCAGCGCCGACCGCCACCGACTGGTAGTGACGGAGCATCACTTGATCTGCGACGGGTGGTCGGCGCCCACGGTGGAATCGGATCTGTTCGCGCTTTACGCAGGCCGCGCCCTGCCCGAGGTAGTCCCGTTCACCGACTACCTGCGCTGGCTGGCGGACCAGGACCACGAGGGCGCGCGCAGCGCCTGGATCGACGCCTTCGCCGATCTGGAGGCGCCCACCCTGGTGCCGGTGGCGGCGCCCGGGTCAACGGCGACTGGGGAGGCCGCGGCGCCGGTATCGCGGACGCTGGAACTCACGGCGGCTACCACTGCGGCGCTGGCGGCGACGGCCCGCGCGGCCCAGGTGAGTGTGACCCACCTGGTCGCGCTTGCCTGGGCCCGACTGCTCACCGCCGTGACCGGGTCCGTCGACGTCACCTTCGGTATGACGGTCTCCGGCCGCCCGGGTGCGCTGCCCGGCGCGCAGGACATTGTCGGACCGCTGCTCACCACGGTTCCCGTCCGGTTGCGCCTGGACCCCCGCGCCTCGCTGTCCGGCGCCGCCCGCACGTTCGCGGCCGGCTACGCGGCTACGGCGGACCATCACTATCTGGGGCTGCCGCAGATCCAGCGCGCGGTGGGCGCCGGTGAGCTGTTCAACACCCTCGTGGTGGTCGAGAACTATCCCGAGGGCCCGGAGCCGGTCGGGTCCGGCCTGCGCGTCGAGCACGTCGGTGGTGATGACCCGACCCACTATCCCGTCACGCTGACCGCGATCCCCGGCTCGCGCCTACGCCTGGACCTCTCGCACCGCCGGGACCTGGTCCCGCACGCCGTGGCCAAGGCCTGGCTGGACGAGGTGGGCGCCGTGCTGATCGCCGCGGCCACCCGCCCCGAGGTGACCTTCGGTGAGCTGGCGAGCGCGCCCCCCGGATCACCGGCGCTTCCGCCGCACGACGACGGACCGGCGGACCTGCTCGACGTCCTCGCCGAGCTGGCCCGCCGCAGCCCGCAGACCCCGGTCCTGGCCACCAGCCGTGCCCGCTTCGACGCGTCGGGCCTGCTCGCCCGCACCGGCCGGATCGCCGCTCTGCTCACCGACGCCGGAGCCGGTCCGGAATCCGTCATCGCCGTGCTGGCGTCGCGCGCCGAGATGGTCCCCGCGATCCTCGGGGTGCTCGCCGCCGGCGGGGCCTACCTCCCGCTGGACGCGGAGCTGCCGCCCGACCGCCTCGCCTACCTCGTCCGCGACAGCGGAGCCACGCTGGTACTGCACACCGGCGCGCTGCGACCGCTGGCCGAGCTCATCGCCGGCGAGGTGCCGCGGGTGAATCTGGACGCCGAGCTGCCCGCCGGGCCGTTCACGGCGCGCCCCGCCGCGCCGGACGCGGCGGCGGCCCTGCTGTACACCTCCGGGTCCACCGGGCGGCCCAAGGGCGTCGTGCTCACCCGCGGCGCGTTGGCGAACCTGTTCGCCTCCCACCGGGAGACGTTGATGGCGCCGGCCCGCACCGCGCTCGGGCGAGCGGCGCGGGTGGCCCACATCGCCACGTTCTCCTTCGACGGGTCGTGGGAGCCGCTGCTCTGGCTGTTCGACGGTCATGAACTGCACGTGATCGACGACTACCGAGACCCGGTCGAGGTGGTCACGGCGGTGCGCGCCCATGGCCTGGACATGCTCGACACCACCCCGTCGTCCCTGCCGGTCCTCGCGGACGAAGGTCTGCTGGAGGCCGGCACCTGCCCCTCGGTCCTGCTGGTCGGCGGGGAGGCCACCCCGTCGTCGCTGTGGCAGCGCCTGTGCGCCCTGCCCGGCGTCGCCGTGCACGACCTGTACGGGCCGACCGAATCGTGCGTCGACGCGTACGGCTGGCACGGGGGCAGCGCCGCCGGGCCGGCCGGGCCGGTGCGCGGCGTCGGTGTGGCCGTTCTCGATCCGTTCCTGGCCCCGGTCCCGCGGGGCGGTGCCGGGGAGTTGTACCTGAGCGGCGCCGGGCTCGCGCGCGGTTACACCGGGCGCGCGGCGGAGACGGCCTCGCGCTTCGTGGCCGCGCCGGCAGGAGAGCCGGGCGCCCGGATGTACCGGACCGGAGACCTGGTGCACGTGGCGGCGGACGGCACCCTGCGCTTCCTCGGCCGCACCGATGACCAGGTGAAGATCCGCGGCTTCCGCATCGAGCCGGCCGAGGTGGCCGCGGTGCTGCGATCGGCGCCGGGCGTCGGCGCGGCGGCCGTGCTGGCCATCGAGGGGCGCCTGATCGGATTCCTGGTCCCGGCCCGCGGCGGCGCGGGGCCCGACCTCGCGCAGGTGCGCGCCCAGCTGGCCTCGACGGTCCCGGACGCCCTGATACCCGCGCACCTGGTGGTCCTCGCGGAGCTGCCCCGCACGGCCGCGGGCAAGCTCGACCGGACGCAGTTGCGTGTGCTCGCCCGCCAGGCCGTGGCGGCGCCGCGCGCGCCCAGGAAGCCCCGGCCCGGGCCCGAAAGCCAGCTGTGCACCCTGATGGCCGCGGTGCTGGGGGTGGCCACGGTAAGCCCCGACGACAGCTTCTTCGCCCTCGGTGGGGACAGCATCCTGGCCATGCGGCTGGTCAGTCGCGCCCGCGACGGCGGGCTCGGGCTGCGTCCGCGCCAGGTGTTCGAGCACCCCACCCCGGCGGCGCTGGCCGCCGTCGCCGAACTCGTCACCCCGGCCGCGGGACCGGCCGTCGACGGGGTCGGGTTCGTCCCGGCCACCCCGGCCGTCGCCGAGCTCGCCGAGCTCACCGAGGCGGCCGGGGTGCAGGCGCGGACCTACCACCAGGCGATGCTGCTCACGGCGCCGCCCGAGCTCGACGCGAGCGTGCTGTCCGCGCTGCTGCACCTTCTGAGTGAGCGTCACGATCTGCTGCGGGCTCGTCTGGTCGGCAGCCTGAGCGGAGGCGATCTCGGCTTCGAGGTTCCGGCGGCCGGGCCGACCTGCGCCGACGCGCTACGGGTCTGCGACCACGACGAGGCGGCGGCGGCCTTCGCCGCGGCGGTCGCCGATCTCGACCCGCGCGCCGGTCGGATGTGGAACGCGGTGCTGGTGGCGGGCACCGCCGACGTACCGGGCCGGTTGTTCCTGGCGGTGCACCACCTGGTGATCGACGGGGTGTCCTGGCGGATCCTGCTCCATGAGCTGGGCCTGGCCTACCCTGCGCTGGCGGCCGGGGCGGCTGCGGATCTGGGTCCGCGGCCTCAGCCGTTCCGCGCCCACGCGCTCGCCGCGCAGGCCAGGGCCGGCGCGGCCAGGGAGCACGCGGAACGTTGGGTTCAGGAACTCCGCGGGCCGACGATCTCGATCGGTGCCCGGGCCGCCGATCCCCGGCGGGACCGGGTCGCCGACACCAGCGAACTCGACGTCGTGCTGCCCGCGGACCGCGCCGCCGCACTGGTCACGACCGTGCCGCTGGCTGCGCGCACCACCGCGGACGACGTGTTGCTCGCGGCGCTGGCGATCGCCGTGGGGCACGGGCGGCCGCAGCACGCGGACGCGTCGTTGGTGGTCGCCGTGGAGGGCCACGGCCGGGCCGGCTGGGGTGACGGCCTCGACCGCACCGGCACCCTGGGCTGGTTCACCAGCATGCATCCGGTGCGCCTGCCGATAGCGGCGATGGACGTGGTCGGGCCGGGGGGTGCGGTGCGCGCCCTGCGCACGGTGAAGGAACTGCGCCGGGGGATGCCCGGTGGCACCGACGGCCAGGATTACGGCCTGGCGCGCTACCTGGACCCGCAGGCCGGCCCGCTGCTGCGGGCGCTGCCGGCGCCGGAGGTCGTGCTCAACTACTACGGCCGGGTCCACGAGCACGGCGCGGGTGCAGAAGCGGCGCAGGAGCTGTGGTTCACCCCCGTACCCGACGCCGAGGCGATGTTGCCGCCTGCCTCGCCGCCCGACCTGCCGGTGACCAGCGCGCTCGAGATCGACGCCGAAGTCCTGGCCGGTGGTGAACTGCGGATCCGGCTCAGTGCGCCGGTTGCGGCCATCGCCCCGGCCGCTCTTGCCCAGTTCCGCGACGCGTTCACGGCGGCCCTGGCCGAGCTTGCCGCGTGCGCCGACGAGGCCGGCGCCCTGACGCCCTCCGATGTCGAGCTGCTCGCCCTGACCCAGGATGAGCTCGACGAGGTCAGTGCCACCTTCGGCGCGGTCCCCGCGCAGCTCTGGCCTGTCACCCCGTTGCAGGAGGGCGTGCTCTTCCACCTCGAGCTCGGTGCGGCGACCGGGACCTACCTGTCCCAGACCGTCCTGGCCCTGGACGGTGCGTGGGATGCCCGCCGGTTGCGCACCGCGCTCGACGCCCTGATCGAGCGCCACGACGCGCTGCGCGCCGGGTTCCTGCGCACGCGATCAGGGACCTGGGTGAGTGCGGTGGCGGCGGGCGCACCCGCGCCGTGGAGCGAGCACGACCTCGCCACCGCCGCCGACCCCGAGCCGATGGTGCGTGCTCTCGCGGCCGAGGAGGCCGCCGCGCTCGCGGCGAGCGATCTGGGCCGCCCGCCGTTGATCCGCGGCTGTTGGGTCCGGCTCGGGCCGGACCGGCACCGGCTGATCCTGACGCAGCATCACCTGCTCACCGACGGCTGGTCCGCCCCGCTCGTGCACGCTGATCTGCTGGCGCTCTACGCCGGCGCCGAACTCGCCCCCGCGCCGTCCTACAGCGCGTTCCTGCGGTACCTGCACGCGCAGGATGCCGCCGCCGGGAAGGCTGCGTGGCGACGTGCCCTCGCCGGAGTGGTCCCGACCCTGCTCGCGGCCGGTGCCGTCCCGGCCGAGCAGGTACCGCGACGGGTGGAACTGGAGTTCGGCGACATCGACGTCCTGGCCCTGGCCGCGGCTGCGGGGGTGAGCCCGGCTGTGCTGGTGCAGACCGCCTGGGCGGCGTTGCTCGCGCGGCGGACCGGTTGCGGTGACGTGGTCCTCGGACTGACCGTCAGTGGCCGCCCCGCTGACCTACCCGGCGCGGATCAGACCGTGGGCCTGTTCATCAACACCGTCCCGGCCCGGGTGCGCTTCCGTGGCGGGGACACCGTCGGGGCGGCGGCCGGGCGGGTGGCACAGGACTACGCCGCGACGCTCGATCACCAGTTCCTTTCCCTCGCCGACATCGCCGCCACCACCGGTCACCGCGAACTCTTCGACACCTTGGTGATCGTCGAGAACTACCCCGAGGGTCCCCGGGGCGGACCGGGCCCGGGTCTGGCGATGACACTGCTGACCGAGGACGACCCCACGCATTACCCCCTGACCGTGGTCATCGACGCGGGCGCGGCGCTGTCGGTGACCCTGGAGTACCGGGCGGACCTGTTCGACGTCGACGAGGCCCGCGCCCTGGCGCGCGAGTTGGCCGCACTGCTGCGCGACCCCGATGCCGCTCTGGCGGGGGTGCCGGCGGCGCTGCCGGTCGAGGCGCTGCCGGTCGACGCCGATGCCTCGCTCGCGGCGGGGCCTGCGGGGCCTGCGGGGCCTGCGGTGTCCGGGCGCGCGAGCGGAGACCTGGCGCGACTGATCGCCGCGCTGATGGCGCAGGTCCTGGAACGCGCACAGGTCGGCGGCGGGGAGGACTTCTTCGCCGCGGGTGGGCACTCCCTGCTCGCGGCCCGCCTGGCCAACCGGATCCGGTCCAGCACCGGCGCGCCACTGATGCTGCGCGACGTCTTCACCCACCGCACCCCGACCGCCCTCGCGCGCGCGATCACGGCCGGTCTCACCGGCTCGGCCGCGCCGCGTGCCGAGCTCGTCGCCGGCCCACAGCCGGAGCGCCGGGCGCTGTCGGCGGCCGAGCGCCGGCTGTGGTTCCTGCACGCCCACGACGAGATCGACTCGGCGGCCTACCACATCACGATCGGGCTGCGGCTGCGCGGCGAGCTCGACGTCGACGCGCTGCAGCGCGCCTTCGGTGATCTGATGCAACGTCATGACACGTTGCGCTCGTGTGTCGAGGTCATTGACGGCGAACCGTTCGCCAGGGTCCTGCCGGAGTTCGAGGTGCCCCTGCGCCGTTGCGGCGCGATCGGCGAGCAGGATCTCGCCGCCCGCGTGGGGGAGCTCGCCGCGGAGCCGTTCGACCTCGCCGTCGACCCGCCGGTGCGTGCGTACCTGTTCGAGACCGGCCCCGCGGACCACATCCTGCTGCTGGTGCTCCATCACATCGCCGCCGATGAGGCCTCCGACGACCCGTTCTTCGCCGATCTCGCCGCCGCGTACGCCGCGCGCACGCTCGGGCAGGTGCCGGACTTTGCGCCACTGCCGGTCTCCTACGCCGACTACGCGCGCTGGCAACGGGACCTGCTCGGGGACCGCGCAGACCCGATGAGCCTGGCGTCCCGCCAGCTGGCGCATTGGCGCGCTGTGCTGGCCGGAGCACCCCAGGAGCTCACGCTGGCGGCGGACCGGGCCCGCACCGCCGGGTTCGACGGCCGCGGTGCCACGGTGACCAGGTCTCTTCCGGTCGAGGTCGGGCTCGCGTTGCGCTCGCTGGCCCACCAGATCGGGGCGACGGAGTTCATGGTCACCCTCGCCGTCGTCAACGCCTGGCTCACCCGGCACGGCGCGGGGGAGGACATCGTCGTCGGGACCCCGGTCGCCGGGCGTGATGACGACCGGCTGGCCGGCCTGGTCGGGTTGTTCGTCAACAGCGTGCCGTTGCGCACGGACACCGGCGGTGATCCGAGCCTGCGGACGTTGATCGAGCGCACCCGCGCGGTCACCCTGGACGCCCTCGCGAACGCTGACCTCCCTTTCGAGGAACTCGTGGCGGGATTGAACCCGGATCGGGTCCGCGGCCGACACCCGGTGTTCTCGGTGATGGTGGCTCACCAGCAGACGGATCGGTCCTCGTGGGAGCTCGCAGGTCTGGAGATCTCCGATGTGGAGGCGGTCGCCGACACCGCGAAATTCGACCTGGGGATCGAGCTCGCCACCCGGCCGGACGGCGGACTTGAGCTCGCCGTCGAGTACGCGTTGGACCGCTTCGACCCGGCCACGGCCGAGCGTCTCGTCGACCGGCTGGTCGTCGTGTTACGGGACGGCCTGGCCCATCCGGACCGCTCGCTGTCCCGGCTGCAGGTGCGCACCAACGCGGAGATCACTGCGCAGACGGCCCGCAACGACACGGCCTCGGGCTACCCGCTCACCACGTTCGCAGAGGCGTTCGCCCGGGCGGTCTCGAGCAATCCGGAGGCGGTAGCGGTGCGCTGCGCCGACTCGGCGCTGAGCTACGCCGCACTGGCGGAGCGGGTCGGCCGGATCGCGGCCGCCCTACGCGAGTGCGGTGTGGTCCGCGGCGACGTCGTCGCCGTGCTCACCCCACGCGGGGTCGATCAGATCGCGGCGCTGATCGCGGTCATGACAGCCGGGGCGGCCTACCTGTGCCTGGATCCGGCCGACCCCCCGGGCCGGCGCGCGAGCCTGCTCGCGGACAGCGGCGCCGCCGCGGCCGTGAGCACCGCGGACCTGAGTGCGTTGCTGCATCCGCTGCCCGTGGTCTGCCTCGACTCACCGCTGCCTGAGCCTGAGCCGGGGCCGGCGCCGTCGTTGAGCCCGCTGGATGCGGCCTATCTGGTGTACACCTCCGGCACGACCGGGACACCGAAAGCCGTGGTGGTGACGCACGAAGGCGTGGCGAAGCTGATCGCGACGCAGGAGCTGCGCCTGGGTCTGGCGCCGGGTGATGTGGTCTCGCAGTTTGCGTCCTTCGCCTTCGACGTGGCGTTCTGGGAGCTGTGCATGGGGCTGCTCTCCGGTGGGTGCCTCGTGGTGGTGCCCGAGGAACTGCGGCTGCCCGACGACAACCTCGCGCGTTACCTGAGGGATCATCAGGTCACCGTCGCGGCCCTGCCCCCCGCCGTGCTCGCCGCCTTCCCCCCGGGCGTGGTCCTGCCGAGCGGCGCGCGGTTGCTCTGCGGTACCGAGGCGGTGCCACCGGCGGTGATCGCCCGCTGGCGCCCCGCGCACAAGGTGTTCAACTGCTACGGCCCCACCGAGGCCTGCGTGAACGCGACGCTGGGCCGCACCCGCGAGGACGCCCAGACGGTGCCGATCGGGGTACCCGACCCGGACGTCACGATCGCGGTCCTGGACGCGCGCCTGGCGCCGGTCCCCGACGGTGTGCCCGGTGAGCTCTACCTCGGCGGGCGCGGCCTGGCGCGCGGCTACCTCGGGCGTCCGGGCCTGACTGCCGCCCGCTTCGTCGCCGATCCATCCGGCCCGCCCGGGGCGCGGATGTACCGCACCGGGGACCGCGTGCGGGTGAACGCCGCAGCAGAGCTGGAGTATCTGGGGCGCACCGATGACCAGCTCAAGGTTCGAGGGCACCGCATCGAGCCTGCCGAGGTCGAGGCGGTGCTCGCCGCCGTCGCCGGCGTCGGGGCGGCCGCGGTCGCCGTCCACGGCGACGTCCTGGTCGGGTACCTCGTCGCCGCGCCCGGACAGGCGCCCCCGCAGACGGCGCTGGTGCGGGCACACGCCATCGCCGTGCTGGCGCCCGCCCAGGTGCCCTCGGTGCTGACCGTGCTGGACTCGCTCCCGCGGACGGCGGCGGGAAAGCTCGACCGCCTGGCGCTGCCCGCGCCGGCCGTGACCGAGACCGGCCCGGACCGCACGCCCGACGCCGGGCTCACCCAGATCGTGTGCGACCTGGTCACCGACGTCGTCGGCGCGGCGGCGAGCGCACACGATGATTTCTTCGCCCTCGGCGGGCATTCGCTGTCCGCGGTCCACCTCGTCAGTCGGCTGCGCGCCCTGCTCGGCCGCGAGGTGAGCGTGCGTGAGATCTTCGACAACCCCACTCCGGCGCGGCTGGCTCACCTTCTCGCGGGCGGCGGTCATCGCCGGCAGCGGCCGAGCCTGCAGCCCGACCCGGACCCCGCGTCGGGGGCACCACTGTCGCCGGCCCAGGCCCGGCTGTGGTTCCTGGACGCGCTGTCGGGTCCCTCGCCGGTGTACACCGTGGTCCCGATCGCGGCGCTGCTGCGCGGGCCGCTCGACGTGAATGCCTTGCGCACCGCAGTGACGAACCTGATGCAGCGTCATGAGACGTTGCGTACGGTGCTGCCCGAGCGCGACGGCGCACCGGTTCAGCTCGTGCTGCCCGCCGGCCCGGCCTTGGAGGTGTACGAGCAGCCGGCGTCCGGGCCGGGCGATGTCGAGGCGCTCGTTGCCGAGGCGGCCGCCACCTCCTTCACCATCACCACGCACGCTCCGGTCCGCGCGCGACTGCACCGTCTCGGTCCCGACGAGCACCTGTTCACCCTCGCCGTGCATCACATCGCCACCGACGGCGGCTCGCAGGGGCCGCTGCTCGCCGATCTGCACGCGGCCTACGAGGCGGCCCGTCAGGGTCGCGAACCCGGCTGGCGGCCGCTCCCGGTGAACTACCGCGACTACACCCGCTGGCAGCGGGACTACCTCGGCGAGGCGTCCGATCCCGCGTCGCTGGCGGCCCGCCAACTCAGCTACTGGCGCGCTGCCTTGGCCGGTGCCCCCGCCGAACTGGCCCTGCCGACCGACCGGGCACGTCCCGCGCTGTCCTCCGGAGCCGGCGGCGAGGTCGAGTTCACCCTCGACGCCGACCTGCATGCGGCGCTGGCCGCACTCGCCCGCGCGCACGGGGTGAGCATGTTCATGTTGACCCACGCCGCGGTCGCTGCCCTGCTGTCCGGCCTCGGTGCAGGCACCGACATCCCGCTCGGGGCTCCGGTCAGTGGACGACTGGACCATGCACTCCAGGACGCGGTCGGTTTCTTCGTCAACACCCTGGTGCTGCGCATCGACACCTCCGGCCCCATCACCTTCGCCGAGCTGCTGGCCCGGGTGCGCGAGCGGACGTTGGACGCGCTCGCCCACCAGGATCTGCCGTTCGAGCAGGTGGTCGAGATGCTCAACCCGCCGCGCTCGCGGGCGCGTCATCCCCTCTTCACCGTCATGGCCTCCTTCGAGTACGCCGAGACCGAGGGCCTGAGCCTGGGTGATCTCGCGGTCGAGGAGGTCGAATCCGCGGCCACCACCGCCAAGTTCGACCTGGACATCACCCTCACCGACCTCGGCGCGGGCAAGGCGCCGGGGACCGGCGTGCGCGGTGATCGCGAGTTGGCCGGCGCGATCGAGTACGCCAGCGACCTCTTCGACCGCGCGACGATCGTGGCACTCGCCGACCGTCTCATCGCCCTGCTGCGTGCGGTCGTCGCTGCTCCTGACCTGCCGTGCTCGCGCATCGACCTGCTCGGCGAGGCCGAACGGACCCGGATCCTCAGCGTGTGGAGCGGACCCCGCGCTCCCGGGACCGAGCCCGGACCCGAACCCGCCACCGTGTTGGAGGCCTTCGCCACCCAGGTCGCGCAACGCCCGCACGAGCCGGCCGTCACCGACGAGTTCGGCGCGAGACTCACCTTCGCCGCGCTCGATGCCGCCTCGACGCCCCTCGCGCACCGACTACGCGCGGCCGGCGCCGGGCCGGAGCGCCTCGTGGGCTCGATGTGGCCACGAGACGCCGGGGCGCTCGTCACCCTGCTCGGGATCGTCAAGTCCGGTGCGGGTGTCCTGCCGCTGGATCCGCAGTACCCGGCCGCGCACCTGCGCCAGATCTGCGATCAGGCCGCCCCGGTGCTGGTGGTCACGACGTCGGAGTTGGCGGATCGGGTCCCCGCCGGGGTGCGGACGCTGATTGTGGACGGTCCCGCCGCGGAGGTCGCGGCCCCGGCGCCGGCCCTGCCCGCGATCCATCCCGACACCACCGCGTACGTGGTGTTCACCTCCGGCTCGACCGGGCGGCCCAAGGGTGTGCTGGTCAGCCACCGCAATCTCGCAGCACTGTTCGCCAGCCATCGCCGGGATCTGTATGCACCCACCGTCGATCGGGTCGGTGGTCGCCGCGTTCGGGCCGGGCACGCCTGGTCGTTCTCCTTCGACGCGGCGTGGCAGCCGCAGCTGTGGATGTTCGACGGGCACTGCGTGCACGTCATCACCGAAGCGACCCGGCGTGATCCCGAGCTGCTGGCCGCCGCGATCCGCGCCCAGCAGCTGGATTTCCTCGAGCTGACGCCCTCTGCGTTCGGGGCGGTGCTCGACGCCGACCCGGACCTGCGGATGCCGCTGGCCGCCGTCGGCGGCGAAGCGGTCCCGCCGGCACTGTGGTCCCGCCTGTCCGCGCAGCCGGCCTGCGTGAACCTCTACGGACCGACCGAGTCGACGGTGGATGCCTTGCTTGCCCACCTCGGGGACCACCCTGATCCGGTGCTGGGCCGCGCCGTGCACGGCACCCGGGCCTACGTGCTCGACGAGGCGCTGCGCCCCGTTCCGGAGCGGGTGTACGGCGAGCTGTACCTCGCCGGTGCCGGCCTGGCCCGGGGTTACCTGGGTCGGCCGGATCTGACCGCGGAACGCTTCGTTGCCGATCCCTTCGGGCCGGCCGGTTCGCGCCTGTACCGCACCGGCGACGTGGTGCGCTTCACCGCCGGCGGCCAGGTGGAGTTCGCCGGCCGGGCCGACGACCAGGTCAAGATCCGCGGCTTCCGGATCGAGCCCGGCGAGGTCGAGGCCGCGCTCGGCACCCACCCCGCTGTCGCGGCCGCGGTGGTCCTCGTGCGCGACGGCGTGGATGGTCCGCGCCTGGTCGGCTACGTCGTCCCCGTCATCGGCCAGGAATGCACCCTCGATGGCGCGGGCCTGCGCCGGTACTGCGCGCAGACGCTGCCCGCGCACCTGGTGCCGGCCGTCGTCGTGGTCCTCGCCGCGCTGCCGATGCTGCCGAACGGGAAGGTCGACCGCGCCGCGCTGCCCACCCCGGACCCGGCGGGTCGCCCCGCCGGGCGGCCCCCTCGGAACGGGGACGAGAGCACCCTGTGTGCGCTGCTGGCCGAGGTCCTGGGGCTCGCAGCGGTCGGCATCGACGACGACCTGTTCGAGTTGGGCGGCAACTCCATGATGGTCGTGCGGCTACGGGCCCGCATCGCGGTCGAGCTCGGCTGGGACCTACGCGTGGCCGACGTCTACGCCAATCCCACGGTGGCGGCCCTGAGTGCGCTGCGTCCGGGCGGTCCCGCTCGCCTATGACGCGGGCGTCGGGGTGGCGGTGGTGGACCCGCCGCGCAGCGCTGCGGTGATCTTCGGCAGCAGACCATCGAGCGCGAACGGCAGGCTCAGGACGGTGTTGTACGCGAAGGCGAACTCCACGTCGTCGTCCAGGAACAGCGCCCGGCCGTCCTGCATCGCCTGCAGGCGCTGCAGGACCGGGTCGTTCTCGATCGTGTCGCGGCCACCTTCGAGGTAGGAGAGTTGATCCCAGACGAGCAGGTCGGCATCGACCAGGCTCGCCTTCTCCTTGCTGGTGGAGACGAAGAAGTCCGAGCCCGCCCGCTCATCGATCTCGGCCGGTGTGACGAAGCCCAGGTCGGCGAAGAAGCGGGCGCGCGGGTCCTGCGAGGCGAAAGTGCCGAGCATGCCTTCGGCGGAGTACGTGGTGACGACGGCCTCCTTCCCGGCGAGGTCGGGGTTCTGGGTGCGGAAATCGGCGAACCGCTGTTCGATCCCGGCGATCAGTGCGCCGGCCTGCTCGGATCTGCCCAGCGCACGGCCGATCATTTCCGTCTGCACCTGCCACGGCGTGCCGTAGTCGATGTACTCCGCCGGCCGGCCCACCGTCGGCGCGATCTTGGCGAGCTTGTTGTAGCTGGACTGATCGAGGTCGGAATAGATACCCAGGATCAGATCCGGGCGCAGCGCGGCGACCTTCTCCACGCTGATGCCGTCGGGCATGTTCAGGATCTCGATGTCCGCGCCGCCGGCGGCGGCCTCGGCCCAGGGATACACGACGTCGTTCTCGTCACCGAACCAGTAGCGGGCGCCGACGGGGATCTTGCCGAGCGCGAGGATCGGGTCCAGTTCCTGGTATCCCAGCGCGACGACGCGCATCGGCTCGGCGGGGATGGTGGCGGTGCCGAAGGCGTGGGTGATGCTCACCGGGAACGCGGCCGCGGCCGGGGTGGCCGGCGGCGCGCTGGTGGCGGTTGCCCCGGCGGCCGGGGCGGCGCCGGTGAACTCGTCGGCGCTGGAGCAGCCGGTCACCGCGGCCGTGGCGAGGGTCAGGGCGAGCACGCCGGTCACGGGCAACAGGATGCGCCGAAGCATGGGTCCACCTTCACTTGTCGGAGCGACGTGTCTTAGGCAAGGCTAACCGAAGGCTCGGTCAGCGGGCCGGTCGCCTGGCGGCGCGAGCCGATGGGCACCACCAGCGGGGTTCCGGCGACGGGGTCGGCGATCACCCGGGCATCGAGGGCGAAGACGTCGGCGAGCAGCGCCTCGGTCAGGACCTCGTGCGGGGTGCCGGACGCGGCGATGGCGCCGTCCTTCATGGCGATCAGGCGGTGCGAGTACCGCGCCGCGAGGTTGAGGTCGTGCAGCACCATCAGCACGGTCCGCCCCGCCTCGGCGTGCAGTCGCTCGACCAGGTCGAGCACCTCGACCTGGTGGGACAGATCCAGGAAGGTCGTCGGCTCGTCCAGCAGCAGCAGGTCCGTGCCCTGGGCCAACGCCATCGAGATCCAGGCCCGCTGGCGCTGGCCGCCGGACAGGGTGTCGACGGTGCGTTCGGCCAACTCGGAGATCCCGGTCCAGCGCAGCGCGGCTGCCACCGCGTCCTGGTCCCCGGAGGACCACTGGCGGTACCAGGCCTGATGGGGGTGGCGACCGCGCGAGACCAGGTCGGCGACGGTGAGCCCCTCGGGTGCGATCGGAGCCTGAGAGAGGATTCCCAGGATCTGCGCGACCTCGCGGGTGGGGGTGCGGTCGATGCGCTTGCCATCCAGGACCACCTGCCCGCCGCGGCAGGGCAGCAGCCTGCCGAGTGCGCGCAGCAGCGTGGATTTCCCGCAACCGTTCGGTCCGATGATCGTGGTGATCTCGCCGGTGTGCAGGGCGACATCGAGGCCATCGACGATGATCGACTCGCCGTAGCCCAGCCGCAGGTTCTCCCCCCGCAGGCGCGAGCTCACCGCCGCGGGCGAGGGCGCCTGCGCCTGGGCCTGTGCACTGCTCATCTGCGGTCCCGTCATATCCGTGTGTCCCGCGCGTTGCGGGCCAGCAGGTAGATCAGAAACGGGGCGCCGACCGCAGAGGTGACGATCCCGACCGGCAACTCGACATCGCCGAGCATGGTGCGGGCGACCACGTCGGCGCCGACGGTCAGGGCGGCCCCGAGCGTGGCAGAGGCGAGCAGCGGGGGGCGCGAACCACCCGTGAGGCGTACCGCGACCTGGGGTGCCACGAACGCGACGAATCCGATCGGCCCGCCCGCGGCGGTGGCGACCGCGGCCAGGCCGACGGCGGCGATCAACAGCCCCGAGCGGGCCAGGTTCACCCGGACGCCGAGCCCGCGCGCGGTGTCGTCACCGAACTGCAGAGCGCCCAGCACGAAGGTCAGCACCAGAGCCAGCGGCACCAGGACGGCCAGGGCCAGACCGATCGGGCGCACGTGTTCCCACCCGCGGTTGTTCAAGCTGCCGGTCAGCCAGATCTCGGCCTCGGCGGCGTCCTCGATCCGGGCCTTGACCAGCAGGTAGGACACGATGCTGAACAGCACCGCGTTGACCCCGATCCCGACCAGCACCAGGCGATAACCGTCGATGCCGCGCCGATAGGCCAGCAGGTACACCGCCACGGCGGTGAGCAGGCCGCCGACGAGGGCGGCCATCGGCAGGCCGACGTTGGCGGCGACGCCGGCGACGACGCCGTTGGTCCCACTCAGGACGATGATCGTCACCGCGGCGAGGCTCGCGCCCGCGGTGATCCCCAGGATGTCGGGAGTGGCCAGGGCGTTGCGGGCGATGGAGGAGGTGATCGCGCCGGACACCCCCAGCGCCGCGCCGACCAGAACTCCGGTGAGCGCGCGCGGCAGCCGCAGATCGATGACGATGAACCGCTGTTCCTCGGTTCCCCCACCGGCCAGCACCCGCAGCACGTCCAGGACCGCGATCGGGAAATCGCCGCGGCCGATGTCGGCGGCCATCGCCAGCAACGCCACCAGCGCGCCGATCACGGTGACGGCGAGCGCGCGCGGACGCCAGATCCCGCTCAATCGCGTCCCCACCCGCACCGCGACCCGCCCCGGCACCTCGCTCGCCGCCGCCTCGCGTGCCACCGCGTCGTGCGCCGTGACTGGGGCGGTCACAGTGCGGCCAATCGGCGCCGGCGGACCAGCCAGATGAAGAACGGCGCACCGATCAGCGCCATGATGATGCCCACCTGCATCTCGCCCGGCCGGATCACCAACCGGCCGATCACGTCGGCGGCCACCACCAGGACAGCGCCGGCCAGGGCCGAGGTCGGGAGCAGCCAGCGGTAGTCCGGGCCCACCAGAGCGCGCGCGACATGCGGGACGACGAGGCCGACGAAGGCGATCGGCCCAGCTGCGGCGACCGAGCCGCCGGCCAGCAAGGTGATGGCGGCAATCCCGATCACCCGGGTGCGCAGCACCGACTGGCCCAGGCCGCGGGCGACGTCCTCGCCGAGGGACAAGGTGTTCAGGGCCGGGCCGTTGATCAGCGCCAGCAGCACCCCCAGGACGAGGAAGGGCGCGACCTCGATGATGATCTGATTCGGCCGCCCGGTGAGCGCGCCCACCTCCCACAGCCGGAACACGTCCAAGGTCTGACGGTCCATCAGAACCAGTGCGGAGGTGAACGAACCCAGCAGCGCCGAGATGGCGGCTCCGGCCAGGGCGAGGGTGACCGGGGTGGCGGCACCCTTGCCGATGGATCCGAGCAGGAACACCACGACGCTGGCGGCCAGCGCCCCGGCGAACGCGAACCAGATGAATTGGATCGTGGCGGTGAACCCGAGGACGTAGATGGCCAGCACGACCGCGAACGCCGCGCCGGCCTCCACCCCGAGCAGGCCCGGATCGGCCAGGGGGTTGCGGGTGTGCCCCTGCATCAGGGCCCCGGCCATGCCGAGTGCGGCCCCGACCATGACGCCCAGCACGGTGCGCGGGATGCGCAGCGTCCGCACGATTACGTCGTTCTCGGTGTCGCCCGGATCGGTCAGGGCCGTCCAGACATCGACGGGGGAGATCGACTTCGCGCCGACGGCTACCGAGGCCAGCATGCACAGCAGCAGGGCAGCGGCCAGGACGAGCAGGACTCGCCCGCCGCGGTGGTAGGACCGGCGCGGCGCCCTGGCCACCTCAATCGCCGACGGCAACCTCGCGGGTGCCGCCTGCTCGGTCCCCGACACGCGGCGGCCCTCCCGGCGAATTCTGAGGCAGTTTCAGGTTAGGCTAGCCTACGGTTAGTCTGGTCGACGTCAGAGAATGGTAACGGCGAAGGGATGGGAAGCCCGGTGTCCCTGGACGACAGTCCTGACGCGGCGCCGTCCGCGCTCGATCTGGTGGGCATCGGGTTCGGGCCCTCGAACCTCGCTCTGGCGATCGCCCTGCGCGAACACCAACCCCGCACCGACACCGGGCAGGCCGGCGTGGACGCCCTGCGGGCGCTCTTCCTCGAGCGGCAACCACAATTCGGTTGGCACCGCGGAATGCTGCTCGAGGACACCACGATGCAGGTGTCCTTCCTCAAGGACCTGGTGAGCCTGCGCAGTCCCACCAGCGACTTCAGCTTCCTGGCCTATCTGCAGGCCAAGGGCCGCCTGATCGACTTCATCAATCACAAGACCTTGTTTCCGCTGCGGGCGGAGTTCCACGACTACCTGGAGTGGGCGGCTGCCCGGGTGAGCGATGCCGTCCGGTACGCCCGGACCGTCACCGAGCTGCGGCCGGTGCTCGGCGACGGCGTCGTGGAGACGATTGAGGTCCAGACGCGGGACGCGAGTGGCTCCGCGGAGGTCCTGCTCACCCGCAATGTGGTGCTCGGTGTGGGTCTGAGCCCGCGCCTGCCCCCCGGGGTGAGTGCCACTGCGCGGATCTGGCACAACCACGACCTGCTCACCCGGATCGAGGACCTGGGTGCCGCGCCCAGCCGGGTGGTCGTGGTCGGGGCCGGGCAGAGCGCCGCGGAGGTCACCGCGTTCCTGCACGCCCGCTACCCGGCCACCGAGGTGTGCGCGGTCTTCCGCCGGTACGGCTACAGCCCCAGCGACGACAGTCCGTTCGCCAACCAGATCTTCGATCCGGATGCCGTGGGCGAGTTCTTTGCCGCACCGCCGGATGTGAAGTCGATGCTCAACGGCTATCACGCGAACACCAACTACTCGGTCGTCGATCTGGAGTTGATCGAGCGGTTGTACGCCATCGCCTACCGGGAGCAGGTGAGCGGGCGTCGGCGGCTGCGCATGATGCGGGCATCCGAGGTGATCGACACCGTCGAGCATGCCGACCGGGTCCAGGTCACCGTCAATGAGCTCACCACGGGTGAGCGGATGAACCTCGACGCCGACGTGCTCATCTATTGCACCGGGTACGCGCCCGCGAACCCGTGGCCGCTGCTCGGTGAGCTGGGGGGCTACTGCCACCGGGACGAGGCCGGCCGCCCGCGGATCGACCGCGATTTCCGCGTGCTGACCTCCACGGCCCTGCGGGCGGGGATCTACGTCCAGGGTGCGACGGAACACACCCACGGACTGAGCTCGACGCTGCTGTCCAACAGCGCCGTGCGGGCCGGCGACATCCTCGACTCAGTGCTGCTGAGCCGCGCCACAGGAAGGGAACACCGTGAGCAGCAACCCGTTTGATGACCCGGAGGGAACGTTCCTCGTGCTGGTCAACGACGAGAATCAGCACAGCCTGTGGCCACAGTTCGCCGCGGTTCCGGCCGGTTGGACGATCGTGCACGGCCCGGATGCCCGGGCGGCCTGCATGGACTACGTCGAGAAGAACTGGACGGACCTGCGCCCGGCGAGTCTGATCCGCGAGATGGGCGGCTAGCAGCCTCGACTACCTCGGCGTCGCGCTCAGCGCCGTGCCGCCCACGCCGACCACAGCCGAGCGTAGGGCCCGCCCGCCGCGACCAGATCGGCGTGCGTGCCGGTCTCCACGACCCGCCCGCGTTCCAGCACGACGACGCGGTCGGCGCTGGCCGCCTGGGTGAGGCGGTGGGCCACCACCAGCGCGGTCCGGCCGGCGAGCGCGGCGTCCGCAGCGCGTTCGAGGATCCGGGCGCCGGCGCTGCCCGCCTCGGCCGTGGCCTCGTCCAGGATCGCCACCGGCGGGTCGGCGAGCACCAGGCGCGCCAGAGCGAGGTGCTGGGCCTGAGCGACCGTCAGCCGCCGTCCACCCTCCCCGACCTCGGTCGCGAGTCCGCCCGGCAGCAGGGCGACCCAGTCCGCGCCCACGGTGGCCAGGGCGGCGGTCAGCGTCGCGTCGTCCGCGTCGGGGCGCGCCAGGCGAAGGTCGGCGGCAAGCGTCCCCGCGAAGACGTGCACCTCCTGGGTGATCAGGGCGACCCTTGAGCGGACCTCGTCCGTCGACAGCGCGCTGATGTCACGGCCGTTGAGCAGGATTGCGCCACCGTCGGGGGTGTGCACTCCGGCGATGAGCTTGGCCAAGGTCGTCTTTCCGGCGCCGCTGGTTCCCACCAGGGCGACCCGTTCGCCGGCGGCCACGCGCAGGTCGACCTCGGCGAGGACGGGATGGCCGGGCAGATAGGCGAAGCCGAGATCCGTCACCTCGATTGCCGGGGGAGCCGGCGCGCCAGGCGTGGGCGTCGAGATCCAGGGCCGAGCGCTGGGGGCACGCTCTGGGTCCGGAAGGTCGATCACCCCGACAAGACGGGCCAGGCTTGCCGCGGCCGACTGGGCTTCGTCGATGAGGGCGAGCGCGACGTTGATCGGGTTGAACAGGTTGGCGAAGTACAGGGCCGCAGCGCTCGCCGTCCCGACGGTGACCTGGTCGGCGCGTACGAGCAGGAAGCCGGTCACGAGCACTGCGCTCAGGCCGACGTACTCCGCCAGGTTGAGCCGGGCGAAGAACCGGGTCTGCAGGCGGACCCCGCGCAGGGCCAGGTCGACGGTGTGCCCCGAGCGCGCCTGCACCAGTGCGATGCGGGACGTGCCGAGACCGAAGGCCCGGACCGTTCTCGCCCCGGCGACGGAGTCCAGCAGTTGCTGCTGCAGGTCACCGGCGGCGACGCGCTGGGTGGCGTAGAGCGGACCTGCCTCGCGCAGGTACCAGCGGACGGTGAGGATCTGCACCGGGGCGGCGAGCAGCGCGGCCAGCGCGAAGCGCCAGTCCAGCACCGCCAGGCCGGCCACGGTCAGCACGATCGTCAGCCCGGCGCGCAGGAACTCGGGCAGGGCATCGCGGATGCCCTCGCTGATGACGGTCACGTCGTTGGTGACCCGGGAGGTGAGGTCGCCCGAGCCGGCTGCCTCGATCTGTTCCAGGGGCAACCCCAGCGCCCGCGCCACGAACTGCTCGCGTAGCCGGGCGAGCAGTTCCTCCCCGAACTTCGCGATCAACACCAGGCCGAGCGCGCTGAGCGCGGCATATCCGACGGCGACGCCGGCCAGCACGCTCAGCGGCGTGGTCAGGTCACCAGCCGGACGCTCGGCGAGGACCAGGTCGACGATGTGTCCGAGGACCGGCGCCGTGACCAGGGAGAGGCACGTCGCCGCGATCAGCGTGACAGCGGCGCCGACGGCGAGTCCGCGGTGCGCGGCCGACATCCGCACGACTGCCCGCCAGGCGAGGGCGGCGGTGGCAACCGGAAGTCGCGTGGGCTCGTTCACTGCAGCACCAGGTCCCGGTATCGCTCGTGCGCGACGAGTTCGTCGTGGCGCCCGGCGGCGTGCGCCCGGCCGTCGATGATCAGCACCACCCGGTGCGCAGCGGCCAGCAGCACCGGGCTGGTCGTGACCAGCACCGTCGTGCGGCCGTGGCGCAGTGTGGCGATGCCCTCGGCGATCCGGGCTTCGGTCGCGGCATCGACAGCGGTGGTGGGGTCGTGCAGGACCAGCACTTCGGGGTCGGCGGCGAGCGCGCGGGCCAGGGCGACGCGTTGCCGCTGTCCACCGGACAGCGCCCGCCCACGCTCGCCGACCCGGGTCGCCGCACCGGCGGGCAGGGCATCCGCGACCTCATCGGCGGTGGCCGCAGCCAGGACCGGTCCGAGGGGTCCGGTGCCGTTCGGCGAGCCGGCACGCACGTTCTCCAGCAGGCTCCCGTCGAAGAGGTCCGCGTCGTGGGAGGCCACCAGCAACACCCGGCGCAGGTCCGTCAGCGCGAGGTCCCCGATCGCGACCCCGTCGAGTTCGACGCGCCCGGTGACCGGGTCGGCCTCGCGACCCAGGCATCGCAACAGGGCTGCGGCTTCGGCCGGGTCTGCCGCGACGCCCAGCAGCTCTCCGGGCGCCACCGTGAGGTCCAGGCCGACGAGCGCGTCGATCTCGACGCCCGCGAGGAGCAGCTCGCCCCGGATCGGCGCGGGGAGCTGCGCGGTCCCGGGGATGACGGCGGGGGCGGCGTCCAGCACCGTCGCGATCCGCCCGGCGCTCGCCCGTCCGCCCGCGAGCTCCGCGCCGAACCACCCGATGGTCTGCAGCGGTCCCATCAGGAACTGCGCCAGTCCCACCGCGGCGACGAGCTCGCCGACGCTGATGTGCCCGCGAATGGCGAGCTGACTGCCGACCAGGGCGACCAGGGCCAGGAACAGCCCGTTCATCATTACCGTCGCGCCTTCGTAGGCGGCATCGGCGCGGGCCGCCCGCAGGGTGGCGTGGAGGGAGTCGCGGCTGATCGCGCGGTAGCGCGCGACGGCCGCGCCCTCGGCGCCGATCCCCTTGAGCACCCGCAGTCCCCCCACAAGATCCGCGGCCACCCCGAAGGCCGCCGCAGCCTTCTCCTGCTGTTGCTCACTGCGCTCCTCCAGCGGCGCGCCGAGCAGATTGACCAGCCACAGCAGCGGGGGAGCGCCGAGCAGAACCAGCAGTCCGAGCGGAACGGACAGCAGCAGTAGGGCAACCCCCCCGACCGCAAGTCCGGCCACGGCCGCCAGGGCGGTCGGTGCGGCGAAGGCGATCATCCCCACCCGGGCCGTGTCCGAGGTGGCCAGGCCGGACAGCTCGCCGGAGAGTCGGCCCGTCTCGGCCCCGCCGCCGGAATCCAGGATCCGGCGGGTCAGGCGCAGCCGCAGGTCGTGGGCCGCCTGCTCGCTGGCCTTCTCCGCACACCGCGCGCCGTAGCGGTAACTGAAGGACAGGACGGTGAAGACCACGGCGAGCAGGACGAGCAGACCCGTCAGCGCCCCGCCGTCCCCGGTCGAGACGGCGTCGTCGATGACCAGGCCCACGATGACGGGCACGAGCGCCTCGTTGGCCTGATGGCTGATGAACAGCGCCCCGGCGGCCGTGACCAGGCGTCGCTGGCCGGCCACCGTCGCGCGCAGCAGGGCGCGACCGGCGCCGTCCTGCGCGTCCTCGCCCGAGTCCTCGTGCGCGGCGTCGGCGCCGTCGTTCGGATCCAGCGCGTTCTCGATCTCCATGCCCCCCGCCCTCTGCCCACGAGGTTAGGGTCACCTGCTTGAGGACCGGAATCGGGGAGCCGCGCGGGAGGACAGCGACGTGAGTGCGCCGGCGCAGGTCCAGGTGTGGTGGGCGCGCGCCGACGCGGTGACGCCCCGGGCGATCGAGTTGCTCGACGACGCCGAGCGCGCCCGGTGCGCGGCGTTGCGGCGCGCTTCCGATGTGGCCCGATTCCGCACGGCGCACGTGCTCACCCGGGTGGTGCTGGGGATCACGACCGGAGCGGATCCGGCGGGCCTGCGCTTCTCCTTCGGTTGCGCGGCCTGCGGCGGGGCCCACGGCAAGCCCGCGCTGCCCGGCGGCCCCGAGTTTTCCCTCAGCCACGGCGGCGACCTCGTCGCACTCGCGCTGGCGCCGGTAGCGGTGGGGTTGGACCTGGAGCCCGCGACGGCCCTGGACCGCCCCGGGGCGGTGGCCGAACTCTGCGCGGGGGCGCTCTCCCCGGCCGAACGCGGCGTCGTGGCGGCGCTGCCGGCCGCGGACCGGGCCGCGGCGGTGCTGGCGGCCTGGACCCGCAAGGAGGCCGTACTCAAGATGACCGGCCACGGGCTTTCGGTGGCCCCGGAGCAGCTCGTGCTCTCCGCGCCGGGCGCGCGGCCATGCGTGCTGACCGCGCCCCCGGGCCTCGACCTCGGCGAGGTCGCGCTGGCCGACGTGGCGATCCACCCTGACCCCGCAGATGAGTGGGGAGTTCATCTCGGCGCAGTGGCCATCCGCGGGCCCGAGGTGGCGGTGTCGCTGTGGTGCGCCGACGAGTTCCTCGGAATGTACTGACGATCTTTATTAGGGTTACCTAATTCTTATTAGGGTTACCTAACTAATTGTGCGCCAAGAAACGCGCGGATAGTCCGTTCGGGGGCGACTTATACCCCTGGTGGGAATGCTCAACCACCCCCATCCGATCTAATTTGCCTCGCGGCCAATCCGCGGGGTCACTCCCTGCCGAAAGGCTGATGAAGTTCCCGATCAACATCCACTGCTGCGGAGGTCCTTGTGACTCAGCCTGCCCACGTCGGGACGCCAGTTCCCGACTCCGACTCCGCGGGGCCCGCCCCGCGCTCCCGGCGTGCGCTCTTCATGCCGGCAGCCGCGGTGGCCGCCGGTGCCACCGTGCTCGCCACCGCCGGCCGCGCTTCGGCCGCGTCCACAGAAGACGACATCTCCGCGCTGCAGACCGCCGCGTCGCTGGAGAACCTGGCCGTGGGGGTCTACACGACCGCTGCCAGCCTGGACTTCATCAAGAGCGGCAACAAGGTCGTCGTCGCGTTCATCGACATGACGATCAAGCAGCACAAGGCCACCGCCGCCGAGTTCAACAAGGCCATCAAGAAGGCCGGCGGCAAGGAGCAGAACAAGGCGAACCCGAAGTACGAAGCCGTCGTCAAGGACGCGCTGCCCACGATCAAGGGCCCGCTCGACGTGGTCGGCCTGGCCATCACGCTCGAGGACGTCACCGCGCAGACCTACACCAAGAACGTCACCCTGGTCTCCACCCCGGAGCTGCGCACGCTGTTCACCAGCGTCGCGGCCCCGGCAGCGCAGCGCAAGGCCACCCTGCTCGCCGTCCAGGCGCTGCTCAAGGGTGACGCCGCTGACCTGATCGCGATCCCGACCAAGGTCGCCAAGCTTCCCGAGGCTGCTGGCAGCGTCGGTTTCCCGGACGCCTTCTACCAGACCGGTATGGCTTCCCCGATCGAGGAAGGGGCTGTCAAGTGATCCGCCGTCAGAAGCCCACGTGGGAGCTGCACGGCTCCGAGGCCGAGCTCATCGCGATGACCCGTGACCTCGACTCCGCGCACCGCGAGGCCATGGTCCACATGGAGGCTGAGGCCAAGACCTTCGGCCAGAACCTGATGGACCTCGGCGCCCACCGCCTGGACCGTCGCAAGTTCCTCGCCGGTGTCGGCGTCATCGGTGGCGCCACCGTTCTCGCCGCCTGCGGCGACGACGAGGAAGACGTCGACGCACAGCCCGGCACCGACACCCCGGCCGAGCCGAGTGAGGACGCCAAGTACGAGGGCGACCTCGCGATCGTCGCGTTCGCGGCTGCCTTGGAGAACCAGGCCGTCGTCGCCTACGACGCGGCCCTCATGGCGGCCGGCGCCGGCGCCCTCGGCGACGTTCCGCCCGCCGTGGGTACCTTCGCCACCACCGCGAAGGCTCAGCACGCCGAGCACGCCCTCGCCTGGAACAAGGTGCTGCGCACCGTGGGCCTGCCGGAGATCACCGGTGTCCCGCTCAAGAACCACCAGGCCGTCCTCGACGCGCTCGGCAAGGTCAAGGACGTCGGCGCGGTCGCCAAGCTCGCCCTCACCCTTGAGGACGAGGCTGCGGCTACGTACCTGCTCGCCGCGGGTGCGGTCCAGGACGCCGGTGGCATCGCTGCCGCCGCCACCATCGCCCCGGTCGAGTCGATGCACGCCGCGATCCTGCGCTACGTGCTCGGCATGTACCCGGTGCCGGACACCTTCATCACCACGAAGATCGCCGCCAACCCGGCCGACTTCACCGGCAAGCCCGCCTGATCGGTTCCACCCGCTCACCTCGGTGAGCTCTGGGTAGTCCAAGACCCGGAGACGACGGCGATCCCGTCCTCTCCGGGTCTTTGCCGTTAACCACCAGGTGTGCCCGCAGGGGGGTCCGGGCCACACCGCTGACCTCACTACGATTTCGTCCATGCCCGCCCGCCTTGAACTGCTGCCCGCTGTCGACGTCGCCGCCGGCCAGGCCGTGCGCCTGGTCCAGGGCGAGGCCGGATCGGAAACGTCCTACGGCGATCCGCTCGCGGCCGCCCTGGCCTGGCAGAGCGCCGGTGCGCAGTGGATCCACCTCGTCGACCTCGACGCCGCCTTCGGTCGAGGCTCCAACCGCGAGTTGCTCCACGAGGTCGTCGCCAAGCTCGACGTCAAGGTGGAGATGAGCGGTGGGATCCGCGACGACGCTTCGCTCGAGTCCGCGATGGCCACCGGCTGCGCGCGGGTGAACATCGGGACCGCGGCGCTGGAGGACCCGATCTGGTGCGCGGCGGCGATCGCCCGCTGGGGGGATCGGGTCGCGATCGGCCTGGACGTGCGAGGCACGACGCTGTCCGGTCGTGGCTGGACGCGCGAGGGCGGCGAGCTCTACGACGTGCTGGCCCGCCTCGATCAGGAGGGCTGCGCCCGCTACGTCGTCACCGACGTCACCAAGGACGGCACACTGAAAGGCCCGAACCTGGACCTGCTGCGCGAGGTGTGCGCCCGCACCGACCGGCCGGTGGTCGCCTCCGGCGGCGTGTCCAGCCTGGACGACCTACGCGCGATCGCCGCGCTGGTACCGCTCGGCGTCGAGGGCGCGATCGTCGGCAAGGCGCTCTACGCGCAGGCATTCACCCTCGAAGAGGCGCTCGCGGCCATGGCCGCGGTATGACCCTCGCCGTCCGCGTCATCCCGTGTCTGGACGTCGACGCCGGCCGCGTGGTCAAAGGCGTGAATTTTCAGAACCTGCGCGATGCCGGTGACCCGGTCGAGTTGGCCAAGCGCTACGACGCCGACGGCGCCGACGAGCTCACCTTCCTCGACATCACCGCGTCCTCCGGCAACCGGGAGACCACCTACGAGGTCGTCTCGCGCACCGCGGAGCAGGTCTTCATCCCGCTCACCGTCGGCGGCGGGGTCCGCACCGCGGCCGACGTCGACAAGTTGCTGCGCGCCGGTGCGGACAAGGTGGGGGTCAACACCGCCGCGATCTCCCGGCCCGCCCTGATCGCCGAGATCGCCGACCGCTTCGGCAACCAGGTCCTCGTGCTCTCCATCGACGCGCGGCGCTGCCGCCCCGGCGAGGTGGCGACCGAGTCCGGGTACGAGGTCACCACGCACGGCGGGCGGCGCGGTACCGGCCTGGACGCCGTCGAGTGGTGCCGGCGCGGCTGCGAGCTCGGCGCGGGGGAGATCCTGCTGAACTCCATGGACGCCGACGGCACCAAGGATGGCTACGACCTGACGATGCTGCGCGCGGTCCGGGCGGTCGTCACGGTGCCGGTGATCGCCAGCGGCGGCGCGGGCAAGCTCGCGGACTTCGCCCCTGCGGTCGAGGTGGGCGCGGACGCCGTCCTCGCCGCCAGCGTCTTCCACTTCGGCGAGCTGCGGATCGGTCAGGTCAAGGACGCCCTTCGAACTGCCGGGCACCCCGTCCGGTAAGCCAAGCTCAGCTGGCGAAGTTCGGGAACACGTCGGCGACCTCGGCCGCCAGCTCCAGGTAGGCCTGATAGGCGCCCTTGCTCAGGCGGGCCAGGTTGATCTGGCCGCCCTCGGCCAGGTGCGGGTCGTAGGGGACCGCGACCACGGCGCGGGTACGCCGGGCGAAGTGGTCGACGATCTCATCGAGCTGGACCGCGTCGGCCCGCGGCCGGACGGAGGTCACCACGGTGACCGATTCCTTCGCGAGCTCGCCGTAGCCGTGCGCTTCGAGCCAGTCCAAGGTCGCCGAGGCCGAGCGGGCGCCGTCGAGGGAAGCCGAACTGACGATGACGACCTGGTCCGTCTTGGCCAGGACCCCGACCATCGCCGAGTGCAGCAGGCCGGTTCCACAGTCGGTGAGGATCAGATTGTAGAAGCGCTCCAGGACGTCGGAGATGATCCGGTAGTCGTTCTCGGAGAACGCCAGCGAGGACATCGGATCCGATTCTGAGGCGAGCACCTCGAGCCGGGACTCGGCCTGCGCGGTGAACTCGCGCACCGCGGAGTAGCGGTCCAGCGTCGAGGCGCGCGCCACGAACTCGCGGACCGTTGCGTGCTTGCGGATCGAGACGATCTTGTCCCCGAGCGTGCCGCGGTCGGGGTTGGCGTCGATCGCGATCACCCGGTCCCCGCGGACCGAGGCGAACACCGAGCCCAGCGCGGCGGCGGTGGTGGTCTTGCCGACGCCTCCCTTGAGGCTGATCACCGCGAGCTGGTGGCAGCCCGGGATCACCGTGCGGACACGGTCCTCGAAGCCGGCGACCGTCAGCTCCTTGGGCGAGGGGCCGAGGTTGATCCCGGTGGACATCAACAGCCCCTTACGCCAGCCGCGTCCGGGCGGTGGGCGACGCTGCTTGAGGACCTTCTCAGCGGTCAGGCTGTCCGCGGACAGCACCTTGGATTCCGGCGGGATGATCGCCCCGCGGGCCGGCGGCGCGGGCCGGTGGGCGGGCAGTTCGATGTCGCCGGTCGCCTGGCGCTCGTCGTAGATCCGGAAGGGGTTGTCCGCATCGCCGGGTTGGGCGCGCTCGGGTACGCCCCGATCAGAAACCGGGCGCCCGGCATTGCCGGGGCCCAACTTCGCGGCTCCGGCCAGCCCAGCGCCCGAACCCGGCGCCGGGAATCCGTCGAACTTGCGGGTGGGCGGATCGGGCTTGCCGCCGCCCAAAGATCCCGGCGGGAACGGCGATTCGCCGGGCGCGTTGGGACGCAGGGAGTCCAGGTCGAGGTCGAGCAGCGCCTTGCGGGCCATGTCCATGCCGCTGGGCATCGCAGTGGCGTCCGGGGCCGGGTCGCTCTTGTACTCCTGCTCGGACAGCCCGAGCTGGGCGTAGATCCAGGTGCTGTCCTCGCGCTCAGCAGGTGCGGCGGCGGCGGGTGTCGCGCCCTGTGGCGGGGTACCCGCCGCGGAGGCCGACTGGCCGGCGCTCGGCGTCGAGGCAGGCTTCGGTGCGCCCGCAGGTGCACCCGCGGTCGCCTTTCCGTCACGCGCCGTGTTCTCGCCCGGTGTCGCCATGGCGGTCCCGTCCTCCATCTGCGCAGGTCGCCCGCGCCCATGCCTGTGGTGCCCGTGAGCATGATCCCACGTCAGGGCCGCATCCGTCGGCTTACTGGGGCCGCTGGTGATCCTTACGTCGCAATTGCGCGCCGTGGGACCCGGCGCGACCGTGATCACCCGCGGTGACCAGAGGGGGATTAGTCCGGGCAATTGGGGCGGGCCGGGCCGGCAGGAGAGAATCAGCGCATGCCCGCTGCGCCCGCGCCGTCCCCGCTGCCGTCCGGCCTCGCCGAGCGGCTGTGTCGCGACGCCCACGGCCGTTTCCCGGTGATCGCCCAGCAATGGGACACCGGTGAGGTTTTGATGCTGGCGTGGATGGACGACGAGGCGTTGCACCGCACGCTGACCAGCGGGCGGGTGACGTACTTCAGCCGCAGCCGGGGCGAGTACTGGGTCAAGGGTGAGACCTCGGGGCACCGCCAATGGGTACGCGAGGTACGCCTGGACTGCGACGGCGACGCGCTGCTGGTCGCCGTTGACCAGGAGGGGCCGGCGTGCCACACCGGGACGCGGAGCTGCTTCACGGACGTCGTGCCGGCCTCGGTCATCGACGCCGCTGATCGGCCGGCTACATGAGCAGCGGTGCGATCGTCCCGGACCTGGCGTCCTTCCGGGAGCAGGCCACCACGCGCACGGTGATTCCCGTGCATCGACGTCTGCTCGCAGATGGCGAGACCCCGGTGGGTCTCTACCGCAAACTCGCCGGCGAACGGCCGGGCACCTTCCTGCTGGAGTCCGCCGAGCACGGTCGGGTGTGGGGCCGGTACTCGTTCATCGGCGTACACAGCCCCGCAATGCTGACCGAGCGCGACGGCGGGGCGGTCTGGGTCGGCACGCCGCCGGTCGGGGTGCCGACTTCGGGGGACCCGCTCGTCGCGCTGCGCGAGACCGTCGAGGCGCTGCGCACCCCGGCCTCGGGCGGCCTCGGCCTGCCCCCACTCACCGGGGGCCTGGTCGGCTTCATCGGCTACGACGCGGTCCGGCGGCTGGAGCGGCTCCCGGACAAGGCCGTCGACGACCTGCATCTGCCTGAACTCGCGATGCTGCTCGCGACCGACCTTGCGGTCCTCGACCATGAGGACGGCTCGGTCACCCTGATCGCCAACGCCGTCAACTGGGACGGCAGCGCCTGTGGCGTGGACGCCGCTTACCACTCCGCGTGCTCCCGGATCGAGCAGATGACCGCCGACCTCGCCGCGCCCTCCGTGGGCGCGCCCTGCGTGCACGACGGCGACGCGGAGGTCGCTTTCGTCAGCGGCATGACGCGCGAGGGCTACCTGGACGCCGTCGCGAGCGCCGTCGAGGAGATCCACGCCGGCGAGGCCTTCCAGATCGTGGTGAGCCAGCGCTTCTCCCGCCCGACCACGGCCAGCGCGTTGGACATCTACCGGATCCTGCGACTGTCCAACCCCAGCCCGTACCTGTACCTGCTGCGCATCCCCGGACCTGACGGGCTGACAGATTCCCGCGGTGAGTCGGTAGGCGGCTTCGACATCGTCGGCTCCAGCCCGGAGGCGCTGGTCAAGGTTCGCGCGGGTCGCGCGATGCTGCACCCGATCGCCGGCAGCCGGCCGCGGGGCCAGACGCCGGAGATCGACGCCGAACTTGCCGCGGAGCTGCTGGCCGATCCCAAGGAACGCGCCGAGCACCTGATGCTGGTCGACCTCGGCCGTAACGACCTCGGACGGGTGTGCGCGCCGGGCAGCGTCGAGGTCTCCGACTTCATGTCGGTCGAGCGCTACTCCCACATCATGCACATCGTCTCGACAGTGGTCGGCACGTTGGCACCTGGGCGTACGGCCTTCGACGTGTTGGCCGCCTGTTTCCCGGCCGGAACACTGTCCGGCGCCCCAAAGCCGCGCGCGATGGAGATCATCGAGGAGCTCGAACCGACTCGGCGCGGGCTCTACGGCGGGGTGGTCGGCTACCTGGACTTCGCCGGTGAACTCGACACCGCCATTGCGATCCGCACCGCTTTGCTGCGCGACGGCGTAGCCCACGTGCAGGCCGGCGCCGGGATCGTCGCGGACTCCGACCCGGCCACCGAGGACACCGAGTGCCGCAACAAGGCCGCCGCGGTGTTGCGCGCGATCGCGGTCGCCGAGACATTGCGGCCGATCGACGCAGTCGAGTCGGTCGCCATGACACCGCGGCCGATCGACGCAGTCGAGTCGGTCGCCATGACACCGCGGCCGATCGACGCAGTCGAGTCGGTCGCCATGACACCGCGGCCGATCGACGCAGTCGAGTCGGTCGCCATGACACCGCGTCCGATCGACGCAGTCGAGTCGGTCGCCATGACACCGCGTCCGATCGCATGACCGCGTCGCGGCGCGAGCCGCTGGTAGCTCTCGGTGGCCTGCTCGCGGGGGTGGCCCTGACGACCTTTGCCGCGAGCCGGAACTGGGTCGACGGCCAGGCGGTGGCGGGCGAGCTGCGGGTCCCGCTGCAGGTGAGCGGTGCGTCGCTGGCGCCCGCGGTGCCCACGCTGGCGCTCGCCGCGCTCGCGGGCCTGCTCGCCCTCGTCGCGACGCGGGGGGTGCTGCGCCGCGTCGCTGCTGTGCTGGTAGCGGCCTGCGGCGTGGGCGCCGCGCTGACGGCTGCGCTGAAGGCAGATCCCGGCGACGGTGAACTCGCCGATCGCGCCGGGGAGGCGATCGGTACCGGCACGGCCCTCGCACAGGTCGACGTCACGGGCTGGGCGTGGCTCGCCGTGCTCGGCGGGCTCTCGATCGGGGCCGCTGGTCTGCTCGCGGCCGTGCGGGTGACTGGCTGGCCAGGAATGTCGGCCCGCTACAACGCGCCCGAGGCGACCGCCGCGGCGACCGAATCGGCACCGGTCCGCGAACGGACCACGGCCGGTGACTCGGCACTGCAGACCTGGCGTGCGATGGACCGCGGGGAGGATCCGACCGCCCACGAGTGACCCCGAACGGGCGTGTGCAAGAGCACCGTCTTGGCCGGGCTACGATTCGTGACACTGCGGTGAGCGGATGGCAACCGGTCACCTGACATCGACGTCGTCAGGAGGAGATCGCGGGTGTCCGTACTCGACGACATCCTCACCGGCGTGCGTGCAGATCTTGCCGAGCGTCAGGAGATGGTCTCGCTCGATGCGCTCAAGGAGCGGGCCTCCCGGATGCCCGAACCGCGTGACGCCCTCGCGGTGCTGCGCGCCCCCGGCGTCGCCGTCATCGCCGAGGTCAAGCGCTCCAGTCCATCCAAGGGTGCACTCGCCGCGATCGCCGACCCGGCCGCGCTGGCCCAGAGTTACGAGGCCGGCGGGGCAGCCCTGATCAGCGTGCTCACCGAGAAGCGCCGCTTCGGCGGCGAACTCGCCGACCTGGCCGCGGTGCGCGCCCGGGTCGAGGTGCCGATCCTACGCAAGGACTTCATCTTCAGCGGCTACCAACTGTGGGAGGCCCGCGCGCACGGCGCCGACGTCATCCTGCTGATCGTGGCCGCGTTGGAACAGAGTGCCTTGGTGTCACTGATCGAACGCACCCAGTCCCTCGGCATGACGGCTCTGGTCGAGGTGCACACCGGCGAGGAAGCCCGGCGCGCCGTCGACGCCGGGGCGAAGGTCGTCGGGGTCAACGCTCGCTGCCTGAAGACGCTCGAGGTCAACCGCGACACCTTTGCCGAGATCGCGCCGCTGCTGCCCGACGGCATCATCCGCATCGCCGAGTCCGGCGTGCGCGGTCCGCACGACGTCATTTCGTACGGCCGGCAGGGCGCCCACGCGGTGCTGGTGGGGGAGAGCCTGGTGACCGGTGCCGATCCGCGCGCGGCGGTCGCCGACCTCGTCGCGGCCGGGTCGCACCCGGCGCTGGCGAAGCACAAATCCTGTGGCTGACACAGCGCCTGTGGCCTCCCTGCCCGACGAGCGGGGCCTGTTCGGCGAGTACGGCGGGCGCTATGTGCCCGAGGCGTTGATGGCGGCGCTGGACCAACTGACCGCAGAGTTCGCCGCGGCCCAGCAGGACGCCGAGTTCGGGGCCCAATTGCACGGCCTGCTCTCGACCTACACCGGGCGGCCCTCGCCGATCACCGAGGTGCCGCGCTTCGCCGCGCACGCCGGCGGAGCGCGCGTCATCCTCAAGCGCGAGGACCTGAACCACACCGGCTCGCACAAGATCAACAATGTGCTCGGGCAGGCGCTGCTCACCAAGCGGATGGGCAAGACGCGGGTCATCGCCGAGACCGGCGCCGGACAGCACGGCGTCGCGACTGCGACCGCGTGTGCGCTGCTCGACCTGGAGTGCGTGATCTACATGGGCGAGGAGGACACGCGCCGACAGGCCCTCAACGTCGCCCGGATGAAATTGCTCGGCGCCGAAGTCATCCCGGTGACCAGCGGCTCGCGCACGCTCAAGGACGCAATCAACGAGGCGATGCGTGACTGGGTCACCCACGTCGAACACACCCATTACCTGCTCGGCACCGTCGCCGGACCGCACCCGTTCCCCTACATGGTGCGTGAGTTCCACCGGGTGATCGGCATCGAATCCCGGGCCCAGGTGATCGAACTGACGGGGCGTCTGCCCGACGCGGTGTGTGCCTGCGTCGGCGGCGGCTCGAATGCGATCGGCATCTTCTACGACTTCATCGGTGACGAGTCCGTGCGCCTGTACGGCTTCGAGGCGGCCGGTGACGGGGTCGAGACCGGGCGCCATGCCGCCACCATCACCGGCGGGGCACCGGGAGTGCTGCACGGTGCGCGCTCCTACCTGCTCCAGGACGCCGAGGGCCAGACCGTCGAGAGCCACTCGATCTCCGCAGGCCTGGACTACCCGGGAGTCGGCCCCGAGCATGCGTGGCTGGCCGACACCGGCCGGGCCACCTATCGGCCGATTACCGATGCCCAGGCGATGGATGCTTTCAAGCTGCTCTGCCGGACCGAGGGCATCATCCCGGCAATCGAGAGTTCGCACGCCCTCGCCGGCGCATTGCAGGTCGGCCAGGACCTCGGACCCGACGCGACGGTGCTGATCAACCTCTCCGGCCGGGGTGACAAGGACGTCGACACCGCCGCGGCATGGTTCGGTCTCGTGTGATGGGCTGTTCCTGATGTCCAGTCAGGTTTCGGAGGCGTTTGCGAAGGCTGCCGCGGAGAACCGGGCGGCCCTGGTGGGCTACCTGCCGGCCGGCTTCCCCACCCGCGAGGGCGCCGTCGCGGCACTGACCGCCATGGTGCGCGCGGGCGTCGACATCGTCGAGGTCGGGCTGCCCTACAGCGACCCGGTTCTGGACGGCCCGACGATCCAGCAGGCCGCCGACATCGCCCTGGGTAACGGGACCCGCATCGCGGACGTTCTGGCCACCGTCGAGGCTGTCGCCGCAACCGGTGCCGCCACCGTCGTGATGACGTACTGGAACCCGGTGCAGCGCTACGGGGTGGACCGTTTCGCCCGTGACCTCGTGGCCGCCGGCGGAGCCGGGCTGATCACCCCGGATCTGACTCCGGACTCCGGCGCCGACTGGCTCGCCGCCTCTGATGCCCACGATCTGGACCGGATCTTCCTGGTCGCCCCGTCCAGTTCGCCCGACCGCATCGCGATGACCACCGCGGCCTGCCGTGGCTTCGTCTACGCGACTGCCGTGATGGGCGTGACCGGTGCTCGAGCGCAGACCTCGATCGCTGCGCCGCCGCTCGTCGGGCGCGTGCGGGCGAGCACCGATCTACCGATCGGGGTCGGGCTCGGAGTTTCCACCGGCGACCAGGCCGCCGAGGTGGCGGGCTTCGCTGACGGTGTCATCGTCGGCTCGGCCTTCGTCCGGCAGTTGCTCGACGGCGCGGACTTGGCCGTCGGGGTCGCCGGCTGCGCCGACCTGGCCGCTGATCTCGCCGCGGGCGTCCGCCGCCGCTGACCCCGGACTGCGGGGGTCATTGCTACCTCCTGGACCACTGCGCTGCGGAAGTAGTGATTGCGGGGGTAGCAGAGTGCTGGGGTCAGTACGTTGCTGCCGCGCCCGCTTCCGGTCCTCGGCCCCCTAGCGGGGGCCTGCGGTCCGGGTCGGGCTTGCCATCGGGAAGTGCTGTGGCGGGCGTGGGTGTGGGGCTCGGGTAATGGGCCGGTCGGGGTGGGCGGGGTGCGGACGGTCAGTGGTGTCCCTGCCGTAGTTGACGTCCGGGAAATGCGGAGCTGACGTGAGGTCAGAATGGTGGTTCCTCGGCGGGGTCTGA
>JBQTIR010000008.1:0-9726 GCA_052387905.1 Sporichthyaceae bacterium | reverse complement strand
GTGAAGGTCTACGAGGCCATCGTCAAGGGCGAGAACATCCCGGAACCCGGTATCCCGGAGTCCTTCAAGGTGCTCATCAAGGAAATGCAGTCCTTGTGCCTGAACGTCGAGGTGCTCTCCAAGGACGGCATGTCCATCGAGATGCGCGAGACCGACGAGGACGTCTTCCGGGCGGCCGAGGAACTCGGCATCGACCTGTCTCGGCGTGAGCCGAGCAGCGTGGAAGAAGTCTGAGCGAGCGCGGGACTCACCGAGTGCGTGAGTCCCGCCGCCGCCACCTGAGCAATCAGCAGACCTGACCACCCACACGCAGTAGAACTGGGGATCACGTGCTCGACGTCAACTTCTTCGACGAGTTGCGCATCGGCTTGGCGACCGCGGATCACATCCGCCAGTGGTCGCACGGCGAGGTCAAGAAGCCCGAGACCATCAACTACCGCACGCTCAAGCCCGAGAAGGACGGCTTGTTCTGCGAGAAGATTTTCGGTCCCACCCGGGACTGGGAGTGCTACTGCGGCAAGTACAAGCGCGTGCGCTTCAAGGGCATCATCTGCGAGCGCTGCGGCGTCGAGGTCACCCGCGCCAAGGTGCGCCGTGAGCGGATGGGCCACATCGAGCTGGCCGCGCCGGTCACCCACATCTGGTACTTCAAGGGCGTCCCGAGCCGGCTCGGCTATCTGCTCGACCTGGCGCCCAAGGACCTCGAGAAGGTCATCTACTTCGCGGCGTACATGATCACCCGGGTCGACGAGGAGGCGCGTCACCGCGACCTGTCCTCCCTCGAAGCGCACCTGGGTGTCGAGCGCGGCCAGATCGAGAACAAGCGCGACTCCGACCTGGAGGCCCGCTCGACCAAGCTCGAGAACGACCTCGGCGAGCTCGAGGCGGCCGGGGCGAAGTCTGACGTCAAGCGCAAGGTCAAGGAAGGTGCCGAGCGCGAGCTCAAGCAGATCCGTGACCGGGCCCAGCGCGAGCTGGACCGCATCGACGACGTCTGGACCCGCTTCAAGAACCTCAAGGTCCAGGACCTCGAGGGCGACGAAATGCTCTACCGGGAGATGCGTGACCGGTTCGGCACCTACTTCGACGGCGGCATGGGCGCTGCGGCGATCCAGAAGCGTCTGGAGTCCTTCGACCTCGAGGCCGAGGCCGAGAAGCTGCGCGAGATCATCCGCAGCGGCAAGGGCCAGAAGAAGACCCGCGCGCTCAAGCGCCTCAAGGTCGTCTCGGCGTTCCTGTCGACGACGAACTCCCCGATGGGCATGGTCCTGGACTGCGTCCCGGTCATCCCGCCGGACCTGCGTCCGATGGTCCAGCTCGACGGTGGCCGCTTCGCGACCTCCGACCTGAACGACCTGTACCGCCGCGTGATCAACCGGAACAACCGCCTCAAGCGTCTGCTGGACCTCGGGGCGCCGGAGATCATCGTCAACAACGAGAAGCGGATGCTGCAGGAGGCCGTCGACGCACTGTTCGACAACGGCCGCCGCGGCCGGCCGGTCACCGGCCCGGGCAACCGCCCGCTCAAGTCGCTGTCCGACATGCTCAAGGGCAAGCAGGGCCGTTTCCGGCAGAACCTGCTCGGTAAGCGCGTCGACTACTCGGGCCGCAGCGTCATCGTCGTCGGCCCGCAGCTGAAGCTGCACCAGTGCGGTCTGCCCAAGGCCATGGCGCTCGAGCTGTTCAAGCCGTTCGTCATGAAGCGCCTCGTCGACCTCAACCACGCGCAGAACATCAAGAGCGCCAAGCGCATGGTCGAGCGGGCCCGTCCGGTCGTGTGGGACGTGCTCGAAGAGGTCATCGCCGAGCACCCGGTGCTGCTCAACCGGGCGCCGACCCTGCACCGCCTCGGCATCCAGGCCTTCGAGCCCCAGCTGATCGAGGGCAAGGCCATCCAGATCCACCCGCTGGTCTGCTCGGCGTTCAACGCCGACTTCGACGGCGACCAGATGGCGGTGCACCTGCCGCTGTCGGCCGAGGCCCAGGCCGAGGCGCGGATCCTGATGCTGTCCTCGAACAACATCCTCAAGCCCTCGGACGGCAAGCCGGTCACCATGCCCACCCAGGACATGATCATCGGTCTGTTCTTCCTCACCGGTGACCGCGGCGAGATGACCGGTCACGGCCGGATCTTCAGCACGGTGGCCGAGGCGCAGATGGCCTACGACAGCGGCGAACTGGATCTGCAGGCCCGCATCAAGCTGCGCTTCACCGACTTGGTGCCGCCGCGTAATTGGGTCGCACCGGAGGGTTATGCCGCGGGCGAGCCGATCCTGCTGGAGACCTCGCTCGGCCGCGCCCTGTTCAACGAGACGCTGCCGCCGGACTACCCGTACATCGAGCAGGAGGTCGGCAAGAAGCAGCTGTCGATCATCATCAACGACCTCTGCGAGCGCTACCCCAAGGTCTCGGTCGCTGCGACCCTGGACGCACTGAAGGCCGCCGGATTCCATTGGGCGACCCGCTCGGGCGTCACGGTGTCGATCGGCGACGTCGTCACTCCGCCGGAGAAGGCCCAGATCCTCGAGGAGTACGAGGGTCGCGCCGAAAAGATCCAGCGCCAGTTCGAGAAGGGTCTGATTACCGACGACGAGCGCCGTCAGGAGCTCATCGAGGTCTGGACCCAGGCGACCGCGGTCGTCGCGTCGGCGATGGAGAAGAACTTCCACAAGACCAACCCGATCTCGATCATGATCGAGTCCGGGGCTCGCGGAAACATGATGCAGGTCCGTCAGATCGCCGGTATGCGAGGACTCGTCGCCAACCCCAAGGGCGAGATCATCCCGCGGCCGATCAAGTCGAACTTCCGCGAAGGTCTGTCCGTGCTGGAGTTCTTCATCTCCACCCACGGCGCCCGCAAGGGGCTGGCCGACACCGCGCTGCGCACGGCGGACTCGGGCTACCTGACCCGCCGCCTGGTCGACGTCAGCCAGGACGTGATCATCCGCGAGGAGGACTGCGGCACCGAGCGTGGCCTGGTCACGGCGATCGCCTCGCGTGGCGCCGACGGTGTCCTGCGCAAGCTGGAGCACGTCGACACCAACGTGGTCTCGCGTAACCTCTCCGAGGACGTCTCGGTCGAGGGTCGCGTCGCCGCTGCGGCGGGCACCGATGTCACCAACATCATGCTCGACGAGCTCATCGGCCTCGGCGTGGAGAACGTCCGCGTCCGCTCCATCCTGACCTGCCAGTCCAAGGTCGGGACCTGCGCGATGTGCTATGGCCGCTCGCTGGCGGCCGGCAAGCTCGTCGACATCGGCGAGGCGGTCGGCATCATCGCCGCGCAGTCGATCGGCGAGCCCGGCACGCAGCTCACCATGCGCACCTTCCACACCGGCGGCGTCGCGGGTGAGGACATCACCCACGGTCTGCCCCGCGTCGTGGAGCTGTTCGAGGCCCGCCAGCCCAAGGGCGTGGCCCCGATCAGCGAGGTCGCCGGCCGGATCCGCATCGACGACTCGGACAAGGCCCGCAAGATCGTGGTCGTGCCCGATGACGGCAGCGAGGAGCGGGCCTACCCGGTCTCCAAGCGCAGCCGCCTCACCGTCGAGGAGGGTCAGCACGTCGAGGTCGGGCAGAAGATGCTCGTCGGCGCCGCGAACCCGCACGAGGTGCTGCGTATCCTCGGCCAGCGGGCCGTGCAGGAGCACCTGGTCGACGAGGTGCAGTCGGTCTACCGGTCCCAGGGCGTGTCGATCCACGACAAGCACATCGAGATCATCATCCGGCAGATGCTGCGCCGGGTGACGGTGATCGAGTCCGGCGACGCCGAACTGCTGCCGGGCGAACTCGTCGAGCGTGGTCGCTTCGAGGCGGAGAACCGCCGGGTGGTGGCCGAGAACGGTCAGCCGGCCTCCGGTCGTCCGCAGCTGATGGGCATCACCAAGGCCTCCCTGGCCACCGAGTCGTGGCTGTCGGCGGCCTCCTTCCAGGAGACGACCCGCGTCCTGACCGACGCGGCGATCCACGCCAAGAGCGATCCGCTGTTGGGCCTGAAGGAGAACGTCATCATCGGCAAGCTCATCCCGGCCGGTACTGGCATGCCGCGGTACCGCAACATCCGGGTCGAGCCCACCGAGGAGGCCAAGGCGGCGCTGTACTCCCTCGCCGGTTACGACGAGCCCGAGTACGCCAACTTCGGCTCCGGGTCCGGGGAGGCCATCCGCCTCGAAGACTATGACTTCGGCGGCTATCAGAACTGAGGTAGTTCGACGCAACCGGCCGGTGCCCCTGGGGGTACCGGCCGGTTCTGCGTTGCGCCCGGAGCGGGTGCCTCGCTGGCTGCTGATCAAGGTCGGGACTGGAGAGGCGCCGGAGCGCGGCCCACAACGCAACTCCGATTGCGACGTTGATCGTGGGCCTACCGCCCGCTCTGCGGGTGCGCCCATCCGGGTGTAGCGGGGTGGAAATTCTGGGCGAGGGTTTGTCAGCGTGGAGCTTCGATGATGGTTGGTGTCCAACTCGTCCGGAGCGTCGCGGTCCGCGGGCGCGAATCGCATGCGGGCGACCGGGGAGGGACTGTGCGCACGGAGGGAAGCAACGGCAGGCGTGGCAATTCGAAACGCGGGTCCGGCGCTAGCAGGACGTTGATGCCCGCGCTGGTCGGGGCGTTGATTGTGGCGCTGCCGGGGCCGGCGCTGGCGGTAGGGCCGGTGACTTTTGTCCCGGCCACCCCGCGGGACACGGCCGTTGCGGATGGGCCCTTCGCGGTGATCGCGGGTGATTTCGACGGGGATGGGTTCCTGGATCTGGCCACGGCCAACGCCATCGGGGACAGTGTGTCGCTGGTGCTTGGTGCTTGGTGCTGGGGACGGCACGTTCACCCCGGCCGTTCCGCGGGACACGGCAGTCGGGGACACCCCCCAATCCGTGACCGCGGGTGATTTCGACGGGGATGGGCTCCTGGATCTGGCCACGGCCAACACCGCCGGGGACAGTGTGTCGCTGGTGCTGGGTGATGGGGACGGCACGTTCACCCCGGCCGTTCCGCGGGACACGGCAGTCGGGGACACCCCTCAATCCGTGACCGCGGGTGATTTCGATGGGGATGGGGTTCTGGATCTGGCCACGGCCAACACCGCCGGGAACAGTGTGTCGCTGGTGCTTGGTGATGGGGACGGCACGTTCACCCCGGCCGTTCCGCGGGACACGGCAGTCGGTGACGACCCTGTATCGGTGGTCGCGGGTGATTTCGATGGGGATGGGGTCCTGGATCTGGCCACGGCCAACATCGGGGGCAGCGTGTCGATGGTGTTGGGTGATGGGGACGGCACGTTCACTGCGGCCGTTCCGCGGGACACGGCCGTCGGGATCGTCCCGCAATCGGTGACCGCGGGTGATTTCGATGGGGATGGGGTCCTGGATCTGGCCACGGCCAACGCCGCCGACAGCGTTTCGGTGGTGTTGGGTGATGGGGACGGCACGTTCACTGCGGCTGTTCCGCGGGACACGGCCGTCGGGGACGACTCTCGATCGGTGGCTGCGGGTGATTTCGACGGCGACGGTGACCTGGATCTGGCGGCTGCCAGCCTGGGGAATGACATCGTGTCGGTTCTGGTCGGTGATGGGTCAGGGGTGTTTACGGCGGCCAATCCGCGCGACTTCTCGGTGGGAGACAATCCTGTATCAGTCATCGCGGCCGACGTCGACACCGACGGGGACCTGGATCTGGCGACCGCCAGCGCCGGAACCGCCGACAGCGTGTCGGTCCTCCTGAACGACCCTGACGCAACCGGGCCGGTGGTCTCGGGCGTGGCGGTGACGCCGAACCAGGTCGCGGTGGGCACCGCGGCGGTGGCGTTGACCGCGACGGCGGATGAGGCGACGACAGGTGGGGCGGACATCGCTTCGGCGTCCTACACGATCGACGGTGGCGCGCCGGCGGCGTTGGCGGCCGCTGACGGGACGTTCGATGAACCGAGCGAGGCGTTGACCGCCTCGATCGCCACCGGTGCGCTGGTGCCGGGAGGTCACCAGGTGTGCGTGACCGCGACAGATGAGTTCGACAACGTCGGGGACCCGATGTGCACGACGTTGACGGTCAACGCCGGTGGTGGTGGTAGCCCGCCGCCTCCGCCGGTGTTGGTGGGTGAGTCCCCGCCGGCGAGCGCGATGGTCGGCAGCCCCTATTCCTACACGTTCACATCCGTCGCGGTGCCGGCGCCGAGTTTCGCGGTGGCGTCCGGGACGTTGCCGCCGGGTTTGACCCTGAACTCGATGACCGGGGTGCTGGCGGGGACCCCGACGACAGCCGGGGTGTTCACGTTCACGGTGTCGGTGAGCAACACCTCCGGCACGGACACCACGGCGCCATTGACGATCACGGTGTCCCCGGCCGCACCGCCGCCGCCCCCTCCGCCGCCCCCGGGCCCGCAACCGCCTGGTGATGTGCCGGCGCCGCCGCCGGGTGTGAATGTGGTGGTGCAGGCGCCGGGGCAGTTGACCACGACCGGGACCGCGGGTGCGGATTACATCGTCATCGGGTGCGGGACCGCCTTAGGCCTGGGCGGGGATGACACGATCCTCTACAGCGCCCAGCTCGCCACCGGACCGACCTGTACCTCCGGTGCCACTGGTGCTGCTGCGGGCGAGGGCGGGGTGTCGATGTTCGGTGGGCCGGGCGGGGACACGTTGACCGGTGGGCCCCTTGGTGATCGTCTGGACGGCAGTAGCGGTGACGACATCATCCGGGGCAAGGGCGGCGAGGACCGGATCACCGGCGGGGATGGCGACGATGTCGTGCGCGGTGGCGGCGGCGGGGACCGCATCGGTGGGGGAGACGGCAACGACGAGCTGTTCGGCGGCCGGGGCGAGGACACTATTCATGGTGGCGAGGGCCGGGACCTGATCGGTGGCGGGAGCGGGGCCGACCGGCTGTTCGGCGGTTTCGGTCGTGATGACATCAGCGGCGGCGCCGGTGATGACCTCCTGCGCGGTCAGGGCGGGCGGGACGACCTTGACGGCGGCCGCGGCAGCGACGACGTCCGGCAGGGGTGAGCGCAAGGGTTCGCCGGTGCACGCTGCTACCTCCACAACCATGTTTGGCGGCGAGACGTGGTCGAGGAGGTAGCAATGTGCCCCGCGTCCTCCCCGATGGGGGATGGGCTGAACGGATGGGAACGGATTCATCCCTTTGGGGAACCGAATGCCCGAGTACATGCTCTAAGTCCGAGATGTGCGGCGCACTCCAGTGCCGCGACGGGGATCCAGGGGGATCAATGAGCGACGCGGGCGCGCAGTACCAGCAGCCGGGCGGACCGGCCGGACCCGAGCAGCAGAAGTGGGGGCCGGGCCAGGGCTACCCGCCGCCGGGCTACGGCCCCGGCTGGAACCCGGCCCCGCCGCGCAACTCCGGTCAGTCCATCGCAGTGCTGGTGCTGGGCGTCGCGTCCCTGACGGTCTTCTGGGGGGTGGCCGGGATCGTGGCCCTCTGCCTGGCGCCCGGGGCCAAGCGGGAGATCGCCGCCTCGCAGGGCCGCGTCGGCGGCGAGGGCATGATCCGGGCCGGCGTCATCTGCAGCTGGGTCTCGATCGTGCTCACTCTTCTGGCGATCGTCGCTTTTGTCGGCCTGTTCACTGTCTTCGCCTCCGAAGTCACCACCAATGTCGAGTTCACTGACACGGTGGTGGATCTCCCCGCGCGCTGACTAAACTAAACTGGACTAATTGCATGGAGGTCCAGTGACAGTCAGCGTGAACATCCACGAGGCGAAGACCCACCTCTCCCGCCTCCTGGAGCGGGTGGCCGCGGGCGAGCGGGTAGTCATTTCCAAGGCCGGCCGTCCGGTCGCGGACCTGGTCCCGCACCGCGCGCCCGACGTCGTGTTCGGCGGTCTGGGCGCCGTAATCGAGTACGACGATGCGGCGTTCGAGCCCGACCCCGACATTCAGGCGATGTTCTACGGCGCTGAAAGCACGGGGTAGCGGTCGGTGTTGCTCTTGGACAGTCAGGTCGCGCTGTGGGTGCTCTCCGACAATCCGCGCCTCGGTGCCGTTGCGCGGGCGTCGATCGCCGAGTCCGCGGCAGTGCATGTTTGCGCCGCCAGCGTCTGGGAGCTGACCATTAAGTCGATGCTCGGCAAGCTCGTCGTGCCCGCGGGGGTGACCGAACTTCTCGAAGCGCAAGGTCTGCAGGTCCTCGACATCACAGGCCAGCACGCCGAGGCTATCCGCGAGTTCCCCGAGTTGCTCCGGCACGACCCGTTCGACCGACTCCTCGCCGCCGTCGCGCTCACCGATGGCCTGCGCCTGCTGACCGCCGACCGCGTGCTGCTGTCGTTGGGCCGGGACTTCGTCGTCGACGCCACCGTCTGATCTCGGTATGACAGAGGTGCACGGATCGACCTGTGTCCCCGCGTTTTTGTCCCGTCCCGCGGCGGTGGTAGTGTCTGCCCTCGTGCCTGGGCCCAGCCTTGGCGCGTGCGCGCGTGTCCTGCACCGCGCGATCTCCGGTTGTCGTCGGTGACTTGTCGCCGCGGACCGAATCCCCAGTCGGGTTATTGGCGGGGGAGTGGCACGGGCGCAGACACGCCCGACCGCGGGGGTCGGTACGCAGGCTGTCCGCCAGACAAGTTTCGCAGCGGTTGACGAACGAAGACGGAGTAGCGGTGCCCACGATCCAGCAACTGGTCCGCAAGGGCCGGCAGGACAAGGTCAGCAAGACCAAGACCCCTGCGCTCAAGGGATGCCCCCAGCGCCGCGGGGTGTGCACCCGCGTCTACACCACGACGCCCAAGAAGCCGAACTCCGCGCTGCGCAAGGTGGCCCGCGTGCGCCTGACCAGCCAGATCGAGGTCACGGCCTACATCCCCGGCGTCGGCCACAACCTGCAGGAGCACTCGATCGTGCTCGTGCGTGGCGGCCGGGTGAAGGACCTCCCCGGTGTGCGCTACAAGATTATCCGCGGCTCCCTCGACACGCAGGGCGTGAAGAACCGCAAGCAGGCGCGCAGTCGTTACGGCGCGAAGAAGGAGAAGTCCTAATGCCTCGCAAAGGGCCTGCGCCCAAGCGCCCGATCATCATCGACCCGGTCTACACCTCGCCGCTGGTCACCCAGCTGGTGAACAAGGTCCTCAAGGATGGCAAGCGTTCGGTCGCTGAGAAGGCGGTGTACGGCGCCCTCGAGGGTGTCCGTGCCAAGACCAACAGCGACCCGGTCGTCACGCTCAAGCGTGCGCTGGACAACGTCAAGCCGACCCTGGAGGTCAAGAGTCGCCGCGTCGGTGGTGCGACCTACCAGGTGCCGATCGAGGTCAAGGCCGGTCGCGCCAACACCCTCGCGCTGCGCTGGTTGATCACCTACTCCCGCGCTCGTCGTGAGAAGACGATGACCGAGCGGCTGATGAACGAGATCCTCGACGCCAGCAATGGCCTGGGCGCGAGTGTCAAGCGCCGCGAGGACACCCACAAGATGGCCGAGTCCAACAAGGCGTTCGCGCACTACCGCTGGTAGTAGGGGAGCACACAAGCAGTGGCAGTTAGCACCGCCAATGTCGATCTGGCCCAGGTCCGCAACATCGGGATCATGGCGCACATCGACGCAGGCAAGACCACGACGACCGAGCGCGTCCTCTTCTACACCGGCATCACGTACAAGATCGGTGAGGTCCACGAGGGCGCTGCCGTCATGGACTGGATGGAGCAGGAGCAGGAGCGGGGGATCACCATCACCTCCGCCGCCACCACCTGCGTGTGGGACGGCCACACCATCAACATCATCGACACCCC
>JBQTIR010000007.1:0-1988 GCA_052387905.1 Sporichthyaceae bacterium | reverse complement strand
GCGGCCGCGACTGCATCGACGGCAAGATCGTCACCGGCTGCATCGCCGCGGGTGCGGCGGCCGCCGCCACAGCCGTGCCCTTCCTCGGCACCGCCAACGGCGGCAAGAGCGTCCTCCGCCAAGGGCTGAAGGGCCTCGGTAAACTATTTGGTGGTGGAAGCACCAACGCCGCGAAAACCGTGGCGGCGCGCGCCACGGTTGAAGCTGGAAAGTGGGACTACCTGTTCGGCCGGGTCGCGTCGAACTCGCACAACACAGCACGATCCGCTGAGAACGCGACCCAACTGCGCCGACTCGGCGTTTACGACAATCCTGAGGGGAGAGCACTACTGCAATCCCACTTCGATGAAGTCCTACGGACGGACAGCAACATCGTCACCACGTTCTCGAACAAGTACGGAACGTTCCAAGTTCGTGATTCCGTCTTCGCCGGTCCTGGAGGCTACGCCAGATTCGAGACGACCTGGCAGGTCACCGGTGACGGCCACAGGCTGACCACCCTGATTCCCTTCGGAGGGCCCTGATGCCCGTGCACCAGTTCGTCATGCCGGAGTACCACGAGTTCATCGACGCGCTCGGGGCTGGCCCCGAGCATGTCGAAGGCGAGGATGCGCAGTCGGTTCGGTTCCAACTCGGAGATGAAGCGATGGTGATCACCTTCGACATCCCAGGGCGTTCCTTGCACTGCCGGTGGAGCCGCGCTTCCGAAGTACTGCTGGAAACCTTTCGTGAAGGTGCTGCGAATGTGCGGTTCGACCTGCGACCTGGCGAGACCTGGTTGGAGGTGACGTTTGAGTCGGCAGACCAGGGGGGATCGGTGCATTTCCGGGTCGCGCCGACCTTCGGCTACCGCGACAAGCTGTTGTTCCGATGATGACAAGGTGCAACTGATGCGCAGACGACCTACGCAAGCGCTCGATTTGCCGCAGGAGCCGCGGACGGAGTAGCCACTCGGCTGCACCGGACGGTCGAACCCGGTGAGCTGAGGGTCATCATGCACATCGTTAGGGTAATGATTCGATGAAGCAGACCGAGCGTTTTCGTGTCGCGGCCGATCAGGTGCTTGACGGTGACGAGTCCGTCTGGGCGGCGCGTGAACTGGAGGCTCTCTGCTCGACGACTACCCCGGTGACGAGCGATTGGATGATCTGCTCGAAGCGCTTGCGCTCTATTCGCCAGGGACCGGGACTCCTTATCTCAGCGCAAAAGACTGCGCGTTGCGGTCCGGAACACTTTGGCGATGGCGCGGTTCATCGCCGAGGACGGGTAGGGGACGGCTCAAGCGTCAAGCGCCCAGTTTCCCTGCCGCTCCTATATGGGTTGCGGCTCTTCGATGAGGGAATCGTCGCGGGCGGCACATCGTTGGGTGTGGATCGCTTCACCTACGACGGCGGCGGCAACACCGCCAGCAGGGTCATCGCGGCCGGGTCCCCGGCCGCGCAGGCCGGGACCGCGTCCGATCAGTGGTTGGGGTGGGATGCCGAGGGCAAACTCGCTCAGATCCGGGCCGGCTCGTCCACCGGCGCGGTGATCGAGGACAACGCCTACGACAGTGACGGCTCCCGGCTGGTCCGGCGCACCGCCACCGCTACGACGGTGTTCCTCGGGGATCTGGAAGTGACCTTGGACCGCACCAAGGCCAGCAGCGACCCGGCCAGGTTTGCCTGGAAGCGGCACTACACCTTCGACGGCAAGACCATCGCGGTGCGCGACGGGAACGCGATGACCGATGTGCAGGTGCTGATCAACGACCCGCACAACACCGCGTCGTGGGCGATCGAGACCAAAGACAACACGATGATGTCGCGGAAGACCCTGCCCTACGGGCAGAGCCTCGGCACCCAAGGCGCCGGGTGGGCGTCCAGTCGCGGGTTCGTCGGCGGCACGATCGATGCCGCGAGCGGTCTGACCCTGATCGGGGCCCGGCACTACGACAGTGCGGCCGGGCGGTTCATCTCCGTCGACCCGCTCATCAACGCCACTGACCC
>JBQTIR010000006.1:0-47243 GCA_052387905.1 Sporichthyaceae bacterium | reverse complement strand
CCGTCGCGCACCGCGATGGTCTTGCCGTCGAAGGTGTAGTGCCGCTTCCAGGCAAACCTGGCCGGGTCGCTGCTGGCCTTGGTGCGGTCCAAGGTCACTTCCAGATCCCCGAGGAACACCGTCGTGGTGGTGGCGGTGCGCCGCACCAGGCGGGAGCCGTCACTGTCGTAGGCGTTGTCCTCGATCACCGCACCAGTGGCCGAGCCGGCCCGGATCTGGGCGAGTTCGCCCTCGGCATCCCAGCTGAGCCACTGATCCGCCGCTGTGCCGGCCTGCGCGGCCGGGGACCCGGCGGTGATGTCGCGGTCGCTGGTGTTACCGGCGCTGTCGTAGGCGAACCGGTCCACGCCTAGCGTCGTGGCGCCGAGGGTGTGGGTGACGTCCTTGAGCCGGTGACCGACCACAGCAGAGTTCGTCGCCGAGTTCAGGTAGGCCGACGTGGAGGTGGTGACCGGTGCCCCGGTCGCCCCGGCGCTGCCGTTGGCGGTCCGGGAGGTCTGCACCGTGCGGTTCCCCGCGCCGTCGAAGGTCCAGGTGAGCGCGAACGGGTTCGGTCCCCCGATCGTGGCCGCGTCCGCGCTGCCCGCGCAGGTCGCGCCCGCGCCGGCCTGGGTCCATGCAGCGTTGAGCTGGCGCAGCGCGTCGTAGCGGTAACAACGGGTCTGATCCGCCGTGGTGCCGGGGGCGTTGCTGGAGATCTTGGTCGGGTTCCCCGCATCGTCGTAGGAGTAGGACAGCACCTCATCGGCGCTCGCCTGGTCCTCGCGGTCCAGGCGGGTTTCCAGCACCCGCCCGGTGCCCTCCTCGAAGCGCAAGCTCTGCCACGAGGCGTTCTTCCACGTGTTCCCGAACCCGTAGCGCAGCACGTCCACGGCCGTGACCTTGGTGACCAACTCGGCGCTCAAGGCCGCCGCTGACCCGGTGCGGATGCGTTACGCGGCACCTTACTCAAGACACGATCTCCCAGTTTGCGTGCAGAGCGGATGACGCCAGCGCGCGGATTTCGATCCAGGCAGGTGAAGCAGCCAAGTCCTCGAACGTCCAAGCGAGATCCGGGTCATTGAGCGCACAGTCAATCCTCCTCAGGCCCAGAAGTATCTGCTGCGCACCCGAAAGCTGCTCCAGCAAAGGGGCCAATGGCCGAAGCGTGTCATCGAATTCGAGAGCAAGCTCGTCGGCGAGGTCACCTACGCCCAGATCCTGGAGATAGGAAATTTGGACCGCGGGTGGACTACTGAGCCGACTCAGGCAGATTCTCATTCTCTCGGTCCACTTATTGAGCCGGACAGCGTCCGTCATCGGATGATCCCTCCCAGATCGCCTTGGGGGCCGACAACCCGCCAGTACGGGTCAGGCCCGTGGTGGCCGCCCCCTGGGTGCCAGCGGATCTGCGACCCAGTTGGGTTCCCAATGTCGTTGTAGTGGCGGAAGACCCAGCCCCCACCTCGCCGGGACCCTCTGCCGAGCGTCTCGACGCTCCACCCGGCAGTTCCTCGAAGGTTCGACTCGACCTGGGCTGGCGTCTTGCCAGCGAGGAGCATCGGGTTGGATTGTGAAGAGCCGGCAAACTTGGCCGGGTCACCGCTGGCCTTGGTCCGTCTACGGACCCTGCCATTGATCCGCACCTGACGCGCCCTGCGCCACCTCGTGTCCTTTCCGATCCGCCACCGCGGTCTAGCGTTGAGGTCACGCTCTTACAGAAACTTCCTGACACGCCCCGGGTTGCCGCCGATCTGGCCGCGTCCTGCCCTGTGCGCGCCGGGCGCGCGCTGGCCTGCGTCCGCAACCCCTCGGCCTGGCGCAGCGCGTCGTAGCGGTATTGCAACATGCCTACTTAGTGAATTCGCTCTCAAGGACTTCGCCAGAGTCGGCCTGCAAGGTGAGCCGATTCCCACTCCACGTCCATGCCGAGATGGTTCCATCGCCGCCACTTTCAAAACCCACGAACATGTCGAAGCCGATGCCCGCGGGTAATTCAGCCACCCACCCGCGCGATCCGTCGGGGCGCACAAAGATCAAATTTCGAAGGGGCCTTGCATTCGATACTCCCGCCGGTTCCAAGAGGACCACGATGCCATCGAGGCCAGGAACCACTCGCGCGTCGAGTACACCGCCTTCTTCAAAACAAAGTGCGGTCGACAACGGAGGATTCCCCCGCGAGATCACCAAACTGCCATCCTCGATTGAGTAGAAGGTCTCATTCATCGCAGTGGCACCCCTTTTCCGAAGTTAGCGGCCGGGATGCTACCCAGCAGCTGTGCCTGTGGCCAACCACCCGGCTGACCAAAAGCGGGGGCGGCTGAGCCTACCTGAACCCTTGTACCCGTCGGTAAAACGACCTTAGAGACGAAAGTGGCGCCATTCTCCTCAGGCAGCGCAAGGCCTTGGCGCGCGGCGATCGATGAAACCGGCTTCACTGGCGTGAGCCAGGCACCTTGCTGCAGCGCGCCTCCACCCCAAACCCGATACATCGTCTCGCCTTCAGTCGATAGGCGGCTGACTGTGCTTCCCGCCCAGGGTGCGACGCGTGTCGACGCCGCGAGCGCCTTCGGTGCGGCGCCCGTGGCCGGGGCGCGGACGCCCTTGGCGGGGCCGACGACGGCGCCGCCGAAGACGCCGAACCAGTAGCCGGGTGAGCTGGTGTTGGTGTTCAGGGCGTCGTTCATGGCGCCGGTGGTGTCAATGACCGGTGCATCCCCGCAGCCGGGACGGACGACGGAATTGCCGCCGCCAACGCAGGTCAAAGGGTGCACGATCGTGCTGAAGACGTTGCCGATCGCATCGACGGTGCCGGTCACGCCGGAGGCGGCGCCGGCGCCGATGTCGCGTAAGGCGCCGCCGAGCGCACCCCAGGCGCTTCCCCCGCCGCCGCCGGAGCTTTGGCCGACCGCGGCCGGCTTGGTGACCGGGGTGTACACAGGCTTCGCACCGATACCTGTGCGCTCGGAGCTGCCCGATTGGATCGGAGAGATCGGGGCGCCGCTGGTCAGCCCGCCCATCCCGCAGTACGGGTCGCTGCCGCAGTCCCAGAACAGCCCGGTCGGGTCGCTGTAGGCCATCGGGTTGCTGTTGGCGTAGGCGTATCCGTGGACCTGCTGGGGGTCGGCGGTGTCGATGATCGGGTCGACGGAGATGAACCGCCCGGCCGCACTGTCGTAGTGCCGGGCCCCGATCAGGGTCAGACCGCTCGCGGCATCAATCGTGCCGCCGACGAACCCGCGACTGGACGCCCAGCCGGCGCCTTGGGTGCCGAGGCTCTGCCCGTAGGGCAGGGTCCGGCGTGTCAGCAGGGTGTTGTCTTTGGTCTCGATTGCCCACGCTGCGGTGTTGTGCGGGTCGTTGATCAGCACCTGGACATCGGTCATGGCGTTCCCGTCGCGCACCGCGATGGTCTTGCCGTCGAAGGTGTAGTGCCGCTTCCAGGCAAACCTGGCCGGGTCGCTGCTGGTCTTGGTGCGGTCCAAGGTCACTTCCAGATCCCCGAGGAACACCGTCGTGGTGGTGGCGGTGCGCCGCACCAGGCGGGAGCCGTCGCTGTCGTAGGCGTTGTCCTCGATCACCGCACCGGTGGCCGAGCCGGCCCGGATCTGGGCGAGTTCGCCCTCGGCATCCCACCCCAGCCACTGATCCGCCACTGTCCCGCCCTGCGCGGCCGGGGACCCGGCGGCGATGTCGCGGTCACTGGTGTTACCCGCGACGTCGTAGGCGAACCGGTCCACGCCCAACGTCGAGGCGCCCAGCTTGTGAGTGACGTCCTTGAGCCGGTGACCGACCACAGCAGAGTTCGTCGCCGAGTTCAGGTAGGCCGACGTGGAGGTGGTGACCGGTGCCCCGACCGCCCCCGCGGTGCCGTTGGCGGTCCGGGAGGTCTGCACCGTGCGGTTCCCCGCGCCGTCGAAAGCCCAGGTGAGCGCGAACGGGTTCGGGCCCCCGATCGTGGCCGCATTCGCCGAGGCGGCGCAGCTCGCGCCGGCGCCGGCCTGTGCCCACGCGCCTTCGAGTTGGCGCAGGGCGTCGTAGCGGTAGCAGCGAGTCTGATCGGTCGTGGTGCCCGGGGCGTTGCTGGAGATCTTGGTCGGGTTCCCGGCGTCGTCGTAGGAGTAGGACAGCACCTCATCGGACACGGCTTGGTCCTCGCGGTCCAGACGGGTTTCCAGCAGGCGCCTGGTGCCTTCCTCGTATCGCAGGGTCTGCCAGGAGGCGTTCCTCCACGTGTTCCCGAATCCGTAACGCAGCACCTCACCGAGGGGGGAACGGATCACATCGGCCACGTAGGACCCGTTACCGGTGAGGGCGAACGGCGCACCTGCCCCGTCGTAGTGATGGGTCAACAGCTCTGCCGCCGCCGGTCCGTAGGCGCCGAGCAGGCTGGTGCGGATCGACCCGTCGTTGTTGTAGGTGACCTGGGTGTCGTAGTTGCCTTTGAGCTCGGGCTCGATCAGGCCCGCGAGCTCGGGGACCTCGGTGCGGGTCGCGGTCGGGCGGCCCAGGGCATCGACTGCGGTGATCTTGGTGACCACATCCGCGCTGGCCCCACCCGCGGTCAGGGTCCGGGTGCTGGAGGTTGGCAGGCCCGGCACGGCCGGACCGCCGGGGACCTGGTCGTAGGACCACGCCGAGCGCGCCACCTGCGCGCCGCCGGTGACCTCGGACAGGGCGGTGCGCCGGCCCATCGCGTCGTAGCTGGTGGCGAGGACCTTCCCGCGGCCGTCGGTGGTCTCGATCAGCTGGCCCGCGGTGTCGTAGCGGTAGGTGCTGGTGCCGGCGTCCGGGTCCACGGCGGCCGTTTTGCGGCCGGCCTTGTCGTAGCTGTAGGTCCACTCGGCCCCGACCGGGTCGGTCATCTTTGTGAGCTGCCCGAGGGGGGTGTAGGCGTAGGTGGTGGTGCCCCCGGCGCCGCCGTGCTGGGTCAGCGTGGACACCCGGCCGCGGGCGTCGTGCACGGTCGTGGTCTTGATGCCCCCGGTGGGCGGGTCGGTGATGACGGTGTCCGCGCCGGAGTAGGTCGTGGCCGACTTCCATGCGGTCGAGATCACGCCGGGCGCGGTGGCGCCGTTGGGGTAGGTGACCTTGTCAAACCGGACCGAGGTGACCCGACCAGCGCCGTCGTAGGCGGTGTAGGTCGCCCCCGGCGTCGCGGAAGCCGAAACGCGCTTCCACAGCGATGTGGACACCGCCCCGGTGGTGAACGTGGTGCCGTGCTCCTCGATCGCCAGGCCGCGGGAGTCAAAGATCGTGGCAGTAACAAGCCGGCCGGGGATCGGGGTCCCCGGTCCGACCTTGGCTTCGGACTGGGACTGGCGCGGGCGCAGCAGCCCGTCGTAGAGCGTGGAGGCGGCCAGGGTCCGCTCGCCGAGCTCATCATCGAGACGGGTGCGGGTGATGACCGCGTTCGGGCCGGTGTCCCCCGTGCGTCCGGAGCGCACGGTGTAGGCGTAAGTGATGTCGGCGGTGGCGGACTCGGGGCGGTCGTTGTTCCACACCCCGACCAGGCGCCCGAGGGCGTCATAGCGGGCCCGGGTGGCGACCCCGGTGGGGTCGGTGACCACCGTCGGAGCGCCGCGGTGGGGGTCCAGGACGGTGCGGGTCTCGTGCGCGACCAGCCCACTGCCCGCGGCGTCCGGGTCCGGGCCGGTGACCGTGATCGCGGTGACCGGGCCCACCCCTGCAACGCTCGCGTGGGTGTAGGAGGTTTCGGTGGTCCGCGGCACCTGCGCTGACGGGTAGTCAGTGACGGTACGGACCCGCCCGAAGTCGTCATAGCCCGTCGTGACCGTCGACCACACCGGGCTCGTGCCGGTGAAGGAGAGCAGGGTCTGGGTCGCGGTCGCCCGGCCCTTGCTCGGAACAACGTCCTTCGGAGTGGAGGTGGTGTCGGCGCCGTCGTAGAAGTACCTGGTCCGGGCCTGGGTGTTGGTCACGGTGACCGCGTCGTCGCAACGGCCTTCGATGGTGCGGGTCTCCGCCACCCGGTCCAGCATCCAGTCGTCCTCGTTACGGGCATAGTCGATGAACGTGCACAGCTCACCCGCGGCGCCGGCGCGGTCCTCGACCTTGACCGGCATCCCGTACTCGTCAGCGGTGGTGATCACGGTGGTGGTGCGCGTCCCGCCCCCGCCCAGAGGGATGGTGGCTTGGGTCGTCTTCACCCCGGCGAGCAAGGCCTTCTCCGCGGGGCGGGGGTTGCCGGACTCGTCGGTGTGCCAGCGGCGAGTGATGACCGAGCGGACCTCGGGCCCGGACGGGCCGTTGCGGGTGATGGTCTCCAGCGGCATACCGGCGAAGCGCCAATGATCGGTCTCGGAATCACCCGAGCTCGGGCTGACACTCACCGCGGCCGCGGCATAGGTGTCGTCGGTGCGCGGGTTGTCGCGGGTGCCGTGCAGCCCGCGGTAGTACAACGTCTCACTCTGCAGGCGCTTGTCGCCCAGGGCGTCGGTGCCGACGGTGGTGCGCACGCGGGCGTAGCCACGCCAGGAATCCCAAGTGCGGAACTTGGTCTGTACGAAATCGTCGGTGGTCCACGCCCACGCGGGCTCGCCGAGGTAGGTGTAGGAGGTCACCAGGGGCGCCGTGTCACCGTCGCTGAGGTCGGTTTCGGTGACGGCGTCCACGACGTACTTGTGGAAGTAGTGCGGGGCCGCGTCGGGTTCGGTCTGCCCCGGCGCGGTGTAGTAGACCGGGAAGCACAGCATGTCGTTGGTGCGGGCCGAGGACGGCAGCCGGTCCCCGCCCGCGGCCCCAACCTCGCACTGCTGCGCGTCGGGAGTGCCGCAGCCGGGCAGCGAGCCGGACCCGCCGCAGCGCTGCCCGGAATAGGTGAACGTCGTTTCCTTGCCGGACTCGCTGTAGATGGTGCCGACGCGGGGGCGCTTGAGCGGCTGGGCGTTGTCGACGCCGTCGACGCGGTTGTCCAACCACACGGCGTTGAAGTTGATCGCCGGCAGCGAGATGTCATCGCCGTCGTCACTGGCGGAACCGGCTTTGCCGGTGTGCGTGATCGATTCCAGCCACAGCGTGGGACGGCTGCCATCACCCGGGTCGGGGAAGCGGTGATCCAACGTCCAGGCATCGACCGCACTGTAGGGGTCCTGGCCGTCGTTGGTGCGGACCTCGGTGATGATCGAGGTCAGGCGCTTGCGGGTGAAGAACGTCGGGGAGAGCTGGTCGGTGCACGGCGCCTCGTCGCAGATCTGGTCACCCGGCACATCGGCCCACCGCCCACCATGGGCGCCGATCTCGCCCTCGGCGCAGTCCTCATCGGCCTGGGCCAGGCACCGTTCCGCGACACCGAACCGGACCCGGGCCACCGGCGCGGTGTCCTCCGCGTCCTCACGCAGGCCGTAGTCAATGCGCGAAAGCCACCCACCGCGGGTGTAGGCGCTGGCCTCACCGAGGTCTGCCGCGGTGGAGTTGCGGGCGTACTTGTTGGTCTCGGGGGTGTAGTCGTAGATCACGGCGTTGCCGCTGGGGTCCACGACCCGGTCCAGGTTCCACTTCCAGGCCTGCGACTTCCACGAGCTGCCGAACGCGCTGGCGTGGCCGGGCTCGCCGGTGTGGTTGCCGAAGACGGGGACGGTCCAAGTGGACTCGGTGTGCGCACCGGCGTCCTTGCCACCGGTGCGTCCCAGCCCGAAGTAGTGGCGGGTGCCGTCGGTGGTGGTCACGATCCAGTACTCGCCGGTGTCGTCCACTCCGCCCCCGTCGCCGTTGTCCGCGCCGGTGCGGTGCTGGATCCGGGTGCCGTCGTCGAAGACCTTGCGCCACACCTGCGTGCCCTCAGCGTCGCTGATCTTGACCAGTTCACCGCCGCCGCCCCCGAAGGTCAGGGACGCGTTCTCTTTGGTCCAGCACAGGTCCCCGGTGCGCCGGCCCGCGTTGTTCGGGCTGTGCTCGCCGACCGGATTCTGGTCCTGCGCGCACGGCTCATAGCGTCGGGTGATGAAGGCGTCGGCGAGGCTGAACCCTTCCCCGACCCAGGAGGCCTGGTTGTTGCGCGAGGAGGTCCGCCCGTCCACGGTGCCCGAGTTGTAGCTGATTGCCAGGCTGGGCGTAAGTGACCCGGGCACCGGCGGGACACCGAGCGGGTGCGACCAGGTCGCCTCCCCGGTGGACCCTCCGGCGTTCCAGGTGGCCGAGGCGGTCATGGGAGTGGCTGACCAGTTCCCATGTGTGCCTGACGGGCCGTCAGTGATCGCGAAGATCAACGCACCGCCGGCCGTGGTCGCCGTGGCCAGCGCGGCCCGCACGACCGCGCCTTGCTCGCGCACACCCACCACGGGAGCGGCTGAATCCGGCGATCCGCTGCCAGGCTCCAGCTCGGCCCCGGCACCAGGGTCAGCCTCGGGCCCGGCCGGGGCCGGCTCTGCGGCCGGCACGCCAGGGTCGGCAGGGGCCGGGCTCGTGGGCACTGGCGTGGGAACGCCAGGCTGGGCCGGCTTCTGCGGCGCGGATTCCGGGGTGGTGGGCGGGGAGGTGGGCGGTGCCGACACGGGGGCGGTCGGGGTGCTCTCGCTCAGGCCCAGGACCCCGGTAACGCTCTGGCCGGTGACGTCGTTGCTGGAGGGGACCGGACTCTGCACCCGGCATCGATCCAGCTCCGGGGTGGTCAGCGCGCAGGCGGGCAGGCTCACCAGGCGTAGGCGGGTGGCCCAGTCACCGCCGTAGGCGTCGGCGAACCCGGAGTAGTCGACCTTGACCGCGACCGGGCCGATGCCCTCGGTGCTGGTCTGGACCTGGCCGATGATGCCTGCGACCCCGGCGGCCTCTGCGGCGGCCTGGGACGCGGTCTGCACCGTCACGGTCGCGGGCGCCGCGTCCTGGCCCGCGAGGGTGAGTCCCAGGTCGTTCGCGATGGCGCCGCGCGGGTCAGCTACCGACACCACGCCGGTGCCGGCGCGAGTGAAGCGGGACTTCTTCCCCGACACTGCGGCGGTGGCGCGCCCCGCCTTGGGCCAGGTCACCTTACGCACCGAGCCGTTGGCGTCGGTGTCCGCGGGAACCCGCCGCGGGGTGGCGCCGCGCCCGCGCCCGATCCGCGGATCAGCGGTGTCGGGAGCGGCCCGGCTGACGCCGTTGTTGTCGGCGGCAGCGGCTGCCCCCGCCCCCGTTGTCGGGGTGGCGGCCGCCGGGACCTGCGCCAGCGACGCGGCCAAGGTCAACGCGACCGTGGTGGCCACGGCGCTCCGCGAGAAGCGCGGACGGCGAATCGAGGAGCGGTTCATCAGATCCCTATCTTGGCGAGCCGGCGCGAGGTCGGCGGGCATGGACACGTGCAGGTCAGTAAGGGCGGCGTTCGGAGGCCATCCGCAGCACCTGGGAGTAATCCAGGACCCCGGGGAAGGTGCGCACCTCATCGATGGCTGTGGACAGCGGGAAAGTGGTCCCGGTAGCGGCGCGACCGATGTAGAACAGGCCATCCGCGGCACGGACCGCGGGGGCATCGATCGTCGCGCCGGCGCGGCCGTTGACATACAGGGTGATGCTGCGCCGGCCGGCCGTTGAGCCGTCCTCGGACTCCTGGATCTCTTCGTCACTGGCGTTGTTGAACACCGCCGCCAGGTGCACCCACGGGCCCTGCTCGGGACGGATCGGCACACTGGCGGTGGCCTCCGTTCCGTTCTCGCCAGTGACGGTGAACGCCCACGAATCGTTGCGGTGTCCAAGGGTGAACGCGTTACCCGCCGCCGAACCCTGGCTCAGCGCCACGCCCTCCCCGCCAGTCGGAGCCTTGACCCATGCGGCGACAGTGAAGTCATCCGCGGTGGAGAACCCGAGCAGGCCGGTGCCGGCCACGCCCGCGCTGGCATAACGACCGCCACCGAGCGTCAACGACTTGTCCGCGGTGTCCACCGGCGCGCTCAACGGCGCCGGGTAGGACCCGAGCCCGTAGATCGCGCCGCCACCGGCGAACGACAACGGCGCAGCACCAGCGCTGCGGGCGGCGAAGGTGTTCTGGTCAGAATCGGTGCCGTTGCCGTCCAGGGCCCAGCGGTGCGACATCGACGTGGACAGCACCGGGAAGTTCAGCACCCGGGCCTTGCTGGTGTGCCCGGCCCGGTCCACGGCCTTGACAATCACCCACCCCGGCCCGAAGGTCGCGGCGTAGATCGAGGTCGTATAGGGCCCCGGCGAGGTCAACACCTTCGAGGTCAACGCCGTGTCGGTGTTCATCCCGAAGGAGTAGGACAACGTGTCCGCGCTGCCGGCGAAGGTGAAGGCGCAGCCGGTGCCCACCACGCAGTCACCGCCCCTGGTGATCGTGGGGACGGCCGGCACGGAGTCGTCCACCCCGAAGGTGAACTCCGCCGCATCCTCGGAATCCCACTTCCCGGCGCTGTCCGCGGCCGCGTAGGCCTTCACCTTGTAGTCCTCACCATTGACCAGCACGCCCGCAGGCACCACCACGTTGGCGGTGTGCCCGGTCGCCGACCCGCCGTCGGACACCGTCGACCAGATCTCTTCGCCGTTGTCCCAGATCTCAAAGCGGGCGTAGGACGACCCACCGTTGGGGTCGATCACGTCCAGCGCTTTCAAGGTCGGGCGCAGCGTCGAGGTCCACGACCCATGCAAAGGTGTGGTGTTGAGCGGGCTCACCGTCGCCGCCGACGGCGCCGGCGGGTAGGCGTAGTACTCGACCGTCAGGCTCGGGTAGGCGTCGGTGTTGTCGTACTTGCGCCAGCCGTACTTATCACCCTCAGCCTTGGACTTGAGCAGGAAATAGACCTCGTCCTTGACCTCGAGGGTCGCATCGACGATCGCGCCCTTGACGTCCCACTCCTGGCGGGTCCATCCCCCGCACGAGGTCTCTGACCCGTTGTCTGTGGCGTCCTCATCCAGCACCTCGCCGAGGCGGTCGGGCTGGTTCGACCACGACGTCGAGGAAGAGAACGCCTTCGTCCGATACACCTGCACCGGCGGCCCATAGGTCGCTGCGCTGCAGGACGAGTTCGGGGTGTGGGTCAGCTTGTGCGCCAGTCGCGCGGTGTCGATCATCTTCCCGCGCAGCGTGGTCGGCATGTCCATCTTGAAGTAGGAACGCGAAATTTTCTGCGCCGACGTCGGTGACCAACCATCAAAACCCACCCGGGCGTGCTCAGTCGCGTGGTCATAAATCGTGGTGCCGTTGCTCCACACCATCGTCCACGCCTTCGCGCCATTGCGGTCTACGCTCGGGTCCAGCACCGCCGGAAACACCGTGCGTGGATCGTCGAGGATCGCATCGGAGTCCAGGCGCAGCTGTCCGCCGCCAACCTCAATGTCCATGACGGCGCCGCTCGCCTTCACCGGCGGGCTCAGCGGCGCGTCGACAGCGCGTTCCTCCTCGGTCAACGTCGACTCCGCGCCGACACCGCGCGAGTCCCACGCCAGCGGCTGTGAGCTGTTGAACACCGTCTCGGTGCCGTCGACCGCGCTCACGCCACCGGTCGGCTCATCGCGCAACGTGACCCCGTCAGCGTCGACGTCGAACGCCAACGCCTGCACCGCCGGGTGCTTCGCGGCCTGCGCGTCATGAACAACCACGAAGGTGCTAAAGCCGGTGACACCTGCCTGGGCCACCACATCCACCCCCGGAAGCACCGAGACATATCGAGCGACCGACCCCGTCAGCTCCGGCTCCGGAAGATCACCGGCCGCCGGCCACGAGATCGCCATCGACCGATCCCCATCGGCGATCTGCGCCAACGGCGCACCCGACCCACCGTCAGAAAACAACATCGGCACCGCCGCCATCGCCGGGGCAATCGATCCGTCGGGCCGGCGCACCAGCGTCGTGTCCACCGGACGCCACGACCCGCCGGAATCCTTGACCCGCACCGGCATCGCCGAGATCTCCGCGACGAACCCACCATCGGGTTTCGCCGTGATCAACGTCGTCGCCGTCGTCAAACTCGTGACCTCAACGGGAGCGCCCGCAGCGACTGCCTGCGCCATCGCCTCGGACTCCGACAACAACTCCAGCGGACCCAGGTCCACCGACGCTGCCGGAGCGGAGGACCCCGGAACCTGCTTCGTGCCCGTCGGCACCAGCATCGCCGCCGCGATCGCCCCCAACGCCAACGCAGACGTCCCCGAGGTCAACAACATGCCCCGCCCGACACCGACGCCAGCGCCACGACGACCGCGCCCGAACAGTCCCACTGCCATGCCAACCCCACCCAGCCGCCCTAGCGCGGCACAAGATCCGCGCAACTCACGCCATGGGACGGCAGAAACGGCCTACAGGTTGCGACGAAACGCCACATCGACCGCGCTCCGGCCACAATCAATCCGAACGGCCAAAACGGGATCAACCGAACGACCCATCAAGATCGACGAACGGTCGGAAACCTGGAGCTGAGCTGGGAAAGCACCAGGACCCGGAGTGATCAGCCTGCGGTCGAGTCCGTACGACGCCCGAACGAAGGACCGATCAGGTGGCGTCGGCGTCGAAGGGGGGCAACTCCCCCGTGCGCAGCGGCGGCCGGCTGGGACGGGGGGCCATCACCGAGGTCCTCAGATCGTCGAAGTTCCCCAGGTCCTCGCGGATGTCGAGGTCCTTCTTGAGGTCGTCGAACATGCTCTCGGACCCCATCGTCTTGCGGAGCATCCCGCGGGGGGTCAGGTCGGTGACCTTGATGTCGGCGAACTCCGGCCCGAGTTCGCGGGTCAGGTCGTCCTTGGCCACGTTGACGTAGCCCTTGAGCTGCTTGATCAGGCGGCCGAGGTCGGCGGCGGCCTTCGGCAGCCGTTCGGGGCCGAAGACGATCACCGCGATGATCGCGAGGGTGAGGAACTCCCACCCGCTGATGTCGAACACGGGCTCAGCCTAGGCGGCGGCGGGACCTGCGCGGTGCCACCCACCCGAAGGTGGGGAAGGACTCACCCCGAGATCAGGGTCCGACGTAGCGCACATGGCCGAAAAACGCGGGCGCAGCGGAGCCTGGCGCGGGGGCGATTCCGCCGACCTGACCCAACACCAGGCTGGCGTCGACAGTGGTGCGGGTCTCGACCTGGTTCTCGGTGGGAGTTCCGACGGTGCTCAGCGTCGGCTGCGCCCGGGCCGGACCGCCGCTGAGGTAAGCCGAGGCCAGCGTCGCAGCAGCCACGCTGACGATGCCGGCCGCCATCAAGGGGCGCCGGGGCGCAGACGAAACCGCGGCGGCCCGCTCGGCGACCACGGGGCGGGTTGCAGCAAACCGCGCCTCACCGCGTGCGGACAGGTCCAACAGCGAGGCCATCAACGACGTGGGCGGAGCCGGCGCACCGAGCGCGGACAGCCCCGCCTTGACCCGGTGGTGCGCGGAGGCCTCGGCCCGGCAGTCCGCACACAGCACGAGGTGCGCGGTGACGACCTCCTGGGAGGTGCCCCGCAGCTCGCCGTCGAGGTAGGCGCCCAGGCGCGGCCCGAGGTGACTCACGTCGTCACCACCACACCCACCGGGATCGGCGGGGAGGCGACGGGGGTGCGGTGTTCGAGCGCGGCCCGCAGGTGCGCGCGACCGCGGTGGATGCGGCTGCGCACCGTGCCGAGCTTGACGCCCAGCGTGGCCGCGATCTCCTCGTAGGACAGGCCCTCGATGTCGCAGAGCACCACGGCCGCGCGGAACTCCGGGGCGAGGGAATCGAGGGCGGCCTGCACATCGGCGTCGAAGCTCTGCTCGTCGATGATCTGCTGCGGCGAGGCCTCGCGACCGGGCAGGCGCTCGTGGTCGGCGTCGTCGAGAGCGTCGAAGCGGATGCGCTTGCGGCGCCGCGCCATGTCGAGGAACAGGTTCGTGGTGATGCGGTGCAGCCAACCTTCGAACGTGCCCGGGGAGTAGGTGGACAGCGAACGGAACACGCGCACGAACACCTCCTGGGTCAGATCCTCGGCGTCGTGGGTGTTGCCGGTCAGGCGGTAGGCCAACCGGTACACCCGGGCGGAGTGCACCCGGACGATCTCCTCCCACGTGGGAGGGACCCATTCCACCGTGGCGGTGCTCACCTATGACTCCTTGTCGGCCGGCCGTGCTCTGCTTCGCAAACTCTTGCCACGACGTCTGTGCGAAGCCTGTGCATTGCCGGTGCGTGTGCTGCAACTGATGTAACGGATTCCTTGTCGCTGACGTTCCCGCTTGCGTCGATCGGCATACCTGGGCCACTACGCTGAAGACCACCGCCAGAGGGGGCTTTCCATGACCACGATCACCGGATACGACAGCGACCCAGGCTCGCTCGTGGACACCTTCATCCCGGAGGACGACGTCCTGGTGGGCGCACGTAAGCGCGCGGACGACCTGGGGATCGGCGTTCCCACGCCCGGCGTCGGCGCGGTGCTGCGCCTGCTGGCGGCGACGTTGGACGCCCGCTCGGTGGTCGAGGTGGGCACCGGCACCGGAGTCAGCGGCATCTGGTTGCTGCGCGGCATGCGCAGCGACGGCGTGCTGACCTCCGTCGACGCCGAACCGGAATCTCAGCGCCTGGCGCGCACCGCCTTCACCGAGGCCAACCTCCCGGCCAACCGGACCCGGCTGATCGCCGGTCGCCCGCTGGAGGTCCTGCCCCGCCTGACCGATGCCGGCTACGACCTGCTGAGCGTGCGTGCTGACGCCGTCGACCTGGCCGAGTTCCTCAGCGAAGCACCGCGACTGCTGCGGCCGGGTGGGGTCGCCGTCTTCGCCGACGCCACTGCCACGCAGACCCGCAGCACGGCCCTGCACGAGCTGGGGACGACGCTGCTGGAGAGCGACGACTTCGCCCCGGCCCTGCTTCCCCTCGGCGGCGGGTTGCTCATCGCCACCAAGCGGCCCCGTAGATAACTGCGCGTCAGGCGTAGGACTCCAGCCAGCGAAGCAGCAGGCGGACGCCGTAGCCGGTGCCACCCTTGGTGTTCTCGTGCTCGTCGCCGTCGATCTTGCCGGGGCCGGCCATGTCGATGTGGGCCCAGGTGCGCTTGCCGACGAAGGCCTGCAGGAACAGTGCGGCCGTGATCGCTCCGCCCTGGGTCTTGCGGTGGGCTGCGTGGGGGACGTGGGCGAGATCGGCGATCGGCGAGGACAGCGCGATCCGGTAGTCCTCGACCAGCGGCATCCGCCAGATCCGGTCACCCCCGGCCTCCGATGCCGCGCTCAGCGCCTTCGCCAGTTTGTCGTCCGGGGTGAACAGCGCACCGATGCGCCGGGAGAGCGCCAGGGTGGCGGCGCCGGTGAGGGTGGCCAGGTCAACCAGGACGTCCGGGTCGAGCATCGCGTCGGCGTAGGCCAGAGCGTCGGCCAGGACCAGGCGGCCCTCGGCGTCGGTGTTGAGCACCTCGACCGTCGTCCCGCCGTAGTGCCGGATCACGTCTCCGGGGCGGTACGCCGAGCCCGACGGCATGTTCTCGGCGGCGGCGATCAGGCCCGTCACGCGGACGGGGATCGACAGCGCGCGCAGGGCGGACATCGCAGCGATCACCGCGGCGCCGCCGGCCATGTCGGCCTTCATCGCGACCATGGCCTCGCCGGGTTTGAGCGAGAGACCGCCGGTGTCGAAGGTGATGCCCTTGCCGACCAGCACGACGTGGGGAGTCGCCGCACTCGCGCCGTCCGGGGTGTAGCCGAGTTGGATCAGCCGCGGGCCCCGCGACGAGCCCGCCCCGACCGCGAGGATCCCGCCGAAACCCTGCGCATGCAGGGCATCGGTGTCCCAGATCTCCACACTGAGCCCGGCGCGGCGCGCCACCTGGGAAGCCTGGCTCGCCAGCCACTGCGGTGACTTGGTGGCCGAATGCGTGTTCGCCAGGTCGCGGGCAAGGCACACGGCGGTGGCGGTGATCTCCCCGCGAGATCGGGCCGCTTCGGAGGCGGCGAGGCGGGCCGGGGCGACCAGCAGGTCGACCCGGCGGACCGCGGACTGGGCCGGTTTCCCACTGCGCATGGCGAAGGCGTACGACCCCAGCAGCAGGCCCTCGGTGAACGCGCGTACTCCGTCGGGCGTGGCCCGGGCGACGACCGTGGTGGCCAGTCGGGTGCGGGTGCGCACCCGCCGGGCGAGCGCGGCCCCGGCCCGGCGCAGTGCGGTCGGGCTCCCGTCACCGGTGCCGACGAGCAAGAATTGTTCGGCGCCGCCCGCGGCCGCAGTGCTCAGGGGGAGGGCGAGGATCTCCCCCGCGTCGGCGGTGAACTTCTCGCGGCAAGCGAACTCGACCAGATCGATGCCCAGGGCCCGGCCGGCCGCGGCCAGACCGGGGCCGGCCACCGGGCCGTCGGGCCCGGGACGCAGGCCCGCGGCAAGGACGTCAGCATCCAGCGCACCGATCAGCGTGTCGCCGGCGACTACGTGGACGGCCACAACGACTCCTTGGGAGGGAACGACGATTCCCTTGTCAGGGAACGACGTTCTTCAGTGCGTCGCCCAAGGCGCCGGCTTCATCCTGGGAGAGCTCGACGACAAGTCGGCCGCCACCCTCCAGCGGGACGCGCATCACAATGCCGCGGCCCTCCTTGGTGACCTCCAACGGGCCGTCACCGGTCCGTGGCTTCATGGCCGCCATGTTCGACTCCTCACCTGCTCTTGACGCCGCGACCTGCGATCTCGCAGCGCGTCACTGATGACCATTATCGGGGATAGGCCCCTTCCCGGTGCGCGCTTACCCCCCGGCGCGCCCCGGGCAAGGCTTCCAGCCGGGCCGGCTCGCCGTGGATCTAGGCTGGCGCGCAGTCCGTACGGGCGTAAATAGGGAGGCAGTCGATGGGCGAGCCGGTGCTCCTGGAACGGGTCAATGGCGTCGCGACGGTGACTCTGAACCGGCCCGAGGTCTACAACGCGCTGACCCGCGAGGCCAAGGAACTGCTGGCCGAGATCCTGCACGATGTCGCCGCCGATCCCGAGGTGCGTGCGCTCGTGCTGACCGGGGCGGGCAAGGGCTTCTGCGTCGGGCAGGACCTGGGCGAGGCCGACTTCTCCCGCTCCGCGCCGGAGCGTATGTACACCGTCGCCGAGCACTACGTACCGTTGGCGACGCTGCTCGCCGAGATGCCCAAGCCCGTCATCGCCGCCGTGAACGGCCCGGTCGCGGGCGCCGGTCTGTCCCTGGCCCTGGCCGCTGATTTCCGCCTCGCCGCGGAACGTGCCTCGTTCACCACCGCCTTCGCGGCGATCGCGCTGTGCCCCGACACCGGCATGTCCTGGCAGCTGCCGCGCCTGGTCGGGGTCGCCAAGGCCACCGAGCTGTTGATGTTCTCCCCCACGCTCAAGGCCGCCGAGGCGCTGGAGATTGGTCTGGTCAACCAGGTCGTGCCGGGCGAGGAACTCGCCGCCACTGCGGCAGAGATGGCCAGCCGCCTGGCCGCGGGCCCGACCGGGGCCTATGCGGCAATCCGGCAGCTGTTGCGCTACAGCGGCCAGCACTCGCTCGCCGACACCATGCGCCTGGAACACCAGCTGATCACGGCAGCGGGGGCCTCCGGAGACCATGTCGAGGCCGTCGAGGCCTTCCTCGCCAAGCGCACGCCGGTATTCACCGGACGCTGAACACGGCCCAGGCTCCTTTGTCGCCGACAAGGAACCCCGCCACCGGCCAGCAATTACCTGAGGACGCGCGCGAACGCCAGACCTGACGCCATACGGGGGCCATGATGGGCTGACAACGGCAGGCGGGCTGCCGCGGGCGACCCACGGAGGCTCTACATGGCAGGCAGGACTGGCGTGCGAGTGGCCCTGGTCGGGGTGTGCCTGACGGTGGGGCTCGCTGGGCTGGTCACGGTGAGCAGCTCCGTCACCGCAGCGGTCGGCCCCTGCGCCCGCGCGGCCGGTGGCGATGGCCCGTTCTACCCGGGCCCGTCTGCGTCGACGGTCTACAACTCGACGTTCGCCCAAGGCCCGGCGATCCCGCACCTGAGCACCCATATCCCCCAGGGCCTGACGACCTGGCGCAACTGGAAGGGGTCCGGCTCCGACCTGCTGTTGGTCGGTGCCTACCGCGACGGCTCGCGCTCGTACCTGATCGGCATCAACCCCGCCAGCGGCAAGCGGGTCGGGACCGTCCAGGTCGCCGAGTCGCACCTCGGTGCGCTCGGACTGGCCGGGAAGTGGCTCTTCACCACCGGCTCGGACAACGACCGGGTACGCAAGTACAAGGTGTCCGACCTGCGCGACGCCATGAAGCGCGCGGCCGCCAACAACACCAAGCCGGTGCTGGCGGAGGTCGGAAAGGCGCAGAAGGTCATCGGCTCGCATTTCATGACGGTCGACGACGGCGAGGTCTGGGCCGGGCGATACTCGCGCTCCAGCGACAACTCCGCGATGGCCCGGTACCGCGTGCGCTCCGACGGCACGCTGGATCAGGCGGGCAAGCCGTGGCCGGTCCCGACGCAGACGCAGGGCGCGTTGGTCACCGAGGACCGATTCGTCTTCTACTCCGGACTCACCACGGGCAAGGTCACCGTGATCGAGCGGTCCGGCCGGGACCTGTCGGGCGCCACCGGGCGATGCTTCGCCGCCCCCAACTTCGGGCAGAACCTCGCCCAGGTTGGTGACCGGGTGTTCCTGAACTTCGAAGGCGGCTCGGCGAAGGACAACGTCCCCAACACCGCCAACAAGATCAAGCACCTGCACGTCGCCGACCTCGACGAGCTGGGCGCCCTCACTAACCCGTGATCACACAGTCGGCGAGGTGGTCATCGACCATGCCGGTGGCCTGCATCAACGCGTAGGCCGTGGTCGGACCGACGAAGGTGAACCCACGGCGCTTGAGCTCTTTCGCCAGCGCGTTTGACTCCACCGTCGTGGCGGGCACCTCGGCCGTAGTTCGTGGCCGCGGGCGGGGCGCGGGTGCGTACGACCACAGCAGGGCGTCGAGTCCCCCAGGGCCGAGCTCGAGGCCGGCGCGGGCGTTGCGGATCGCCGCGAGCACCTTGGCCCGGTTACGCACGATCCCGGGATCGGCGAGGAGCCGCTCGACGTCGGACTCGGTGAACTCGGCGACAGCGCTCATCGAAAATCCGGCGAACGCCGCCCGAAAGCCCACTCGCTTACGCAGGATCGTGATCCAGGACAACCCGGACTGGAAGGCTTCCAGCGTCAATCGCTCGTAGAGGGCATCGTCGCCGCGAACCGCGCGGCCCCACTCGGTGTCGTGGTAGGTCAGGTAGTCCGGGCTCGAAACCGCCCACGGGCACCGCGGCCGGCCGTCCGGGGCGGGCACCGCACTCATGGCAGGCGCCCGCTCAGGCTGGGGTGCCGGTGGCGTTGTGCCGCGTCACCCAGCGGGCGAAGCGCCGCAGCGCCAGCCCGATCACCAGGCGCGTGCCGACGCTCAGGCCCGGCGCGAGCACCTTGCCCGCGACACCGAACGGGGGGATCAGGGATTCTCGCCAGCGGACCTGCGAGCGGGTCGGGCTCAGCTCGCGTACCTCGAAGGCGGCGCTGCCCTTCATCACCCGGCCGGTCTTGAGCACCGTGCACCGCCGCGGCGGGTCCCATTCGGTCACCGTCATCCGGTCGGCGACCCGGAGCGGGCGCAAGCCGGTGTAGGCCACGATCTGGGCGCCGACGCCATGCCCCGGGCCACCACCGACCACGTGCACCGTGGTCGCCGGCATCCACTGTCCCTGGCTCGGCCAGTCGACCAGGCCGGCCCAGACCTCGTCGGCGCCGCGGTCGATGTCGACGCTGAGTTCGATGTCGCGCATGCCTTAGTTCCCCCACTCGCGCTCGGTGCGCCCGGTGCCGTCGTGCACCGGATTGGCCGCCGGGTCGGTGCCCTCCAGGTGCGCGATGTGCGCGTCCCGGTACGCAATGTCGTAGGCAAGCCGCTCCAGCAGCGCGTCCACCTGGTCCATCCGGTAGCCGCGCACCGCGACCGGAAAGCGCACCGCGGCCAGGTCGGCCGCGGTCATCGGGCCCGGCGGCAGCACGAGGCGGCGCTGGTCGGAGCCCGCGTCGGCGAGCGTGCCGCCCTGGCCCGCGGCGACCGCGCTGATCCCGAAGACCACCACACCCACCAAAATCACCATCACGTAGAACACTGCACACCGTCCCCCCACCCGGCCCGGGCATCTTGATTGCCGATCGTGTCACGGGCAACCCACAACCGATCGGGCACGCCGATGACACGCCCTGCGACGACGCCCGCTCCCGGCCTGCTGCGCCTGGGATCGCAGACGTTCGCACCGAATGACCTGCTGGTGATGGCGATCATCAACCGCACCCCGGATTCGTTCTACGACAAGGGCGCGAACTTCGACGACGCCCCCGCGCTGGCCGCGGTGGCGCGCGCGGTGGAACAGGGCGCCGCGATCATCGACATCGGCGGGGTGAAGGCCGGACCCGGCGACGAGGTCGATGCGGCGGAGGAGGTCCGGCGCACGGTGGGGTTCATCGCCGAGGTCCGCGCCCGCTGGCCCGAGGTGATCATCAGCGTCGACACCTGGCGGGCCGAGGTCGGCGACGCCGCCTGCGCCGCTGGCGCGGACGTGCTCAACGACGCGTGGGGTGGCGTTGATCCCGACCTCGCCGCCGTCGCCGCCGAGCGGGGGGCCGCCCTCGTCTGCACCCACGCCGGCGGTGCGACGCCGCGCACGCGCCCCCACCGCGTCGCCTACCCCGAGGTGATGGCCGACGTCCTGGAGCGCACGATCGCGCTGGCTGAACGGGCCGCGAGCCTCGGGGTGGCGCGCGAGTCGATCATGATCGACCCGGGCCACGATTTCGGCAAGAACACCCGGCATTCCCTCGAGGTGACGCGGCGTCTGGCGGAGATGGTGGCGACCGGCTGGCCGGTCCTGGTGTCGCTGTCCCGCAAGGACTTCGTCGGCGAGACGTTGGACCTGCCGCCGAACGAGCGCCTGAACGGGACGCTGGCGGCCACGGCGATCTCGGCCTGGCTGGGCGCCCGGGTCTACCGGGCCCACGACGTCGCCGCGACCCGCCAGGTCCTGGACATGACGGCATCGATCATGGGCACCCGGCCCCCGGCAGTCGCCCGCCGCGGCCTGGCCTGACCCACCGTCATCCTCCATCTTCGGGCGGCTAGAAACAACGCGAAGACGGCGGGGCGTTGCTGGACGAGCTCCAGGCGCGCCCCGTCGGCGCGGGCGAGGTCACGGGCTAGCGCCAGACCGCGCCCGGTGCTCTGCCCACCGGAGACCCCGGACTCGAAGATGCGGTGACCGAGGGCCTCGGACACACCGTGGCCCTCGTCGGTGACCTCCAGCACGACCGAGCCACCGACCGTGCGCGTACGGATGGTCACGGTGCCGCCGCCGTGGTGCAGCGCGTTCTCCACCAGCGTCGCGAGAACCTGGGAGACTCCGGCGGCGCTGGCCCGAGCGATCAGGCTGGGAATGCCCAGGAGTTGGATCTTGCGCCCGGCCTTGCCGAACGCGACGCTCCACTCCTCGATCTGCTGGGCCACGATCTTGTCGACGTCGATGGTGTCCTTGCTGACCGTCTTGGGGGCGCGACCCTGCGCGAGCAGGGACTCCACGACCTCGGTCAGCCGTTCGACCTGGGAGAGCGCGACCGTCGCCTCGTCGCGCATCGCGTCGATGTCGTCGGACATCGTGATCTCCTCCAGCCGCATCGACAACGCAGTGAGCGGGGTGCGCAACTGGTGGGAGGCGTTCGCGGAGAACTGGCGTTCGGCGGCGAGGATCTCCGCTATTCGTTCGGCCCGTCGCTCGAGCACGTCGGCGACGCGGTCCACCTCGGGCAGACCGTAGCTACGGCGATGGCGGCGCCGGCGCAGATCCCCGGACCCGAAACGCTCGGCCGTCTCCGCCAACTCGACCAGGGGCCGGGCCAGACTCCGGGCCTGCAGCGCGGCGAGGGCTCCCGCGGTGGCGACGGCGAAGAACGCCTCGATCAGGATCAGCAGCCACGCTTTGCGCACCTGGTTGGTGACGCGGTCCCGCGATTCGGCAATCGTCACCACCTCCCCGGAGCGGCCGGTGAGACGAACCTCGAGCGGGTTGCTCTCGTCCGGGCGGGGCGCACCCAGGGTGATCGGCAGGGCGTCGGGGATCGCCACGGTTGCGCTGCGCTCGCGGGAGACCAGCCGCTGCAGCGAGGGCGCGTCGACCGTTTCATTGAAGGCGCGGCGGTCCTCAACGGTGTTCAGCAGGCGCTGAGCCTCGGCCAGCAGGCTGTCATCCGCGCTGGATTCGATGCCGTTGCGCATGGCCACACCCAGCGGAATGCCGAGCAGCAGCACGACGACGATGACGACCGACAGCGTGGAGAAAACCAGCCGCCTACCCATCGCCGCGCCCCTTCGGCGCCCGGCGGGCGGCCGAACCGCTCACTATTCGCGTTCGAAACGGAAGCCGACGCCGCGCACCGTGGTGATGAACTTCGGGTTGGTGGCGTCATCGCCGAGCTTCTTACGCAGCCAGGAGATGTGCATGTCCAAGGTCTTGGTCGAGGTCCACCAGGTGGTGTCCCAGACCTCGCGCATGAGCTGGTCACGGGTGACCACCCGGCCAGCGTCGCGGATGAGGACCCGCAGCAGGTCGAACTCCTTGGCGGTGAGCTGGAGTTCGGTCTCGCCCATCCAGGCGCGGTGGGACTCGATGTCGATACGCACCCCGCGGATGCCGTGCCCAACCTCAGGCGCGCCACGGCGCAGCAGGGCGCGCACGCGGGCCAGCAGTTCGGCCAGGCGGAACGGCTTGGTGACGTAGTCGTCGGCGCCGGCGTCCAGGCCGACGACGGTGTCCACCTCGTCGGCGCGGGCGGTCAGCACGAGCACCGGGATGACCTGGCCGTCGCCCCGCAGGCGGCGGCAGACCTCCAGACCGTCGAGACCGGGCAGGCCGATGTCGAGCACGACCAGGTCGATGCCCCCCTGGCGGGCCCGTTCCAGGGCCTGAATGCCATCAGCGCGCACCTCGACCGCATAGCCCTCGCGACGCAGCGCGCGGGCCAACGGCTCGGAGATGGCAAGGTCGTCCTCAGCGAGCAACAGGCAGGTCATGGCCGAATGGTAAAGCGCAAAGGGCTCTGGAGGGCGTAACCGCCACGACGCGTGGCCTTTGTGGCGAAATTCCGATCACAGAAAACCCCGACCAAGCGGTGGTCAAGGCGCAGCGAGGCATTCGGCGCTCGATGGGGGCGGGATCAGCCTGTCCCGACCGTACCCGGGGCCGCGGGCGGAGTTTGGCCGGCGATCGCGGCGGCGGTCAGGGCGGCCAGCACCCGTTGAACCTCGACCACCATCGGCACGTCGTCGACCACCAGGTCTCCCGATCCGGCGGTGGACACGGTCAGGCGACCGCAGCCGAACATGCGCTGCAGCACGGTGCGGGTGTAGCTGGCGCTCACCACCCGGGTCAGCGGGATGTCGTGGCCACGTCGGGAGAACACCCCTTCGCGCACGATCACCCGGCGGTCGGTGACCAGGTAGCTGCGTGAGTACCACCCGAGAAAGGGCCAGATCGACCACCGCACCACCAGGGCGGCGCAGGTGCCGGCGATGATCAGTCGCAGCGTCGGCCGGGCACCGGAATCCGGGACGGTCGCGGCCAGGAACGCGCCGACCCCACTGGTCAGGAGCAGGACGAAGACCGACCCGGCCAGGGTGTAGACGTGGGCGCGCACCTCGAAGGCGGGGCGCTCGCCCGCCAGCAGCGGTAGCCGGGCGCCGCCCATCAGCTCACGCCCCGCAGATGCGTGACGTCCCCCGCAGCGACCGTGACCGCTCCGGCGGGGGTCGACACCACCAGCGCGCCGTCCTGCGCAACGTCCGTCGCGCTGCCCGTCAGTACTGTCCCGCCGGGCTGATCGATCCGGACCTGTGCCCCTAAGGTCGCGCAGTGCGTGCGGTAGGCCTGACCCAGACCGCATCGGGACGGATCCCCATCCACGGCGTGCCAGGCCTCGAACCGCTCCCGCAGCGCTGCCAGGACTGCGGCGAGCACCCGCGCGCGGTCGAGGCCGGTGGCGCCGGCTACTTCCAGGGAGGACGCCTTGTCGATCGGAAGCTGCGCGCCGCGACCGTGGACGTTGATCCCGATCCCGATGACGGCCATCGGACCGGTGGGCGTGGCGACCCGCTCGACGAGGATCCCTGCCACCTTCGCGCCGGCGGCGTCCAGACAGTCGTTCGGCCACTTCAACGAGAGCGTGGCCCCGAGTCCCGTCGTCGCATCGACCATCGCCACGCCGGTGAGCAACGGGATCCAGCCCCAGCGCGCGGCCGGGACGTGCTCGGGGGCGACCAGCAGGGAGAACGTAAGCCCGGCCCCGGGCGGCGAGAGCCAGGTGCGCCCGTGTCGCCCGCGCCCGGCGCGCTGGTGCTCCGCGACCACCAGGTAGCCCGGACGCGCGTCCCCGGCAGCAGCCGCAGCTCCGACATCGGCGTTGGTCGAGTTGGTCTCCGCGAGCAGGTGCAGCTCCCACGGCCCGTCTGGCAGCGCCGCCCGCACGACGGCGGCGTCCAGGGGCTCCTCGGGGCCGATCATGGCGTTCACGTTAGTGTCCGGGGCCATGGCTGAACCCGCACTGGACACCGACCTGCCGGTGTCGCCTCCGGACCTGCACTCGATCGACATCCACACCACGGCGGGCAAACTCGCCGACCTGGTGCTGCGCGAGGACGAGGCGATTCACGCCGCCTCCGCCCGCGCGGTCGAGAAGCAACACGCCAAGGGCAAGATGACCGCCCGCGAGCGGATCGCGGCGCTGCTCGACGAGGGCTCGTTCGTCGAGATGGACGAGTTCGCCCGGCACCGTTCGACCGCGTTCGGCCTGGAGAAGAATCGTCCCTACGGCGACGGCGTGGTGACCGGCTACGGCACGGTCGACGGCCGTCAGGTGTGCGTGTTCTCCCAGGACTTCGCGATCTTCGGCGGGTCCCTCGGTGAGGTGTACGGGGAGAAGATCGTCAAGGTCATGGACCTGGCGATCAAGACCGGGTGTCCGATCATCGGCATCAACGAAGGCGCCGGAGCCCGCATCCAGGAGGGCGTGGTCTCCCTCGGCCTGTACGGGGAGATCTTCAAGCGCAACGCGCACGCTTCCGGGGTCGTCCCGCAGATCTCGCTGATCATGGGCACTTGCGCCGGTGGGCACGTCTACTCCCCCGCCCTGACCGACTTCATCGTGATGGTCGACAAGACCTCGCACATGTTCATCACCGGCCCCGAGGTCATCCGCTCGGTCACCGGCGAGGACGTCGGGATGGAGGAGCTCGGCGGCGCGCTCACGCACAACACCAAGAGCGGCAACGCGCACTACCTGGGCGCCGACGAGGACGACGCGCTGGAGTACGTCAAGGCGCTGCTGAGCTACCTGCCCTCGAACAACCTTTCCGACCCGCCGGTGTTCGGCGACGGCGCCGACCTCGACATCACCGCCGACGACCTGGCGCTGGACACCCTGATCCCGGACTCGGCCAACACCCCCTACGACATGCACAAGGTGATCGAGGCGGCCCTCGACGACGGGGAGTTCCTCGAAGTCCAGGCGCTCTATGCGCCCAACATCATCGTCGGGTTCGGCCGCGTCGAGGGCCGCAGCGTCGGCGTCGTCGCCAACCAGCCGATGCAGTTCGCGGGCTGCCTGGACATCAACGCCTCGGAGAAGGCCGCGCGCTTCGTGCGGACCTGCGACGCGTTCAACGTCCCGATCCTGACCTTCGTCGACGTCCCTGGTTTCTTGCCCGGCACCAACCAGGAATGGGACGGCATCATCCGCCGCGGCGCGAAGCTGATCTACGCCTACGTCGAGGCCACCGTCCCCAAGGTCACCGTCATCACCCGTAAGGCCTATGGCGGCGCGTACGACGTCATGGGTTCCAAGCACCTGGGCGCGGACCTGAACTTTGCGTGGCCTACCGCGCAGATCGCCGTGATGGGTGCGCAGGGTGCGGTCAACATCCTCTACCGGCGCGAGCTCGCGGACTCCGGCGACCCGGAGGCCCGTCGCGCGGAACTTGTCACCGAGTACGAGGACACCCTGGCCAACCCGTACATCGCGGCCAGCCGCGGCTACATCGACTCCGTGATCCCACCGTCGGCCACGCGCGTGCAGGTCATCAAGGCGCTGCGCGCGTTGCGCGGCAAGCGCGAGACCCTGCCGCCGAAGAAGCACGGGAACATTCCGCTCTGATGGGCACTCAGGACGAGGGCCCGGTGGAGGCCGCTAGGCCGCTGCTACGCATCGTGCGCGGGACGCCGGACGACTACGAACTGGCGGCCCTGGTTGCCGTGCTCGCGGCACGTTCGGGCGGCGCCGCCCCGGAGCCGGAGCCGGCCCTGCCCGCGTGGAACGATCGCGCCAGCGGCCTGCGCCGGCCCCTGCCCCACGGGCCGGGCGCCTGGCGCGCCAGCGCCTGGCCCAGTTGAACTATCCGCAACGTCAGCGAGAGCTGTCGTTATAGCGACCGCTCTCCCTGACGCAAGGCATCCAGCCCGGTTCAGCGCAACGGCCACGCCCGGCAGTGCGCCAGCAGCGCCTCGGCCAGGGCCTCAGGTGCCTCGTCGGGGATCCAGTGGCTGACCCCGGTCAAGACCTCGAAGGTGAACGGGCCCGATACATAGCGCGCGCACCGGTCAGCGGCCTGCCGCGTCAGAAAGGCGTCGCCGTCACTCCACACGAACAGAGTCGGCGCCGCGATGTCGGCGGGCACCGCGGTCCACGGGTTCGCGAACGGTAGCGCGCGGTACCAGTTCAGCGGGCCGGTGAGGTCGGAGCTGGCCGCAAACGCCGCCCGGTCCCGGCGTGCACCTTCGGCGCTGTGCCCGCCGTAGCCCATCAGGAATTTCTCGAAGCTGTGGTGCAGCAGGCGCTCCGGTGCCCCGGGAAGCTGGAACGCGAGCATGTACCACGAGTGCAGCACCTGCCGGCTGCCCACCACCGCCGACAGAAACGCCTTGGGGTGCGGCACCGAGACTGCGGTCAGTGAGGCCACCTGGTCCGGATACCTGCCGGCCAGCGCCCAGGCGACCGCGGCGCCCCAGTCGTGCCCGACCACGTGCGCCCGCCCGCCGGCCAGCGCGTCGATCACTGCGACGGCGTCGGCGGTGAGCTTGTCGACGGTGTAAGCGGCGCGCCCCCGCGGGCGAGCGCCCGGGGAGTAACCGCGCTGTTGCATTGCGAGCGTCCGGTAGCCGGCCGCAGTGAGCAGCGGAATGAGCGCGTCCCAGCTCGATGCCGATTGCGGGAAGCCATGGAGCAACAGAATCGGCTCGCCGCCGGCAGGGCCGGCCTCGTGCACCTCGAAGTGCAGGCCGTCGTGAGTTACCGTCAGCTCTGTCATCGTCGGACTCCCCTGGAGAGCTGAGACAGCATCACATCCGGTTGAGCAGGTCCGCCTTCTTGGCCGCGAACTCGGCCTCGGTGAGCACGCCCGAGTCACGCAACGCCGCGAGCGCGGCGATCTGGTCCGGAACCGATCCGTCGGACGCCGGGCCACGGTGCCCGAAGCGCTCACGCTCCTCATGCGCCTCGACCTGCTTGTGGATTTCCTTCTGCACCCGATCCACGTGCGAGATGTCCTTGAAGTCCTGCTGGCCCTTCTCCCCGGCCGACTCAATCAACAGGTGACCCGAGCGCAGCATCCGCTCGAAGATCGACTGGGTCGAGGCGATGTCGTTGATCCGGTCCAGCGGGATGTCGCGACTGTTCTTGGCGATCAGGCCTGCGCGCCAGATGATCCGCTCGGTGCTCACCACGAAATGCGTGGTCGACCACTGCCACATCCGCACCAGCAGCCAGGTCAGCCAGACCGCGAGCACCGCGTAGGACAGGTACTTGACGGCATCGCCGGTATCGCCGTCGAGAGTCGCGGCGAAGCCGACGAAGGCCAGCACCGGCACCCCGAGGATCATCACCGGGAAGTAGAACCACCAGTGCGGGCGCAGATCGAGAATGATCTTCTCGCCGTCGAGCAACAACCGATTCGGTAATCCCATGTGGGCAGATTAGTGCGACGGCACGCGCCAGCACGACCACCCGGCGATCAGTCCATGTCTGCGTCGAGCCAGTCCGCCTCCTCCGGCGAGAGTTCCCGCGCCAGATCCCCGCCGATGTCGGCTGCGCGCGGGCCGCCAACGACGGTCCCGGCGACTTCGCCGAGGTACAACTGCGCGCCGCCCGGGCCCGGGGCGGTGGCCCGGATCGTCAGGGTGTCCCCGTCCCGCAGATAGGTGACCGTGCTGCCGTCGGCCAACGTCAGGGGGTCCCGGCCGGCCCAGGTGAGCTCGAGCAGGCACCCGCGCTGGGAGCGCTCGGGGCCGGACACGGTGCCCGAGGCGTAAAGGTCCCCGGTGCGCAGGCTCGCCCCGTTGACGGTGAGGTGAGCGAGCTGCTGGGCGGGGGTCCAGTAGGTGGTGCGCGCCGGCGGGCGGGAGACCACGGTGCCGTTCCAGTCGATCTCCAGCGCCAGGTCCAGGCCGTGATCGCCTACGTCGCGCAGGTAGGGCGCCGGGGCCGGGTCCTGCGGCGGGGTGGGCAGCCAGGCGTCGTCGAGGGCGTCGAGGGGTACTACCCAGGGCGAGATCGACGTGGCGAAGGATTTACCGAGGAACGGTCCGAGCGGCGCGGTCTCCCAGAACTGGATGTCGCGGGCGGACCAGTCGTTGAGCAGGACCAGGCCGAAGACGTGATCGCGGAACGCCGCGGTCGGCACGGCGCTGCCCAGCGCCGATGGCGTGCCGACGACGAAGCCGACCTCTGCCTCGATGTCGAGGGTCTGAGCGGGCCCGTAGGTGACCGCACCGTCACCCACCTTGCGCAGCCCGCTGGGGCGCCGGATCGGCGTCCCGGACACCACGACGGTGCCCGCCCGGCCGTGGTACCCGAGCGGCTGGGTCAGCCAGTTCGGCGGCAGCGGATTTGCACCGGGGCGGAAGATCGCCCCGACGTTCTCCGCGTGGTGGCGCGAGGAATAGAAGTCGACGTAGTCGGCGACCTCGAACGGCAACTGCAAGGTCACTGCCTCGACCGGGTGCAGGAACGCGGGATCCGGCCCAGCCGTGACGAGGTCACCGATCTGCTGGCGGACCTGGGCCCAGCGGGCGCGTCCTTGAGCCAGGAACGCGTTCAGGCTCGGCTGGGCGAACGTCAGATCAGCCAGTGCCGCGGTGAGGTCGAGGACCTGATCTCGCACGGCCACGCCCACCCGCGCTGACTGCCCGTCAGGACTGAAGACGCCGTAGGGCAGGGTGTAGGTGCCGAAGTCCTCGCTCATGGCGTCACCGCCACGGACTTCGTCCTCGCGGGGCCGCCATGCGATGACATTGTGGCGTCGCTGCGCTCGCTCACGGCGCGCTCCGCGGCCCGTTGTTCGCCCAGGTCCACGCGTACGCCTGGTCCTCGCAGGCCAGGGCGCCCTCCCCCAGCCCGAGTGGAGCGAAGGTGTCGACCATGATCGCCAGTTCGTCGAATCGCTCCGCGCCGAGGCTGCGCTCGGCCGAGCCGGGCTGTGGGCCGTGGGTGTGCCCGCCCGGATGCAACGACACCGACCCGGCCGCGATGCCCGAACCGGAACGTGCGGCGTAGTTGCCGGCGACGTAGAACATCACCTCGTCGGAATCGACGTTGGAGTGGTGGTACGGCACCGGCACCGCGAGCGGGTGGTAATCCACCTTGCGCGGAACGAAGTTGCAGATCACGAAGTTGGCTCCCTCGAACACCTGGTGCACCGGCGGCGGCTGATGGATGCGCCCGGTGATCGGTTCGAAGTCCGCGACATTGACGGCATAGGGATACAGACAGCCGTCCCAGCCGACGAGGTCGAACGGGTGGGTGGCGTGGGTCAGGATCGAGCCGAGCAGACCGGCCGGCCCGCGGTGTTTGACGTAGACCTCGACGTCGGTGTCCCAGATCTGGGATGGCCCCTGCGGGGCGCGCAGGTCCCGCTCGCAGTAGGGCGCGTGTTCGAGGAACTGGCCCCGCGCCGAGAGGTAGCGCCGCGGCGGGCCGATATGGGAGCTCGCCTCAATCAGGTAGAGCCGCACCGGTTCGACGCCGGACGGGATCCACCGGTGGGTCGTGCCGCGCGGGATCATCAGGTAGTCACCGCGGGCCACCTCGAAGTGCCCGAAGACGGTCTCGAGAAAGGCCGTCCCGGCCTCCACGAACACGCATTCGTCACCGACCGCATCGCGATACAGCGGCGAGGGTGCGCCCGCGACGACGTAGCTGATCCGCACGTCGTGGTTGCCCAGCACGAGGCGCCGCCCGGTCACCGCGTCGATGCCCGACGGCTCCGTGGCCACCAAGTCGGGCAGCCTCAGGTGCCGGGGAAGCAACGGGTGATTGGGCGTCAGAGTCTGGTCGAGCAGCTCCCACGCCCGGCTGGCGAGGATCGCCGCCGGGTCACCGGCGTGATAGAGCAGCGCGGAGTCGGCGGAGAACCCCTCCGCGCCCATCAGCTCCTCACGCAGCAGCGACCCGTCGCTCTGGCGGAACTGGGTATGGCGCTTGGGCGGGATCTCGCCCGCCACCCGGTAGTGGGGCATGCCTTGATCCTGCCAGCCATGTCGGCGACGAAGGAGCCGTTGGCCGGCCGCCTAGAGGTCGAACTCGGCCGGGTCGATGCCGACCGCGTGGCAGGCGTCCTTGACGGCCTTCTTCTCATCGTCGTCGAAGGTCCCGTCGGCGCCGCCGATGATGATCCCGATCTGGATCACCGCGCGGGCCTCCACATCCTTCTTCTTCACCTTGCCCAGTGCTTGCAGGGCCTCGACCTTGCCGAAGTCGTAGTCGGCCGACAGCTTGTTGCAGTAGTGCTCGAAGCGCTCGCGCAGGTCATCGGCCTTGAAGATGGACAGCACGTCGTTGGAGGTGATGAGACCGGCGACCTTGCGTCGCTCGTCGGTGTCGATGCTGCCGTCGGCCGCAGCGATCAACGCGCACATCGCCATGCTGGCCTCGGAGAAGTTCTTGTTCTTCAGCTGCCCCGACTTGGTCTTGAGCTGGCTGGACATGTCCTGGCTCTTCGCCTTGAGCTGATTCCACATTGCCATGGATGACGCGCTCCTTCTCGAGGTGAATGTCGCGCGGGGAACGCCCGCACGGTGTGCTCTACCTGAGCAACGACCGGTACGCGACCAGCGTGCCCTACGCCCGGATCGGGAGCGCCAACGGGAGGATCAAGGCATGCTCTCCCCGCCACGCCTCATCCTGGCCTCCGCCTCCCCTGCCCGCCTGGCCACCCTGCGGCGCGCCGGCCTGGAGCCTGAGGTCATCGTCAGCGAGGTGGACGAGGACGGGGTCGCCGCCGCGACGCCGGCCGCCACGGCGGGGCTGCTGGCCCAACTGAAGGCCGCAGCGGTCGCCGGGCGCCTGGATCGCCCGGTCGGCGGCACCCTGGTCCTGGGCTGCGATTCGCTGCTGGAGCTTGACGGCGTCGCGCTCGGCAAGCCGGGCACCGCCCACGAGGCGACCGATCGCTGGCGGGCGATGCGCGGACGGTCCGGGATCCTGCACACCGGCCATTGCCTGATCGAACCGGCGACCGGACGTCAGTCGGCGGCCCTGGCCTCGACCACCGTGCACTTCGCGGACATCTCCGACATCGAGATCGCGGCGTACGTCGCCACCGGCGAGCCGTTGTGGGTCGCCGGTGCGTTCACCGTCGACGGTCTCGGCGGAGCGTTCGTCGAACGCCTGGAGGGAGATCACCACAACGTCGTCGGGGTTTCCCTGCCGCTGTTGCGTCGACTGGTCGCTGATTTTGGGGTGATGTGGCATCACCTGTGGGCCCCGCGCTGACCCGACGGCATTTCCGGCACCGGCTGGGGAAGCCTCAAGGCAACGCGGACCACCAGGTCCGGGCGAGCGAGGAGCAGACGTGGCAGGCGGCGTTACGCACGAGGAACGACCGGCCCGGCAGGGTCGTCATCCCCACGATGAGCGTTCGGGCTTCGAGCGCTTCGTCCATGCCGCGCACCTACAGGTGAGTTCACCGTGGTTTTTCTACGCCTGCTTGGGCGCCGTGCTCGCCTGGGCCCTGAGCGCGCCGCTGTGGACGGACCTCAAGAGCTGGCAGGTCGTCCTGCACACCGGGGTCTCGATCCTGACGCTGCTGCTGATCGCCCTGCTGGAGAACGCCAGCCGGCGCGGCGACGAGTCCGAGCAGGAGAAGTTGAACGTGATCGCCGAGGCGCTGGCGGCGTTGATGGAGTCCCGCTCCGAGCAGGACCCCGACCTGCGGGCGGCCACCGAGCGCCTGCGCGCCGCCGTCGGGCTGGAGGAGCGCCACTGACCGGGCGGTGAGCTCATCAGTACCTCCTGTCGGCAGCCTCTGGTAGACCGGAGCCAGGACTTCAGTGGAGGTGGCAGATGAGCGACGCACGCACCCTGGTGGCGATCGGCACGGCCAAGGGGCTGTTCCTCGCGATCAGCGAGGACGACCGGCGGACCTGGCGGCTGGAAGGGCCGCATTTCGGGATGGGTGAGGTCTATGCCGCCGCCATCGACACCCGCGGCGGGGTAGCCAAGCTGCTCGCCGGCTACCTCAACTTCCACTGGGGCCCGGCGGTCGTGCGCTCGGATGACCTCGGCGCCACCTGGGACGACACCGACGCCGGCGCCGTGCGCTTCCCCGAGGGCATGGATGCCGCCGTGGAGCGGATCTGGTTCCTCACCCCGGCCCCGGCCGATCAGCCCGGCGTCGTGTACGCCGGCACCGAACCCAGCGCCCTGTGGCGCTCGACCGACAACGGGGCGAGTTTCTCGCTCGTGCAGGGGCTGTGGGACCACCCGCACCGTAAGGACTGGTTCCCGGGCGGGGGCGGTCAGGCCATCCACACCGTGCTCCCGCACCCCACCGAGCCCGACGACCTGTTGGTCGCGATGTCGACCGGCGGGGTCTACCGCAGCACCGACGGCGGCGACACCTGGAACCCCGCCAACCTCGGCATCACCACCCCCTTCCTGCCCGGTGAGGAGAAGGAGTGGGGCCAGTGCGTGCACAAGGTCGCCCGCCACCCCGAGCGCCCGGAGCAACTTTTCGCCCAGAACCACGGCGGGGTGTTCCGCAGCGACAACCACGGAGAGCGCTGGGTGCCGATCCACGAGGGCCTGCCCGGGGACTTCGGGTTCCCGATCGTCGCCCACCCCAACCGGCCGGGCTCGGTGTTCGTGTACCCCCTCGAGGCCGACATCTCCCGGCTGCCACCGGACCGCCTCGCCCGGGTCTACCGCACCGATGACGCCGGGGCGAGCTGGATCGAGTGCTCGGCCGGTCTCCCCGACGGCCCGAACTACGGCACCGTGCTGCGGGACGCCATGTGCGCCGACGACGCCGCCAGCGCCGGGGTGTACTTCGGCAACCGCAATGGCGAGGTCTTCGCCAGCCGCGACGGTGGGGACAACTGGACGACGCTGGCGACGCACCTGCCGGCGGTGCTGTGCGTGCGGGCGGCGACGCTGCCTTGACCGGGACTGTTCGACTGCGGCTGCCCGCACTGCTGCGTGAGCACGCGGGCGGAGCGGCGATCTTGGAGATCGGAGTCACCCCTGGTGCGACGGTGGGCGACGTCCTCGACACCCTGGTCACGCCCTGGCCCGCCTTGGATCGCCGGATCCGCGACGAGCGCGGGGCCATCCGTCGCCACGTCAACGTGTTCGTCGGCGAGGTCCACGTCCGGGACACCGGTGGGCTGGACACCACGGTCACCCCCGGTACGGAGATCCACGTCATACCCGCGGTGTCCGGGGGCTGACCAGCGCAGAAGGGCGGCGTCGGCGCTCACTAGACTCGCCGTGGTCATCTCCAGGAGGTAGAGCGTGCGCAAGGTTCTCATTGCCAACCGCGGCGAAATTGCGGTCCGGGTCGCCCGGGCCTGCAAGGACGCGGGAATCGGGTCCGTGGCGATCTACGCCGAGCCCGATCGGGATGCGCTGCACGTCCGGGTCGCCGATGAGGCGTTCGCCCTCGGCGGCTCCACCCCGGGCGAGAGCTACCTGGTGATCGCCAAGATTCTCGATGTCGCCGCCAAGTCCGGCGCCGACGCGGTGCATCCCGGGTACGGCTTCCTGGCCGAGAACGCCGAGTTCGCGCAGGCCGTGATCGACGCCGGGCTGACCTGGATCGGCCCGCCGCCCGCGGCGATCGTCGCGCTCGGCGACAAGGTCGCCGCCCGCCACATCGCCCAGAAGGCCGGCGCCCCGCTGGTCGCCGGCACCCCGGACCCGGTCGCTGGCGCCGATGAGGTCGTCGAGTTCGCCAAGGCCAACGGCCTGCCGGTCGCCATCAAGGCGGCCTTCGGTGGCGGTGGGCGCGGGCTCAAGGTCGCCCGCACGCTGGAGGAGATTCCTGAGCTCTACGACTCCGCCGTGCGCGAAGCCGTCGCGGCATTCGGGCGCGGCGAGTGCTTCGTCGAGCGCTACCTGGACCGCCCCCGCCACGTCGAGACCCAGTGCCTGGCCGACAGCCACGGCAACGTCGTCGTCGTGTCCACACGCGACTGTTCTCTGCAGCGCCGCCACCAGAAGCTCGTCGAGGAAGCACCCGCGCCGTACCTGTCCGAGGCCCAGGTCGCCGAGCTCTACGCCTCCTCCAAAGCGATCCTGCGCGAGGCCGGCTACGTCGGCGCCGGCACGTGTGAGTTCCTCGTCGGCCAAGACGGCACGATCTCGTTCCTGGAGGTCAACACCCGCCTGCAGGTCGAGCACCCCGTCTCCGAGGAGGTCACCGGGATCGACCTGGTCCGGGAGATGTTCCGCATCGCCGACGGTGAGCCCCTGGGCTACGGCGACCCCGAGATTCGCGGGCATTCGATCGAGTTCCGAATCAACGCCGAAGACGGCGGACGCGGCTTCCTACCCGCGCCCGGCACGCTCACCAAGTGGTCCCCACCCAGCGGCCCGGGCGTGCGGTTGGACTCCGGCTACGAACTCGGCGAGACGATCCCCGGGATGTTCGACTCCCTGGTCGCGAAGCTGATCGTCACCGGTGCGACGCGCGAACAGGCGCTGGCCCGCTCCGGTCGTGCCCTTGCCGAGTTCGTCGTCGACGGCATGCCCACCGTCATCCCCTTCCACGCCGCCGTCGTCGCCGACCCGGCATTCGCCCCGACCGACGGCAAGCCGTTCGCCGTGCACACCCGCTGGATCGAGACCGAGTACGACAACCAGCTCCTCGCCTACAGCGGCGGCGCTGCCGACGCCCCCGACGCCGAGGAGCGGGCGAGCGTCGTCGTCGAGGTCGACGGCCGGCGGCTCGAGGTCGTGCTGCCCGCCGGGCTCGCGGCTGCCGGCCCGCCAGCCGGGACGGCAAAGAAGGCGCGTAAGGCCGGGGGCAAGAAGGCTGGCGCGGCCGCCTCCGGTGACTCGCTGACCTCGCCGATGCAGGGCACCATCGTCAAGGTCGCCGTCGAAGAAGGTGCGACGGTGGCCGCGGGCGACCTGATCGTCGTGCTCGAGGCGATGAAGATGGAGCAGCCGCTCAACGCCCATAAGGCGGGTACCGTGACCGGCCTGGCCGCGGAGATCGGCGTCACCGTGACCAGCGGTGCCGTGCTCTGCGAAATCAAGGACTGACATGAGGCGTACATCGACGGCGGCTGCGGCAGCGGCCACGCTCGCCCTTGGCCTGGTGCTGACCGGCTGCGGAGGCGACGAGGCGCAGAGCACCGGCGCCGTGGCATCGATCAGCAACGTGGACACCGGCGCCGGCCTGCCGGGGATCGAAGGCGTGCACGGCACCGTGGACCCGATCATCGCCCGGCCCGCCCAGCAGCTGAAGGCCACCGACGGAACGTCGTTCTCCCTCGCCGAGCGCCCTACCGACGAGCTCACCGTGGTGTTCTGGGGTTACACCAACTGCCCCGACATCTGCCCCACCACGATGGCTGACCTTGCGCGCGCCCGCGACGCGCTTCCGGTCGAGATGCGTGAACGGGTCAAGGTCGTCTTCATCACCGAGGACCCCACGCGCGATGACCCCGCGTTCCTGCGTACCTGGCTGGACCGCTACGACCCGGAGTTCACCGCGCTGATCGGCGGCAACCCCGCGACCGAGGAGATGCTCACCGCGTTGCACCTGCCGCAGACGACCGGGGAGCCCAGCGACGAACACGAGGGCGAACACGACGGCGAGCACGGCACCGGGCACGGCAGCGCCACCGGCCCCGTCAAGGGATTAGGCGGTGAGTACCTGGTGGATCACACGGGAGTCGTGTACGCCTTCGTCCCCGGCTCCAGCGGCGCCGTGGTCTACACCGGCGGCGTCACCATCGAGCAGTACACCGCGGACTTCCTGAGCCTGCTCGCCTGAGCGCCGGAGCCAGCGATGCCAGGATGGTCGGCGTGATCGTGCGAGCAGCAGTCTCCGCCCTCCTTGCCGCTGTAGTGCTCACTGCCTGCGGAGATGACGACGGCGTGGTCCGGCCCGAAGCCCCCACGTTCGCGCCGGCTGACTCGTCGCTGAACGGGACGGTGACGGCCGGTCCGGCGTGCCCGGTCGAGCAGGCGGGCACGCCGTGCCCGGACCGGCCGGTGGGCGGCGCGGTCGTGGAGTTGGTCGGTGCCGACGACAAGGTCGTGCTCAACACCGTCACTGATGCCACCGGCAGGTTCCAACTGCGGGCCCCGGCCGGTAGCTACATCCTCCGAGCGACCAATACCGGCGGGCTGCCCTCGCAAGCCTCCGAACCGGTGACCCTGACCGCCGGTCGCGCAAGCACGGTGAAACTGACGGTGGACAGCGGCATCCGCTGAAACCGCCGGCGTCAGCACCGAGCAGGACATTGCCGACTCACCCGGTTGCTCGCCCGAGCAGCGGACAAATCCATGCCCGCGCAGCGCACCGTCAGCGAGCCGCCCGCGCGAGCGAGTACAGACCCAGGGCCAGGAACAGCACCGCACCTGCGCGATGCAGGACCACGGGGCGCACCAGGCGCAGCAGACCACTGCCGGCGGTGATCGCCAGCGCAGCGGCAGTCCACAGGCCCAGGATCGCCCCGATGCCGACGCTGAGCACGTCCTGGTGAGTGGCCGCCAGGTTCGCCGTCGCGATCTGGGTGATATCACCCCACTCGCCGATGAAGATGACCGAGAACGACGCCGCGAGCACGGCCCCCGCCGAGGTGCCGACGCGACCTGCGGCTGCGTCCGCGTCGTCCTCATCGGCGCGGGAGGCCCGCCACAACAGCGCGGATCCCAGCAGGAACAACGCGCCGACGATCACATCGAGGACGCGCCCGGGCAGCAGGCCCAGCAGGCTGCCGGCGCTCACCGCGATGACCACGTGAACTGCGAAGGCCGCGGCGGCGCCGAGGAACACCCACCGCGCGGCGAAGCGAGCCCCCAACATCAGCGTCGCAAACATGGTCTTGTCGGGAAGCTCAGCGACCAGCACAACGCCGAACACCAGCAGGATCAGCGGGACATCCACAGGGCAGGCTCAATTCCACTGGTGCGGTGAGGCATCCGCGGGCGGTCAGGGACACAGACCCTCACACTCTGGTGGCTGGCCCAACGTATGCCGGGCCCGTGATAGGTCCGGCGCGCGATCAGAGTGCGGGATCCGCCTGCTCAGTCGGGCGGGAGATGCAACTGGCGGGCGGCCTCGGCGATCGAGCCCGTCATCGACGGGTAGACCGTGAACGAATGCGCGATCTGATCAACCGTCAGCTGACAGTCGACCGCGAGCGAGATCGGGAAGATCAGCTCGCTGGCCTTGGGGGCCACCACCACCCCGCCGACGACGATCCCGGTCCCCGGCAAGCAGAACAGCTTCACGAAACCGTCGCGGACGCCCTGCATCTTGGCGCGGGCGTTGGTGGCCAGCGGCAGCATGACCGAGCGGACCTTGGCGTCCCCGCGATCGATGTCGTTCTGGGAGACCCCGACGGTGGCGATCTCCGGCTCGGTGAACACGTTGGCCGCTACCGCCTGCAGATTCAACGGGCGGACCGCGTCACCGAGGATGTGCTGCATCGCGATCCGGCCCTGGTGGGCGGCGACCGAGGCCAGCATCAGCACACCGGTGCAGTCACCAGCGGCGTAGACCCCGCGTACCGAGGTCCGCGAGACGCGGTCGACCTCAATGAACCCAGCGGAGCTGAGCGCGACGCCGAGTTCCTCCAGACCGATGTCGGCGGTGTTCGGCACCGAACCCACCGCCATCAGGCAATGCGAGCCCTCGATCACGTCGCCGTCAGCCAGGTGCACCCGCACGACATCGCAGTCACGGACCACCCGCTCGGCCCGGGCCAGGCTCCGTACGGTCATCCGCCGGCGAGTGAAGGCGGCCTCCAGCACCGCGGCGGCGTCCGCGTCCTCGCCGGGCAGCACCCGGTCACGGGAGGAGACCAACGTCACCTTGGTCCCGAAGTTGTAAGCGCTCGCGAACTCGGCGCCGGTGACCCCGGAACCGACCACGATGAGGTGCTCGGGTAGCTCGGTGAGTCCGTAGACCTGAGTCCAGGTCAGGATGCGTTCCCCATCGGGCAGCGCGTCGGGCAGCACCCGGGGGCGGGCACCGGTGGCGATCAGGACGGCGTCGGCGGCCAGCTCCTCGTCGGGTCCGTCGGAGCATTCGGCGAACACCGAATCCGCCGACTTGAGCCGACCGCGCCCATCGATGATGCGGACCCCGGCGGCCTGCAGCCGGCTGCGGATGTCGGCGGATTGCGCCTGCGCCAGCGCGCGCACCCGGGCATTGACCCTGGCCAGGTCCACGCCGACCGAAGCCGGAGGTCCCTCGTCCCCGCAGCCGAGCACGACGCCGAGGCGCCGCGACTCCGCAGCGGAGGCCGCCCGCTCCGCGGTCGCGATCAGCGTCTTGGAGGGTACGCAGTCCGTCAGGACCGCCGACCCGCCGATGCCGTCGGAGTCGATCACGGTGACCGCGGCGCCGAGGTGCGCACCTACCAGCGCCGCCTCATAACCGCCCGGGCCCCCGCCCAAGATCACAATCCGGGTCACGCTCATCCTTCCACCGCAGGATCGACGGGGCTCATTCTCCCGCCCTTCCTCCCCCGACGGGACCGCCGGGGATCGTAGGGTGCGCTCATGGCCCTGTACGCCGCCTACGGCAAGAACCTCGACCCCGCGCTGATGGCGCTGATCGCACCCCACTCCCCGCAGCGTGGCACCGGCTGGCTCGTGGGGTGGCGGCTGACCTTCGGCGGCGAGGAGCACGGCGGCGAAGGCGCGCGCACCACCGTCGTCGAAGCCCCCGACCAGCAGGTGTTCGTCGCCCTTTACGACGTCACCTCGGGCGATGAGCACGCGCTCGACGGGTGGGAGGGGTCAGCGCCGGGCTTCTACACCAAGATCCGGGTCCGGGTCGCCACCCTCGACGGCGAGGAGTTGGCTTGGCTCTACGTCGTGGACGGCTACGAAGGCGGCCTGCCGACGGCACATGTGGTCTTCCAGATCGCCGACGCGGCCGAGCGGGCCGGTGCCCCCGCCGACTACGTGAGGTGGCTGCGCGAGCGCCCGTGCCGCTCCGTGGGCATGTGAGCGAGCGCAGCGAGCGAACCAGCAAGGACAGTGCACTGTCGCTCATGGGGTGGCCGAGCGCTAGCGAGGTTGCCCCATGAGCGAGCGCAGCGAGCGAACCAGCAAGGACAGTGCACTGTCGCTCATGGGGTGGCCGAGCGCCAGCGAGGTCACCCCATGAGCGAGTACCCCGAGGATCCTTACGCCGCGGTCGCCCGCACCGCACGGCGCTTTCGCGCCCTGGCCGGGACCGCGCCGATCGACCTGGCAGTAGTCCTCGGCTCGGGCTGGGGCGAGGCGGCTACTGCGCTGGGGGTGGCGGAGCGCACCACCGCGACGGTGTCCATGGGCGACCTGCCCGGCTTCGCTCCTCCCACCGCAGAGGGCCACCGTGGCTTCCTGCACGTCGTGCGCCTCGGCACGCGCCGGGTGCTGCTCCTGGCCGGGCGTACGCACTATTACGAGGCCCGCGACCCGGTGGCGACAGTCCACGGCGTCCGGGTGGCCGCTGCGATCGGGGCAAAGGCGGTCGTCCTGACCAACGCCGCCGGGAGCCTGCGGCCGCACTGGGGCCCCGGCACGGTCGTGCTGATCAACGACCACCTCAACCTCACCGGCGACTCGCCCCTACGCGGGCCGCGTTTCGTCGACCTTTCCGGTGCCTACGACCCCCGACTGCGCGCCCATGCCCGCACCGTCGCACCTGATCTGCCCGAGGGGGTCTACGCCCAGTTCGCTGGTCCTGCCTACGAGACCCCGGCCGAGGTGCGGATGGCCGGGGTGCTCGGCGCGGACCTGGTGGGGATGTCCACCGCGCTGGAGGCGATCGCCGCCCGGGAGGTCGGCCTGGACGTGCTGGGCCTGTCGCTGGTGACCAACCTGGCGGCCGGTCTCGGCACGGGTCGCCTCGACCATGCCGACGTGCTCGCCGCGGGCGAACGCGCCGCTGCCGACCTCGGGGAGCTCCTGCGTTCCGTGCTCAGCACCTGGCCCGATCCCGCCTGAACGACGGGGACCGCAAGCCGCGCGTACGCCGCAGGTGGTTGGATCCGCTTATGAGCGCGAGCGAGGTTGCCCCATGAGCGAATCCGACACCGTCGTCCTGGCCGATCTGGATCTCGTGCTGAGCATGATCGATCTGACACTGCTGGAGCCGGATGCCAGCGAGGGGCAGGTGCGGGCGCTGTGCCGTCGGGCGATCCAGCCCGATGCGGAGGACGTGACCGCGCCCCGGGTGGCTGCCGTCTGCGTCCAGCGCCACCTGGTCGGCGCCGCGGTGGACGAATTGACCGGCACCGGGATCGAGGTGGCGGCGGTGACCGGCAACTTCCCCTCCGGCCAGGCCCCGCTCGAGCAGCGACTCGCCGAGGTCCGCGAGGCGTTGGACGCCGGCGCGAGCGAGATCGACTGGACGATCGACCGGACCGCGCTCCTGGACGGACGCAAGGAAGAGGTGGGCGCCGACGTCGCCGCGGTCCGTGCCCTGGGGGATCACTTCAAGCTGAAGGTGATCCTGGGGACCGACGAGCTGCCGGACGACACCCGGGTGCGCCTCGCCGTGTGGACCGCGGCAATCAGCGGTGCCGACATGGTGAAGTCCTGCACCGGGTACGGCTCGGGCGCCACCGACGACGCCGTCCGGACGATGTTCGCCAGCGTGCGGGAGTACGAGCGGGCCTTCCGCCGCATGGTGGGCGTGAAGGTTTCCGGCGACGTGCGCACCGTGGAACGGGCCTTCCGTTTCCTGGCCATCGCCCGCAGCATCGACGGCCCCCGCCGGATGAACCCCACCGTGTTCCGGTTCGGCGCCTCCGGCCTGCTCGACGAGGTACTCGAAGCCCGCCGGACGGTGCTTCGCAACCTGGGCTGATCGGCGCTCCCCCGAACGGAGGAGTCAAGGCCTGGCACAACGGACGAAACCTGGTCACGCGATGGCCGATTAGCCCGCGATGAGCGAGCCCGGACCTTACGCTGCATGCACCATGCAGACGCACACCTGCCTCCCAGTTCGCGCGCCCCACCGGCGCCGGTTCGCCGTGGGCACGACCACGGTCGCCTTGTTGCTGCCTGCGCTGTTGGCAGCCTCCGCCGCGCCCGTTGCGGCCGCCGATCCCCGCACCGATCCGAGCGCCCCGACCACGTCCACGACGGCGGCACCCGCGCCGGTGCCGAGCCGGTCCGCCATCGGTGGACCCCGGATGGCGGAGACCGGAATCGTGGCAGCACCCGGGGCGCCGACGCTGCCGGCCGTGAGCGCGGCCGCCTGGGTGCTCGCCGACGCCGATACCGGCGAAATCCTGGCTGCCAAGGACCCGCACGCGAAGTACCGCCCGGCCAGCACGCTCAAGACGCTGCTTGCCGTGACGATGGCCCCGCGGCTCGACCCGAACTCCACCTACACCGCCGATTTCGAGGACACCGCCCAGGAGGGCACCCGCGTCGGCATGGTGAAGGACCAGACCTACAAGATCGACGACCTCTGGTACGCCCTGTTGCTGCGCTCCGGCAACGACGCGGCCACCGGCATCGCGAAGGCCGGCGGCGGCACCCTCGAGCGCGGCGTCGCCATGATGGCGGCAGAGGCCCAGCGCCTGCAGGCCCTGGACACCACGGTGGTGAACCCCAGCGGGCTGGACGAGGACGGTCAGTTCTCCTCCGCGTACGACCTCGGGCTGTGGGGCCGCGCCCTGCTCGCGCGCCGCGACCTGCGTAACTACGTCAAGACGATCAAGCACACCTTCCCCGGCAACAAGACCAAGACGGCCACCAAGGCGAACTCCAAGTCCTTCCAGATCTACACCGAGAACCGCCTGCTGCTACGCGGGTTCCCCGGGGCGATCGGCGTCAAGACCGGCTACACCACCAAGGCTCAGAACACGCTGATCGCGGCAGCCGAACGCGACGGGCGGACCATCATCGCGACGCTGCTCTCCACCCCGTTCGGCCGGATCACCGATGACGCCGGACGCCTGTTGGAGTACGGCTTCGCCAATGCCGGCCGCGTCGCACCGGTCGGTGAACTCGTCGACCCGATCTCCAGTTCGGTCATCACCGACCAGGACGGCGGGTTCGTCGCGTCACCGGCCAACCAGGGCCCCGCGGTCGCCCGGCCGGCCAGTGCCGCCGAGGAGATCGATCTGGTCGCCGCCGACGAGACCACCACGCTGCGGTGGTCGGCCGTGGCCGGCGGCACCCTGCTCGGTGTCCTGCTCCTGCTGGCGATGGTCCGCACCCTCGCGACCCGCCGCCGCTACGCCCGCTACGGCGCTTACCGCTGAGGGACGCCGGCAGCAGGTGATTTCCGCCTGCCGGTGATCGCCCTCCACCGGGCGGGAGCAACGGCCGCGTCCAGAGCCACTGCCTCGGAATCGACGACGACGTCGTGGGCCGGGTCCTGGGAGTCGCCGAGCACCCGGGGCGTCCCCACGGCGGCGTCGCTGTAAGCCTCGGTCGCGGTCCAGGCTGCCACCAGCAACGTGGCGCGGGCGACCAGGTTGATCCAGACCAGGATCCCCACGGCCACCGCAAAGGTCGCATAGACCGGGTTGCGCATGGTGTGACCCAGCAGCAAGGTCGCCGACAACTTGAGCGCCTCGAAGGTCACACCGGCCAGCACGGCCCCGTGGATCAGTCGCCGCCGCGGCAGGTGCATGCCGGAGAGGCGCCAGAACATGACGGCGAACAACAGGGCGGATCCGGTGATCGCTACCGCGATCGCGGCCGCCCGCACGACCGAGGCGACAAGGGTGCCGTCGGGCAGGTGCAGCACATCCACGGTGGCCCCGGTCGCGAGGGTGACGACGCTGGACAGGCCCAGGGACAGCAGCAGAGCGGAGCCGAGCAGCACCAGCACCAGCGCGTCGAGTGCTTTGCGCCGCACCACATCGACGCGGAGTACCGGGCGCTGGAGCCAGACCGAGCGCAGGGCTTCCCGCAGCGCATCGACCCAGGCCGTGCCCGCCACGAACAAGCCCAGCAGACCGAAGATTCCTGCGCCGTTCTTCGCCGCGGCGATCTGATCGATGTTCACTTGGCCAGGTTCGTTCCCGACCAGGCCAGGCAGGGCGTCGGAGATGGCCTGGGAAACCTCGTCGTACAGGCCCGGGTACCAGCCGATCAAATAGCCGAGAATGGCGAAGACGAGCGCCAGCAGCGGGAACAGCGACAGGAAGCCGAAGTAGGTCACTGCGCCCGCGTGCCGACCCCCACGGACGTCGTCGTAGCGAGCCTTCGCGCGCGCCAGATGGTCGATGCGCGCAGAGCGAGCGCGCGCAGCGTCGATCCGCGCCGCCGCGCCCGCCTGCAACCGTGCGAGCCGCTCCTTCACGACGCCGGCGGGTTGGGCACGGCGCCCCCAAAGGTGAAGTCGCGTTGCGGGCGCCACACTCCGTCCGTGCCGTGCTCGTAGAGCGAGAATCCCCAGACCCGGAACCGCGCCTGGTAGTCGGCGAGGGTGTCGAACGCTGTGCTCAGGGCGTCGTCGTCGATGTCGTGGGCCACGGTGACGTGCGGGTGGTAGCCGAATTCCAGCGCCCGATGCCCGAGCGGACCGGACCTGACTTGACGCTCCATCAGTTCACAGCCGGAGATACCCTCGGCCAGGGTGACAAAAACCACCGGCGAGGCCGGGCGGAACGTTCCGGTCCCGCGCAACAGGATGTCGAAGGCTTCGCCCTTGTCGGCAACGCTGCGCAGGTGCTCCTCGATCTCCGGCAACTGCTCCGCCGGCACCGCGGTCGGCGGGAGCAACGTGATGTGGGTGGGAATCGCACCGGCGAGCGGGTCACCGAAGTGCGCGCGCCAGGACTGCAGTTCCGACCCGTGCGGTTCGGGGATCGCAATGGCGACTCCGATCGTGCGCGTGGGCGCCGCCTGACTCATGCGGGCCCGCCGGGCGGCAGGAAGCCCACCCGGTCGTAGACCTGGGCCAACGTGGCCGCGGCCACCGCGCGCGCCTTTGCGGCGCCCGCGGCCAGCACGGCATCAAGGGCGTCGGGATCGGCCAGGTAGGACTGCGTGCGCTCCCGGAACGGGGCGACGAAGTCCAGCACCGCGGCGGCGACGTCGCCCTTGAGGTCCCCGTAGCCGCGGCCGGAGTAGGAGGCGACCAGTTCGGCGATGGGCGTCCCGGTCAGGGCCGAGGCGATCGTGAGCAGGTTCGAGATTCCCGGCTTCTCCTTCTCGTCGAAGCGGATCTCCCGCTCGGAGTCGGTGACCGCGCTCTTGACCTTCTTCGCCGACACCTTCGGCTCGTCGAGCAGCTCGATGATCCCAGCCGGACCCGAGGCCGACTTGCTCATCTTGGCGTTCGGGTCCTGCAGGTCCGTGATCTTCGCGGTGGCCTTGAGGATGTACGGCTCGGGCACCGTGAGGGTGTCGCCGTAACGGTGGTTGAACCGCTGCGCCAGGTCACGGGTGAGCTCCAGGTGTTGGCGCTGGTCCTCACCGACGGGTACCTGGTCAGCTCGGTACAGCAGGATGTCCGCGGCCTGCAGAATCGGGTAGGTGAACAATCCGACCGTTGCCCGGTCGGTCCCTGCCCTCCCCGACTTGTCCTTGAACTGCGTCATCCGGGACGCCTCGCCCATGCCGGTCAGGCAGTTGAGCACCCAGGCCAGCTGTGCGTGCTCGGGCACCTGGCTCTGCACGAACAGCGTGCACCGGTCGGCGTCCAGACCAGCGGCCAACAATTGCGCGGTGGCCACCCGGGTCCGGGTCCGCAGCAGCTTCGGGTCGTGCTCGACAGTGATCGCGTGCAGGTCCGCGATGAAGTAGAACGCGTCGTGGGTGTCCTGGAGCCCGATCCACTGCCGGACCGCCCCGAGATAATTCCCGAGGTGGAAGGAGTCGGCGGTCGGCTGGATTCCGGAGAGCACGCGCGGGCGCGCGTCGGCAGCGGTGTGGGCGGGCACGGCGGTCATTGTTGCAGTCCCGGAGCCGACCCGAGCCGTGTGCTCCCGTCGATCAGCCGTCCGAACGGAGGATGCACATCTGGCCGTTCGGCGCTCCATGTGACCGATCCGAGCACCGATGATGGATTCGGGACGATTGCGCACTCACGGGGGAATCATGAACAGGCTGCGGGAAACGGCTGCGGTTATCGCTGTGGCCGGACTTCTGTCGGGTTGCGGCTCGCCTGATGGTGCCGACGCGCACCGGCTCGGCGCAGCACCGGCGAGCCCGCCGACGTTGACTGCGACACAGTCGCCCGTACCAGCGCTCGACGCCGCCGCAGCCGATGCCGCGTTGAAGAACAGTTTCGTCGCACTGCGTCGCGTCGGCACCGGCCATATGCGCACCTCATCGGTGTACAGCGTTAAGTCCGAGGTCGGCGGCGAGTCGTTCTCAGGCGGATTCGACGTCCGCAAGGGACGCTGGCTCGGTCGGCTGACCGTCTCGACGACGACCTCCCTGGACAGTCCTATCCGTCGGACGACCACCGAGATCCGGGCGACCCGAAACCAGGAGTACCGCACCGTGCTGGAGTGGCCGGCCAGACTTCGAGGCCGGTGGCTGGCTACATCACCCGCCCGGTCGGGCAGTGCGAATGCTGGCGACCCCGTCTTGTTCAGGGCCCTGCGAGCTGCGCACGCCTCCTCTGCGGTGCAGCGTCGCCCCGGCTCACCCGGGCTGGCCCTGTCCGGATCGGTCCCCACAGGTTGGGCCATCGAGTTACTTGGCTTGGGCCAGCGTTTCATCTCAGCCGGGGTCGACCCTTGGGAGCTGAGCGGAACTGCCCCGATCGAGATTGATCTGGACACCGACGGGCTGCCCCGCCACGTGCGGCTCTTGGGCTCCGGCGTGCAGATTGCGGGTCCCGAGCAGCCACCGGCACCGGTGCTGAGCATGCTGCACTCCGCGCGATTTCAAGCCGACCTATTCGACTTCGACACTCACGCTGAGGTGGAGACCCCGCCCGCTTTGTTGCTCATTCGGCCGGACGAGAAAATCCCGCCCTCAGCCAGTCGGTTGTCCAACCCTTAGGTCCACCCTCGCCATCCCGTACAGCGTTGCGCGCCCATCCAAACCCAGGAAAGGCGCGGCACGCTGCAGAAAGATGTGCGGGACTGGTTAGGCGAGGCGCTTGCGCAGATTCTCGTCCACCGAGTCCAGGCCACCGGCTCAGAGGCCGGCGAGGGCCTCGTTAAAGGTGGCCGACGGACGCATCACCGCGGACGCCAAAGCGGGGTCGGGGCGGTAGTAGCCGCCGATGTCGGCCGGAGAGCCCTGGACCGCCAGCAGCTCGGCGGTGATCGTGTCCTCTTGGCCTGCCAGGTTCTCCGCCAGGCCCTTGAAGGCCGCCGCGAGGTCGGTGTCGTCGGTCTGCGCCGCCAGCTCCTGCGCCCAGTACAGCGCGAGGTAGAAGTGGCTGCCGCGGTTGTCGATCGAGCCGACCTTGCGCGCCGGGGACTTGTTCTCGTCCAGGAAGGTGCCGGTCGCGCGGTCGAGGGTGTCGGACAGGATCTGCGCGCGCTGGTTGCCGGTCGAGGTCGCCAGGTGCTGGAAGCTGGCGGCGAGGGCCAGGAACTCGCCCAGGCTGTCCCAGCGCAGGTAGTTCTCCTTCACCAACTGCTGCACGTGCTTGGGGGCCGACCCGCCGGCGCCGGTCTCGAACAGGCCGCCACCGTTGATCAACGGCACCACCGAGAGCATCTTGGCCGAGGTGCCCAGCTCCAGGATCGGGAACAGGTCGGTCAGGTAGTCGCGCAGCACGTTGCCGGTCACCGAGATGGTGTCGTCGCCCTTGCGAGCCCGTTCCAGGGTGTAGCGGGTGGCCTCGGCCACCGGGAGGATCTCGATGGTCAGTCCGGAGGTGTCGTGCTCGGGCAGGTAGGCCCGGACCTTCTTGAGCACCTCGGCGTCGTGGCCGCGGGTCTCGTCCAGCCAGAACACCGCCGGCG
>JBQTIR010000005.1:0-350918 GCA_052387905.1 Sporichthyaceae bacterium | reverse complement strand
ACCCGGCAGAACAGCAGACCGGTCACCGAAGCACGCCCGACGCTTCCGCGGAAGCGCCCGCGACCAAATGCGGCTCACCGAGCCCTCTCGGCACCGGATTCAGAATCTTTGTGAATCACCAGGGCTAGCTCTCCGACCGAGGCGGCCGAGATCTCTCTGGCGAACAAGGAGGACCGGACGATCAAAGTATTTGACGAGTCCGGTACTAAGGTTGTCGGGGTCTTCATCGTCAAGGCCTCGAACGGCAACTCGGCCGAGTAGACCGGCAGCTGAGGTGGGGCCGTGAGTGCCGGTCCGTATGGGCGAGATGCCCCGCATGAACAACCGTCGGTGTCCGGCACTCACCCAAGCCAGCACAGCGTTGGGTGTTCCAAGACCTATTTGTCTTGGACACTACCTACTACGTTGGTAGTAAACGAGTGGATCACCGCCTCGGGCTCACTACCGGCCACAGATGCGCGTTCGGATTGAACCGCCGCGTGGTGGCCGGACGTCAGTTTGGGCCAACCGGGTGCAACCGGATCGGCGGTACCGGACACTAGAGTGTGTGAAGACATTCTCGGAAGGCGACGCCGATGCCTGGGCCCAGGCGGTCGCCGGTGACGGCGAGGCGTTCGCCGTGCTGTTTGACCGGCACGGCGGTCGAGTCTTCCGGCACGCGTGCCGGATGGTAGAGGGCCGCCAGGACGCAGAGGACGTCACCGCGGCGACGTTTTTGGAGCTGTGGCGGCGGAGGGCCGACGTTCGAATCGTAGACGGTTCAGTGCTGCCGTGGCTGCTGATCACCGCGGGCAACGTGGCGCGTAACATCAACCGGGCGAGGCGTCGGCACGGGGCGTTCCTTGCCCGTCTGCCGCGGTTGGGTACTTTCGCGGGCGCGGCGGAGATCGTGCTGGACCGCAGTGTTGATCCACGGCTTCGTTCGGCGCTACGCGCCCTAGACCCTGTTGATCTTCATCTGGTCTCGCTAGTGGCGCTGGAGGACCGCTCGATTGCCGAAGCTGCTCAAGTGCTCGGGCTAACCGCGGCGGCAGCCAAGTCGCGACTCCACCGAGCCCGCCACCGGCTTCGCGGAGTGCTCGCGCAGCACAGTGAAGAAGTCCAGGCCGTCGCTTCCCATGGGAGGGCGTCATGACTGACATGGAATCAACGTTCACCGCCAACTTGCGCGAGTTGCTCGTTGCGCATGTCCGAGCCACGCCGGTCGGGCGCCGACGTCGCCGGGTGCGGATGGCGGCTGGCCTGCTCGCCGGAGCCGTGCTGGCCGGCGGGGGCGCTGCGACCGCCAACCAGCTCCTAGCAGACGACCACCCGGGCGGTGACGAGATCACCCCCCTCGGCGAAGAGATCACCCTCAGCCGGACCGGCTCTGCGTCGGTCGACCTCGGCCCGCGTTCCGCTGGCGCAACCCATATCGACCTGAAGTTTACGTGCCTCTCGCGGGGCGAGTTCCGTTTCTCGGATGGCGCAAGCGTCAAGTGCAGCGAGGCAGACGTGGCTGCCGGGTCCGACCCGACCTCCACCTATCAGATAAAACTCCGACCTGGCGAGAACACAACTCGAATTGAGACCGACGACAGAGCCCGTTGGCAGGTCACCGTCACCTATGCCGCGGTTGACATGACCGATTGGAAGATCAACCGCTCCGGACAGACCTACGGCGTGGAAAACGAACGTGGCATCCCGGATCTGATCGCGGTGGAGGCCACCAACGGTCAATTGGGTTACGCAGATGCCCGGCAGATCAATGGAGTGCTGCCGACGAGTCGGGCCGAAGCGGAACAATTCGCCAGAACCGAGATGATCACTGTCCGCGTTCCGGTGTATGAGGTCGACGGTGAAACGCAGATTGGCGAGTTCCTCGTCACGCGCTCTGCGGCAGAGCAGAAGGCAATCGATGCCAACCGGTCGGCGACCATGATCGAGCGGCCGGCCGCCCCACCGCGAGAGCCGGTGTTGCCGTAACAGCGTCGCCGGGATGCAGCAAGAACAGTTGAGGTCCGCTCACGGGCACCGACGAGGTCTGCGCGGCACGCCGGCCCCTCTGTGTACGTTCGCCTCGACGTCGACGACCGCTTGGAACACGCCGCCGGAGGCGACGCACTTGACAGTGCCGGGCAGCACGGCGACTCCGCAGGCCCGAAGTGAGCTCTCTCACGTGCGGCTGGTCACACAGTGGTCACAGAAACTTCGGGAACCACCGGCGACCATAGGTTCCGCTCGGATCATCTCTATCCTTAAGCAGCTCTCTGAAGTGCGAAAATACAGCACTGACAGCAAATCACGGCTAGCAGCGGATAGCTCGATGTCAGAGTTCAAATCCCACCGCCACCGCCAGCTGACCAGCACAAACGCCGGGTAACCCGCTGAGGATTATCCGGCGTTTGGCGCCTGGTCTCATTGCGGTCTCATGTGCCCGTGGCGGCGCCTTCGCTGGACTGCGTGACCAGAGCAGCTCGCCCACCCGATCGGCGGCGCGCTGTACCGCCGTGGTGATGTGTTGGTACCGCGCGGCCATCGCGGTGTTGGACCAGCCCATCAGCCCCGTGACCGCCCGCTCCAAAACGCCGATGAGGAGCAGCACCCGACCGGCCAGATCTCTCTGGTGCGAGGTCATGACCGCATGATCAACCCAATGGGCGGCTGTCGAGGACCTGGACGACGACGGGGGCTCCGGGGGCGATTTCGTTGTGTCCGATCGAGGAGAGGGTGTGCAGGCAGGCGACGGTCGAGAAGGTGATCTCCACGTCCACCCGGGTCGCGACGCCGAGTGGTACGACGCGGCGAACGGTGCCGCGCAGCAGCAGACCGCCGGCAGCCGCCTCGGGCAACGCGTCCCCGGGTAGCACGCGGCACATCTCCGGGCGAGCGACCCGGGGGCCGGCCGCACTGGTGGCAGCCGCGGGGAGACGGTTGGTGTACCCGATGAGGGCGGCGGTCGCCTCGTCGACGGGGTTGTCGAAGACCTGCGCGGTGGGTCCGCATTGACGGATCCGCCCGTCGAGGAGCAGCGCGGTCCGGGCGGCGAGAGCGAGAGCCTCGTGCCGGTCGTGACTGACGAGGAGCGTCGCGGTTGGTAACCCGTCGAGCGCGGCGCGCAAGTCGGCGAGCAGGTCGGATCGGGTCGTTGCGTCCAGCGCGGAGAAGGGTTCGTCGAGCAACAGCACCCGCGGTTTCAGGACCAGGGCGCGGGCGAGGCTGACCCGCTGTGCCTCACCGCCAGAGAGGGTCCGCACATCCCGGTCCACGAGCGGTGCGAGTCGTAGCGCGGCGAGCCACGGCTCGACGCGGCGGTGCGCCTCGGCCTGGGCGATGCCGCGGAATCGCAGTCCGCTGGCGACGTTGTGCAGGACGCTGCCACGGCGCAGGATCGGGCGTTGCAGGACCGCGGCGGCGACCTTCCGCATCTCGGCCGCGCTCATCGGCTTGCCGTCCAGCAGCACCTGGCCCTCGACGTTGTGGGTACTCAGCAGGCCGAGGGCACGGAGCAGCGTCGACTTGCCGGCCCCGTTGGGCCCGAGCACTGCCAGGCACTCCCCGGCCGGGATCTGGAGTTCATCCACCTCGAGCAGCAGCTTGCTCCCGGCCCGGATGCACAGACCTTGGCACGCCAGGCCGCTCATCGCGTCGCCGGCACTCGGTCCTGCATCAGCACCAGGGCGACGTTCACGGCGAACGCGATTGTGAGCAGGATGAGTCCGAAGGCGATGGCGAGGGCGAACTGGCCGCGGTTGGTGGCCAGCACCGCTGCAGTGGTGAGGACCCGGGTCTCGCCGGCGATGTTGCCGCCGACCATCTGCGCCGCGCCGACCTCACTGACCACCGCCCCGAACCCCGCCATCGCCGCGGCGCACAGGGGCAGCCGCGCCTCGTTCAGCAGGACCAGCGCGGAGCGGACCGGACCGGCGCCGATGCCGGCCATCTGGATCCGGAAGTCGGGATCGACCTGAGCCAGCGCCGCAGCGGTGAGGGCGATGACGATCGGGGTCGCGATCGCCGCCTGGGCCAGGATCATCGCAGTGGGGGTGTAGAGCAGGCCGAGTCCGCCGAGGGGTCCGCTTCGCCAGAGCAGCACGGTTATCCACAGACCGACCACGACCGGGGGTAGGCCCATGCCGGTGTTCGCCATCGCGAGCACCAAACGCCGGCCGGGGAACCGTCCCAGCGCGACGAGAGCGCCGAGCGGAATCCCGATCAGCAGCGCGAGCACGGTGGCACTGACCGAAACTCGCAGGGTCAGCGCGGTGATCGACCAGGCCTGCTCGTCACCGGTGGCGAGCAGGCGCAACGCGTCGGCAAACCCGTCGAACAGCACGTCCATCGCCGGTCACGCCGCAAGGTCGTCGGGGTCCTTGCCGGCGTCGGGGGTGAACAGCGACTGGCCGTACTCCGCTTTCCCGAAGTCGCCGATCAGCTGCTGCGCGCTCGCGCTGACGATCCAGTCGGCGAAGGCGACCGCGCCGCCGGTGCGCACCTTGTCGCCAGCCTTCTCGGTCATTTCGATCACGTGGTAGACGTTCAGCAGTTCGGGGTCACCCTCGCCGACGATCTTCAGATCGAGGGTGTCCTGCTGGGTCAGAAACGTCGCCCGGTCCGAGAGCGTGTAACCCTCCCGCTCGTCGGCGATCCGCAAGGTCGCGGCCATGCCCTGCCCGGTGGAGGTGTACCAGTCACCGGCCGGCTCGATGCCGGCCGCGGACCACAGCGACTTCTCCTTGGTGTGCGTCCCTGAGTCGTCGCCGCGGGAGACGAAGACCTCCTCGGACTCGGCCACCTTCTTGAAGATGTCCGGCGCCGACAGGTCCTCGGTTCCGGCCGGGTCGTCCTGGGGTCCGAGCACAACGAAGTCGTTGTGCATCACCAGCAACCGGCGGCCGGTCAGCCCGGCCGCGACAAGCTCCTCCTCGGCCGCCGGGGAGTGCACGAGCAGGACATCGGCCTCGCCGCGCTCGCCGAGTTCAATGGCCTGCCCGCTGCCGACCGCGACCGGTTTTACCGTCAACCCGGTGTCGCGGGTGAACGCGGGGAGCAGCACGTCGAGCAGGCCGGAGTCCTGAGTGCTGGTCGTCGTGGCCAGAATCAGCGTCTTGGCGGACGCTGATTCGTCGCCGTCCGTGCACCCGGACACGACAAGCAGGGCTGCGATCACGAAACCGGTCAGCCGACGCATTATTGCTCCATTCTGATGTGGTGCAGACCGGCGCAACCCTAGAGTGTGGTGGCGTGACCCGGTACCGCGACATCTGCGACGAGCTGGCGCGCCGCATCAGCGCCGGTGAGCTCGCGCCGGGAATCGAACTGCCGGGTGTGCGCGAGCTTGCCCAGGAGTGGTCAACGACGGCCAGCACGGTCAGCCGGGCGCAACGCTCGCTGGCCGATGCCGGGGTGCTGACTCTGACCGAGCGGCGACGCGCCCGCGTCGCCCGCGACGGCGCGTTCGCGGCCCGGCAGTTCCTGCATGCCGAGGCGACCCTGCGCCTGGCCGGCAGCGACGATCCCGCTCTCGCGGTCGTGCTGCGCCAGGTCCCGAACCGCATCCGGGTCGTCCCCGCCGGCGGCAGTTCCGCGGGGCTCAGTGCGGTACGGGAAGGCAGGGCCGACGGCGCCGCGATCCATCTGCTGCACCACAGCGGGGAGTACAACGCCCCGTTCGCACGCGGCATTCTGCGCGATCAGAATCCGCACCTGGTCCACCTCTGGCGCCGCGAGCAGGGGCTGCTCGTGGTGCCCGGCAACCCGGCAGGGATCCGCGGCGTCGAGGATCTGACGGATCGTCGGGTTGCTCTGCGCGGTCCGGGTACCGGCACCCGGGTCCTGCTCGACCACCTCGCCGCCAGAGCCGGCGTGGACCCCGATGCGCTGCGCGGGCCTGTGGTCGGCACTCACCTGGAGGTTGCGCTCGCGGTCGCGACCGGGACCCTGGACACCGGCCTGGCAGTGCGCTCCGCCGCCGTCGAGCTCGACCTGGAATTCCTTCCACTCGCGTGGGAGGACTACGAGATCGCTATCACTGCGGTGGCGTTGGGCGCGGCGTCCGATCTCGTCGCGGCGCTGCGCACCGAGGCTCTACGTTCAGCCGTGCAGGCCCTCGGAGGCTACGACACCGCGGATTCGGGCCGGGTCACCGCGCTCCGCGACGGCGCCGGCGACAACGGAGCGGCCTGATACGGCTTCAATGCGCCGCGTCCGCCGCGTTTGGAGTCAGGCGGGGTGAGGGCGAGGGCCACTCGCGAGGCCAGGGGATCCGCAGTGATGCGGGCGGAACGGTGGTGTGCTCCGCTGCTGCGTGGAGCCGCCCGTCGCGCAGAACGACTGCGCCGTTGCGGGTCATCGTCTCAATCAGTTCGGTGACGACGTCTGCGGGTTCGCGGTCGAGCTGTCGAGCGGCGTCTGTAAGCCAGTCTCGGGCAAGCAGGTAGGCATCGACGTCCGTTGCCGGGACGCCGCCACGGATCATCAGCGCGTAGGCGAAGATGCGGCGCGCGCCGTACCAGAGCGCGCTCTGCGGATCCGCGGCCAGCCGCTGGGCCCGCCGCAGGGCGGTGGCGAGGGCGGCATCGGTGTCGGCCGGGATCGGGCCGTGGGCGGTCAGCAGTGTGCGCGGGGCGAGATCGACCAGGCGCTGCAGGGAGGACACCGCGGTGTCGGCGGCCTCCGCCCCGTCGAGCGCGAGGTTCACCCAGCCGACGTCGTAGTCCGAGAGGGCGTCGCCGACCACGAGTAGCCGCTCGTCAGGTTGCCACAGGCACAGGTGTCCCGCGGTGTGCCCGGGAGTCGCGACCACCTCCCACTGCGCGTCGCCGAGCCAAAGCACCTGACCGTCGGTCAGCTGCTGGTCGACGGAGTAGGGGGCAACGGGCTGATCGAGGTATTCGGCCACGCAGCAGCCGGGATCTCGCCGTTCAAGCGCGGTTGCGTCGGGGACGCTCGCCGCGATGCCGATACCGGCCGCCTGCAACCGCCCGTTGGCGCCAACGTGATCGGAGTGCCAGTGGGTGTTGACCACCAGGGCGAGGTCGGGTGCCTCGTGGCGCACCCAGGCCTCGGTCTCCTCGGCGTGCCCGACGAAGCCGGTGTCGACCAACGCTGGGTGCCGCCCGCGCAGCAGCAGCAGGTTGGCGTCGGAAAACGGGCGGGCCCGCCAGGTGACCCAGGTGGGCAGGGAATCAAGGGTCACCACGGGGCGGGCGTTCCCTTCAGTTGGTGCCAGTAGCGACGGTGTGCGTGGCGGGCGCTGTCGGTCGTGAACCAGGTGGGCAGTTCGTCGTCGAGGGGGTCGGCCAGATCGGCGATGTCGCGCAGCGCCGAGGCCTGGCAGGCGCGCTTGGTGTAGGCATACTGCTCCAGGCAGTCCTCGGGCACGGCATCGGCGAACGCAACGGCCCGATCGACGACGTCAGCGGCGGGGACCAGTTCATGAACCATGCCCCAAGCGTGCGCCTGTTCGCCCTCGATGACCTCACCGAACAGGCTCGTACGGGAGGCGATCGCCTCACCCCAGGCGTAGGCCAGCATGCGGACATAGACAGCCGGCATGGGAATGCCGATCGGTACCTCGTTGAGGCCGAACTTCGCGCCGGCATCGACGCAGACGCGGTAGTCGCACACCGCCGCGGTGATGAGTCCACCGGCGAAGGCGTGCCCGTTCACCGCAGCGACCGTCGGGCGAGGGTAGGTGAACAGGCGCATGTTGGTCGCGCGGTACTCCGCGAACCACGCCCGCACCCCATCGGGCTCCCCGGCAAAGATCGGGAAGTGCTCGCCCAGGTCCAGGCCGGCGGAGAAGCGCGTGCCGGTGCCGGTCAGCACGACCGGACTGTCCGGGTGGTCGCGCTCGAGGGCGTCGAAGGTCTCATGGAGGTCGGCGAAGAACGCGCGGTTCTGCGCATTGAGGGGATTGGTCGTCATGGTGACCACGGCCACCCGCCCGCGGCGTTCGATCGTCCAGCTCATGTCAGTGACCTTCTCCCTCAGTCCTTGGTAGCAGCCGCGCCTCAATCGCCGGACAACTATGGCGAGCACTTGTCCGAACGTTGCGAGCAGTCAGGGGCTGCTCAGCTTTCGGGGACCAGGATTGGCGTCGCGCGGGAGGGGATAGACAAACCGAACGCGGCGCCCTGGCCCACACCGCCCGAGACGAATACCCCTCGGAGCTCCGCGGTCGGGTCCTGGCGGCTGATGCCGGGCCCGAGGTTCGCCGAGAAGGGCTGACCCAACACGTCGGCGTTGACCTCGCACAGGATGAAGCTGGGACGGCCGTCGAAGCGGAGTTCCCCGCACCGCGGGGACACCTCCCTCGCTCCGAGCGTGCGAAGCCCGGCGGCCACGGCGGCGGTCGTGGACACGACCTCCGCGTCACCTTCCCAACAGAGCATGTGCGATCTCGCGACCCCTCCAGTCCCGTCGCACTCGGCGACGCCGGGGGGCAGCGTCAGCCGGGCCACGAGGTCCGCGGCCGGCTGTTCGCGCTCGTGCTCCCGCTTGGCGGCGTGCATCTGCTCGCGGTCGGGGATGCTCATCAGGGCGTCGACGAAGAGCAGCTCCACGTTCGGCGCGGCCTGCGTGATACCTCCGCCGGCGATCACCGCGACGAGGGCAGCCAGGAACGGCCAACGCGGCGACTGCACGCCGCAGTATCGGCGCCCGCCCCCGCCACCTTGATCCCTTGCCTCCGGCATCCTGAGGACCTACGGCGCGGTCTCATTTGCGGTCTCATTCGTCGCGCGCCGGTCCGGGAGGCTCCGCCTACGAGCCGGAGGCTCAGGCGTTGTAGTGGTAGTAGCGCAGTAGTATGGTTAGCTCTATGCCCCGTGGGAAGCCCTCGCCGAAACTCGCCATCACTGTGGACGCCGACGTCTACGACCAAGTCATCCTGGCCGCGAGGGCAGAGGGGTCCAGCGTCTCCGCATGGATGACCGCGGCAGCCCGACGGGCTCTCACCGTGCGCGACGGGCTCGCCGCGGTGGCGGAGTGGGAGGCCGAAAACGGCACCCTGACGGAAGCCGAACTCGATGCCGCCCGTCGGCGAGTCGGTAGCCCGCGCGGACGCCAGTCGGCGTGAGCGACGTCGTCTACGACGCCGGAGCCCTGTTCGCGGCCGAGCGCAACGACCGAGAATTCTGGGCTGACCATCGAGTCCGGCTCGAAGACGGCGTGGTACCGGTCATCCCCGCCCCGGTGGTGGCCCAGGTCAGCCGCTCGCCCCGGCAGGCTCAGTTGCGCCGCCTGCTCCGTGGGTGCGAGGTTCCCTCTTTCGACGAGGCGGCGGCGCACCGGGTGGGAACCGTGCTCGCCCGTGGCACGAGTGCCGACATCGCCGACGGTGCCGTGGTGGAGGCTGCGTCCGGGGAAGCGGTGATCGTGACCAGCGACAGACCCGATATCTCGCGCTTGCTCAACGCTGTGGGCTCGAGCGCCACCATCCGCGACATCTGAAGTTCGTGGTGCTGCGGTCGTAGAAGTTCGACGGTGCGCAGCTGTCGGCCAGGCCCCAGATTGCGCGGCAGTCCGGCGGCGAGTGGTCAGGAAGCAGCCGGTGCGGGTGCGGGGGTCCGGCCGGCGCGCACTGCGACGGAAAGCGGATCGAGAAGCTCGCCGATCGCGTAGGGAACGCTGAGTACGGAGGGGAAGGCCATTGCGGTGGCCGGGCCGATGTTCAGCCCGAGGAAGCCACCACGCGCCACCGCGGGGACCCGGGCGAAGAGGTCGGTCTCGCGCAGGTCATCCAGGACCGCCTGGTTGGCCTCGGACGTGGTGCCGAGGATGACATCGGCCTCGAGCAGGTCATAGCGCTCGGCACTGACCACCGCACGCCCCTCCCCGCCTGCCTCACTCGGCAGCGCAAGCACCTGCGGCGGCGCCCCGGCGAACCCGAGATCGCGCATGAACCGCATCGAGACGTCGGTGTTCGAGTTGATCACGTAGAGGCCGAAGCTCTCGCCGTAGTTGAAGAAGGACGCCGTCGCATCGGTGAACTCCGGATGCGCCGCCCGCGCAGCCTCGACCGCGGTATCCGCCTCGGCGATGAGCCGGTCGCCCTCCGCGGCCTTCCCCAGTGCTTGGGCGACCTTGCGGAAGCCGCCCTGCCACTCATCCAGACCCGGCTTGTCGATATGCGCGACCACGGGCGCGATCTCGTTCAGCTTCGCCCAGCTGTCCTCGACCAGCGGAAAGGTATTGGTCGCGAGGATGACATCCGGGTCCAGTCGTAGCAGCGTCTCGAAGGGGAAGCCCTGTTCGGTCTCGATCAGCTCGGGGGTGGCGCCGGCCAGGGCCTGTTTCGTCCACTCCTGGACTCCGCCCGGGATATAGCTCAGCTCGGCCATGGCCACCGGTACGACGCCGAGCGCGATCGCCGCGTCCGCGCTGGGGAAGTCCAGCGCGACCACGCGCTCCGGCGCAGCGGGGATTGTGACGTCGCCAGCAGTCTGACGGATCGTCAGGGGGAACGCCTCCGCATCCGGGCTGGGCGTGGTGGAGGCCTGGGCGGACGGGCCCGCGCCGCTCGGCAGGGCGACGGGTGCGTCGTCGGCGCAGCCGGCGGTCGCGGTCAGCATCGAGGCCGCCAGCAGTGCGGCGGTGAGCTGCCGAGTGCACCGACGGACTCCGGGCGAGGACAGCATGGCAATTCCGTTTCTCGAAAACAAAGGTAAGCCTTACCTATACCCCGGCTACCTCTACGTCGCCGGTGAGGCCGCCGCGACGCGAGCGGTGCGCAAGCACCTACGTCGAGTGCGCCACCTGCCCGCGGAGAGCCATGGGGTGATCGGATACTGGCGCCGCAACCGCGAGGACTGGGAACGTCGCCGGCGCGAGTCCGGCGTCGACGTCGAGCAGTTGTACGCGCAGGCGCAAGCCGCCGGCCGGGACGAGGAGGAGGCCCTGGATCTCTACGAGAGTCGGCTTGCCGAGGTAGGCCTGCTCTGACTCCGACCCGCGATCTCGCCCGGGTGATCGTGCGCGCCCCGTGTGACTCACCCTCACCTGCTGAGCCACTACTGACCGGCGCAGTCCCCGTCGGCGAGAAGACGCTCGACGTCGGCCAGGATGGCCTGAGCTCCGATCAGGCCGATACCGAGCATCCACGCGTCGTCGTCGACGTCGAACTGGCACCCGTTCTCGATCGCGCGTAGGTTGCCCCACAGGCCGGTGATCGCACCGCGGGTTGAGTCCTGCTCGGGCCCGAAGGTGGTCGCGAAGATGATGTCTGCATCGGCCATCTCGATCTGCTCGGAGCTCAGATACGCGATCGCGAACTCGTCGTAGTCCAGCTCCGGTGCGCCCAGGCCCACTGAGCGCAGGACGCTGCCCGAGAAACTGTCCGGGCCGTACACCCGGGTCTCGTCCGGCAGGAAGCGCACGATCGAGGCGGTGGTGCCGGCGGCCCCGATTGCCTCCCCGATCTGCTGCGCACGGGCGTCGAAATCGGCCAGCGCGGACTGTGCCTGTTCGGACTTGCCCAACGCGTCCGCGACGATCTGGAAGTCCGTGCGCCAGGTGGTGCCCGGACCGGCGGTGAACACGGTCGGCGCGATGCCGCCGAGGGTGTCGTAGCGCTCGTCATCGCGCAGTGTCGCGGAGATGATCAGGTCGGGTCGCAGCGCCGCGATCGCCTCCAGGTTCGGGTTGCCGATGGTCCCGACGATCTCGATGTCGTCGGCGCGGTCGCCGAGGTAGGAGGGCAGCTCGGAGTCCACGGCGGTCCGCACCGCGCCGACCGGCGTCAGGCCGAGGAACACCGTCGCGTCCAGCAGCGAGGTGTCCAGCACGACCACGCGCGCCGGGTTTGCCGGAACCACCGTCTGGCCCTTGTCGTGGCTGACGGTGCGGCTCCCCGACACGGTCGGCGAGGAACTGGTCGCCGGGCTCGCACTCTGCGCATCCGGCCCGGCTGTCGTCGGGTCCTCGTCGTCGCCCGCGCAGGCTGCGAGACCGACGGTCACCAGCAGAGCGAGAACAACAGCAATCTGACGGGTCTTCACGAATGGATCTCCTTGTGAGCAGTGGTCGATACGGCGGTAGTGCCGTTGTGCCGGCCGATCGGGATGACCATCGGCGTACCGGAGACCGGATCGGTGATCACCTTGCAGGGCAACCCGAACACCTGCGCGACGAGTTCCTCGGTCACCACCTCCGCCGGCGGCCCCTCCGCGATGATTCGGCCCTGGCGCATCGCGATCAGGTGATGGCTGTACCGGGCGGCCTGGTTCAGGTCGTGCAGCACGAGGACGACGGTGCGGCCCTCGCGTTGGTTCAGATCCGCCAGCAGGTCCAGCACGTCGACCTGGTGGGCCAGATCGAGGAAGGTGGTCGGCTCGTCCAGCAACATCAGGTCGGTGCCCTGCGCCAGCGCCAGGGCGATCCACGCTCGCTGCCGCTGTCCACCGGAGAGTTCGTCGACGGGCCGGGTCGCGAGCTCCAGGGTGCCGGTGAGTTCCATCGCCACCGTGACGACCTTCTCGTCCTCGTCGCACCACTGCCGGAACCATTTCTGGTGCGGGTAGCGCCCGCGGGCGACCAGGTCGGCGACGGTGATGCCGTCCGGGGCGATCGGGGACTGCGGCAAGATGCCCAGCCGCAGCGCGACGGCCTTGGTCGACATCCGGTGGATCGACTCCCCGTCGAGCAGCACCGTGCCGGCGCGCGGCTTGAGCAGGCGTGCGAGGCCACGCAGCAGGGTGGACTTCCCGCACGCATTCGCGCCCACGACGGCGGTGATGCGCCCGGGCGGGATCGTCACCGACAGCTCGCGCGAGACCTCGACCTTGTCGTAGGCCAGCGTGAGTCCGCGGGCGGACAGGGTGTGGTGTGCGGCGTCGGTCATGGTCACCCTCCGGAGCCGACGCGGTTCGCGCGGGCGAGCAGGAACAGCAGATAGGGGGCGCCGATCAAACCGGTGACGATGCCCACCGGCAGCTCGGTCGGTTCGAGTGCACGCCGGGCCACGAGGTCGGCGACCAGGACGAGCACGGCCCCGGTCAGCGCGGCCGGGACGATGGTCAGCGGGGCGTTCACCAGGCGCCGGGCGATCGGCGGGGCGATCAGGGCGACGAAGGCGATCGGGCCGGCCGAGGCGGTGCCGACCGCGATCAGCGCCACCGCGACCAGGATCAGCGCGAGCCGGGAGCGCTCGATACGCACCCCGAGTCCGCGGGCGGCGTCGTCGCCGAGTTGCAGGACCCGCAGCGATCGGGTGAGCAGGACCGCGATCGGCAGCAGGATGAGCAGCGCGGCTCCCACCGGCCGGACGTGTTCCCAACCGCGTCCGTTGAGGCTCCCGGTCAGCCACACCACCGCCCGGGCGGCCTCGAAGATCTCCGCGCGGGTGAGCAGGTAGGAGATGACCGAGAGCAGCATGTAGGAGATCCCGATGCCGATCAGGATCAGCCGGTAGGGCGAGACACCGTTCTTGTACGCCAGGACGTAGATCAGCAGCGCCGCGCCGAGCGCGCCGAAGAAGGCGTTGATCGAGACCAGCGTGCCGCCCTGGTCGAGGACGACGATGGTGAACACTGCCGCGGCCGAGGCGCCGTAGGTGATGCCGATGAAGTCCGGGCTGGCCAGCGGGTTGCGGGCCAGGGACTGGAAGATCGCGCCGGAGATGCCGAACGCGGCGCCGACGAGGATCGCGGTGAGCGCGCGGGGCAGGCGCAGCTGAAGGATGATGAACTCCTGGTCCTTCTCCCCGTTGCCCACCAGGGTGGCCACGACGTCGGCAAGGGGGATCGGGAAGTCGCCCACGCTGAGCGAGAGGCAGAACGCCGCGAAGGCGATGACCGCGAGCACCGTGCCCACGGCGAGCGCCCGGGCTCGCCCGGTGATGCGCGCCCGCGCGATGATGCGGCGCGAATCCTGAGTAGCGTCCGACTCCCCGAGCGCTATAACGCTCGCTTGGTCGGACGCAAGCGCAGGGACGCGGTTCACAGCTGGGCCAGCTTGCGGCGACGGACCAGCGCGATGAACACCGGTGCACCCAGCAACGCGGTCATGATGCCGACCTGGATCTCGCCGGGCCGGGCGATCACCCGGCCGAGGATGTCCGCACCGAGCAGCAGGATCGGAGCCAGCACGGCCGAGTAGGGCAGAATCCAGCGGTAGTCCGGCCCGACGATCGCCCGGGCGATGTGAGGGACCGTCAGTCCGACGAAGCCGATCGGACCGGCCGCGGCCGTCGCCGCCCCGGCAAGCACCACCGAAGCGACGAAGACATACAGCCGGGTGAGCCCGACCCGCTGACCGAGCGAGCGCGCGACGTCGTCGCCGAGCGACAGCGCATTGAGCAGCCGCCCGCAACTCAACGCCATCAGCGCACCGACGATGACGAACGGCGCGACCTGGGCAACGGTGTCGGTGTCCCGCCCGGCCAGCGCGCCTACTACCCAGAACCGGTACTGGTCCAGCGTCGCGACGTCGAGCAGCAGGATCGCGGTGGTGAGCGAGGCCAGGAAGGCGGTCAGCGCGGCGCCGGCCAGCGCCAACTTGACCGGGGTCGCACCCTCGCGCCCGGTCGAACCGAGGACGTAGACCACGACAGCGGCGATACCGGCCCCGGCGAAGGCGAACCACACGTAGCCGTACAGGGTCGCGACCCCGAAGGAGTAGATGCCGATCACCACCGCCAGCGCGGCGCCGGCCTCGATGCCGAGGATGGAGGGGTCCGCGAGCGGGTTGCGGGTCAGCCCCTGCATGATCGCGCCGGTCAGGCCCAGCGCCACCCCGACCAGAATGCCCATCAGCGTGCGCGGGATGCGCAACGAGGTGACGATGAGGTGGTCGTTGACCTCGTCGTCGTGGGCGAACAGCGCGTCGAGTACCACGTCGAACGGAATCGGCTTGGCCCCGACGGCGATGCTGCACATCGTGATGAACACCAGGACGGCCAGGGCGATGAGCAACCCGAATGCCCGGGCGCCCCGGCCACGGACCCACCCGCGTTGCGGCGACCGCGCGAGGGTCTCAGCCGGCGGCGCCGACGACTGCCGTCCAGCCACGACCTCCATGGAACTACCTTAGGCGAGCCTAACCTGAGTACTGCCTGTGCGCCGAGGATCGATCGGCGCCGGGCCTTCCTCGCAGGTTCGACCTCCTGCCTTTCGGGGCAGGACCCACCGGATGCCGACTCGGCCCGTACCCGAGCCCGTCCTCGGGCGGCCCCTGACAAGGTGGATCCATGACGCCTCGCCCTGACATCTGGCACGACGGCCTGGGCCGGACCGCGACCCGCAGCGCGCAGCTCCTGCTCGTCCTTGCCCTCGTCGTCGCCCTGGTGTTCGTCGGGGTGCAGCTGCGCCTCGTCGTCGTCCCGCTGCTGATCGCGGCGGTGATCGCTGCAGCCCTGGCCCCGGTCGTGACCTGGCTGCACGGGCGCGGATTGCCTCGCGCGGGGGCGGTGTGGATCACGTTGCTCAGTGTTCTTGGCCTGCTGGGCGGGATGACCTGGCTCGTGGTCGATGCCGTGCGAGATGAGTGGGACGAGCTGCGTACCCAAGCCACCGAGGGCTTCGCCAAGCTGCAGGGCTACTTGACCGACCGCGGCCTGGACGAACAGCAGATCGCAGACGCCCGGTCCTCGCTCGGGGAGTTCCTGGCCGGGCCCGACCTGAAAGCGGGCGCCATCACCGGGGTGACGTTGGCGGTGGAGATCGTGGCCGGCATCTTCCTCGGCCTGGTCTTGCTGTATTTCCTGCTCAAGGACGGCGCACGCATCTGGGCGTTCCTCTGCGGGTTCCTGCCGCCTCGTTATGAGCATCGCTACGACCTGCTCGCTGAGCGCAGCGTCGTCGTCCTCGGCGGCTACGCCCGCGGCACTGCGATCATCGCGCTGGTCGACGCGGTGGTGATCGGGGCCACGGTGGCGATCCTGGGCGTACCGCTGGCTCTGCCGCTCGCCGTGCTGGTGTTTCTCGGTGCGTTCGTCCCGCTCGTCGGGGCGACTGTCACCGGCGCCATGGCCGCGTTGGTGGCCCTGGTGGCGGAGGGCCCGGTCAAGGCCCTGATCGTGCTCGCCGTGGTGATCGCGGTCAACCAACTCGAGGGCGATGTCCTGGCCCCGATCGTGCTGGGACGCAGCGTCTCGCTGCACCCCCTGGCGATTCTGCTCGCGCTCTCGGGCGGAACGGTGGTGGCGGGCATCATCGGCGCGATCTTGTCCGTCCCGCTGACCGCAGTGATCTGGTCGGTGATCAAGACCTGGCGCGAGACCGCGGGCACCGGGGGGTCATCCCTGCTGAGCGCCACAGATCCGGCCCCGAAAGCCGATTGAGTGCTGGTGAAAGCGACGCAGTTGCGCGGCTCAGCGCACCTCGACGATGACGGTCAGGTCACCGAAGCCGTCGGGCGCCGGTGCGTGCGGGCGGGCGACCCGGATGCGGTGCCCGTCCGCGGTGCCGGGCGGAATTCGCAGCTTCACGCTCGTACCGGGGACCGGAACCAGGACCAGCGCGCCGTTGGCCGCCTCGGCGGCGGCGATCGGCACGATGAGTGCGAGCTCAGCACCGACCCGCTCGTAGCGCGCACCGACGACGGTCGCCGGCACCTCGCTGTCACCGCTGCCGGGTCCTGTGCTCCATCTGTCCCGCTCGAGCCACGTCATGGTGGTCATCGTCGTTCGCCTGCTTTCCCTGACCGGCTGATCTGTGCGCCGCCCTACGGGCGGTGAAGTTTGCGGTGGTGCGGTTCCCGTTACCTGCGGGCCAAGGGCACTGCCGTGGGACCTACCCGGAAGTGTTGGGCATATCCGCACCCTCGTGCGTGGCTTTTCGGCGAAACCTGTGTGCAATTCCCGTGTCCTACGAGCTGACACTGATGGGACTACAGGGGCGGGTGTGATTTCTAGTCCTTGACGCCTGGCCCGTGCCCGGGGTGCCCGGATAGATCGGGCAGGCGCGCCATCCGCCGACACCGGGGCATAGTGGTCGGCATGTGCCGGAACATCAGGACGCTGCACAACTTCGATCCGCCCTCGACGCGTGCGGAAATCGAGGCGGCGGCGGTGCAGTACGTCCGCAAGATCAGCGGGTTCGCCAAGCCGTCGGCGGTGAACGCCGAGGCCTTTGACCGGGCCGTGGCGGCGGTGACGGCAGCCTCGGCCGCGCTGCTCGCGGAGTTGAGCACCGCGGCCCCGCCGAAGAACCGCGACGTCGAGGCCGCAAAAGCCCGCGCCCGCTCCGCCGCCCGCTACTCCTGAGCGCCGCCATGGGCCACGACCGGCAGCGCATCGATGCGCTGGTGGTCGTCCCTGATGCGCAGGTGGTGGTGATTCTCCGCCGGATCACCACGCACAGCGCATCGATGCGCTGTGTGCAGGACTCCCGGTGCACGCGGCGCGCAGTTGTCACAGGCGCCTGACACAGTGGCGCCCGGGCTCGACGCCGAGCCGGACGGGGGGGCACGTCATGACAGGCACAGCCGTCGAGGACACCGCGGGGGCGCGCGCGCTGACACAGGTCCTACGCAAGCTCTCGGGGCCCGAGGCAATCCCGCGCGCCGACCAGGTCGCGGCGGTCGACGCGCTGCTGGCCGGGCAACGCGTGCTGCTGGTGCAGGCGACCGGCTGGGGAAAGTCCGCGGTCTACTGGGCCGCCGCCGCCGCATTGCGGGCCGCCGGCCGTGGGCCGGCGCTGGTGATCTCCCCACTGCTGGCGTTGATGCGCGACCAGGTGAGCGCCGCCGAACGGGCCGGGCTGCGCGCCGCGACCGTGAACTCCGCCAACGTTGAGGACTGGCAGGTCGTCTTCGACGCGCTCGCCGCCGACGAGGTCGACGTCCTGCTGGTCTCCCCGGAGCGTCTGGCCAACCCGCGCTTCGCCGACAAGGCGATGCCGCTGCTGGCCGGCGCCGGGCTGCTCGTCGTCGACGAGGCGCACTGCATCTCGGACTGGGGTTTCGACTTCCGCCCGGACTACCAACGCCTGACCCGCCTGCTTGCGCAGCTGGCGTCAGGGGCTCCGGTGCTCGCGACTACGGCGACGGCCAACGCCCGGGTCACGGCCGACGTGGCGGCGCAGCTCGGGCCGGAGACCGTGGTGTTGCGTGGGCCGTTGGCCCGGGCGACCTTGCGCCTGTCGGTGGTGCCGGGCTTGGGCGGGGTCGAGCGCTTCGCCTGGGTGAGTGAGGCGCTGTCGACGTTGCGGGGGTCCGGCATCGTCTACGCACTCACCGTCGACGCGACCACCTCGCTCGCGGAGTTCCTCGTCGGGCAGGGCCACGAGGTCGTCGCCTACACCGGGCAGACCGAGACCGCTGAGCGGGCGCGGATCGAGGCGGCGCTGCGGGCCAACGAGGTCAAGGCCGTCGTGGCGACCTCAGCACTGGGCATGGGCTACGACAAGCCCGACCTCGGGTTCTGCATCCACGTCGGCTCCCCGGACTCCCCCGTGGCCTACTACCAACAGGTCGGTCGCGCCGGGCGCGCACTGCCGCCCGAACTCGCCGACCAAGGCGCAGTGGGCGTACTGCTGCCGGCAGCGGAGTCCGACCCGCGAATCTGGGAGTACTTCGCCACCGCGACGATCCCGGACCCGCAGGCCGCCCGGCAGGTCCTCGCGCTGCTCGCGTCGCTGGCCGAAGCACAGGGCCCCGAGGCGTCGATGAGCATCCCGGCGATCGAAGCCGAGACCGGCCAACGCCGCGGCCGCCTCGAGGCGCTGCTCAAGACGTTGCGGGTCGACGGGGCGGTCGACCGGGTGGGGACCGGCTGGCGCGGCACCGGGGCGCCGTGGACCTACGACACGGCTAAGTACGAACGGATCGTGGCCGCGCGCCGGGCCGAGGCCAACCTGATGCGCACCTACGCCGCGGGCTCGCGGTGCCTGATGGACGTGCTGACGGAGGCCTTGGACGATCCCGAGGCAGGTAAGCGCTGCGGGCGGTGCTCGGTCTGCACCGGGGAGCTTCCCGGACCCGGCGCCCGGCCGGGAGCGGCCGTGGTCGCCGCGGCCACCCTTCACCTGAGGGGTCGTCACCACGTGCTGGAGCCCCGCAAGATGTGGCCCTCAGGTGTTGGTCGACGCGGCAAACTGGCCGGCGTAGCGCCCGGTCGTGCACTGGCCTTCGCCGACGACCCGGCCTGGCTGGAGGTCATCGCCGAACTGGCCTCCCCGGACGGCGAACCCTCGGAGGCTTTGCGTACCGGCCTGGTCGACGTGCTGCGGGCCTGGGCCAAGGAGTGGGGCGAGCGTCCGGTCGCGGTCGTGCCGATCCCGAGCCGCTCACACCCCGTGCGCGTCGCCGGGATGGCTGCGCACGTCGCCGCGATCGGGCGCCTGCCCCTCCTGCATGTGCTGCGGGCTGATGGTCCACCGCCGGCCTCCGACGTGGCCTCCGCGACCCGGGTCCAGGCCCTTCTCGAGGGTCTGCACCTAGCCGCCCCCGACGGCGGAGCCGTCATAGCGATGGAGAGTGGGGGCCCCTGGGCCCCCGCGAGCAATCGGCTGCATGATTCAGCGCCGGCGCTGCCCGCGGGACCGCTGCTGCTCGTCGACGACGTCGCCCGTACCGGCTGGACGTTGACGGTGGCCGCGGCCCTGCTGAGCGATGGCGGCGCGGGCCCGATCCTGCCGCTCGTCGGACACCGCCGCCCCTGACCCAACGCCGCCCCTGACCCAACGCCGCCCCTCACCCAACGCCGCCCTGACCCAGCGCCGCGCCGCAGAAGACGCGTCCTTCACACCACCGGAACGATCACGCCTTCGAGGGTGTCCCAGCCCGCGACGCCGATCCGGCCACGCACGATGTCGGCGGTCTCCACGTCGAGCACCGTCCCACTGGCCGGGTCGTAGAGCCGGATCCCCGTCGAGGTGGCCGCGATCGCCAGCACGACGTGCCGATCGACGTGGCGCCCCACGTACATCGGCACCGGGATCCCGGCGTGGACCCCGGCCTGCACCGCGTCCAGGCACCGCAGCACCAAGGCCTCGTCGGCGGGGTCCACCGGGACCCATGCGCAGGACGCCCCGGTCAGGGAAGTGAAGCGGTTCAGGAACGCGGCCAGTGCCCACGGCGGGGATCCGAGCAGCCGCGGCCATGCCATCGGCCCGAGCGCATGGCGGGTCAGCGACTCGTGCACCCGCTGCTGCTGGCTGCGGAAGCGCTCCCCGAACGGCAGGAAATCCGCCGCCCGATCGGGTTCGATGTGGATCCCGGTCGTCAGCCACAACGCGTAGGCCGGGTCAAGCAACGCCCGCAGCAGGATGACTGCCGTCGGACCGCAGGTCACCGGCGAGAGCTGACGCAGCCTCAGCTCAGCACCGTCGTCGTCGTCGAACTCCGCCGGACCGGGGGCCCCGTCGAGCACCCCGAGGTGGCGGTGCAGCCAGCTCACCTCCCGGGCGTGTGAGCTGACCGTACTCGCCAGGCCTGCGACGGCATTCGAGCCGCGCCCGGTGGACAGCAACGCCAGCAGGTAGGCGCCCAGCGTCGGCGAGACGTCGGCGCACGCCTTGGCGACGCTCTCCTGGCCCGCGGGTTCCTCGGCGCGCAAGTGCTGCGCGGCGAGCACGATGCGTCGCGCCGGAAGCACGACGCCGCCCCCCGGCCGGCGCACCCCGGGCAGGGCCGCGGCGCCCGGCGCACCGACCACCTCGGCGAGCGCCGCGAGCGCGGCCTCGAGTTCGGCGGCCGAGGTCGGGGCCGGACCGCGGTCGAGCGCGGCCAGCATCTCCCGATGCGCTTTCGGGCGCAGCCCGGCCCGCACCTTGTGCGCCACCGTCCACAACTCGGGCATGGGCTCAGCGTCCCACCCCGGGAGCGTCGGCAACAGGGCGGTCACCAGCGCGCAGGCCCGACCAGCACCCCCGGGTTCAGCGTTCCGGCTGGATCCATCGCGGCCTTGAGCGCCCGCCACGTCGCCAACTCGGGCGCCGAATGCACCAGCGGCAACCAGCGCGCCTTGGCCCGCCCGATCCCGTGCTCGGCGCTGATCGAGCCCCCGGCCGCGGCGACCCGGCGCAGCACCAGCTCGTCGAGGGCCTCGTCGTCGGCATCGATCCCGGTGACGTTCAGGTGCAGATTCCCCTCACCCAGGTGGCCCCATACCCACAGGCTGGCCGCCGGCCACGTCGCGGCGAGGTCGGCCTCGATCGCCGCGAGCACGTCAGCGAGTACGGGCAGCGGGAGGGCGACGTCCAACTTGTGCGGGACACCGACCCGGCTGACGGCGTCGGTGTGCAGGTCGCGGTAGGCCCACAACCGCCGGATCTCGGCAGCGTCGAGTCCGACCGCGCTCGCGCCCACCCCGTCCAGCGCCGAGACCGCGCGGTCCAGCGCCTCGGCCGCGTCGCTGGCGTCAGTGGCCTCGACGAGCAGCAGCACCGCCGGCAGCACCGGGAACGGCGCGGGCAGTCCGTGGTGCCGGCAGACCAGCGCGACGCCGTCGGCACGAACCAACTCAATTGCCTCCACCGCCGGCTCGCGGCGCAGGCAACCGGCGGCGAGCACCGCGGCTGCGACGTCGGCGAAGCCCAGCAACGCCACGGCCCGGGACGCCGGATCGGGCCGCAGCCGCAGCCGCGCCGCGGTGATCACCGCCAGCGTTCCCTCGCTCCCGCACAGCAGCGCCGACAGGTCGTAGCCCCCGGCCTCCCGCGGCAGGTGCCCGGTCCGATCCAGCACCGCCCCCGAGCTCAGCACCGCCGTCACCCCCAGCAGCTGCGCCCTGGTGTCGCCGAGGCGGACCGCCCGCAGCCCCGCCGCGTTGGTCGCGATCGTGCCGCCGACCGTCGCGGAGTCCCGACTCGCGAGGTCGACGCCGTAGCGCATTCCGTGCGCCCGGGCCGCGGCCGCCGCGGCGGCGACGGTGACCCCGGCGCCGGCGGTCACGGTGCCCAGCACGGGGTCGACCTCGAGCGCGGTGAGCCGGCGCAGGTCGAGCAGGACCTCCCCGTAGGGCACTGCTCCGTTGACCAGCCCGGTGTTCCCGCCCTGCACCACGACCGCGACCCCGGCGTCGGTGCAGGCGGCGAGCACCGCGGCGACCTCGGCGGTGTCCGCGGGCGCGATGACCAGCGGGGTGTGCCCGACGAAGCGCCCGCTCCAGTCCCGCTCGTAAGCGCTCAGGTCATGCTTCGGGCGGGTGCGCGCGTGCCCGGCTCCGACCACCTCGCGCAGCGCCGCGAGCAGGCCGGGCGGCAACTCGCTCGGATCGGTCGACACGGGAAGCAGCGTAGGTGCGCGTCACCGGGCCGAATCCCCGCCGATCCCGCAACTTCGGGCGCGTGTCCGACCTATCGCGGGCTCGGAATAGGTCCACTCGCCGCCCGAAGTTGGGAGCTGGGCACGTCCCGGGGGAGGATGCGGCCATGGCCCTCGACCCGGATCCGGTGCTTTCCGAGCGCAGCGCGGACGACGCGGACGCCGGCTGGGGCGAGTCCGGTGGGAGCGCCGACGCCCGCGAGGCCTGGCTGCGCGAGCAGTGCCCGCCGCACCACGGCGGTTGAACGGCTGACCCGCTGCACCTTCCGCACAGCGCTGATCCCGTGTTACCTGGTGCGAGCCGGGTATCGCACCCGACGGCACGGTCGCGACGACAAGGCCAGAACGACGAGGCGGAGGACGGCCATGCAGGTGGGACGACGAGTGACGGCGGGAGCAGCGTTCCTGCTGGTGACGGCGCTGCTGCCGGTCCAGGCAGCACCGGCGCTGACGGCGGCGAAGTCGATCCCGCGGATCACGTTCACCGTCGCGGAGGCCGACTCCACGGGCACCGTGACCGGCTCCCTGACCCAGGGCAAGGGCCCGATCCGGATCCGGCTGCGGGCGGTGGACTTCGACCCGGTCCTGTCGGTGTTCCAGCTCCGCGAGGGCTACTCCCTCAAGGACGTGCGCCGCGACGTCGACGCGTTGGGGCGGGTGGCCGAGGGCAGTACCGGCGCCGACGTCAAGGCCGCCCGTCGCCTGCAGAAGAACGTCATCACCGTCGGCGGCGTCACGACCGAGGCGGGCACGGAGGCGACGGCGACCCTGAACCTCGCCCCGGGCAAGTACCGCATCTACGACGGCGCAGGGGAGTTCTTCGACAACGTCCGGACGCTGACGATCACCAAGACGTCCAACAAGGCCACCGCGCCCACCCCGGCCGCGACGATCTCCATGACCGAGCAGAAGGCGTTCGGTGGGGCCACCGTGCTACCTGCCGCGGGCACCATCCGGATCCGCAACACCACCACGAGCGGGCACCGCTGGTACCAGGCGCAACTCCTGCACGTCGCCAACGGCACGACCGAGGAGCAGGTCGCGGATCTGTTCTCGGGCGAGAGCGAAGACGACAGCTTCGTCCAGGAGGGTTATGTCGGCGGGGACTCGCTGTCACCCGGCCGCAGCCAGCTGCTGACGTACTCGGTGCCGCCGGGCACCTACGCGCTGTTCTGCTTCTTCCCCGACCCCGATGTGCCCGGAACCACCTACGCCGGCAACGGCATGGTCCGGATCGTGACGCTCAGCTAGCCCCTACGCATCTTCGGGCGGCGATCCGACCTATCCCGGGCCCGCGATAGGTCGGATCGCCACCCGAAGATGGCGAGGAACAGCGCTGTTCAGGTGCGGTTGATGGCGGCGACGAAGTCCGCGACGGCGCGGTCACCGTCGGCGGACAAGCTCGCAAGCAGATGGATGACGTGCCAGAGCCCGGGATAGTCGGTGTGCTCGACCTTGGTGCCGGCGGCCTGGGCGGCGTCGATCAGCCGCAGCGTGTCCGGCCGCAGCGGGTCATCCCCGCAGGTGTGCACGATCAGCGGAGGCAGCCCGGCGAAGTCGCCGTAGATCGGGGACGCTCGCCAGTCCACGGAGTCCTCGCCGACGTAGTGGCGGGTGAAGGCGGCGATCAGCGGCGGGTTGTTGAGCAGGGGGCAGGTGGCGCTGATCGCCGAGCGCCACAGCGCGTCAGGTCCCAGGTCAGCCACGGGGCACAGCAGAGCAACGACGCGGACCTGCTCACCCAGATCGCGGGCGGCCATCGCCACCGCGAGGGCGAGCGCGCCGCCGGCTGAATCACCCGCGAGCACGATCCGCTCTGCCGGGGTCCCGGCGGCGCGCACCGCCCGGTAGACGGCGAGGCAGTCCTCGAACGCCGCTGGGAACGGGTGCTCGGGCGCGAGCCGGTAGTCGGCAGCGAGCACCGCAAGCCCCGTGCCGGCGCAGAGCCGTTCGCAGAAGGGTCGATGCGAACGCGGTGAACCCACGACCCAGCCGCCGCCGTGGAAGTACAGGATCACGCCGTCGGCCGGGCTCGGGGTCACCCCAGGCGGGTCAAACCGCCTGGTGGGCACGCCGCCGAGAGTTCCGCGGCGGCCCCGGACGCCACGGGCGCCGGGCAGCGACCCCACGATCAGGTCAGTCCCCACTCGGCGCACCGCCACCGGGGTCGCGGGGTCCAACGTGACCATACGGACCGCGGGCATCACCGCGCGGACCACCGAGCGAGGCAACCGGATCATGGGCCGCACTCTAAGTGCCGCAGAAATCGGACCAGGTTCGGTTCACTCCGGCGACCGCGCAATGAGGGTGTACATCAGCGGCAGGCGCTCCCGCCGCTCCGGCAGCGCCCACCGCCCACCCGAGGTGGGAACCAGCGACGGCAGGGCCTGCCACTCGCATTCGTCGTGCTCGAGCAGAGCCTCGACGCGCAGGCCGGCCGCCAGCACGGCGGTCACGACCTCACCGAGCCCGTGCGCCCAGTCGTAGGTCACCGGGTGCGCCACCTTCTGCTCGACGTTGACGTAGCTGTGCTCCTCCTCCCAGCGCAGCGGGTCCGCAGTGTGGAAGTACGGATAGCGGACCTCAAGCACACCGTCGGGGCCCTCCTCCTCGAGCGCCATCAGCATCGGATGACCCTCGCGGAGGAACAGGCGCCCGCCCGGGGCCAGCAGGGCGGCGACGACGCGGGCCCAGCCGGTGATGTCGGGCAGCCAGTTCAGGGCGCCGACTCCGGTGTAGACGAGGTCGAATTGGCGCCCGGCCAGTGCCTGCGGTGCCCGGTAGAGCTCGCACTCGACGAGCTCCAGCCGCACGCCGGCGCGCGTCGCGAGCTCGGCTGCCGCCGCCAGTGCCGACGGGGAGAAATCGACTCCGGTGACGCTGGCGCCGAGCCGGGCCAGCGAGACGGTGTCGGTTCCGATGTGGCACTGCAGGTGGACCGCCCGCAGCCCCGTCAGATCGCCGAGGCGCTCGCGGTCGTAGGCGACGACGTCCGAGATCGCCGCCGGGTCGGCCTCGAAGCGGTCGAGGTCATAACCGCCGGGGGCGAGGTGAATCGGGACCCGGGCTTCCCAGTTGGCCAGGTTCGCGGCGCGGAACTCATCCATCCGTTCATCCTGCGTTGCGCCCTGAACACTCCGCCACCGGCAGGCGGCGTACCCCGTGATTGACGGGGGTATGGCGCCCTGAGAAGGTAGGGCGCGCGAGAGCCTGGGGAAGCCGGTGAGAATCCGGCACGGTCGCGCCACTGTGAGGCCCGTCAGGAACCGACGGACCGAGTCAGAGCTCCGGCTCTCCCGTCCATTCGCCCCACCAGTGGGACGCACGATCCCCGAAGGAGCCATCCATGAGCGCCATCCACGCAGCGCCCGTCACCGAGGCCGCCGCGACCCCCGTCGTCGTCGCCGAACACACCGCGATGGCCTGGCTGCTCGGCAGCACCGCGCTGGCCATGCTCATGTACTACTTCATCGGCACCGACCAGGGCGCTGTGTCGGTCTTCGCGGGCGCGGGGGTGCACGAATTCGTGCACGACGCCCGCCACTTCCTCGGGTTCCCCTGCCACTGACGCAGGAGAGTTAGCCACCGTGGAGAAGAAGCTGATCCTCCGCGGGTTGTTCGCCGGTGCCGTCGGCGGGTTGCTCGCGTTCGTGTTCGCCCGGATCTTCGCCGAGCCGTTGATCGAGCGGGCCATCGCCTACGAAGACGGCCGGGCGGCTGCGCAGGCCGCGTTGGACGCCGCCGCCGGTTTCGCGCTCGAAGCCGACGGTGAGCCACTGGTCAGTCGGGGGATGCAGGCCAACGCCGGTCTCGGCGTCGGCATGATGATCTTCGGCGTCGCGATGGGCATCCTGTTCGCCGTCGCGTACGCCGTGTGCCTGGGCCGCACCGGGCGGATCCGTCCACGCCCGCTTGCTCTGCTGCTCGGCGCCGCGGCCTTCGTGACGGTCTCGCTGATCCCGTTCCTGAAGTACCCCGCGAGCCCGCCGGCGGCCAGCGCCGACGACACCATCCGCGACCGCACCGGGCTGTTCCTGCTCCTGGTTCTGCTCGCGGTCATCCTTGCCGTCGTCGCGACCGTCATGGGGCAACGCCTGCGCCCGCGCTTCGGTACCTGGAACGCCGCACTGATCGCCGGAGCCGGCTACACCGCCGTCATCGCGGCGATCATGCTGGCGTTCCCGCCACTCGGGCACCTCGCCGAGAACGTCGCCGCGACGGGGGCCGAGCACGCCACCGAGACCCCGCGGCCGCTGCGGGACGACGACGGCAACCTGGTCTTCCCCGGCTTCCCGGCTGATGTGCTGGCCGAGTTCCGCGTCTACTCCCTCGGCATGCACCTGCTGCTGTGGTCGACGATCGCGGTGATCTTCGCTCCGCTCGCGGACCGGCTCCTCGCCTCGGGCGAGCGTCCGGCGACGGCCCCGCGCGAGAACGCCCCCGCGCTCTGACTCATCTTCTGAGTGTGTCTCGGGCCTTGCGCGATGCTCGAAGGCCCGAGACGCACACAGAAGTCGGGGCTCAACGGGGCGTCAGGACGCAGTCCCCGCAGTAGCCACCGCCGGGGACGCGGTAATACAGGCAGCAACTGGTGCGCCGGAACCCCACCCCGGCCACGTAGGCGCCAGTACCGGTCAACGGCTCGAGTGCGAGCAGCCCCGTCACGATGGCGCCCAGCGCCGCCGGTGGCGCGCCGGCCGTGACGAGCATCCGGGCAGCGCCGGCCACGGCCGAGGCGACGTTCCCCCACAACACCTTGGGCGAGACCGCACCAACGGTCCCGATCGCGGCACCGAGACCAGCGACCGGGCCGACAGCGAACTCGGCGGCCAGGATCGCGGCGATCCGCGCCGGGTCCTGGCCCTCGACGTCGATCCCGTCGAGCTCGGGCGCGGACAACGGCACCGGCCCGAGCACATCGCGCCAGTACAGGCTCTCGCTACGCAGCTGCGGGACGACGCCGCCGAGCACCGCGGCGCCGAGCACCGGAGAGATCACCCGCGAGATCAGGCCCAGGTGGGCGAGGGACGCCGCGCTGCGGGCCGGCACCGCGCGCGGGTCGATGCGTCCACGCTCGGCGATGCCTTCGCGAATCGCGCTGATGCGGGCCCGGGTGGCCGCGGGGTCGTCGACGAGTTCACTGAACGGCCGCCACGGCGGGCCGTCCGGGCCTGCCACGTCGGCGTCGAAGGAGCTGTCCCTCCCGGTGCGTGGGGGTGGGTCGGTGTCCAGGAGGAAGAAGGGGCCTGCGGCGGCAGCCGCGTCGAGCGCGGCCAGGGTCGCAGGTGTCGTCACGATGCTCGAGGTTACGGCCGATGCGCCATGGGTGTGGACCGCGGTCGTGCGGGTACGCCACAGACCAGGTAGCGTGCACTGACGCCGCGTCGCATCGCCGATCCGGTGATTCACAGTCAATCACCAGCTCTCGTGGTGATCTCTCGTCAGATCTAACGGTAAGGATTTCAGACGTGGCCAAGTCTGACGCTCCGAAAGTCAACCTCCGCACTGTCGACAAGCGCGTCGCCGGCACTCGTGCCCGCGCGACCCGGGACCGCATCCTGGAGACGCTGACAGGTCTGCTCTCGTCGAAGTCGTACCGGAACATCCGCGTCACCGATGTGGTGACGGAGGTCGGCACCTCGCCCGCGACCTTCTACCAATACTTCGCCGACGTCGAGACCGCTGTGCTGGCGCTCGCTCAGGACGTCGCCAAGGAATCGGCCGCGCTCAAGACCCTCGGCAAGGGTGCGGGCTGGACCGGCAAGGCCGGCGCCGCCTCGGCGAACGCACTGGTGGACGGCATCGGCGCATTCGTCCGCGCGAACGACGCAGTGATCCGTGTGATCGAGAGCTCGGCTGCCGAGGGCGACGCCCGCTTCAAGAAGGTGCGCACCACGCTGCGCGCCAACCTCGCCGCCCCGATCGCCGCCTCCTCGGCCGACGGTAAGGCAAACGCCGGCGCACTCGTCGGCGTCATCTCCGGCGCCGCGACGCTCAAGGGCGCCGAGGCCACCGAGGCCCGCGCGGCCGCCTACCGCCTGGTGCACTTCGGTGTGACCGGCCGCAAGGCCCCCTGAGCGTCCACTCCCTGATGATTACCGACACGGGCGAGATCGCCGCCCGGGTCAAGGCACTGAACGCACTCTTCGAGCAGGCCCTCGACACCACTCTCGCCGCGCACGGCGTACGCCGGCGGCACTGGGCGGTGCTCGAGGTCCTGCACGGGCGTCCGCGCACCCGCGCCGAGATCGCCGAGGCGATGCTCGCATTCTGGGTGGCGGCCTCCGTGACGCAGACCGACGTCGTCGATGACCTGGTCCGCCGGGACTGGGCCCGCACCGACGGGGATCTCTACACCCTCACCGCGGACGGCGCCGCGGCGCAGCAACGGATCGGCGCCGCGGTGGCCGCGCTGCGTGAGCGCACCGTGGATGGGGTCAGCGCCTCTGAGGTGGCCGCGGCGCTGGCGACCATCGATCGGATGACGTCCAACCTGCAGGCCGTCATTCCCCGACGTCCGACCCTGACCTGAACATCTGCAGGGCGGCCAGCGGCGGCAACGGCACATCGAAGTCCAGGTCGACGTCGACAAAAGAGAGCGCGTCGGCCATGCAGGCGATCGTCCACCGCGCGAGCTGCGCGATGACGGCCTCGGTGTCGTTCGGGGCGCCGGCTTCGGCCCACCGTTCGGTGACTGACTCGACCATGCCGACGACGGCGTACGCGAGGTTGGTCGACACGGGCGAGGAGACGCCGAGCATCCCGAGATAACCACCGAACAGGCCGGTGAGGTGATCGGCCACTGCCCGGCGCACCCCCCGATACCCGTCGGGAACGGCCGGGTCCTCGTCGGCGCGCACGTGACGGATCAGAAATCCGTGCAGGTTGCGGTTGCCGGCGAGCCAGTTCACGTGCGCGCCGATCGCCGCATGCACCATCTGGCGGGCCGAGCCTTCGGGGTGCCAGAGCGGGTCGAGTTCGGCGACGATCAACTCCGCGACCCGGGCGCTGATGGCGCGCTCGAGGTCCGCACGGTCGGTGAAATGGCGGTACAGGCGGGTGCGGGCGACCCCGGCCGCGGCGGCCATCTCCTCCACCGAGGCCTGCGGCCCCACCTCGGCGATCACCCGCAGCGCTGCGTCGACGAACTCCGCCCGGCGGCGTTCGCGTTGCCCGGCCCAGCGCGCAGCCTGCCCGCGCAGCGGCGCAGACGGCTCCAACGGCACGGTCATGAGCCAAAGCCTAGCCATTGAGTGGTACTCGGCGTATCGTGTAACCAGTGAGAGTGGTACTTGATGTACCAGTCAAGACTTCGGAGGCCCGTATGACACCGCCCACCGCCGCTGCGGCCACGACGCCGCGCAGGCGCGAGCACGCCGAGCCGGAGGTCCGCCGCGCCGTCGTCGCCGACCGGCTGCTGGACTCCTCGGCCAAGCACAGCTTCGACCCGTTCACCGAGATCGACTGGGACGCCGAGCCCGTCCCCGGCCTGCCCTACATGCCGCTGGAGAAGGTCACGCTCTACGGCACCCCGCTGTGGGACACCCTCACCGAGGACCAGCGCATCGAGCTGAGCAAGCACGAGTTCCTCTCCGCGATGCAGGTCGGGCTGTGGTTCGAGGTCATCCTCATGCAGCTGCTGGCCCGCTACACCTACGACCTCAATCCGCAGAGCGCACACGCCCAGTACGCCCTCACCGAGCTCGGCGACGAGACCCGGCACTCGATCATGTTCGCCCGCACCGCGGCGAAGTTCGGCGTCCCGCACTACAAGCCGGCGCGGCTCACCCACGAGCTCGCCCGGGTGGCGAAGGCGACGCTGTCCGGGCCGTCGATGTGGGCCTCGATCCTGGTCGCGGAGGAAATGACCGACCGGATGCAGCGCTCGATGATGGACGACGAGGAGATCCAGCCGCACATCCGCGCGGTCAACAAGATCCACGTGATCGAGGAGGCTCGCCACGTCCGCTTCGCCCGCGAGGAGATCGAGCACGCGGCGCCGGGCATGCACTGGCCGGCCAAGGAGATCCACCGTCACATCACCGCGACGCTGTCGTACATGATCGCGGATTCCCTGGTGGACCCGAAGGTGTACCTCTCGGTCGGCATCTCCCCGCGGGAGGGCCGTGCGGCCGCGCTGGCCAATCCCCACCACCAGCAATGCCGGCGCTGGATGGCGGAGAAGATCGTCGCCTTCCTGCGTGAGGCCGACCTGATCGGCGGGCCGTCGACCCTGCTGTGGAAGCGCGGGCACCTGATCTGACGGGCGCTCGGCGCCGAGGGAACGCGAGGTGCAGCAAGAATCTGAGCTGCGCGAGAGTGACGCTTAGCACAACTGAGGGTTTGACGCTGCCCGAACGGGGGAAGAAGCGCAACCTTACCCCGATTGGGTCGTTGTCCCTGACAGCCCCTCAGTGCGGCCTTTACCCTCGCGGAAGGGGGTTTCGATGCGTCAACGTCTTGGGTCAGCTGCGGCCGTTGCCGCCGCTCTGGTGGTGCTGAGCGCCTGTGGTGGCGGGTCAGATGCCGCCCCGCCGCAGGCCGCGGTCGTCCCGGTCGTCGCTGACACCGACACCTCGCAGGTCGAGCAGAACCCCTTCGCCTGGTCCCAGGTTCCGTATGCCGTCTATGTCGAGGCTGCCGAACAGCTGGCAATTCGTCCGGACGTGTTAATTCCCTCCGGCGAGTTCCTTGCCAGCCTGGGCGAGATCTGCACGACCCCGACCGGCGGCTACACCGACCTGCGCGCACAGCAGGTGGCCTCGAGCGACACCGAGACCGGTGACCAGACCACCGCGCAGTACCTACGTGATGAGACCTCACTTCGCATCACGCTCGCGTGCCCGCAGCGGATGCCGGACTGGATCAGCGTCCCGGAGATTGAGTCCGTGGACGACCTCGCCGCCGAAGAGGCAGCGGCTGCTGAGGAGTTCTCCACCGACGAGCAGTACGAGCTCGCGCCGACCTCGGATGCCGACTTCGCCGAGAGCAGCTACTCCACCCCGGTGCAACCGAGCGGGTACTCCGAGCGGACCGGGGACACCTCCGCCGTTCAGTAGACGCGCGACACATCTGACTGGCGATCACCCGCCGGTGGCGCACTGCACAAAAGGATGTCATGCCCTGGTGCAGCCAGTTATCCACAACTTGTGCCGAATTGCCCTCGCGCGGCCTCGGGAGCTGATTCGCTGGTCGGGCTCGGGGGTTGGAGGTTCGGGGCGGGGGCCATGGGGCGGTATCGGGACTACGACGTGTACGTGACGATCGGCGCGCGTCGCAGCACTGCCCCGGTCCCCGCCGCGGATTACGCGGGCGAACTGGCCGCCGCGGTCGCGGCGCTGGGCGGCGAGATCAGCGCCGAGGACACGCGCTGTGTGCTGCGGCTGCGAGTGCCGGCGACCGGGGACTTCGTGGCGATCCAGAGCGCTTTCGCGTTGCTGGACGCCTTCGGCGCGGACCTCACTGCGCTACCGCGCTGGCCCGTTCTCGACGTCAGCACCACTCTCGCCCCGCCCTGGGTCAGCCGTCGTCTCCCGGCCCGGCCACCCGGTGCCGACGACGACCCGGCGCCGGTGCTGACCACCGCTGCGCGGCGTGCGGGGGAACGAGCCGCGGCACTGGGCAACGCCTCGCATTGCGACCGGGTCTGACGGGGAGTACGTTGCCGCGCATGCGTGCGCTCCCCCTCACCTTGTTGTCCACCGGCGCCGTGGTCCTCGGCCTGACGGCCGGGCTTCCCGACGCTTTCGACGCGATGGCTGCCGAGCAGGTCGGCGCGAGCGCCACCACGGACAAGAAGAGCACGGGCAAGCTCCTGGTGACCCGCGAGGACGGCACCCGGTTCACGATCCGCTCCCGCGGCCTCAAGGTCAGGTGCGGCCCGCTCGAGACCGAGCCCGCGGTGCGTGGGATCAAGCTGACGAACCTGCGCGCGGACGATGACGGCTCGCATCTGGAACGGCCGATCCTGATCGTGGAGGCGGAGCTGGCCAAGGTCCGCGAGGGAATCCGGGTCAACTTCCCCGCCAAGGGCGACCTCGGCGACCCCGCCACGGGAGTGCTCTACCTCGCCGATCCCGACGTCGAACGCGACGAGGTCGAACCCAACGAGCTCAGCAGCCTCGACGAGGACTCCTCCGGCGAAATGTTCATCCGTGGGAAGTGCGGCAAGAACCCACGCCTGAAGATCAAGGTCAACGCCACCCTCGGAAGCGAGATCGACGACTCGCCGAGCGTGCGCGTGCGCGGGACGCTCGTCGGCCGCGGCTGACGGCCACGGAGCACGGGCTCAAAGATCTGCGCAGGCGGGCGCGGACTCGGAGACCTCGTCCAACTCCGGGGTCTCGAGCTCATCCAGGCCCACGCCGACCTGGTCGAAGGCAGCGCTCGCGGCCTCGAAAACCTTCGTCGCCTCGGCCGGGAAAGCGTCGAGATCGAACTCGATGAGCGTGCGGCAGACCCCGGACACGTAGTCCAGGGCCGACACCTCTCCGCCGGACGCGCCTGCACTCGGAGCACACCACCCGGACGAGGCCTGCGCCTCCGCCAGGCACGATATAGGTGCAGAGTGCACCCACATGGCATAGGCTGGGGGTATGCCCAAGGTGATCCAGATCCGCGACGTGCCCGACGAGGTTCGCGACGCCCTGGCCGAAGCCGCGGCCTCGGAGGGCTTGTCGATGAGCGGCTACGTGCGACGCGAACTCGAGCAGCTCGCTGGCCGGTCCCAGCGGGTGCGCGAGAACGCTGCGGCGATCCGCCGTACGCAACGCCGCGTCGGCGGCGCCGTCGATCGCGACACGATCCTGTCTGTGCTGCACGAAGGCCGTGGTGAGTGAAGGTCGTCGACGCTGGCGTGATCGTCGAGCTGGTCGCGGGCGCACTGGACCCGGTGCTGCTCGGTAGCGAGGATCTGGCGGCTCCGCACCTGATCGACAGCGAGGTGACCCAGGTCCTTCGGGGCCTCGCCCGGCGCGCTGAGCTGACCGAGGAGCAAGCCGCGACGGCCCTGTCCGGGTTCGGCGCGCTCACCCTCGTCAGATTCGGCGCCCACGAGCTGCGCACACGGATGTGGGAACTCCGGCACAACCTGAGCGCCTACGACGCGACCTACGTCGCGCTGGCCGAGACCATCGGGGCGAGTTCGCTCTTGACCACCGACGCCCGCATCGCCCGCGCGCCCGGAATCCGGTGCGCCGTCGAGGTGCTCTGAGGTTTCCGCAAGGTCGAATCGGTCGTGGCGTACAAACCGGCGGGCATTGCCGACGATCTCTGTCAATGAACGAGTCACACGTCGATGGAGTACGCGAGGAAGGACGCCGGCACCGCCCAGGTCCCCCTCGCGGTCGTCGCGCTCGTGTCGAGCACGGCGCGGGTGGCGAGGACCCCCAGGTGCCCGCTCGCATTGACGGTGGCTGCTTCGCCGGCCCACTTGCCACCGTCGGTGTACTTCCCTTCGATGGCAACGGGGCTGAGCCGCGGACCAGCAAAGTCGATCTCCTTCCTCGACGGCGTGCGCTCGTACAGCACCTGGTCGAACGACGCGAACGCACCAGGTGCGGCCGCCTCGGCTGAGCGCAGCAACGCGACGCCGAGTTGCTGCTCGGTCAACTGGGTAGCGTCCGGAGCCCGATACGCGGGATTGCGCAGGTGCGCGAGCCGAGCCAACAACGGGTCGGTGAAGTAGTACTTTGCCTGGCCTCGCAGTTGTGGTTTCAGATTGATACCGACGGGGCACGGCCACAACGTGTAAGCGGCAACGAGTTCGTCGATCCGGCGTCGGACTGTGTCGGCGCTGGCGTCGACATCGATTCCCATAGCGCTGAGGTTCACCGGGCTGGTGAGGTTCTCGCTCAGCCGCGCGAGGAGCGCACCGACCTGCTGCTCCGACAGCGCGGCGGAGCCGAGTACGTCCCGTTGCACCACATCGAACAGCGCTTGGACGATCGGCGCGAGATCCGTCCCGCCGATCTGAGCAGAGATCGCCTGGGGGAACCCCCCCACCTGCAAATAAATCTCCCACCACGCCGTGAGCTCGTTCTCCCATGGCAGCAGTTCGTCGAACACCGCCGCCGCGTGGGGCGCACGCAGGTCTGCCGGAGCCAATCGCGGCGTCCCCGGCGTGTTCCGCGAGTAGGCACTCAACATGATGCTGGCGAAGGTGCGGAACCCCATCGGCAGCAGCGTCCGGTCGGGTCGCGCAACGCCACCGCGCCGACCGGCGAGACTGGACGCGGCGGTGGTCAGGTCCCGGGCACTCGAACCAGTCAGCACGACCGTGTCCCGGGCGAACTGGGCATCGTTGTCCCGCAGGTTCTTGATTTCTGCGTGCCACCCGTTGACCCCGCTGATTTCGTCGATGAGCCACCAGCGGTGCTCGGCGTCCGGAGGCGCGAGCCGTTTCCCCGCCTCAACCAGTGAGCGCAGGTCAGTCGCGCGCCATCCATCTACGGCTGCATGGATAACGGTGCGTGGCGCCGCGCCGGAGTCGAGCGTCGATTGCACGAATCGCTTGAGCTCCACGCTCTTACCCACGCGGCGTGGACCGCGCAGCAGCACAAGCGCGCCTGGCGGGACGTCCGCCAGGACATTAGGCGCGTAGGTGAAGCCTGCGGTGTCCGCGGCACGCAACTGCACGTCGTCCGCCGCCCACGACCTCGGATCGCGCCACCAAGCATTGCCAGCCGTGAGCCGCTGTGTGACATCGCCTGGTTTCATCGGCACTCCCTGCGGACTAAGGTATACATTTCTCCGCGTAACCTGAGGAATAATGTATACCTTTAGCGCCCCCCTATGTCACCCGCACCTGATCCACCGTCCAGAAGGCGCTGTTCGCCATCGGGTTGGCGAACAGGCTGCTCGGCGAACTCGTGCCCGCCTTCTGCAGGGCGGTGACGTTCGGCAGTTTCGCGGCGGTGAGCTTGGAGTAGGTCGCGCCGTCGATGCCGACCACAGGGACTAGGCCCGGACGGCGGACGCGGCCGCGGAGTGCTTGGTGAGTCTCCACCGGAACTCCGGGGTGACGCGGCAGGTCTTCTGCACCAGGATCGCGCCGCTCGCCGAGCTCTCAGGCACCACACACAGGCCGCTGTTGACGTTGATCAGGGACCGCCCGCCGGCGGGGTTCGCCGCGATCCGCCAGCGACGGTCGGACTCGTCACCGCAGTACCACGACGTCACGTCCATGCCCTCGGCGGCCGAGCCGTAGTGCACCTGCAGGCACGCCCGCGAGGTGGACGCCACCCGCAGCGTGTGGCCGCCGCCTGGCGCGGAGGTGATCACCCAGCGGGACGCGTCGTCGTCACCGGCGCGCATCCGCAGGTCCGGCATGGAATCGGTCGGATCCACCCCGGCGGCGCGCAGCCCGGAGGCCACGTTGGTCACCGTGTACGTCGAACCCGACGTGATGGGCGCCGCGGCCCAGGTGTCGACGGCCGGCGGCTTGGCCCGTAGGGCCCAACGCTGGGCGGCGGAGTGCGAACAGCTGCGCTGGACCAGTTTCGCGCCGGCGCCCAGTGCGCCGCCGGCCGGCTGCACGCATTTTCCGCTGGCCGCGCCCACGATCGCCAGCCCGCCGTCGGGGTGCTCGAGCACCTTCCACTGTTGGTGGGCGCGGGTACGGCAGCGGACGTCGATCACCCGCGCGCCGTTGCGGAGCGAACCGCCTACGACCTCGGCGCAGCGGCCGGTCGCGATGTTGCGCAGCCGGTAGCCGGCACCCCGAGTGGTGACCGTGAACCGCGTGCCGGGTCCGGTGCCGCCACGTTGCACCAGCGACGCCCCGCTGGAGGCTCCGGTCGGCGTGCCGGCACGTAAGCCGCTGGGCCCGTTGACCAGCGCGTAGGGAACGCCGGTCACGACGTCCGCCGGCTTCCACTGCGTCACCGGCGGGAGCACACTTTTCGGTGAGACCCGGGCGATCACCACGCCGGTCGCGGTCTTGCCGGTCGAGTCGGTGACGACGTAATGGAACCAGTCGACGCTCTGTGCGGCGCCGACCGCCGGTGGTACGTAGGTGACGTCGTTGCCGGAGCGGGTGATGCGGCCCCCGAGCTTGCTCGTGGCATCGACGGATTTCAGCGTCAGGGCATTGCGGTTGGCATCGGCGTCGTTCGCGGTCGGGCGCATCGCCAGCGGCACGCCACTGAACGCGCCGTCGGCGAGGTCGAGCGCCGCGTACGGCGGCAGCGCAACGGGATAGGCGGCGGCGTCGGCGGGGAACTTGTCCAGCCGGGCATCGCGCAGGCGCATCATCGCGGACAGCTCGGTGCCGTCGAAGCGGGCGTACTGGTTGCCGGACTCGATGGTCGCGCCCTCGGGCCCGTTGGTGTGATTGTCGGACGGGCCCCAGTTGTGCCCGATCTCGTGCCGCAGGACGATCGTCGGGAACCCTCCCGTGCCGCCGTTGACGGATTGTGCCGAGGTCGGCGAGCCCATGGTGCCGGTCCAGGCCACGCCACCCCCGGAGCGGCCGTGCACCAGCGCGACCGCGTCCCGGTCCGCGTCGGCGTGGTTGGTGTTCCATTCCGTGCGCACCGCATCGAGCATTCCCTCGGCGGCATACGGCGTGCGCTGCGCCGAGCCGCGGATGACGATCCGCCCGAGCGCGGGGCGCAGCAGGGCGTTGGAGGTGTAGGTGGCCAGCATGTCGACGGTCGCCTGCTCGACGGCGTCCAGCGTCACGGCCACCGAGCTCTTACCGGCGCTGGTGTACCAGCTGGTGTCGATGTCGAACGCCTGGTCCCAGCGCATCGTCGTGCCACCGATCTGACCCGGCATCACGGTGACGTTGCGCTCTGCCTTGCTCGCGCTCGGCCAGCGGTACTCGGCCGGTGGTGTCAGGCCGCGGGTACCGGTGACGGCGCCGTCGGTGAAGAACCAGGTGGCGCCGCGGTCGAAGACGATCTGCCCGCTCAGCTTGCCGGTCGAGGTCCGGATCGCCGAGGCATACCCGGCGCTGTCACCGTCGACGCTGCCGAGGAACGCGCGCTCCGCCGGGGCGGCTTGCTTCGCGTAGCTCCCGTCGTCCTTCTGCAGCAGCACTTCGAACGCGGGCCCGCGCACGCTGACCGGGTTCAGCCGGACCGTGACCGACTTGCCCTGATGGGTGACGGTCTGCGTCAGCTCCGGCGGAGCCGCCGCTTTGGCCGTGGTGGTCAGCGCGACGATCGGCGCAGCGATCAGCGCCAGTCCCAGGGTGGCGGCGTGCAGTCGGGACGGGAACGCACGCGCGACAATGCCCATGCCTGCAGAACCCCCCGGTCCGTGACGATCGACGGCAGGAGTGTCGGCCGTTCGGCTGTCCGACTTGAGGGGTCCATGGTCGGCGCAGCGAGAATGGATTGCGCACGCCGCGGGTAGGAATCCGGGACCACATCCTGGAGGTGTCATGATCACGCTGTCCCGCACGGTGCAGTCCCCGCGCCCCGTCGAAGTGGTGGCGCACTACTTGAGCGATTTCCGAACCACCGAGCAATGGGATCCGCACACCGTCAACTGTGAGCGGGTCGATGCCGGCGAGATCAAGGTCGGCGCCGAGTACGACAACACCCAGCGCATGGGCCTGCTGCGCAGCACGCTGCGTTACCGGGTGCAGGAGTACCTGCCAGGGGAGGCCATCCGGCTGCACAGCAGCGGCCGGATGTTGGAGGCGACCGACGACATGCGCTTCCGGCCCCACGGTGCAGGCAGCGAGGTCACCTACACCGCGCACTTCGCCTTCAAGGGACCGCTGCGCCTGGCCGAGCCTCTGCTCAAGCCGATGCTCAGCCGGATCGCCGATCAGGGCGCGAAGGGAATGGCCGAGAATCTGCAGCGGCTCCCCGAGGAGCCGTCCTCGTCATCCGGGACATGAGGTCGCTGAGGGGTGACGGGCCCTCGGGCAGAACCTGTCCCGCGCCGGCCAAGAAATGCCCCGAGGCCTCCACGACATGCTCCCACCGCTGAGTGAGAGCCGCTCGCAGGAGCCGGCCGCAAACTCCGAGCGGTGCAATGGCCGCTGCCACCCACACGTTGGTGTCGGCCACCGCTCGCGGGGCCACCTACGCGGACTTGGCGCGGCGACCCGAGCGCGGCGGGCTGAGGGCGCTCCCACGGCCGGACGTGGAAGACTGACTGCACAGACCATGAAGCGAGCACCGGGACGCCACGGCCGGCTCCGGCACCTCACTGAATGGCCAGGAGGGCTCGCATAGTGGCCTAGTGCGGCGGTCTTGAAAATCGCTATCAGGGGTGACCCTGATCCAGGGTTCGAATCCCTGGCCCTCCGCCCGATTCGATGGGTTCGCCGAAGCAGTGGGCGGTGAAGGCCGCGGCATTGAAGGCAGGATGCCCCGGGGCCGTGGTCAACTCATGCGCTGGTTGCGGCGTCACTGATCGGCGCCCGGGGAAGCACTGCGGAAGCAGGAACTCCTTGCCATCGGCGCGCAGTACGTAGAGCCAATCGTAAGAACGCTCTGCCGATTCCGGAGTGATGCGGCATCCGTCGCCGTCCTCCCCCTGGACCCGTCGGCCTGACCCGCGGGTGAACCCCAGCGCCTCAGATCTGACGGGAGAAGTAGAAGGCTCGCTCGTCGGTGTCCGGGTCGGTCATCGTGAAACCGTGGCGGAGGTAGAAGCGTTGGGCGTCGAGGTCACCTTCGTCGACGTTGATCTCGAAGTACTCGACCCCGCGGGCGCGGGCGGCATCCAGGGCGCGGGTCAGCAGCGCGCCGCCGATGCCACGACTGCGCAGGTCCGGACGGACGTAGAGCTCCTCCAGCAGCGCCGTCGGGCCGGCGGTCCACACCGAGGGCCGCAACGTGGTGACCGCGATCGCGATCGGTGGATCGCCGGCCAGCAGGATCTCGAAGTCGTCGCGGGTGACCAGGTTCTCCAACCGGTCGGCGAGCACGGCGACGCCGGGGCTCGGGGTGTCGAACTCGGTGTTGAAGTCGTGCAGCAGCACCGCCGCCGCGCCTGCCTCGGCGGGCGTGCAGCGGCGCACCACGTACTCGGTCCAGGTCTCGTCCACGCCGTCCACCTCCGGTGTCCACTCGTAGCCTGCCCGATCGCCGGGACCACGTCCCGTCGGGGCAGCACGGTCGGGGCAGCACGATCGCGGCGTAGACCCGCGGCGCCCATCTGCGCCCCGGGCGGTGTCGAACTCTTACCAGGCGCCGCTGCGGGCGTCCCGACCGCGAAGGAGTGCGCCGTGCCCGAGAGCACTGAGCCCGAGGCACACCTGATCAGCCGCCGGCGTGCGCTCGGACTGGCAGGGGTCGTGAGCGTGGGCGCCGCGGCCACCATCGCCGCCACGAACCGCACCGGAGCGGCACCCGAGCCTGTCGCACCGATCGCACCAACTGCTGCGGGCAGTCCTGCCGTGAAGCGGCCGCCGTCGGACGTCGAGCTGCTCAAGCGCGCCGGGACCTGCACGCTGGTCCGCGAGTCGATTGAGGGGCCGTACTACCTCGACGGTGACCTACTCCGCCGCGACATCCGCGAGGGCCGCCCGGGCACCTCGCTCAGGCTCGCGCTCCGGGTCCTGGACGTCTCGCGCTGCGCGCGCGGCGGGCGCGCGGTCGCGGTGCCGGATGCGCTCGTCGAGCTCTGGCAGTGCGACTCCGGCGGCATCTACTCCAGCTTCGAGGCCGCCTCACTCGCGGCCGGTGGCCGGCCGCCGCAGCCGGGGACCGGCGGGGGCGACGAGGACCGCAACTCCCTGCGCGGCGCGCAGATCAGCAACGGCAACGGCATCGTCCGTTTCACCACGATCTACCCCGGGTGGTATCCCGGCCGCTCGGTGCACATGCACCTCAAGGTCCGCCTCGACGCCCGCACGCTGCTGACCACCCAGCTGTACTTCGACGACGCGATCTCCGACGCGGTCCTGCGCGCCGCGCCCTACGGCGGGCGCAGCGGGCGACGCACCAGCAACGAGGACGACGCCTTCTTCGACCGCACCGGGCTGCTGGATCTGCACCGTCGCGGGCAGGGCTATCTCGGCGTGCTCAACCTCGGCGTCGACCTCTAGCTCCGGCGCGGCACCAGACCACAATCGCAACGACTGAGACGATTTTCGGGCGTGGATCGCACCACCCATCACGATTGTGGTCCTGGCCAGCGACGGCCCTCCCATGGCCTCGCGCCCGTCGTTCCACCGCCTCGGGGACTAGGCAAGGATGCCGCCATGGCCCGACCACCGCGCCGTCCCGCCTTCTTCGATGATGTCGGCGCCGACGAAGACCTGCTCTCCGCGTTGACCTGGGCCGGCGGCCAGGGCGGACTCGACGACGACGGGACGTATGCGGCGGCACCGACCGTGGACTCGTGCGCGCGATTCCTGGCCCGCCTGGACGACACGGCGCTGACCGCGGTGTTGGCGGCCCGCCCGGACAGTTGCCGCCCTCCGACGCCGTGCGGCTTCGCCCGCCTCGCGCAGCGACTGTGCGGGGCTGCCTCATTGGCCGAGGCGATGGAGAGTTGCGACCGCGACGAGGTGCGCCTGTTACAGGCGTTGGCCGCCCGGGACGGGACGAGCACCGTCGCCGACCTGGTGCTGGTGACCGGTTCGGATGAGTCCTTGGTAGCCGCAACGCTCGACCGTCTCACGCGGCGGGCGTTGGTGTGGCCCGAGGGGCCATCGATCACCGCGCCCAGTGCACTGGTCGCGCATTGGACGGGGCACCTCACCGGGCGCAGTGCGCACCGGATTGCGCGCGGGGTCCGGGCCGATGAACTGCGGGTCGCCGTAGACGCGCTCGGCATCCGGTCGACTGGGCTGCGCAAACCAGAGCTGGAAGCCGCCTACGGTGCCGCCTTCGCCGAATTGGCCGCCTTGCGCGATCACGTGGCGGAGTTGGGGCCCGAGGCGATCACGACGGCCGCGATGCTCGGCGCCGGCGCCACGTCGATGTATGTCGACTACCACCTGCGGGCAACCTTCGAAGCCGGATGCGCGCAGCTCACCCACGCGGGGCTGGCGGTGCGCCTGGATCGCTTCCGGGTCGAGGTGCCGCGCGAGGTCGCCGTCGCGGGCTGGCTCGCGGGAATCGATCTGGCCCTCACCGGTGCGCCGGAGATTGCGGTCGCCACCGATGTACCAGGAACAGGAGCGGACGAGGCCCAGTCGCTACTCGCCATCGTCACTGCGCTGCTGGACGAGGCCGGAGCGCGCGCGGTGGCGGCCTTGAAGTCTGGCGGCGTCGGCGCCAAGGAACGCAGCCGGCTCGCCGGTCTGCTTGCCACCGACGCCGGCACCGTCGCACTGTGTGTTGACCTGGCCAGCGCCACCGGCTTACTGGCCCGCACGGATCACGGCTACGGTCCGTCAGATCACTATCGGGGGTGGCGGGATGCGGAGCCGGCAGCGCAGTGGGCATCGCTCGCGTTGGCCTGGCTCCAGTTCGAGCATGCCTCGACCCGCCGGCGCCTTGGCGAGGGCAAGGAGGTTGCGCCGCCACTCCCGCTGGACGCCGGAGTCCGAGGTCTGCGTCGGAGCCTGCTGCAGGCAGGACGCGGCCCCGACGGCGGCCTTCGCGACCTCGTCGGCGTGGTCGCGGCGCTGCCCTGGTTGCATCCCTTGCAGCACGGCGACCCCGGTGAGCAGGTAGCCCAGGTAGCCGCAACGTTGGTCGAGTCCGGGCTCCTCGGGCTCACCCATGCCGGCGCCCTCAGCACCCTGGGCACGTCCCTGCTCGACGCCCTCGCTGCCGCGGACCCGCTGACGGAGTTGATCGCGCGATCCGGAGTTCACCTCGCCGCTGAGGCGTGCACGCTGATCCTGCAATCCGATCTCACCGCGCTGGTCACTGGCCGGGCCGATAGCGAGCTCGCGGAACTGTTAATCACCGCAGCGACCAACGAAGCCCGCGGCAACGCTGAACTCTGGCGCTTCAGCCCGGCCGGTGTCCGCAATGCGCTCGATCACGGCTGGGAGGCCGACCGGATCCTCGCCGTGCTTCAGACCCGCACCGATCGAGAGGTGCCGCAGCCGCTGAGCTATCTCGTCCACGACGTCGCCCGTCGCCATGGCAACCTGCAGATCCACCCCGGGGCGTGTGTGCTGACCGGCGATGAGGCGCTGGTGGCGGAGGTCGCGGTGACCCGGGCCCTGCGCGCGCTGCACCTGCGCGTCATCGCCCCGACCGTGCTGGTGTCCCTGAGCCACCCTGACACCGTGCTCGAAACGTTGCGCCGTGCCGGACTGTTTCCCGTTCGCACCGATGCTGACGGGATCGTGCAACTCGACGCACGACCTGACGGGGCCACACCTGCCTGGGGGGAGGTGCCCGGCTCCTCCTGCCTGTCCCCACGCTCCGCCGGCGTCACCGCCACGCCGGCGGAGCTTTTTGCCGACCTGCGCGCTGACCCGGAGGGGCGCTCGGCGTTGTCTCGACGTACCCCGCAGCGCTCGGCGATCGCCCAGCAGGTGCGTCATCTCACCGCTGATGAGATCGATCTGCTCACCCACGCGATCGAAGCGGCTGCGCCGGTGCGGATCGGCTACCACGACCGCACCGGCTCGCACACCGTGCGCGTCATCATCCCCGCGGCGCACTACGGCCGCTGGATCACGGCCTGGTGCCAACTGCGTAACGCCGAGCGGGAGTTCACCCTCGCCAACATCAGTTCCGCCTCTCCCGCCTGAGCGGGCGCCGTGGACCGGGGCTCGCTCCGCTGGTCAGGAAGCGACCTCGGCATCACTGCGGGGGGCGGGGAACACCAATGGGTTCGGGGCCCACCCCTGCCCGGACGCCGCGGGAACGATCACGCCGCCCTCACCGATCACGAAGTCGGTCGGGATGTCGCTGCAGGCGAGGGGGACGCCGTCGTCCTCGGTGACGCTGAAGCAGTAGTTGCCGGTGGGACTCGGGACCAGCAGCAGCGCGAACCGCCGGTTGGTGGCGACCCGCGGGTTACCGGCCTCGGTCAGGATCGCCTGCAGGCGCACGGTTTCGTGGTTGCGGTAGCGGGTGGTCGCGCCGTCGTCGAAGCGGACCTCGATGACCTCCCCGGCGATGGCGACGATCTCGCCGTGGCGGTCCTCGGCGGCGACCTTGGCGTGCTGCAGGCCCTGGATGAAGTGCACGCGGTGGCCCCGGCCGTAGCTGGTGCACGGGTTCGTCAACGGAATGGACATGTGCTCTCCGAAGGGCTCGGACCCCGGTGTGCTTTCCGTGGTCCCCTTGTTGTGCCGACGCGGGACTGCGCAGGCCTGCTTTTCCTCCGGGGGCACCGTGCGAGGGGAGCGTCGGTTGCCTGCGGCCGGCCGGAGGACCTGGGCCGCGATCTGAAGCACCATCAGGGTAGGGGACCGCCGTCTCGTTGTCCGGCGATCTCAGGATCCGCATGATCGCGCGCCAGGGGCCGTTCGGTGGCTGGCGGGCTCGGCCGTCGGCCCGATTACCAAACGCCTCGAGAACGCCGAAGCTGGACACCGGAGACGTGCTGGCGCTGGACCTGATCGCGCAGACCCGGAACCGGGCCGCCGAGATCGTCTACCTCGTCTCCGGGGACGACGACCTGTCCGAGGCCGTCGAAGAGGCCCAGGTCCTCGGCGTCCAGGTCGTCGCGCTCGTCGTGCCGGATACCGCGGGCGAGGCGATCGCGTTCTCCCATCATCTGCACCAGACCGTCGACCGCCTGATGCTGATCGACGAGGCGGCGCTGGACGCGCGGGTGCGCAAATCCCCGGCGTCGAGCATGCACGAGGTGGCCGCAGCGTTCCGCGCGGACCTGACGGTGTCGGCACAACGCGGCAGGCATCGAGTCGGTGCGAGCGGGCAGAGATCCCGTCATGGACCCCTACCAGGTGCTCGGCGTGGCACCGGGCGCCGACGCCGCCGAGTTGCGCAGCGCGTACCGGCGTGCAGTGTGGCGCTATCACCCCGACCGGGACCCGAGCCCGGCCGCGGCGGCCCAGTTTCTGACGTTGCAACAGGCCTGGGAGTCGATCAGCGCCGCGTCGGCGCAACCGAATCGGGCCGGCGCTGACATGGGGAGCGGCGACGTCGTGTTCGTGTCCCGCCGCGGCCTGCGGGCGCGTCTGGCACAGCAGGTGCACACCCGGATGCGCCGGGCGGGCCTGGTGCGATCTCGGCGCGACCTGGAGTAGGGATCACTGCACCCGGGAGGGCACCGCTTCCGGCTGCGGGTGCAGCGTCACCTCGAGCTCGCGGACCTGCACGCCGGTCGTGGCGGTGAAGCGTGCCAGACATTCGCGAACCGCGGCGGCCAGGGAGTCCACGACGGTGCCGGCCGCGATGTCCAGCCGGAGCGCGACCGTGGCCTGCTCCCACCCGCCGTGCACGCTGACCTGGGCAGCGTGGACCTGGTCCAAGCGCTGCAGGTCCTCGGCGAGGGCGCCGGGCAGGGCGCCGCCGCGCACGCTGGTCGCGCCTCGCTGCGCCGGGCCGCCCAGCTGCAACGTCTCCAGCTGCCGGCGCCGCGCCGGTAGCTGCGCCCGGCTCAACAGCACGCCGAGCACCACGAGCAGGACGCCGAGACCTGCGACGGTTAGCGGCGCTGCCACGCCGGCGTCTCGCCAGCGCTCGATGGCCCAGTCCCACAGCAGCGGTGAGTCGGTGTCGGTCCCGGCGACGTGTCCGAGCGAGGCGAGCGCGCCGAGCGCGCCACCGCTGAGCAGCAGCACGGCGAGCACGGTCCACAGCACCCGGTTGACGCGGTCAATCATGGCGGCCTCCGGTCAGCACGCCGCCGCGAACTGACACTTCGTCAGCCGCCAGGTCGTCCAGGGTTTCGCGGATCCGCCGGGCTGCGGTGTCGGTGGCAGCATCGGCGCTGGTCGGGGTGAGGTCCACCTGGGCGGACCATCCCCGGCGGCGCCGGCGAAGCGCGACTGAGCTCTGCGCGACGGCGGCATCACCTCGGGCGAGCGAGGCGAGTAGCCGCTCGGTTCCGCGCCGCGCCAGCCACCACTGCTCGCGCATGGCCGACGCGCTCTCGCGCGCACCCACAGCGGGCGCGCTGACCCGCAGCCGCCGCGGCGGGCGGCGCCAGAGCTGGAAGACCAGCAGCAGCAGCCCGACGGCGGCCGCGAGCAGCGCGGCGGTCAGCACGACGCCGTCGCCGAGTTGCGTGCTGCGGCCCTCGGCGTAGCTGCGATGCCCGGCGATGATCCACGGCGAGCGGTCGAAGGCGACGCGCAGGCCGTCGACGAGCGCGGTGAGGCCGGCGGCGATCAGGGCCGCGCCGAGTAGGAAGGACAGCAGTCGGTTCACGATCAGCCGGGTCATGGCGCACGCTCGGCGGTGGGCAGGCGGCGGGGAGTCGGGCGTACCGGGTCACCGAGGACGACGTCTTCGACGTAGACCTGAACCGGCAGCGATGAATCCTGCGCCGCGAGCGCGGCGCGCACCGCCGCATGCACGGCGTCGACGACCGGGGCTAAGGGCAGGCGGGCGGCGACCAGATGAACCTCGGCGCGGTCGGTGCCGAGCACGATCCCGGTCACCGTGCCGCCCGGATAGTGCGTGACGGCCGGCACGCCGGGGCCTGCGCACAGGCGTTCGACCCCGGGCACCGCAGCGGCTGCGGTGGCAAGGGACAGCGCCAGCGATCCGCGGGTGCCCGGGCTCGCCGACCGTCCCGCGGGCGGGCGCGGGACGGCCTCGGACGAAGTCGTGGGCGGGTGGGACATCGGCGGGACTATTCGACCCGGGCCTGTGACTGTTCTTGGCTGGAACCGTCGTCGACATAGATGTCATCGACGTGCACGTTGACTTCGACGACCTCCAGCCCGGTCATGGCCTCGATGCGCTCGATGACGTTGCGCCGCACGGCCTCACTGACCTCCACGATGCTCTCGCCGTACCAGGTCACGACGTCGAGATCGACGGCCGCCTGCTTCTCCCCGACCTCGACGCTGACGCCCTGGGTGGCAGGTTCGCTCTGGCCGGGGACGATGGCGCGCAGCGCGCCCATGCGCCGGCTCATGCTGCGTCCCATCGAGTGCACGCCGGGGATCTCCTTGGTGGCGAACGCGGCGATCTTGGCGACGACGGTGTCCGCGATGTTGGTCTTGCCCTGCGCAGTGACCAGCGAGGCCCGATTGGTGCCGGCGTCGCTGCGGCGCAACGCGGTGCCGCTCTGCGTAGGAACCTTGTCGGCCTTGGTTGCCTGCGCCCGGTCTTGGGCGCCTTCCTGTTCCCGGTCCGGCTTGTCGATGCCGGAGGTGGTGCGCGCCGACGTCGAGGAGTCGGTCTGTGCAGCGCTCATGGGGTGCTTCTCCTTCGGTGGTGGGTGGGCCGCCGTCAGCGCCGGGGCCGGGCCAGGCGCTCGGAGACCTCGGTCAGATCGAGCTGGCCGTCGAGGACCCGCGTGACACCGAGGCCGATCGCGGCCGCGACGAGCGCGGCGAGCATGACCAGGAACCCGGACTCCGCCCAGGCCCAAGCGATGAGGAAGCCGGTCAGCATGGCGAATTGAGCACGAGTCATCAGCAGCCTCCGGTGCGATGCGGCCACGGACGTGGCACGCGGCGACGTGGTTCTCCTGGCGCCTGCCCAGAGCGCTCGGGCGCCAAACCACCGCTGTTGTGCACGATGTGCGGGCCTGGCAGCAGCCTCAGCACGCCTCGCCAAAGTGAGCTGCCCATAGATCGCTCGTGGCCGAGACGATCGAACCGCTGGACGCGGAATAAGCAGCGCAGCTCAGCCCGGTTGCCAGCACAGGGTGCGGGCAAGGGCGTCGATGTCCACGCCGGTCCGTTCAACCACCTCGTACTCCCCGGGCCGGTCGGAGCAGTCCGCCCAGCTCTCCTCGGCGAGGGCGCGGGCCCATCACAGGGAAATTCTCCACAGATCCTCCGCCGGCCGTTGGCCGACGGCGGAGCGCCCAGCAGGGTGGCCAGATGAGAAGGGGAGGGGGACCATGGGGACCATGACCGATCAGCTCGGACTCGCCGAAGGTCGCCCGTTCACCGTGGCAGACCTGGAGACGATGCCCGATGACGGCCGGCGCTATGAGCTCATCGACGGGACCCTGCTGGTGAGCCCCGCGCCCACCTGGTCGCACCAGGAGATGGCCGGGGCCATTTACCGACAGCTACATGCGTCCTGCCCGCCGCACCTGCGCGTCCTGATCGCGCCCTTCGCGGTGCGGACGTCGACACTCGACGAAGTACATCCCGATGTCATCGTCGCGCAGTTCGCTGAACTCACCGAGAAGTTCCTGCCGGTAGGCCCGGCGCTGGCGGTGGAGGTGCTCTCCCGCAGCACGCGGCTGCACGACCGCAACACCAAGCTGGATCACTATGCGCGCCTCGGCGTCGTCTCCTACTGGCTGCTGAATCCGGTGGAGCCGGGAACCATCGAGGTCCGCGAACTCGACGAGACCGGGGCCTACCAGCTCGTCGCGTCGGCAGCGGGCGAAGAGTCGGTGACGGTGCAGCGCCCGTTCCCGCTGACGATCTGTCCCGCTCGGCTGCTGGACGGACGGCGCCCTACCTGAGGTGTCCGGAATCGCCCGGGAAAGAAGCACTCGCTACGCCCTCGGGCGCTCGTTCTCGCGGTAGCGATCGCGTAGTTCGATGAGTCGGGCGCGACGGTGGGCGGTGAGGTAACGCGGCGAGCCCAGGTCCATGCGGCCGTACTGGTGATAGGGGTCGACGCCGATCGCGCGCTGGAACACCTGGGCGCGCTGGGAGTGGCTCGCGGAGCCGAGCCCGAAATACGCTGCCAGGTCCTTGACCTGATCCAGTTTCAGCACGGGCCGGGCGGGGTCGTATCGCCAGTTGTCGAACACTCCGTTGGCCTTCGCCACCATCCAGCAGATTGCTGCCGCGGAGGTCTCGGCGCGTCCCTTGCGGCGGAAGATGCCGGGGTCGGCTGACGCTGCGTCAGCGAGTACCCGTCGCGCGGCCGTGGCGTACTCGCCGTCGAGCAGATCCAGGCAGCACCGGTCGGTCCACTCCAGCACCTCGCGCACCCGGTCGTGGATGTCGGCGGGTACGGCGGCCCAGGCGAAATCCTCCTCCGGTAGCGGGTCCGCGCTCAGGGCGTCCAGGGCGGCCCGACCACCCACCGCGCGCTCGAGCCCGTCGAGCATGATCTCCGCGAGGAGCTGCTGGTCGTCGAGATCGTCGAGGTCGTCGAGGTCGTCCTCGGCGTGACCCAGCAGCTGCGCCTCGACCGCAGGGTTCAGCGCCCCCATCCTCGCCAGCAACGCCTCGGCGCCGTGCAGGCGCGGGGTGCGGATCGCTTCCTGGTAGCCGGGCTCGTACACGTCGATCGCCGCGAGGACCTCGTCGGTGAGGACGGAGCGGATGCCGCGCTCGGCGTGCGCATAGCGGACCAGTGCACGCAGCACCGCGGGGGCGACGGCGAGGCGGGCCGGGCGATCCCTGATCTTGCGCGGGATCCAGTCCAGCAGCACCAGCTCCACTGCCACCGCGCTCCAGCGCAGCGGATCGCCGGGGCCGTAGTCGGTGCCGAACCACAGGATCGACTCGAGCATGTCGCGGTGCGCCGCGGTGCCGAGCCCGCTCGCGTAGGGAGAGGCGAGCACCTGGCGCGCGAGGCGGGCCCGTTGCGCGTCGGTCCAGGCGGTGCGCGGGTAGTCCGTGCCGCCGGCCGGCAACATCGCGAGGATCCACTCGACCAGTGGGCGCGCGGCGGGCCAGCTCTCGCTCTCCAGCGGGGGGAAGATCATCGCGCCGTGCTCGATCGCCGCACTGATTCGGGCCCGGGCATCGGCGGGGTCGGTCGCGGTGACGGTGGTGTCCGGGCCGTCGTCGGCGGCCTTGTGGATCAGGGCGGCCACCTCCGCGCGCGGTGCGGGGACGACGAAGGCGTCCTTGACCACGGTGCCCATGTTGTGGTCGACGTAGATGATCGCGGTCAGCGGTTGTCCCCCGACGCTGACGTCGATCAGGTAGTCGTCACCGTCGCCGAGGACGTGCTCGACGAGGTCGACGCCCGCGGGTGCGCCGGTCCGATCGAGGGCGCTCAGCCACGTCGGCAGCGGCTGGCGACGCACCGCGAGCTCACGGCGGATCCGCGCCCGCTGCAGCTCGTCGGTGGTGAAAGCGGCCAGCACGGCGAGGGCGGCGGTGGTCTCGATCCGGTCGATGGCCAGGAAGCTGTCGACGAGCTCCTCGCGCGAGATCACCGGCGCGTGCTCCTGGAACGGATCGCGCCGTCGCGGGTCGCCCACCGCCCACAGTCCGCTGACGAGGGCGAGCAGCTCCAGCGGGTGTGGCTCGCGCAGCGCGCGGAGGATCGACGTCATCAGCTCCGGCTCACGCCCGCGGTCGGAGCCGGGGCGGCCGGCCTTGCACGGCTTGCGTGGGCGCGGGCGCTTCTTGGGCACCGAGCAAGGCTAACGAGATCCAGCCAGGTGAACAGAGGAGCGTGCGGCCTCGACGCTTAGTCCAGGGCGCCCGGCCGCTCGGCATCCGGCGGCCCCGACGCCGTTCGCGGCGTAACCTGTCGGGCGTGACACCGATCAAGAAGTCGAAGAATCCGGTCGAGGTGCGCAACATCAAGGCCGAGGCGCCGCTGGGCGTCACGTGGGAGCAGGCCGTCGACCTGCTCGCCCAGGGCTACGCGTGCGAGCACGTCGCGAAGAAGACCGGATTCCCGGTGAAGATGCTCGAGTGCGAGCGCAAGAACATGTGAGAGCCGGCGTAAGTCGGGCGGCGCCTCTGCTCCGTCGGCGGGGCATCCACCACCAGAACGGCCACGACCGCGGTCACCACCGATGACCGGTACCTGGCGGTCCGGGAACGCTCGCCCGCCGAAGCATCACCTCCACTAGGCCGACAGCAAACGGACGCCATGGTAAAAGTCCACAGGCATGTCGTGGGCGAGCCGCCATACGATCGCGATCGGCCGACTGCCCTCGTGACTGACGTGGCTGGCCGGGCCGAGGAACAAGTATGGCGTGCTGCCGGTCTCGTTCGTCTGGGTCTCGCGGACGAACAACAGCACGTGCGAGCCGCGCTCACGGTGCTGGACGTAGCGCTGACCGGTTGGTGATTCCAAGCTCGTCGTCGACTGCGATTCCCAGTGCATCAGCGACGGGGACATCGCGTAGTCGCGGTACATCGTGCTCGGGGAGTAATCGGTCTCGTTCTTCTGCACGGTGGCGTTCACGACGTCGGCGTTCACGGCCTCCACCCAGCGCACACCCGATCGGTCGACGTTGGGCTTCGCCCCGTCAAGGCGGACAGCACCTACGCCGGCCAGCATCTCCTCCCTGGAGTAGCGCGCGTGCATCTGCAGCGGGACGTCCGCGAACGCTTCCTCGACGAGCTGCAGCGGTACGTGGGCGATCCGCTCGGTGGCCAGCTCCAGCAGTTCCAGCGCTTCCACGCAGACGGCCGGGTGTTGCGAGCGCAGCTTGTCGAAGCCTGCGTCGTAGGAGGGGAAGTCACCGCCCCCCGGCCAGAGAGTGAAGAACAGCATCCGCGCTAACCGCAGTTCACGCTCGCTGGCGCTGTCCGCCACCCTGACCTCGCCGGCCAGCAGCGCCCGGTAGGCGCGGATGCGCTCCATGTCGTCGACGGCGAGTAGCGCCGACATCCGTCGCAGCAGTGCGTCCTCGCCCGCTCCCGCCGGCAGGGTCGGCAGGCTTGCCCGTCGTCGAAGCGTTGTCCAGCAACGGTCCTTGCCGGCGTACAGCTCCGGCAGCTCGCGTCCTGATTCGGCCAGGTACCGCCACATCGGCACATCACCGTAGGAGGCGACATCCCGCGCCAGCGCGGTCGCGTTAGGCGTGAGCTGCTCGCGCAGGTTCTGCAGTACCGCGGCTTGGGCCTGGCGGTCGAGCTCAATATGACAACCAGGCGGCAGGTAGGGGAAGCCGTGCTCTACGGCATCCTCCACACCAGTGCTGCTGGCGCCGGTGAGCGCGCGATAGCGCAGGTCGAAGCGGAACCGCTTGTGTTGGAAGCCCACGAGATCGATCACCGTGAGCACGTCCTTGCCCTCGGACCGACGCAGGCCTCGCCCGAGCTGCTGCAAGAAAACGGTGGCGCTCTCCGTTGGCCGTAGCATCAGCACGGTGTCGATCTCAGGGATATCCACGCCCTCGTTAAACAGGTCGACCGTGAAGACGGCGTTGATCTCGCGGGCTTTGAGACGGCGCAACGCTTCGTCACGATCGGCCGCGCAAGTATCCGAGTCGACCGCAACCGACTGAAGGCCCGCTTCATGGAAGAACCGTGCCATGAAGTGCGCGTGCGCGCGGCTCACGCAGAAACCCAGCGCGCGCATACGGTGCGGGTCGGGCACCTTGTCGCGGACGGAATTCAACGCGATCCGGGCCCGCACGCTGTCGCCGGTGATCAGGCTGTCTAGCTGCTTCATGTCGTAGCGGCCGGCGCGCCATTCGACGGCATCGAGCCTGGTGAGGTCGTGCACGCCGAAGTAGTGAAAGGGGCAGAGCAGGTCGCGCTCGAGCGCTTCCCAGAGGCGAAGCTCGGCGGCGATGTGCCCGTCAAACCAATGGGTGACGTCCTTGCCGTCTGCGCGCTCCGGCGTGGCCGTGAGCCCAAGGAGCAACTTGGGTTGGAGATGCCGAAGCAACCGGGTATAGGTCGCGGCTTCGCTGTGGTGGAACTCGTCGACGATGACGATGTCGAACGCGTCGGGCTCGAACTTCTCCAGCCCGCCCTGTGCAAGCGACTGCACCGAGGCGAACACGTGGCGCCATTGCTGGGGTTTGGCGCCACCGGCGTACAACTCGCCGAAGGACCCGTCCCCGAGAACCGTGGCGAACGTCCGCACGCTCTGCTCCAGGATTTCGCGCCGGTGGGCGACGAACAACAGTGAGGGATCGTCACCAAAACGAGCCGACCTCCGGAGCCGCCGATAGTCGAGGGCGGCGATGACGGTCTTGCCCGTCCCGGTAGCAGCGACGACGAGGTTGCGCCAGCGATCGTGGACCTCACGCTCGACGGCGAGAGCTTCGAGGATCTCCTGCTGGAACGGATAAGGCCGGACGTCGAGGCCCGAGACGACGAAAGTGAGCGACTGGGCTGAACCGCCGGCCGCCTGCACGGCTTCGTCGAATCGCTCGGCGTCGAGCTCCGAGTCGTAGGGCTCGAAGCCGTGGAACCGGTCAGCCCAGTAGGACTCAATCGTGGCGCGGAACTTCTCAACCAGGTGCGGTGTCTCCACACTGGAGATGCGCACGTTCCACTCCTGGCCCTCCACCATCGCGGCAATGGAGAGATTGGACGAGCCGACGTACGCGGTGTGATAGCCGGTCTTGCGGGTGAAAAGCCACGCCTTGGCGTGCAGCCTGGTCGAGCGGCTGTCGTAGCTCACCGCGACCTTGGCACCGATGCCCGTGAGGTAGTCCAGCGCCCGTCGTTCTGTGGAGCCAAGGTAGGTCGTGGTGAGAACCCTAACCTCGACGCCGCGTTCGATCGCCGCCTTGAGCTCCGCGCCGAAGAGGCGCAACCCGCTCCACCGGATGAACGCCAGCAGGATGTCGATGCGATCCGCCGACGGAATCTCGCCCTTAATCGCGCGGGAGAGGTTGGGCTCGTCCCGCCCGTTGACGAGCAGGTCCGACTGATCGAGCGGGATCTCAGGGCGCAGAAGGGTCCGGGGGCCGCCGGGCATCGCTCGCGCAACCCCACGCAGTAGCTGCGCCGGTTCCGGGACGGAATCTGCCTCCAGCCCAGAGACGCTTCGCAGGATCTCGTTGACCAAGCGCGTCGCCTCGACCCCGTCGATCCCGCGGAGTCGAGCGGCCACCACGTCGCCGAGGTGACGGCCGAGCAGCCGGGAGAGCTCGGCGTCGGCGATCGCGTCGACCTCGATGTGGACTTCGCCTTGGCGCAAGTCGGCGACTCGATCGCGAAGCCGTTCGGTGATGAGGGCTTCGTAAAGACCGTGCTCCAGGTTCACGACCCGACCCTGCCCCGGATCAGGGCGATCGGGAACCCCGCCACGCAGGAACCGACAGTCCAGTAGTCCACGTCACCAAGTGCCGGTGAGTTGGGGTCGGCGGTCGGCCGTGCGCGGAGCACGTCGGTGAGTGTCTCGGCGGCGCTGCGGCCGGTGCGGCGGGCGCCGTAGAGGGCGGCGAGGGTGGGCGTGCGGCTCTGGGCGTGGACGCAGTGCAGCAGCACCGTCTTGCCTACACCTGCAACTCCTCCAGCAGGGCGCCGGTGCCGGCAAGGACGAAGCGCAGGTGCGGGCGTCATACCGGGGCGGATTGCGGGTGCCAATGATCGAGGCGAGCTCGGCGAGGTCCTCGGCGTGCACGCCCGGCCAGCCGTGCTGCACCGGGGCGTCAGAGCCTCACATCCCCGGATAGTCTGACAGTGCACTGCTAATGGGATTCTCTGTGGACAGCCAATCCCATCGGAGAATTCATGAGTAAGTGGCTCCCGCTCCTCGTTCGGATCGAGGACTACGCCGAGATCACCGCATTGATTGCCCAGCGCGAGACCGCCCGCGGGGACGAAGGAGTGCGCCACGTCATCACCACCTCACCCGAGGTCGCGGGCAACCTCGCAGCTGACCAAGAGGAGGAGAAGCTCGCACGACGCGACCCCTGGAGTCTCGAGGACCTGGCCACGCTGGCGCGGGGACTCACCCTCACCACCGCGCGGTGGACCCGCGCCATGGACGTGTGCACCCAGGCACGCGAGAAGGGCGAGATCTGGCTACCAACATCAAAGGTTGCGCAGCTCGCCGGCATGGAAATCAATGAGTGGCGCGATGCCCCGCGCAAGATCAGTCGGCACCTCAAAGCAAACTTCCCCAACGTGCCCCGAGATCATCATGGCGATCACTTCTGGCCGTTATGCCCCGGAGGTGGGGACCTCCCCGCGAACGGTGGCGAGGTGTGGTGGGCAATCACTGCGGAGATGGCTCGACGCTGGAGGCAGGTCCGGGCAGGTGCTTTGTCATGACCGCACGCGAATTCGCGACCCTCGACGAGGCCCTCGCCGCCCATGGGATTCCCCCGGAGAACCACGGGGTGATCCGCAAGATCACCGACGGCATCGGAATCGTGCGCTACGTCGGGACATCGGGCTACATCAAGGCCGAACGCCGCGACGGCGCGCCCGCGCTCAACATCCATTCCGGGTGGACCAACGGTTTTCGCTCTCGTGCCGAGGTGGTCGACGCCCTCGGCGATTGGTTACCGGTCCTGGCCGAGGACGACATCTGGCCCAGTGGGCGCAGCCGTGGCCAATGGGGGATTACCCACCCGGCGCACGGGCACTGGGGAGGCGGCGTACGCAACGACGTCCCGAGTATCGATAACGGTGTCTGCCCGGTCTGCTTTCTTGCCCGCGCCCACAACGGGAGCTGCGGGTGCGGCTAGGACCCGGGCCGTTCATCGATCAGTCGGTGGAGCGCCGTCAGCACCGCAGCGCCCCAGGCCGACAGATGCGATCCGCGCGCCACGGCGGACACCGCCTCGACCAGGTCTTCGGCAGTGAACGGCGTGGTGTCGTCAGGGTCCACCTGCTCCTCCGCGCCCTCGGGGCCCGTCGTATTCCCCGGGGCGCGGCATGGGTTCTCCGTCATGACCCCTCAGCTCCGAACGTAGGTCGTCGGCGAGCTGGAGTGGCGATGATTCAGCGTCACTGCGCTGACTATCAGTCACCGGGGGAGACGAGGTCCCCGCCCTGGTGCTTGAGCGAAACCACCGTGGCCGGATCGACTGGAACGAACGGGCCGTCCTTACCGACGAACTCCCCCACCGACTTCACCGTCGCGAGGGTCTCACTCGGCGCCAGATCAACCTGGTCCGCGTCGTAGTAGTCGAACCATGGCAGCCCGGCGGCGACGTAGGCGTCGCGGTCGACGGGGCTGGAGGGCGCGGCCTCACCGGTGATCGCGGTCCACTGCGCGGCCGAACACAGGTGGACGAAGACCCGCCACGACCGGTCCTCGTCGTAATCGCTGAGCACCCGCTTGTCGGCGTAGATCTCCTGCCGCATCCGGCCGCCGGCACCCAGGCCCATGTCCGGGGCCCCGCAGCCCAGGTCGTAACACTCGGGCGTGACAACCGGCGGTCGAGCCCGCCACTGACGTAGCACCTCTGCCGTCGCCCCGACCGCCCGCAGCTGAACCCCGCCGTGGCGCTCCTGGCCGGTGACCTGACCCTCTACGGTGGCGCCGAGTCCGAGTGGGACGGCGACGAACTGGCGGATGAAGCCCTCGCCGGCGTTGATACCGTCCAGCCAGGGCTGCTCCGGCAAGGCGAGGTAGTTCTGCTTCTTCCTGGTCAGCCGCTCGCGCCAGGTCTTTCCGCTGACGGCGCAGACCTTGCCGATGCCGACCTGCAGCGCGGCCGGCTCGTCGGCGCCGAGTAAGAGCCACATCGCCTCGCGCTGGTAAACGGGCAGCATGACGCCGCCGCGCTCGAGCCACTCGGCCGGCGCGGTGTCCGGATAGTCCTCAACGCGGCGCAGCGGGAACGACCCGAGGCCGGGCGGGAGCGGGTGCAGCCCGGTCTCCGGGATGCGCAGCGTGCGCTGGAAGTTGACGCGTACCGGACCCAGCACCAGCTGGTTGTGCTCGACGCGAACCGAGGTGTTCGGCATGTGACCCCCTTTGGTCTGCCTCCGTTGTACTGGCGGGGTCTGACAAAACCGAGATGCTCTCGCTTCCGACGGGTGGGGGCCGTGCGTCCGAGCGCCGTCAGAAGCCGATGAAGTTCACCTGGTACCGGTGGTCCGGTTGGACCCAGGTGGGCGGCCTCGATGAGTTCACGCTGGCCGCAACGTCTTCACCCGGCGAATTTAGAGTCTGCGCCCCGAGCTCGTGGAAACAGACCAGACCTCACGCCTGCGACACCCGAGAGTGTGTTCCCTCGACCTTGCCCGCCCCAGACTGTCGGTGCTTGCCGATAGACCTTCGCCATGACATCTCATGCCCTTACCGCCGCCGAGGAGCTACTCGGCGAAGCCAGCGAGAACCTCACCGCTCCCCTCGACCGGGAGTGTCTGACCTGTTACCTACTTCGGATGCTCGGAGAATTCGGCTGCGACAACACCCTGCGCTGGGCCGAGCAGTGGCGGGGACGGAATGCGCCGCGCGCCACCGCGCTGGCGAAGCGGCTGCAGTCACGCGGCGGGTACTGCGACTGCGAGGTCCTGTACAACGTCTACCCACACCTGCTGCCCGAGGATGACGACCCCGCACCGACCTGCGAGGGCGTCTCTCGCCGGGGGTCGACCCGCCCATGTGCGCGTCAACGGATCAGCACTCGGTGAATTCACCCGATAACGACGTCGACTCCGGCCGGCCGCGGCGGGCCGAGTTCATACTCCGCGCCGAGGGGCCCGGCAAGCGGTGCCGAGTGGGACCCCTGCGGCGCGGTCGCGCTGAGCGGTCGTCAGAACCCGAGGCGCGCAGTTGGGTGGCGCGCCGCACCTATCGCGCGGCTGCGATACGTCGGCCACGCCACCAGAGTCGGGGGCAGGCGCGCACGAGCGCCCCGGAAGGGCCGTCAGGCCTTACGGCGCTCGGTGCTGCTGAAGGTGTCGGTGCCGGGCCCGCCCTCGCCGCGGTCCGTACCCGAGCCACCCACGATCCGATCGTTGCCCGGACCGCCGACGAGCTTGTCGTTACCGGGGCCGCCGAACAGGTCATCGGAGCCCGATGCTCCGTTGAGCCGGTCGTTCCCGCCGCCCCCCGCCAGGTCGTCAGCTCCGTCCCCACCGTTGATGGCGTCGTTGCCGGACCCGCCGGACAGCGTGTCGGCACCGGTGCTGCCGCGCAGCGTGTCCTCCCCGCTGCCACCGCAGATCAGGTCCCGCCCGCCCCCACCGTTGATGATGTCGCCGCCACCGAGACCGGCGATGACGTCCCGGCCCGAGGTGCCCTTCAGGGTGTCGCCCGAGCGGGTGCCCACGATCGTGGCCTTGACGCCCTGGCAGGTCACGGGCGGCGCCTCGTCGGTCGGGTCCTCATCGACGGGCTCTTCCTCGACGGGCTCATCACCGGGCGCGCGGTCGACCGTCACCACCTCGTTGAGGTCATCCGGTGCCAGGATCGTCGGTGGGGTGGTCGCCGTGTTCCGCAGCGCAGCGACGGCCCCCGCCTTGGTCTGGATGCCCGCGTCGCCGTCCGCGTCCTTCGCGGGCACCGCCCGCACCGCGAGCGTCAGGTTGACGGTGCAGATGTCGTTGGGCTTGAGCGTCGCTGCGCTCACCGGATCGCCCAGATTGCTGACCGGCTCCAGCACCACCCGGTTGCCCGTCTGGGTCGGGCGGAAGGTGGTGTCCTCGCAGGCCGAGTTCGTGGTCTCGGCCTTGCGGACCTCGAACACCCGGCGCTCTTCGTTGCTGGTGCACAGCGCAGCGGTGGGGGTGACCTCGCAGGCCAGCACGGCGCGCAGCGCCGTCAGCTTCAGTGCCTTGTCACCGGTGTTGGTCACCTTGAGTTGGGCGATCACGGTGTCGCCGACCACCACCTCGGCGGGGAAGTCGAAGGCCAGCGTTGCGGACGCAGCCGCCTGCGCGCTCGGCACCGCCAGACCGACGGCGATGACCGCCGTCACGGCAGAAGTCGCCAGAACCTTGCCGGGAGATCCGGCCAGCACGTCTTTTCCGAACATGGAGTCCCCGCAGGTGGAATCGGCACGGTGATGGAGGAATCACACGGTATGGGGTGACCTCGCTCGATTCCAAGCACCTCAGGCTCGGACCTCGAGGTGGTGCGCGGCAGCCGGCAGCACGCCCTGACTTAGTCGTCGGTCAGCTCGCCGTAGGCCGTCATCTCGCCCAGCGACGTCAGGTTCTCCGTCGTGAGCGGGACCTCCTGCACGGCGCCGCTTACCTTGTCGACGAGATAGGTCACCGCGGGTTCGACCACGAACTCCGGGTCCTCGAGCACCAGGGCCTCGTAGGAGCCCGCGTCGAGGCACCAGTGCGTCGGGCTCTGCCGACCCACCTCGGCGATGTAGAGCCGCCCGTCCTGCTCGGTCCAGCGGTCGAGCAGGTGCTCACGAACGAGGCGGCGGGCGTCGGCGAACTCGGGCGCCGCAGGCGAAGCGGTCATGGCTCAGCATCGCAAACACCCCCGGCTGACACCACGCCGAGGAGCTCCCGTCGCGATGTGCCGGTGAATTTCCACCGGCAATACAGACCCGGCGCAACGCAGTAATTGGATCAAGAGAAATGCGCTCGAATTTCTTGATCCTTTCTTTCAAACCGGCCCGAACAGGTGAGTTCTGCAGGCCGATTGCCCCATTTATCGGCACTGACCCGATGTCGATGAGTACGTGACACCCGACGCCGTAATCACTGCACTTCACGGGCCCCGCAGCCCTCCCGCTGCCCCGTCGCACGACCGACCCGAGGAGTACGCCATGCCGGTCAGCCCGCGTCCCACCCACCACCGTCGCCGCACCGCGTCCATGCGCGGCACCCGCGTGGTGGCCATGGCAGTCACCGGCTCTCTCGGCGCTGCCGGTCTGGTGCTCGCCGCCGGCTCCGCCGCGGCAGATGCCACGCCCAACTCCCAGGCGGAGGGCCGCTTCCTCGACGGCTCCGGAAACCCCAACCTCGACGACGTCGCGACGCTTGCACCAGCGCGTGCACACAACGACGGCGAGCCCACGATCACCATTCGCCAGGGGATCGACGCCACCGTGATCAATTCCGTGCGGGTACCGCTCGGGACAATCGACCTGCTCGGCGAGAACGGCATCCTGGACCTCGGCGCGGTGAATCAGATCGCCATCGCCCGCCCCAGCGGCAGCTCACTCGGCGCGTCGGGGGCCGTGAACAACGACGGCGCCATCGACACCGGCGGCACCTCCCAGTTCCCGGCCAACGCCACCCTCGACCTCAACACTCTGCTGCCGGACACCGGTGTCCTGGACGACCTCGACCTCAGCGTCGGCGCCCTGTCCGCCGTGGCCACCCAGGCTTCCGGCGCGCACGGCAACCAGGACAGCAGCTACCAGATCGCCGACCTCGAACTTCGTCTCGACAGCACCGTCCTGTCCGGCCTGCTGGCCCCGTTGCTCGGTCAGCAGGCCGACATCGACGCACTCGGCACGGACCTGGCCGCCCTGGGAGACCTGTCTCCGGTGGGCAGCATCGTCGACATCAGCGCGCTCCCGGTCATCCAGGATCTGCTCGACGACATCGTCGGCGGGGACGGTGTGCTCGGCAACGGCCTGCTCACGGTCAACCTGACCAACGGCGTCATCACCATCGACCTCGGTGCCAGCCTGAACAACCAGCCCCCGAACACTCCCCTGCTCACCGCCATCGCGGCCGCGCTGGGCGACGTCGAGGAGCTGGTCGAGAACGCGCTGGCGCGACTGCAGGTCGACGTCGAGGATGCGCTGCGGAACGTCACGGCCACCGTGGCGATCCCCGGGGTCCTGCCGGGCGTAATGCTGCCGCCGGTCCCGCTGGTCGGGGCCGCAGATCTCATCGACACCGTCGCCGATGCCCTCGACCTCACCCCGGCCGGCGCGAGCACCGGGCAGATCGACGACGGCATCCTCAACCTGCTGCCCGGCGTGCTGGAGCTGACGGTCAACGTCCAGGACGAGCCGCCGAACACCGTCAAGCCGGCCGGCTCGGGCATCGTGGACGAGTTCACCGTGACCGCCCTGCGGATCGACCTGCTCAACTCCACGGCCGTGGTGAATCTCGCATCCGCCTCCGTCGGATCGAACTTCGGGCCGCAAGGCGTCGCGGCGCCGGTCGCGACCGACATCGACCCGGACCGCGGCCCGGTGGCCGGCGGCACGGTCGTCACGATCACCGGCACCGGCTTCGAGCCGGGCTCGACGGTCTCGGTCGACGGCGGCCCGCCGATCACCCCGGACGCCATCAACGGCAACGGGACCCAGCTCGTCTACACCGCGCCGGCCCACGCCGCCGGACCGGTGGATGTCACCGTCACCACGCCCGCGGGAACCACGGCCCCGCTGACCTACACCTACATCCCGGCCGGTGAGACGGACGGCCTCGCGACGCCGGTCATCACCAACCCGGACAACGGCGACGAGACCGAGGACCGCACCCCGCCGATCACCGGCACCGGGACCCCCAGCGCCAAGGTGACCATTCGCGAGGGCTCCACGGTCATCTGCACCGCGATCGTGCGCAGCGACCGCACCTTCCGGTGCACACCGCGCACACCGCTGAGCATCGGCTCGCACACCATCACTGCTCGCCAGACGCTCGATGGGCGCAGGTCGGGCACCTCGGCGCCCGTCACATTCCGGATCGCCGCAGTGGACGGCCGGTCCGGCGGACAGTCGAACTCCGGCGGGCTGCCGAACACCGGCGGCGGTGTCGACCCGTTGCCCTTCGGGGTCGCCGGCCTGGCGTTGGTCCTTGCCGGCCTGGCGGTGGCCGCGGGCCGCCGGCGGGAGGACAGCATCTGATCGGCGCGGCTGAGCACTGACGCTCCGAGGTCCGCGACCTGCCGGCACGTGCGGCGGGTCGCGGACTTCCGCACGCGCCGGCTCTGCCCGACCGGGACGAGAGCCGCGGATCGGGCCCTAGTGCGTGTGGTGCGGGACGAACTCGCCCTCCGAGGCCTGCACGATGACGAAGCCCTGCCCCTCGAACGCGAGCTGGAATGCCTCCCCGGACCCGCGTCCGATCAACGCACTCGCACCAGCGGTGCGCACCAGGCGGGTGCGCAACGAGGAGGACCAGGCGATTGCCGACTGCAGGTCCGCGTACGTCGGCGCTTGCGTCGCGTCGAGCACGACCGGCGTCCCGCACGCCGACAGAGCGATCCGGCCGGTGCCGGTGAAGACCATGTTGAACACGCCGCCGGACAACATCGAGGCGCCTTCGACCCGGCGGATGTCCCAGGTCAGCCCGGGCTCGAACGCCAGCACGTTCTCACCGTTGACCGTCAGCGAATCACCTTCCAGATCCACCAGGTGCAATTCGTGGGCGTTGCGGGCCAGGAACAGGTCACCGCGCCCGGTGCACCGCATCAGCGGGACGCCCTCGCCGGTCATCACCTTCTTGATCAGTTTCTTGACCCCGCCCGCGCCCTGGAACGCAAACTCCATCGCCCCTTGATAGGCGACCATCGCGCCCTGGCGGGCGAACAATTCGCCGTCGAGCACGACCTTGAGCAGGCGCGGGTTCTGCAGCGACATGCGCTCGCCGCCCTGGACCTCGACGTTGCCGCTGAACAGGCTGCTGCGCATACCGCCCACCCTCACACTGTCATCGCGCCCGGGGAAGTTCGCGCCGTCGCTCACCGGCGAAGGAGCCGCTGGGGCCACCTGCGGCGGCGGTGGCGGCGGCGGCAGCGGTGGCGGCGGCGGCACCACGGCCGGGTCGGGTTCGTCGACGGCGATCCCGAAATCGGTGGCGAGCCCTTCCAGGCCCGAGGCCCAGCCCTGCCCGACCGCGCGGAACTTCCAGGCCCCTGCGCGCAGGTACAACTCCCCGAGCACGAAGGCGGTTTCGCTGGAGGCGCTGACATCGGTGAAGCGAGCAAGTTCGGCACCGGAGTCCGCATCGACGAGCGTCAGATGCAGACCGGGCACCGCACCGAAAGACCCACCATCGGCCGACGCGGCCAGTGCGACCGTGGTGATCTCCGGCGCCAGGGCGGTCAGGTCGATGCTCACCGTGTCCGTCGCGAAGCCTTCCGCAGCGACGGACTTGCCCACGTGCCGCACCGCGCCCGAGGGGTGCACCGGCTGGTTGTAGAAGACGAAGTCCTCGTCGGTGCGGACCTTGCCCGACTCGGTGACCAGCAGCGCCGAGGCGTCGACCTCGGGGACCCCGGCGCCGGAGTTCCAACCGAGGACGGCCCGCAGGCGCGGGACACCGATTGCGGTGTTGGCGCCCTTGGCCAGCAGGGTCATCCACGTCCTCCGCACTCGATTCCGCGTCGGCCCGAGGGTACCCGCGGGTCAGAACATCCCGTTGCCGTGGGCAGATTCGGCCGGCACCACCTGCAACACGTCCCAGTGCTCCACGACCTTGCCCGCCGGGTCGAGCCGGAAGATGTCGATGCCGGCGTAGTCCTGGTCACCGGGCCAGCTCTGCCGGCAATGCAGCACGACGAGATCGCCCTCGGCGATCACCCGGACGAACTCGACCCGCTTGCCGGGATACTGCACGGCCATCCGCTCGAAGTAGTCGATGAACGCCTGCTTGCCATCACCCACCTGCGGGTTGTGCTGGATGTAGGTGGCGCCCGCGTACCGCTCGATCGCCTCGGCCGGGCGGCACTCGTTGAACATGAGGTCGTAGAACGCCTGCACGTTCTCCTTGTTGCGTTCCAGATCCGCCGCGCTTGTCATGGCCGGCTCAACATCCGCGGGCAGAAATCCATGCCCGCACCGCAGCGAGCTCGAGGACGGAAGCGACCCCACCTCGACGGATCTCGCGGCGACTCATGCGCTCGGCGCCGCGTTGCCTCCCGGACACGGCATCGACATGTTGCAGTGGTACGGCGAGATGGTGGAGGGCGCGTCCGGTCTCGTCGAGGCGATCCGCTGACCGAGCGACTGCCCGCCGGCGAGGACAACGAACTGTCGGGGCTGTGTCTTAGCGTCCCCACCATGACCTCGCGGGCCCTGACCGACTGGCGTTCAACGCGGGCGCTGCGGCTGGACAACCTGGCCAATGCCCACCGCGCCGTGGCGGGTGTGGGGCCCGGCAGGAAGTGGTTGACCACGGAGATCAATCACGCGCTCATTGTGCGTCTGGCGACGGAGTTCCAAGGGTTCTGCCGCGACCTTCACGACAGCTCGATCGAGACCATTGTGACGACGCGGCTGGGCGGGGATCCCGCGATGGCATCCCTGATGCGCTCTTTGCTGGAGGACAAGCGCCGGCTCGATACCGGCAACGCCGGTTGGGGCAACGTCTGCCATGACTTCACCCGGCTGGGCATTCGTCTGGCGGACGAGCTTGCCGCCCGGAATCCCGGCAGTTACGGCGAGTGGGTCGAGACCCTGGAGCGCCTCAACAAGGCCCGCAATGCCATCGCCCATGACGATCGGTCCAGGCTCGCCGAGTGCCAGGCCCAGCGGCCCCTGACGATCAGTACATTCCGGGCCTGGCGGCGAACTCTGAGCGCGATCGCTGCTGGCCTCGACGAAACCGTGGGCGCATACTTGAAGGAATTGGCGAACAGCCCGGCCAGCCGAGGAGGGATACCGTGACCGCAGCTTCGCAGCGTTCGGGCGCGCCGTCTCCTGTGCGGTCGAGGGGGAGTCGAGCCGCCTCCTCCGCGAAGCAGTTCGCCGTAGGAACCACCGTGCGCGTCCAGCTGGGCGCGAGCATGCACAACGCCACGGTGTTGGGCCATCGCAACGGTCGCGTTCAGGTCGCCGTCCACTTCACCGACGTCGAGGAACCGATCACGACGTCCTACCGGCCGGACGAACTCTCCGTGGCGTGACGGGTACGGCCAGGGAAAGCGCTCACCCACCAGCCCAGGGGTCCAGAACCCGCAGCCCGGGAAAGCGGGTGAAATCCTTCTGATTGCGCGTCACCACCGCCAGCCCCTGCTCGAGGGCGGTCGCGGCGATGAGGGCGTCGCGGAACGGGGCCGGGTCGGAGACGTGGAAGCGGGCGGCCCGCCGGGCGGCCGCAGCGTCGAGGTCGAGGATTCGGCGCTCGAACACCGCCATCACGCTGACATCGAGCCAGCGGCGGAGTAAGGCGCCTTGCGGCGGATCGCGATGCTCGGCCAGGGCGACGCCGTACTCAGCGCAGCCCGGCGAACCGCGTGATGGATGACCCAGCTGGCAGGGTGAGCTCATGCAGCTCACCCCGGCCGGCCTTGTCCTCAGCCCGACCGACCTGACCAAGCACCTGGCCTGCGCCCACCTCACGACCCTGGACCTGCACGCCGCCCGCGGTGAGCTCGCGGCGCCCGAGCAGAGCGACGAGGCCCTGGAGATCATCTTCCGGCTCGGCCTCGAGCACGAGGCGGCCTACCTCGCCGAGCTGCGCAGCACCCTCGACGTCGTCGAGATCGACACCGCCGCCTCGGTCAGCGTGCAGGCCGCCCAGACCGTCGCGGCGATGCAGGCCGGGGCGCCGGTGATCTACCAGGGCACCTTCCTCGACGCCGACCGGCGCGGGCACGCGGATTTCCTGCTCCGGGTCGCCGAACCCAGCGCGCTGGGCGAGTTCTCCTACGACGTCGCCGACACCAAGCTCGCGCGGCGGATGAAGGTCGCGGCGCTGGTGCAGATGGCCGAGTACGGCACGCACCTGCAGCGTCTGCAGGGACGGCCACCGACCTGGCTCACCGTCGTCACCGGCGATTACGCCCAGCATCGCTACCTCTACACCGACGTCGCCGCCTACGCGGCCCGGGCCGGGCGCCGGCTGCGGGCCGCGATCGCCGCGGCGACGGCGACGGTGGCCGAGCCGACGGCGCACTGCGCGCAGTGCCGCTGGGCGCAGCGGTGCGAGAGCGGATGGCGCCGCACCGATCACCTCTCGCTGGTGGCGTTCATGCGCGGCGATCACCGCCGCGCCCTGGAGGCGGCCGGGATCGCCACCGTCGCGGCCCTCGCCGCGGTGGATCCGGCCGAGTTGCCGACCACGATCGGGGCGAGCAGCCGCGCCCGGCTGCACGCGCAGGCGAGGTTGCAGCTGGCCGAGCGCACCACGAAGTCACCGCACTACGAACTCCTCACCCCCGCCCCGGGCCAGGGCCTGCTGCGCCTGCCGCAGCCGAGCCCGGGCGATGTCTACCTCGACTTCGAGGGCGACCCCTACGCCGAGGGCGGCGACGGCCGGGAGTACCTCGCCGGGATCTGGGACCGCACAGGTGCGTTCACCACGTTCTGGGCGCACAACCGCGAGCAGGAACGCGCCCTCACCGCTGACCTGCTCGCGCACCTCGTCGCCCGGGTCACGGCCGACCCCGGCGCGCACATCTACCACTACGCCCCGTACGAGCGGACCGCCCTCGCGCGTCTGACGCAGCGTCACGGAGTGGGCGAGGTGGACTTCGACCTGCTGCTGCGCGGGGAACGCCTCGTTGATCTCTACGCCGTCGTGCGCCAAGGCCTGCGGATCAGCAAGGAGAGCTACTCGATCAAGAAGCTGGAAGACTTCTACTGGGACTCCGCCAAACGTCACGGCGCCGCGGGCGACGGCGTCGCGAACGCGATGTCTTCGGTGATCGAGTACGAGCGGTGGACGGTCGAGGGCGGGCAGCAGATCCTCGACGACATCGCCGAGTACAACCGCGAGGACGTCGAGTCGACCCACGACCTGCACGCCTGGTTGGAACAGCGCCGGGCCGAGCTCGAAGCCGCCCACGGCCCACAACCGCGCCCCGTGCACACCGACGGTGCGCCGACGCAGGCGCTGCGCGAATCCGCGGCCGCCGAGCTCGCCCTCGCCGACGAGCTGCGCGCCGCGGGCCATCCATTGCTCGCCGGCCTCATCGGATGGCACCGCCGTGAGGACAAACCCGGCTGGTGGGACCACTTCCGCGCCGGCGACCTCTCCGACGACGACCTGATCGCCGATGGCGCCTGCATCGGCGGGCTCGGCGCACCGATCTCGCTGGGCCCGTTGCCCAAGCCGGCGCGCTCGACGATCTGGCGCTACCCCTTCCCGCCGCAGGACACCAAGGTCTCGGGCAAGGGCTTCGACGTCGACACCCACAAATCCGTCGGCGAGATCGCGGCCCTCGACCCGGAGGCGGGTTGGCTGGACCTCAAGGTCGGCAACGGCAAGGAGCCGCCGCGCCCCCGCGGTCTAGGTCCCGAACCGCCCCTGGACGCCAAAGCAATGAGGGAGTCGATCGCCCGCACCGCCCGCGAGATCCTCGGCGGCGAGCAGCCTTTGGGCCGCGCCCTGCTGGACCGCGTCGTTCCGGCCGGGTTGGCGCCCGTGCCTGGCGAGCGGACGCACGAGGCCGTGATCCGCGTCGGCCGAGCGGTGCGCGGCGCCGTCCTGGCGGTGCAAGGTCCACCCGGCTCGGGCAAGACCACGGTCGGCGCCGCGCTGATTCGGGCGATGCTCGACGACGGTCTGCGCGTCGGGGTGAGCGCGCAGTCCCACGCCGTCATCGCGAACCTGTTGCGCGCGGTGAACCGGGCGGCGCTGCACCGCTGCCCCAGCGCCGGCCCGACCGGCCTGATCGAGCACGCCGCGAGCAACGACGACGTCGTGGCGGCCCTCACCGACGGCACCCACCGCCTCGTCGGCGGCACGCAGTGGCTCTGGTCCCGGCCAGACCTCGAAGCCTGCGTCGACGTTCTCGTCATCGACGAAGCCGGACAGTTCTCCCTCGCCAACGCCGTCGCCGTCTCCCGCGCCGCAGCCGGCCTCGTCCTGCTCGGCGACCCCCAGCAGCTCATGCAACCCACGCAGGCCCAGCACCCTGACGGCGCCGGCGTGTCCGCCCTGGACCACCTGCTCGACGGGGCGCCGACCATCCCGCCCGAGCGCGGGGTCTTCCTCGACCTCACCTACCGGATGCACCCCGACCTGACCGCGGTCGTCTCCTCGCTGATGTACGAAGGGCGCCTGCAGGCCGCCCCGGGCCGCGAACGCCAACTCCTGAACGCCGGGCCGTGGTCCGGCGCCGGGGTGCGCTGGGTCCCGGTCACGCACAGCGCGTGCGAATCCACCTCGCCGCAGGAAGTGGCGCGCGTCGCGCAGATCATGGGCGAGCTCACCGCGGGGACCTGGACCGACTGCGACGGCGTCCGCCGTCCGCTCACCGTCGAGGACGTCCTGATCGTCGCGCCCTACAACGCCCACGTGTCCCGGCTCCGCCAGGCGTTACCGGCCGGCGCCCGCATCGGAACCGTCGACAAGTTCCAGGGTCAGGAAGCGCCGGTCGTCATCTACTCCCTCGCCTCCTCCTCGGCGGCCGACGCGCCCCGCGGGATCGACTTCCTCTACGACACCCACCGCCTCAACGTCGCCATCTCCCGCGCGAAGGCGCTGGCGATCGTCGTCGGCTCACCTGCCCTGCTCGACGCCCCGGTGCACAGCCCGGACCAGCTGCGGATGGTCAACGGGCTCATCGCGGTGGCCGACGCCGGCACCGTCGCCGAGCACCATTAGTCGCGGCGGCTCATCGCGGTGACATGGGCACGTGTGGGTGGCAAGGCTCAGTCCGGGGGTTCGGGCGCCGGGTGCTCCTCGGCTTCCCCGACGCCTTCGTCCACGAAGTCCTCGGCAGGTTCACGCCCCGACGCGCCAGCGGATTCGGCGTCCGGCGCTGGCGGGGCGTCGGCGGCGCGCGCGTGCTGCTCCGCGGCCTGCTGCTGCTGGGCGGTCGCACTGCCATCGGCAGGTCCAGTGGGGCTAGTCATGACGACACCTCTCAGTTGCGGGCCGGGTCGAGTGATACCTACCCGGGCCGCTTGAGCTCACCCCGTCGCACCGTCAGCGCTGTCCCACCGCTCGGACGGGAGCACCGTCCGCCCCGGCGAGCGGGAGCGGGAACAGCCAGACGCGGACCTCACCGCCACCGACCAGCGCCTCGAGGTGTGTCAGGTTCTCCACGATCACCGCACCCGCCCTGGCCAGCACGTGATGGGTGGGCAGCGCCGGATCTGACGGGGCGTCGATCGAGGGGGCGTCGATACCGACGGTCCGCACCCCCGCGTCGAGGATCATCCGCGCCGCTTCGGCGTCCAGCCACGGATGCGCGGCGTACCGCGGCGTTGCCCAGTACCGGCTGTGCCCGGTGCACAGCAGCAGGACGACACCCGGCGCCAGGTCGAGACCGGCGAGGTGAGCGGGCCCGATCGCCCCGGTGTGCCCGCGCAGATCGGCGACCACTGCCGGTCCGCAGAAGCGTTCCAGCGGGAGCTCGTCGAGTCGGGGCAGGGTGTCGTCGACGTGAAACGGCGCATCGACATGTGTGCCGGTCTGCGAGCCCAGGTGCACCGCCAGCAGGTTGTACCCGTGCGTCGCGACGGTCGCCGCTGGCGTCAGGGTGACCTCGGGATCCCCTGGCCATACCGGCATGGCCGTGGCGATGGGGTGCGAGAGGTCGACGAGGGTCACGCCCGGCAACCTACGCGCCGGCCGGGCTACCGTCGCGGGTATGTCCCTCGCCGTCGACGCCCTGCTGCGGGCCTACCCGCAACGATTCGACGCCTCGAGTGCCGGTACCTGGGTTGCCACGCGCCGCGCGCTGCTGACCGAGCGGGCCACCCCGGCGACCACGTTGAGCAGCTCCGTCAGCAGCGGGTGCGCGCTCAACGGGGCCACCGAGCACGTCCGGCGCCTCGGCGAGGAGGCGGCGCACGCGCTCGCACGGCTCGATGCCGGGCTCGGCACCGCGTGCGAGGCGTGCCAGGTGAGCCTGGACTTCGATCGCCTCGACAGCGCCCCGGCGGCCGTGCGCTGCACCCCGTGCGCACGCGCGGTCGCGGCGCCCGTCGACACCACCTACTGCCGCTGAAGACCCGCCGGGAGTAGCGAGCGGGGTTCGGGGAAGGATCGCGGCATGTGGCTTTTTCTCTCGCGGCACCTGCGTCGCTGGCTCATCGTCTCGGTCGCCGTCCCCGCGGTCGGAGCCGCCGCGCGCGGTCTCGGATCACATCTGGAGAAGCGCAAGGGCTCGACCCGGCTCTCGCGCTCGCTGACCAAGGCCGGCGACCTCGCCGCGCGCCGCTCCAGCAAGGGCTCATCGAAGGGCAGTGCCAAGGGCCTGCGTCGCGGCCGTAAAGCCTGACGCACCCTCGGCACGCCGCGTCCTGGCCGTCAGCCTCCGCCCGCGTCGCTGACCCGCCTTTCGGTATCAGATCGAACGCGGCGGTTCAATGCTGCGGCCACCTGCTGAGCGACCTCGGTGCGCAGGGCACCGGTGGTGCGGGGTGTCGCGACGACGGGCTCACCGGAGCCGTACGTGCTGCGCACCACCCACGCGCCGCCCGGGCCGGTGAACACCCCGAGCAACTCGACCTCGGTATCAGCCGGACATCGCACGATCACGTCCGCACAGACGAAGGAGTCGCCCAATAGCTTCAACACCGCCGTTGGTTTAGCTATCTCGGCTGCGCTCAACTCCAGCGGCCCGCCGGCGCCGTCGATGGTCGCGGGGTGCACAACCGCGTCCAGCACCGCGCCGATGAGTGACGGGACGTCAGAGAGCAGGAACTGGTGCAGGCCGTTAGCGTCGACCTGCTCGACCACCACGACCTCGTCGACCACATGGGCGTACCAGTAGTCCCGGCCCTCCGTCGTCGTGCGGGACACCGCCACCACCGCCTGCGCCGCTGCCCGCAACGTCACCAGCGCATGCACGTCCTGTCGCACCGACACCTCGACCGTTGCGAGGTCATCGAAGGTCTCCGCGGTTGCCACGGCCTTCGAGCTCGGCATCTCCAACACGCCCCGTGCGACCAGACCCCGAAAGGCGGTCCGTAGAACCCCGGGACGATCGGCCGCGTTGACCCGGGCCAGAAAGGGTGCGACGACGATTCCGCCCGGCGGGGCCAGGATCGCGAGTTCCTCGTCGCTGAACGCGGGCAGCAGGACGACCGCTGGCTCCGCGGGTGCCTCAGTGCTCATCGCTGCGACGCCTCTTTGCGGCTGCCTCGGCGGCGCGGGGGCGACTAGGGCTCGACCTCTTCCACGCTGGCGGCGAGCCGCATCCGGTGGACCGCCAGACGGGCCTCACGCCAACTCGGGTGATACGTCCGCTCCACCCAACGCCCGTCCTCGTCGAAGCGCTCCGCCGGCCACATCCCCCGGCGCCGCCGATACACCCACGCCACCGGCAGCCACGGCAGAGCCAGCAGCCGCTCCAGCCCGGCCAGCACCCCGGCGATGGCCGCGGGCAGCGCCAACGGGGACATCGGCACCCACACTAGGCGGCTGATTGGATCGTTGTAAGAGGCTGTGCCCCCCGGAACGAAGTCGAATCTGGCGATGTTTCGAATCTTGGGCAGCCAGGGCCAGAAGCCGACCTGCGCAACCTCTAACGCAGCACTCGTGTACACCCCTTCGCCAAGTCGTGGCAGCCGGTTCTCGTTCACCACAGCGACTCACAGTGGTTCGAGGTCGGGAAGGCGCAGCACACTCGCGACACTTTGGCCAAGATCGTCCACCGTGTCCAGGAATCACTCATCACGGCAGCCACCTCCCGAGTTGATCCCCGGCCCACTCGACCGAATCCGCCACCGCGTCAGCGGCCACCTCCACCGTGGCCTGCGCGCCGTCGACGATTCCCTGCCCGCTCACCGCCAGGAAGTCACCGATCGCCTCATGGTGGTCATAGACCAAGTTGCCCAGGCTCCATCCGGTGTACGCCAGGACGATGCCGCCGGCGATCGTCCAGCCCACCGGGTTGGATGCCAAGAAGGGCGTTCCGCCGGCCAGAATGGCCGCCGCGCTGATCGAGGCCGATCCGCCCAGCACTGTGGTCACGTCACCGCGGACTCCTGAATACCCACCCCCATCGATCGCGTCCATCCCCCCGCTGAGCATGGTCAGCGGTAGAAAGCTGTGACCGACTACCCGGGCCGCCCGGGCACCCATGAGGAAACGTAATCCCCCGCCGTCGGATGGGCCGTGCGCGAAGCGGCGTGCCACCGACTCGTCGCCACCCCGGAGCAGGCGCCTGAAGTCGCTCGCCTTGTCCCTGAACTCATCGCCGTCGTAGATTGCACGGCCGGTGTGATACCCGCCGGTGAGCCAGTCCGTCGCTCCATAACCCGACCCGGCGCTCGCGATCATCGCCCCGACCTGCGCCTGCATCGAGCGCGGCAACTCGACCCGCCGCAGCGCTGCGGCCAACAAGTAGTCGGTCTCCATCACGACAAGCAACGCCCGCGCGATCCCCGCCCCTACCGCATCAGCCGCACACTCCGCCTCGGTGCGCTGATGCTCCAGGTCAGCCTGGCGATTGGCCAGTTCACCGGCCGCGTTCCACGTCAACGACGTGCTCACCGGCGCCGGACCCATCTTCGGCGGTGGGGTGACCGTCCCGTCCTCGGCGACCAGGTACCCCTGACTGATCGCCGCGTCCACCAGCACGCACAGCTCCGCCCGCGCGTTGCCGAGCGCGACCGCCCCTTGCGCGATGTGCTTCGCCATCACCGCGAGCGCGTCGAACAGCGCCAAGCCATCGGCCCGCTCACGGTGCAACCGATCCGCCGCCGCATCCGCACTGACCCCGCGCCAGGACTCCAACGCCCGGTCGGTGGCCTTGCGCAACGCGTTTACTTGGTCGTCCAACCCTGCCGCGGCCCGAGACAGACCCGCAGCGCTCTCGTGCAACTCGTCCGTGCACCAGGCACGCACCACTGACACGGTGCTCACGGCATCCGCCGCAGGATCGCGGTCAGCGCATCGCTGGCCTGCTGGTCCGCTTCTCGGTAGGACGACGCGCACGCCGACAACGCCGCGCACACCTCAGTCACGCGCTCGGTATAGATCGACAACGCGGCGGCGAACCGCACTCCGAGTTCCACCGCCGCCCCGCTCGACTCCGCCCCCGCTACCAGCAGCGTCAGCGGCTCCACCGGGCCGAGCACATCCAGCATGGCCAGCGCGTCCGCCACCCCGGCCAACGACGAGGCCGCCGCATCCAGATCACCGAGCTCAACCTCGACGCCGGACCCCACGCCCGACATCGACCCGGGACCATCCGTCACCGAGCCACCTCCCCCGTTCCGGCGCGACCACCGGAGCCTAAGCGTGATCGCGGCGCGCGGGAAGGTCACCGCCGTAGGGTCAGAGCAACGCGACCGGGGGGTCGAGATCCTCCGACCGCACGGGGGTGATCAGCACCGTGCGCATCGCGGCGTCGGCGCCCTGGATCTCGATCTCGATCTCGCGGTCGGCCTGGTCCGCGAGGGCGGCGTCGAGGTCGCTGATCCCGCCCATCCGGAACGCACCGACGCGCACGATCGCGTCGCCGGGCCGCAGGCCGATGCCGGCGCCCGGACCCCCCGCGAGCACCTCGGTGACGGCGATCCCCGGGCGCCCGGACAGCGGGGCGACCTCGACCCCGAGGCTTGCGGCCTCGGGGGCGTCGAAGAAGCTCGGGGCGTCCGACATGTCCCCGACCGGCACGGTGACCTCGCGCATCTCGCCGCCCCGCTCGATCGTGAGCACCACGTCGGAGCCCGGCGCGACGCGCAGCAGCTCCGATCCCAGTGCCTGGGTCGGGTTGTTGCCGTTGACCGACAGGATCCGGTCGCCGGGCTGCAGCAGCGCAGGCGCAGCCGTGCCCGCAATGACCTGACTGACCATCACCCCTGGGCCGAGGCCCAGGCTGACCCACGCACCGAGGTAGGGGCGGCCGTCGGAGAGCACCTCGACGCCGTCCTCGCCGAGACCGACGAGCTGGGTGTACTTGACCGGGTTGCCCTCATCGAGCCAGGGGTACCAGAAGTTCGGCACCTGCAATTGCTGGGCGTCGCCGGCGCCGATCACGGTCGGAGCGCCCAGGTCTTGTGCCATCTCGTAGTGGTCCAGATCCGCCGCCCCGGCGGCGAAGTCGACGACCGCGAGCACGCCGCGGATGTGGGACTCCTTGCGGTCCTCGGCATAGATCACCAACGCCGGCTTGCCCGCCGCGAAGCGCACCAGCGCCGCCGTGGTCCCGGCGATCGGGTGCTCCTGGTTCAGCACCGGGATCGGGGTGTCCTCCCCTTCAGGGGAGCCGAAGTCCGGCTGCATCTCATACGGGACCGCCGCATCCGCGGCGTCGAAAAGCTGGCGCCACTGCCCGGCGCGCTGGGCGTACACCGTGACATTCTGCGTCCCGCCCTCGACCGCGTCGGACTTCGAGACCACGACCTGGAAATCCGCAGTACCGGGGGCGCCGAGCGCCATCGCACTGGTCGAGACCACGCTGTAGCCCGCCGGGAGATCCGCGGCCGGATCGAAGGACGCGGGCGCGGCCGAGGCGACCGGCGCAGCCGACACCCCGCCCGGCCCGGAGCTGCCGGCCGAATCTGACGAACACCCCGCCAGCGCCGCCGCGGCCAACCCGGCCGCCACCGCCGCCGCCATCACGTTGCGCTTCATTGCTGCCCCCACCTCGACCGACCAGTTCCGTGCTGACCTGACGCGCAAGCTCGCCCTCAGGTTTACCTGGCCACCGGAGTGCGCGCACCCGCTTCACCGGACCGATACCGCCGCGGGGGCGGCCCGAGGTCAGCCCAGGACGATCTCCCGCAACGTCGCCCGCAGCAGACCCGCGGTGACCTCCCACGACGCGGCCTCGGCGCGGCAGGCTTCGGCCTCCTCCGCGTCCTCGGTGTCGGTCGCGGAATTGGCCCACTCCACTGCCTGCCCGTCCGCGTCGGTGATCAGACGCAGCACCAGATCCCGGTCGTAGCCGCAGATCCTCGCGGCCTCCGCGGGGCTGAGCCCGTGCCCATCCGGGGTCAACGCCGCGATCGTCAGCAGCGCCGAGTGCATCTGCTCGGTGTCCAGGGGCGAGGTCGGCGCCGGGGTCTCGCTGTCTTCGAAGAAGCGGCGTCCGCCGAGCTCCGGACGTAACGAGTCATCGAGGTCGTCGGCGAGTTCCATCATCATGTCGATCGCACGCATGAACAGCTCCGGCACGAACGGGTCGGCCCAGAACTCGTGGTTGGCCAGCACCGTGCCCCGGGTCCAGGTCAATCGCGCGAAGCGCAGGCTGCGGTTCGTCCGGTTGAGACGCTCGAGCACCAAGGCGTCCCCGGAGACCCCGAGCAGCAACGGGGAGAACAGTTCGACGACGGGCAGCTCAGCCGAGACCCGCACGAACACCATGGCGCTGCCCGAACGAATCGGAATGTCGCCGTCGGCGTCGCGCAGCACGGGCTGATCGAACCGCTCGGCGAGTAACGCCTCGACCCGGCGGCGTAGGTCGTCGGGCCCCGTGGGTGAGGAACCATCAGATGAATCGTCGGCCGTCGGTTCCGCGGCGCCGGCCATCTCCAGGAACGACGGGTGCGGCACGTCGAAGACCGCGCGGATCGTCGCCACCGTCATGTCCGCCAGGCGGCCCGCGGCCGAGCGTGGCAGGTCGACGCCGAAGTTCGCCGACTCCTCCCCGGACTCATCCACCGTCCCACTCGGACGGTCCCAGCCGATCGCCGCCAGCGTGCGCTGCTGGGTCTCGGACAGGTAGAGCCGCGGGTCCAGGAACGCGTTGCCCGAGACCTCCCCGCGCAGCGCGGACTCCCCGCGGGCGAGCACCTGCACGTAGGGCGCCGCACCCTTGAGGTCGGCGAGCTCGATCGCCGTCGGCAATCCGAGGATCAGCGACCCGGACGCCTCGATCCCGCCGATCAGCTCGTGCAGCCGATCGGTGAACGCACTCCAGGCCGACTCGATCGCGTTGTCCAGGTCGAACTCGCCGTCTGCGCGCCGGGCGGCGCCGGTGTGCTCGGCGGTCTCGGTCGCGGGCGGCGGCTCGTTCGGGGCCTGCGGGTCGCCCTCACCGAGGACACAGAACGCCAGCAGCGCAACTCGGCGCAGGGTCTCGGCGTTGCGGCACGACTGCAGATACGCGTGGTCGTCGCTGAGCTTGGCGTCCCCGAGCCCGGCGTCGCGCAACTCTCCGACGACCCAGACCCGCAGCGCGTCGTCGCGGCGCAGCCAGCCCTCGCGCAGGATCGTCCAGGCTTCACGGATGAATTGCGTCGTCGGACGGGCCCCGTAGCGGCGGCGCAGCTGAACGATCACGTCGCCGTCCAGGTGCAGGCCGGTGCCGAGCTCGTCGAGGACCTCCGCGGGCACGACCTCCCACCGGAAGCGGTACTTGGGCATGGGACCTCCCCGACGCGGCAACGTTGCCTGGCCCCGATCCTGACACGTGAGGCACGTCGACGAGTTGTCCACAACCTACGAAACCCAGCATCACTATCCACAGATCGACGGCGGGCTCTGGCCCGGCGGCGCAGGCCCGGCGACGGTGAACGCACCTGCCATGGGGGCGGGGTGACGGCACCGGGAGGGCCCATGTCCAACACTCGCAAGATCGCCGGCTGGTCCAGCGGAACCGGCCCGCACGACCGGGCGCTGTCCGGGCTGACCCCGGCTCGCACCCAGCGCGTCCGAGACCTGGCCCGGGCGGCGCTGGCGGCCCGCGGCTTGGAAGCTGTCGTACATGACGATCACCTGAGCCTCGCCGACGGACGCGTCCTGGGGCTGCAGACCCTGGCCTCGGTCTGCCACAGCAGCGGACTGCCCGAGGCACGCTGGCCGGCGATCGTCGGGCGCTACCTCGACGACCTGCTGCAGATGGGTGCGACGCCGCAAGTACTGACCGCCGAGCAGCTGCGGGCGAGCACGCACGTCCGGCTGGCCCACGTCGAGTCGCTGAGCGAGGACCTGCAGCAGGCCTATTCCTACGCCCGTCGCATCGGCGCCGGCTTTGCCGAGGTCCTGGCCCACGTCGAGGGGGACCACGTCCGTTTCCTCACCGCCGCGGAGGTCGCGCTCGTGGGCTACCCCGAACTGCTCACGATCGGCCAGGAGAATCTGCGCCGCATCACCCCGGACTGCGTCGAGGAACTGCGCCGCGACCCGGTCCGCCTGCACGTGGTCCGCGGAGATTCCGGCTTCATTGCCAGCAAGGTGCTGCTCTTCGACGAGGTCCTCGACGTCGTCCTGCCGTTGCACGGGCCGACGGGCCGCGACGGGTACCGCGACGGATTCCTCGTCGCGCTGCCGAGCCGTCACGAACTGGTCCTGGCCCCGGTCGACGCCTCGATCGTCTCGACGCTCGCCGCCCTGATGGAGTACGCGGGCTGGACGTACACCCACGAGCACGCACCGATCTCCCCACACGTGTACTGGTGGTGCGACGGCTCGTTGACCGCCCTCACCACGACCGCCCTCGACGGAGCCATCGAGCTGCGCCCCGATGCCGCGTTCCTCGAGGTCGCCACCCGCCTGCTCGACGGGGAAGCGGCGGCCTAACCATGCGGCAGGTGCGGGCCTGCCGCTCCGGTCCCCTCCTAAACGGACACCAGTTGGTGTTGATGGCTGGTGCTAACATATGTGTTATGCATCGTACGACGATCTACCTCGAGCCGGACCTGGAGCTGCGGCTGAAGGCTGCGGCTCGCCGCGAAGGACGGCCCGTTGCCGAGCTGATCCGCGAGGCGATCCGGGAGCGGCTCGACCGGGTGCCGCCCTCGCGCTCCCCACACGCGGGCGCATTCGCCAGCGGTCACCGCGACACCGCGGACAACGTCGACGAGATCCTCGCGAGCACGGGTTTCGGCGAGTGACGCTGCTGCTCGACACCGGCGCGATCTACGCCTACTACGACAGTGACGATCGCTGGCACCCCACGATGCGAGCCCTGATCGACGGTTCATCCGGGGCGCTCGCGGTACCCGCGGTCGTGCTGCCGGAGGTCGATCACCTGCTCGGTTCACGGATCGGAGCGCAGGCCCAGCGCGCCCTCTATGACGATCTCGCGACCGGGGTCTATCTCGTCGTCGACCTCGACGCCGCGCGTTACGCCCGGATCCGCGATCTCAACGCGCGCTTCGCGGACCTGCGCCTGGGTCTGGTTGACGCCGCGGTCGCCGCGACGAGTGAACAAACCGGCATCCGGCGCCTGGCCACCACGGATCGCCGGCACTTCCCGGCGATCGCCACCGAGGTCCTGCTCGAGCTCGTGCCCACGGCCCCCTGAACCGGCAGTGACGGCCAGGCACCGACCGCCCACTGCGGGTCGTTCTCTCGCCGGGAAGTTAGTTCACTGCGACGTAGTCCGGTGCTGACTTGACCGGCATCGTCAGCTCCCTGGACTTCACCACGACTCGCCAGTCCCCCGCGGCGGGTGCGGCGACGTCGGCCGCAAAGGTGCCGTCGTTCTTCCAACGCATCGCCTTGATCGGCTGCGCGACCCACGTGCTGGTGCCCTTCCTGCGGAGCTGGATGGCGACCTTGGGGTCGTAGTGCGGGACCCAGCCGGTGGTCTCCATCCGCAGGAGGCGCCCTGCCACCGTGAACGTCGAGCCCTTGTCCACGGTGGCCGGAGCCGCCAGGTTCCGGACTCGGATCGGCACCTTGACGCCAAAGCGGGCGCGCACCTTGTTCGGGTCTGCTGACCGCTCGCCCTGCGGATCCTCGGCGAACGCACGGACGGTCCACCCGTCACCCAGCGGCACGCCTGCAGGCAGAGTGACCTTGGCCTTCCATACCGAGTCGCCGGCGAAGCCGCTCACCAGCTTCGCCGGGAATCTCGCACCGCGCTTGCCGTCGGGCTGCACCACGTTGACCCACACTGCCGAGACATCGGTGTTGTCGGTAGCCGCGATCTTGACCGCGAACGCAGCCCCGCCGCCGGAGTTGACCTGCACCAGTTCCGGCACCGACACCTTGGCAACTACCGGCGCCGGGTTGCTGGCTGCCCATGCTCCAGCGGCCGGCGCGGCCACACTGGCGACGACGGCCACGGACAGAACAGCGGCGACGGAAGTACGCATGAGATCCCCCCAGATCCACGCGGGCGGCGAGCCCGTCCACGATGGTCACGCACTCCGACGCCGCAAGGCGAGCCCCGGTTTCGCGATTGCAACCGGAACGCCCAGAAATGGCCGATAGGCCGAGGCAGGATCAACCGAACGGTGGAGGGGGATGGCTTCCTGTCCTAAGAGAAAGGCCGCACCGCTCAGCGGTCGTGGAAACCCAGACCGCGGCGCACCACCGACCGGGCGGTCACGAACACCGACGCGGCACCCTCGGCGAGGGCGCGGAGCCAGGCCGGCACGTCCTCCTCTGTCGGCCCGTCAGCTCCCTCGCGCTCGGGCTGCAGATCACCCTCGAGGCTCTCCCAGGCTTGCTGGGCCGCGAGGAACCGGACGGCGGCCTCCGGGCTGGGGTCGCGATCGGGGTGCCAGCGCCGGACGGCTTCCAGATAGGCGGCCCGCACCGTCGAAGCCGTCGAGGAGGCGGGCACGCCGAGGACCGCGTACGGGTCCGCACCGGTGTCCATCGCTCCAGTCTGCCTGGGTGTGGCCGGTGGATCATGACGTGGCTGCGGGGCAGACTGGCGGTCATGGACGTACCGGTGGGGGTCGGGTCGACGCCGTTGGGCGGCGTCGGGCTGCCCGGGACCGACCTGGCCACCAACCCACCCGGCGCCCTGGCCGAGCAGTGGGCGCGCGGGTTGCGCGCGGGATTCCCGGTCCGCTCGCGCGCACAGCGCTTGCTCAACCTGGACACCGACGAGGCTTACCTGCGCTCGGTGGCGACGGCCGAGCGCCGCGTCGCGGCGATGCTGGACCGCCTCGGCGCCTCCTGGCATGTGCTGCACGCGGTCCCGATCGGCGGGGACCGCCCGGCGATCAGTCACCTCGTGATCGGGCCCGGCGGGGTGTTCACGTTGACCTCGCGCGCGGTACGCCACCACCGCCAGCAGAACCCGCTCGAGCGCATCGACGCCCAGGTCACCGGTGACGACATTCGCGTCCAAGGCGATTCGCTGCCCTACGCCGCGCACGCCCGCGCCCAGGCCTGGCGCACCGCCCGTGCCCTGTCCCACGCCAGCGGCCGGCGCGTCTTCGCCCGGCCCGCGGTCGTCATCGTCGGGGTCGACGAGGTGCGCTTCTACGCCGTTCCCGACCGGGTCGAGGTGCTCGCCCGTCGCCACGTGGTGCGCTGGCTGCGCGGCTTCCCCGCCGAACTCGACGCCGACGACGTCCACGCCCTGCACTCCGCGGCCCGCCGCGGCGAGACGTGGGCACCGCCTGCCCCGGCGCCCGAGGAGTCCGAACCGGATTCGTTGTGACACCCGACGATCCTGAGCTGACATTCCCTCAGATCGCGGCCGCGTTGGAACGGTTGCGCGACGGGGATTTCGGCGTTCGGCTCCCGCACCTGCGCGGCCCGACGGCGGAGATCGCCCTGCGCTTCAACGAGGTCGCCCGCCGACTGGAACAACGCTCGGTCGCCATCCACACGATCGGGCAGATCGTCGGGCGCGAGGGTCGCATCGACGAGCGCATGGTCGAGAAGCCGCTGCGGGGAACCTGGCTCGCCAACGCCCGCGCCATCAACGACCTGATCGAGGACCTGACCCGGCCGGTCAGCGAGATCGCCACCGTCATCGCCGCCGTCGCCGAGGGCGATCTGTCGCAGTATCTGGCGCTGGAGACCGACGAGCGCCCGTTGCGCGGAGAGTTCCGCTCGATCGCCCGCACCGTGAACACCATGGTCGATCAGCTCTCGGCGTTCGCCTCCGGTCTGGAGGAAAAGGCCCAGCAGCTCGCCCAGGCCAGCCGCTACAAGTCCGAGTTCCTGGCCAACATGAGCCACGAACTGCGCACGCCGCTGAATTCCCTGTTGCTATTGTCCCGGTTGCTCGCCGAGAACGAGGACGAGAATCTGACGGATCAACAGATCGAGTTTGCCCGGGTGATCCACCGCTCCGGCTCGGACCTGCTCACCCTCATCGAAGACATCCTGGACCTGTCGAAGATCGAAGCCGGGCGGATGCGGGTCACCCCGGGCGAGGTCGAGCTGGACCTGGTGCGCGCCTACGTCGAGTCCGCCTTCCGCCCCCAAGCCCAGGACAAGGGCTTGACGCTGCACGTCGAGGTCGATCCCGACCTGCCCGAGCTGGTCACGGATGCTCAGCGCCTGCAGCAGATCCTGCGCAACCTGCTCGCCAACGCCGTGAAGTTCACCCACGCGGGCAGCGTCACCCTGCGCGTCGTTGCGGCCGATCCTGCGCTCGTCCCCGCTTTGCCCAGTCTGGCCACCTCGCCCACCGTGTTCGCCTTCGTCGTCTCCGACACCGGCATCGGGATCCCGGCCGACAAGCTCGCCTTGGTCTTCGAGGCCTTCCAGCAGGCCGACGGCACGACCAGTCGCAAGTACGGCGGCACCGGGCTCGGCCTGTCGATCTCCCGGGAACTGGCCAAGCTGCTGGGCGGGGCGATCCTCGCGCACTCGATCCCGGACCAAGGCTCCACCTTCACCCTCTACCTGCCGGCCACCGTGCCCGCGAGCCCGGACACCGGCGACGGCGACGAGGGCGCGCCCGCGGTCCTCGACCTCGTCGGCGGGTCACGGGGCTCGGTCGAGAGCGGTACCGCGGCGCTGCGCGGTCCGGCGATCGAGCGCCGCACCGGCGGGTCGGTCGATCGCCTCGCCGGGTGCACGGTGCTGATCGTCGACGACGACATCCGCAACGTCTACGCCCTCACCAGCGCGCTCGAGCTGCACGGAATGGCGGTGCTCTACTCCGACAACGGCGCCGACGGGATCGCCCGCCTGCAGGAGGCCGCCGACGCCGGTGAGCGGGTCGACGTCGTCCTGATGGACGCGATGATGCCGATGCTCGACGGCCGGCAGACCACGCGCGCGATCCGCGAGCTACCCGCCTTCACTGACCTGCCGATCATTTTCCTCACCGCCCGGGCGATGCCCGGGGACAGGGAGAAGGCGTTGGGGTCCGGGGCGAGTGACTACATCACCAAACCCGTCGACCTCGACGAATTGCTCGACCTGCTCGCCGCGTGGGTGTTGCGCCGTCCGGGCACCCCCCACAGCGACGCAACGGGGTCGCCCCCAGACCCGTCCGGCAAGATGCCAGTCCAGGAGATCCCCCGGCGCCAGCGCTCACGCGCCTCCCGTCGCTCCGATGAAGGAGGTAGCCCGTGAGCGAGCGCAGCGAGCTCATGATGAGCACCGAACGCGGCCCCGCGAGGACGAAGTCCGTGGCGGTGACGCAGTGAGTCGGACAGGCCGCGCGCCGGTCCTCGTCGTCGATGACCGGCGCGAGAACCTCGTCGCGCTCGAGGCGATCCTGCAGGGGCTCGCGGTCGAGGCGGTCTCGGTCTCCAGCGGCGAGGACGCACTTAAGGCGCTGATGAAGCGCGACTTCGCCGTCATCCTGCTCGACGCGCAGATGCCGGGCATGGACGGCTTCGAGGCCGCCACCCACATCAAGGCGGCCAAGCGGACCCAGCACGTGCCGATCATCTTCCTCACCGCCGCCGACCGCGACGCGCACCTGGCCTTCCGCGGCTACGCCGCCGGCGCGGTCGACTACATCACCAAGCCGTTCGACCCGTGGGTGCTGCGCGCCAAGGTGTCGGTGTTCGTCGAGCTGTGGAACGCCCACGACGCCCACGCCGGGTTGGCCGACGCCGCCCTGGCCGCCGCCGCCACCCTGCGCGCGGCCGAGGGGACCGCCGACGCGGCCACGCTCCAGGCCGCCGTCACCGAAGCCCTCGCCGCCCTGACCCGCGCCCTGCCCTGAGCTGACCTGCCCTCAGAGCGTCAGCGGGATGTCTGCGGTGCCGTCGGAGAGCCGGATCGCGGAGTGCGCCGGCTCGACGTAGTCCCCGTCCGAGGTGTGGATGTGGATCCCGGAGAACACCGCGAGGTCCGTCCCCTCGCCCCAGGTCCCCATCCGGGCCGCCGTGCGCCCGAGGTCGTCCAGCATCGCGTCACGCACGATCCGGGTGAGCTCGATGATGTCCGGGACCTCGCCGTAGGGGATCGCGCGCAGCAGGCGCTGGCGCAGCAGGCTCAATTCCAGGTCATCAGGGTCCAGGTCGCCATTGACGCGACCGGAGACGAGCTCGTCGCGGAACGCCATCAGCGCGCCGCACGCCGTGGTGGTGACGTCCTGGCCGGGGCGGTGGACGAAGCCGGGGGTGCCGTCGTCGCCGATCCCGATGTGCGGGAGCACGTAGGCGACGTAGCGACGCCGGCCGTCCGCGCCGGGGGCGTGCTGTTGCGCGGCGCGCAGTCCGGCCTGCCCCAGGAACAACATCCCCGCCAGCCCGCTCATCCGGAACGGCGGACCCCAGGCGGCCCGCACCGGCTCGGTGAAAGCGTCGCTGAGTTCGTCGCGGCACACCCCGACCATCGCGAGCGTCTTCTCCGAGACCAGCCCGTATGCGAGCGCGGCGTCGTAGGTGCGCTTGACGTACTCCTCGACGGGGATGGCCCCCGGGAACGCAGCCAAAGTCATGGACACCAAGGGTAGAACCACCGGATGGCCCGCTTCACCGCGGTGCGGGCGACCTCACACGCACTCAGATCCGCCCAACGACGTTGACCGGGCGTGCGGAGCGCGCACCCTGACCATTCAGAGCGGGATGCGCCGGGTCCGCGAGCGCGCGGGCGTGGGGACGATGCCGAACATCCCGACGCCGGCCAGCACGATCCCCGCGATCATGCCCAGCAGCAACGTGGCCTCGGCATCCATGCCGCCGGAACCGTCGAACGGGACCCCGGCCGGCACCATCGTGACATCCGACGGGGCCGGTGATAGCGCCGTCGGCGCGGCACCGCTGACCTCGGCGGCGTCCGCCTTCGCGCCAGACTCGGGCAGCTGCGGCGCGTGCTCTGCGGTGACAGGCGCCGGGCCGGACTCGGCCCCGGTGTTCGGGCTGAGCGCCGCGAACAGACCCACGCCGAGGGCACCTGCGAGCAGGGCCCGCGAGGTCCGATCGGTCATCATTCGGGAGTCCTCCGTGGGGCGGTCGCAGGCCGGGCAGCGAACGGGCCACGCTCGTGCACCGCCAGCGGCAGCACGATCGGGCCCTTAACGCAGTGTCAGGGGCGGGTACCTGGACCGTCAATATGAGGATTTCTCCCCGTTTGTCCAAGTTCTCCCCGTACCCCGAGGACCGCGCCGACACCTCCGGCACGCCCTCGGCGCACGTCCTTCCACTGTCGGGAATCGGGACCAATGTGTACAACCAGTAACTCCGGCACCTTTCGTTCAATTGCTGCCCATGCCCTGCCCCTTCGGCGCGCTCCGGGGCGCGGGTAGCGTCCCCCTCCATGCACGCGATCACGCTCAGCGGCGCCGGCGGTCCCGAGGTCATGGCGTGGACCGAGGTCCCCGATCCGCTCCCCGGACCCGGCGAGGTCCTCATCCAGGTCGCTGCCACCGCGGTCAACCGGGCCGACATCCTGCAGCGCCAGGGCTTTTACCCCCCGCCGCCGGGCGCCTCGCCCTACCTCGGCCTGGAGTGCTCCGGGCGGATCGCGGCGCTGGGGCCCGACGTGCAGGGCTGGGCGGTTGACGACGAGGTCGTCGCCCTGCTGGCTGGCGGCGGCTACGCGGAGCTGGTCGCGGTTCCCGCCGCGCAGGTGCTGCACCGACCGACCTCGATGGAGCTGACCGATGCGGCCGGGCTGATTGAGGTCACCGCGACCGTCTGGTCCAACGTCTTCATGCTCGCGGGCCTGCGCCCGGGTGAACTCCTGCTCGTGCACGGTGGATCCAGTGGCATCGGGACGACGGCGATCCAGCTCGCCAAAGCCGCCGGCGCCCGGGTCGCCGTCACCGCCGGCAGCGCAGCGAAGCTCGCGCGGTGCGCCGAACTGGGCGCGGACATCGCGATCAACTACCGCGACGAGGACTTCGTCGCCGTGCTGAAGGAGGCCGGCGGCGCCGACGTCATCCTGGACAACATGGGCGGGGCCTACTTGTCCCGCAACGTCGACGCCCTCGCCGCCAACGGGCGCCTGGTCGTGATCGGGATGCAGGGCGGGATCAAGGCCGAGCTCAATATCGCGACCCTGCTCGGCAAGCGCGCCGCGGTGCTCGCCACATCGCTGCGGGCCCGCCCGCTGGCCGAGAAGGCCGCGATCGTCGCCGCAGTCGGCGAGCATGTCCTGCCGCTGGTCGAGTCCGGCGCGCTGCGACTCGTCGTCGATCGTCGCCTGCCGATCACCGACGCCGCCGAAGCCCACCGGCTGGTCGAGTCCAGCGCACACGTCGGCAAGGTCATTCTCAACGTCCGCGACTCGACGTAGCGAGGAACGAGCGAGGAAGAGGGAGCGAACCCTGCCGTAGGTGCGGTCGGCGCAGTGAGCCATCGCCTCCGGCCGCTTTGGGCGTCCGGCGTCAGCGGGTAATCGTGAGGGTCAAGATCGACGAGCTGCCCTTCCTGCTGACCTTGAGTTTGCCGACGGCGCCTTCGAATGAGCCATTGCCCCCGGTCACGACCAGGGCGGGGGTGATCGAGCCGACGCTGACCCCTTGCGCGGTGACCTGGCCGCCGCGCAGCAGGAGCGTGCTGTTGCAGCTGGAGGTGGGCACGGTACCTCCCGAAGGACCGGCGACAACGCGACTGACGACGCAGTCCAGCACGTAGGTGCCGACTTCCTTGTCCCCCGTGCTCAGCGCGGCCGAGGCGAGACTGCGGTCCCCGATCACCGTGCCCGCGCCGGCGTCGATCCGGCGCGTCTGGGTCTTGGACGCGGTGAACACCGTCGTGGTCCGCTTGGCCTGCGCGCTGGTCGCCGCCGTGCCGTCTTCCTGGATGCCGGCTGCCGACGACGCACCCGCATTCGCGCCCAGAGCCACCACGCTGACCACTACTAGGGCCGTGCTGAGCGTCGACGCCGCTGCGATACGTGTCTGCCGCTTGTTCATCGTTGATCTCCTCCAGTCGCGCGCTCGGTACGAGCGCAAGTGCGGCCATCCTGTCCGACGCTCCGGTCGGCATCGCGGGCCGCCCGTCGACGGGAATGTTCGCTGCCTGCCCGGTGTCCTTCCTGGGTGCGGCGGGACACCCTGCGCATGACGCGGCGCCGTCGGTAAGGATGAGGACATGACCGAGCAGCAGACCGAGACCGAAGACCAGCGCGTCCTTGTCGTCACCCCCGCCGGGATGGCCGTCGAGGGCCCGCCCGACGACGGCACCGACGAGCAGTCGATCACGCAGATGGTCGAACAGCCGGCCAAGGTGATGCGCCTGGGCAGCATGATCAAGCAGCTGCTCGATGAGGTGAAATCCGCCCCGCTCGACGAGGCCAGCCGAGCGCGCCTCGCGCAGATCCACCGGTCGACAATTGCCGAGCTTGAGCAGGGCCTCGCCCCGGAGCTGGTCCAGGAACTGGACAGGCTTTCCTTACCGTTCGGTGAGGGTGAGATCCCCAGTGAGTCCGAGTTGCGCATCGCGCAGGCTCAGCTGGTCGGCTGGCTCGAGGGCCTGTTCCACGGCATCCAGACCGCGTTGTTCGCCCAGCAGATGGCCGCCCGTGCGCAGCTGGAGAACATGCGCCGCGCGCTGCCCGGCGGCATGCCCGTATCGCCGGAGGCGATGGCGGCCGGACCCGGACCGGGATCTGGCCAGGGGCAGTACCTTTGAGCGAAGCGTCGCATCCCCGGCGAACCCGGCTTTAGCCTGACGGTTCGTCAGGATCGAGCGAGGAGGTCCGCCAGCACCGCGGCGACCCCGTCCTCGTCGTTGCTGGGCGCCCGGCCCGCCACCGCCGCGAGGACGTCGGGGTGGGCGTTGGCCATCGCGTAGGGACGTCCGGCCCAGGCCAGCATCGGCAGGTCGTTGGGCATGTCGCCGAACGCGACGACGTCACAGGTCTCAATGCCGCGCTCGGCGCAGAGCCGGGCCAGCGCCGTGGCCTTGCTGACCCCCGCCGCCGATACCTCGAGGAGCGCCGGACCTGAGGGGGTGGAATGGGTGACCTCGACCAGACCCTCAAGCACCTCACGCACGGCCAGGAGCAACTCCCCGGATTCCATCCCGTCGTGACGGATCATCAGCTTGGCGGCCGGCCGGGCGGCGACCTCGTGGGAGGCGATGACTCGTACGTCGGCGCGGGCAGCAGCGCCCCCGGTGATCGTGAACGCCTCCTCGCGGGCGACCTCGGAGCCGTACTCTGCGGCGAAGGCCACCCCCGGGACCTGGGCGCGCAGCCGCTCGATGGTGGTCGCCATCGTCGCGGCGCTGATCGCCTGCTCGGACACCACGGTCTCGGTGTGCAGGTCATACAGCGTCGCGCCGTTCGCGCAGATCGCCAGGCCGCGGTGCTCGGTCTGCTCGGCGACCGGGCGCATCCACCGCGGCGGCCGGCCGGTGACGAACACCAGCGTGATCCCCGCGGCCTCCACCGCCGCGAGCGTCGACCGGGTCCGGGGGGACACCGACAGGTCACTGCGCAGCAGCGTTCCGTCCAGGTCGCAGGCCACCAGTCGCGGGAGGTCGAGACGGCCGCCGTGATCCATCGCTCCAGCATGCCTGCCACCGGGACAGCGCCCGCGCGCGGCCCGCGTCGGCGATCCGTCAGGACCCGAACGCGCATGCCCTAGCGTGAGCGCCGTGACGCCGGACCTGCTGCGATTGGCGCGTCGGCTGCTGTGGCCGACGCTGCTGCTCACCGCCTTCGTCAGCGGCCTCGGCGCGATCCTGCACGAATTCCCCGGGCCGCAGTGGCCCTGGGAGGTCACCGGCGACGGCCGCCCAGCGCTACGCGCCCTGGAAGCTCTGGGCACCGCCTCGGTCGCCGTCATCCCGATCGTGGTGCTGGTCGCCGGGATGCGGCTGGGCTATCGCCGCTGGCGCGAGGGCGTGTTCCTGCTCGCGTCCCTGCTGATCACGGTGCTCGTGCTCGCGGTCGCGGGCGCCGCCGTCCCCGAGGGCAGCTTCCCTGCCACCGCCTCCGGGGTCGCGGCCTCGACCTATGGCGCGATCTCGGTGGTGCTCTCGCGGCGCCTGGGCACCCCGCTGCGACGCAGCTTCGGCGGCGGCGCCCCGTGGTTGCTGGTCCTCGCGGTGGCCGGCGCCCAGTTGTTCCTGCGCGAGTACCGCGTCGAGGAGATCGGGCTCAGCCTCGTCACCGGGGTGCTCGCGGTCGGGATCACCACCCGCTACGTCCTGCTCGGGGGCTCCTTCGAGCAGCGCCCCGTCATCGAGGCCGCGAACCAGCCGGGCCGTCAGCGGGCCGCGGTGATCGTCAACCCGACCAAGGTCACCGACATGGCCGAGGAATACCGCGCGGTCTCGGCCTACCTCGCCGCGGCCGGCTGGGCCGAACCGCTCTGGTACACCACCCGGCCCGACGAGTTCGGGATCGGGCACGCGCGCAGTGCCGCCGCGGCCGGGGTCGGCGTGGTGTTCGCGTGCGGCGGCGACGGCACGATCATGAGCGTGCTCTCCGGGCTTGCCGGCACGGGCGTCCCGCTGGCGATCCTGCCCGCCGGCACCGGCAACCTGCTCGCCCGCAACCTCGAGCTCCCCCAGGACCGCGACGCCTGCCTGCGCATCGGCCTGGGCGGCGTCGACCGCACGATCGATGTCGGCCGCGTCGATGAGACCCACCGCTTCGCGGTGATGGCCGGCATGGGCCTGGACGCGGCGATGATCTCCGACGCGCCGGAGCGTCTGAAGGCCCGTATCGGCTGGCCCGCCTACGCGGTTTCGGCGCTGCGCCACATCCTGGACCGGCGCGCGAACGTGCGGATCACCGTCGATGACGGCGAACCCGTCGAACTGCGCGCCCGGGGCGTGGTCATCGGCAACGTCGGCAAGCTGCAGGGCGGCATGATTCTGATGCCCGACGCGGTCCCGGACGACGGGATCCTCGACGTCGCGGTGCTCGTGCCCAAGTCGCTACGCGGCTGGCTGCTGCTCTCCCTGCACGTGATGCGCCGCCGCCCGGACGCCCCCGGCGCCCGCATCGAGCATTTCCGGGGAACGCGCATCGAGATCGTCGCGGACCGCGCCTGGCCCCGTCAGGTCGACGGGGATCTGCTCGCCCCGAGCAAGGAGATGACGGTGGTCATCGAGCCGGGCGCCCTCGTCGTCCGCCTGCCGGGCACCGCCGAGCTCGTGTAAGACCCTTCACCCCACCATCTTCGGGCGGCGATCCGACCTATCAACGGGCTCCGATAGGTACACACGCCGCCCGAAGATGCGGGATTGGCGCGGGTGCGCGGGTCGGTCAGGAGGCGACGGCGCTCGGGGGTTGGTCGTGGCGCGGGGCCGCGGTGGCCGACGGGACCGGCGGCGCACCGGCGGACTGCGACGCCTGGACCCGAGCGGGGCGGGCCGGACGCATCGCGGCCTCGACGACGGAGAGCTCCTCCGGGGAGAGCCGGGCGTCCGAGGCAGCCTGGCGCAGCGGCTTGACGAAGGAGCGGCTCTCCGCGCGCCCGACCAGCGTCGTCAGGACAACGCCATCTCCGTGGTGGTCCAGCAGCGCGACGGACCAGGACATCCGCCCGCCCATCTCGCCGAACGCGTCGTAGCGCAGCACCGCGACCCGCCGGATCGACTCGTCGACCGCCCCGCGGAACAGGTCGAACTCGCGGTGCAGGCGCGCCACCTCGGCGCGCAGCCGCTCGAGTTCGGAGGTCTTGCGCGCGACGGCGACGATGAACGACGCACCCTCGGTGTCGCCCTGCAGCAGCAGGCACGCCCGCTGCAGCCGGCGGAAGCGCAGGTGGGCGGTCGCCGCGAAGAGGAACGCCGCCGTCGACATCGCCAGCGCGATCAGGCCCGAGTGATCAGTCACGTCGGCCAGGCTAGGGCGGGCGGCGTACGCGCTCCGGTAGGTGAGGTCCGGCACGCCGCAACTGCCGACAACTCGGACATCTCACGGCGCATCAGAGGCTCACCTATCGTGGCGGGACATCAGATCGGGGCCATCGGGTCCGAGTGCGGGTCCGGGACGGGAGCAAACGGTGCGGGCAAGCCGTGCGGCACTCGCCCTGGCCGTCGTGACCGTGGGGTGCCTCCTCGCCGGCGCGCCGGCACACGCAGCTGACCCCGCCGCCGCGGACCCCACGCTGTCCGCCGGCGCCCTCGGGACCCTGCCCGACGAGGTCGACCCTGCGGTGACGGTGATCGGGGCGCCCGGCCTGCGCTGGTCCGACCTGGTGTCCACGACCCCCGTGCCCGGGCTCTGGCTGATGGCCCGCGAGTCGGCGATGGGCTCGCTCAGCGTGCGCACCGCCCAGCCCACTGCCTGCCCCGCCGACGGCTGGCTGACGCTGAACTCCGGGGCGCGCTCGCTCGCCCCCCGCCCCGACGGGCAGTGCCTGGCACTGCCCGCGCCGGTCACCGAGCCCGGCGGGCTGCGGGTCCCGAACTGGACCGGTCTCACGGACCCGAACGACGACTACTTCTACGACCCCATCTGGGGCACCCTGGCCGGCGCGCGGCCCGGAGCGACCGCGCCCACCCCGGACGAGGCGCGCTGCGCGGTCGGCCCCGGTGCCGCCATCGCCCTCGCCGACAGCGCCGGCACCGTGCGGGCCACCTATGCCGCGACCCTGAGCGACCTGCCCGCCGGCGCCTGCGCACAACTACTGGTCATCGACGCCGGTGTCCTCCCCCTCGGCGCTGCCCGTGACGCTGCGCTGCGCGGTCTGGACTCCCTGGTGGCCCATCTGCGCGCGGTGCACCCCGGCGGCGCGCTGCTGGTCGCCGGAATCGGGGACAGCGACCCGGACTCCGCGCACCTGTCCGCGGTGCTGGCCGAACCCGGCAACGTCGCCCTGACGCAATTACGGCGCGGCTGGCTGCGCACCGAGACCACCCGCCAGACCGGCATGGTCACCATCGTGGATCTGACTCCGACGCTGCTGAACGGGCCGATCCCCGACGACCTCGACGGCGCAACCCTGACGGCCCGTCAACGCACCGAAAGCACCCCCGCCGTCGTGCGCGAACTCAACCAGCGCGACATCGCCGCCGGTGTCGTGCGCGACTCCTTCGTCGCCTTCTTCACCGTCTTCGTCGCCGGGCAATTACTGCTCTACCTCGGCGCCGCGCTCGCCCTGCGGGCCGGTCGCATCAGCCGGCGCACCGCCGCCCGCACCGCCGCGACAACCGGCCTGGTGTTCGGGTCGGTCCCGGTCGCCTCAGTGCTGATCAACCTCGTGCCGTGGCGCGCGGCGGGCCATCCCGGGCTTGCGCTGTGGCTGCTGCTGATCGCCACCGCGGTGATCATCACGGTCCTGGCGGTGGCCGGACCGTGGCGGCGGCGCCCCTACGGCCCGGCGGGCGCGATCGCCGCGCTGACGATCGTCACCTTCGCCGCCGACGTGGCACTGGGCTCACGGCTGCAAATCAACGCCCTGTTCGGCCTGTCACCGCTGATCGCCGGGCGCTTTCACGGCTTCGGCAACATCGCGTTCGCGGTCTTCGCGATGGCGACCCTGATCGCGATGGCCGCCCTCGCCGCGATCCTGGTCCGCCACAGCACCCGCGTCGTCGCAGGCCTCGCTGTCGCCGCACTCGGCGCGGTCGCGGTCGCGTTTGACGGCTGGCCGGGTCTGGGCGCGGACTTCGGTGGCGTCCTCGCGCTCGTCCCCGGCGTGGCGATCCTCAGCCTCGGCGTCGCGGCGGCCCGGCTCAATCTTGCGCGCCTGGTAGGCATCGCCGTGCTGGCTGTCGGCACCGCCGCCGCGATCGCGGTCCTGGACTGGACGCGGCCGGCCGACGCACGCTCGCACCTGGGCCGCTTCGTGCAGGACGTCATCGACGGCGACGGGCTGAGCGTGCTCGGCCGCAAACTCGACGCCAACCTCGGCCTGTTCGCTGATTTCCCGCTGATCGGGATCGCGACCGTACCGATCCTCGCTCTCGTCCTGACGGCTCTGACGCAGCCTCAGAAACTCGGGTTGCACGCGCTGGCCCGCGCCCAGGACCAGGACCCGGTCCTGCGCCCGTTGCTGGTGGCCTGCCTGAGCACCGCGCTGATCGGCTTCGCGGTCAACGACTCCGGGGTGATCGTGCCGGCCACGGCGCTGACCGCGGCCGGCCCGTTACTGGTCACGGTGTGGGCGCGGCTCTGGGCCCAGGAGCACGATGCGGCACCAGCGCCCGGCGCCGGTCAGCGGATGGTGAGCTGACGACTGGCCAGGCCTTCCCGGGCCCGGCGCTGCGCCGACGTCAACGGAGTGTCATCGGCAAGGGCCTCGGCGAGGCGCTTGGAGAACTCCGCGGCCGGGTCCTCGAAGGCCGCCGCCGGGGTCTCCTTGGGGACCTCCCACACCGGGGCGAGCAGGCCGTGGCAGCGGAAGGACCCGACGTAGCGGGTCCCCTCACCCAGACCGTCCGAGCGGGCCTCGTGCAACCGCGCCAGCGCGTTGAGCAGCGGGTACTCCTCGTGGGGCATCACCCACCGCACCCACGCCCGGTCACCCTCGTCGCTCCAGTAGGCCGCGGTGACCGACTCCAGACGGGCGGTGGGCGGCGCTGCCTCGTTGGCCTTCTCCAGCGACGCCTTGACCTCGTCCGACATCTCGGCGGGGTTCTCGACCCAGAACTCGAAACCGTCGTGAACGGTGATCTCCAACGGCGCAGCGGGGTCGATGAGCTCCTGCAGGCGCGGGGTGTCGGCCTTGATGCCCGGGTCGGACGGCGTCGCCCCGGGCTCGATCGCGAGCGCCGCGAGCAGCGCGGCGGCGACCTGACGGCTCGCGTCACCGGCGGGGAACTGGGTCTGCATCGCCACCAGCACGCTGCCGTCGGAGCGGGACAGGCACGGCAGGGCCAGCGGCAGCACGGTCACGGCGGTGACCTTGCGCTCGGCGTGCTCCCCGAGCAACTGAATCTGCGTCGTTGCCGCGGGCACGATCTCGCGGATGGCGACCAGGTCGGTCTCCGAGGCCATGCCTTCGAACGGCCGCAGCACGAACGATTCCCGCTCAGCGGCCCGACGGGCACGCGAGGACTTGCTCATGGACCGGCTCCTACCCCTACCGCAGGCACGCTGCGCGCCCGGGACTGATCACCCTAGCCCGGCCGGCTGGACACACCCGGCACGACGCGAGCCCTCAGGCAGAGCTACGAGCCATCAGCTGCGCCCGCACGGCCTTGGGGTGATCGGTGATCAGGGCGTCGACCCCGGCCGCCAGGCAGGCCTCGACCTCGAGGGGGCTGTTGACCGTCCACACATGCACCTGATTGCCGCGGGCGTGGGCACGCGCGACGTACCCGGGATCGTGGTGGATGACGGCGACGTCGATACCGGCGGTGCGCACCCCGTCGGGCAGTGAGCCGTCGCGGAAACGGCGCGGGATCCGGCTCATCAGCAGCACCAGGTCCAGCGCCGGCGTCAGCGTACGCATGCGCTGCAGCGAACTACCGACGAAGCTCATCACCGTCACCGGGGAACGCTCCCCCGGCGCCGGGTGCGCCCAACCGAACTCGTCCAGCATCGCCACCAGCGTGGTCTCGGTCAGGGCGCCGTAGCGGGTCGGGTGCTTGGTCTCCACCCGCAGCTCCACCCGGCGCGGAGCCGCGGCGACGAGTTCGAACAACGCGCGCAGCGTCAACACCCCGACGGCGTCGCGGTCGAGCGTGGCGCCCTGGGCCCAGTCCGGGACCTGCGCCGCCTCGGCCGGGCGGTAGGCATCCCAGGCCCGCCACTCGCGGCGCGCCCCCAACCGCACCGGCGCCAGGTCGGCGAGGGAGTAGGTGGAGACCAGGCCGCGGTGGTCGGAGACGAAGTCCAGGCGACGGTCGTGCAGGCACACCAGGACCCCGTCGGCGGTCAGGCGGATATCGCACTCGAGCGCGTCCGCACCGTCGGCGATCGCGTCGCGGTACCCGGCCAGCGTGTGCTCGAAGGCGGCGTCGCGGGACCCGCGGTGCGCAACGATCTCGACCATGGACCCATGGTGACACCGGGTGCAGGTTCGTGTTGGCGAATCGCTTCTCGGGGTGTCATGCGGTGATCCGGCGGGATGCATGACAAGGCGGAGGAGGAAGCGGGTACCGCACTTGTACCCGCGACGACGACAACGCAGTCAGGCGCCCGCCGGGCGCCGCAGGTCACCCCGAGCGGAGGAAGCGGCCGAATTGGGGCACGGTGAACGCAACGGACCCGCGTTCCCCGGCGAAGACCAGGCCCTTCTTGATCAGCCCGTCGCGCGCCGGCGACAGGCTGGAGGGCTTGCGTCCTAGGTGCTCGGCCACCTCCGCGGTGGCAACGGGTGCATCGCCGTTGGCCGAGCCCAGCGCTGCCATCGCGCGCATGTAGTCGCGTTCGGCGGGGGTCGCCCGTTCATAGCGGCTGCCGAAGAACCCCACCGCGAGCTCGGCCTCGGCGTGCGGGGCCCCGAGCTTGACATCGCCGGCGGTGATCGGCGAGCGCGGGGCGGCGTCCCAGGCGACCTTGCCGTAGGACTGCACGAAGTACGGGTACCCCTCCGAGAGCTCGTACAAGGTCGCGAGCGCGTCGGCCTCGAACGCGACGCCCTCGGCCGCTGCGGGCGCGCGGAACGCCAGGTCGGCGGCCTCGCGGTCGAGCCTGTCGATGCGGGCGTAGCGGAACAGCCGTTCGGAGTAGCTCTTGGACGCCGACAGCACCGCGGGCAGGTGCGGGAGCCCGGCGCCGACCACGATCAGCGGGGCAGCGGACTGGGACAGCTCGTGGCAGGCCGAGCACAGCGCCGAGACGTCGGCGGGCGCCAGGTCCTGCATCTCGTCAATGAAGATCGCGATCCCTGAACTGACGTCGGTGGCCACGGACGCGGCGGCCGAGAGCAGCTCGACGAGGTCGATCTCGATGTCCCCGGAATCGGCCCGGCCCCGCGAAGCCGGGACGTCGATGCCGGGTTCCCACGCGCGGGCGCTGGCTTTGCCCCGGGCACTCGCCGCGACGGGTGGGGCGTCGCGCATCGCGAAGGCCTTGAGCACGCCGAGGAACTCGTCGACCCGGTCGGGCTCGCGGTGCCGCGGCGCGAGCTCGCGGACCGCCATGTGCAGCGCGGCCGCGATCGGGCGGCGCAGGCTCTGCTCGGGCCGGGCCTCAATCTTGCCGGTCCCCCACAGCCTCGCGATCGCCGCCGAGCGCATCGAGTTCAGCAGCACGGTCTTGCCGACCCCGCGAAGGCCGGTGAGCACCATGCTGCGCTCGGGGCGCCCGCGCGCGACGCGCTCCAGGACGACGTCGAACTGCGCCAGTTCCCCGTCGCGGCCGGCGAGTTCGGGCGGGCGCTGGCCGGCGCCGGGGGCGTACGGATTGCGGACCGGATCCATGACTACGACGGTATGGGCCGCTCTAGGTATTTCCGTAGATCGCCGTATCGAGGCCTCGCGGCGTGTCGGCGCACCGTTGTATCCCGGTGTCTAGCGTGAACGGTAGAGACGACAAGAGAGCGGTAGCAGCAGCCGCCGGGCGACCCGGGTCGGGGGACCACACCCATCGACTTTACCTATCCTTGGCTTTATCCTCCCGGATGTGATGGAACCGGGCCGAACCCCCCTGCGTCTGACGATCATGCGATTCGCCAATGCCGCTCTTGCAGCCGCAGCAGTGGTGGCCGGATTCACCGGATCCCTCACCGCCGCCCACGCACTGTCGGTGCCCGACCCCCTGGATGTGCTTGCGCTGCCGGGCGTTTCCGAGCAGCCGCGCTCCACGGACACCGGTGGCACGTCGCTGACTGTCCGCTACAACGCCGGCGACGGCGCTCGGCCCGTGGTCATGTCGCTCACCTGCGACCCGACCGGGGGGGACCACCCACGGGCGCCACAAGCCTGCGACTCCCTGGCCGCCGCGGCCACGGCCGGCGAGGATCCCTTCGCCGCCCCGCCGCGCGACCAGGTCTGCACCGACAACTTCGGCGGCCCGCAGCGGGCCTCGGTGGTCGGCACCTGGAACGGCGATGCGGTCGACGCGAAGTTCTCGCGTACCAACGGCTGCGCGATCGCTCGCTGGGACGCCATCGAACCGGTGCTCTCGCCGGTTCCGCCCGCCTAGGCGGGAACACAGACACCGGCACGCGTCCTGCTCTGGTTCGTGGGGGGCCAGGCAGGACGCGGGCCGGGTATCTCTCCCGTCCGCTGGGTGGGGAACAGAGCGGCATCGGAGCGCGGGGCATCCGGTGCCGCTCTACCCGTTAACCAACGCCGTCCGGCGAGTGCATCTTCGGGCGGTGATCCGCCCTATCCCGGGCCGCGGATAGGTCCACGCGCCGCCCGAAGATGCGCACTCTGGTCGCGCGCCCTATCCCGGGCCGCGGATAGGTCCACGCGCCGCCCGAAGCTGCGCACTCTGGTCGCGCGCCCGACGTATCCCTGGCGCCTGATTGGTCCGCCGCGCCGCCAGAGTGCGCTCTCTTACTTGAGGAGCCGGGACAGCCGCCGGTCCGCGAGCGGCTTGCCGCCGGTCTGGCACGTCGGGCAGTACTGCAACGCCGAGTCAGCGAAGGACACTTCGCGCACGGTGTCCCCGCACACCGGACAGGGCTGGCCCGCTCGGGCGTGCACGGCGAGCCCGGCCTTCTTCTCCCGCTTGAGTTCGCTGGTCTCCAGCCCGTCGGCCCGGGCGATCGCGTCGGTCAGGGTCGCGCGGATGACGGCGTGCAGCGCGGCCACCCCATCACCGTCCAGGGAGTTCGCCGGCTTGAACGGAGACAGCCTCGCCGCGTGCAGGACCTCGTCGGAGTAGGCGTTGCCGATGCCGGCGATCACCGATTGGTCACGCAGCACGCCCTTGAGCTGCGCGCGTCCCGCCGTCGCCAGCAGGGCGGCCAACACGTCGACGGTGAACGCATCGGAGAGCGGATCCGGGCCGAGCCGCGCGATGCCGGGAACATCGCCGGGTGCGCGCACGCAGTAGGCCGCCAGGCCCTTCTTCGTGCCGGCCTCAGTGAGGTCGAATCCGCAGGCCGCACCGGCGGCGTCGCCGTCGCGCTCGGACAGGTGCACGCGCAGCGCGAGCGGGCCCTTGCCCGGCTTGGCCGGCATCGCGGGCAGGTTGTCCCGCCACGCCAGCCAGCCGGCCCGGGCCAGATGCACGATCAGGTGTAATTCTGACGGAGGCTCACCCAAGACGACGTCGAGAAACTTCCCGTGCCGCGCGACGTCGGTCACGAAGAGCCCGGACACAGCGGTGATCGGCGGGTCGTAGGTCTTCAGGACACTGAACGCGGCGACGTCGACTCCGGTCAGGGCCCGCCCGACCGCTCGCTCACGCAGCAGGCGGCACAGGGCCTCGACCTCGGGCAGCTCGGGCACGGCGCGTCCTCAGGCCGCCACGTCAAGGGCCTCGTAACGCACCCCGGTCGCGGCCTCCGAGACCGTCCAGAGCAGGGCCGCGGCGGTCGCGTCGTAGGCGCGCGGTGGGGCGAAGCTGCGGTGCGGGCGGCCGTAGAGCTCGGCGAGGACGGGGCCGTAGAAGGCGCCGCCGCGCACTCCGGGAGCGACCGCGGCATGCAGCAAGGGCTGCGCGCCCGCCCGCGCGCTCTGCGCGAGGGCCCGGTTCATGACGGTCCAAGTGGCGGCCGTCAGGCGTTTGCCGGTCATCGCCGGAGCCACGGTCTGCAGGTGCGTCGAGGCGTAGCCGGGATGGGCAGCGACGCTGAGCAGGCCGCCGGTTCCGCCGAGCCCGGCAGCGACCAGGCGGCGCTGGAGCTCGAACGCGAAGCTGAGGTTCGCCAGCTTCGAGCCGAAATAGGCCGGCCACGCGCGGTATCCGCGCTCGGCCTTCAGATCGTCCAATCGCCAGCTCCCGGCGTGCGCGCCGACGCTGGACACCGTCACCACGCGGCTGCCCGCCCGGGCGAGCAGCCGCGGGAGAAGATGCCCCGTCAGCGCGAAATGCCCGAGGTGGTTGGTCCCGAACTGCATCTCGAAGCCTTCGGCGGTGTGGCGCAGCGGCAGCGCCATCACGCCGGCGTTGTTGACCAGCAGGTCGAGGACCTCGTGCGCGGCCGCGATCTGCTCGGCAGCCTCGCGCACCGAGACCAGGCTCGCCAGGTCCAAGCGGACCAGTTCCGCCGAGGCCCCCGGCGCCTGCGCCCGCACCCGCTCCAGCGCGTCCTGACCCCGGGTGAGATCCCGGCAGGCCAGCACGACGTGGGCCCCCGCCCTGGCCAGCCCGAGCGCGACCTCGTAGCCGAGACCGGAGTTCGCCCCGGTCACCACCGCCGTCCGCCCGCTCTGATCCGGGATCTTCGCTGCCATCCACCCGCGCATGCGCCCGACGCTACCCGCCGCGCCGCGCCGCGCCGACAGTGAACGTCCAGACCGGTTGCTGCGTCCCCCCCTGTACGCGGTCCACTGAGGTCGGAGGGCCGGCATGAGTTCACGCACGTGGCGACACGCCTACCCGCTGACGACGGTCCTCGGGTTGTCCGGGTCCGCTCTGCTTCTGCTGGCCGGCAGCGCGCAGGCCTGCTCGTGCGTCTCCCGAGGTCTCGACGAAGTGCTGGCCGGCGGGACCACCGTAGGCATCGTCACCCGGACCGATCCGGGAAACGGAACGCGCGGTGACGACGACTTGGACGCCGCGTTCACGGTGCACGACTCACTCGGTGGCGAGCTGCCACCGGAGCTGACCGGCGCCCTGGGCGACGGCGGCAGCTGCACCCCGTACATCGCACCGGGGGAGGTCGCGGCGGCAGTGTTCTTCCGACGGGATCTCACCTGGGTTCTGTCCGGCTGCGGGACCTTCGATCTCGGTGCCGCCCTTGCAACGCGCGCAGGGAGATCCGGTGCCGGCCACCGGTGGCCCGGTCATCGCGTACGCGGGCGGCGGCTTCGGCGCCAGCCGCCTCTCCGCGCTCGACGCCGACGGCCGCGCCGTCGCCTGGGACGACCGGCCCGGTACAGGCGACCACGTCGCGCTCTGCCCTGGCGGGTCGGCAGTGATCGCGACCGGACGAACCACAGCTGTGGACTACGCCGACCAAGTCCCTGAACTCACCGTGCACGACGCGACGAGCTTGCGGGTGTTGCGCTCGGTGAAGCTGCCGGTCGGCGACTTCGGGCGAGTCCATGCGGTTCGGTGCGGCGACGCCGATGGCTCGCGAGTCCAGATCCTCATGGAGGACTACCGCGACGGCACGCCGGGCACCGGCCGTCTCCTCGTCGTCGAGGGTGACGAGGTCGAATCGGTCGGACTCGGTGCGATGAGTCAAGGAGCCGCCCTCTCCGACGGATTCGTGGCGGTGGTCGGGGCGAAGCCGTCCTCGGTCGCCCTGGTCGCACCTGATGGCGTGATGACGGTGCTGGCGAGTATCGGCGATATCGGCGTCGGCACAGCGCCCTTGGTGGTCTCCCGCGACGAACGCACGATCGCGGTGTTCGGCGAAGGACCCGGTGACAACCCCCTTCTGACGATCGACGCACGCACCGGCGAACGGTTGGGCAGCTGGACCACCGAGCAGGCGTACGTCACCGGCCTGGCGTGGACCGCATCCGGGCGCCTGCTCGTCCGGCACGAGGCCGAGTACCGCCAGTCGCCCGTGCCTTTACTGGTCTTCGACCGCAACCTCGGCAAACCCACAATCTGGCCCGGCGTCACGGGCGAGTGGGGCGGGCACCTGGGCGCAGTCGGTGAAACCGCATTGACGTTCGGCGGTGTCGCGCTGACCGCTACTGGACAGATCGGCAGTTCTCTCGTCGCGTCGGACCTGCGCCTGGCCGCCACCGAGTACCTGCTGCCCGTCTCCGACCGCGGCTTCACAGCCCCGGCGACGGCGCCGGCTCCCGTGCCGGCTGGACCGGTGCCGGCGTCCGGAAACTCCCCCGCCGACGGCCTCGCCGGCGCACTCGGCCTGGTCGCCGACCTTACCCTCGCCACGCTGCTTGCCCCCGGCGTGCTCCGTCGCATGTCCCGCAGCCGAATCACATGACCAGGTCCGGACCGAACCCGGCGTCGGCGCACGCACGACGTCTCCCCCATCGGAAAGCTCGCCAGCTTCCCCTCGTCTCATGAGACGTCGGGAACCCCAATGCGCTCGAGGGCAGCGCGTGAATCGTCCGTTTGATCTCAGTTAATGACCGAAAGGTGGAGCCGGATCTGAAGTCGAGAACGTTTCCAGTCCCGTCTGCGGGGAAGACCAGGGCCATGTCATTCCTCTTGTGGATCCTCGCGGTCATCCTCGTCGTCGCCGGTGTCGTCAACATGCTGCAGGGCCAGGTGATCCTCGGCCTGATTCTGCTCATCGTCGGCCTGGCCATCGGCCCCGGTGGTTACTCCATCTTCAAGTCGCGAGGCAGCGCCCGCGCCTGAGCAGCATGAGACATGGCCGGGGCAGCCCGGCCATGTCGCCTCCACGCGATGAGCCGCGACGCCCGCGCTACCCGGGCGGGTCTTCCAGCGGTGGCCCGATGATCTGGATCCCGTTGTCGGCCGCGGCTTGCATCAGGCGCTCGATGTCAGGAGCGGCCGGCGTGGGCAGGCCTGGGGCCGTCGCCGATTCGCCGGCAGCCGAGACGAAATCCTCGAATCCCGCCGGGGTGGTCAACAACAAGAACCGCGCCTCCGCGGAATCCACTCGGAAGCGGTGCTCGACCTTGCGTGGGCCGAAGACGAAGCCCCCGTCCGTGACCGTGTGCTGCTCACCGGCGAACTCGACGGTGAGCTGACCGTCCAGCACGTAGAACATCTCGTCCGCGGCCTCGTGCACGTGCAACGGCGAGCCGTGACCGCGCGGCGCGCGGATCTCGGCGAGGAACAATCCACCACCGTTTTGGGTGCTGGTGGTCTTGTACGTGACCCGCGCGCCGAGAAACCAGTGCGCCTCCCCGTCGTCGGCGCCGTGTACGTAACCGATTGCAGCACTCACGAGTGCCCTCCTGTCGATGAAAACGCGCAGCGTCCAACCGGACTGCCGCCCGTGAATGCTGCCAGACGAGGCGGGCTGAACGAATGGTGCGCGCCGCCCGTCCTACTCAGGGGCCGACGGGTGGCGGCAGGAAAGCCGGCCAAGCGGCCGACTGGTGCGAGATCCGCACCCGGCGTCCTAACGTGGCGCTGTGGCGCACTACGCGGAGTTGGATCGCAACGTCCTGGAGCAGCTGTACGTAACGGAGGGGCTCTCGCTCAAGGAGGTCTCCGAGCGACTGGGACCGCCCTGGTCCAAGCGCGTCGTTCAGCGCGCTCTGGAGTTGCACGGCATCCCGATGCGGCCCGCGCGCCCTCCGGCGCGACGGCAAGCGCTGATGTCTCGGGAGCTGCTGGAGCGGATGTACGTCGATGAGGGACGCAGCCTGCCAGAGGTCGCGGCCTCGTTCGGGGTTGCCATCAACACGGTCATCCATCGCATGGAGGCTCTCGGGATCGATCGCCGCAAAGGTGGGTGGCGCAGTGTCGGAGATCGCCAGCCGCTCACCCGCGCCCTGCTCCAGGAGCTCCGGATTGACAAACGCATGTCCGCCGGGCAGATCGCGGAGATGTTGGGCTACTCCTGGACGCAAGTGATCTCGGCGCTCAAGCGGCACGGCATGGCGACCCGCGCCGAGGAGCGCCGTTTGGCGTGGCGACTCGACGCAGCGGAGTACTGGCACCTGCATCACAGGTGCGGTATCCCGATCAAGGAGCTCGCCCGCAAGCTCGGCACCAGCGTGGATGCGGTCACCAAGCGCATGCACGAAGTGGATGTGCCGACACGTGCGGGCAACCGTCATATGCAGGTGCCGATACCGGACTCAATCCCGCCGCCCGATCTCGAATTGATCGAGGACACGTTCGCGACGGCGATTTCTCGGCTGCCTATGCCCCGCACCACCTCCCACCCAATCGAGGAGGCCACGGCGGAAGACCTGCGCCGTCTGCACCATGACGAACAGCTCGGACTCACCGAGATCGCCGGCCTCTATCGAACGGCGATGGTCAGCGTCAAGAAGCGGATGGACGAGCTGGGCGTGGACTTCCGGGATCGCCGCGGCCGGCGTACCGGCGTGGCCTGGCAACCGGACGAACTCCGCCGCCTGGAACGGCTCTACGAGCGCGCCGACGTCCTGGATGCGCTCGATCAATGCGGAGTCGCGGTGCGCGCGCCCGGAGAACACTTCGAGGTTTCGATCGATGTCACCGAGCCGATCCTGAAAGCGCTCTACGTCGATCTCGGTCTGACCCAGCTAGACATCGCTCTGTTGGCAGACCGAAGCCCGGGCGCAATCGGGCGGGTTCTGCGGGTCTACGGATTCGAGACTCGGCGCCAGACTCCGAGCGCGGTCGTTCAAGCCCCGTCAGCGGAGGCACGGGCGACGCAGGCTCAGCAGATTGATGCCCGCGCGGTGGCGACGCTGGCTGAGGAGGGCGTCGACCCGGATGAGATCGCGTACCGGCTCGGAATTCCCAGTGTGACGACAGTCCGCATCATCCTTCAGATTCTCGACCTGCCCTCGGATGCCGAGACAACCCCGCCGCCCATGAACGAGGCCACGGTCGAGGCGGTGCGCGGTTCTCACGTTGACGCAGGTCACGCAGCAGCTGTGTGCGACCCGCGCCCGCGCGGCGTCGGTGGCTGGAAACACGTCCCGCACTGGCCTTGGCCACCCGATCCCGGACTGCTGGTCTACCTCTACAACGACCTCGGGCTCTCCCTGGTCGAGGTCGGAGCACGGTTGCGCGTGAGCCACGACCGCCTCGTGGCCGAAGTCAAGGCAGCGGGCATCCAGTTGCGCCACACCGCTGAAGTTCAGGTCAAGTCACGCCGGTGGCGGCTCGACCGAGAGGAGCTGATTCGCCTCTACGTCGGTCAGGAGTGGTCGAGCCGACAGATCGGTGAGCACTTGGGCGTGAGCGAGGCGACAGTGCTCCGCGCACTCCACCGACACCATCTCCCCGTCGTCCGCACCGGCCAGTCGGATCGCCGAGTCCGGTTCGACGACCTGATGGCGGACCCGCGGGTCGGGGCGGCGCTCCTCGCGGCCGGCATGCAGCCGGCACCCGCGAATGCGCTCAACCTGCGCCGCCCACTCCATGGACACTTGGTGCGAACCTTGCTGGTGGATCTCCGCCTCAGCACGTTCGACGTCGAGCTCCTGACCGGTCGAGTGGCGAAGGACGTCCGGGAGGATGCGATTGCCCATGGCATCGAGGTCCCGGATCTTCCGCCCGGGGTGACGCCCGAGGACCTTCGCGAGGCGTATCTCGAGAAGGGCTGGTCCCAGGACCGCATATGCGAGGAGTTCGGCATCGGAGGTCGCGCCGAGCCTCTTCCGCGTGCTCGAGGCCGCCGGGATTCCGCGAACGCGTCCCCGGGCCAATCCGTGGGACAAGCGCCGGCTCAACCAGTCCTCATGATCTCCGAGACCCGTCTGGGCGAGCTGTTGGCCGCGATCGGCAACCACGAGGCCAAGGCACTGACCTTCCTCGCCATGGATGACGACGTCCCGTACGGCGTCACATCGATCTACCGGCGGTTCATCGAGATCCAGGGCTCACCGCCTGCGTTCGCCGGGCAGGTCACCGTCGCGCAGAAGTACCTGGTGCACAGCTTCGCGCCCATCGGTCTGGTCGCGCGGCAGCGAAATGAGGGGGGGTTCATCCGGCACGTGCGCGACGACCCGGACGGTGTGGCGACGGCGCTTGCCGGCTTTCTTCTGGCCGCTACAGCTCACCTCGATGTGTCATTGCAGCGGATCTTCGGCAAGACCTCCGCGAAGGAAGGCACGGAGCGTTCCCCCATTCGCCGCTATCGGATTCTCAACGCCCTCGCCCAGACGTCGGCAGACATCCACCCGGCAGCCCTGTCGGTCGCGGCGAGTGTGCCGGAGATGCCGACCTCGCTCGCGCTGCGCAGCTTCGCCGACAACGGTCTGCTCTCCTTCGAGACGAGCGCCACCTACGAGATGCGCACGACGTACCGCGTCACCCGACCCGTTCCGCCTCAGACCGACAGGGGGGGTTACCGCACGGCCTACGCGATCGGGCTGTACCTGAACCAGGTGCTCGCCGACTCGAACGGCGAGGTGGTGATCCCGCGGGAGCAGATCGAGGACTACCTACGGTCAAAACCACGGTGGCGGGAGGTCGGCAGCCTGCGGGACGTCGTCCAGTCGATTCTCAAACGGTTCGTGGAACGCGGGTACTTGGAAACTGTGACGTCGCACTTCGGAATCACCCACAGCCGAGTGAGCATGACCGAGGAACAGCGCGCGTTCGCGGCTCGCCTGACTGCTGGAATCCAGGCCATCGCGGCAGGAGACGCCCAAGCGATCGCCGCCGGCAACCAATCAGCACGCCAGATCATCAACGACCCCGAGGCTGTTCGCGCTCTGATTCGCCGAGGCTTCAAAGCGACGAAGAATGCGAACGACCCGATGAGTGAGGGCGAGCGCCTCCGCCTGACGGTGGACGCCGTAGCGAAGCTGCCGGGCGGCAAAACCGACGAACTGTTGGTAGTGGCCGATCCCAGGTTCAGCACGCAATCGCTGCGGGCAGCCCTCTCGGCGCTTGCCAAGCGAGGAGAGATCGTCGCAGTCAAGCAGCCCGACGGCCCGTACCGGCGCTACTACCCAGGCGGCTCATCCGTGTCGGCGAGCCGCCCTCCGTAGACGTCGATCAGCGTCTGAATCGACTCGTCGTCGACGTCGGCGATCGCGGGGACCGGGTCGCAGCAGCGTCGGGTGTTCCCCGACATATTCCCCATCGATCTTGAATGGCACGGGATACGACGCCCCATTGGATGACGCTGCAGCGATTGCCGCAGGCGAGGATCCGCTCGACGCCCAGGAGGAAACCCGCCTCGCGCTTGCGGGCTATCGGGACGCCATGACCTACGTTAGCGGTTACGCCGAACGTCGCACTTGAAGCGCAACGCCTGCCGTTTTGTCCCGAACGTGTCCGAGTGCAGGTCCCGTCCTGGCGCCAACCCACCTGGAACGCTCTCCCGTCGCGCCGCGACCGCTCCACCAGCGAGGCCATCAGCGGCCGGCCCGATAGATGTGCATGCCTACATGTGGACGTCGCGAGGGCCCTCACCGACGCCTGTCACGGGGTTCGGTGTTCCCCAAAATGCTCCCCGATGATCTTGCACGAAGAAGCCCCTGACCTCTTTGTGCAGGTCAGGGGCCACTTTCGACGTGTGCGCGAGGGGGGAGTTGAACCCCCACGACCTTTCGGCCACTGGAACCTGAATCCAGCGCGTCTGCCATTCCGCCACTCGCGCAAGTGAGCGGGAGCAGGCTAACACCACCGCGGCGGCGCTACGGGGGGCGGAGCCAGCGGCGTGACCGGCGATCAACTACGACCGTTTCGCCCGACTTGTCCGGGTTTCTCGGAGCAGCCCAGAATGGATTCCCCCAGTGCCGGGGACAACGCCGATACGATGCAGCCTGGCGCCGCATGCCCCGGGTAGTACCGGTGGGCACGCCCCCGGCCGTGCGGCGGCGGGGCGAGCTTCACCAGCCCGGGGCACCGCAGCCAGGAGTTACGTCGGGGTGTGACTGCCGGGAGGTGGACGTGGGAGTTCTCCAGCGCTTCGAGCGACGCCTCGAGGGTCTGGTGAGCGGCGCCTTCGCGAAGGCGTTCAAGGCCGACGTCCAGCCCGTGGAGATCGCCAGCGCTCTCCAGCGTGAGCTCGACGACCGGGCCGCGATCGTCAGCCGCGGAGCGACGATCGTGCCGAACAAGTTCGTCGTCGAGCTCTCCAGCCACGACTACGAGCGCCTCTCGGTATATGCCCGCACGCTCAGCGACGAACTCGCCGAGGTGGTCCGCGAGCACGCCGGGGAGCAGAACTACCAGCTGCGCGGCGACGTCGACATCAGCTTCAGCGAGGACGCCAGCCTGGAGATCGGCCGGCACCGGATTACCAGCTCGGTGGTCGCCTCCGTGCGCGAGGTCGCCAAAGTTCAGGCACCCCCACCCGGGGTGTCCAAGGCTCCCGAACGGGCCCGGGACAAGACCGAGGTCCTCGCAGCCGCCCGGGCCGCGGTCCCGTGGCTGGAGGTCAACGGGGAGAAGTACCCCCTCACCCGCCCGGTCACCGTGCTCGGGCGCGGCACCCAGGTCGACCTGCGCGTCGATGACGCCGGCGTCTCCCGGCGACATGCCGAGATCCAACTCGGGGACGCCCCGTACCTGGTCGACCTCGGCTCCACCAACGGCACCCTGCTCGACGGGGCCAAGGTCGAGCGCAGCACCCTCACCGACGGCGCCAAGATCGGCCTCGGCGATACCGTGCTGATCTTCCGCACACCGAGGCCAGGTGCCTGAGCCATGTCCGAACTGACCATCACCGTCATCCGCCTCGGCTTTCTCGCGGTGCTCTGGTTGTTCGTGCTGACCGCGATCTCGGTGATGCGCTCGGACCTGTTCGGCGTCCGTCCGACCGGGGTACGTCCGGTCGTGCCGGTCGCGCCGCCGCGTCAACCCAAGCCGATCAAGATCGGAAAGAACCGGCGCGGTGCGCCCTCGAAAGTGGTCGTCACCCACGGCGAGCTGAGCGGGACGATCATTGCCCTGACGGATGCTCAGGTGACGGTGGGTCGGGCCTCGGACTCCACACTGGTCCTCGACGACGACTACGCCTCCAACCGCCATGCCCGGCTCTACCAGTCCAACGGCGAGTGGCTGGTCGAGGATCTCGGCTCCACCAATGGGACGTACCTGGACCGCGAGCGCGTGCTCGGCCCGACCCCGGCCAACCTGGGCGTGCCGATTCGGATCGGCAAGACCGTCTTCGAGCTGCGGAAGTAGTGCGGAGATGAGCCGACCGTGACGATGTCGCTGCGCTACGCAGCACGCTCCAACGTGGGCCTGATCCGCGAGGGCAATGAGGACTCCGGGTACGCCGGGCCCTCCCTGCTCGCGGTTGCCGACGGCATGGGCGGGCACGCGGCCGGCGAGGTGGCCAGCGCGGTCGCGGTCTCCACCCTGGCCACCCTCGAGGACGACGTCCCCAGCACCGCGCTCCTGGATGCCCTGGCCGCCTCCGTGCAGGCCGCCAACGACGCCATCAGCGACATGGTCGAGAAACACCCGCAGCTGGACGGGATGGGCACCACCCTCACCGCACTGCTGTGGTCCGGGCACCGCATCGGACTGGTCCACATCGGGGACTCGCGCGCCTACCTGCTGCGCGAGGGCGCGCTCGTCCAGATCACCCACGACCACACGTTCGTGCAGCAACTGCAGGACGAGGGCCGCATCACCGCCGCCGAGGCGGCGATCCACCCGCAGCGCTCCCTGCTGTTGCGCGCGCTGGATGGGCGCAGCAACCCGGAGCCGGACCTGTCGGTGCGCGAGGCGCAACTCGGAGACCGCTACCTGGTCTGCAGTGACGGCCTGTCCGGCGTGGTCTCCGACGCCGAACTCGCGCTGGCGATGACCGACACCACGGTCGAGTTCGCCGCCGACACCCTGATCCAACTGGCCCTGGACGCCGGTGCTCCGGACAACGTGACGGTCATCGTGGCCGACGTCGTCGGGGTCGACACGGGCCCGTCGGAGCACCCCGTCGTGGTCGGCGCCGCAGGGGGCAAACACAAGGCTGCCGCCGCGGGACACACCTCCGAGATCGACCTGTCGGCGCTGCCGCCGGCCGGCAAGGAGAAGCGCCGCGGCGGGGCGCTGTGGGTGCGCACCCTGATCGCCGCCGTCGTCATCGCCATGGGTGTGGCCGGGTGGAGCGGGTACGCGTGGTCCCAACGGCAGTACTACGTCGGCGCGGACTCCGACCAGGTGGCGATCTTCAAGGGCCTGCCGCAGAAGGTGGTGGGCAAGTCGCTGTCGGAAACCTTCGAGCGCCAGGACATCGCCCTGACCGACCTGCCGACCTTCGACCGCAAGGAAGTGCGCGACACCATCTTCACCGGCAGCATCGACAAGGCCCGCAAGGTCGTGGACCGGCTGCGCTCACTGGCCATCAACTGCCAGGACTCACGGGCCGCGGCCGCCGAGGCGCTCGCGCTCGCCCTGGGCGGAACCGCGCTGGGGGAGGGCCTCGTCAAGGGCGAGGACGACCCCGACGCCGCGACGAGTGCCAAACCCGATGCCGGAGTCACCAGCGGTGCCCCCACACCGAGTCCGTCCGCCGCCGTGGTCCCGGACCCGTCCGCGAGCCCCACCACCCTGCCCACCCCGAGCCCGGCCGACGCGATCCTCGACGGCGCGGATGTCATCGCTGCGTGTGGGCCGGCGGAGTGATGGCCGACCTCGCCACCACCTCCGCCGAGGCGGTCCGCAGCCGGCGGGCCACCGAGGCGACGTTGCTCATCTTCGCCTGGGTGATCTCGATGGCGGCCTACGCGAACGCCGGCTACGGCGTCACCGAGGAATGGCCGGCCGGTTTCACCGGGTACGCGATCACCTTCGCCGCCTACTGCGTCGCGGCGCACCTGGCGGTGCGTCAGTTCGCCCGTTACGCCGACCCCGTGCTGCTGCCCACCGTCATGCTCCTGCAGGGCCTGGGTCTGGCGCTGATCTACCGCCTCGACCTCGACGAGAAGGAGCCCTCGCAGCGCTCCTTCGGCCCGCTCGCCCCCCGCGGGGACTCCGGCATCCAACTGATCTGGGCGGCCCTCGGGATCGCGCTGTTCGTTGCGGTCCTCGTCGTGATCCGCGACCACCGGGCGCTGCAGCGCTACACCTACACCGCCGGCGGGGTCGGGCTGGTCCTGCTCGCGATCCCCGCGCTGCTGCCCGCGCAGTACTCCGAGGTCAACGGCGCGCGGATCTGGATCCGCCTCTCGCTCGGCAAGTCCGACCTGTCCATCCAGCCCGGGGAGTTCGCCAAGCTCCTGCTGATCGTGTTCTTCGCCGGTTACCTGGTCGTCAAACGCGACGTGCTCGCCCTCGCCAGTCGGCGGGTGGCCGGCCTGGACCTGCCCCGCGGACGCGACCTCGGCCCGATCATCGTCGCGTGGCTGGCCAGCCTGATGATCCTGATCGCCGAGCGGGACCTGGGTAGCTCGCTGCTGTTCTTCGGCGTCTTCGTCGTGCTGCTCTACATCGCCACCGAGCGCACCTCGTGGCTGGTCTTCGGGCTGACGATGTTCATCGCCGGGGCCTACTTCGCCTACGTCTCCTTCGGGCACGTCACGCGCCGCGTCGACATCTGGCTGCACCCCTTCGACCCGGACAACGTCAACGACGCCTCCTACCAACTGGTGCAGTCACTGTTCGGGTTCTCCACCGGCGGGATCCTCGGTACCGGCCTGGGCCAGGGCCGGCCGAGCATCGTGCCCTACGCCAACACCGACTTCATCCTCGCCACCGCCGGTGAGGAACTCGGGCTGACCGGGCTGATGGCGATCCTCGTGCTCTACGCGGTGATCGTGCACCGGGCGCTGCGCACCGCGCTGGCCGCCCGCGACTCCTTCGGAAAACTGCTCGCCTCCGGGCTCGCGGTCATCGTCGCCCTGCAGGTTTTCGTGGTCGTCGGCGGTGTCACCCGGCTCATTCCGCTCACCGGTCTGACCACGCCCTTCCTGTCCTACGGCGGCTCGTCCCTGGTGGCCAACTGGGCCCTGATCGCCCTCGTCCTGCGGGTCAGTGACGCCGCACGGCGTCCGCCGCCGACCCAGGTCGCGACCACCGAGGCCGACACGGTGGTGGTCAAATCATGAACAGGCCCCTGCGCCGGGTCGCGGCCGCCTGCGGGCTGCTGATGGTCCTGCTGCTGCTCAACCTGAACTTCATCCAGGTGATCAAGGCCGACGAGTACCGCACCGACCCCAAGAACGTCCGGGTCCTGCTCGAGGAGTACGACCGCGAGCGCGGCGCGATCCTGGTCGCCAACGAGGCCATCGCCTCCTCCACCGCGACCGACGACCGCCTGAAGTACCTGCGGGTGTACTCCGAGCCCAAGAAGTACGCGTTCGCGACCGGCTACTACTCCCACATCTTCGGTTCCACCGGCATCGAGCGGGCCGAGAACTCGATCCTGGCCGGTACCGACGACCGGTTGTTCGTCCGCCGGATGATCGACCTGCTCACGGGGGAGTCCACCCAGGGCGGCACGGTCAGCCTCACGTTGAATCCCGCCGCCCAGGAGGCCGCCTTCCGCGGCCTGGGCGGCCGACGCGGCGCGGTCGTCGCCCTGGAACCGGCGACCGGACGCATCCTCGCCCTGGTCTCCACGCCGAGCTTCGACCCCAACGAACTGGCCGACCACAACGGTCGCTCGGTCTCCGCCGCCTGGGACCGCCTGCGCGATGACGAGCAGACGCCGATGCTCAACCGGGCACTGAACCAGACCTACCCGCCCGGCTCGACCTTCAAGTTGGTCACCGCCGCCGCCGCCCTGACTTCGGGCCGGCACACCCCGACCTCGCCCGTGCCCGGCCCGGCGCGCCTGGACCTGCCGCTGACCACCGTCGACCTGCCCAACTACTTCCAGGGCACCTGCTCCCCGGGCAGCAAGGAAACGACGATCACCAAGGCGCTGAGCAGATCCTGCAACACCACCTTCGGCGCCCTCGGGCTCGAGCTCGGCGACGACGCGCTGCGCCAGCAGGCCGAGGCGTTCGGGTTCAACGCCAACTACGAGGTGCCGATGGGGGTCGCGCAGAGCGTGTTCCCCAGCGACATCAACGAACCGCAGACCGCCCAGTCCGCGATCGGGCAGTTCGACGTCCGCGCCACTCCGTTGCAGATGGCGATGGTCGCGGCCGGGATCGCCAACCAGGGCGTGGTCATGGCGCCTTACCTCGTCGACGAGATCCGCGACCCCGACCTCGACGTGCTGGCCCGCTCCAGCCCGGAGGAATTCAGCCGGGCCATGCGCCCCCAGGTTGCCGCCCAGCTCGCCGCGATGATGGCCGCGGTGGTCAGTGACGGCACCGGGAGCAACGCCCGGATCCCCGGGATCGCGGTGGCGGGCAAGACCGGTACCGCCCAGGTAGCCGAAGGTGAGAACCCGCACGCCTGGTTCGTCTCCTTCGCCCCGGTGAGCGACCCGCGGATCGCGGTCGCGGTCGTGCTGGAGAACGGGGGCAGTGACCGTCAGATCGAGGTCGGCGGCAACCTGCTCGCGGCCCCGATCGCGCGGGCCGTGATGCAGGCAGTGCTGGGGCGTCCATGAGCGAGCGCAGCGAGCTCATCATGAGCACCGGTTGCGGCCCCGCGAGGGCGAAGCCCGTGGCGGTGACGCGATGACCACCCCGACCACTCCCCACAGCCCGGACGCCAGCGCGCCCCGCCCGCTGCTCGGCGGGCGCTACCGGCTCACCGAACGCATCGCGCGCGGGGGCATGGGCGAGGTCTGGAAGGCCGTCGACGAGGTCCTCAACCGCCCCGTCGCGCTCAAGGTGCTGCGCCCGGAATATGCCGACGAAGAAGTCTTCCTCGAGCGTTTTCGCAGCGAGGCCCGCAACACCGCGGCGCTGGTGCACACGGGCATCGCCCAGGTCTACGACTTCGGCCAGGCCGTCTCCGGCGGCGCCAGCGTGCCGTTCATCGTCATGGAGCTCGTGCCGGGCGAACCGCTGTCGCAGATCATCGAGCGCTACGGCGCCCTGGCGCTGGACCGGGCGCTCGATCTCGTCGCCCAGGCCGCCCGCGCACTGCAGGCCGCGCACGCGGGCGGCGTCATCCACCGCGACGTGAAGCCTGCGAACCTGCTGATCACTCCGTCCGGGACGGTCAAGGTCACCGACTTCGGCATCGCCCGCGCGGGCGACTCGCTGCCGCTGACCCGCAGCGGCACGGTGATGGGAACCGCGCATTACCTCGCGCCGGAGGTCATCTCCACTCGTGCCGGCGCGGCGCCGGTCAGCGACGTCTACGCCCTCGGCGTGGTGCTCTACGAGTGCCTGGCAGGGCGCCGCCCCTTCATCGGCGACAACCCGCTCGCGGTGGCCATGTCGCACCTCAACGATCCGCCGCCGCCGATCAGCGGCCTGCCGGCCTCGGTGGAACGCCTGCTCGACAGCGTGCTCGCCAAGGACCCCGCGCTGCGCCCGTCCACCGCCGCCGAACTCGCCCACCGCCTGGTGGCCCTGCGCATCGACCTGGCTGCCGCGGAGAGCCCCGAGGTCGTCGCCGCGAAGCTCGGCCCGCACGCCGACCCGGCGGCGGTGCGTACCGCCGCCGCCCGCTGGAAGCGCGGGGCCAACCGCCGCCGCGAGGAGGTCTACGACCTGGGCGCGCCGCTGGAGCATCGCCCGCTCAGCCACCGCGCCCGCCCCGAGCGCACCGCGCCGGCACCCGCGCGCCCGGGCGGGCACCGGCGCAAGCCCAAGCCCCCTGCGCTGCGCCGCCCGTCGGTGCTCGCGGCCGCGGCCACCGTCGTCATCCTCGGCCTGGGGAGCTTGTGGGCACTGGAACTGCCGGCCGGATCCGCACTCGTCCCGGCCGTCGCCGGGGTCAGCGAAAGTGACGCCGGGCGCACGCTGAAGGCCAGCGGCTTCGGGGTCAAGGTCCTGCGCGAGGTCGACGAAGGCGTGCCCGCCGGCGTCGTGATGTCCCAACAGCCGCGGGCCGGCACCAAGCTGTCCACCCGCGGAAACGTCGAGATCATCGTGTCCTCCGGCCCGCCCGCGGTTCTCATCGACCCGGCGGATTGGCAGGGCCTGGCCTTCGTCGATGTCCGCGACGGTCTGCAGTCCCGTGGCCTCAACGTCCTGACGCAGGGCGTCGTCGGCTCAGGTGAGCCCGGTACGGTGGCCGACGTCACCCCGCATGGCCCGGTCCCGGTGGGCGAGACCGTCACGGTGAGCGTCATCGTGAGCACCGAACCAGGTACCGGCACCAGAACGGACGCGGCCCCCCCGCCGGCGGCGGGTATCGCCTCTCCGGCGAAGCGCAGTTTCCCCAGCACGCAACAGGAAGGACCGCGGCGGTGACAGAGCAGGCTCGGCTGCTCGGCGAGCGCTACGAACTGGGCGACGTCCTCGGTCGCGGCGGGATGGCTGAGGTCCGCCTCGGTCGCGACACCCGCCTGGGGCGCTCGGTGGCGGTCAAGACGCTACGCAGCGATCTCGCCCTCGACTCCACCTTCCAGGCCCGCTTCCGCAAGGAGGCACAGTCGGCGGCCTCCCTGAACCATCCCGCGATCGTGTCGGTGTACGACACCGGCGAGGACTACATCGACGGCATGCCGGTGCCGTTCATCGTCATGGAGTACGTGGACGGGCAGACCCTGCGCGAGCTGCTCGCCTCCGGCCGGCGCCTGCTGCCCGAACGCGCGTTGGAGATCACCGCGGGCACGTTGTCCGCGCTGGAGTACAGCCACACCGCCGGCATCGTGCACCGCGACATCAAGCCCGGCAACGTGATGCTCACGCGCGCCGGCACCGTCAAGGTGATGGACTTCGGCATCGCCCGCGCGATCGCGGACGCCTCCGCGACGATGACCGCCACCGCCGCCGTCATCGGCACTGCGCAATACCTGTCCCCGGAGCAGGCCAAGGGCGAGAAGGTCGACGCCCGCTCCGACCTGTACTCCACCGGGTGCCTGCTCTACGAGCTGCTCACCGGCCAACCGCCGTTCACCGGCGACTCCCCGGTCTCAGTGGCCTACCAGCACGTACGGGAGAACCCGAAGGTCCCCTCGCTGGTGGACCCGGCGGTGACCCCCGCGATGGATGCCATCGTGATGAAGTCGCTGGCGAAGAACCCGGAGAACCGCTACCAGTCCGCAGCCGAGATGCGCGATGACATCGAGCGCTCCCTGGACGGGCGACCGGTCGGCGCGCCGGTGGTGATGAGCGAGGCCGCCACCGAACAGCTGAACCGGCGCGCGGCGACCTCGACGATCCCCGCCGTCGCCGAATCCGAGCGCGGCGGCAGGCTCGGCCCGATCCTGCTGCTGCTCGCCGTGATCGCGGTCGCGGTCGTCGGACTGCTGGTCGGGCGCAGCGTGCTCGGCTCTGACGCGGAGAAGGTCGCGGTGCCTGCGGTGACCGGCCTGTCCCAGCAGGCCGCCACGGATCTGCTCAAGACCCGTGGGCTCGAGGCGGCGGTGAGCTTCTCCAACGACCCCAACGTCGACAAGGGTCGCGTCATCTCCCAGGACCCGGAGGCGGCCTCGACGGTGTCGCGTGGGGACGAGATCACGCTGGTGGTCTCCCAGGGTGAGGTCGGCGCGGTCGTGCCGAACATCATCGGCTTCCCGGTCGCGGACGCGAAGGCGGCCCTGAAGGAGGCGAAGCTCGTCGCGGGCAAGACCGATTTCCGGAATTCCGACCGCCCCGACGGAGAGGTGCTGGCGACCACGCCTCGGGCAGGGGTCTCGCGCCCGCTGAACAGCAAGGTCGACCTGATCGTCTCCAACGGCATCCGCCTGGTCGAGGTCCCGAACGTCGTGGGCATTCCCTACGCCACCGCGTTCGCCACCGTCACCCAGGCCGGATTCATGGTCCCGCGGCCTCCCCAGGAGGAGTCGGACCAGGTACCGCCGGGCGCGGTGCTGCGTCAGGTACCCGCCGGCGGGGAGCGGATCCCCGAGGGCGGGATCGTGACGTTCGTGCTCGCCGTCGCGCCGCAGGAGGAGGAACCGAACCCGCCGCCACCGCCCCCGCCGCCGCCCACCGAGCCGACCCCGGACCCGATCGTCACCGAGCCGGCGCCGACCCCGGACCCGATCGTTGGCCCGGTCGCGCCGGTGGTCCTGGGAACCCGACAATCCGGGTCCTGAAGTGGTGACACTGCCAACGGCTCCTGCGTCGCCGACGGGGACGGTCAGCCGGCCCGCGGTGGAGCGACGGGTGCCAGACCCGCGCTGCGGGCCACGGCGCCGGGATCTCCGCATCGGCTGAGCCAGTTGGCGAGCATCCGATGTCCGCCCTCGGTGAGGACGGACTCGGGGTGGAACTGCACGCCCTCGATGTCGACGCCCTCGCCGAGCCCGCGGTGCCGGGCCGCCATGATCACCCCGGAATCGGTGTGGCCGGTGACCTCCAGCTCTACGGGCACGGTGGCCGGGTCGATCGCAAGGGAGTGATAACGCGTCGCGATGAACGGCGAGGAGAGCCCGGCGAGCACCCCGGCGCCGTCGTGGTGGACGAGGCTGGTCTTGCCGTGCAGCAGTTCCGGGGCACGCCCGACGGTGGCGCCGAACGCGACCGCAATCGACTGCAGGCCCAGACAGACCCCGAACAGCGGGACCCCGGCGCGCGCGCAGTGCCGGACCATCTCGATGCAGATGCCCGCGGACTGCGGTGTTCCGGGGCCGGGGGAGATCAGCACCCCGTCGTAGGAGCCGGCTTCGGCGACACTGACGGCGTCATTGCGGCGCACGTCGCAGTCCGCGTCGAGCTGCTGCAGGTACTGCACGAGGTTGAACACGAAGCTGTCGTAGTTGTCCACGACGAGGATGCGGGCCACGCCGGCAAGCCTAAGGCGCCGCGCGCTAGGTACCGTCGACGCCTTCGGGCGCGACCTGGTTGAACGGCAGCCGGGGATCGATGTACGGGAAGATGTGCTCGAAGAGCAGGTAGAGCACACCCAGGGTAAGCAGCAGGCTCAGCAGCAGGCGGACCGCGACCGGGCCGGGCAGGTGCCGCCAGATCCAGACGTACATCTGCCTCAGGCCTTCCGTGCGGTGTAGGCGAGCTCCGGTGGCAACGCACCCGGTTTTTTGTAGGTCGCGGTGAGCTTGCCGTACACGATCAGGCGGGTACTCGATCCCCAGCGCGGGTTGCAGGTCACCAGCGTGATGCGCTTCTCGGTCGGGGTCGCCTCGGGCATTTCCGGCACCGGCAGTACGACGCTGCCGTTGCTGGGGTCCACGAGCTTCCACGCCGGGTGCTCCGGGGAGGCGCCAGGCATCTTGATGATCGTGTAGACGAACCAGCGGTTGCGAGTCTCGACCACGACCGTGTCCTTGGGCTGGATGCGATCTAGGTTCGCGAACGGCTCGCCGTGGGTTGCGCGGTGCGCGGCGATCGAGAAGTTCCCGACCTTGCCTGGCAGCACGCTGTCCGGGAAGTGTCCGACACCCTTGGATAGGCTGCCCAGGTCGACGCCCTCGACGAGGGGCTTCTCCCAATTCTTGCCGAGCCGTTCGATGTAGACGATGCCGATCGCGTCGCCCTTGATCGGGTTGCCCTTGCTGATCGGCTGCATCCACTCGCGGCGCAGCTGGTCCTTCTTCGCATCCTGGGCCCGGTTCGCCTCCAGGTTGGTGTAGAAGAGCTGGTAGACCACGAGCAGCAGCAGGACCATCCCGAAGGTGATCATCAGCTCGCCGGCGCCGCGCACCGCCATGCGGCCGGCGTTGGCACGCCGGCGCGGACCCGGTGCGCCTGCTGGCGCGACAGCGGACTCGCTGCGCTCGCTCACGTCTGTTCCCCCTGGTTGATCTGCAGTGCCTGTGCTCTGGTCAGTCGTCGACGTCGGCGTAGCGCAGGTCGAGCGAGCCGGTGAACGCGGGCACCGTGACGCGGCGCTGCGTTTCGACGTCGTACCTCAGACCATAAGCGTCGACATACTCACGGTAGTTCGAAATCGCCGGAGCGGCGTCGAGCGCCTGCGACATCCGGGACACATCGCCGATCGCGGTCACGGCGTAGGGCGGGGAGTACACCCGGTCCTGCAGGATCAGCACGTTTCCCACGCACCGCACGGCGCTGGTGGAGATGATCCGCTGGTCCATCAGCTGGATGGCTTCGGCGCCGCCGGCCCACAGCGCATTGACCACCGCCTGCAGATCTTGCTGGTGCACGACGAGGTCGTCCGGGGTCGGCGCCGGCAGACCGGGAAAATCGGCCTCGAGGGCACCGGCGGGCGCATCGTCGAGGGTGACGGTCAGGCCCGGTCCGGACAGCCGCGTCAGTCCCGCTGCTCCCGCGATCGCCGCGGCCTCCTCGCGCACCTGCGTCACCCGGGGGTCGGCGGCCTGGGCGGCGAGGTTCTCCACCTCCGCGGCGAGACGTTCCCCGGCCAGGCGGGTCCGGTCGTTGCGCAGTTCGGCCGCCTGGATGAGGTCGACCAGGCGCAGGCTCTCACTCGAGCGCAGGTTCGTTCCGCGCGCCGTGGTGGCGGTGATCGCAAACAGCATGCCCGCGATGACCAGTACCAGCGGCACGCCCACCCGCCAGGGGTTCGATGCCGCGCCAGCGGAGGTCGAGGTGTTCAAGTCCGCCTCCTCCGCCACAGTCCCGATACGCTAGCTCAGCAGGCGCGCACCAGGACGGCACGCACCACCACGGCATCGGGAGTGATCATGGCGAAGTCGCCGCTGCGTCGGAAGAAGGGCGATAAGCCCAAGCCTCCGCCCGCGCCCAAGGTCGGCCCGAGCCCGCCCTGGCTCGCCCCGCTGATGCTCGGCCTGTTCGGGTTCGGCCTGCTCTGGATCGTCGTCTACTACGTCTCCAACGGTGACTACCCCGTCAGCGGGTTCGAGAATTACAACCTGCTGGTGGGCTTCGCGTTCATCACCGGCGGGTTCATCACGTCGACCCAATGGCGATAAGCCGCTAATTACACCGATGTAGTTCTCCACAGGAGTTGTCCCCATTGGGGACAACCGGTGATCAGCCCGGGGCGCTGGAGTTCACGCCGAACTCGACCGCGAAGTCCAGCCGCACCTGATCCTGCAGGCGGTCGGTGCGGATCAGCACTGCCGTGGCCATGGCCACCACCAGGGCGCCGATCGCCAACCCCTGCCACATCGCGCGGTGCGCGCGCGGGCCATAGGCGAACAAGGCGCCGAGCACAGCGCCGGTGACCAGCCCGCCGATGTGCCCGCGCCAGTCGATGTTCTCCAGCACGAATCCGGGCAGCAGCAGGATGCCCAGGTAAACGATCACACCCGAGGGGTTGGACCCGATCCGGCGCTCGATGACTAACAGCGCCCCGATCAGGCCGAACACCGCGCCGGAGGCGCCGAGGGACCCGGTGCGGGGGTCGTTGAACAGATAGGACGCCGTCGATCCGCCGAGCGCGCACGCGAGGTAGGTCGCGACGAAGCGCGACCGGCCCAGCTGGGCCTCCAGCGGCCGGCCGAACAGCCACAGCACCAGCATGTTCAGCAGCAGGTGCAACGTCTGCTCGTGCAGGAACGCGGCCGAGATCAGCCGGTGCCAGCCGCCTTGGGCCACCCCGTCGCCGGTGTCGATGTCGTAAGGCACCAGAACCAAGCGGTTGAGCAGTTCGGTGGAGGGCTGGACCGCGAGGAACAGCACGACGTTGATCGCCAGAATGATGCTGGTGATCAGGCCGGCGTCGCTGCGGACCACCCCGCCGCCGACGGTGCGGGCCTGGCGCACGTCCTTGTTGGCCTCGTGCACGCACCGCGGGCACTGGAAACCCACCGAGGCCGAAATCATGCAGTCCGGGCAGATGCTGCGATCACAGCGCGTGCATCGGACGTAGGTCTCCCGGCCGGCGTGCCGGTAACAGGTGGGGACCTCATCGGTGCGCGGGTCGCTGGACACGGGCAGCTCAGGCGGTCAGCTCAGCGACCGGGATCGACGACCGGGCCCTCAGACCGTGATCCGCTCGATCTCGACTTTCTCGATGACGACGTCGACCTTGGGTCGGTCGCGCGGACCGGTCTCCACCGCCCCGATCGCCTCGACCACGTCGCGGCTGTCGATGTCGGCGACCTCGCCGAAGATCGTGTGCTTCATCGTCAGCCACTGGGTCGGGACGACGGTGATGAAGAACTGCGAGCCGTTGGTGCTCGGGCCCGCATTGGCCATGGCCAGCAGGTACGGGCGGTCGAAGGTCAGCTCGGAGTGGAACTCGTCCTTGAAGCGGTAGCCGGGGCCGCCGGTCCCGGTGCCGAGCGGGTCACCGCCCTGGATCATGAAGTTCGCGATCACCCGGTGAAAGATCGTGCCGGAGTACAGCGGCTCGGTGGTCGGGGCGCCGGTGCGGGGGTCGGTCCACTCTCGGTTGCCCTGGGCCAGGTCGACGAAGTTCTTCACCGTGGTCGGCGCGTGGTCAGGGAACAACCGCACGCGGACCGGTCCCAGCGTGGTGTGCAGGGTGGCGAACAGTTCCTCAGCCACGGGAACCCTTTCATCGACGTCCGGGCGCTGGCGCACCCCTTCGGACCCGCATCTTTGCACGCACCAGCGAATCCGGGCGGGGATGGGGCGCCGGTGCTGTCGTACCCGGGATCGTCGGTGGCGACCACTACCGTCGGGCCGTGTCCACTTCCTCGCTCCGGCCGCCGGGCGCCGCAGCGCCCGAGGTAACGGCCGGGTCCGTGGTCGAGGCGCGGAGCACCCGCAAGGCCCGCGGAGCCTTCTTCACCCCGCCGTTGTTGTGCGAGTACGTCGCGGCGTGGGCCGTCCGCGGGCCCGGCGATGGCGTGCTCGAGCCCAGCTGCGGCGAAGCGGCCTTCCTGCTCGCCGCCGCCGAGCGCCTCTCGACGCTACGCGCCGGGGCACCCGCCGCCGGGCCGGCTCCGGTGCTCGACGGCTACGAGTTGCACAGCGCCAGCGCCCGCACTGCTGGCGCGCGGGTCGCCGCGGCCGGTCACCAGGTGCGGATCCGCACTGCGGACTTCCTGACCGTTCCCGCCGAGGCCCGCTACGACGCCGTCATCGGAAACCCGCCCTACATCCGCTACCAGGACTTCACCGGAGAGGCCCGCGCTGCCGGGCGCCGGGCTGCCCTGGCCGCCGGGGTTCCGCTGACCCGGCTTGCGTCGTCGTGGGCGGCCTTCACCGTCCATGCCGCCTCGTTCCTGCGCCCGGGCGGGCGCCTGGGTCTGGTGCTGCCCGCCGAGCTGTTGAGCGTGAACTACGCGGCGGAGGTGCGCACGTTCCTGATGCGCCGCTTCGCCCGCGTGCGCCTGGTCCTGTTCACCGAGCGCATCTTCCCCGGCGTGCTGGCGGAGGTCGTGCTGGTGCTGGCCGAGGGCGAGGGCCCGGCCGCGCACTGCGAGCTGCTCCAGGTCCGCGACGTCGCCGAGCTCGCGGGTGCCGCCGAGTCGACAAGCACCTGGGCCCCGGTCGGAGCGAGCACCAAGTGGACCGCGGCGTTGCTGCCCGCGCCCGCACGCGCCGTCGTCGAGCGGCTCGCGGTCGACGATCGGATGAGCACGCTCGCGACCTGGGGCACCACGCGTCTGGGCGCGGTCACCGGGAACAACCGCTGGTTCGCCCTGACGCCGGCTCAGGTTGACTCACTCGGCCTCGAATCCGGCGACCTGGTGTCCTTGTCGCCGCCGGGCAGCCGGCACCTGCGCACCCCGGCGTTCACGACCGCGGCGTGGCGCGAGCTCGGTGCGGACGGTGCGCGGACCTGGCTGCTGCGGCCCGAGGATGAGCCCTCCGCGGCGGCGGCGGCGTACATCCGCGCCGGCGAACGCGCCGGTGTCGACCTGGCCTACAAGTGCCGGGTCCGCACGCCGTGGTGGCGGGTGCCGCTGAGCGCCCCGCCATGCCTGTTCCTCACCTACATGAACGCCGATGCGGTGGCGCTGTCGGCCAACCGCGCCCGCGCGCACCACCTCAACAGCGTCCACGGGGTGTACCTGACGGCGGGTCTGCGGGTGCTCGGCGCCGACGTGCTGCCGCTGGCGGCGCTGAACAGCGTCACGCTGCTCGGCTCGGAGATCGTGGGTCGCGCCTACGGCGGTGGCCTGCTCAAGCTCGAGCCGCGGGAGGCCGATCGGTTGCCGCTGCCGACACCTGCGGTGCTGCGCGATGCGGCTCCCGCGTTGCGGGCTGCGCGGCGGGCCATCACCGCGGCTCTCGCCGACGGGGATCGCGGCGGCGCCACCGAGATCGTCGACACGATCCTACTTCGTGACCACCTTGGTCTGACGTTACGTCAGGTGGTCGCAGTTCAGCATGCGCACAGCGAGCTCGCTGCTCGTCGCGCCGCCCGCGCTCGCTCAGCCCGGGACCGCAAGGAAACCCCATGATCGACGGGTTCAGCGCGCTCGACCCGATCCTGGCCGCGCGGCGCAGCACGGACCCGTGGTGCCACACCAGAGGCGAAGGCGGGTGCTACGCCCCGGACTACGAGCTGCTGACCCAGCTGCTCGCCGTTCCGGTGTGCGAGGGTTCCGTCGCCGCCAGCGGACGTTTCGCCCTGGCGGTAGACGCCTGGCTGGCCGCCGAGTTGCGCCGCGCGGGATTCGGCGACGACGAGGTGTGGCCCCGGCCGACCCGCCCCCGGATTCTGCCACGCGAGGTCGCGCTGCTGCTGGACAAATTGCCGGCCAGGCTCGCCGACGAGATGCGTGAGCGGCTCGCGAAGATGCCGGCGATCGCGCCGACCTCGGCCCGCGTGCTGGGGCGCGCGTACGAGAAGCAGGTCGACGTGGTGATCTCGCGGTGGGACCGCGGGCCCGAGGTGTTGATCAGCACCAAGACCCAGCTCTCCGCGTTCGGCAAGAACCTGCCCAACCGGTTCGAGGAGGCCTACGGCGACGCGGGCAACCTGCGCGCCCGGCACCCGTTGGCAGCGGTCGGCTTCTTCTTCGTGCAGCGGGCCAGCGTGCTGACCCGCGAGCCCGACGCGTTCGAGCGCACGGTCGACATGATGCGCAAGCTGCGCGCCCGCCCCGGTGATCCCAACGGCTACACCGCCACCGGTCTGCTGCTCGTCGACTGGGATGAACCGGTTGGCGCGGGCACGGCGGTGCGCATCACCCACGACCCGGTACCGGCGGATGTGGCGGCGCCCCGGTTCTTTCTCGACCTCGTCGATGCCGTCCTGGCTGTGAGCCCGGTGCAGCACCACGTTGCAGTGCGCAGCCGCCGCGAGCGACGGACGTTGGCGGTCCGCGAGGACTCGGGCGCGCTGGACCTGGATTTCGATTGATGTCCCACTTTCGTGAGCCGGTGATGATCACCGCCCATGATCCGTCGTCGAGAACCCTCAACTCCGGGTGTGCGCCTGACCGACAAAGGAATCGGACCTGATTCCCCCCCGCTAAGGAGCCCCACCCATGCGCACTCGTTCCTGGGCCGCCGCCTCGATTCTCGCCCTCGCCGTCGGAGTGCCCGCACTGCCGGTGATGTCCGCCAGCGCCTCCTCCGACCAGTCGGTGTCGGTGTCGAAGTCGGAGAACTCGGACAAGGCCAAGAAAGCCAAGAAGGCGAAGAAGGCCAAGAAGGCCAAGAAGGTCGACTTCAACCTCGGTGGCGCGTTCGTCAGCGCCGATGCCGTCGCCGGCAGCCTGACCTTCCGGGTTCACGGCGGTAAGGAGAAGTCACTGCGCGGCGCCGAGCTGACCGTGACCGTCGCTCCCGGTGCGAAGATCCGCAAGGACGACGCGGTGGCGACGTTGGCCGACTTCGCCATCGGCGACAAGGTCAGGGCCAAGGGTGTGAAGGTGGACGGTGTCTACACCGCCAACTCCGTCAAGGCCGAATCGCCGGACGTGGTGGAGCCCGCGCCCGTCGACCCCGCACCCGTCGACCCCGCACCCGTCGACCCCGCCCCCATCGACCCCGCCGTCTAGCCGCACCAGCGCGGAACACCATCTCCTGCAGCGAGCGCGGGGGCGGTTCGGCCAAGGCCGGACCGCCCCCGGCTCGTTGCTGCGCCTGTGCACAGAAGGGTCAGTCATGTCCGGAACATGCACCCACTCCGCTCGTGGTGCCTTCGCCGGCGCGCTCGCTCTCGCGGCCGTCCTCACGGCAGCCGTGGCGACCCCCGGAGGCTTTGCCGGCGCCGCAACGCCGCCGGCCGGCCGGATCGTCGACGCGCAGATCGAGGGCCCGGCGCCCTACCAAGGTCAGTTCCTGTGCCGCAACGAGTTGATGCCCGGCGTCAAGGCATTCCGCAACCTCGTGCTGGATACCTACCCCAACACCCGCTCGGTCAGCGAGGTCCGCGCCTGCACCAACCGGACCAGCGAGCATTCCGACGGCCGCGCGTGGGACTGGGGCGTGAACGTCGAGAACGCGAAGGAGAAGAAGCAGGCGGAGTCGCTGATCCACTGGCTGACGGCACCGGACGAGCACGGCAACGACTTCGCCATGGCCCGCCGGCTCGGGGTCATGTACCTGATCTGGAACAAGCGGATCTGGCGCGCCTACAGCGGCGAGTGGGGTCCGTACGAGTGTTCTGGTGTGACGCTATGTCATAAGGATCACGTGCACTTCTCGTTCGGCTGGGCCGGGGCTTACAAGAAGACCTCGTACTGGGGCGACACCGTGGCGCTGCCGATGCCGCCACCGATCCCGCTCTTCGACGGGACCGGCAAGGACCCCGACTATCGGGTCACGGTGCGCGCCGACCGGGAACGCACCTGGGGCGACAAGGCCCTGGGAGGTGGGCTGCTCTACTCCGTGCGCGCGAAGCGGGTGTGGCGCTTCGGCGCCAAGGAGCACCAGCGCGCCGACGCTGCCTGCCGTATGCACAAGGACGGGACCTGGCAGCGCAGTGACTCGCTGCGGATGAGCGGGGTGTGGAACTGGACGCCGGCCACCGACACCGGTGGCGGATGCAACACCGCGGACCACACCTACGTCGCGACCTTCACTCCCTGGGTCACCGATGCGGTCAGTTTCACGATCTCCGACGCGAAGACCGGCGACAACGACGGCTCCGTCAAGATCCTGATCCGCCGCGTGCTCTGATGGTTCGTGAGTGTGCTGGCGGTGCGGTGTACTCCTCGTCGTGCACGTGGTCACCGAACTCGGTGTAGGTACCGGCGCCGTCGCCGATCTGCACCGCGATGTGGGTCATGAAGGTGTCGGGCCCGGCACCGTGCCAGTGCCACACGCCCGCCGGCGCGGCCACCGAATCCCCCGCCTTGAGCTCGCGCACTCCGGCGCCGCGTTCCTGCACCCGCCCGGTCCCCTCGAGCACGTGCAGTACCTGCCCGGCCGGGTGCTGGTGCCAGTGGGTGCGGGCCCCCGGAGCGAACCGGACCTTGATCATGGCGATCGAACCCGGGGTGGAATCCCCCGGAATCAAGGTGTCGACGTACACCTGCCCGGTGAACCACTCCGGCGGGCCGGGCGTGGTGGTTGCGCTGGCGGCGAGATAGGGATCCATCCTCCGACCGTAGTACGACCGAGGTCGACGGGTCGTCCGAACGAACGACTGACACGGTCCCGTCCATGCCTCTCCAGGCAGCGCGTCAGCATCCGCCCCCGCCAGCTGGATCAGATCGACGGTGGCGTGCGCAACTGCGCGGGGACTGTCACCGCCGCCCGGAGTGCTACCGGCTGTTCAAACTCCTTCTGCGGGGTGATCACCGCGAGTAGACCACCGTCGCGCTCGCTGACTTCTCCGCATTCAAGGCGACCCAGGACGAGCGGGTTGTAGAGCTCTCCGTACCAAGCCCACCACGTGGGATAGGGCGGCAGTCCCATCCAACCCTGCACGCGAGCCGGACTGATCAACCATTCGGAGTTGCCGTCCGCTCCCATGCTCCGGCCGTTCCATAGATGCCCTCGGGTCACTTCGGCCGACGCGTAGCAGGCGCCGAGCTCCGCTGCGATCGCCAGGAACCAACGCTGTGCGGCGTCCCGCCAGCGAGGGTCATCGGCTAATGGTCCGTAGTGGAAGTCGGCGCTCTGACACCACATAGGGACTGGGTGCTGCTCGTTCGGGCCGGCCCAGAGGGCTCCGCCCAGGCAGGGGCCCGACGCCGAGAAATGCAGCGACGACGTGGCCTGCCCCCACGCGGTGGTGAAGCCGTGGTCACCGGCCTCATCAAGCCTGTGCTGGAATGGCTCGTACTCACCGAACCTCCGCGGTAGCGCCTCAGGCAACAGACGCCGGCAGAGAACGAGGTACGTGGAGGCCCAGTCGGTCGGCAGTGCCGCGAACGGGCAATACCACCGGAAGCTGATCATGTTGACCCGCTCATTTCGCGTCGGCTCCACGAGCTGACGAGAGACACCTTTGGACCACAGCTGGTCCGTTTGCAGGTCCACCACGGCACCGTTCAGCTTTCGCGCGAGCAGCCGGGCGAAGCGGACGGCATGGGGAACATCAGCGGCGGACGATCCCTCGACGGTGATGTGAAACAGCTGAGACGCGGCCAGCATGGCCGCCGTGACCTCCATCGGCACGTCGTCGGCCTCCAGGCGTACCGGGCCGTCGACCGTGAAGCTGTAGTGCCCCTTCGCTCCGCGCGCGACGGAGTACCAACCCTTCGCCTCGTCACAATCCAGCACCGATAGGTGCGCTGCCCCGTCGGTCAGAGCACGCATCGACCCGCCGTCGAGGTCAGCCGGCGCGTACACGTGGAGGTCGTAGGACACGTCACGATCCTGCCAGCGCCCATCTGTCGATGGGCCCGCCGCTTGTGAGCGGATGGCGCCTCGGCGGACGCGACCTTCGATTCGGAGCCTACGGGCGGCGCAAGACCGCGCACTCTGGCTGCGAGCCCGACCTCTCGGCGCGCCGCGATGAGCCCGGCGCGCGACCAGAGTCGGCGAAGTTCCGAGGGGCCTTGAACGGCACTTCGCAGTCAAGTTCGCAGTCAAGCTGTCGCCTGCGAAGCTGACCTACGGTGCGGACATGCGAACCGAGGAGACACAGCCCGAACCCGCTCCCCGGGGACATGGAGGTCCTGTCCGTGTTGCGCGCGCGACGGCGTCGAAACCTTCGTGGACCCCCGATGGCATGCCTACCCGAGCATCAGGCGCTCAGGAGGCGAGAAGCCGCAACACACTCGTCAGGGCGGACTCCCGCGGCAGCGCGTAGATGGACGTCCCCTCGAAGTGGGCCTCGAAGACTCGGCCACCGGCGCGTTTTCGTAGCGACTGAATGTGATCCTCCGCCGATCCGCTGGTCCGCTCCCATCCCGCCGTTTCGAGCACGCGAGCGGCTTCCGGAGCTGATGACTTCAGCTCCACGGTGAAAGAGCCGAGGTCGCCCGAATCGCAAAGCACGTACGCGTCCACACCCGCGATCAGAGCTTGCGGCATCCGGTCCACCAGCTCTCGCTGGAGGAGCACGTTGTCCTTCTCCGCCCGGCCTTCACAGTCGTACACGGAGGAATCAAGGTTCGACGCCGCCCACGCGACCGCCACGACCAGGGCGAGTACGACGACACTTCGGCGCAACCGCCGCCTGCTTCCCCGGCCCGGACCCGGCGGCAACGCCACTTCTGGTTGCCGCTCCCACACCCAGAACTGCCAGTCGCCGGGCGGAGGACCCCACTGCGGCAAAGGCGCCCATCCCGCCGGCGGCGACCAACCCCGGGGGGCCGGAGGCCAGCCCGGTGGGGCCTGCCACCGCCAGCCCCCTTCGCCGTGGCCGTGCTGCACGATCGACTCCCGCCAGCCATACCTGGCAACCATCATCACCTGGGGCAGTGGGGAAGCGGCTCAGCCGAACCGGCAAGAACGCATCGGCCGGGCGAACGATCGGCGCCGCGCGCCGATTTAGGTCTTCGCTGACTGCGAGGAACACTGGAGGGATGGCTAGCAAGCGCAAGCCAACGCACGCGGAACGCCGTGCGGCCCAGCCTGCTGCCGCTGGCGCCCGCGTTTACGGCTTGGAGATCGAAGACGCGGGCGCAGATTCGTGGTTGAGCCGCATCGTCTACTTCGCTGACAGCTCAGATTCGGCCGATGAACGGCGACGCTCCCTGGGAGTCCACAACCGCGTGATCAAGGCCCTTTTGACCGACTCTGCCATCCCAGAGGAAGCGCACCGACTCGCAACGATGAATCCCACAGCGTCTTTCCTCAGCCAGTTCAACGACGATGGCTGGTCTCCCTGGTTCGCTCTCCCGCCGGGCTATGAGCACCCGTCCCAAGGCAAGGCCGCCAAGCAGCCGGCGTTGCGCCTGATCGCTCCAGGCCCAGGTGAGACGACCTGGCGACGAAGGCAGCTGTAGTGGCCGCCTTGCCGACTCGCGGCCAGCAGGCGTGGTCGGGGGGCGAGCGAGGTTCTCTGTTCTGACGGCCCCTCTCGCTACCATCGATGCGTGCTCGGCGAACGCATCACTGCAGACCCTCAACGCATAGGCGGCGTGCCGTGCCTCCGCGACCTGCGGGTGACGGTGAGCATGGCCCTCGGCCAGCTCGCCGGCGGTGCCACGGCAGAGCAGGTGCTCGACGACTATCCGTACCTGGAGCGCGAGGACATCTACGCCGCGTTGGAGTACGCCGCTGGTGTGATCAACGACGGTGCGGTTCCGCTCGCGCGACTGGCATGAAGCTGCTGCTGAACGCGAACCTGTCACCCCGCGTTGCGGCGATCTTGTCCAGCGCTGGACACGCGGCGACCCACGTCGCCGGCATCGGCATGCTCGCCGCCAGCGACGAGGAGATCTTGACCGGGCGGCAGAGGACGAGGCAGTCATCGTCACCGGACCGCGGCCGAAAGGGACGGGCTCGCGCTTGCGCAGCGTGCCCTCGCTGCGGCGAGGTCGGCGGCATGGCTGGACTATGAGCCGCAGTCGGGCCCGCAGTCGGCAAACTTTTGACGGGTGTGGACAACTACGAAACCGCAGGTGACCGGTGGTGGAGACGAGGGGAATCGAACCCCTAACCCCTGCCTTGCAAAGCTCCAGGTCAGAGGCCCTTTTGCCCTCTCTGAGCGTCTCCAGTAGCACTGATTTCGCCGCTTTACCTCCCTGATTGGCCCCCTTGGACTGGGGTTCGCAGTCAACGCCGCAGTCAGGTAGGTCGGGATGCACTCGCTCAGCCTCGTCGGGTGCTGAGCCCTCCGACCGACCCAACCCGCCGGTAACCACCCATCGTCGAAAGCAGTGTCTGGCGGTTCCGGTGTGGTGGAAGGTGACGCTCACGGTTCTGCGCGCTGACGGCCCCGCTGGCTACCATCGAGACATGTTTCGCGACCGGATCACCGCCGACCCGCAGCGCATGGGTGGCGTGCCCTGCATCCGCGACCTGCGCGTGACGGTGAGCATGGTTCTAGGCCAGCTCGCCGGCGGCGCGACTGTCGACCAGCTGCTGGCGGACTACCCGTACCTCGAGCGCGAGGACATCTCAGCCGCGCTCGAGTACGCCGCGGCTGTGGTCAACGACCGTGAGGTTCCGCTCGCCCGACCGGCATGAAGCTCCTGCTCGACGCGAACCTCTCGCCCCGCGTCGCAGCGATCCTGTCCACTGCCGGGCACGGAGCGATGCACGTCGCTGACATCGCGATGCTCGCCGCCAGCGACGAGGAGATTCTCGCGCGCACCGCAACGGACGGAGCGGTCATCGTCACGGCCGACTCCGACTTTTCGATGATGCTGGCTCTGAGCGGCGCCCACGGGCCCTCCGTCGTGCTCCTGCGTGGCTGCAACGAACTTTCGCAGCCCACGATCGCCGAGTTCCTCATCGCTAACTTGGCGAGCGTCGCTGACGACCTGGCCGGTGGCGCGATTGTGTCGCTCAGTCCGACTCGGCTCTCGGTCCGCAGCCTTCCAATCGGCTGATCCACTCACCCCGTCGGGAAGATCGGTGACGATGCGAACGGCCATCGAAGGCCCGATGATTGGGCGGTGGACCCTGACAACACCGGTCAGCCGTGGACCTTCTCGTCCTACCCAAGGTTGAGAGAGGCGGAGCGCTTTCAGCGCCGGCTTGACCTCTTGACCCTGCCTGTTGTCGCTCTTGACCACCACGGTTTCCTGGCTCCGCCCCACCAGCCTGACTTCGACCGTCACGCGGTCGCAATTGGCATCGGGCCGGAAAACACGGCAGCGGCGGTATGGCGAGTCAGCAACGACCCTCGGCAACTCCACGTCGCGCTCTACCGACAAAGCGAGTTCCTGACGTCGTTTCCGATCGCTACTGACCTCGACGTCACGCACGTCCAACCCATGCCCGGACACCAAGTTGTGGTCGCCAGCGCCCGCACAGATGGCCGGCCTAACGCCCAAGTGTGGAGCCCGGACGGAACGTTGACTTGCGCTGGACATCTTGGTGATGCGATCAGGCACCTCCTGGTCGACGCAACAGGCGCAGTGTGGGCCGGGTACCGCGACGAAGGGGTCCTAAGCGGTGGTCCAGGTAGCGAGGGCGTGGCACGATTCTCCGCCGACCTCCAGCTCGACTGGCAGTTCAAGGAGCCCTCAACCGGTTACGCGATGCTGGATTGCTACGTGATGAACATCGACGAAGCGGGAGCCGCCCACTGCTGCACATACGGCGCGTTCCCCATCTTCACCGTCAACGGAGATGGCGTCACCTGGCGTGGGCAGTCCCCAGTCGCAGGCCCCAGTGCCATTGCTCTCGCCGGTTCCTCCGGAGCGTTCGTCGGCGGCTACGCCCAGGATTACGACCTCGTAACGCCGGTGACCTTCGGCCCGGAAGGGGCCGTCCCCGGCCCCCCGCGACGGGTCGTGATGCCCGACGGAATGGAGGTCCCGCGGCGCGGCTGGGTGTGCCGTGGGAGCGAGCTCCACCTAGTGGATCCCCTCGTCGGCGCGTGGTTACGAGTCGGGCTGAACATGCTGTGTTCGGAGGCGACAACGCTTCCGCGGCCAAAAGGCTTCGTGCCTAAGTGACGTCGATTCAGATGCCTACGACGTCAAGCGAGAGCGCGGCTGGAGTCAGCGCCATACTGCTGGCGGTGCCTGTAGCAGCCCCGTGAGGTAACACTGTGCCCGTGGGCGGTTTCATAGTTCTGGAAGACGGGCGCGCGTATGCCGGCTCAAACTGGGCGACGGACGCCACGGTCCGTGCAATAGCCGCCGAGGTTTCCGACAGTAGCCTGCGGACGTGGTTGTTGGAGCAACAGAGCACAGCGGTCGGCATGGGCATGACTTGCGTTGACCTGCGCGAACTGGCCCCGCAGCACCGGCCGGCGGTCCGTTCCGCGGTCCGCGCCGCCTATGAGCGAGCGAAGCGTGATGGCTTTGAGCGACTCAACGAGGCCAACGATCACACCGCAGCCTGGCTGCAGTTGTTTGCCGAGTTCGCCGAGATGGTCCGTCGGTACGAAGCCGGTGAGGCGCCGGATAAGTATCACCCGGGTATGCGGGGACTGATCCCGCCGAGCGGTCGCAGGGTCGGCCCCGGATGGCCGGCTCCCATCGAGTGAGCCTGGTAACCGGTCATCGACCCTTGCCCCCCGACTTGCACGCGGCCTGCAGACCGTCCTCGGCAGGCGACGCGGGATGAGCTGAAGCCCCAGAAGGAAGAACACCAGACAACCAACCAAGCCACATCACGCGCAGCAAGCAACGACCTCAGAATCGAAGAGAGCTAAACAAGCCCAAGATCACTACACACCTATGCATCACGATCTAGCGGGTGGAGCGAGCCCGGAGAACGCTCACCCTCAGTGACCCCCGGCGGGGCCTCACCGGTGCAGCGTCACGACGCTCACCTCGTCATCGCAGTCGTGACTGCGCTTCGCGACATCACTTCGCGAGCGAGTCCTTCGACGTCGAAATCGTCGCCCAAGGACAGGGCTCGAGTTGCGAGCGCGCCGTACCGATAACTATCTCGTGCTCGATGAGCTTTCGCCTGCCCGGGTTGCGCCCCGCGTTCGGGCCGGATGGACGCTGCCCGCCGCGCTTACGGGGCTGATCACCGCCTCCATGGGCGGATGGCTCGTCTACTCGGGGATTCAGGCCAAGACGGCCTGCGACCTGTCCAGCTTCTTCGCCGACCTCACCGAAAACGAGCGCCCGGCGACCGCGTGCAGTGGTGTCAATCTCCAGCTCAACGTCGGTGGCTTCATGTTCGTAGCAGGGACCCTGCTCGCCCTGGTGGCTCTGCTCGCCGCCGGACGGCGCGGCAGGGCTGCGGCCCGAGCGGGTCACCCGTGGCCGCTTAGACGGATCCTCACGCGCGCTGCCGTGGCCCTGGACCGGCGACTCCCCGGTGCCTCCCCGACTGGAGCGCCACGAATCGGTCCCACCACCGTGGGCGCTCTGCTCTCGGTTCTCCTGCTCGTCGGAGTGCTTGCCGCCCATGACGCCTGGAGTGCCCATCAGAGCAACGCCGAGTTGGCGCGCCGGAGCGCAGCTCAGCGCGCACTCGACACCCTGGTCCTTCCCGCCGGCGTGACACGGAGCTCGGTGGACGACGTCGGATGCAAGGTCGATGCCGACACCGTGTGCGCCTCCAGCTCGCTGCCGGTGGAGGAGCTACGACCCGCCATGGAGTCGCTGCTCGCCGGCCGGGCCAGCACCGAAATGTGTGAACTCGCGCCGCGGCCTAACGGCTGGCCCTGTCCGGTTACTGTCCAGGGAAAGATTGCCGGCTACCCGGCCATCGCGATCGTCGACCGGCACCTGGTCATGGTCCGGGAGGGCGACCCTCCCGCGGGTGCCGTTCCGCTGCGCCCCGGGGCCACCCGAGGCGTCTTCTTCCTAGGCACAGACATCAACGTGAGCCTCCTCGTCCCGTTCGACTAGCCGGCTTACCGACGGCGGCGGTCCCTGGCGACAAGCACGGATTACACGGGGTCTATCGGGGTTCATTCAGAGAGGCGTGAACGGGGTGAAAAGTAGCCTTGCGGGCGTGGACACAGGGGCCCGGACGCGCGCCTTCGCTGTGTGGACCGTCGCCGGAGGTCTGGTCGCGACGGCGGCCGTCTTGGCGATCGGTTTGCACGCCGGCTTCTTCGATCACAGCTTCGGGTGGTTCTGGGCGCTCGTGCTCATCGCAATCTTCGCGTTCAACTGCGCTTGGGCGTTCAGGACTATCCGCCGCTCGCATACTCGGCCGCTATCCGCTCCTCCGGCGGCCGCGGCAAGCTCTGCGGCACCACTCATCCGGCGCTGGGTCGGCGGCGGGCGATTCCCGGCAGACATTGGGAGCCTGAACGCGACCTGGCCTTTCATCGTCGCCGAGCTTCGGCCCGGACTACTGGTCGTGCGGGTACGCGGAATTGGGATCGGCGGCGCGTTCGGCGTGCCTAAGTCGATCTCGTTCGAACCCGCCACAACCACCGCCGTCTTCCCGGCTCGATCAATGGGAAGGACCGCGCTGGGGATCCAGCCGATCCGGGGAGAGGCGGCGTACATCAGCATGCCGCCCGGCGTCCTCGACGACCTGCGGACAGCGGGGTTCGACGTCGACCCCACTCCCCGCAAGGTGTCGGCCTGGAAACCATGACCTCCGCTTTGGCGTCGCTGGCCCACACGCACTGTGATCGTCCCAGCGAGTCAGAGCCTCCGTCAGATCGTGATGCCTAGGTGTGTATGGCTCTTGGGGTTCTTCGTTCGCTTGGGTTCAGTGGTTGTTGCTGGCTGTTCGTGATGTTGCTTGCTTCGTTGGTTGTCGTCGTTCTTAGTTGGTTCACTTGGCGTCAGACCGTTCCCCGCCCGGCCCGCCGAGACCTGTTCACGGGTGAAAAGGTCCCTGCGCTCGTGCAAATCGCTGGGGTGGCTGCTGTCTATTGGCCCTGATCAGCAACCCTCCATTCTTGAGCACGCCGTCTCCAGCAGCGAACGTGGACTGCGGTCGCCGGAGGAAACAGGCAGGCCACGACTAGCCACGAGGGCACCCATATGGACGCGGTCCCGCCAACGATCGCGACGAAGGCGGCCACCGAGTATCAGCAGCGCTTGCCGATGTACTTCTCGATCAGATCGAGGAAGAAGTAGCTGGGGCCGCGATCGCTCATGGGCGAAGCCCCTCTCCACCTGACGGCACGACCCGGCGCGACATTCGAGACCCAAGGATCTCAGCTGCGCGGCGATCTGACTCCGCCACGAAGGCCGCGTAGACCCGCAGAGTCGTGACTCCGCCGCCGCCGTGGCCGAGGCGGCCGGCGACGGTCCGGAGGTCGACGCCAGCCCCGAGCAGCTCCGTGGCCGAGAAGTGGCGCAGCGCATGGAGATGGCTGTCGATCCCGAGGCCGGCGCACATCTTTGAGTACCGGTGGGTCACGCCGCTCGGGTCGTACGGCTCTGACTGATCAGGCGTTGTACGAGAACAGGTGCGCCTCGTCCAACGCGTCCAACCCGAGTTCAGCCGCTTGGACATCCCAGCGGGCACGGTGCTCCTGGAGCACCTTCACCGTCTCGGGGTCGAGGGCGATGCGGCGCATCCGGTGGGTCTTGGTGTCCTTCTCGATGACGCGGCTGCCGATCTTCACGATGCCGCGGCGGACGATCAATGTCTCGGTGTCGAAGTCGACGTCGGACCAGCGGAGGGCGATCAGCTCGCCGCGGCGAAGGCCGGTCACCATCACCAGCCACACCAACGTGCCCCAGTCGATGTCCTCCTCCCATGCCGCTGCCAGGATCCGGCTCGCCTGCTCGGCGGTCGGCGGGTTCGGCTGCGGTGCAGGCACCCGGGGCTTGCGGGCGATCGAGGCGGGGTTGGACGCGATCCAGCCCCAGCGGACGACGGCGGCCAGGGCGCCGCTGACGACGAAGTGGAGCTGGTTGATCGAGGCGTTCGAGAGCCCGTGGCACGTGTGTGGCGGACAGGACACCACGACGCAGCCGGCGTCGGCGCAGGAGTGCTCGGGCGACTTGATCGCGGGCCGACCCGGCGGCCGCTTGTGCCGGACCAGGTTGCACTCGTGCTCGCCGACGACGCGGTGATCGTGCCGGACCTCGCCGGGCGTACAGCGGGCCCGGCACCGCCGCAGGTCGGCGTACAACCGCTCCAGCGTCCGGGCGTCCAGCTTGGACAGGGGGATGTGGCCGAGGGCCGGGCCGATGTGGTTGCGGATGTACGCCTGATAGGCAGTCAGCGTCGTCTGCTCCAGCTCCTGGACCTGGAGCCACTCGGCGAGCGCCACCGAGAACAGCGCGTTGGTGCGGGCGATGCGGTCGGTGTCGCGCTCGGCCCGCATTCGGTTCAGCGCCTTGCGGGCCAGGGCTTGGGTCGGGTGGGTCTCGATCGCGTAGCGCCGCCGGCCGGTCAGCGGATCGGTGCCGGTGAACAGCGATGCCTGCCACGAGGTCCCGCGCTGGCGCAGGGAGCCCTCGGATCGACGAGGGGAGGAGGCGGGCATGGGGCGGACGCTAATCCGCAGTCAGGGCCGCAGTCCGGAAAATTTTGACGGGTTGTGCGAACTGCGAACCTGCAGGTGGCACGTGGTGGAGACGAGGGGAATCGAACCCCTAACCCCTGCCTTGCAAAGGCAGTGCTCTGCCAATTGAGCTACGTCCCCGACGGGCGCCTCAGGTTACTGCACCCCCACCACGGGGCTGGCCCCGCAACGACCGAGCGCCCCACCCCGATGAGGGGCGGAGCGCTCGGTGGTCGAGCCACATCGTCAGATCAACGGACCGGGTCAGTGGCCTCGGCCCAGAGGTCCTGCTCTTCCTTGCCAGCCTTGATCTTCTTGAACGCCAGCGCGCCGCCGACGGCGGCCACCGTGGCCATCAGGAGCTTCTTCATTCGATCCTCGCCTTCGCTGTGATGCCGGTGGTGCAGGCTCGCCGCCCGATGCGGTCCCCCGCCACCGCGACCCGGCGTTCGCCGGAGCGCAAGACTGGAAGGCTAACGCACACGACGAGCGCCGGAGTGATCCAGGTCACCCGGTTGGTGGCCCCGCGACCGGGGGGGTGGACCGCGCCAGCACGAAGCGCTCCAGTCCGTCCAGCGCGTCGTCAAGCAGCCCCGCCATCATCGAGCCGGCCTCGTCGGGGGTGACGTCGGTGCTGTAGAGGACCAAGGACCCGGCCGGGTCCTCGAGCACGTCAATCGTCCCGAGGTGGCTGGTCAGCGGCAACCCGTCGCGTACCGCGTACTGGAAGCGGCGCAGCACCGGGTCGTTGGTGAGGATGTCTTCAGTCAGGACCGGGCCGTTGACCAGCTGCACCGTGCGCCGGCTGCCCGAGACCGACGAGGTCGCGATCGCGTCGAACCAGTCCGCGACGGCGCCCGCGTCGCTGACGACCTTCCACACCGCATCAGGAGCAGCGGCGATGCGGCGGTGCACCCGGACCGAAGCCATAGCGAACATCCTTTCCCCTCGCGTTCCCCACCGGCGCCTGGCCCCGGGGCCGGATAGATTCACGCACATCATGACCACAATCGGCCATTCCGCTGCTTTGAAGGCGCTGGGCAAGGCCTGGCCCGGTGACCCCGACAAGGCGATCGCGGTCGCGATGGTCAGCGTCGCGGAGACCACGCTGTGGTGCGGGCCCAAGGGCTTGGAGAAGGGCGTCACCTATCTGCTGGCCCTGTTCGGCGATCGCCTGGTCCTGCTGCACCCGACGCGGCGGCCGAACGAGGCGGGGATGGTCGCGGAGTTCGCCCGCAAGACCTACCGGATCACCGACACCGGGACCGATCGTTTCAACCTGCGTTTCACACTGTCGCGGCCCTACGGGCGCATCGAGCTGCGGATGTCGCGTTGGGCAAGTTACAAGATCAACCACTCGGTGCTGGAGGCGCTGACGAAGTCTGCGGCAAGCGCCGAGAAGCTTGCCCGCAGCAGCGGCGACGGCCCACTGCTCACCGCGGGGGAGAAGCGCGCGTTCGCCCGGATGTGCGCGGCCTACGGCCCGGGCGCGGAAGCTGCGCTGGCCGTCGGTGAGGTGCAGGTGCTCGACAGCGCCACCAAACGTGGCCTGCTGGCCGGGCGCCCCGAACTCCTGCTGGGGGTCTTCCCCGACCGCGTCGTCCTGCTCGACCGCAACGCCACCCTGCATCTCGCGAGCACCCCGGTCGCCCAATTTCCCCGCGGCGCGTTCTCCGCGACGGTGCTCGAAGACGCCAAGAAACACGTCGACCTGACCCTGGCCGCAGCCGAGCCGACCACGGTCAGCCCCACGACCACGGTGCGGTTGACCCGATATGGCGACGAGCGGGTCGACGGCCTCATCCTCACCGCGCTCCTGGATGCCGCCCGCGCCTGAGGTCCTGGCCGCGGGTGGCGCGGCATGCATGCCGTACCCGCCGCGACACGCCGACGGCTGGTCGGCGTGTCGCGGTCGATTGGGCATGCATGCCGCCGCAGGCGGCACCTGACAGAGCGTCAGTCGTTGAGTTCCTCCGGCTGGAGCAGGTACTCACCGATGTACGCATACGTCTGGTCGGCGTTGAGCGGCTGGTACAGCGCCGCGCACGAGTCGCGGTAAAACCGCTCGAAGATCGTGCCCTTGCGGAACGCCGACCCGCCGACCAGGCTCATGGCCTTCTGCGCCATGTGCGTGGTGTTGGCCGCGATCGTCGTCTTGGCCAGCCCGATGTACGGCACCCGCAGCTCGATCGGCCATTCCTCGTCGTAGCCGTCGATCACGTCGTTGCAGGTCTGCCACAGGATGCGACGGTTCTGCTCGACCCGCACGGCCATGTCACCGATACCGTCGATGATGTGGCCCACGCCGGCGACCCTGACGTCGGCCGCGACAACGGCACCGAAGACCGCACCGAGGGTCTTCTTGGACAGCGTCTCGCGGGCCTCCTCCAGGATGCGCAGCGACATCCCGTAGTAGATGCTCGCGAACATCAACGACGCCCACTCCAGGGAGGAGAAAAGCCCGGTGCGGTTCTCGCACACGTAGTTCTCTTCCGGGACGTAGAAGCCGTCGAAGTGGATCACGTGGGTGCCGGTGGCGTGCATGCCCAGCGCGTTCCAGGTCTTCTCGATCCGCACACCGTCGCCGATGCCGTTCTCGTCGACCTTGAAGTCGTTGATGTACATCATCTCGGCGTTGACGCGGTCCTCGAAGTCCTCGGGGATGTTGCCCTCGGCGTCGGTGATCGTCGCGCTGCTGACGATGATGTCGGCGGCCTCGCCCAGGGTGCCCCAGGTCTTCTTGCCGTAGATCTTCCACCCACCGCCGGGCTGCGGGATCGCCTTGGTGTCGGCCAGCCCGGAGAACCCTGCGCGCTGTTCGGACCACGGGCCGAAGGCGATGGCGCCGTCGCACACCTTGGCGGCCCAGTGCTTCATCTGCGCATCGCCCATGTTGGCCATGACGATGCCGAAAGTGATGTAGTGCATGTTGTACGCCAACGTGATGGCCGAGTCGCCGCGCGACATCTCGGTGATGACCTTCGAGATCTGCAGGAGGTTGCCGCCCGGGCCGCCGTACTGCACCGGAACGCCGAGCGCGCCGAGCTTGCTCTCCTTGAAGGGCTTGATCGTCGGATAGGCGAACGTGTTCTCCACGTCGTACTTCATGCCGATCTCGCGGAAGAGCTGCGAGAGCTCCTCGGCCTTGGCGAACCAGGGTGCGAAATCCTCGTCGGAGAGGGTTCTGCCGTGTTCGAGCATGAGGAAACTCCGTTCGTACTGCGATCGGGAATCGGCGCCCCGGAGGGGCCGCCGGGCGGCACTAGGCGATGAGCAGGTCCTCGCGACCGTCCGCCTTGAGGGTGGCGATGTAGGACTCGAAAATTCCACCGGTGAGCGGGAGCAGCTTGAGCGCCACCGAGCGCTTGCCGTCCAGCTTCACCTTGCGCTGGGCCATGGCGAGGGTGAAGTTGAGCTTGCCCTGCCAGAACTTGTTGCTGTTGTCACTCGACATGCGCAACTGGACGTTGGAGTCGATACCGTCGGCCGCGGCGCCGGTGAGCACCTTCTGGCCCTCGAAGTCGATGATCATCTCGCAGGCCGGGTCCGTCTGGATCAGGCGGATGACCAGTCCGGTGCCCTTGGTCGCCTCCTGCATCTTCGGGTCGTTGACCGCGGCGGTGAATGCGGCACCGATGTACTTGTAGACCTCGTCGGCGTCCTTGAACGTGCTCATGCGCAGATCCCTTCACATCGTCGTCTGGGGGTTCCTCAGCCTGCCGTAACCGCAGCTCATGCGCGAGATTCCGGCAGGGGCGGCGTCGTGACCGGAAGAGGTGACGGTGACGTACCGACACTCCATCAGGGCGTGACGTCGGCCACGAGAGTAGAGGCATACCCTCATTGCCAGGACAGGTGCCCTCCGAACCACCGGCACCCCGCGCTACCTGCAAGGACGTGGTCGAGACGCCTCCCGCGAGCCCCCTGCCAGCCGGCGGTGAGGCATGGCCGCTGACCGGGCGATCCGGCGAACTCACGCGGGTGCGGGAGGTACTGAGCGGGCGGACGCCCCGAAGCGTGGTCCTGGTCGGCGCCGCCGGCGTCGGTAAGACCCGCCTCGCCCGCGAGGCCCGGGAAATGCTGGAGGAGTCCGGGCGGAGCACGCATTGGGTCACCGCCACCCACAGCACCGCGCGCACCCCGCTGGGCGCCTTCGCGCCGTTGCTGCCGGCCCATCGCGACAGCTCCGGCGCGGATACGGTCCAGGACCTGCTGCGCCAATCCGCCCGGGCTTTGGTCGCCCGCGCCGACGGGCGTCCGATGGTGCTCTTCGTGGACGACGCCCAGCTGCTCGACGAGGTCTCGGCCGGGCTGTTGCACCAGCTGGTGGCCACCGACGCCGTACTGGTCGTGCTCACGCTGCGCAGCGGGGAAATGACCCCGGAGCCGGTCACCGCACTGTGGAAGGACGACCTGGCGGTCCGCATCGAGCTGCCCCAGCTTGAGGACGGCGCCGTGGACACCTTGCTGTGCGCCGCGCTCGGCGGGCAGGTGGACCCGGCCACGGTCGGCGAGCTGATCGCTCGCAGTGACGGCAACGTGTTGTTCCTGCGCGAGTTGGTGCTGGGCGCGCTGGCGGATGGGAGCCTGGTCGGCGACATGGGGGTCTGGCGCCTGCGCGCGCCCTTGTCTCCCTCGGAGCGGATCGTGGAGTTGGTCGCGGCCCGCCTGCGCGGGCTCGACCCGGATTCGCTCGCCCTGCTCCAGTTGGCCGCCTACGCCGAACCGCTCGGCACCCGCGAGCTACCCGAGGTTGGCGGCATCGCCGCCGTCGAGGAGCTCGAGCGAGCGGGCCTGTTGGTCAGCGAGCGGGACGGCCGGCGTCTGCAGGTGCGCATGGCCCACCCGCTCTACGCCGACGTGGTGCGACGGGGGACCTCGGCGCTGCGCCAGGCGGCGATGGGCCGGGCTTTGGCCGACATCGCCGAGGCGGCCGGCAGCAGGCGCCGGGACGACGCCCTGCGCATCGGGATCTGGCGGATGGACGGCGGCGGCGGGAGCCCGGACATCCTGCTGCGCGCGGCCCTGGACGCGCGCTGGCACTACGACTTCACCTTGGCCGAACGGCTCGCGCGGGCGGCGGTGGACGCGGGCGCCGGTTTCGGCGCCCGGCTGCTGCAGGCCCAGAGCATGGCGCTGCAGGGCCGGGCCGAGGAGGCCTCCGACCAGCTGGGCCTGCTGGTGGAGTTCGTGCGCACCGATGCCGACCGCGCCGCGTTGGCGATTGTGCACATCGAATGCCTGTGGACACTGCTGGGCCGTCCCGGGGAAGGGTTGCGCGTGACTGAGCGCGCCGAGGCAGCGATCACCGATCCGGTACTGCGTCGTCAGGTCTCGGCGCGGCGCAGCGGCCTGCTGCTGGCCCGCGAGGGTCCCGGGCCGGCCGCCTTCGACGCGATCCCGCTGCTGGCGGACGCGGATCCGGCCTCGGCGGCCTGGCTCAACCTCGTCGCCTCCTACGGGCTGGGGCGCCTCGGGCGCCTGGGCGAAGCGCTCGACACCGCCGAGCACGGGTACCGGGCGGTCACCCTGCTGGACACCCCCGAGGACTGGTATCCCTGGTACTACCTCTACGCCCGCGCGGAGAATCTCGCCCACTGCGGGCGTTTCATCGAAGCCGAGGCCTTGGCCCGCGAGCAGTATCAGCAGGGCCTGTCCGACGGGAGCAGCGAGGCACGGGCCTACTTCCTGTGGCATCTGGCACGCAGTGTGCGCGAACGCGGGCACGTCGGCCCCGCGGCCCACAACGCCCGCGAGGCGATCACCTTGCTGCGCCGGCTGGGGCGGCGCGGCTTCGAGCACAGCCTGCGTTCGAACCTGGCGTTGTGCCTGGCGCTGGCCGGCGACGCCGCCGGGGCGGCCCGCGCCCTGGCCTCGGCGGATGCCCTGGACACCGAGGCGCCGCAGTGGAGCGCGACGGACCATCTCGCGGCGCGGGCGTGGACGGCGGTGGCCGAGGGCCGCCTGGCCGCCGGCCGCGAGGCGCTGGCGGAGGCCGCCGTTGCCGGGGAGCGGATCGGGGACCTGATCGGCTCCGCGGCAGCCCTGCACGACATCGCCCGCCTCGGGGCGCCGAAGGAGGTGGCCGCCCGGCTCGCGGAGCTGGCCTCGCGGGTGGAGGGCCGGTTGGTCGCGGCACGCACCGCGCACGTGAGTGCCTTGTGCGCGGGCGACCCCGAGGCGCTGGTCACCGTGTCGGAGACCTTCGATTCCCTGGGGGCACCGCTGCTGGCGGCGGAGTCCGCCGCCGACGCCGCTGTCGCGTGGCGCCGGGCCGGGCGCGCCCAACGCGCCGAGGCCGAGCTGCACCGCGCCGCCGGGTACGCCCGCGGCTGCGAGGGCGCGATCACCCCGGCCCTGGCGCCGATCGCCTCCCGGGAGCAGTTGACCCGGGCCGAACGCGAGACCGCGCTGCTGGCGGTGTCCGGGCGGACCAATCGCGAGATCGCCGAGGAACTGCACCTGTCGATCCGCACCGTGGACAACCGCCTGCAACGCATCTACGCCAAGCTCGGCATCTCCCGCCGCTCCGACCTCGCGGACCTGGTCCGCTAACTGCCGGGGCTTTACATCCGGCGATAACGCGACTGGACGATGGCGAACAGGCCGAAAGCAACGAAGCCCAGGGCCACCGCACTGAGCAGGAATCGTCCCCACGGTTGGGTGAGGATGGCCTGCAATGCCCCGTCCAGGCCCCGCGCCTTCGTCGGGTCGAAGTCCAGGGCCGCGTAGGCGAGCAGACCTCCCACGAGAACCACCGCCACTCCCTTGGCGATGTACCCGACCTGGCCGAGCCGTGTGACGGCTTGCCGGGCCCGCCCGGAGATCTGGGCGGCACCGATCTCTTCCCGAAAGGACCCCCGCGCGCCCTTGACCACCCCGGCCACCCCGATCCCGACGATGACCAGGCCCGCGAGCACCACCAGGACCTGCCCGGCGGGCCACGCCAAGATCCCGGAGGTGGTGCGCTGCTGGGACGCCGGGCTCGCGGAACCCGCCCCGAGCGCGAGCTTGGCCGCGCTCACTCCCAGCGCGGCGTAGAACGCCGCCTTGCCTGCGCTGCTGACCCGCTTGCGGGTCCGCCGGGCGCCCTCCCGGTCCCGGTAGCCCCAGCAGGATTCGCTGGCTTGCCACAGCGCCAGGGCGAGCAGTCCGGCGGCCACCAGAACCAGCAACGCCTTCCCGAAGGGCTGGGCGGCCACGGTCTTCAACGCTCCCGAGCTGTCGGCGTTCTTGCCGCCCGAGCTGCCCCACGCGATGGTCAGCGCCACCCAGCCGATCAGCAGATGGACGACGCCGTAGGCCACCAGCCCCACCCGGGCAAGTGCTGACAGCGGAGCGCTGTCACCGATCTGTTGCGCCTTGTCGCCGGCCGCAGTGGAGATTCCGGTTGCCATGTCGGTGGTTCTCCCGTCGCCCGCCTGGGGTGCTGGTCCCCCACCGCGACGAGAACCTGCACTCGCTGTGCGCCGGGGGCCCGCCTCCTTCAGGTATGCCCCAGCACAGCCGCGCCACGCGGATTCTGCCGACGGATCACGAGGGCATCTATGCTGGTCAGAGGCTCAAAACCGACCATCGGTACAGACTCAATCGCCTCGGCCGTGACAGGCCCGCGAGAGCAAGCTCTCGCTGCCCTTGCTCAATCGTCTGTGGGTCTAGATGGACTTGAACCATCGACCTCTTCCTCATCAGGTCGGCCCCGTCTGCGGCCGGGGGCCGCTGGCCTGCGCATCTCATCTGCTGGGGTCCGTCGTCTGCCGACGTGATCCGCCCGCGTCGCCGTTAGCGATGCCGTCAGGCGGCGTGTGGATTGATCGTGACGACGAGCTTCGCGTCCAGAGCGGCTGAAACCCGTTCGAGCACCGGGATCGTCGGTACCACGGCTCCGGCCTCCAGGCGGGATAGCGCCGACTGGGTCATACCGGCTCGATGGGCGATCTCGACCTGGGACAGACCGAGCTCGAGCCGGCGCGCGCGCACTGCCTGGCCGAGTTCGTAGGCCCGCTGAGCTTCGGCGTAGCCCTCGCGGTAGCCCTCGGTGCCGCGGCGCCCGCGTGCGATCTCCTCATATGAGCTGTGCTCGCTCGCCTTACTCGCTTTCGCCACCTCAAGTCACCTTCCGCTCGTACTCCTCGTGCGCGATCTGATGCCGCTGCTCGCAAACGTGACCCGCGTCTGACGACTCAGCAAGCTGAAGCGAAGCTCGCGCAGCTTGCCGCCCAGGTGCCGGGTGTGCGGCTCGCCGAGGGTCTCCGTTTGTTCGGCCAGCAGGCCCACAAGGAAGTCCACGCGACCGAAGTCACGGTCACTCAGACCTTCGAGCCAAGTCCGTACCTCCGGCTCGATCTCGACGGCGTACAACTTGGACATGCACTCAACGCTATATGAAGTCTACGCTATATCCGCGCCGGGCGCGCGGGCGTCGCGATTACGCGACTGGGCATCGGCTCGGCGAGGCGCGTTGCCGTCAGGCCGAGCGTGGTGGGATCTACGAAAGTGCAGGTCAGGGGGTGGGCCTAGATGGACTTGAACCATCGACCTCTTCCTTATCAGGTCGGCCAGTGCCGCGGCGAGGGTGCTCCTGACGAGCAATCGGGGTGCGCCGCGGTCCGCCCGAGTGCGCCTTAGGCCACCCGGGTTGCCGTCACGGTTGCCGTCAGTCTTCAGCCTCGAGCGTGGCGAGCGCCGCGCGCAGTTGCTCGACAAGGGCGGGCAGCAGGTCCGCTGCGGTGGTGTGCAGGATCTCGAGATCGATCGACCAGTACCCGTGCACTATCCGATTGCGTAAGCGGGCCGGTTGCGCCCATGAGATCTCCGCGAACCGCGCCTTGACGTCATCGTCCAGCTGCGCCGCCGCTTCGCCGAGCACGGTGAAGTTCCACAGGAGTGCGTCGCGCCGCTGCCGGTCCGCCTCAAGGGCGGCGAGTTCTATCCCGGCGACGAGCTTCCCGGCCTCTTCAGCCGCCTCGATCATCTGACCGATCAGCAGCAGCTCACGCCGCATAGAGAACGCGTGCCTCCGCCAGCACGCTCGCCCGCAGCCGTTCGTGCAGGGCCTTGCGGGAAACCAGGTCAACCGGACGACCGAGGACCGCGGCGAGCTCGTCGGCCAGGGATTCGATGTCCCACCCGAGGCGAGCGCCCGGAGCAAGCTCGTAGAGGACGTCGACGTCACTGCCCGGCGCCGCCTCACCGCGGCTGACGGACCCGAAGACGTCCAGCCGGGCGATGCCGTAGCGAGCGCAAATCTCAGAGATGCGGTCGATGTCGACCTCAAGTTCCGGGACGGCCATAAATCCAGCGTACGGCGGCCCTGCTCGCCCGCGCACTCATCGAGCACCGAATCGCACGGGAAGAGGTCATCCAGGCCGAGGTTGCCGTCAGCCGATCGGGCCGGCCAGCGCCAGTCGGGCGCAAACGTGCAGGTGAACAAACGTGCACGTGAAGGGGTGGGCCTAGATGGACTTGAACCATCGACCTCTTCCTTATCAGGTCCGTCGCGTACATGACGAAAGGGCCGCTGACCTGCCCGTTCGATCCACATCAGTCTGCCGAATGCCACCGAAACACGAGCTCGTTGCCGTCAGGGTTGCCGTCAAGACGCCTGTGGCGGGGGAAATACGCGTCCTGGCTCGCCGATGACGACTCGCACCAGGCCATCAAGATCTGCGAGGACCTGGCGGGCAGCGTCCGCCCTGTCAAGAACCGCGACCTCCAAGAAACCGGAGGGTCGAAGAGAAATCGACACAAGTTTTGCGCCTGCTCGCGACAACGCGGATCTCCGCGACAGCACCACATCCTCAGCGCTCTCGAGCTCCGCTCTCGTGTATGCGGAGTCAATTAGCTGCAGGACCACGTCATGCTCGCTGGCAATACTGGCCAAAACACGGTCGAACTCGACGCTGCCCGGCTTGCGATACACGGAGACCGTATCGCTTGATGCGCACACCTTCAGGCCCGTGAAATACTGAGCATATTTTCCCTCCCCTAGGGGTCGGATCTTTTCTGTCGCCGGGGAGGTCTTGTCCCGGTCGGCCTCTGAAGCCGCCGCTACACGACATTCGGCCGCGGCGCTGCTGACGGGCGGAGGCTGAATATCGCGGGCAGGAGCCAGAACGACCGACTTATCGCTACCCCGATCGAATGCTGGCAGCTGTGCCACTCCAATGACGGCGAGTGCGGACAGCATAAGCGCAGAGGCCACGATTACACGCTGGCCGCGTTTCTTGGAATTGGCCCGCCGCAAGATGTCGGAAAGATTCGGCTCAGGGTATTCTGTGCGGTCGGAAATGCCCTGTCGAAATATGTCCAGATCACGATCAGAGTGCGGGCTCATCGAGAATCTCCTATCAGGTCTGCGAGTTTCTGGCGGCCTCTATGCAGGGAGGTCTTGACGCCTGCTTCGGTTGAACCTGTCTGTATCGCAATATCACGAATGCTGATGTCACCGATATAATGCAGGACTAGGACAACTTTCTGTTTTTGTGGGAGCTTGCTCAGTGCTCTGACCACGTCCATACGAAGTTCAGGACCGCCTTCCTGCAGGGCCTCGCCAGAATGCTGCACCATTTTGGCGGCTGCGATCTTGATCCGGCGGAGCCTCGACAGAGCAAGATTTGTCGCTACGGTTGCTACCCACGCTTTCGGCGAATCGAAGGTCTTGACGGTCGCCCATCGCATGTACGCACGAGTGAAAGCCTCCTGAGCTATGTCCTCAGCATCTCCCGAATCGCGTGTCAGCCGGTAGGCCACGCGAACAATGCTGTTATGGGTGCCGAGGTAGAACGCCTCGAAGTCCCCACCGCATTGCTCTCGCCGGTCCACACTCTTACGACGCTCGGGCCCACCCAAAGGTTTCACCTCAATCATTCGCGTTTCATTGCCCACCTTGTGACCCACCTGTGGCGGCTCGCGCTGACCACGGGGCGCCCGCCCGGTTAAGTCCATCCAGGTGCAGGCAAGCCGCGGCGCCCCTTCTGCCGCCGTTCATCCGCCCGTCTGCGCTAGCGGCGGCGATGCGGGACCGGCCTGCCCCTCAGGACCTCGCGCGTCAACGCGCGCGGCATCTTCGTCGCCGCCGCGCCAGGCACTCAGGAAGCCAACGTGGCGTTATGCCCCTCGACGCAGACTCCGATCAACCAGTGCGCGTGGGGAGCTGTCTACCAGCCGATCCGCGCGCTCCTGAACGTCTGGACCAACCTGACCCTGAAGACCGAGTAGCTCGACCGTCGTCGGGAGATCAATCCGCCATGGCTGGTGGCCCACCGGGGCCGCCAGTCATCGGCGTTTTATTGCGCGGACTACGCAGACCTGACAATCACTCCGTTGGCTCCTACGGAGGTGCTGCCGCCGGCAGACCGTCTGGGTAGAGGAGCTCGCGCTGGGGCATGAGCCCGCATCCCCCCCACCGCCCCGATGGCCGGGGTGGGGCTCCGCGTCGATCTGGGGTTGCCTCGCGAACACAGGTAGTACGTGAAGTGCTTGCTTGGGCGCCGCCGAGCCGGGATGGGACCGCCCGCTGGGGTGGCTTCGGTCGATCTCGAGGGTCCAACTCGCACACATAGGGGTGTGCGGGTGGACCTGGAATGGGTGCTCGGCGCGGTCAAGGGGGTCGCTCGCGCGCTCATAGAGGGCGTGAGCTTCGCACGGGCCGGGTCGGCGGGGTGGTTGTGGTGATGTCGCTTGCCCGGATGTCGGCCGGTGCGGGCTACCGGTACCTGCTGAGGCACACCGTGTGCGGGGATGCCTGCCGCGAGGTCGGGGTTGATCTGACGACCTACTACACCGCGTCAGGGAACCCGCCGGGGCGCTGGTACGGCACTGGCCTGGCCGGGCTGGACGCCGGACGCGGGCTCGCGGCCGGGAAGTCCGTGACCGAGGAGGCGATGGGACGCTTGTTCGGCACCGGGCACGACCCGGTCACCGGGTCACCGCTCGGGCGGCCCTTCCCGGTGTTCCGCCCGGTTGCCGAGCGGATTGCCGACCGGGTTGCCGCCGCCGACACCGGAGAACACCAGTGACGTTGCCGTCAGCGTTGCCGTCAAACCGCTCCAGAAACTGAGAAGGACACCCGTGGGATTCACGAGTGTCCAGGTCAGCGGGGTGGGCCTAGATGGACTTGAACCATCGACCTCTTCCTTATCAGGGAAGCGCTCTAACCGAGCTGAGCTATAGGCCCCCGGTGCTCCTGGCGGCAAAAGCGGCCGCCATTCGACAAGCTCAATCGGCTCGGGATCAAGAGCAAGCTCTTGCTCCGCTCGCCTCATTCGCTTGTAGCGGGTCGAAGATACCCCACCGAGTGCGCCCGCCCTTAACCGGTTCGGGCCCCGCCGCATGGATCGCGGCGAGGCCCGAGGCGAACGGGTGGCGGAGCCTTACTCCTCCTCCGCCAGCGTCACCTCGACGCCGCCGACCAGGTCGGTGGAGATGTTGTAGAGGTAGGCCGCCAGGGTGGCCAGCGCGGTGATGACGACGGTGTCGACCAGGGCGATGATCGTCGCCATGCCCAACACGCGGGGCAGGGAGAAGAAGCCGACGACGTCGAAGCCCTGCGTGCCCTCGTCACCGGAGATGTCCGAGACGGTGGTGGCGACGGTGTTGAAGAAGCCCATGAAGTCCAGTAGGGCCCACAGCAGCGCGACCGCGACCAGGAAGATGATCCCGAGGGCGACGGAGAACAGGAACGCCACCTTCATCACCGACCACGGGTCGATGTTGGCGATCTTGAGGCGGGCGCGGCGTACGCGCGGCGCGCGGACGGCATCGGCGCCCTTGGTCCGGCCCAGGCGGGACTTGGGGATCGGGGCATCGGACTTGGCGAACGTGACCTTCTCGGTCTTGCGCTCGTCCCGGTCCGGCCGGGTCGCGGTGGCGACGCTGGAGGTGGCAGCAGCCGGCGCGCTCATGGTGGACTTCGCCGGCGCTGCCGGGGGCGCGCTCGACGCGGTGCTCGCAGCCGGAGCGGACGCCTCGGTGGACGCCGCGGCAGCGCGCGCGGCGGCCGCGGGCGAGGCCAGCGGTGCCCGTGCGGGCGCGGCGGACTCTGCGCCGTCGCTCACCGCGGGTGCGGCGACGACGTCGGGTTTGGCCGCCGGGCGGCCGGACTTGCCGGACGCCACCGCAGTCTTGGGGCCGGAGCCCGACTGCTCCTTGCCCTCGGATTCTGAGCCTGCGCGGCCCAGCCCGAAGCGCCCGAAGCCGCCACGGCTTTCCTTGTCCTCACCCACGGCCTAATCCTCCCGAGCGCCGGGGTCGCCCCCGGAATCGCCTTGATCGTCCCCGTCAGCAACCCCGTCCTCGCTCAGCGACACCGTCTCCGGGTCACCGGGTTCGGCTTCGGGGGCCTCTTCCTGCGAGGCCTCCGCGTTTCGAGCGATCGCGACGACACTGTCCCCATCGGCCACGTTGATCAGCCGCACGCCCATGGTGGCACGACCTGTACGCCTGGGGTCAGTACTTGTCATAACCGTTCGGATGACCCCGCCACCCGAAGTAATGGCAAAGAGTTGATCTCCCTCGGTGACGACCTGCGCTCCGACCAGCTCGCCGCGCTCGTCGGTGGTCTTCGCGGCCAACGTCCCGTACCCGCCTCGTTGCTGGATGCGGTATTCGTCCACCGATGTCCGTTTGATGTACCCGTTGGCGGTCGCCACGACGAGGTCCGCGTCCGGGCGCACCAGCGACATCGACAGGACGGCGTCGGACCCCTTGAGGTTCATGCCCCGCACGCCGGCGGTGGCCCGCCCCATCGGACGCAGCGCCTCGTCGTCCGCGGTGAACCGGATCGACATCGCCCGCCGGCTCACCAGCAGGATGTCGTCGGTCCCCGCGGCCAGCACAGCGCCGATGACCTCGTCGTCGTCGTTGAGGTTGATCGCGATGACCCCGCCCTGGCGGGGCGAGTCGTACTCGGTCAACGCGGTCTTCTTGACCTTCCCGCCCCGGGTGCCGAGCACCAGATAGGGAGCGACGGAGTAGTCACGCAGGAACAACACCTGGGCGATCGTCTCGTCCGGCTGGAAGGCCAACAGGTTCGCCACGTGCATGCCCTTGGCATCCCGACCGGAGTCGGGTAGTTCGTAGGCTTTCGTCCGGTACACCCGGCCCTTGTTGGTGAAGAACAAGATCCAGTGGTGAGTGGTCGTCACGAAGAAGTGCTCGACGATGTCGTCCTGACGCAGCGTCGCGCCCCGCACTCCCTTACCGCCGCGCTTCTGTTCCCGATACAGGTCAGCTTTCGTTCGTTTGGCGTAACCACCGCGGGTGATGGTGACGACGACGTCCTCCTCGGCGATGAGGTCCTCCATCGAGACCTCACCCTCCCAGGGCATGATCTCGGTCCGCCGCTCGTCGCCGTACTTCTCGACGGTGGTCGCGAGCTCCTCGGAGATGATCTGCCGCTGCCGCTCCGGCGATGCCAGGATCGCGTTGAAGTCCGCGATCTTGACCATCCAGTCGTCGTACTCGTCGATCGTCTTCTGCCGCTCAAGGGCGGCGAGCTTGCGCAGCTGCATGTCGAGGATCGCGGTCGCCTGTTGCTCGTCGATCTCGAGCAGGCCCATCAGGCCGCTGCGGGCTTCCTCGGCCGACGCACTGGCGCGGATCAGGGCGATGACCTCGTCGAGGGCATCCAGGGCCTTGAGGTAGGCGCGCAGGATGTGCACCCGTTCCTCGGCCTTGCGCAGCCGATAGCGCGTCCGCCGGACGATGACCTCGATCTGGTGGGTCACCCAGTGCCGGACGAACGCGTCCAGGGAGAGTGTGCGCGGCACCCCGTCGACCAGGGCCAGCATGTTGGCCCCGAAGGTGTCCTGCAGCTGGGTGTGCTTGTAGAGGTTGTTCAGCACGACCTGCGCGACGGCGTCCCGCTTGAGGACGATGACCAGGCGTTGCCCGGTGCGCGCGGAGGTCTCGTCGTTGAGTTCGGCGATGCCGGCGAGCTTGCCGTCGTTGACCAGCTCGGCGATCTTGGTCGCGAGGTTGTCCGGGTTCACCTGGTACGGCAGCGCGCTGACCACGAGCTGGGTGCGGCCCTTGGCGTTCTCCTCAACCTCGACGATCGCGCGCATCGTGATCGAGCCCCGACCGGTCCGGTAGGCGTCCTGGATCCCGCGCAGGCCGATGATCAGCGCACCGGTCGGGAAATCCGGGCCCTTGACCCGCTGCAGGAGTTCCTCCAGGAGCTCCTCCTTGCTGGCCTCGTAGTTCGCCAGATACCACTGCACACCCGAGGCCACCTCGCGCAGGTTGTGCGGCGGGATGTTGGTGGCCATGCCAACCGCGATGCCGGCCGAGCCGTTGACCAGCAGGTTCGGAAAGCGCGCCGGCAGGACGTTGGGCTCTTGCTGGCGGCCGTCGTAGTTCGGGGAGAAGTCGACGGTGTCCTCGTCGATGTCACGCAGCATCTCCATCGCCAGCGGCGCGAGGCGGGCCTCGGTGTAACGCATCGCCGCGGCGGGGTCGTTGCCCGGCGAACCGAAGTTGCCGTTGCCGTCGACCAGCGGCATCCGCATCGACCACGGCTGCGCGAGTCGGACCAGGGCGTCGTAGATCGCGGTGTCACCGTGCGGGTGGTAGTTACCCATCACGTCACCGACGACGCGGGCGCACTTGTTGTAGCCGCGCTCGGGTCGGTACCCACCGTCGTACATCGCGTAGAGCACGCGGCGGTGCACCGGCTTGAGACCGTCGCGCACATCCGGCAGCGCACGGCCCACGATCACGCTCATCGCGTAGTCGAGGTAGCTACGCTGCATCTCGACCTCGAGCGCGACGGGCTCGATCCGGTCGCCTGACGGCGGAATTGACGTCGTGTCAGATGTCAAGGAACCGCACGTCCTTCGCATTGCGTTGGATGAAGTTTCGACGGGACTCGACGTCCTCGCCCATCAGCACGCTGAACATGTCGTCGGCTTGGGCTGCCTCGTCGAGAGTGACCTGGAGCAGGATCCGGGTGGCCGGGTCCATCGTGGTGTCCCACAGTTCCTTGGCCGGCATCTCACCCAGACCCTTGAAGCGCTGGATGCCGTCTTCCTTGGGAAGTTTGCGCCCGGCCTCGGCGCCGACCCGCAGCGCAGTGTCGCGCTCGCGGTCGGAATAGGCGTACTCGACGTTGTCCTTTCCGCCCGGCCATTTGATCTTGTACAGCGGCGGCTGCGCCAAGTAGATGTAACCGCCCTCAACCAGTGGCTTCATGTAGCGGAACAACAACGTCAACAGCAACGTCCGGATGTGCTGGCCGTCGACGTCGGCGTCGGCCATCAGGATCACCTTGTGATAGCGCAGCTTGAGCACGTCGAAGTCGTCGTGGATCCCGGTGCCGAGCGCGGTGATGATCGCCTGCACCTCGGTGTTCTGCAGCACGCGGTCGATCCGGGCCTTCTCGACGTTGAGGATCTTGCCCCGGATCGGCAGGATCGCCTGCGTCATCGGGTCCCGACCACCGACCGCACTGCCGCCGGCCGAGTCACCCTCGACGATATAGACCTCGCAGCGCTCGGGCTCATTCGACTGACAATCCCTCAGTTTTCCGGGCATGCCGCCGCCGGTGAGCAGGCCCTTGCGGCCACGCGCGAGGTCGCGTGCCTTACGTGCTGCCATCCGTGCACTGGCCGCGTCGATGGACTTGCGCGCGATCTGCTGGCCCTCGCGGGGGTTCTGCTCGAGCCACTCGCCGAGCCGCTCGTTGAGCATCGTCTGCACGAAGGTGCGGGCCTCGGTGTTGCCGAGCTTGGTCTTGGTCTGCCCCTCGAACTGCGGTTCGGACAACTTGATCGACACGATCGCCGTCAAACCCTCGCGGATGTCCTCGCCGGTGAGATTCGCGTCCTTCTCTTTGAGGAACTTCCACTGCCGGGCGAACTTGTTCATCAGCGAGGTCAGCGAGGAACGAAAGCCCTCCTCGTGGGTACCGCCCTCGTGAGTGTTGATCGTGTTGGCGAAAGTGAACACCGATTCGTTGAACGTCTGGTTCCACTGCATCGCGATCTCGACCGCCATGCCGCGCTCGGTGTCCTCGGACTCGAACGACAGGATCGTCGGGTGCGAGGCACCCTTGAGGGCGTTGAGGTGCGCGACGTAGTCGACGATTCCGCCGGAGTACATGTACTCCACGCGCCGGGCTCCGGTTTCCGGGTCGGCATGTTCCTCGCGCAGGTCCTCGAGCGTGATCGTGAGGCCCTTGTTCAGGAACGCCATCTCCTCGAACCGGCGACGCAGCGTCTCGTAGGTGTAGTCCGTGGTCTCGAAGATGTTCTCGTCTGCCCAGAACGTCACCACCGTGCCGGTGGCCTCGGTCGCCGCCCCGCGCGCAAGCGGTGCCATCGGCACCCCACTGGCGTAGGACTGCGTCCATACATACCCGTCGCGGCAGATCTCGACGTCCAGGCGGGTCGAGAGCGCGTTGACCACCGAGACCCCGACGCCGTGCAGGCCGCCGGAGACCGAATAGCCACCGCCACCGAACTTGCCGCCGGCGTGCAGCACGGTGAGCACGACCTCGACGGCGGGCTTCTTCTCGATCGGATGCATGTCCACGGGGATGCCGCGCCCGTTGTCCTGCACGCGTACCGAGCCATCGGGCTGGATCGAGATGTCGACCCGGTCGCAGTGCCCGGCCAGAGCCTCATCGACGGCGTTGTCCACGACCTCGTAGACAAGGTGATGCAGACCGCGTTCACCGGTGGACCCGATGTACATGCCGGGGCGCTTGCGGACGGCGTCCAAACCTTCGAGGACGGTGATCGCACTCGCGTCGTAGGTCTGATTGTTGGAGCCGTCAGTGAGGGACATTCCGGGGGGCGGGGTGACCGAGGGGTCGGCCGTGGCGGTAGCGCTGTCGACCACGAGTGACGTAGTCCCTTCCTGGGGTGATGCGAACTGCCCACGCGGGCTGCTTCGTCGCCATTCTATCGGTCTGCCGACATTCCTGCTCGCGTTGGCGCCGTCACATGGCTCTTCTGACGGGTTCTACCCCCCGGTTACGTGTCCCCCCACGCGGTTGAGCCTCGGTGGCGCCAGAGCCGAAAATTGCGCACCACTCCGCCCGGTGCCGGTTGTCCCCAGCTGTGGATAAACCTCGGGAAACGGAGTTGTGCTCATGATTTGCCGCGTGGTCATCCGTAGGTGTCGCGCGGCCCGCGGCCGTCACTGATCCGCAGTTTGCCGTGGCGCCAACTCGGGCCGCTCGGCGCGCGCACGTCCAGGCGCCGCACGCTCCCGTGGCCGATCTCGGTGTTCAACCGGCGCAGAATCTGCGGTGCGAGCAGGCGGAGTTGGGTCGCCCACGCGGTGGAGGAGGCCTGGACCACCAGGACCGCGTCGTCGTAGGAGACGGGCTGGGTCTGGGCGGCGATCTCCGCGCCCACGATTTCGGGCCAGCGATCCATCACCGAGCCGACCGCGGTGGGTACCTGCCAGCCACGTTGCTCGACCAGGGACTCCAGGACCGAGGCCACCGAGATCGGCTCGCCGCCTGGCGCAGTCGGCGCCCGAGGTGCCGTGCTCTTGGCCGTGGCTCGAGGCCCGCGGCTGCGTCGGCGTGCCTCCTCGCGGGCCTGGGTGAGCGCGGCGCGGGCCAGATCGACGCCGTCGAGCGGGGGCGCAGCTGCGGGGACGCCGGGCTCGGTGTCCTGGGCCGGCTCTGCCGGGGGTTCGGAGTCCGGGGGGTGCTCAGCAGACACGGCGCACCTCACCGGACATGACGTCGTAGCGCGCACCGTCGAGTTCGGCCGGCACATCCCCCGGCACCGCGGCGGTGATCAGGACCTGGTCGGCCCGCCCGACGAGGCGGGCCAGCCGGCGCCGGCGCTCTCCGTCCAGTTCGGCGAAGACGTCGTCGAGGATGAGGACCGGGTCCATCCCCTCCCCGCCGGTCTCCCGCAGCAACTCAAACGCCGCCAGGCGCAACGCCAGGGCATAGGACCAGCACTCCCCGTGGCTGGCGTACCCGCGGGTCGGCAGCGCGCCGAGGTGCAGCACAAGGTCGTCGCGGTGGGGGCCGACCAGGCAGATTCCGCGGTCGAGCTCGGCCGAGCGGGCCGCGGCGATCGCCTCAAGCAGGGCGGCGGTCAGCAGCGCCCGGTCCCCTGCCAGGTCGACGTCGTGGCCGAGTGAGCTCTTGTAGTTCATGGTCGCCGGCCCGCCACCCGAGGAGACCTCGTCGTAGGCCTTGTCCACCAGCGGCTGCAGTTTCTGAACCAGGCGCAGGCGTGCGAACAACAGGTCAGCGCCGGTCTCGGCCAGGTGGGTGTCCCATACCTCGAGAGTGCGTAGGTCACCGCGACCGGAGCGCACGGTGGCGCCGGCGGTCTTGAGGAGGGCGTTGCGCTGCTTGAGGACCCGGTCGTAGTCCGCGCGTACGCCTGACATCCGGGGGATGTCGGCCACCAGCAGGTCGTCGAGGAAGCGGCGCCGGGCAGCCGGGTCACCTTTGACGATCTCGAGGTCCTCGGGCGCGAACAGCACGGTGCGCAGCATCCCCAGCACGTCGCGCGCCCGCGGGACCGCGGAGGAGTTGATCCGCGCCCGATTCGCCTTGCCCGAGGTGATCTCGACCTCGAGCAACGCGCGACGGTCCGCGCGGACCAGCCCGGCGCGCACCACGGCACGCTCGGCGCCCGCACGGACCAGCGGCGCGTCGGTGGCCACGCGGTGACTGCTCAGCGTCGCCAGGTAGCCGACCGCCTCGACCAGGTTGGTCTTGCCCTGCCCATTGGGTCCCACGAACGCGCACGGCCCCGCCACCAGATCGACCTCGACCTGAGCGTAGGAGCGGAAGTCGGCCAGGCCGAGGGATTCGACGTGCATCGGCGACGCCTTCAGCCCAGGTCGGGAGGTGCGGCGTCGGCGCCGGGAGCATCCGCGCCCTTGGCGTACATGCCGGGCGCGGCGGTGACGGCGTGCCCGCCGAACTGGTTGCGCAACGCGGCAATCACCTTCATCGCCGGGGAGTCCTGCTGCCGGGAGGAGAACCGGGCGAAGAGCGCGGCGGTGATCACCGGCAACGGAACGGCGTTGTCGATGGCCGCCTCGACGGTCCAACGCCCCTCCCCGGAGTCCTGCGCGTAACCACGCAGCCCGGACAGGTCACCGTCCTCGGTGAGCGCGTTGTCGAGTAGGTCCAACAGCCAGGACTGGATGACCGTGCCGGCACGCCAGGACTTGAAGACTGCGGGAACATCAGTGACGACACCGGAGGCGGCCAGCAATTCGTAGCCCTCGGCGAAGGCCTGCATGAGGCCGTACTCGACGCCGTTGTGGACCATTTTCGCGTAGTGCCCGGCGCCGACTCCGCCCGCGTGTACGTAGCCGAACTCCCCCGCAGGCTTGAGCGCGCTGAAAATCGGCATCAGGGCGCCCACCTCCGTGGTCTCGCCGCCGACCATGAGGGCGTAACCGTTGGTGCGGCCCCAGATCCCACCGGAGACTCCGACATCCACGAAGCCGATGCCGCGTTCGCGCAGCTGAGCGGCGTGCAGCAGGTCATCGGTCCACTTGGAGTTACCGCCGTCGATGACCACATCGCCGGGGGAGAGGAGCTCACTGAGGGCCTCGACCGTGAGCCGCGTCGGGTCACCGTGGGGGACCATCACCCACACCGCACGGGGCGCCGTCAGCGCCTCGACGAGTTCCGGCAGGCTCTTGACCTCGGCCAACTCGGGATTGTGGTCATATCCGACGACGTCGTGACCGGCCTCGACGAGCCGGGCGCGCATGTTCCCGCCCATCTTGCCCAGACCGATCAAGCCGAGTTGCATGTCGTCCCCTTCAGCCGGAGAGGCGGACGGGCATTAACAGGTGGCGGTATTCGCTCGAGCCGGCGTCCTCCGAACCGGTGGACCCGGTGATGATCGCCGGCTTGTTCGAGGTGGTAAAGGCCAGCCGCGCGTGGGAGGTACTCAACGCCGCCAGCCCGTCGAGTAGGTAGGTCGGGTTGAACGCGATCACGATGTCGTCGCCGTCAAGGCGGGCTTCGAGGCTCTCCGAGGCCGAGGCCTCGTCCCCGGATCCTGCCTCAAGGAGCACTGCGCCGGCCGAGAAGGACAACCGGACCGGGGTATTGCGCTCGGCGACCAGCGCGACGCGCTTGACCGCCTCCAGGAGAGCGGAGGCCTCGACGGTGGCGTAGGTCCCCGACTCGGACGGCAACAAGGAGCGGTACTTCGGGAAGTCACCCTCCAGGAGTCGGGAGGTGGTGCGCCGGCCGTTACTGGCCAGACCGACCATGCCCTCGCCGGATCCGGCGGGCGAGAGTGCGAGTTCCACCTCACCGGACAAGGACTTGGCCGCCTCGGCCATCGTCTTCGCCGGGACCAGCGCGGTCGTGGAGATCCCCGGCTGTTCCGGCTTCCACGCGAACTCACGCACCGCCAGCCGATAGCGGTCGGTGGCGGCCAGGGTGACGGTCTCGGACTCGATCTCGATGCGGATACCGGTGAGAATCGGCAGCGTGTCATCCCGGCCTGCCGCCACGGCGACCTGGGCGACGGCGTGGGCGAACACGTCGGCTGCAACGCTGCCCGAGCGTCCGGGCATCTGGGGCAGCGCCGGGTAGTCCTCCACCGGCATCGTCAGCAGGCTGAACTTGGCATTCCCGCAGCTCACGATGACTTTGGTCCCGTCGAAGCTGATGTCCACAGGTTTGGCGGGAAGGCTCTTGCAGATGTCGGCGAGCAACCGACCGGAGACCAGTGCGCGACCTTCGGTCGCGACGTCAGCGGAGATCTCGGTGCGCGCGGAGACCTCGTAGTCGAACCCGGACAGCGCCAGACCGTTCTCGTCCGCGGTGATCAGCAGCCCAGCCAGGACTGCCACCGGTGGACGCACCGGCAGGCTGCGCGCGGTCCACGCGACCGCGTCGGCGAGAACATCGCGTTCGACCCGGAACTTCACCGAGACATCGCCTCCACTGACCGGGAACCACACAACGCGGACATGCGTCCGATGTCGGGGCACAGTCTGGCAGGCATTGATCTGTCCCGGTTGTCCCGGTCGCCCTCTTGGAGTGTCTTGTCCTCTTCAGCTCGAGAACTCGTCATCTTCATAGGGGCGGTGGATGCTGTGGACAACACGATCGTGGCTGTTCAGCGGCGTGCAGATGTCCCCAGCGGGTGTGCACGGCGCAGGGATGCCCGCCGGTGAATGGTGGATAACGCGGACCCGGTCGCGGTGCAGAGGTGGCCTGCACATCGTCGTCCACAGCGAGATGCGGTGTCGTCCCCAACCCACGCGCGCTACCCGTGGACAGCGCACTCATGCGCCGGTCCACCGCATTGTGGTCATGCTCTTATCAAATTCTCAGCATCCACAGAGTTGTGCACACCTGTGGGTCTGTGGGAAAGGGCAGGCTCACCCTGACGAGACCTCAGGGTGATCACGGCTCAGCCTGAGTGCGCATCAGGCTGAAATGGCGTCAGCTATTTCGGGTCTGCTGCTTGATCCGGTTGGTGAGCTCGGTGACCTGGCTGTAGACGCTGCGCTTTTCGGCCATGAGCTGGCGGATCTTCCGCTCGGCGTGCATGACGGTCGTGTGGTCACGCCCACCGAACTGCTGGCCGATCTTGGGCAACGACATGTCGGTCAGTTCCCGGGAGAGGTACATCGCGATCTGGCGGGCGGTGACGAGCACCCGCGATCGGGACTGCCCGCAAAGGTCGTCAATGGACAGGCCGAAGTACTGCGCAGTCTGAGCCATGATCGTCGCCAGCGAGATCTCCGGACCTTCGTGCTCGGAGATCAGGTCCTTGAGGACGATCTCGGCCAGCGACAGGTCGACCACCTGACGGTTGAGGCTGGCAAAGGCCGTGACCCGGATCAGCGCACCCTCGAGCTCGCGGATGTTGGCTGAGACCTTGGTGGCGATGTACTCCAGCACCTCCGGCGGCGCCGCCTGACCCTCGTGCGCGGCCTTCTTGCGCAGGATCGCGATCCGGGTCTCGAGCTCGGGCGGCTGGACATCGGTGAGCAGACCCCACTCGAAGCGATTGCGCAGACGGTCCTCCAGGGTCACCAGCTGCTTGGGGGGACGGTCGGAGGAGATGACGATCTGTTTCGAGGCATTGTGCAGGGTGTTGAACGTGTGGAAGAACTCCTCCTGCGTCTGCTCCTTGTTCTCCAGGAACTGGATGTCGTCCACGAGCAGCACGTCGACGTTGCGGTAACGGGAGCGAAATCCTTCGGCCTTGCCATCGCGGATCGAGTTGATGAAGTCGTTGGTGAACTCCTCCGAACTCACGTAGCGCACCCGCAGCCCGGGGAACAAGACCGAGGAGTAGTGCCCCACCGCGTGGAGCAGGTGCGTCTTGCCCAGGCCGGACTCGCCGTAGATGAACAACGGGTTGTATGCCCGGGCCGGTGCCTCCGACACTGCGACGGCCGCCGCGTGCGCGAACCGGTTGCTCGCACCGGTGACGAAGCTGTCGAACACGTACTTGGGGTTGAGCCGGGCATCGATCTCGGTGTTGATGCCGGTCAGGGGCACGGGCGGGGTCGGTGTGCCGGAGCGGGACCCCTCACCCGAGGCCCATTCGTCCTCGCTGAGCTCGCCGGCGGCATCGGGCTCGACGGCACCGTCGTCGACCGTGACCGCGATCCGGATGTCCTGTCCGGCCTCGCGGCTGAGCGCAGCCGCGAGTTGGTCGCGCATGCGGGTCTCGATGATGTCGCGGGCGAACTCGGTGGGGGCGGCGAGCAACGCCGTGCCCTCGACCAGGGTGAGCGGCCTGGTCAGGCGCAGAAACGCGCGGTGGTTCTGGGGAAGGTCGGACAGGGTGGGGTCACCCAGGGCGCGGTTCCACAGGTCGGTGAGGGTGGGGTCGTGCTCGCTCATGGCTGGGTTCCCCCGGGTTCGGTGTCGACATGGCGATGTCGATGAGGGGGCGATTATGTCGGTTGTGCCCGATTCTGCCGAGCCCTGTCCACAACCTGATCCACAGACTGGGGACGAGGCTCCCAGCGTTCGCCCAGACGCTGCGCAGGGCCCGCGCGGCAGCAGTTCGGGCGTGGCGTGAGCGGCCGGTTTGACCGTCTCGCGCGGGCCTGCGTACCGTGGTCCGGTTACCCCCAGCGAGCCAGGAGTTCCCCGTGAGCAAGCGCACCTACCAGCCGAACAACCGTCGTCGGGCCAAGACCCACGGCTTCCGGCTGCGCATGCGCACCCGCGCCGGCCGCGCCGTCCTCACCGCGCGTCGGGCCAAGGGCCGCGCGCGGCTCTCGGCCTGACCTGACGGCGGACACCTGCGGTGCTGCCTGCCGAGCACCGATTGCGTCGTCGCGACGACTTCGCCATCGCGCTCCGGCATGGCCGGCGCAGCGGGCGCGGGGCCGTGGTGATTCACCTGCACCGCCCCGGCTCCACCGATGCACCCGACGTCCCCGCCCGTGTGGGGCTGGTCGTCTCACGTGCGGTCGGTGGAGCCGTCGTACGTAATCGGGTCAAGCGCAGGCTGCGCGAGATCATGCGTGCGCAGCTGGCAGCGGTTCCCGCCGGGAGCACTGTGGTGCTGCGGGCACTTCCGCCCGCGGCGCATGCCAGTGCAGCTGAGTTGGCGGCCCAGGTCGAGGCCGGGTTACGCCGTCTGCTGCCGGAGACGCCAGTGACTGCGCGGACATGAAGTACCTGCCGATGGTCCTGATCAAGCTCTACCAGTGGACGATCAGCCCGCTGCTGGGACCGGTCTGCCGGTTCTACCCCTCGTGCTCGCACTACGGCTACGAGGCGTTCCGAGTGCACGGCACGCTGCGCGGGGGGTGGCTCACCGCCCGCCGGCTGGTCCGATGTCACCCCTGGAACGCCGGTGGCCTGGACCCCGTCCCGCCCGCGCGTCCCCGATGGGCTCGTATGCGGGGTAGATTTCCTCTTTCCACCCAGCCCCCCCAGGGAGCAGCACGGTGAAGATCTTCGAACCGCTGTACGACCTCGTCTCGTGGATCATTCTCACGTTGCACGACGGCTGCCGCGGAATCGGTATGAACGAGAGCTGGTCGTGGTGCTTGGGCATCGTGGGCCTCGTCGTCATCATGCGCATCCTGCTGATCCCGCTGTTCGTCAAGCAGATCAAGTCGATGCGCGCAATGCAGATGCTGCAGCCGGAGATCAAGAAGATCCAGGCGCGCTACAAGGGGGATCGGGAGCGCACCAGCCAGGAGTTGATGAAGCTCTACAAGGAGCACAACACCAACCCGCTGTCGAGTTGTTTCCCGATCATCGCCCAGGCCCCGTTCTTCTTCGCCCTGTTCAAGGTGCTCAACGACGTCTCCAAGGACAAAACGGTCGGCGTGCTGAGCCAGACCGACGTCTCCAGCGCCGGCAACTCGTTCTTCCTCGCGGCGCCGTTGGACTCCAAGTTCATCGGGGCCGACACGCTGTCGGTGCAGGTCATCACGGTGCTGATGATCCTGGCGATGACCGCCTCGCAGTTCTTCACCCAGAAGCAACTGATGACGAAGAACATGCCGGCCGCCTCCTTGGAGTCCAACCCCTTCCTGCAGCAGCAGAAGGTGATGCTCTACCTGTTCCCCGCGCTGTTCGCGATCTTCGGCATCAACTTCCCGGTCGGTGTCCTGCTCTACTGGTTGGTGTCCAACCTGTGGTCGATGGGTCAGCAGATCTTCGTGATCCGGCGAATGCCCGTGATCGGCAGCCCCGCGCACGAGGCGATGATGCGGCGCAAGGCCAAGAAGAACCCAGGCGGAGCCGCGACCGCCGAGGTGGCGGCGGTGAGCCTGAGCAAGAACGGAAAAGCTGACGGACCGTCAGTAAAAGCTGCTCCCGGTGCCCGTAGTGGCTCACCGGCGGCCCGGAACGGCTCAAGCGCCAGATCCAACGGATCTACCGGGGGTCCCGGCGGTCGCCAGCAGCCGCAGCGCCAGCCGAAGTCCAAGCGCACCGGATCCAAGAAGCGCTAATAAGCCCCTGGCTGGACCGGCGGTGAAGGTGCCCGCCGGACGGCCCGAACGACGATCGAGGAGCAGCTGTAGTGAGTGTGGATGAAGACCTGACGTCGGACAACGCCAACGCTGGTGACCTGGCGGTGATCGACAAAGACAGCCCGAGCGACGACATGGACTCCAGGTCGGAGGACGAGGTCGGCGCGTCGTCGGGGCGCAAGGGCAGCCGGAAGCCGTCCAAGGCCCGCCTCGCCGAACTCGAGCAGGAAGGCGAGATCGCCGCGGACTACCTCGAGGGGCTGCTCGACATCGCGGACCTCGACGGCGACATCGACATGGACGTCGACGGTGACCGGGCGGCAGTCTCGATCGTGGGTGCCGACCTGAACCAGCTCGTGGGCTCCGGCGGCAAGGTGCTGGAGGCGGTGCAGGAACTCACCCGTTTGGCGGTCCTGCGTGCTACCGGCGAGCGCAGCCGACTCATGCTGGATATCGGTGGATTCCGGGCAGCTCGACGCGAGGAGCTCACCGCGTTGGGCAAGACCTCGATCGCCGAGGTCAAGGCGGACGGCAAGCCGGTTCGCCTTGCGCCGATGACGCCGTTCGAGCGCAAGATCGTGCACGACGTGGTCGCCGACGCGGGACTGCGCAGCGAGTCCGAGGGCGAGGAGCCGCAGCGGTGCGTGGTGGTCTACCCGGCGTAGGGGATACCCCGGCCCTCGTGGCGGCGGGTCAGGCTGTCGTGGCGGAGCCAGTCCTTCCCGGTGGGACCGTGCCGGCCGAGGCCCGGGTCGTCTTCGGCGCCGCGCTGGCCCTCGCCCAGACCTATCGTGACCTGCTGGCCGGCGACGGCGTGCTGCGCGGACTGATCGGGCCGCGGGAGGTGCCGCGGCTGTGGGACCGCCATCTGGTCAATTGCGCCGTGCTCGCCGCTGACCTGCCCGCCGGTGTCCGGGTGGCAGACGTGGGATCCGGGGCAGGATTGCCCGGGGTCGTCATCGCCTTGTGCCGCCCCGATGTCCACCTCACCCTGATCGATCCGTTGTTGCGGCGTACGGAGTTCCTGGCCGAGGTCGTGACGCAGTTGGGTCTGGACAACGTGGAGATCGTGCGGGGGCGAGCCGAGGACGTGAAGGCATTGCGGCGTTCCTTCCCGGTCGTGACCTCGCGTGCCGTCGCCCCGCTCGATCGTCTGCTCGCGATCTGCACCCCCGTGATCGCCCGACCCGGACGCATGCTCGCCATTAAGGGTGCAGGTGCGCAGGACGAGATTGACGCCGCGAGTGGAATGTTCGCCCGGTGGTCGGCAACAGCTCGGGTCCTGCGCCTGGGCGAGGGAGTGCTTGCCCAGCCGACCACCGTCGTCGAGGTGTGTTTCACGTGAAACTTGTGGCAAGTCCAGGGGTCTGCTGATGGTGAACAATCCGCTCCGCTTGCTGAGATCGGCACGCGTCGAATACCCGATCTTCGGGATCCAGGTGTCCGGCAAGGAGACTGATATGTCCGACGACGAACTTCCGATCGCGGCTGCAGCCCGCTCGGCGGCGGCGTTGCGCTCGGGGTCGCTGCCCCAGCTGCCGCGGCCCGCCACCTGTCGCACGATGGTGGTGGCCAACCAGAAGGGTGGCGTGGGAAAGACGACGACCACGGTGAACCTGGCTGCGGCGCTCTCGATGCACGGGCTGCGGGTCCTGGTGGTCGACCTGGATCCCCAAGGGAATGCCTCCACCGCGCTCGGCGTCCCGCACCAGTCAGGAACGCCATCGACCTACGAGGTGCTCGTCGACGGCCTCTCGGTGAAGGAGTGCGTGCAGGAGGTGGCCGGGCTTCCCGGTCTGTCCTGTTTGCCGGCCACCATCGATCTGGCCGGTGCCGAGATCGAATTGGTCTCGCTGGTGGCGCGTGAGTCGCGATTGCTGCGGGCTCTGGACGCCTACGCGCAGGTGGACCTGGATTACGTGCTCATCGACTGCCCGCCCTCCCTCGGGCTGCTCACCCTGAACGCTCTGGTTGCCGCGCGAGAGGTGCTGATCCCCATCCAGTGCGAGTACTACGCGATGGAAGGGGTGGGCCAGTTGGTACGGAACGTGGAGATGGTCAAGGCGCACCTCAACCCCGCTCTCGCCATCTCGACGATCCTGCTGACCATGTACGACTCGCGTACCCGGCTTGCGCAGCAGGTGGCCGAGGAGGTGCGCTCGCACTTCGGTGATCTTGTGTTGCGTTCACCCATCCCGCGCTCGGTACGGGTGTCGGAGGCGCCGAGCTACGGGCAGACCGTCATCACCTATGACCCAGGTTCAGCCGGCGCCATGTGTTACCTCGAAGCGGCTTGCGAGATTGCCCGCGGCGGGGCCGGACATCATTCGAGCTGAGGCTCTCGAGCCCGGGCGGGTGCCGGTTCACGTGAAACAACTCCGGCTGGCGCAGGGCGCTGTTTCACGTGAAACGCGGCGTGCCACACTGGCCGCCGCTGTCGTTGATCATCGCGAAAGGGCGTGCACCGTGACAGATCGCCGTCGTGGCCTGGGTCGTGGCCTGGGGGCCTTGATCCCGACCGGACCCGCGCTGGAAGGCACTATCGCCGCGTCGGAGGGCGACCTGGACAGCGGAGTCCCGATGATGCGCGCGCACAGCGCGGAATCGGGTCCGGCACCCCGCGATCTGTTGTTCTCCTCCACCTCCCGAGCCACCAAGGACAAGCCGGCGGCAGGCAGCGGGGGAGCCGATTTCCTCAGTGCGGTGGACGGGGCCTACTTCGCGGAGATTCCGCTCACCCAGATCGTGCCCAACCCGCGCCAGCCCCGCAAGGTCTTCGAGGAAGAAGCCCTCGAAGAGCTGGTGCACTCCATCCGGGAAGTGGGTCTGCTCCAGCCCGTCGTGGTCCGCCAGGTGGCCGAGGGCTTCGAACTGATCATGGGGGAGCGCCGGTACCGGGCTTCCCAGCGCGCGGGGTTGACCGCGATCCCCGCGATCGTGCGCGCCACCGAGGACGACAAGCTCCTGCTCGACGCGCTGCTGGAGAACCTGCACCGGGCCGCATTGAACCCCTTGGAAGAGGCGGCGGCCTACGGACAGCTCCTGGAGGACTTCGGCTGTACGCACGAGGCTCTCGCGACGCGGATCGGGCGTTCGCGTTCCCAAGTCACCAACACCTTGCGGCTGCTCAAGCTTCCGCCGCCGGTGCAGCGCCGGGTGGCGGCGGGGGTCCTCTCGGCCGGTCACGCCCGGGCGTTGCTCGCGTTGGACGACCCGGCCGGGCAGGAACATCTGGCCACCCGCATCGTGGCCGAGGGCTTGTCCGTGCGCGCGGTCGAAGAGCTGGTCACCATCGGCGCGGGCAACGCTCCGGCGGTCCGTAAGCCGCGTGCCGGTCGCCGGGTGGCTCCGGGTCTGGACGATCTCGCCGCCGAGCTCGCCGACCGGTGGGACACCCGGGTCAAGGTCGCCCTCGGATCCCATCGGGGCCGGATCGTCGTGGAGTTCGCCTCGGTCGAGGATCTGGTCCGGATCGTGGCCCTGATGGCGCCGGGGACCTCCGCCGCCCTGGCGAGCGCGGCGCCCGAGTAGGCCCAGGACGATGAGCCGCCGCCTGGTCAGCGTCACGCTGGACAACCTCGATGAGCTCCCGCAGCGTTGCCGCGCCTGTGTGTTCTGGGAACTGGATCCGGTCCTCGCGGGTGGCGCGATGAAGTTCGCCGACCCCGGGCTGGACAAGGAGGCGTGGGTCTCGGCCACGCTGCTGGAGTGGGGCTCCTGCGGCAAGTTGGTGCAGGTCGACGAGGTCACCGCGGGCTACGTGCTCTATGCCCCCCCATCCTTCGTGCCGCGCTCGGGGCTGTTCCCGAGCAGTCCGGTGAGCGCGGATGCGGTGTTGCTGATGACCGGCCGGGTGCTGCCGGAGTTCGCCGGCGCCGGCCTGGGCCGGATGTTGATCCAGGGTCTGGCCCGGGACCTGGTCCGGCGCGGGGTGAAAGCGGTCGAGGCTTTCGGCGACGCCAAACCCGAGGGCCCCGCCTGTGTGGTGCCGGCGGAGTACCTGCGGGCGGTGGGCTTCAAGACGGTGCGTCACCACAAGCGCTACCCGCGGCTGCGCCTGGAACTGAAGAACACCGTGGGATGGCGCTCGGAGGTCGAGGCGGCCTTGGAGCGCATCCTCGACGTCTCGATCCCGGCACCCGCGTTCCGGCCCGCTTGAGCGCGGAATCCCTTACCTGTAAGCTATCTGATGCATCATCAGATAATGGGGGTGCTCACCGCGCCTGGGGGATGGCCCCGGTGAGCAGCTCTCCCACCCGCAGGGCGCCGGTCGGAGGGTCGTCGTCCAGCGGCAGGTAGAGCCGCTGCACGGCCACCAGAACGGCCTCCGCGACCACGTCGCGGAATGAGGCGTCGGCCAGGCGCCCGGCATCGCCGGCGTTGGTCAGGTACCCCAGGTCCAGGCGCACCGCGGGCATCCGGGTGCGGCGCAGCAGGTCCCAGGTCTTGGGGTGGGCGCCGCAGTCGAGCAGGTCCGTGCGGGCGACGATCTCGCGCAGCACCAGTCCGGCGAACCTCTCACCCAAGGCGCTGGACTGTCCGAAGCCCTCGGTGCCGAAGAAGTAGGTGGCGACCCCGTTGGCGGCCGGATTCTCGTGGGTGTCCACGTGCAGGGAGATGAACAGGTCCGCGCGGGCCTTGTTGGCGAAGGCCGCGCGCGCCTCGTCGTCAATCCCCTTCGCGCCGCGGGTGAGGTACGCCTGAACGCCCGTGGCGGCGAGCCGCCCCTCGATGCGGGAGGCGAGATCTTCCACGACGGCGGCCTCAGTCAGGCCGCCGGCGACGATTCCGGAATCGTCGCCGCCGTGACCCGGGTCGATCACCACCACCTTGCCGCTCAGGCGGGGCCCCGAGCGCAGCATGCGCTCGGCCTCGCGCAAATTCTGGGCGTGGCCCCCGGTCACGGTCTTCACCAGGCGGTCCAGGGCACGGAAGGTGTCCGGCCCGCAGGTGCCGTCGGCATTGAGGCCGAGGTTGCGTTGCAGGTCGCGCAGCGCGTGCGCGGTCTCCGGGCCGAAGATGCCGTCGACGCGCCCGCAGTCAAAACCCAGGTCCAGCAGCCGGCGCTGCAGGGCGGCGATGTCATCACCGCGTTGCAGGCGGCTGACCTGGTGGGACAGGACGCGGTCGCCCAAGCGCCAGCGAGCCTCCTCCAGCGCGGAATTGGTCTCCGGACCGACGAGGCCGTCGGCGTTGAGGCCGCGCTGCTGCTGGAAATGGCGCACGGCGCGGTCGCAGGCGTCGTCGAAGATCGCCTGCGCCGGGTCGAGCAGGGCGGGTTCGGGGTCGGGCAACAGGCCGAGCAACGTCAGCTTGCGCCGGATCTCGGCCACGGTCGCGCCGGCGTCCCCGCGTCGGTGCACGGGATGACGACGCTGGGTGTCCATGCGTGCATCCTCCCCGGAACCTGCCCTGGGGCCGCGGCGGGAACGGCCCTTGCGTCGAGGGTAACGACGTTCCTGCAGTCCAGTCTCGTGAACAGCGCAGCGGCGCGGCGCCGGGCCAGGCTCACCGCCACCCCAGCGCCGCGTCAGCGCGCGGGGGACGGGTCAGACGAACGCCGCGAGTTCCTTGAGGATGGCCGGCTTGGGCTTGGCCCCGATGAGCTGCTTGACGACCTCACCGCCGGAGTACACGTTCAGCGTCGGGATCGACACCACGCCGTACTTGGCGGCGGTCTTGGGGTTCTCGTCGACGTTGAGCTTGACGATGCGGATCTTGCCGGCGTTCTCCGCGGCGATCTCCTCGAGGATCGGCGCCACCTGACGGCACGGTCCGCACCAGGGTGCCCAGAAGTCGACGAGCACGGGCACGTCGGCGCCGAGCACGTCGGTGGCGAAGCTGTCGTCGGTGACTTCCTGGATGGATCCCATCAGGGGTTCTCCTTCTCGCGGGGTGCCGGCCGGGTGGCCGGAGGCGGGGTGTGTGGTCAGGGGTGGGCTGGGCAGTGGGCTGGGTACGCCCAGAGGCGGCTGCAGGCTCAGGCGGTGGCGACCAGACCGCCGGTCTGCCCGCTGTGCCCTTCCAGAGCGGCCAGGAAGCGCTCGGCGTCCAGGGCTGCGGCGCAGCCGGTGCCGGCGGCGGTGATGGCCTGGCGGTAGATGTGGTCGACGACGTCGCCGCAGGCGAACACGCCGCTCGCGGTGGTCTTGGCGGTGGGGTGCTCGACGCGCACGTAGCCCTCGTCGTCGATGTCGATCTGGCCGACGAAGAGCTCCGAGCGGGGCTCGTGGCCGATCGCGATGAACAGCCCGGTGATCTCGAGCTTGGACTCCTCACCGGTGGCGGTGTTGCGCACGACGATCCCGGTGAGCTTGTCCTCGCCGAGGACGTCGATCGGCTCATGCTCGAGCAACAGGGTGATCTTCGGGTTGTCGATCGCCCGCTGCTGCATGATCTTGCTGGCCCGCAGCTCCTGGCGGCGGTGGATAATCGTCACCGAGCGGGCGAAGCGGGCCAGGAAGGTGGCCTCCTCCATCGCGGAGTCACCGCCGCCGACGACGGCGATGTCCTGGTCGCGGAAGAAGAACCCGTCGCAGGTGGCGCACCAGGACACCCCGTGCCCGGACAGCCGCTTCTCGTTCTCCAGACCGAGTTCTTTGTACTTCGAGCCGGTGGCGATGATCACGGTGCGGGCGGCGAACTCGCCGTCGGCGGTGCGGACCTTCTTGATCTCCCCGCTCAGGTCGACCGAGACGACGTCGTCGGCGACCAGTTCGGCGCCGAAGCGCTCGGCCTGCCCGCGCATCGCCATCATCAGGTCCGGGCCCTGGATGCCCTCGACGAAACCGGGGAAGTTCTCGACCTCGGTGGTATTCATCAGCGCGCCACCCATGGTGACGGCGCCTTCGAAGACCAGCGGGTGCAGATCCGCGCGCGCGGCGTACACCGCAGCGGTGTAGCCGGCGGGGCCGGAGCCGATGATGATCACGTTGCGGACGTCGTTCACCGCTGGCCTTTCGGTGGATGGGTCGCGCCGGATGTGGTTTCCGGAAGCAACAACCGATCCTAGGTGCGCGGTGTTCCCGACCCTGGTGCGCCGTGGATGAACGGCGCCTTACGGCTGATCGGAGAGCACGCTTACGCCGAGTCGGAGCGCGAGACGGTTTCAGTGCCGACTGGCGGGGCGGTGGGTTCCGGCGCGGAAGCCGGGGCGATGGGCTTGCCGACCGGCTGGATCCACTGGGCGTTGCCCGCCGTGATCGGCTCAGGCCCCGCGCATTCGCCGTAGAAGACGTACCCGATGACCTGCTTGTCCGATTCCGGGTTGGGCACCACCACGATCGTCGCGGCCATGCCCTTCCAGACCCCGGCGTCGCCGGCGATTGCGGTAGTGCCGAGCTGGGTGGCGCAGCGACGTACGCGCTCCTGCAGCGCCGGCGAGCCGGGGCCGCGGTCGACGGGGCGCATCGCGGTGCTGCCGCGCAAGGCGCCGCTTGAGGTGCGGTTCTGGGTGGTCTCGGAGATTGACTCCTGGGCCGGCTGCGCGGGGTCCGAGGCGGCGCCCGGGGTGCCCGCCGGGGCGTACTCGCCGGACTCCTCCAGCAGCACGCGCACGAGCGCGGCGAAGTTGTCCGGGGTGTAGGTCTCGCCGGTGTTCGCCACGTAGGGATCCGGGCCGGAGCTGGGCGGCTCGCCCGCCGTCGTAACCGATCCCGAACTTGGCTCGCTGCTCGCCACCGTGACGGGCGCGCTGGCCTTGGGCGTCGCCGGCGTGCTCGTTTCCTTGGACTTCTCAGCCGTGGGATCGGCTCGGCGGGGCGGTTGAATCGTCCTCACGCGGACGTCTGACTTGCTGGTGATGGCCGGGTCGGCGGTCAGACCGGGGCCCAGGACGATCGTGTTCGGCCGCCCCTTTTTGCCCGGGATCGCCACCGTGCCGTTGTCGTAGAGAACCCGGCCGTCCTTGAGGTAGACCGTGCCGGTCTTCTTGTCGATCTTGCTGCCGTCGGCGCCCTTGACCGCCCGCTTGGGAGGTGGCGTCGGGGCGTACCGGGCCAGGTTGACGACCTCGACCGGCGATTCGGCCGCGGAAGGCGGCGGAGCGTCGGACTCGGTGTTCAGCACCTGCACGCCGATCGCGGCGCCGCCGATCACCAAGACCAGGCTGGCGGCGACCGAGCCGACTCGGCGGGTGCCGACCCAGACCTCACGGCGCCGCGAGGCCAGATCGATGACAGGTGCGATCGCGGGGACAGCAGCAGGGGGCGCCGTCACCGGGGTGACCGGTTCGGTGCGGGCCAACTCGGCCAGGGTCGCGTCGATGCGCGCGGCGTACTGCGCCGGCATCGCGCCGACCTCGTCGGACTTCAGGATCTGGGTGAGGGACGTCAGCAGGTCCAGGTCGGCCTGGGCCTGCGGTGAGGTCGCGAGCAACGCCTCGACCGCAGCGGTTTCGGCCTCGCCGAGCAGGCCCTCGGCGTAGTCCGCCAGGGTCTCGATGGAGAGGTCTTCAGGTGTGCTCATAGCCGCTGTTCTGCTCCCTCCGCCGGTTCCGCAGCACCCGGCGGTCGTCCCGCATTTGCCGTCGCGCCCCGATGGAGGGACACGACGGAATCGGTCAACTCGGGTTCGACGCGCTCGGCCGCGCCCGCGTTCCCCGATCTCGAGGTTTTAACCCGTTCGGCGGAACGCGCCGCAGCGCGCTCGGTCCCGAGATCAGCACGCAAATGGGACAACAGAGGGACGAGGCGGGCCCGGCCGCGGGCGCACCGGCTCTTCACGGTGCCGACCGGGACGTCGAGGATCCGCGCGGCCTCATCGACGGGGTACCCCTGCAGGTCGACCAGCACCAGGGCGGCCCGCTGATCAGTGGGCAAGGTCGCCAGGGCGGCCGCAATGTCCATCGACAGGTCCGAGTCATCGGTCGGGTCCTCGACGATGGCGACATCGCGGGAGATCCGGTCCTCGTCGTTCTCCTGGTCGGGCAGCGGCACGGTCTTGCGGGTGTTCTTGCGCCGGGCCCGGTCCAGGCAGGCGTTGACCACGATCCGGTGCAGCCAGGTGGTGATGGCGGAATCCCCGCGGAAACCTTCCGCCGCGCGGTAGGCCGAGACCAGGGCGTCCTGGACGGCGTCTGCGGCCTCCTCGGGGTCTCCGAGCGTGCGTAGCGCGACGGCCCACATCCGGTCCCGGTGCCGGCGCACGATTTCACCGAACGCGTGCGGGTCACCCTCCCGGTGCCGCTCCAGCAGCTCCCGGTCCGGGGTCTCGGTCAGCTCAAGCACGGGAGTCGGCTCCGGGCGCGTGCAGGCCCGCCATCACGCGGCATGCCGCGGACGCAACGGATGTCCGGGATCGGACATCCCAGGACAGACCTGCACACATGAGCGCGAAACACTCCCTACGGCGCTGGGGCACTCTCCACCATTACCGTAGCGGCCGACCTCCCCCAGGCAGGGTTCGGAAGGGGATAACACAGCCGTTCGGTTGACCCCTTGCATACCCCCTGAGCGTGCGGGCCGGGGGCCAGGCAACCGCTAGCTGCTGACGGAGACCTCGCTGATACCTGCCTGGAAGCGGCCGCCACCGTCGGCGGGGAGTTCGGTGAGCCAGATCAGCAGGAACCTGGTTCGGGCCGCGAAGGCGAAACGCAGGGTCTGCTCGCGGGCCGTGTCACTCGCGGCGGCGGCCACCAGGTAGGCGGACAGGTTGGTCGGCGCGGTACTCGCACCGGCCGCACTGGCACGGGCCTCCACGGCGGCGCCGGCCTTGAGGAAGGTCAGCTTCACCTGGCGCACTGTCTGCACCGCGCCCAGATCCAGGACCAGCCCGACGCCCGGCTTGAGGCCGCCGAACTTCGCGCTGCGGTAGCCGACGGTGCGCCAGGCGGTACCCGGGCGCCCGTCCACGGCCAGGCGCGCCTGCGCGCTGTTCTCCGCACCGTTGCCGCGCGGGGGAGGGTCGAAGTCGATCACGTCGACCACGCGCAGCGTCTGCAACGGACCTGGAGCGCCGGGCTCGCTGTCACCGGAGAGTCCACCGGGGCCGAGCGCGCGGACCAACTGCCACCCCAGCAGGATCAGTCCCACCACCAGCAGACCGATCACGCCGACCTGAACCCCGCGGGTCGCGGCCGAGGGCTTCCATCCGCTCGCGGTCGGCACGGGCGAGAGAATCCCGGTCACCGCGGTGCCGGAGCCGGTGGAGTCCTGACCGCCGCCCCCGCCGCCGCTCCGGGCCCGCGGCAGGGCGCGCAGGGCGGCCAACATGTCCGCAGGTGTGGCGAGGGGTTCGCCGTTGCGCGGCACCGGGTTCAGCACGCGGTCGACGATCGAGTCCATCGGGTCCGGCACCCCGGCGCGGACCTGACGGGGCGTGCAGATCGCGCCGTGCTCGAAGGGGGCCGCGGGCAGGCCGAATGCCTCGCCCTCGGGCCAGCGGGCCGTCAACGCCGCATAGAGCACCCGGCCCAGCCCGCGTACGTCGGCCCGGGCGGGGTCGACGGCGGTCGTGGAATGCAGCGCAGCCTCCACGCACAACCCGAGGATCTTCACCTGACCGCCGGGGGTCACCAGGACGGTGTCCGGTTGCAGGCGCAGGTGGGAGAGCCCGACGGCGTGGGCCTCCTGCATGGCGGCGGTGGCGTCGACGATCATCGCCTGCGCGGCAGCGGGGTCCATGGCGCCGTCGGTGGCCAGCATGCGGCGCAGCGAGCGCGCCTCGGGCAGGCGCTCATAGATCACGTAGGCGATCTGGTCGCGCTGCACGGCGTCCAGGACACGGACGAAGCGGGTGTCATCGACGGTGGTCGAGCGCTGCGCCGCGGTGATCACATCGGCGGCGAGGTCCCCGGCGTCCATGACATGAACGCTGACCGGGCGCGCGAGCTTCTCGTCGGTGGCGTTCCAGGCCGAGGAGTCCTCGGATTTCTCGACGAGTTCGTCCAGGCGGTAGCGATCGGCCAGGCGGGTGCCGACCTCGGGGGTCGTTCCGCTCACCGCTGGGTCCTCCTGACCGCATGCCGAGGCCGGTGGATCTTTGGGCCCGCCCCGCTCGCCCATGCTAAGCGGTCCGGCGTGATCGGGCAGGGCGTGACGGGCCTGTGGCGCAGCCGATCCGCAACTGTTACCCCGGACGCGCCGCAGCGGAGGTCAGCGCAGGCGCCCGACCACCATCGCCACAGCGTCGGAGACCTCGCGGATCCGCATCCGCGAGGCCAGCACCAGGAACCCCAGCACCAGCACCGCACCGCCACCGAAAACGGTGACCGCCGCGGCGAGAGTCCCGGTGTCCCAGGCGCGAACCGCAACCTCACCGACGATCAACGCCGGGATCGCGGACAGCACCGCGGCGATGATCAGGCGGTCATAGGTGCGCACGACGTCCCCACCGAGGGGCCTGCCGAGTTTGCGCGTCAGTTTGCGGGCGCAGACCAGCGCCCCGATCGCGTAGGACAGCGAATAGGACACCGCCAGGCCGACGACCGTCCAGCGGGCCGGCAGCACCGCGACGCTGAGCACCGCCAGGGCGATGTTGGTCCCCGCGATCCATACGTTGATCGTGACCGGTGTGCGGGTGTCCGAGCAGGCGTAGAAACCGCGCAGCAACTGGTGGTGCACGGAGAAGGGGACCAGGCCGAGGGCGAAGCCGGCCAGGACGTAGCCGATGAACTCCGCGTCGGCGACCGAGGTCTTGCCGTGGCCCAGGGCGAGCACCGTCAGGGACGGGCCCAGTGCCGCGAAGGCCACCGCGGCGGGGACCAGGATCGCGCCGGTCAGGCGCAGCCCGCCGGCCAGGTCGTCCGCGACGTCACCCAGGCGCCCCTCGGCGACCGACCGGCTCATCCGCGGCAGCAGCGCGGTGACGACGGAGACCGTCACCACCGCGTGCGGGAGCAACATGATCAGGTAGGCCTTGGTGTACGGGGTGAAGCCCCGGCCGCTGGCATCGAGCCCGGACGAGGTGGCGATCTGCACGACGACCAGGTACGCGACCTGGTTGACCAGGACGAAGAGCAACGTCCAGCCCGCCATCCGGTAGGCCTGTCCCAAGCCGGTGCCGCGCAGGTCGAAGCGCGGGCGGTAGCGGTAGCGGGCCGCCTTCAGCACCGGGATCAGGGCGAGGGCCTGCACGACGACGCCGAGCGTGGTGCCGATCCCGAGCAGGCGCAGCTCGCCGTCGCTGACGGTGCTGGTGCTCAGCTTCTCGCCGCTGGTCACCACCAGGAAGATCACGCCGGTGCTGATCACGACCAGGTTGTTCAGGATCGGGGTGAACATCATCGGCCCGAACCGGCCACGGGCGTTGAGCACCTGACCGAGCATCACGTGCAGGCCGTAGAAGAAGATCTGCGGCAGGAAGAACCGGGCGAAGGTGACCGCGACGTCGAAGTTGGCCTCGGACCCGTCCCGGGTGAAGGCATAGGCGTAGGCGGTGACGACCAGCGGCGCGGCAAGGACGGCGACCACCGTGATGACCAGCAGCACCAGACCGATCGCGGTGAGCAGCCGGTCGGCGAAGGCCTGGCCGCCGTCGGGGTCGGTGCGCATCGCCCGGACGAGCTGGGGGACGAAGACCGCGTTGAGGACCCCGCCCGCGAGCAGGATGTAGATGATGTTCGGGACCGTGTTCGCGACGTTGTAGGTCTCGGCGAACACGGCCGTGCCGATGGCCCAGACCAGGACGACGTCGCGGGCGAAGCCGGTGATCCGGGAGACGATCGTGCCCACCGCCATCACCGCACTGGAGCGGGCGACGCTGGGTTGGGCGGCTTCGGGCACCTCGCTCACGTGTGGGCCTCAGCGCGCGCGCGGCGGAAACGGCGGACGTTGCGCAGTACGGCCGCCAGCAGCAGGCCCGACCCGGTGATCACGACGAGAACCATGCCGAAGCTGCCGTAGCTCGTCACGTTGACCTTGAGTTCCACCGCAGCGCCGAAGCTGCGGTCCTGCGCGTCGAGCAGGGCCGCGTCCACCCGGGTGATGCCGTTGGCCGTCGCCTCGATCTCGACCCGCACCGTCGCCTTGCGTCCGGCGCCGACGGTGAGCATCTCGGAGTCGCTGACCTTGAGCCGGCTGCCGACCTGCGGGCGCAGGATCGGGCGCACCCGGACCGCGAGGTCGCGCGGATCCAGGGCGCCGTTCCCCTGGCCGAGCTGGTTGGACACCGTCAACGGGAGCGTGCCGCGATTGCTGGACAGGGTGATCAGGCTTCGGCCGATGATGCGCACCGATCCCTGGTCGGCGCGGATTGTGGCGAGCACATCGTCGAGGTAGGCCCGGCCAGGGCCGCCCTGCTCACGCCAGGCGGTCGAGGTCGCGCGCAACAGGGCCGCCGAGTAACGACCCATCAGCGCGTCGGGCCGGGCCAGGACGCGCGCCAGGTCATTGGCGGCGCGGGAACCTGCGCGGATGCCCGCGAGGTGCGGGCGGGAGAGTTCGCGCGCCTCGATCTGCTCCGAGTACGCACTGTCTGCGCCGTCGTACTCGGGCGCCGGGGGGATCTTGCTCAGCGTGCTCAGCGGGACGGTACGCAGCCACGGCACCTTGGTGCTCGCCCGCAGCAACGAGGCGGCCCACCCGGCCGGCGGGTCCCAGCGGCGCGGCGGGGTGACCAGCACGGTGCGCGCCTGGTTGGGGCGCTCCAGCGTGATCAGGGCGGTCTCGGCGAGAAAGCGTGCGCGGGCCGCCGCGGAGGCGCCGGGGGTGCGCAGCTCTCCGGCGAGTGCATCGGCGAGCCCGGCATCGGCCACCAGAACCTCCATGCGGGCATCCCCGTCGGAGAATCGCGCCCGCCCGGTCGGGGTGTAGGTCGCCGGTGCATCGACGAGGAGCGCATCGCTGCGCAGCACGATCGTCCGCACGTCGGCCTGGAACAGCCGGGCCAGCGTGGCGCGATCTGCTGCCCCGTCAGCAGGCCAGGCGAGGCTGGTGTCCGACTCCTGGCCGAGCAAGGTGGTAGTGCTGGTGCGCGCCCGCTCGAGGGCGTCGGTCAGCAGGGTCGACGTGCGGAAGCGGCCCAGGGCCACGACATCGGGATCGGCATAGGGGAAAGCGGCGACCGGCTGACCTTCCAGGGTGGTCCGTAGGTCCGTCAGCCAGGTGAGCGCCGCGGGTATCGCGTCGGCCTCGCTCACCTTCCGTCCGTTGCGGACCTCATGAGGTGCGCCGAGCGCGTCGGCCGAGGAGAGCAGATCGGGGTCGAGCAGCCAGGTGACCGGCAGGGCGCCGGGCGCGGTGGCGAGTTCGTGCAGGCGCCCCGACGGCGCGAGCTGGCTGGCCAACCCAGTGTCGGTGAACACCCCCCGGGCATCGCGGTCCGGGACGGCGGCCAGCGGCCACAACCAGCTCACGCGGGTGGGGGCGTACGCCTCGAGGTCGGGCAGGTAGGACAGGAAGCTGGTCACCTGGGCGATGGGCACCTGGGCGACCGGCTCGGTGCCGGTGCGCTCGTAGGCCACGACCTGGATCACGTAGACCCCGTTGCCCGGCAGCGCCAGCCGGCGAACTGGTACCGAGAGTTCCCACCCGGGGTTGGTCCCGGCGGTTATGGCTGCTGGCAGGCCAGCTCCCGCCGCCCGCACGACGCGGGTGTTCGGCGCCGGCAGCGCGGCGGTGTCGGGCGCCGGTGCACCCGGAGCGATCGGGACCTGCGCGTTCGCGATGCTCGCGAGCTCGCTGCGGGTCGGGACCGGGGCGGTGCCCACCCGCAGTTCCAGTCGGGCCCGGCGCAGCTCCTCGGCGCGGCCGTTGCCGAGGGTGCCGCGCAGGATCACGGTGTCGTTTCCCTTGGGCGCGACCGGTTTCTGGGAGAGCACCGCGAGGGTGACCCGACCGGTAGGGGGCACGGGTGCGGTGGCCTCGGGCGCCGGGCTGGGGGTGTCCGCGGCGCGTACGGGTCCGGCGCACAGGGTGGCGAGGATCAGCCCGAGCGCCCCCGCGGCAGCGGCCCACCGGCGGCGGCCCGCACTCATGGCGACGCCGGACCGGCGCGGTGCTCACCGGTGGCCGTCAGAGCTGCGGGTAGCTCGGCCATCAGCTTGCGTTCGCTGTCGTAGGACAGCCGGGCCCCGAGCTCCGAGAGCGGCACCCAGGCGACCTCGTCGACCTCGATGTCGGCATCGGAGAGCTCACCGGAGCAGGCATCGAGCAGATAGTGGTGCACGGTCTTGTGGATGCGGGACTCGCCGGCGACGAACCAGAAGTCGATGACGCCGAGCTTGCTGACCACCGTTCCGCGGATACCGGTCTCCTCCTCGACCTCGCGGACTGCGGCGTCCTCCGTGGTTTCGCCCGCCTCCAGGTGCCCCTTGGGCAGCGACCACAACATGCGCCCGCGCCGATCCACCCGCCCGATCAGCGCGGCGCGCGGCACCCCCGTCTCGCGCTCGACGACCAACCCACCCGCCGACACCTCCGACACCGTCCGCAGACGTCGCGGCGCGGAAGAGGAGTGGGACTCGGGCATCCCTCGATGCTAGGGCGTGTCCGTGCTCCAGGAGGGCTGCACGCCTGCGCCCGGCGAGACCTGTCGCGCGGCCGGGTTAGGGTCACCGGTTGTGTCTGCGCGCCCGTCTGCCGCCTCTGCGGCCTCAGGTCCCGAAGGATCGCTGTCGGTGGCTCAGCGCCGGGCCGTCACCGAGCTGCTGCGGGTCTCCCCGGTGGCCACCGAGCTGGCCGTCCGCTTTGCCGCGGCGGGTGAGGCGTTGGCGCTGGTGGGGGGCTCGGTCCGCGACGCGCTGCTTGGGCGCCTGGGCAACGATCTGGATTTCACGACGTCCGCCCGGCCGGAGAAGACCGCCACCCTGCTCAAGGGGTGGGCGGAGGCGGTCTGGGACGTCGGGGCGGCCTTCGGCACCATCGGGGCGCAGAAGGCCGGCTTCGCGCTCGAGATCACGACCTACCGCACCGACGCCTATGACCGGGACTCGCGCAAACCGGAGGTTCTCTTCGGCGACACGTTGGCCGAGGACCTGGTCCGGCGGGACTTCACCGTCAACGCGATGGCGGTGGCGCTGCCGGCGATCGAGTTCGTCGACCCGCACGGCGGCTTGGCCGATCTGGCCGCCGGGGTGCTGCGGACACCGCGTAGCCCGCAGGAGTCGTTCTCCGATGACCCGTTGCGGATGCTGCGCGCTGCGCGGTTCGCCGCACAGCTCGGTATCGAGGTGGCGCCCGAGGTGCAGGCGGCGATGACGGAGATGGCCGAGCGCTTGGCGATCGTCTCGGCGGAGCGGGTGCGCGACGAGCTGGTCAAGCTGGTCTGCGCTGCGCACCCCCGGCGCGGGCTGGCGCTGCTGGTGGAGACCGGTCTGGCCGATCGGGTGCTGCCCGAGGTACCGAAGATGCGCCTGGAGATCGATGAGCACCACCGGCACAAGGACGTGTACGAGCACACGCTGACCGTGCTGGAGCAGGCGATCGAGCTGGAGGACCCCGAGTCCGGCCCGGATTTCGTGCTGCGGTTCGCCGCGTTGATGCACGACGTCGGCAAGCCCCGGACCCGGCGCAACGAGCCTGGCGGTCGGGTGAGCTTCCATCACCACGAGGTGGTCGGGCGGCACATGACGCTGGCCCGGATGAAGAGCCTGAAGTTCGACAAGGCCACCACCGAGGCCGTCGCCCGCCTGGTCGAGCTGCACCTGCGCTTTCACGGCTACGGCAGCGGGGAGTGGACCGACGCCGCGGTGCGCCGCTACGTGACCGACGCCGGCGAGCTGCTGCCCCGGCTGCACAAGCTCACCCGGGCAGACTGCACGACCCGCAACAAGCGCAAGGCCGCGGAGCTGGCCCGCACCTACGACTCGCTCGAGGTCCGGATCGCGGCGCTGGCCGCGCAGGAGGAGCTGGACGCGATCCGCCCGGCGCTGGACGGGACAGCGATCATGGCCGAGCTGGGCGTGGCGCCCGGCCCGCTCGTCGGGCGGGCGTACCGGCATCTCCTCGAGCTCCGGATGGAGCAGGGGCCGATGACCGAGGAGCAGGGCCGCGCGGAGTTGCGCAGGTGGTGGGCGGAGCAGCCTGAGTCACGGTGATCAGGCGCCTGCGGCGGCTGTCGGGGCGCTGTGAAGATCTCGTTTCTGGGTGGGGACAAATCGGTCAAATCGGCGTTCAAATGGGTGAACCCACTACGAAGGGGTAACGCCCTCTGCCGTTGCAGGCCTCCAGCGGCCTACGGTGCACTCAGATGTGCCCAACTCCGGGTGTCGTGTGTGGGAAGGACGGGACCGATGCGGGTGAACAAGCGAAGCCAGCGGCTGGTGGTGCTGGGGCTGGCCGGGATGCTGGTCGTGGCCGGCTGCGGCGGGGATGACGAGGCCGACGGCGCCGGCGCCGGCGCCGGCGATGTGAACGCAGCTGTGGCGAACCCGGCGTTCGAGGGTGGCAGCCTGACCGGCCCTGTCAAGGAGGGTGGGGAAATCAAGGTCGAGGGCTGCAAACCGGCCCGTCCGCTCATCCCCGCCGACACCGTCGAAACCTGTGGCGGAAACATGCTGGACGTGATCACGGCGCGGCTGGTCCGTTATAACCCAGACACGGCCGAGGCAGAGAACGACATCGCCGAATCGATCGAGACGAAGGACAACCTCACCTTCACCGTCAAGCTGAAGAAGGGCGTGAAGTTCCACGACGGCACCGCCGTTGACGCCAAGAGTTTTGTCGACGCCTGGAACTTCAGCGCCAACGCCAAGCAGGCCTACCTCGCCTCCACGTTCTTCGCGCCGATCGACGGCTACACGGACGTCAACCCGGAAGACCCCGATGGCGAGGAGGGCCCGAAGAAGGCCCCCGAGCCCAAGGCTGATGTCATGTCGGGCCTGAAGGTGGTCAACCCGAGCACCTTCACCATCAAGCTGGCGGAGAAGGGTTCGACCTTCGCGCAGCGGTTGGGCTACACCGCGTTCGCACCGCTGCCGGAGTCGTTCTTCACCGACGACGGCAAGGCGTTCGGCAAGAAGCCGATCGGAGCCGGGCCGTTCAAGATGGAGAAGTACGACCCGAACCGCGAGTCCGTGCTGGTCAAGGACTCGACCTACGATCGGGTGGGTAAGCCGCACGTCGACAAGGTCACCTTCGTGGTCATCGACCCGAACCCGGGTTACGAGCAGGTTGTGGCCAATCAGCTCGACATCAACCGCCAGATCCCTTCGGCGAAGCTGGTGTCGGGGATCTTCCGCGACGACCTCGGTGAGCGATTCGTGCGTCGTGAGGCCGGAGTCATCCAGACCATCACCTTCCCGCCGAAGACCACCGACCCCGCCTACGACAATGTGAAGATCCGTCAGGCGATCTCGCTGGCGATTGACCGCCAGGCGGTCATCAACCTTGCCTTCCCCGACCGCAAGCCCGCCACCGGGTGGGTCGCGCCGGTGGCCGGCGGGTACAAGGCCGGCGCCTGCGGGGACCTGTGCGATTTCGATCCCGTGCGCGCTAAGGCACTGCTTGCCGAAGCGGGTGGCTTCCCCGGAACGATGTCGCTGTCCTACAACGCCGACGGAGACCACAAGACGTGGACCGAGGGTGTCTGCAACCAGATCAAGAACAACCTCGACGTCGAGTGCATCGCGACACCGGTGGTCGACTTCGCCACTTTCCGCACTGCGGTCGAGGCCCGCGAACAGAAGGGCATGTTCCGCACCGGCTGGCAGATGGACTACCCCTCGATCGAGAACTTCCTCGAACCGCTCTACAAGACCGGCGCGTCATCCAACGACGGGCTCTACTCCGATCCGGCTTTCGACATGCTGCTCGCGCAGGCGGCGTCGGAGGCTGACGAGGCAGACGTCTTCGCCACCTATCAGCAGGCCGAGGCTCTGTTGAAGGTCGGGATGCCCGTTATTCCGCTGTGGTACTCCTCAGTGGTCGTGGGTCACTCGGAGAAGGTGACCAACGTCAAGCTGACGGTCTTCGGGACCTACGACCTCACGTCGGTCTCCGTGGTCTGAGTCCGGATCCACCAGGTGGCCCCCAGCTAAGGCGGGGGCCACCTGCATTCCCCGCCCAGGGGTGACCCCGTTAGGTAAGAGACCTCTAGCCTGGGGTCCGTCGCCCGACACCTAAGCTCGTCGGCAACGCGGAGGAGGTCGGCATGGGTCGCTACGTAGCCCGCCGCTTGCTCCAGATGATCTTCGTTGTCATCGGGGCTACGTTCCTGATCTTCGCGATGGTCTACGCCCTTCCTGGCGACCCCCTGGCCGGTAAGTGCGGCGAGCGCAAATGTCCCGCGGAGTTCATCGCAGCCGAGACCGAGCGCTTACATCTGAGTGACCCGCTGCCGATCCAGTACCTGTACTACATGGGCAATTTGCTGACCGGTGACTTCGGAACCACATCCTCTGGGGAGAAGGTCACCGATCTGATCCGCGACGCCTATCCGGCTACGGTGAAGCTGGCGGTCATTGCCTTGATCTTCATCGCGCTGGCGGGAATCGGATCGGGAATCCTGTCCGGGATCCGGCGCGGTGGTGCCATTGATCGTGGAGTCTTGATCTTCACCCTGTTCCTGATCTCGCTCCCGGTCTTCGTGATCGGAACCCTTGGACAGTGGATCCTCGGGCACCGCCTGGATATTTTCCCGGTGACAGCAACTGACGGCACGTGGGGCCAACTCATCATGCCGGGGTTGGTGGTAGCGGCGTTGTCGCTGGCCTACGTCAGCCGGATCACCCGCTCGAGCCTGTCGGAAAACTTGCGCGCCGATTACGTCCGTACTGCACGCGCCAAGGGAATGCCGGAACGGCGGGTGATCGGCATCCATGCCCTGCGCAACTCCATGATCCCCGTCGTCACGTCCCTTGGTTCCGACTTCGGGACGCTGCTGGGCGGCGCTGTGGTGACCGAGGGCATCTTCGGCATCCGGGGGATCGGCGGGCTGGTCTACGACAGCATTCGCCAGCGGGAAGGAGCCACGGTGGTGGGAGTCGTCACCGTCTTGGTCCTCATCTTCCTGCTGGTCAATCTGTTCGTGGACCTGCTGTATGCGGTCCTGGACCCGAGGATCCGTTATGAGTGAGATGGAAGCTGCGGCCGTCGCCGCATCGCCGCGCGAAATGGCCGAGTCAACCGCGCCGCGTTCGCTGGGACAGGACGCCTGGGAGGACCTGCGCCGCAATCCGATCGCGATCTTCTCGGCCGTGGTCATCCTGATTCTGCTTGTGATGGCTGCGTTCCCGTCCCTGTTCACCAACCGCAGCCCCCGGGAGGACTGTCAAGCGGGGCTCAGTCGGCAGGGCCCGTCGGGCGATGCGTGGTTCGGTTACACCGTCCAGGGCTGCGACGTCTTCTCCCGGACCATCTATGGGGCGCGAGCATCGATCCTCGTCGGCACCCTCGCGGCCATCGTGATCTTCCTGATCGGCGTCACGCTCGGCATGGTCGCAGGTTACTTCGGGGCGCGGGTGGACACGGCGGTCTCCCGGGTCGCTGACGTGTTCTTCGGTATCCCGTTCGTGCTCGGCGCCATCATCGTGTTGGCCTCGGTTCCCTCCGGCGATCAGCGAAGTTTCTGGATACCGGTGTTGAAGGTGGTCCTTGCGCTGTCCATCCTTGGGTGGCCGTCGATGATGCGTCTGACGAGGTCTGCGACGCTGCAGGTGCGCAATGCGGACTACGTGGCAGCGGCCAGAGCGTTGGGTGCCTCACCGCGACGGATCCTGCTCAAGCACGTGCTGCCTAATGCCGTCCAGCCCGCCATCGTGTACGCAACCATCGCGCTCGGGGGGTTCATCGGCGCCGAAGCGACCCTGTCCTTCCTCGGAGTCGGATTGCGGGCACCCGTCGTGTCGTGGGGCGTGGACATCTCGGACGCACAGGACTTCCTGCGCAGCGACCCGCACATGCTCGCCTTCCCCGCCATGTTCCTGTCCATCACGGTCCTCGCCTTCATCATGCTCGGCGATGCCGTGCGCGACGCTCTCGATCCCAAACTGCGATAGCCGAGGCCTGCTGCGATGTCCACCGCCCACGACGTCACTCCTGTGCCGCTGAGCAAGCACACGGGTCCACTCCTTGAGGTCGACGCTCTGCAGGTTGAGTTCCGTACCCGCGAGGGCGTAGCGAGGGCCGTCAACGGAGTGAGCTACAGCGTCGACAAGGGTGAGACCCTCGCCGTGCTGGGTGAGTCCGGTTGCGGGAAAAGCGTGACCGCCCAGGCAATCATGGGCATCCTCGACACCCCCCCAGGATTCGTGACGGGGGGCCAGGTGCGTTTTCGGGGACAGGACATTCTCACCCTGGACAAGGATGCGCGCCGCAAGCTGCGCGGTACCCAGATGGCGATGGTCTTCCAGGATGCGCTCTCTGCGTTGAACCCGGTGTTCACGGTGGGATGGCAAATCGGCGAGATGTTCCGCGTCCACCAAGGGCTCTCGCGACAGGACGCCAAGCGCCGAGCGATCGAGATGATGGACCGGGTCAAGATCCCCTCGGCGAAGGAACGCGTCAACGATTATCCGCACCAGTTCTCCGGCGGAATGCGCCAGCGCGTGATGATCGCCATGTCGATTGCCTTGGAACCGGATTTGCTGATCGCCGACGAGCCGACGACCGCCCTGGACGTCACGGTTCAGGCCCAGGTGATGGATCTGTTGGCCGAACTCCAACGTGAGTCGGGGATGGGCCTGATCCTGATCACGCATGACTTAGGGGTCGTCGCCGACGTCGCCGACCGCTGCGCGGTGATGTACGCGGGTCGAATCGTGGAAGAGGCCAGCGTCCACGATCTGTATGCGAATCCCGCGCACCCCTATACGAAGGGTTTGCTCGGCTCGATTCCTCGCTTGGATCTCAAGGGCCAGGACATCTCGGTGATCAAGGGACTCCCCCCGACCCTGACCCGTATGCCGTCCGGGTGTGCGTTCCATCCGCGGTGTTCCCGCCGGACGTCGCGATGCGAACGGGACTCTCCGCCGCTGTACTCGATCTCGCCCGGACGCGGCAGCGCTTGCCACTACTGGGCGGAGGTGCTCGATGGCGATGCCAAGTGAGGTTGTCCTGGAGGTCCGTGACCTCGTCAAGCATTTCCCGATTACGCAGGGTGTGGTGCTGCGGCGCAAGGTCGGCGCCGTGCAAGCCGTCGACGGGGTGAGCTTCGACCTGCGGCGGGGGGAGACCCTCGGTCTGGTCGGGGAGTCCGGCTGTGGCAAGTCCACGGTCGCCAAGTTGCTGATGGGCCTGGAGACGCCGACCTCGGGCCACGCGTACTACAACGGCGAGGACATCTTCACCCTGCGCGGTGGGGCCCAGCGTGCGCTGCGCCGGCAGATCCAGCTCGTCATGCAGGACCCCTACTCTTCACTCAATCCTCGTATGACGGTTGCCGACATCGTCGGAGAGCCCTTTGAGATCCATCCTGAGGTTGCACCCAAGGGGGACCGCCAGGCGAAGGTCAAGGAGCTGCTCGACCTCGTCGGCCTGAACCCGGAGCACATCAACCGCTATCCGCACCAGTTCTCCGGTGGTCAACGCCAACGCATCGGCATCGCACGCGCGCTCGCGTTGCGGCCGGAGATCATCATCTGTGACGAGCCGGTGTCGGCCCTGGACGTGTCGATCCAGGCCCAGGTGATGAATCTGCTCGAACGCCTGCAGGGTGAACTCGGGCTCTCTTTCATCTTCATCGCCCACGATCTGTCTGTCGTGCGGCATCTCTCGGATCGCGTCGCGGTGATGTACCTCGGGCGGATTGCCGAGATCGGAACTGACGTCGAGATCTACGAACACCCGGTCCACCCGTACACCCAGGCGCTGCTCTCCGCGGTTCCCGTCCCGGACCCGTCGCAGCGCGGTCAGCGGGTCGTGATCCGCTTGACCGGCGACGTGCCAAGCCCGGCTAACCCACCGTCAGGTTGTCGGTTCCGCACGCGATGCTGGAAGGCCGCTGACATCTGCGCCAGCGAGGTCCCCGAGTTGGTGGAACGGGTCGCCGGCCACCCGAGCGCCTGTCACTTCGCCGAAGAGCGAGAGATCATCCACTCTGCGGAGTGATCGGGGCTCCAATCAGCGGTAGGCGCTGGTGCACACGGCGCCTTCCAGGCTGTCGGAGCGGTAGTTGCGGTTGCACAGAACAAACCCGCGGACCTCTCGCTCGGAGAAGGTCTCCCATTTGCCAGAGGTGATCACGGTACTGCCGTAGCCGTCCGCATCGCAGTGGCGTCGCTCCCAGGTGCCCTCGTACACGCGGCGGGCCGCTGCGGCCGCGTACCGACGTTGCTTCTTGTTCGCCACGAACCGGTCGGTGATGGTCACCGATTCCCGCGTGGTCTCCTGCACGTCCTTGGCCACACTTGCCCCGGCGGCGACGCCTGCCTGGGCAAGAACACCGCGGATGAAGGCGGAGGCGTTACCGGTGATTCCGACATTCCCCGACACCTTGGAACTGGCCACCTTGACGAAGTCCGCGCTCCGCGTCTCGGTGTGTTCTTGGTAGGAGGCCACCAGGAAGGGGCTCGCGTGGGTGACCGACCAGAACTCGTAATTGAGGTGGACCAGGGTGTAATCCTGTCCGCTGGCACACACCGGTTCGAGTGGCGCGCCCACGGCAGATGCGGGCGCCGGCGCGGTAAGCCCGACAGCCACGATGCTGAGGGCTGCAGCCACACAGGCACGCGAGATCGATGACGTAATGAACATGAGTCCCCCCGGACGGTTGGTCGCAGATCCCTCAGGAACTGCGGGGCTCGATCCCCCATGGCCGAGCAGGTCGGAGCCTGCCACGCGAGACAAGGCCGCGGGGAGCAAACGGTGAAACTGGTCCAATCCGGACGATGACGGCTGTCGCGGTTACGCGGGTTCGGTACTGGGTGCGGCGGCGCGGCGGTGTTGGGAGTCGGTGCCGGCGTAGACCGCGGCCGTGAGCAGGTAGAGCGCGCTGACGATGCCGAGCATCGGGTAGGACTCGCCGTCGTCGGGCAGGGTCACGGCGGCGGTGGCGGCGGCGGCGACGAAGGCCAGGTTGAACAGCACGTCATAGAGGGCGAACGCGCGGCCGCGGTGCACGTCGTCGACGTTCTCCTGCACGAGAGTGTCCACGCAGATCTTCATCACCTGCGCGCAGGCGCCGAGGGCGAAGGAGGCGGCCACGACCAGGGCCGGGGTGTAGGGGGCGCTGAGGCCGAAGCCGAGCAGGCCGGCGACGGTGAGCGCGGCGACGATGCACCGCGACTTGCCGAAGCGGTGCACCAGCGCCGGGGTCGCCATCGCGGCGAGCAGGAAGCCCACCCCGCCGGCGGCAAAGACCACGCCGAGCCCGGCGAGGGCGGCGTCGCCGTCGGAATCGGGGTCGTTGAAGTTGTTGCGGTAGAGCAGCAGCGCGGCGATCGCGGCGCTGCCGTAGCAGAAGCGCTGCACCGCGGTGGCGAGCAACGCATCGCGCGCGGCCCGCCGGGACCAGATGTGCGTTGCCCCTTCCGCCAACCCCGCCGCGACATGGCGGACCGCATCGCGCACCGCGGGACTCGCGGCGCGCAGGTCCGGGCCGAGCAGGTCGCGGTCCATCCTCGTCGCCAGCTGCGCGGACACCAGGTACCCCAAGGCGGCACAGAGCATCAGCACGGAGTCCCCGCCGGAGCCTTCGACGAGGAGTCCGAGCGCTAAGCCGATTCCGCCGCCGGCCATCGCGGCCAGCGAGCCCGAGGTGACAGAGACCGAGTTCGCCATCACCAGTTCCTCGCGGGTGACGACGCGGGGCAATGCGGCCGAGAGCGCGGTGAGAAAGAAGCGGTTGACCGAGATCGCGACCAGTGCCGTGCCGTAGAGCGCGGGCCCGGTCGTGCCACTCGCGGCGATAGCGGCGACGAGGCAGACGAGCCCGGCGCGGATCAGATTGGCGACCAGCAGGATCTGCCGGCGCCGCCAACGGTCCAGGAACACCCCGGCGAACGGCCCGACGATCGTGTACGGCAGCAACAGCACCGCGAAGGTCGCCGCCGCCGACTGCGCCGATCCCGCGCGCTCGGGGGAGAAGAAGACGTAGGAGGCCAACGCGACCTGGAAGGCGCCGTCACTGGCCTGGGCGCTGAGCCTCGTCGCGAACAGCCGCCGGAAATCCCGGTGCGCGAGCACCGCGCGCAGATCCGAAAGCGAGGCCACCAAGCGAGGGTAGGCGCTGCCAGCCCTCCTGTCGGTCATCCTCTGCGGAGCTTGCCTGTCCTGCAGTCGATCGCGGTGTCCCGGGGGACGCACCCCAGCAACTTACGGGTCGCCAAGGGATCCCTAAGGCCCAAGTCTAGTTCCTCCCATTTTGACTTGGGGAGCTGAGCGCAGTCCTTGCCGCGGATATACGCACCCGTCTCAATCTCCACGGCTTTACCCGTCTCAGCAGAGTTAAGTTGCGGATCTGAGTCGCAATCGCGGCTGTCGACAGCGATTCTCAATGTGCGCCCGTCAGCGGAGATGGAAAGCAAGCGCCAGTCTCGGACCGAAAGAATCCGCTCAGCCGGAGAGGGCGATGAGACGTCGGCCGGGAGGTCTGACGGACTCGCGGGGACCGTCGTTGGCGCCACTGCTGGTGGGGTGTCGTCGTCACCGCAGGCGCCGACACCGCCGAGGATCAGCGCGCACCAGATTGGCCCGGTCCACGCGATGCGTACCTGACCCTGAGCCATATGTCCCCGATTCCTGGTGAGGCTTCCTGGGGGAACATCCTGTCAGCAGTTCGCGCGCTATGTGTAGGGACGACCTCGGGCCCGACCCCCACAAGGGGAGTCGGGCCCGGTCAGGTCCTTGCGTCCGAAGGAGCGGTAGCTATAGCGACCAGTTCCTCGGACGTTGCGCGTTGGTCAGCTCGCGTTCTCGCCGCGGATGAAGGCCTCGACGGCGCGGTGGCACTCGTCGTCCGCGTACTGCACGGGCGGGGACTTCATGAAGTACGACGACGCGGAGAGCAGCGGGCCGCCGATGCCGCGGTCCAGGGCGATCTTCGCCGCGCGGACGGCGTCGATGATGACGCCGGCCGAGTTCGGGGAGTCCCAGACCTCGAGCTTGTACTCCAGGTTCAGCGGGGTGTCACCGAAGGACCGGCCCTCGAGGCGCACGTAGGCCCACTTGCGGTCGTCCAGCCACGGCACGTGGTCGCTCGGGCCGATGTGGACGTCGGCGCCGCGCATCTCGTGCGGGATCTGCGAGGTGACGGACTGGGTCTTGGAGATCTTCTTGGACTGCAGGCGCTTGCGCTCCAGCATGTTCTTGAAGTCCATGTTTCCGCCGAAGTTGAGCTGGTAGGTGCGCAGCAACTCCACGCCGCGGTCCTCGAACAGCTTGGCCATCACGCGGTGGGTGATCGTGGCGCCGACCTGGCTCTTGATGTCGTCGCCCACGATCGGGACGCCGGCGTCGGTGAACTTCTGCGCCCAGACCGGGTCGGAGGCGATGAAGACCGGCAGCGCGTTGACGAACGCGACCTTGGCGTCCAGGCAGCACTGCGCGTAGAAACGGTCCGCGTCCTCGGAGCCGACGGGGAGGTAGGAGACGAGCACGTCGACCTTGGCGTCCTTGAGTACCTGGACGACGTCGACCTCGGGCTCGTCGGACTCATCGACGATGTCGCGGTAGTACTCACCGAGACCGTCGAGGGTGTGCCCGCGCTGGACGATGACGCCGTTGGGCGGCACGTCGGCGAACTGGATGGTGTTGTTCTCCGAGGCGCGGATGGCCTCGGACAGGTCACGGCCGACCTTCTTGGCGTCGACGTCGAACGCGGCGACGAACTCGACGTCGCGGACGTGGTACTCGCCGAACTGCACGTGCATGAGGCCGGGTACCCGCTGGCTCGGGTCGGCGTCCTTGTAGAACTCGACGCCCTGGACCAGTGACGACGCACAGTTTCCGACGCCGACGATTGCTACGCGAACCGAACCCATAGCTGGGTGCTCCTCACTTGACTGACTTACTTGGTGGGTGTGGTGGCTTACGCGGAGTGCGGAGCTGCTCCGTGCGGATGTGGCACGCCTTGCGGCGAGGTGCTGCCGATCTGGCGCTCGGTGTCGATGAGCTCGGAGAGCCAGCGCACCTCGCGCTCCACGGACTCCAGGCCGTGGCGCTGCAGTTCGAGGGTGTAGGCGTCGACGCGCTCGCGGGTACGGGTGGCCGAGCTGCGGAACCCGTCGAGGCGCTCCTCGAGGCGCCGGCGGCGACCTTCGAGGATGCGCAGCCGGACGGCGGCGTCGGTGCGGCCGAAGAAGGCGAAGCGGACGCCGAAGTTGTCGTCCTCCCACTCCTCGGGGCCACACGCGCCCATGAGCTCGGCGAAGTGATCCTTGCCGTCCGCGGTGATCGCGTAGACGATCTTCGCCCGCTTGCCCCCGAGGGGCACGCCGGCCGGATCCGGGATCTCCTCGGCGATCAGGGCCGTGGTGACCAGGTTCTTCAGGCACGGGTAGAGGGAGCCGTAGGAGATCGCGCGAAACGTCCCGAGCAGCACGTTGAGGCGCTTGCGCAGCTCGTACCCGTGCATGGGGGACTCGTGCAGCAGACCCAGGATGGCCAGGGAGAGAACGTCATTGCGCTTGCCCATCCCGGTCACCTCCTCAGCTCCGCGAACCCATTCCGGCCGCGGGGCCGAACGGGTGGATATGCTCCGGCTTGCGCCGGACCGGTCTATCCGACCGATGTATCGAGCCGATATATCGATTCGATGCGCGGAGCCTACGTCGCCACCACGCCGGGTGGCAAATGCCACGCCGAGATGTGCCGCAGGTCACTCAGCGGTCGGCGCCGCCGATCCAAGCGGCGCCGCGCCGTCGCCAGAGGGTCCACGGCGCTCGCACACCGGGCGCACAGACCTGGGGACTAGAGATCACAAGGTGGTGTCGTGGCGCAGACCAGCCTCACCATCGCGTCGTACCCTGCTCAGGGTGTGGTCCCCTGGGACCATCGATGATCGCCGCATCGACGGGGCGCGCTCTGACGCGCGTCCGGGTCGAGGCCTAGAGGAGTTGTGCACCGGATGAACCCGTTCCGCCGCGGCCGAAGTAAGCCGGACCCGACGTCGTCGCCGGGCCCGAGCGCAGCCGACGACCAGTGGTTCCGGCCTGAGCCGGCGCCGGGTCGTGGTGCGGGCACCGGGGCGAAGCCCGCAGCCGACGCCCCCACCGAATCCTTCACCCCGCCGGCCAACTGGCTGGACAAGAAGCCGGCGGCCGCGAAGGCAGTGGCCGGGTCCGGGGTCGGCGGAGGCAAGGGCGCCGGGGGCGGCTCGGGCGGCGGCTCCGGGAGCGGACCGGGCCGTGGGGGCAAGGGCGCGGCCGGTGGTCCGACCGGACCCGGCGGGAAGAACGGCAAGAACAAGCGCAAGAAGAAGCACCGCCTGCAGAAGGTGCTGTGGTCGGTGCTCGCGATCTTCGCCATCGGGTTCTTCATGGCGCTCGCCGCGTATTCGCGCATCGAGATCCCGGACCCCAACCTGAGTGCGACGCAGCAGACCTCGCGGGTGTTCTACGCCGGCGGCGAGGAAGAGATCGGTCGCTTCGGAGACGTCAACCGCGTCTCGGTTCCCCTGGACCGGGTCCCGACCTCGTTGCGCGACGCCGTCCTCGCGGTGGAGAACCGCAATTTCTACACCGACAACGGGGTCTCGCCCAAGGGCATGCTCCGCGCGCTGTGGGTGAACCTGCGGGGCGGATCGACCCAGGGTGGATCGACGATCACCCAGCAATACGTCAAGAACTACTACCTGACCACGGAGCGCTCGATCCAGCGCAAGCTCAAGGAAGCGCTGCTGTCGATCAAGATCGACCGCGATCGGTCCAAGGACCAGATTCTCGAGGACTACCTCAACACGATCTACCTGGGCCGCGGTGCCTACGGGGTGCAGGCTGCCGCCAAGGCCTTCTTCAACAAGAACGTCGAGGACCTGTCGGTCTCCGAAGGCGCGGTTCTGGCCGGCGTCATCCAGCGGCCCAGCCGCTACGACGCGACGGACGCGGAAAGCCGCGCCGCGCTGCGGGCGCGCTGGCAGATCGTCATCAATTCGATGGTGGAGACCGGCGCTCTGACCCCGGAGGCTCGGGACAAGCTCAAGTACCCGAAGTTCCCGAAGCGGGCGCAGGCGGAATCGCGCTTCGGCGGGCAGAAGGGCTACATCCTCACGATGATCCGGGAGGAGCTCAAGGCCCGCGGGCTGAGCACCGACGACATCGAGAACGGCGGCCTGCGCATCGTCACCACCCTGGACCCGCAGGCCCAGGAGGCGGCCGAGAACGCGGTGCCCGCGGAGTTCCCGAAGACCTCAGACAAGAAGCTGAACAAGAACCTCCGCGTGGGCCTGGTGGCCATCGAACCGGGCACTGGCAAGGTGCGGGCGATGTATGGGGGCGAGGACTTCCTAGGGAAGGGCAAGTTCGCTCAGGTCAACGCGGCCACCTACCCGATCCAGGCTGGTTCGACGATGAAGGTCTTCACCACCGAGGCGCTGCTGGAGAACGGGTACACCCTGGAAAGTCGTTTCGACGGGAACTCCCCGTTGGCACTCCCGGGTTCGAAACCCGTGCGCAATCAGTTCGATCGTAGCTTCGGCTCGGTGACGCTCAAGCGGGCCTTGATGAACTCGATCAACACCGCCTTTGTCGACGCCACCACCAGGGTGGGCGCCGATGCGGTTCGGAGGGCGATGGTGCGCGCTGGTATCCCGAACAAGACTCCTGGGCTGGATACGAATGCACGAATCACGCTGGGGATCGCCTCCACGCCAGCGAGCGACGTGGCCGGCGCGATCGGGACCATCTGTGGCGGCGGAATCCGAGCAGAGACCCATATCGTGGACCGAGTTATCGGTTCAAATGGAGGGGAAATTCCCATCCGCAAGCCTGAACGCAGCGACGAGTCGGTCTTTAGTCCGGAGGCCATCGCCGGGACCTTAGAGGCAATGCAGGCTGTTGTCGGCGGGGGAACTGGCGCGGCGGCCAAGCGCTTGGGCCGACCAGCGGCTGGCAAGACGGGTAACCACGAGGGCCTCACCGTGTGGTTCAGCGGATGCACTCCGCAGCTGGCCACGTCGGTCAACTACTTCTTCGGGAACGGGACGAAGGATCTTCCGCTTGTCAACGGGCGCGCCTTTGCCGGGGGCACGTTCCCTACCGAGACGTGGACTACCTTCATGAAGGATGCCTTGCGTGGGCAGCCTGTGCAGGAGTTCCCGAAGGCGCAGCGGGTGGCCAGCACCGAGACGCCGACCAAGGATCCATTCGACACCGAGTCCGGTTTTAACGGCGAGAACCCCGACGAAAACGGCCCGCTGGTGACGACCGGACCGATCTTCCCGTCCTTTGATCCAGGGCCTAGTGTCGTGCCTTCGCCGAAGCCGGAGCCAGAACCGAAGCCGGAGCCGAGCCCCACCGCGACGGTGCCCGCGACCTCAACGCCCGACCCCACGGACAGCAACACGCCGACCGCCTCGCCCACTGTGGGACAGCAGGATGCCCCGACCAGGCCAGTGCCGCAGGCGGTTTCCCCAAGTCGGACGGCACCGCCGAGTCCCGGATAGCCCGCTCGTCGGTGGTGCCGCCGCGACCGCTGGGCGCCACGTGGTGCCCTTACTAAGCGGTCATTCGCAAGGACTGACGAACACCCAAAGGTCAAGGATTCGGGAGCCGTCAAGATCATCCATTTTGACCTGCGCCTGGCGGCAGAGTGCCGTGGCCTTGGTGCGGGGTCCCGCAAAGGACGAGAAGTTGCCCGAATCCGCCGAGGTGCAGTTCTGCCGTGCGCTGTCACATAGCCGGATGTACATGAAGCGCGCCTGGCCCACGTAGATGCCCTTGGAGACGAGGCTTACGCAGGTTCGAGGGCCGTCGTCGTACTGTTGAAACGCAGCGGAAATTCGGCCCGCGTCGTCCTTAAAATCTCGCGAAGAGTCTCGGCTGCCGGGGCACCCGGCATCTGCATACGCGGGTGCCGCAGGAATGACGGCGACCCCAGTCAAGGCGACGGCGCAAACAAGGACCGAACGAGACAGAACCCATGAGAAGTCCTCACCAGAGCGAAGGGTGGGTATTTCGGATTGGACACGCGCCGTTGAAGTCCCCTTCCACCACGGTCGGTGTCGAGCAGCGCTCTGCCCCAAGACGGATCGATGAATCTCTGCGAGACGGGTGAGTCTTAGGCGACGCGGACAGTGCGCTCGCCGGTGCAGGCGCCAGGTGCGGGACAATGTGGGGATGCGCATGACGAGGGTCGGACCCTCGAAGCGTGAGCCGGATGCCGTCGTGGCGCCGAGCCACGACGACCCCGTGATCCGGGCTGCCAGCTCCGGGGCCGGTGGTCCCGCGGGTCTGCGGCGCACGGGCGGGCACCGCTGGTGGACGCCGCTGCGGGTGGTGCTGGCGCTGGCAACCGTCGCGATGGTGCTCGGGGTGCTCGAGCGGGGCCCGTGCCGTGAGACGGCCTGGCCGCGCAGCGACGGACAGCAGTTCGCGCACGCCTGCTACTCCGACATCCCGCACCTGTTCCGCGAGCGTGGATTCTCCGACGGCGCGATCCCCTACCTCGACACCGGGGACTACCCCGCGCTGGAGTACCCGGTGCTGACCGGGGCGGCGATGTGGCTCAGCGCCGAAGCCGTCAACGCGTTGCCCGGGTCCGACGTCGACTCCAAGGCGGTGCGCTACTACGACCTCAACGCGCTGCTGCTCGGGCTGGCGGCGTTGCTGACGGTGGCGGCCGTGGTGCGCCTGGCCGGTCGACACCGGCCCTGGGATGCGGCGCTGGTCGCGGCGTCGCCGTTACTCGTCCTGCACGCCACCATCAACTGGGATCTGCTGGCGGTCGCGTTGACGACGCTGGCGATGCTGGCCTGGGCGCGGTGCCGGGTCGGGACCGCCGGCGTGCTGCTCGGCCTTGCGGTCGCGACCAAGCTGTACGCCGCGGTCCTGCTCCTGCCGCTGCTGCTGCTCTGTGTGCGCACCGGGACGTGGGCGGCGTTCGGCCGCCTGTTCGCCGCGGCGGCGGCGGCCTGGACGGCGGTGAACCTGCCGGTGGCGCTGGCTGCCCCCGAGGGGTGGTGGGCCTTCTATGAGTTCAACTTCGACCGCGGCGCGGACTTCGGGTCCCTCTGGTACGTGCTCGATCGCACCGGGCACCCGGTGCCTGCCCTGGACACCGTCGTCACCGCCATCACGCTGGCCGGCTTCGCCGCGATCGCGGTGCTGGCGCTGCGGGCACCACGCCGGCCCCGGCTGGCCCAGCTCGCGTTCCTCGCGGTGGCGTTGTTCCTGATCACCAACAAGGTCTGGTCCCCGCAGTACGCGCTGTGGCTGCTTCCGCTCGCGGCACTGGCCCGCCCCCGCTGGCGCGACCTGGGGATCTGGCAGGCCGGCGAAGTCGTGTACTTCGTCGCGGTCTGGCTCTACCTGCTCGCCGGATACGACCAGGGCCTGTCGATGAACGGCTACACCGCCGCCGTGCTGCTCCGGCTCGCGGGTCTGCTCTGGCTCGTCGGCGTGGTCGTGCGCGATGTGCTCGACCCGAGCTGTGACCCGGTGCGCGCCGACGGGGTTGTGGACGACCCGGCCGGTGGGCCGTGCGCCGACCGCGTGGACCGCCGCGCGCGCCCCGGCTCCGGTGAGCCCGTCGCGGGCTGGGCGCAGCGGTGAGCCTGACCAAGCTCGCCCGCCCGAGCCTGGCCTGGCGCCCCGGGGGCATCGACGCGGTGGCGCTGCGGCTGTGGTTGCTCACCCGGCTCGCCGTGTTCGCCCTCGTCAGCGCGGGGGGCTGGCTCTTCGCGTCCGGCGCCGGCGCGCGGGCGCCCCTGGATTATCTGGAGCGCTGGCGGCAGTGGGACACCCTCCATTACGAGACCATCGCGCGCTGGGGGTACGACGGGGATCCGGCGACAGGCCCGCAGGTGCCGCTGGAAGCGTTCTTCCCCGGATTCCCGCTGACGCTGCGCGCGCTGAATGCGATCTCCGGGCTGGACCACGTCGTGCTCGGGCTGATCGTGTCCTTCGTTGCTGGTGGGATCGCGACCGTGGCGCTCGCGCGCATCGCGGGCCTGGAGGCAGGGCCGGGAACGGCGGCGGCTGCCATCGCCGAACGCACGGTGCTGTTGTTCCTGCTGGCTCCCTCGGCGGTGTTCCTGGCGGCCGCCTACACCGAGGCGCTCTTCCTCGCGTTCGCGCTGCCCGCCTGGCTGGCCGCCCGCCGCGGCCACTGGCCGGTGGCCGCCCTGCTGGCCGCCGGGGCGACGAGCGTGCGCATCACCGGGGTGTTCCTGGCCGCGGCGTTGGTGGTGGAGTTCCTGGCCGCGAACGACGGTCGGCGGCGTTGGCGCTCGGCGCCCTGGCTGGTCGTCCCGGCGCTGCCGGTGTTCGGGTACTTCACCTACCTGCACTCCCGGACCGGGGACTGGATGGCGTGGCAGCACGCCCAGGAGGAGGGCTGGAACCGCAGCTTCCACTGGCCGTGGCAGGCGCTGGGCAATACCTGGGACGCCGCCTTCGGTGAGACGCAGTCGACGGGGTTCGCGTGGATGTTCGCCGCGGAACTGCTCGCGGTCGGCGTCGGGGTCGCCCTCACGGTGTGGTTGGTACGCAATCGCCGGTGGGCCGAGGCGACCTACATCGGGTTGCAGCTGTGGGCGTTCACCACGTCGTTCTGGTTCTTCTCGGTGCCGCGCGCGACGCTGTCCTGGTGGCCACTGTGGGTGGCGCTGGCGGTGTGGACCCTGCGCCGTCCGTGGGTGCTGCAGACCTACCTCGCGGTGATCGCGCCGTTCTCGGTGGTGTTCGTGCTGCTGTTCTCCACCGGCCGCTGGGCCGGGTGAGCCGAGTCCCCGGCGCGCTGTAATGCTGGGCCGCATGGAGCACTCCGAGCACATCGCGGTGACCGTGGCCGAGATCGCGGCCTTCGCGGAGTTCGTCGCCGGCGCCGAGCTGGACGCTCCGGTGCCGGCCTGCGCGGGCTGGGATCTGGCCAAGCTGATCAAGCACGCGGGCTCCGCGCACCGTTGGGCGCTCGAAGTCGTCAGCTCCGGAGCGCGCGAGCGCGTCGACCCGCGACGGCTCGAGCTGGGACTGCCCGCCGATCGAGCAGATCTGGCGGCGTGGCTCGCCGCTGGCGCCTCCCCGCTCGCGGCGGCGCTCGATGTCGACCCGGCGACCGAGGTCTGGACCTGGGCGAGGCCGCAGGGCAGCGTCGGCTGGTGGGCGCATCGGATGCTGCACGAGACCCTGGTCCACCGCGCGGACGCCGCGTTCGCGGTGGGGGTCGAGCCTCAGATCGAGGCTGCGCTGGCCTGCGACGGAGTCGATGAACTGCTGGGCAATCTCGCTGCCAACGTGGTGTTCAACCCGGCGATCGAGAGCCTGCGCGGCGACGGGGAGAGCCTGCACCTGCATGCCACCGATGCCGAGGGGGAGTGGACGATCACGTTGACCCCCGACGGTTACACCTGGGACCGCGGGCACTCCAAGGCCACCGTCGCCGTGCGCGGGTCCGCCGCGGACCTGCTGCTGCTGATGTACAACCGCCGCTCCCGCCACGACGAGGGACGCTTCGCCCTGTTCGGCGACGCCGCCCTGCTCGACCGGTGGCTGACCTGCGCCACCCTCTGAGCCCCTGATACCGTGCCCTTCGACGCCGGGCACGCAAGGCACGCGTCGGAGGGGCTGTAGCGCAGTTGGTAGCGCACTTCCATGGCATGGAAGGGGTCAGGGGTTCGAATCCCCTCAGCTCCACAAGCGATTGAGGCGAGCGGAGCGAGAGCGCGGCTGCTCGCTGACGCTCATGACGGAGGCTGTGCGCTCTCGATCCCGAGCCGATTGAAGCTTGTTGAGCGGCGGGACGTGCTTTTTGTCCCGCCGCGAGCACCCACTCTGAACAGCCGAAACGCCTCCCGCTCATGTAGCAGGAGGCGTTCTGCGTTTCTGGATTTAGCAGCCGATGTAGCAACGGGCGCGGTGAGCGGCTGATGCCGGCAGACGATGGGAGGGTCGACCGACCTGTCACTTCACGGGCAGTTCACGCCCGCCGAGAGCGCCACGAGCACGCCTTACCATTGCGGCGCGGGCCGTCAGCGTCGGCGCGGACCGCGCCGGGCGACGCTCTTCGAAGCGGGGGATTGCAGGCCCGGGGCCCCGTCCCGGCGAGGGGTGCGCGAGCTGTTGACGGTGCGGCCGCGGACGATGCCGATGAACTCCTCCATGGAGTCGGAGTTCTCGCCGACCGGCCACACGAGGCCGACCGTCGACTGGGGTGCGTCGATCAGCGGTCGGTAGACGAGGTCGCGGCGGTGGTGAAGGCGTGCCAGCGACTGGGGCAGGACCAGCAGACCGACGCCCGCGGCGACGAGCTCGACCGCCTCGGCCGTGGTCTCGGGGACGTAGCTCGCCGCCCTTCCCGGCCGGCCGCCGGGCCAAGTGAGCGTCTCGTCGCGCGGGTGGAAGACGATCTCGTCGGCCAGATCGGCGACTTCGGCCTCCTCCGCCATGGCGACGAGGTGCTGCTTGGGGACGACGGCCACCGAGACCTCGGCGTAGAGCCCGATGGCGTGCAGCCCGGTCCGGTCGATCGGCAGGCGGAGCAGGGCGGCATCCACCGCGCGGGTGCGGATCATCGGCACGGCCTCGTCGGTGGTGGCCGCGACGAGCTCCAGCGGGACGTGCGGCCGACGCTCGGACCACATCCGCGCCCACTTGTCCGGGGTGACGCCCGAGACGAACGCAAGCCGGAACGCCGCGGTGTCGCTCGGCTCCCTCACCCGGCTCAGGCTAGTGGCCGCGCCGGGCTCGGTAGCCTGGGCGCATGACGCGGCAGAGGTCGACTCAGACGATGAAGCCCGCGACGGCGGCGAAGAAGCTCGGCGTGCTCCTCGACGCGACGCCCCAGGAGTTCCGGCAGGGCGTTGTCTCGCGCACCGAGCTCGACGCCCTGCAGGCCGACCCGCCGCAGTGGCTGCGCGACCTGCGTCGCGACGGCCCGCATCCGCGTCAGGTCATCGCCGACCGCATGGGAGTGTCGATCTCCGGGCTGGCTCGTGCCCAGATCACCGAGCCGCTGACCACCGCTGCGATCGCGGCGGTGAAGGAGGAGGCGCCGGAGTGGCTGCGCCGCGAGCGCGCCATCCGTGACGAGGCCCAGCGCGAGGAAGCGCGCCTGCGCGCGGAACGGGCCGCAGGCCCGCCCCCGGGAGCGAGAAATCTACGGACGCAACGAACCTGAAGGTCGGGTTGGATCGCTCAAGATCCGGGTCGTCTTGCACCTTCGGGATCGGTCGACTTCCGGTCGGTTCCCCGGGCCTCCCGTCCAGGCCAGCTCTCGGTGTGCCGGCCGGGAATCGACTGTTGCGGCGCTGGCCGTCAGCGGCCGACCTCGCCGTCGATCAGCTCGCGCAGAAGATCGGCGTGACCGGCGTGTCGGCTGGTCTCCTCCACCAGATGAACCAACACCCAGCGCAGCGTCAGGACCTCACCGTTCCAGGCCCGGGCGCATTGGCGGTCGGGTAGGGCGTCGGCCGCGACGACCTCGTTGTTTCGTGAACAAGCGGCCTCGTAGTCGGCGATCAACGCGGTGAGCCCTTGGTCGACGGTCCAGTGATCTCGTTGGAGCGGCACGTCATCGTGCCCGGCCCACATGTGCTGCACCCAAAATCGTTCGACGTTCGTCAGATGCTTGATCAGCCCGCTCAGGCTCGTGCCCGACGGCACGATGGGTTTCGCGGCATCGTCGTCAGCGAGACCTTGCACCTTGGCGACCACGCATCCCCGCAGATAGTCGAGGAAGCCGATCAAGGTCCCGATTTCGTCCGCTTCGAAGAACGGCGTTGGTTGATCAGGCATGGTTGCCAGCCCTCCGAGAACTTCGTGGGTTGACACCCAGCGCCTCAGCGGGAAGCGCGGCGATCGCCGCACGGGCCCTTGGGAGGAAGGCGACCCGGTACAACCTGGCTCAGCCGCGGCGATCGAGTTCGCGGAGGCGTTCCTCGATGACAGCCCGACCGTCGTAGGTCCGAATACCCGCAGCTTCGGCAGAGCCTGCCGCCAGGACCTGCTCCGCCAGGGCCTGTACACGGAAGTACGAACCAGGTTCGGCCACCTCCGCTGCGGCGAAGTGCCGCCAGTGGTTCAGCAGGTCGTGGATTGCCTGGAGGTCCTGAGTCCGCTTCGCGGCCTCCAGGACGCTCTCCCACTCACGGTCGAAGATCGCGGCAAGGTCGGGGGACAGCTGGCTCCGGATCGACGCGGGCTGGGACGGCCCGCTGGCACTCGGCTGCGATGAGACCGGATCAGCACTCATGACAATCAGCGTAGACGCGGGCGGTGACAGAACTCCATCGTCGACCTAGGCCAGGCGCGGGCTGCTTGGGCCTACGGTTCGGACCTCATCAGAACTTGTAGCTACGGACGCGGGGCTTCTCGGGTGCAGGTTCGGCCTGGTCGGCGGCCGCAGCGGTTGCAGCGGAGCGGCGGACCTCGTCCATGTCGACGGCGCGGGCCTGGCGGATCAGGTCCTCCAAGGCGTCTTTGGCCAGCGCACCGGGCTGTTGATAGAGCACCACCGTGTCCCGCACCACCATCAGCGTCGGGATGGAGGAGATGTTGAAGGCGGCAGCGAGTTCTTGCTGCGCCTCGGTGTCGACGGAGCCGAAGACGATGTCCGGATTTGCCTCCGACGCCGCCTCGTAGATCGGCGCGAACATGCGGCACGGACCGCACCAGGACGCCCAGAAATCGACGAGCACGATGCCGTCGCCACCCACCACGGCCTCGAAATTCTCGCGGGTCAGTTCGGTCGTCGCCATCGTGTTTCCTTCCTCGAAGTCCGCTTCTCCTTCATCGAACTCGACAAGGTGGCGCCGTGTTCCCGTCGGCGGTGACGATGGCCTACAGTCGCGCGCATGGCGGTCGAGTACAAGGTGATGACGCAGAAGGACAAGGCCTGGGGTGACAAGTTCGACCCCGAGCAATTGGAGAACGCGATCAACGCGTATGCCAGCGAGGGGTGGCGCGTGGTCACGATGGCCAGCGCCAGCCTCGGCGGCGACCGCGACGAGGTCGTCATCGTCTTCGGTCGAGAGGTCTGAAGTCATGGAGGAGAGATTCGGCGTCAAGGGCAGCACGGTCGGCGGGATCTTCTTCGTCGAACAGCTGATCCCCGGCTCGCGTCGCGTCGACCGCATCGAGGTCGAGATCGACAAGCAGAATTCCAACCTCGACCAGGTCAAGCGGGAGATGGCCGAGAAGGCCACCAAGAAAGGCGCGACGGCCATCCAGGCCTTCCGATACGGCCAGCGCAAGAAGGGCTGGTACGGCGAAGGCGAGATGGTCGTTGTCTGACCGAAGCGACGATCATCGTGGCTGACCTCGGACGCGGCGCCCGCTTCACCCTGCCCGACCTCGGCGCCAATGCCGTGGTCGACGTCGGCATCGACGTCTCCTCGGCTCAGAACCTCGCCTTCGATGTGTGCTGCTTCGGCGTGGACGCCGCCGGGGAGCTGCTGGGCGATGAGTGGCTCGTCTTCTTCAACAACCCCAGCGCTCCGGGCGGCGCGGTGCGTTCGGTCGGCCCGCACGGCGGTGACGAGCAGGTCTTCCGTATCGACCTGACGGCGGTTCCCGCGGATGTCGCGCGCCTGGTGTTCACGGTCAGCCTGGAGGGCGAGGCGAGCATGGCCGCTGTCGCCAAGGGTCACCTGCGGATCTTGGCGGGCGGCTCGGCAATCGCCCGCTACCCCTACTACGGCGCGGATTTCACCACCGAGCATTCCGTCGTCGTCGGCGAGCTGTACCGCCGCAACGGCTGGCGCTTTGCCGCCGTGGGACAGGGCCACGAGGGCGGGCTGGCCGCCTTGGTCGCGGCGTTCGGCGGCGAGGTCGAGGAGGACGCGCCGCCGTCCCCGGCGCCGCCGAACAACGACGTCATCGCGCCGCCCGTTCCGGCGACGCTCCCGGCGGCCACCGCGGATGCGCTGTCTGAGCCAGCACCGACAAGCGCGCTGTCGACGATCCCGGCCCCGGGCCCCGCGGCCGAACCCGCGTGGGCCCTGGGACCCAGCGTGAGCGGGCCACCGGTGAGCTACAAGGTGCTCAGCCACAAGGACAAGTTCTTCGGCGACCGCTTCGACCCGGAGAAGGTTGGCGAGGCCATCGCCGCCTACGCCGCCATGGGCTGGCAGCCTGTCGGCACGGCCACGGATCGACACGGCGGGGGCCGGGACAGCCTGCTGGTGGTACTGGTCCGGGAGAACTGAGCGCTCAGCCGCGGTGCAGCCAGGCCAGCAGGTCCGCTGGAGCAAGGGCGGCGGCGCGGGAGGTGTACCGGGTGATCTCGGCCGGGGTCAGGAGCTCTGCGGCGGCGCCGGAGGTGCCGCGACGGAAGAACGCGGCCCTGCTGCGCAGCACGCCGTTGTGGTCGGGGGCGAGCTGCTCGGCGCGGGCGCGCATATTCTCGAAGCCGGCCGCTTCCACCAGTTGCGGCCGGGCCGGCGCGGGGACGTCGATGTCGAGGACTGCGGCGAGCCGGCCCAGCTGCCCGTCGAGGTCGGCCTGCAGGTCCGCGTAGTGCACCAGCGTCACACCGGGCTCGTCCCGGCGGGACCAGGCGTCGGTGAGGTGGTGCAGAACCCCGGGCAACGAGTCCAGGTCCGCCCGCGGGTCGGCATCGGCGTCGATCCACTCGCGCAGCCAGGCCTGCTTCTCGCGCGCCTCCCGCGGAGCGGGCGAGGCGGGGTTCCCGGTGAGCGCGGCCATCCGTGCCCGGTCGAGGTTGGCTCCCTGGTGCCACAGCGAGACCGCCGCGTCCAACGGATGGCGGGCCGCGACCAGGTAGGTGACGCCGGGCTCGCGCGGTAGGCCGTCCAGCGGGGTGTGGGTCTTGATGAACCGGCGGTGCCGCTGCCGTTCCAGCCGCGCCAGGACGGAGTCGATGGGCTCGACCAGGAAATCCAGCCACGGCGAGATCGTCGGCAACGGAGCCGGCAGGTCTGGTCCGCCGAAGATCAGCGAGGCGACGATCGCCTGCAGCCACGTCGTCCCGTGCTTGGAGCGGCTGGAGATCACGATGTCGCCTGGCCGGAAGGCGAACCCGGCCCACCGCGCGCTGTCCTCGTCGTGGGAGCGGTAGCGGTACGGGACGTCAGCCATCGCCGAACGGTACGGTGTGGGCGCCCCGCCCGCGCGCGGCCGAAGACGCTGACCACCAGTCAGGGACGTGCGGACCCTCACTCAGGCGGCGGCCAGCACGAAGTCGTAGGAGCACGCCGCGTACGGCTGACCGTCATCGCCGACCCGGCGATCCAACTTCGTCACCAACGATGCCTTGACGGCGCCGACCACGTCGGAGTCGATGTAGGGGTCGTCGGCGAAGTACAGCTGGGTGGTCAGCGCAGTGGCGTCCGGGTGCGTGATCTTGAAGTGCAGGTGGCTCGGACGCATGCAGTGCCGACCCAGGGCGGCCATCAACCGGCCGGTGGCCCCGCCATCGGGGATCCCGTAAGGCACCGGCACGACGGAGGTGTAGCTGAAGGCCCCGTCGGCGTCGGTACTGAGCCGGCCACGCAGATTCCATTCCGGCAGGTTCGGCTGGAACTGGGAGTACTCGCCGACGGCGTTGGATTGCCACACATCGAGCGTGGCCCCCGCCAACGGCGTGCCATCCGTGGAGCGCACCGTGCCGCTGACCACCAGTTTTTCGCCGGGCTCGGTGGGGCGCATCGGCAGCACGTACGGCGCTTGCAGGACGGGGGCGCCAGGGATGTACACCGGGCCCTCGACGTTGCACTCGGTGCCGTCGGTGCTGCCGTGGTTGGCATCGTCGACGGTGGGGGAGAGGAACACATCGAGCAGCAGCGGAATCTCGAACGGCTGGGTGCCTGCCTCAGCGAGCCACGTGGTGGCGGTGCGGTACTCCTCCCAGGTCACCCGGTGCCGGCTGATGATCTCCAGCAGCGCGGCTTCGACATCGTTGAAGATCGCGTTCAATCGCGGGTTGGCGAGCTCACGTAGCTCGGTCATCGTTCTCACCGGACCTTTCGCTGGGAGTCCATCTCTCGACGCTCACGCTAGGGCCAAACGAGCGGCCAGTCACCTATTGCGGGCACGGTTCGACTTCACCGGCGCAGACTTGCGCGGGTGGTGCGAGCAGGTCGGGTTCTGCTCCGTCGAGGCGATGCACCCCGCCGGACCGGCCTCCGCCGCCATCGCACGAATATGAGGTGACGACGCGTCATATGCGTCGACTCGGTCCCCTCAACGGGGAAAACGGGCCTTCGTCAGATGAGGGACTTTAGTCCCATCAAGCCCATGGTGTGGGGCGCCGATGCTCCTGGCGTTGCTAGCGGTCGCCGCCGGATGTGCAGACCGCAATCCCAGACCTACATCCCATGGGGGAAACCGAATGAAGCTGTCCCGTCCCAGCGCGCGCACCATCGCCCTGGTCACCGTCCCGTTCGCCGTCGCCGCGATCGCCATCCCGACCGTCGCCGCGGCCGTCGGCGACGGCGACATCTACTCGGCCTGCCTCGAGGCGGGCGTCATCTCCAACGTCGTCGTCAACGGCGACCCCGAGTGTGTGCTGCCGGCCGTGCAGATCGACTGGAACGAGGAAGGTGTCGCCGGCACGAACGGCGCTCCGGGCGCCAAGGGCGACCAGGGCGACCAGGGCGACCCGGGGGCCAAGGGCGACCAGGGCGACCCGGGATTCGACGGTGAGGACGGCCAGAACGGCTTGAACGCCTACCAGGTCGCCAAGAAGGAAGGCTTTGTCGGCACGGTCGGAGAGTGGCTGCTCTCCCTTGTCGGTGCGCAGGGCGCGCAGGGCGCAGCCGGCGCGCAGGGCGCAGCCGGCGCGCAGGGCGAGGCCGGTCTGCAGGGCGAGGCCGGTCCGCAGGGGGAGGCCGGTCTGCAGGGCGAGGTCGGTCCGGCCGGAGCCCAGGGCGAGCAGGGCGAGACCGGCGAGACCGGCCTCAAGGGCGACAAGGGCGACAAGGGCGACAAGGGCGACACCGGTGACACCGGGCTGCAGGGTCCGCTCGGCGCCACTGGCCCGGTCGGCCCGGCCGGGGCTGACGGCGCCGACGGTGCTGATGGCGCCGACGGTGGCCTCGCGGGCCACCAGATCGTCTCGAAGGTGGCCTCCATCCCGGCCACCAGCAGCGCGATCGCCAGCATCTCCTGCCCGCTGGGCAAGGTCGTGATCGGCGGCGGCGCACAGTTCCTGCCGGTCACCGTCTCGCTCGGCTTCAGCGCCCCGCTCGCCGACGGCAGCGGCTGGAACGTGCGCGTCGACAACGCCAGCTCGAAGGCCCGCAACGCCACGGTCTACGCGGTCTGCGCCGCCCCGGCCGTCAGCTGATCAGCACGTAGCACGAGCGGCCGGGAATCCAGGGGGTTCCCGGCCGCTGCTGCGCGCGGCCTCGCACAGATCCACCCAACGGCTGATGGTGCATGTGACCGAACGACCGAAATCGGGACCTGCGCGGAACCGGGCGCAGGACGAATCGGTCGAAGTCAGCAGATCGGCGCGCAAAGCACGACATCCCGGCCGTCGACGCGGGAGCCCAGGGCACCAGATGGGCCGATCGGCCCATCGACCCGGGGCACACCGCGACCGACGACTAGGCCGGTGCACCGGTGATCACTCGACCGAGTGGTCACCTCGACAACATCGATCATGGAGAGCCCGACGTGAAGAAGTCCCTGTCCCGCCCCTCGATGCGTGCCGTGATCGCTGTCGGCGCGCCGCTCGTGCTCATCGCTGTCGCTGTCCCCTCGATCGCGTCCGCCAATGGCACGCCGGCCGAGCCGGTCGCGGCCTGCATCGGCGCCGCGGGTCTGCTGACCAACGTCAACATCGGCGCTCTGCTGCCGACGGACGACTGCCTGCTCGGCGCGGTGCCGGTCGTGCTCAACCAGAAGGGCGACACGGGTGCAGCCGGTCCGGCCGGCCCCGCAGGCCCCGCAGGCCCCACAGGTTCGGCAGGCCCCGCAGGTCCGGCAGGCCCGGCAGGCCCGGCAGGTCCGGCTGGTCCGGCAGGTCCGGCAGGTCCCAAGGGTGCCTCCGGTGACGGTGCATCAGACGTGGTGCTCCGCAAGGCCAGCTACGACACCCAGCCCCGCTCGGTGGCCGTCGCGAAGATCTCCTGCCCGGGCGATCGGGCGGCGATCGGTGGTGGCGTGTGGGGTAGCTCGAAGATCCTCATGCACGCCAGCAGCCCGTCGGACGGCGGCGGCAGCTGGCGAGTGCGAGTGACGAACCTGGACACCAAGCCGAGCAAGATCACGGTCTACGTGAACTGCGCCTAGCTCGCAGCGACCGGCATCTGCTTCAGGAGCTGACGAGGCCCGCGACCATCCGGTCGCGGGCCTCGTCGTTCGAGGCGGGGCTACCGAGAAACAGTGACGACAAGTCAGTCTTCGACGATCTCGTCGAAAGTCGTCGTGGTCATCCTGGTGTCCACGTCCAGCCAGGAGCCCACCGCCGGAGGATCGACCGAGCCGGGAACCCACAGCAGGGACACCTGCATGTGCGGGGGCTCGGCGAACCACCGCTGCTTGCCTTCCCAGTGGAACGGACTCAGTGCCTTGTTGGTCGCCGCGAGGCCCGTTTCTGCGGCGATCTTCGCTCGGCCGCGCAACCCCGTCACCGATTTCGGTGAAGCCAGCCCGATTCCGTGCGCGGTACCACCGGCCACCACGACCAGGTGTCCCTCGCCCGGGGCCTTGCGTTGGCGGTAGCCATAACGCTGACCCTTGCTCAGTTTCTCGACATCGAGCACCCGGGCGCGCGCCGTGAGCGCACCGCGGTCCCCAAGCCAGAGCCGGGTCCCGATCCGGCACCGCAACGCCGTCCCGGTCAGTTGCTCGGCCAGGCCTCGGACCTCACCGCCGGAGAGGTGGCTGACGTACATCGTCGTGGTGGGCAGGCCTGCGGTCTGCAGGCGATGCGCCCAGGTGGCGACCTCGGCGACCGGATTGACTCCCCGGGGTCGGTTCATCGGCAGGTGCAGCGCGAAACCCTCGCACGGGGTCTGCGCCAGGACCGCCGCAAGTTCGGTGAGGTGCTCGGGTTCGACCCCGTGCCGACGAAGCGAGGTGCGGCATTCCACCACGATCCGACGGCCCGTCAGGGCGCGCGCGGCGTCGACACCGGCGACGGTGTGCACGACGCGGTCACTGAGCCAGGTCGGCAGCTCCGGCAGTGGGTCGCCCGCCAGAAAGGGAGTGAGCACGACGACTCGCTCGAAGGCAACGGCTGCGGCGTGCAGGGCGGCCGCTTCGGCGAGAGTCCCGACCGCGAGAGTGTCGGCGCCCAGCTTCGCGGCTTCGGCGGCCAGCCGCAGGTTGCCCAGGCCGTATCCGTTGCCCTTGGCTACCGGGACCAGAGCGGGGGTGTCGGCGCGCACACCGGCGAGGTGTGCGTCCCAGCGGGCGCGGTCGATGTGCAGGCGCAACATGGTGAACCCCGTCCTGCCGTGCGTCAGCCGCGCTTGGAGAGGTAGAACTGAAAGGCCTTGTAGAGCAGTGGGCGCAGCGGGTAGTCCCACTCCCCGAGATACTCCACGGCCTGCCCGCCGGTCCCGAGCTTGAACTGGATCAACCCGAACAGATGGTCGGCCGGATCCAGGGTGTCGGTGATCCCGCGCAGGTCGTACACGTGGGCGCCTGCCTCGTGGGCGTCGGAGAGCATCCGCCACTGGATCGCGTTGCTCGGTTGCAGGTCGCGCTTGTGGTTGGCCGAGGCGCCGTAGGAGTACCAGGTGTGGGTGCCGACGCGGATCCAGATCGTCGCGGCGAGCAGTTCACCGTCGTGGCGGGCGAGGTAGAGCCGGAAGCGCTCGGGGTCCTCGGCGCTCAGCGCGCGCATCATCACGGCGAAATAGTTCAGCGGGCGCGGGGTGAAATGGTCGCGGGCCGCGGTGACCTCGTAGAGCGAGTGGAACTCGGCGAGGTCGGCCTCGGTGCCGAGGGTGACCTGCACGCCGGCCTTGTCGGCCTTCTTGATGTTGCGGCGCCACTGTTGGTTGAAGCCGGTGAGCAGGTCCTCGATGCTGCGCCCGGACAGCGGCACCTGGAAGACGTACTTGGGCTGCCCGGCGGCGAACCCTTCGGCGGTTGCGGGAGCGAGCCAGCCGGCGGCGCCCAGGTAGCCCTCGATCGCCTGCGCGGCGGGGTCGGTGAAGTCCGCGGGCAAGGCGTCCAGCTTCGTGGCCACGCCGTCCTTGACCGCGGCCTTGATGGTCTCGGAGTTCCAACGCCGGGTCACCGCGGTCGGGCCGATGCGGACGCCGAAGGCGCCCTGGGACTTCAGGTGGGTGAGCAGCGGATCGAGGTAGGCGCTCAGGTGGGCGCCGGAGGTGATCGAGGCCCAGTCCAGGACCGGGCCCTCGGGTAGGTAGGCCAGGTAGCGCTTGAGCTTGGGGACCTGGCGGTAGAGCACCAGAGCCGCCCCGACGATCTTTCCGTCGCTGTCGCGCCAGCCGATGCTCTGGTTGCGCCACTCCCTCTTGACCGCACCCCATGCCGGGGTCTGCAGGAAGCTCGCCGATCCTCGGCTGGTCAGGTACGCCAGGTGCTCCGCGGCGGTGATCTCCCGGACGGTCAGGGTCATTGCGGGCAAGCTCCTGCCGGTGGGGTGGCCAACTGTGGGACCAGCTGGGGAAATTCTCAAGATCGAGGTTACCGAGCCCCTCGCCGCCAAGGTGGTCGATAAGCTCATCCGACGTCCGCCGATTGCGCAGATCGCGCTCCGAGACCGAATGGCTGCGAGTGCACATCAGGTCCACGCAAGCGCGCACGACCCTGTGGTCGGTGTCGCGAGTAGAGACCGGATGGCCGGCGTGGGGTCGGACATTCCCGACGTGGGCCCGTTTATGGGCATCTGTGGCGCTGGCGCGTTGGCGCACCCCTCTGGTGGCGGTGGTCGCGGTCTTCGTCGCCACTCGCGTCGCGCTACTGCTGTTCACCGTGCGTGAGCGGGAGTTCATCCTGCCCTCGGTGACCAATGACGTCCGCGACATCTACAGCCGCTGGTTCGACGTGCTGTCGACCGGGTCCTTCCCGGACAACGACGTGATGTGGCAGTACCCGCCCGCCGCTGCGCTGGTGATGCTCGCCCCGGCGCTGCTGCCGATGTCCTACGCGGTGTCCTTCTACTGGATCTCGTTCCTGGTCGACGTCGCGGTCTTCGTCGCCTTGATCGTCGCCGGACGCCGGGGACCGGCCGCCAGCGAGCGCCAACCCTGGGCGGCCTGGGTCTGGGCCGTCGGGGTGGCCCTGGGCGGACCGATCGCCTACGGGCGCTACGACCTGATTGTCACCGGCATCGCCGTCCTGGGCCTGATCGTGCTCACCGGCCCGGACCGTTCGCCGGCCGCAGACCGCCGCCGCAATCGCCTCGGCGGCGTGATCCTCGCCGTCGGGGCTCTGGTCAAGGTGTGGCCGGCCTTCCTGTTGCTGGCCGCCGGTCCGCGCCGGCGCTGGCAGCAATCCTGGGCGGCCGCGGTCGCGGCGGGCCTGGCGATTCTGGCCGCGTTCTGGGTGAGCATGCCGAACGCGATGGCGTTCCTGTCCCACCAGGGGGGCCGCGGCGTCGAGGTCGAGTCGATCGGTGCACTGCCCTTCCACGTGGCCAGCCACCACGGTTGGGACGGGTTCGTCGCGCTCAACTACGGCTCGATGGAGTTCATCGGACCGCACGTCACCCTGGTGGCGCGATTGTCGCTGCTCGCCAGCCTGCTCGGTCTGGCGTGGCTGATCATCTGGCGGGTCACGGCGCGGCACTGGCGTGACTCGACCACCGCGGATGCCGCCCTGGTCGTGGTCCTGCTCTTCGTCGTGACCAGTCGCGTCATCAGCCCCCAGTACATGGTGTGGATGGTCGGCCTGGGTGCGGTCTGCGCCCTGCACTTCGGGCGCCGGGGTGAGTCCGTGATGCGCCTGCCGGTCGTGCTGGTCCTGATCGCGACCGCGCTGACTTGCGTCGAGTATCCGTACTACTTCCAGGAGCTGCTCGCGTCCGAGCGCGGCGCGGTGCTGCTGGTGACGGTGCGCAACGTTCTGCTGGTGGCCGCTGCGCTGATCGGGGCGACCCGGCTCTGGCGCAGTACCCGCAAGGCTGACACCGGTCAGGCCGACACCGGTCAGGCTGACACTCAGGCGGGCAGTCGCTCGCGCAGCCAGGCGATGTCCGAGCGCTGACCTGCTGCAGCACCCGGGGTTTCGCAGACCACCGGAGCACCGGCGCCCGCGATCACCGCGAGAAGTTCGTCGGGGTCGCACTTGCCCGCGCCGAAATTCTCGTGCCGGTCGCGACCGGAGTCGAAGCCGTCCTTGGAGTCATTCGCGTGGACCAAGTCGATGCGTCCGGTGATCGCCTTGACCCGGTCCACGATGGTGGCGAGGTCTTCCCCGCCGGCGTGGGCATGGCAGGTGTCCAGGCAGAACCCGGGCCCGAACTCCCCGACCGCGTCCCACAGGCGCGCGATGGCCTCCATCCGGCGGGCCATCGCGTGCTCCCCACCAGCAGTGTTCTCGATCAGCACCGGGACCTTCGCGTCAAGTCGCTCGAAGGTCTTGCGCCAATTGTCGAAGCCGATCTGCGGGTCGTCGGCAGCGAGCACGTGGCCGCCGTGCACGATTACCGCGGCCGCCCCGATCTCGGCCGCCCCGTCGATGTGCTGCTGCAGCAGCTTGCGGCTGGGGATCCGGATCCGGTTGTTGCTGGTGGCGACGTTGATGACGTACGGCGAATGCACGTACAGGGTGATGCCGGCCGTCGTGGCCGCCTCGCGCAGCGCCGCGGCACCGCCGGCGTAGGCCAGCTGCGGGCCCTTCCAACCCTGTGGGTCCCCCAAAAAGAACTGCACCAGGTCGGCGGAGCGGGCCGCCGCCTCGGCGATCGGGTCGGTCGGGTCCACATGTGCACCGATGGCGAGCATGGCGGCCAGCGTAGCTAGAGCGGCGAAGCGTGACAGCGGTTCTTAACCCCTGCGAGCAATCGGCGGCAGGTCCGAGCTTCACCACCGAATTCGTCCTGTCGGCCCCGGCCACTAAGCTGTCCCGCGAGCGTCGAGACCCCTCGACGTTCCGCACACCCCTCCTGTCACGGAGAGACCGTGGCCGCCAAGTCCAAAGGAGGCTCTACCAGGTATGCGACGTTATGAACTAATGGTCATCCTTGACCCCGACCTCGACGAGCGCACCATCGCTCCCTCGCTGGAGCAGTTCCTCGGTGTGATTCGCAACGGTGGTGGCACCGTCGACAAGGTCGACGTGTGGGGCAAGCGCCGCCTGGCGTACGAGATCCGCAAGAAGTCCGACGGTTTCTACGCGGTCATCGACCTCGCGGCCACCCCGGACGTCGTCGCCGAACTCGACCGCCAGCTCAACCTCAACGAGTCGGTCCTGCGCACCAAGGTCATCCGGCCCGACCGCTGACCTCGCACGCGCTCCATCCCCCTGTCCAACGCCCACTGTCGAACGGAACTCAAGGCCATGGCTGCAGGCGACACCGTCATCACGCTGGTCGGCAACCTCGTCGACGACCCGGAGCTGCGCTTCACGCCCAGCGGCGCCGCGGTCGCCAAGTTCCGCATCGCCTCCACCCCGCGAGTCATGGACCGCCAGACGAATGAGTGGAAGGACGGCGAAAGCCTGTTCCTCACCTGCAACGTCTGGCGCCAGGCTGCGGAGAACGTCGCCGAGTCCCTGCAACGGGGCACCCGGGTCATCGTGCAGGGCCGGCTCAAGCAGCGGTCATACGAGACCAAGGAAGGCGAGAAGCGCACCGTCTACGAGGTCGAGGTCGACGAAGTCGGCCCGAGTTTGAAGAGCGCCACCGCCAAGATCACCAAGGCCAACCGTGGTGGTGGTGGCGGTGGCTTCGGTGGAGCGGCGGAGGATCCGTGGGCCAGCGCAACTCCCGCTGGTGGCAGCGGTGGCGGTGGAAACAGCGGCGACTTCGCCGACGAACCCCCGTTCTGATCCGGGCACTGCCACAGCACCTGTGTAGTTCACGCCCATCCCCGCTGCGGCGGGGCTTCCCCTTACGAGGAGCACCACGATGGCGAAAGCACCCATCCGCAAGGTCAAGAAGAAAGTCTGCATGTTCTGCAAGGAGAAGGTGTCCTACGTCGACTACAAGGACACCGGTCTACTGCGCCGCTTCATCTCCGACCGCGGCAAGATCCGCGCGCGCCGGGTGACAGGCAACTGCACCCAACACCAGCGCGACATCGCGACTGCGGTCAAGAACAGCCGCGAGATGGCGCTGCTGCCGTACACGAGCACGGCGCGTTGAGGGGGCTGAGGAGATGAAGCTGATTCTTCAGCAAGAGGTCACCGGTCTCGGTGGCCCCGGCGACGTCGTCGAGGTCAAGGACGGCTACGGCCGCAACTACCTCGTCCCGCGCGGTCTGGCCATGCGCTGGACCCGCGGCGGCGAGAAGCAGGTCACGACGATCCGTCGGGCCCGGGAGAGCCGCGAGATCGCCGACCGCGACCAGGCGGCGTCGATCAAGGCCAAGCTCGAGTCGATGAAGGTCACGTTGAAGGCAAGGGCCGGGGAATCCGGTCGGCTCTTCGGCGCGGTCACCGTCGCCGAGGTCGCCGCGGCGGTCTCCGACGCCGGTGGCCCGACGCTGGACAAGCGACGCCTGGAGATCGGAAATCCGATCAAGATCACCGGCACGCACCAGGTCGGTGTCCGTCTGCACCCTGAGGTCGCGGCAACGCTGAACCTGACCGTGGTCGGCGCCTGAGGCACGGCCCACCGTTTCGCCGACGCAGGCCCGTACCGGATTTCCGGTACGGGCCTGCGCGTGTGGTGCGCGCGTGTCTGCAAACGCACCCGACGGTGCCCTTGGGTCCACATGCTGAAACACCTCAGCTGCACCACGGCGTGTCGCAATGCCCGATTGCTCCGAACGAGGACTCTCGTGGCGTCCACACTGTGTCGAGCGTGAATCGGCAGGTGACGTCGGTGATTCGTCGGTTCGGGCGATCTCCGTCCACAGCGTCGTCCCCAGCTGTGGACGACGGATACGCAGGTCGCCAACTGTCCATCCACACCTCACTCACAGGGTCCCCACGCGATATGTGGATGAACGGTTTGTGCGCCACGTCCTACGGGTTCTAGGTTCACGCGGTCACCTCGGATCGTCGCGGGGCACTCGACTCGAACCGGCCGTTTGGCCCTCTTGTCGGTGCCTTCGGGTATCTGTAGAGGCATCGGGGAGCCGTGGCTCGGCTGCGGTCCCGGCGGGTGTGGGCGGGATTCGCGATCGGTCGTGGATTCTCGGGGAGGTGCCAGTGAGCGAGCGCAGCGAGCGAACCAAAAGGGACAGTGCACGCTCGCTCATCGGGCGGCCGAGCGCTAGCGAGGCCGTGCGATGAGCGTCGCGGAGCTACCGGTCGCGCATGCCGAGTTCGAGCGCATGCCGCCGCAGGACATGGTCGCGGAGCAGTGCGTTCTCGGCGGCATGATGCTGAGCAAGGACGCCATCGCCGACGTCGTCGAGACGGTCCGGGGCAACGACTTCTACCGGCCGGCTCATCAGCTCGTCTATGACGCCGTGCTGGACCTGTACGGCCGCGGCGAGCCTGCCGACGCCGTCACAGTGTCCGCTGAGCTGACCAAGCGCGGTGAGATCGCCCGGGCCGGCGGGGCGCCCTACCTGCACACGCTGATCTCCTCGGTGCCGACGGCGGCGAACGCGGGCTACTACGCGCGGATCGTGCGTGAGCGCGCCATCCTGCGCCGGCTGGTGGAGGCCGGGACCCGGATCACGCAGATGGGGTATACCGGCGACGGTGAGGTCGACGCGATCGTCGACGCCGCCCAGGCCGAGATCTACTCGATCACCGACCGCCGGGCCAGTGAGGACTACCTCCCGCTCTCGGCGATCATGGAGGGCACCCTCGACGAGATCGAGTCGATCGGCAGCCGCGGCGGCCAGATGTCCGGCGTCCCGACGGGCTTCGAGGAGCTCGATGCCTTGGTCCACGGATTTCACCCCGGGCAGATGGTGATTGTCGCTGCGCGGCCCGGTCTCGGAAAGTCGACTCTTGCACTTGATTTTGCGCGCTCGGCGTCGATCAAGCACGGTCAGACCTCGGTGATCTTCTCGCTCGAGATGGGCCGCAACGAGATCACCATGCGCCTGCTCTCGGCCGAGGCCGGGGTCGCGCTGCACAAGATTCGCGCCGGCACGCTCACCGACGATGACTGGACGCGACTGGCCCGGCGGATGGGGGAGGTCTCCTCGGCACCACTGTTCATCGACGACTCCCCGAACATGACGATGATGGAGATCCGCGCCAAGGCCCGCCGGCTCAAGCAGCGCCAGGATCTGCGCCTGGTCATCATCGATTACCTGCAGCTGATGTCCTCGGGCAAGAAGGTGGAGTCGCGCCAGCAGGAGGTCTCGGAGTTCTCCCGGTCCCTCAAGCTGTTGGCCAAGGAACTCGAGGTCCCGGTGATCGCGTTGTCCCAGCTCAACCGTGGTCCGGAGCAGCGCACCGACAAGAAGCCGATGCTCAGCGACCTGCGCGAGTCAGGCTCGCTGGAACAGGACGCCGACATCGTGGTCCTGCTGCATCGCGAGGATGCCTACGAGCGTGAATCCCCGCGAGCCGGGGAGGCCGACATGATCGTTGCCAAGCACCGCAACGGCCCGCAGGGAGTCATCACCGTGGCCTTCCAGGGCCACTACTCACGGTTCGTGGACATGGCTGCGGGATAGCAGCGGCGACCGGCGAGCGTGTCGCACTGCGATGCTTGACTTTTCTTTGGTGTTATTTGCGGTTCTATGGTCTGATGACGCGTCGATCCGTCAAGCGCGCAGAGGTGACCAGTCCATGAGCATCTCCTCCGGTTCCGCAACTCTGGCCGGCTCCGCCCGCCGCTCCGCCCGCCACCGCCTGGTCGTGGTGAGCGCAATGGCCGGTGTCCTGACCCTCGGCGCTGCCCTGGTACCCGCCGCGACGTTCGCGTTCGGGCCGGCCGAGGGCGAACCTTCCCTGGTCAGCGGCCAACTCGGGGAGATCCCGGTCGAGGTCCCCAACCCGGACCTTCCGCTGCAGCCCCCCTCCGCGACCCTGACCTCGGAGCTCCTCGACGCGGCCGCCCAGGTCGGCGCCGCTCCCGCGGCCGGTTCGAGCCGGCCCGGCAAGGCCACCCCGGGCGACGCCGAGGGAGCCCCGGCGGCTGGATCGGTCAAGAGTCCCAAGACCAAGCCGGCCAAGGTCAACGCGGGCCGCATCGAGGGCGCCGCGTCTGCGGTCCTGCAGCGCACAGCCGCGGCGGGGAGCAGCCTCGACTCGCTCACGCTGCCGTTGAGCTTGTCGAACTCCGCTGCGCCGGTGCGCGAGGTCACCGGGGAGACCGTGGGACAGCGCACCCAGCGCGGCGCGAGCCCGCGGGCGAAGGGAGCGCAGCGTGCGGCGGCCGCCGCGCCGGCCACCGATGACCTGGCGGCGTTCTACGGTCCGTCGGGCGATCCGATTCCGCCGCTGCGTACCGACGTGCTCCGCGACGCGTCAGTGCAGATCGACGCCCAGCAGACGGGAGACGCGCAGCCGCTCACCGGCCTGGGCCTGGCACTGATCCCCCTCGCGCTGGCCGGAGCACTGTTCGCGTTCCGCCTGCGCCCGGCCGGTGGCCGGCACGCCGCCTGAGGCCCCCTGAGCGGCGTGTTCGCGCCGTGAATTGAGGACCGTAGCGCGACGCGCGGCGCAAGAGCTTGGGCCCGTCGCTTTGCCTGGCTATGGTCTGACCATGACCTCATGGGGAGGCGGCATGTGCAGCCAGCGGGCACCGCGCGCGCGTCGCGCCGGCGCGGTCGCGGGTCTGGTCGCGATCGTCAGCGCCGTGGGCCTGGTCGCGCCCGCCGCGACGATGGCCGACAGCAAGTCCGATCTCCTGCCGCCCGTGCAGGCCACGATCCTGGGGACGCCGCTGAAGGTGGGCGACCTCGGCCTGCGGGGAGCTCCGCTGGCCCAGGCGGTGCCCGAACCGGTGAGGAAGGTCGTGCGGGAGAGCGCGCGCGGCGTCTCCCTGGACGTCGAACCCCTGGACACCGCCGTCGCCGTGCAGGAGAAGAAGGACCTCGCCCGGACGCGTCCGATCGTCGACGAAGCCTCGACCGGTGACCGGGACACTGGTGAACGCGACACTGAGCCGACCGAGACCGAGATCCCCGTGGTCGGCCGCTCGGAGAACTCGCTGGGCGCCCCCCGCCCCGTTCTGGATCTGGGGCCCATCGCCAATCCAGACCCGTTCGCGCGCCCCACGACCTCGGCGGGTAACTCCGATCCCAGCGTCCTGTCCTACGGACCCCGGGACCAGGCCCTGTCGGCCGCCCTCGAAGAGGAGTGGTCGACGCTCCCGAAGTACCTCGCCGCCGCGGTGCCGCTGCTGGTGACCATGTTGATCCTGCTGGCGATCGTCACCCGGCGACGGGCAGACTCTGCGGAGCCGGCCGTGCCGACGTTCGAACGCCGACGCCACGCGCGCTGACCCGCACAGCCGCGAGCACGGGGGCCAACCCCGCAGCGGTGCGACGTCGAATGCCGGCTATGAACCCACCGGCCTGGACCCGCGAGGACGTCGAGTTCGAGGTCGAGGGCGCCACGTGTGCGGCCTGGTGGTACCGACCCGCCGGCGCGAACGGGCCCCTGCCGTGCGTGGTGATGGCCCATGGCTTCGGGATGACGCGGGAGTGCCGGCTGCCCGCCTGGGCGGAGGCCTTCGCCGAAGCCGGACTCGCCGTGCTGCTGTTCGACTACCGCGGATTCGGCGCCAGCGGCGGACATCCGCGCCAACTCCTCGACGTCGCAATGCAGCGTCGAGACTGGGTGGCCGCGGTGGCTGCCGCGCGAGCATTCACCGGCGTCGACCCCGACCGCGTCGTGCTGTGGGGGACCTCGTTCAGCGGTGGGCATGTGCTGCACGTCGGCGCCCGGGACAACCGGATCGCCGCGGTGATCGCCCAGGTGCCGTTCACCGACGGCCGCGCGGGTCTGCGCGGCGGGTCGGGCAGTTGGCGCCTGCGGTCAGCGCGCGGGCGCGCCCGGCTGCGCGCCACCGCAGGGTCGGTGCGCTCTGCACTCGCCGACGTCCGATCGCGGCGGCGCGGCCGTCCACCGTTGCTCGTTCCAGTGGCCGGCGAACTGGGATCAGGTGCAGTGATTGCCGGTCCCGGCGCGGAGGCCGCGCTGCGGATGCTGGTTCCCGACGGGACGGTGTGGCGTAACGAGGTCAACGCCGCCGTCATCCTGGACGTGCTGCGCGACCGGCCCGGTCGCGACGCGGCCCGGATCACCGCGCCCCTGTTTGTCGCCACCTGCACCGGGGATCGGGTCACCCCGGAGGCACCGGCGATCGCCGCGGTTCGCTCGGCTCCCCACGGAGAACACCGCAGTTACCCGTTTAACCACTTCGAGGCCTACGTCGGCGCGGGCCGGGCGGCGCTGATAGCCGACGAGCTCGATTTCCTGCGCCGCCACGGCCTCGCCGAGTGACGGAAAGTCAGAAAGCGAACCCGCCGGGACGCCCGGCGCGGTCGGCCAGCAGTCCGGCCAGCGTCGAGATCGCGATCTCCGCCGGTGTCCGCGATCCGATGTTGAGCCCGATCGGACGGCGCACGCGCGCGATCTGTTCGGCGTTCACGCCGAGCTCGGCCAGCAACCCATGGTGCGGGCCGACATGGCGCGGATTGCCCATGAGTCCGATCCACCGGGACCGTCCCGCCAGCGCGTCGCGCAGCACCACGCCGAGGTCGAGGCGGTGGTGGTCGGTGACCACGATGTCGGTGTCGGGCCCCGCGCCGGCCTCGCCGATCGAGCGGACGATCTTGGGCGCCCACTCCAAGGCGGCGGCCAGATCCTGGTCGGGTTCGACCACGACGACGGCGTAGTTGCACTCGGTCGCGAAGGCCACCAGGAGCCGCGCGATCTCGCCGCCATAGACCACCACCAGCGTCCGCTGGGCCGCAACATCGCCGCCGCCGGAACCGTGTGCCACCGCACATGACGGGTCGGTGCTTCCGGTGCTGTCGTGGGCTGCCGCGGTGATCGGGGAGTCGTGTCGCCCGGCGCCGGCGGCCGCAGCGCTGACGTAGACGCCGGACCCGCGCCTGGCCACGGCCAGGCCTTCGCGTTGCAACTCGGCCAGCGCCTGACGCACCGTCATCCTGGCCACCTGGTACCGGGCCATCAGGTCGTTCTCCCCAGGCAGGGCGCCACCCGGGGTGTACTCGCCCGCCCGGATCCCGGCGCGCAGGTCCTCCGCTATCCGCCGGTACTTGAGCTCGCGGGCCTCGGCCACGACCCACCTCCTCGAACCCACCTGCAGGCGACCGAGTATTACCCGGACAACCCGTGACGTATCAGGACAAACCTAGGGCGTCGTACGGGCAGTCCTCGGCGTCGGCGCCCCGTCGTGGCCTTGTCTTGACACTTCGGGATATTCCCTTTCTAATCTCTCTAGAGAACTGGGCCCAGCGAAGGAGAGCGCGCATGCACGTGCGTCACGACGCTGCCCTGCTGCTGCTCTGTGCGGTGCTCATGCTCGGGTCCGTCCTCGGCGCCGTGGGTCTGATCTTCGCCCTCTGAACGAGGAGGCCTCACCACGCGGCGCGATTCAGAGTGCGCTGAGCACGTTTTCGCAGGAGGAGACGGTGACGCCGCCGGCCGCTTCGACCTCAAGCTTGGTGATGACGCCGTCCTCGATCACGGCGGCGTAGCGCTGCGAGCGGGTACCTAGGCCGTAGCCGGACCCGTCGAAGCTCAGGCCCATCGCCGCGGCGAAGGCGCCGTTGCCGTCCGCCAGCATGTCGATCTTGCCCTTGGCGCCCTGTGCATCAGCCCAGGCGTCCAGCGTCCAGGCGTCATTCACCGCGACGCACACCACCTTGTCAACACCTTTGCCCGCCAGGGCGTCCGCGCCGGCGACGAAGCCGGGGAGGTGCTGCTTGCTGCAGCCGGGGGTAAAGGCGCCGGGCACCGCGAACAGGACGACCTTGCCCGACCCGAGCACCTCGGTGGTGCTGACCGAGGTGGGCATGCCTTCCTCGTTCAGCACCTTGACCTCGACATCGGGAACCTTGTCGCCAACCGCAATCGCCATCGTCTGCAACTCCAGATCTCGTGGGAGCGGGCCCGGTGCCCGCGTCATCCGCTCTCGGCGACCCTAACCATGGGTCTCGGCGGGCTGTTCCCGGGAGCGGGTCGATGCGCGAGCGAGCCCGCTCAGCGCCTCGATCGTCGGGGTAGGGTCGGGCGCATCCGCGGGAGCTCGGGCAGACCGGGCTGAGAGGGCGGCTGGCTCATGTGGCCGGCGCCGCCGACCGCCTGAACCTGACCGGGTAATGCCGGCGTAGGGAGCACCACGATGACGACGTTCCTCGAGCCCACCGACACCAGCGCGGACAGCGAGAACCCCGCCGCGGCGGCCGCGCCTGCGCCGCCCGCGTTCCGCAAGGTCTACCTGCCGGGGTCCCGCCCGGACCTGCGGGTACCGATGCGTGAAGTGGCGCTGACCAATGGGGACGTGGTCGTCCTCTACGACACCTCTGGTCCGTACACCGATACCTCGGTGACCACCGACATCACCCGCGGCCTCGAGCCCGTGCGGGCAGCCTGGATCGCCGAGCGCGGGGACGTCGCCGCCTATGACGGGCGCCCCGTCCACGCCGTCGACGATGGCTATAAGGACGACGCGCGCCGCCATCAGGGGCTGCGCAACCTCGATGCCGTCTTCGCCGGTCGCGGCGAGCGCCGTCCGTTGCGGGCGAAGTCCGCGGACAAGCCCGTCACGCAGATGTATTACGCCCGCCAGGGCCTGATCACCCCGGAGATGGAGTACGTCGCGATCCGCGAAGGAGTGGAGGCGAGTTTCGTGCGCGACGAGATCGCCCGCGGCCGCGCGATCCTGCCCGTCAACGTCAATCACCCCGAATCCGAACCGATGATCATCGGACGCAACTTCCTGGTGAAGATCAACGCCAACATCGGCAACTCCGCGGTCGCCTCTTCCATCGAGGAGGAGGTCGACAAGATGACGTGGGCGACCCGCTGGGGCGGCGACACCGTCATGGACCTCTCCACGGGCCGCAACATTCACACCACCCGCGAGTGGATCATCCGCAACTCGCCCGTGCCGATCGGCACCGTCCCGCTCTACCAGGCGCTGGAGAAGGTCGACGGCAAGGCCGCCGAGCTCACCTGGGAGATCTACCGCGACACCCTCATCGAGCAGTGCGAACAGGGCGTCGACTACTTCACCGTGCACGCCGGCGTGCGCCTGGCCTACGTGCCGATGACCGCGAAGCGCAAGACCGGCATCGTCTCGCGCGGCGGCTCGATCATGGCCGCGTGGTGCCTGGCGCATCACCAGGAGAGTTTCCTCTACACGCACTTCGAGGACATCTGCGAGCTGCTCAAGCAGTACGACGTCTCCTTCTCCCTCGGCGACGGCCTGCGCCCGGGCTGCACCGCCGATGCGAACGACGAAGCGCAGTTCGCCGAACTGACCACCCTCGGCGAGCTCACCGAGATCGCGTGGCGCCACGACGTCCAGGTGATGATCGAGGGCCCGGGGCACGTGGCGATGAACAAGATCAAGGAGAACATGGACCTGCAGTTGGAGGTCTGCCACGAGGCGCCGTTCTACACCCTCGGTCCGCTGGTCACCGACATCGCGCCCGGCTACGACCACATCACCTCCGCCATCGGGGCGGCGATGATCGGCTGGTTCGGCACCGCGATGCTCTGCTACGTCACACCCAAGGAACACCTGGGCCTGCCCAACCGCGACGACGTGAAGACCGGCGTCATCACCTACAAGATCGCCGCGCACGCCGCCGATCTCGCCAAGGGCCACCCGGGCGCGAACGCCTGGGATGACGCCCTGTCAGAAGCTCGGTTCGACTTCCGCTGGGAGGACCAGTTCAACCTCTCCCTCGACCCGGACACCGCCCGCAGCTTCCACGACGAGACCCTGCCGGCGGCCCCGGCGAAGACCGCCCACTTCTGCTCGATGTGCGGGCCGCACTTCTGCTCGATGCGGATCTCGCAGGACGTCCGCAAGTACGCGGCCGAGCACGGCCTCGACGAGGAGGCGGCGCTGCAGGCCGGCATGGACGCCAAGTCCAAGGAGTTCCGTGAGCACGGGGACAAGGTGTACCTGCCGATCGTGGGCTGAGCGCCCGGGACGAGATGCCGGGCACGGAACACGGGCGTCGATATCCTGGACCGACCGCGCCGACGAGGACTGGGAACCGCCGCATGACCGAGATTCAGAGCCCGTCGCAGTCGTTGGTCGCCGCGCTCCCGCCGCGTACCCGGCTGCTCCATATCGGCACGCCCAAGTCCGGCACCACCTACCTGCAGCGGGCCGCGGCGGCTAACCGCGATGCCCTGCTCGCGCACGGCACGCGCTACCCCGGAACAGCGATCAATCACCGCATTCCGGTGCTGGCCCTGATGGGCCAGGAGATGGGCTGGGGTGGGGCGGAGAAGCTGCCCAGCCCCAGCAAATGGAAGCGCCTGATGGCCGAGGTGGAGGCCGACAAGACCCGGCGGATCTATCTCTCGAACGAGTCCGCCACGTTGTGCGACGACGCCCAGGCAGCCCGCTTCATCGACGCGCTCGGCCCCCGCACCCACGTGTTGATCACCTTGCGCGGGTACGCCGCACTGCTCGGCTCGAACTGGCAGCAGCACGTCAAGACCGGCGCGAAGATCTCCTTCGATGCCTGGCTGCGGGCGGTCCTCGCCGAGCAGCTGAGCACCGACGTCGGCAAGGCCTACGACAAGCGCATCAACCTGACCGCCGTGGTGAATCGTTGGGTGAAGGTTGCCGGCGCGGACCGGGTGACTGTGGTGATCGCGGACAAGCGTCGCCCGAGCTTTCTCACCGATGTGCTCGCCGATCTGCTCGCGGTCCCGCGTTCGGTGCTCGCAGCGGGGTCCTCCGACGGCTTCTCCGCCAATCGCTCGATGTCCTACCCCGAGGTCGAGATGGTGCGGGCGCTGAACGAGGTGGTGCGCTCCCACGGTCGTACGGACTGGGCGCAGTACTCGATGCTGGTGCGCACCGGCGCCACCGCGCGCATGCTGGCGATGCGTGCCCCGGCCGAGGGTGAACCGGCGGTCGTCCTGCCCGAATGGGCCGCCGCGATCGCCGAGCCGCGCAGCAGGGTGCACGCCGACGCGGTGGCCGCCAGCGGCGCGCGGATCATCGGGTCGGTGACCTCGCTCCACGAGCCGGTGTCCACCGTGGCGGCGCTGCCCGTCGTGGACTCGGTGCCGATATCGGCGGCGGCGCAGGCCCTGGCCGGCGCAATTTCTGCCGCCACCGGACGCCGGGCGTTCTTCGGTTCGGACCCCGAGAAGGCGGACCCCGCCGTCGGCCGGATGAGGCCGGGCGGTGGGGGCGGGAAAATCTGGGACGGCCCCGCGGTGACCGACCGGGGCAAGCGGGCCGCGTCGACGGATCCGCTCACGGCGTCCGGCCGGCTGGCCAAAGTGGCTGGCCAGACGCGGGCCGGGCAGCTGCGGGAGGTGTACCGCGTCACCGAGACCGTTCCGGTACGCATGTTGCTGGCGACGGCGGGTCTGCGGGCCTGGCGCAGGGTGAACAACACCGACCGGGCGCGCAGCAGAGGCGCGAAGAAAAGCTGACGCCGCGCGTCAGCGGGCTTCGAGGCTGTCCGGCAGCACGACGTTGATCAGCCAGGAGATGAAGCTGATCACCAGTCCGCCGAGCAGGGCGTCGGAGAAATCCTCCACTCGGAAGGGCACGTCCAACGCGTCCGAGATCGCACTGGTCAGCAGCAGCATTCCGGCGTTGATGACGAAGATGATCAGCCCGAGCGTGAGGATGAACAGCGGCAGGGAGAACAGCTTCACGATCGGCTTCACCACGGTGTTCACCACCGCGAAGATCGCGGCGACGATCAGCAGCATCAGCAGCTTCTGACCGTTCGAGTCGTCGGCGTTGGCGCCCTGGTTCAGCTGAATCCCGCTGACCACGGCGGCCGCCACCCACAACGCGGCGGCGTTCACACCCAAGCGGATCACGATGGCCTGCATGCGTGGCATGGTGTCACGGCAGGCGGGCACAGACGTGGCGGCGCGGGCGTGGAGGTCGGTCGAATGAGCGAGCGCAGCGAGCGAACCAACTCCGGCAGTGCACCCTCGTTCATGAGGTGGCCGAGCGCTGGCGAGATCACCCCATGAACGGAACGGGGCCGCGGCTACGGGCCGAGATCGCGGCGATCCCCGGCTACCGGCCTGGGCGGGTGCCGCCCGGTGGCCCGGAGTTCAAACTCTCCTCGAACGAGAACCCGTACCCGCCGCTGGCGGCGGTACTCGAGGTGATCGCCGCCGCCGCGGGCCAGGCCAACCGCTACCCCGACCTCGCGGCCACGGAGCTCGTCGAGGCGCTGGCCACCCGGCTCGACGTCCCGACCGCCCACATCGCGACCGGCACCGGATCGGTGGCGGTGGCTCAGCAGTTGCTGCAGGCCAGCACCGGGCCGGGCGACGAGGTGGTGTTCGCCTGGCGTTCCTTCGAGGCCTATCCGATTCTCATCCAGGTCGTCGGCGGTACCTCGGTCCCGGTGCCGCTGACCCCGGACGCCCGTCACGACCTCCCGGCGATGGCCGCAGCGATCACCGACCGAACCCGCGCGGTGTTCCTGTGCACCCCGAACAACCCGACCGGTCCGGCGATCCGGCGGGCCGAACTCACCGAGTTCCTCGACGCGGTCCCGGCCGGGGTGCTCGTGGTCCTGGATGAGGCCTACCGGGAGTTCGTGACCGATCCCGAGGTGCCCGACGGGATGGAGGTCTACCGGGATCGACCCAACGTCGCCGTTCTGCGCACCTTCTCCAAGGCCTATGGCCTGGCCGGGCTGCGGGTCGGTTATGCCGTCGCCCATGAGGACGTAGCGGCCGCGGCCCGCGCCTGCGCGGTGCCGTTCGGAGTCTCGGCGATTGCGCAAGATGCGGCTCGCGCCTGCTTGGCTGCGGAAGATCAGCTGCGCGGGCGGGTGCGCGAACTGATCGCCGAACGGCAACGACTGCGCGCAGCACTGCTGGCGTCCGGGTGGCCGGTGCCGGAGTCGGAAGCGAACTTCCTCTGGTTGCCGGTCGGGGACCGGGCGTTGGAGGTAGCGGCGCGATGCGAGGCCGCCGGGGTGATGGTGCGACCGTTCGACGGTGACGGAGTCCGGATCAGCGTCGCGACCCCGGAACTCGGGGACCTGGTGCTCACCGCATTGGGCTCGGCGAGGTCACCGAGCGTGGTCTGACCGGCGGGTACACGCGGCCGTATGGGTGGCATGACACTCCAGATTCCGCGAAGTGGCGACGGTTTCTTCAAAGTCACGCGACGTGAGGGTTACGCGTTTCGTTAGGCCAAATGAGTGAGCTGCCCCACAGGGAAGCAGTCCTGTGCATGCGTTACGTGTACGACGCCGTACCGAGTGGATCACCGAGTGTGACGTGGCCGCCATGATCGGTCACGCAACACGCGCATGAAATCCGACCATTCTGGTAGAACCTGCACAGGACCGAAGCGGTCCGGCTGTCGGCCTGCGCCGACAGCGACGCGAACTGATGGGGTCCACATGCGCGTGAAGTCTTTGGCATCAACATCGGGTCGACACCGTGCCGCCGGGTCCTCGATGGCCCCGACCGTACGACGGTTGACGCTGGCCTGTGCCGCAGGAGCGAGCCTGGTTCTCCTGCAGGCCGCTGGCGTGACCGCGACCGCGACCGCCGCAGTGGCCCCAGCGGATAAGTCCGCCGAGGGTGCCGCCGCGATCAGCCGGGTCGGCTACGGCGTGGTTTTCGCCGGCCAGGCCCCTGCCGCACCGGTGGAGAAGACCGCCACGGTCGAGGTCCCCTACACCCCGGTGAAGAAGGACGACCTCATCGAGGGCCTGGTGCCGCTCGACGTCGACCTTGAGGACCTGCTCGGTGACGACGAAGACGGCGACAACGAAACCTTGCTCGGCACCCTGATCGACATCGCCGAAGGCGGCGCCGGCAACCCGGCCGGCAACGGCAACCTGATCAGCATTCTCACCGACGACACCAGCGACGGCGCGGACTCCGGCGGCGACGGCAACGTGCTGTCCCTGTTCGGAGGTGAGCACGCCCAGGGCGAGGGTTCCGGCGGCGACGCCACCCCGATCGGTGTCGGCGGCGGCGACGACGTGCGCGTTCCGGCGTCCGGGATCGACATCGGCGGCCTGGTCGTCCTCGGTGACGGCGCCGATGAGCCGATCGAGATCGGTACCAACGGCGAGGGCACCGACGGCAGCCTGCTCGCGATCGGCAACGGCGGGGACGGCGGCGGCAACTCACTGCGCACCCCCGCTGCCGCTGACGCTGACGGCGAACCCCTGATCTCCATCGGCAACGGCGGCGACGCCGGCACGCTGGCCAACGCCGGCGGCGACGGCCAGCTCCTCGAACTCGGCAACGGTGGCGACGGCGGCGAGGGTGACGACGCCGACGGCGGCAACGGCGGCCTGATCTCGGTGCTCAACGTGATTGAACTGCAGGACAAGGACGGCAAGCTGATCCAGCTGCTCGACCAGGATCCGGGCGACGACGACACCGTCACCAACACCCCCCAGACCCGCATCGCCGTCGACGACGGCATCCTCGGCACCGATCTGCTCGAGGACGGGCTGATCTCGATCGGCAATGGCGACGACGGCGGCGGCACTTCGGGTGAGGGCGATTCCGGCCCCGGTGGCAATGGCGCCATCCTCAACCTCGGCAACGGCGGCGACGGTGGCAACAAGGGAGAGGGTTTCGGCGGCGACGGCGGCCTGCTGTCCCTGCTCAACGGCCCGCTGCGCCCGGCCACCCTCCCGACCGGTGGCGGAGACGGCAACCTGCTCTCCGTCCTCGACGTCGTCCGCCCGAACCCGAAGGACTCCGGCGGCGACGGCACGCTGGCCACGATCCTCACCGGTGACGCCAGCGACCCGATCGAGGCACTGACCGACCGTCTCGACGCGATCCTCGAAGAGGTCACCGAAGCGGTCAACGTGCTGATCGAGGAGGACCTCGCCGGCGGCGGCCTCTTCAACGGCGACCTTCTCGAGCTCAACCTCGGCGGCATCGGTGACCTGACCTCCCAGCCGCAGATCACCACCGCGGACGGTGGCGTCGGCGGCGTCCTGCAGGTCCTGCAGGTCGTCCCCGGCGGCGGCAAGGGCGAAGGGTCCGGCGGCGACGGCGGCCTGGCCAACGCGCTCAACCTCGAGCCCAGCGCCGAGAAGAGTGACGGCTCCGGCGGCGACGGCGGCCTGGCCAACCTGATCAACAACCCGGGCGGGCGCGACGTCACCCCGGGCACGTTCTCCCAGGCCAGCGTCCCGACCTCGGCGGGCGACCCCGGCGAGGAGATCTTCCCCACCGCTCCCGGTGACTCCGAGCCGCAGGGCGGCTCCGGCGGCAACGGCGCGGTCGGCAATGTCGGCAACGGTGGCAACGCGCAGGGCGAGGGCAAGGCCAACGGCGGCAACGGCACCATCGCCGGTATCGGCAACGGCGGCGACGACAAGGGCAACTCCAGCGGCAACGGTGGCGAGGCCAACGGTGTCGGCGTCGGCAACGGCGGCGACAACAAGGGCAACGAGAAGGGCAACGGCGGCCCCGGTGGCGTGGTGGGGGCCGGCAACGCCGGCACCGGTGACCGCGGCCAGGACCAGGGCGGCGACGGCAACGGCGTCACCGCAGGCGATGGTGGTGCTGGCGAGTCCGACTCCGACAGCTCCGGTGGCACCCCCGCCGACTCGGTCGGCGGCGCCACCGGGTCGATCCTGAACGCCGGCGGCGGCGGCGAGTCCACCGGCGGCGGCGTCGGCAACGGCGGCACCGGCGGTCTCATCGACGCCGGCAACGGCGGCAGCGCCAGCCCCGACACCGGCTCCGACGGCGAGGGCGGCGTGCTCGACCTCGGCACCGGCGGCAACGACAAGCCCAAGGGCAACAACGGCGGCGGCGGCGGCTCGGACAACGACCGCGGCGGCCTGATCAACATCGGCGGCGGCGGTGACGCCCGCAGCAACGGCAGCGGCAGTGGCGGCGGCGGCGGGGTCGCCGACCTGGCCAACGGCGGCAAGGGCGAGATCGTCGACACCGGCGACGACGTCGACGCAGACGACCGCGAGACCGAGGGCAAGTCCCCGGACGGCGGGCTGATCAGCCTCGGCAACGGCGGCAACTCCAACGGTAACGGCGACGGCGGCGAGGGCGGCGTCCTCGGCATCGCCAACGCCGGCAACGGCAAGGTCGAGGAGAACACCGACGACGACACCAACGGTGGCGGCGACGACGATGACGCCAGCGACGACAACGACAACCAGGGCGCCCTGATCTCGGTCCTCAACGGCGCGGACAACGACAAGGACCACTTGATCGAACTCGGCAACGGCGACGACCCGGTCGTCGACGTCGCCAACGGTGGCCCGTCCGCCGGCGGCCCGGCGCCGAGCGCATCGGACGCCCCGGGTGTCCACATCGGTAACGGCGCCGACGGTGCCAACGCCGGCGGCGGCAACAACGACGATGACGACGACGACTCGGGCACCTACGAGGAGGGCCAGGTCATCGAGGCCCTCAACGCCGAGGACGCCAAGGGCGCCCCCACCGACACCGACGAGGATTCCCTCATCGCGGTCGGCAACGGCGGCGACGGAGCCGCGGGCAACGGTGCCGACCCGAAGGGCAACGGCGAGAGCCGTTCGCAGGGCGCGCTCGATGTCGCCAACGGCGGCAACAGCGGTGGCTCGGACGACCCCGAAGCCGGCGACTTCCCGGTGATCCTCGAGCTGCTCAAGGGCGGCGACGGTGGCGGGATCGACGGCTCCGGCGGCGACGCCAGCGTGGTCGACCTCGGTGAGGGCGGCGACGGCGACGCGGGCTCGGGCAACAACGGCGGCAACGGTGGCTCCACCACCTTGATCGGCGGCGGCAACGGCGGCGACGGCGGAGCCGGTGGTGGCCCGAACGGCCAGAACGGCGGCGGCGTGACCATCGTCAGCATCGCCAACGGCGGCGACGGCGGCAACGGTGACGAGGACGGCGACGGCGGCAGCGGTGCCGACAGCGTCATCACCACGCTGGTCAACGGCGGCGACGGCGGTCCCGGCTACGAGCCTGGTGACGGTGGCGACGGTGGCAGCACCGGCCTGACCTCACTCGGCAACGGCGGCAACGGGTTCCCGAAGGGCCCGCTGGACGGCGGCGACGGCGGCGGCATCGCGATCGGCAACGGCGCGGACGCCGGTAACCCGGTCGAGGTCAAGGTCGCGGCACCCGACGAGGACGAGGACGTGCGCATCGACAAGCCCAAGCTGCCGAAGACCGGTGGCGACTCCGACTCCATGGCGGCCCTCGCTGCCCTGGGCGCCGGGATGTTGCTTGGCGGCGCTGCACTACGTCGTCGCGCGACCGACGAGGCCTGAGCCTGACCTGATCGGCGCACAACGCCCGTAGCGGGCACATCGCACCAGCTCGAGCGGCTCACCGGCCCCTGCATTTCACAGGGGCCGGTGGGCCGTTCGGCGTGATGGCACACGTAGTTGCGCCGCACTCGCTACCGTGTGATCAACTCCAGGTGGGTTGATGGGCAGACAGGAGCGGCCGTGCCCCTTACGCCGGAAGCCGTCGGTGACGACGCGCCCGAGCTCGTCCAGTTGCTCACGCCCGAGGGTGAGCGCGTGCGCCATCCCGACTACGACGTCGACCTGAGCGACGGCGAGTTGCGTGCCCTGTTCCGCGATCTGGTCCTGGTGCGCCGCATCGATGCCGAGGCCACCGCACTGCAGCGCCAGGGCGAACTGGGCATCTGGGCCTCACTGCTCGGCCAGGAGGCGGCGCAGATCGGTTCCGGGCGGGCGCTGGGCGCGCAGGACCACGTGTTCCCGACCTACCGCGAGCACGGCGTCGCCTGGTGTCGAGGGGTGGACCCGCTCAACCTGCTCGGCCTGTTCCGCGGGGTGAACATGGGCGGCTGGGATCCGGAGGCGCACAAGTTCCACCTGTACACGATCGTCATCGGCGCCCAGACCCTGCATGCGACCGGATACGCGATGGGCTTGCAGCGCGACGGCCTGGTGGGGTCGGCCTCGCCGGCGGAGAGCGCGGCGGTGGTGGCGTACTTCGGTGACGGGGCGACGAGCCAAGGCGATGTCAACGAGGCCTTCATCTGGGCCAGTGTGTTCCAGTCGCCGGTGGTGTTCTTCTGTCAGAACAACCAGTGGGCCATCTCCGAGCCGCTGGAGAAACAGACCCGCATCCCGCTCTACCAGCGTGCGCGCGGGTTCGGCTTTCCTGGAGTCCGGGTAGACGGCAACGACGTCCTGGCCACCTACGCGGTCACCAAGGCGGCTCTGGCGCGTGCTCGGGAGGGCAGCGGTCCGACCTTCGTCGAGGCGTTCACCTACCGGATGGGCGCGCACACGACCTCGGACGACCCGACCCGCTACCGGATCGCCGCCGAGGTCGAGGCGTGGAAACTCAAGGACCCGGTCGAGCGGCTGCGGGTGTACCTGGTGCGCAGCGGCAAACTCGACCAGGCGTTTCTTGACGCGCTCGAGGCCGAGAGCGACGCGCTGGCCAAGCGCATCCGCGCCGGGTGTCTGGAGATGGCCAACCCGGATCCGCTCTCGATCTTCGACCACGCCTACGCCGAGCAGCACCCGCTGATCGACGCCCAGCGCGCGGAGTTCGCGACCTACCTGGCGTCCTTCGAGGGCACGGAGGTCCACTCATGAGATTCGCAACGTCCGACCGACCGAGCGCTATAGGCCACCTCTGGTCGGACGCAGGCATCACACCCCGTGGGACGTCCGACCGAGTGAGCGCTATAGGCCACCTCTGGTCGGACGCAAGGAGGTGGGCACGGATATGAGTGGGCAGACGACGACGCTGGCGAAGTCGATCACGATGGGTCTGCGCGCCGCGATGGAGCGGGACCCGAAGGTCGTGCTGATGGGAGAGGACATCGGCAAACTCGGCGGTGTCTTCCGGGTCACCGACGGCCTGCAGAAGGACTTCGGCGAGGACCGGGTCATCGACACCCCGCTGGCCGAGTCCGGGATCCTCGGCACCGCGATCGGGCTCGCGTTGCGCGGCTACCGGCCGGTGTGTGAGATCCAGTTCGACGGGTTCGTGTTTCCCGCCTTCGACCAGATCGTGTGCCAGTTGGCGAAGATGCACGCGCGTTCTGGTGGGCACTCCAAGATGCCGGTCGTCGTACGCATCCCGTTCGGCGGCGGCATCGGGGCGGTGGAACACCACTCCGAATCACCCGAGGCGTACTTCGCGCACACCGCCGGCCTGCGGGTCGTCGCGTGCTCGAACCCGGTCGACGCGTACTGGATGATCCAACAGGCCATCGCCAGCAACGACCCGGTGATCTTCTTCGAGCCCAAGCGCCGCTACTGGGAGAAGGCCGAGCTCGACGTCTCCGCCGGGCCCCCCGCTGAGTCGCTCTACCAGGCCCGCATCGTGCGCGCCGGTTCGCAGTTGACGCTGGCCGCCTACGGGCCGATGGTGAAGGTCTGCATGGACGCAGCCTCCGCCGCGGCGGAGGACGGCCACAGCCTCGAAGTCCTGGATTTGCGCTCGATCTCTCCACTGGACACCGAGGCGATTTTTGCCTCGGTCCGGCGCACCGGGCGCCTGGTCGTCGTGCACGAGGCCCCGGTTAATCTCGGCATCGGCGCGGAGATCGCGGCGAAAGTCTCCGAACATTGCTTCCACTCCCTCGAGGCGCCCGTGCTGCGGGTCGGCGGGTTCGACACCCCCTACCCGCCCTCACGCATCGAGGAGGAGTACCTGCCCGATCTGGACCGAGTCCTCGACGCCGTCGACAGGTCATTGGCGTACTGAGCTCCGGCATACGGCTTCTACGGAAGCGGGAAGGCAACGCCATGGCGCGCAAGCAGTTCAAGCTTCCCGACGTCGGTGAGGGTCTGGCCGACGGGGAGATCCTGACCTGGTTCGTTGCGGTCGGTGATCACGTGAGGACCAATCAGCGCCTGGTCGAGATCGAGACGGCGAAGGCCGCCGTCGAGTTGCCCAGCCCGTATGAGGGCGTGGTCGTGGAGTTGCTGTACTCCCCCGGCGACGTCGTTGATGTGGGGGCTCCGATCATCACGATCGAGACCGAGCCCGACTCCGCGGCGCCGGAAGTTGCCGCGCCGGCTGCTGCGGCGACCGCTGCTGTGGCCGATGCGATGGGCGGCGAGGAGCAGCAGGTGGCAGCTGGTCTGATCGGAGGTGAGGCACCGGGTGGGCGGACGGCGATCCTGGTCGGCTACGGCCCGCGCACGACCTCCGCTGCCAGGCGCCCCCGTCGAGCAACGCATGATGTCGCATCACATCGACCGCCGGCGGATGCAGAGCCCGGCGAGATCCCCGGTGGGCCGCTCGGAACCGAGGACGTCAAGCCGATGCGCCACGGTGGTCTTGAGGCCGGGCGCCTGATCGAGGCCCGCGAGGCGCCTTATGCAGGGGAGGCGGTGTCGGCGATCACTATCCCGGCGCAGGGCCCGGGCATCAAGGTCACCGTGCTGGCCAAGCCTCCGGTGCGCAAGATGGCCAAGGATCTCGGCGTCGACCTCGGCACCGTCACGGCCACCGGTCCCGGCGGAACCATTACCCGCGACGATGTTGCCGCCCGCGCCGGCATGTCCAGTGCCCGGCCGGTCTCGGCCTCGGTTGCCGCAGCGGGGGACAAGGTTACCGCCGCCGATGCTGCCCACCGCCTGCGCGAAGAACGCGTGCCGGTGCGCGGGGTCCGCAAGATGACCGCGCAGGCCATGGTCGCCAGCGCCTTCAGCGCCCCGCACGTCACCGAGTTCCTCACCATCGACGCGACCCGGACGACGGAGTTCGTCGAGCGCCTGCGCGCGCATCGGTCACTGGAGGGCCTGAAGGTCTCCCCGTTGCTCATCGTGGCCAAGGCCGTGTGCCTGGCCGCGCGACGCACGCCGGAGTGCAACGCGAGCTGGGATGAGATCGCGCAGGAGATCGTGCTCAAAAGCTACGTCAACCTCGGTATCGCCGCCGCCACCCCGCGCGGTCTGCTCGTCCCGAACATCAAGGACGCCGACGATCTGACGCTGCCCCAGTTGGCGCGGGCGCTGGGGGAGTTGGCGGCCACCGCGAAGGCCGGCAAGACCCCGCCCGCCGACATGGCCGGGGGCACCATCACGATCACCAACGTCGGCGTGTTCGGCGTCGACGCGGGCACCCCGATCATCAATCCCGGCGAGTCCGCGATCCTGTGCGTCGGCGCCATCAAGGCCCAGCCCTGGGTCGTTGACGGTGTCGTAGTCCCGCGGCAGGTCACCACGCTCTCGCTGTCCTTCGACCACCGCATCGTCGACGGCGAAGCCGGCTCCCGCTTCCTGGTCGACGTCGCCTCCGTCCTGGAAGACCCCGCCGCCGCCCTGCTCTTCTGAGCGCGCGAGTCTCGATCTTCGGGCGGCGTGTGGACCTATCAGCGGGCCTCGATAGGTCCACACGCCACCCGAAGTTGGGTAGTGAGGGGCGCCGGGCGGGCAGACTGGGCGCATGCGCGTATGTCTTATCCAGCTCGAGGTATCGCTGCGGGAGCCGCTCACGGAGCGCCGGGAACGAGCGGCGGCGCTGGTCCGTGAGTGTGCGGGGGCGGACCTCGTGGTGCTGCCCGAGCTGTGGGTGCAGGGCGCGTGGGACTACCAGAGTTGGAACGAGGGAGCCGAGCCCGTCGACGGCCCGACGGCCCAGGCCTTGAGCGCGGCGGCGGGCGAGATCGGCGCTGTGGTGCATGCCGGCAGCATCGTCGAACGGGCCGGCGACGAGCTGTTCAACACCGCGCTGGTGTTCGGCCGCAACGGCAGCTCGCTGGCGACCTACCGCAAGATCCATCGCTTCGGCTTCGACGGCGGCGAGGCCACCCTCATGAGCCCCGGCCAGCACTGCATCGGGCTGCCCGCCCGGGACAGCGGGCTGCCCCTGCCGGTGGGGCTGGCAACCTGCTACGACCTGCGCTTTCCTGAGCAGTTCCGCGCGCTCACCGACGCTGGTGCCCAGCTGTTCGCGATCGCGTCGTCCTGGCCGTTGCGGCGCCTGGAGCATTGGCGGCTGTTGTGTCGGGCGCGCGCGGTGGAGAACCTTGCGTTCGTGGTGGCCACCGATGCCTGTGGCACGCACGCCGGCATCGCCCAGGCCGGGCATTCGGTGGTCGTCGACCCGTGGGGTGAGGTGCTGGCCGAGGCCGGCACAGTGGAATGCGTGCTCGACGTCGTGATCGATCCGCGGAAGGTCGAGGCGATCCGCGCCGACTTCCCCGCGTTGCGGGACCGCCGGCTGCGCTAGCCGACTGACGCCGGGTCAGAAGTGGTCAATTGGCCACGTTCAGTCGGACGCTGCGCAGAAGCTCAGCGCGGGGCGGGCTCGCCGAACGTGCGGGCCAGGTGCCCGCGCACGATCCGCTTGGTCTCCTCCAGCACAGCGGCGTCACCCTGGGGGTCGCGGTCGAAGGCGTAACGGGTCAATGCGTCGGAGACCTTGACCGCGATCACCATGTCCATCCGGGTGGTCTCGGTGGGCTCGTGTCCGGTGAGCGGCCCGAGTAGCTCGAGGAAGCGGTCGGCGACCACGGTGTCGTTGTCGCGCACCGGGTCCAGCAAGTACATGTCCGCGACGTCGCCGAAGCGGATGATGTTGAAGCCCGGCGTCTCGTGGTGCATCTCGACGAACTCGTCGATGATCGCCGAGACCAGATCCCACCAGTCGACGAACTCACCCGTGCTGACCAGGGAGGACAAGCGGTCGCTGAAACGTTCCAGGTTGCGCAGCGCGACCGCGCGCACGACCGCCTGCTTGTCTGGGAAGAACTGGTAGAGCGAGCCGATCGAGACGTCGGCGCGCTCCGCGATCAACGTCGTGGTCAGGGCGTCGTAACCCTGTTCGCCCACCAGCTCCTGGGCGGCATCGAGCATGCGCTGCACGCGCTCGACGCTGCGGCGCTGCATGGGTGCTCGACGGAGGGGGTGTTGCGCGACGGAGGCAGTGGAGTCCTGCTCCTGAAGCGTCATACGTCTGGTCCTCGCCAATCAGTCGTCGCGTGCGGATCACGAGTCGAGACTGCGCGGTGCGGGGCGGGGTCCGCACCGGGCGTGGAAGATCACTTCCGGCTCGGGGCCGAAGACTACTCCTGGTCACGTCCTGATGTGCACCCTGGTCCACCCCACGCCGGCAGACCGACAGCGCTGCTGCCGGTCTGCCGGGATGCGGCGTGTCCTAGAAGGCCTCCTCGGAGACCGCCATCAGGGAGTTGTCGACCGACTCGGCGATCTTGCGCTGTGCCGTGATCGCCGGCAGCACCTGGGCGGTGAAGAAGCGAGCTGCGGCGACCTTGCCCTCGTAGAACGCAGTGTCCTTGGGGGTAAGGGAACGAGCGGCCGGGCCGGCCTCAAGAGCCCGCAGAGCGACCTCAGCCTGACGCACCAACAGCCAGCCGATCACCAGGTCACCGGTGGCGAAGAGCAGGCGCGTGGTGTTCTGGCCGACCTTGTACATCTCGTCGACCTCGCCCATGGCGTTGGTCAGCGACTCGACCATGACTCCGACGATGCTCTGCACGTCCTCCAGGGCCCGTCCGAGCCGTGCGCGCTCGGTGGCGAGCGGTCCGGCGGGGTCGGCCGAGGCTGTCGCCGCGATCTGCTCACCGAGCAGCGTCAGGGCGTGCCCGGAGTCGCGGACGATCTTGCGGAAGAAGAAATCCATGCCCTGGATCGCTGTGGTGCCCTCATAGAGGGTATCGATCTTGGCGTCGCGGATGTACTGCTCCAACGGGTAGTCCTGCAGATAGCCGGACCCGCCGAAGATCTGCAGGGCGTCGGCGAGCAGGGCGTAGGAACGCTCGGAGCCCACGCCCTTGACGATGGGGAGCAGCAAATCGTTGAGCCGCTCGGCGTCGGTATCCACCTCGTTGCCGAGGATCCGGTCGGCCATGATGCCGTCCTGGATCGAGGCGGTGTAGAGCACGAGCGCGCGCATGCCTTCGACGTAGGACTTCTGCATCATCAGCGAGCGGCGCACCTCAGGGTGGGCCATGATCGTCACGCGCGGCGCGGACTTGTCGGTGGCGCGGGTGAGGTCTGCGCCCTGCACGCGCTCCTTGGCGTACTCCAGGGCGTTGAGGTAGCCCGTCGACAAGGTGGCGATGGCCTTGGTGCCGACCATCATGCGGGCGTTCTCGATGATCTGGAACATCTGCGCGATGCCGTCGTGGACGTCGCCGAGCAGCGTTCCCACGGCCGGGATCGAGTCACCGAAGGTCAGCTCGCACGTGGTGGAGGCCTTCAGCCCCATCTTGTGCTCGACCCCGGTGACGAAGGCGCCGTTGCGCTCGCCGAGCTCGCCAGTGGCCGGATCGATATGGAACTTGGGCACGATGAACAGCGACAGGCCCTTGGTCCCCGCGCCTGCGCCCTCGGGGCGGGCCAGTACGAAGTGCACGATGTTGTCGGTCATGTCGTGCTCGGCGGAGGTGATGAAGCGCTTCACCCCGGTGATGTGCCAGCTGCCGTCAGCTTGCTGGACTGCCTTGGACCGGCCGGCACCCACGTCTGATCCGGCGTCAGGTTCGGTCAGGCACATCGTGGCGCCCCACCGCTTGTCGACCATGAACTGCGCGAGCTGCTTCTGGGACTCGGTGCCGTTGCGGTGCAGCATCGAGGCGAAGCCCGGGCCGGCGGCGAAGATGTGTACGGCCGGGTTCGCGCCAAGCACCATCTCCTGCACGGCCCAGCGCAGCGAGGCCGGCGCCGGGGTGCCGTCGAGTTCGACCGGGATGTCCAGGCGCCACATCTCGGAGTTCATGTAGGCGTTCTGTGCCTTCTTGAACTGCTCCGGCATCGTGACCGTGTGTGCCACCGGATCGAAGATCGGCGGGTTGCGGTCCGAATCGATCATCGCGTCCGCAAGGTCCTCGTCGGCGAGACGCTCGACCTCGTCGAGGATGGAGCGCGCCGAGTCGAGGTCCATCTCCTCGAAGGCCCCGGACCCCAGGATTGCGCCTCGGTCCAGGAACTCGAAGAGGTTGAAGTCGATGTCGCGACGGTTTGCCCGGTAATGACTCATGTCGTCAGCCCCCTGACGTCTACTGCACTTCTCGTCGACCCCAGATGTCGAGAGGAGTGGGCGGGATGGTGTAATACCTACTCGTCAGTAACCTAGCATACTGACGAGTAACTTACACCAGTCCCCGCCCGGACGAGGAGACGCGACGGATGCCCGCAGCGCCGCGCAAGCCCAAGATCGATATCCAGCACACCCGCACCGGTGAAGGCCCGCCGCTGCTGCTGATCCACGGCGTCGGCGGTCGGCGCGGGATGTGGGACCCCGTCGTCCCGCTGTTGGCGCCGCACCGCGAGGTCATCACCGTCGACATGCCGGGCTTCGGGGAGACCCCGCTACCCGAGGGCCAGGATCTGCGGGCCACGGGGCTCGCCGCCACGCTGGCCGCGTTCTGTGCCTCGATCGGCGTCGAGAAGCCGCATGTCGCGGGGAATTCCCTCGGCGGCTGGGTGTCGCTGGAGATGGCGCGGCTGGGCCACACGTCTTCGGCCACCGGCATCTCGCCGGCCGGGCTGTGGAAGGTCCGGGTGCCGCGCTACACGAAGTGGCAGGTCAAGAACATCCACGACATGCCTGCCGCGATGGGCCCGTGGATCAAGCCGCTCACCTGGTTCCCGCCAGTGCGGATGGCCGCCACCGCGAACGTGATGGGCCGGCCCTGGCGCACGCCGCGGCGGGTGCTGCTCGAGGACGCGGCGGCGATGGTCGGCTCTGCCGGGTTCAATCTGACCCTGGCTGCGGCGTCGGGCCAGCGATTCGTGGGGGGCCACGACATCGACGTGCCGGTGACGGTGGCGTTCGGACGCCGCGACGTCATCCTCGGCCCGGGTTGCCGGCTGCGCGATGAGTTGCCCGCGCACACGCGGTGGCTCAACCCCAAGGGCTGGGGCCACATGCCGACCTACGACGACCCGAAGGGCCTGGCCGCGGTGCTGCTCGACGGCTCCTCGGTCGCCATTTACGCCTGACCAAGACGCAACGTCCGAAGAAGCGGTCGCTATAGCGACCCCCTCTTCGGACGCTACGCGTTGGTGAGTCGGGTCAAGGCGACGCGGGGACGTCCAGGGCGACGTCAAACGCCCAGAGCTCGGCGCTCATCGACGCCATCGGTCCGGCCTGCGCGCGCTCGCCGGCGTGGGCGGCTGCGCCCTGACCGTCGCGCCAGAGCTCGAAGTGCTTCTTCGACGCCCACCGGGTGAAGACGAAGTACTTGTCGGTGCCCTCGACGGGGCGCAGCAGCTGGAAGCCCTCGAAGCCCTCCGAGCCCTCGACCATCCCGGCGCGGGCGGCGAACCGCTCCTCCAGGTGCGCACCCATCTCCGCCGGCACGCTCAGCACGTTGATCGCCACGTAGGAAGCCATGCGCACCACCCTAATCGCGCCCTCGCGAGTGTCCCCCGCCCCGGTTAGCGTGCAGCCATGGACCGGATCAAGTGCGGCATCGTGCTGCCGTTCTTCGACGCCGCCGAGGTGGCCGAGGCCGCGGTCGCGGCCGAACGCGCCGGGTGGGACGGGGTGTTTCTCGCCGAGGTGCACTGGGGCGTGGACGCCTGGATCGCGCTGGGCGCGGCTGCCTCGGCGACGACCAGGATCCGCCTCGGCACGATGCTCACCCCGGCCGCCCGGATCAAGCCCTGGGACCTCGCCAGCCGCGTCGGCACCGTCGACCGGCTCTCCGGCGGGCGGGCTCAGCTCGCCGTGGGTCTAGGCGCCTTGCACCCCGGCTGGGTCGCCTTCGAGGCGCCCACCACGCGCGCGGAACGTGCAGCGCTGCTCGATGAGTGCCTGGCGATCTACGACGGACTCATGCACGGGCAGCCGTTCGCGTTCAGCGGGGAGCACTACACCGTCACGGCGACGGACTTCTACCCGCCGCCGCCTCCGGTCCAGCAGCCGCGCCCTCCGGTCTGGGTCGTCGGCGCGGCCCCGTCGAGGTCGATGCGCCGGGCCGCCCGCTGGGACGGGCTCATTCCCGCCGGGCGAGCCCCGGATGACCCGGCGGGCCCGCTGAATCCGGCCGAGTTCGGGGCCCTCGTCGAGCTTGCGCGCGCCCACCGCGCCGAACTGGGCCTGCCGTGGGAGGGCTACGAGGTCATCGCCGAGGGAGTCACCGCCGGCGCCGATCCCGATGCCGCCCGCCGCGAGGTGGCGGGGTTCGCCGCAGTCGGGGCGACGTGGTGGATCGAGTCGGACTGGTCGGTGGCCGCCGATGCGGCCGGCCGGGCGGTGATCAGTGCGCGGATCGAGGCTGGACCCCCGATGTGAGGGGTAGCACCTCTCCGAGAGTGGCCTACGCGGAACCTGAGGGCATCATCAGCGAGGCCCTGGACCGCCCGCCAGGCAGTAACGGAGGAATACCGAATGACTGAGGTGAACGCCCAGTCGGGCAGTGCGACGGTCGAGAGCGCTGAGCACGCGGTCACGGCTGTCATGGACTGCGAGACCCACGAGGGCTATCGCGTCGAGCACCGCGAGTGGGAGGAGATCGACTGGGAGGCCGACCTCTCCGCCACGCCTGCGGAGGCTCTGCAGAGCTACCTCGCTGAGGACGAGGACCTCGAGCTGGTCGCCATGCTGCGCTTCCACCCGATCACCGAGGGCCCCGACGTCACCGAGTACGTCGCTGCCCTGGCGGACGGGACGATCCACGGTGTCGTCACGGCGATCAGTGGTGGCGACCCGGTTCGTTGGGCCGTCAGCCACGTCGCGCTGTGCACCCTCGACATCGTCCCGGAGGAAGAGCCGGAGACCTACGAACCCGACGGCGACGACGACGTCTTCGAGCACTGAGTTCGGGCCGGGCCCGGGAATTGCGGGCACCTGCCGGGCGTTGATCCCCCGGTCGAGGGGAGAACGCGGTGGCGGAACAGATCGACGTCCGGGTCACCCAGGCGACGGCGGATGCGGTCACGGCGATGGGCCTACTGCACCGGGGCGGCAAGCCGGGTTTCGTCTCGGCCGACCTCGCGGACATCGCGAGGTTCGTCCCTACCTCCGACGTCGAACTGCCGGGCCCGGGGAGCTACCTGCTCGCTGATGTCCGGCGCGGCGACGAGTACGCCAACTGGAGCCCCGACGAGGCGCTGCCGGCAATCCTGGAGCGCGGGCGCACGCCGCTGACCGTGGCCGAGGGCATCGCGCTGGTCCTCGCGCAGCCGGACCTGTTGGAGCCCAACCACTGCTTCATGCTGCTCGGCTCCCGGTGCGCGGACCGCCGGGTGCCGGCCCTGTGGATCAGCGGCGGCACCGGCAAGGACGGCCGTGCGCGCAAGGGCGCCCCGAAGCTGGGGTGGTGTTGGGCGGGGAACCGCCACACCTGGCTGGGTCACGCGTCGGCCGCGGCCCGGATCGCGGATTAGCTGACCGCACGCGGGGGACCTCAAGCGTGCGTTCCGCCGAGCTGGACGACCACGACGCCGCCGATGATCAGCGCGATCCCGGCGAGGGTGAGCGCGCTCAGGCCGTCGTCGAAGATCACCTTGCCCAGCAGGGCCACGGTGGCCACCCCGATACCGGACCAGACGCCGTAGGCCACCCCGAGCGACATCCCTCGCTGCAGCGACTGCGACAAGCACCAGAACGACGCGGTGTAGCCGACGATGATCACCAGCGTGAAGCCGAGCTTGGAGAAGCCCTCCGAGGCCCGCAGGCACAGCGTGGCCGTCACCTCGAAAACGATCGCGAAGGCGAGGAAGACCCACGACATGGTCGCGAGCCTAGGGCCGGAATGAGGCAGGGCCGTAGCCTGCGGTCATGGCGACCTGGGACGACGTGCAGCGATTGGCGCTGGCATTGCCCGAAACCAGCGAGCGGGTCGGCGGGCACTTCGGGGCCCAGCAGTGGCGGGTCAAACAGAAGTTGTTCGTCTGGGACCGCCCGCTGGGCAAGGGGGATCGCGCTGCGCTGGGTGACGCTGCGCCGGACGGGCCGATCCTGGCCGCGTGCGTGGGTGACGTCGAGGCCAAGGCCGCGCTGCTTGCCGCGGGCGGGCCGTTCTTCACCACCCCGCACTTCGACGGCTACGCGATCGTGCTGGTCCGCTTGGCGGAGATCGACCCCGCCGAACTGGCTGAGGTGGTCACCGACGCGTGGCTGGCCAGTGCCCCGGCCCGCGTCCGCAGGGCCTTCCTCGCGGACGCGCCACGTGATGCACTGGAGTGACCGCGACCAGCAGGAGGACGACATGAGCCGACCCGAGAGCCCGCTGGACAAGGTCCTGCCCCCCGAGGAAGGTCCGGATGGCAAGGGTGTGCGCCAGCCGTTGGGCAGTCCGTTCGCCGTGCCGCTGACCGCGCTGGTTGCCGGCGCCTACGTCAGTACCGCAGACCAGGTCACGGTGCACCCGGACCCCACCCACCTGACCGGCTACGACGGCGCCGACGTCGCGTTCGCGCTCGGGGGCGTCTCCGGCCCGGAAGGTGTGGGTGGCGGCAGCGAATGAGCTGCCGCCACGCATCCGCGAGCTGACGCCAGGTCAGACGGCCTTGAGCGCGGCGAGCACCCGGGCCGCCAGCTCGGTGTCGCCGCCGAGGGTGGTGTGCAGGGTCTTGTCGGTGCGTCCGGTCAGCCAGAACACGGCGTCGAGGGCATCGGAGGTGATCGAGGCGCCGGCGCCCGAAGCCCCGAGTACGACCTCGACGAGGTCGGCACCGCTGGGACGGAGCTGGAACTGCTTCGGGGCCACCCCGGTGAGCGTGACATCCACCGGTGCCGTCAGCGCGGCGGCGAGCGGAGCCTTGCTCCACTGCGGGATGACCTCGATCAACCAGTCCAGTGACGGGCTGAGCCGTGCCTCGTCGATCGGCGGAGCGGCCACCTTGACCGGACCGCTCGGCGCGAGCACGTCGCTGTGCAGATGGCAGAGGTGGTCGAAGCACAACGCGTTGGCGAACCAGCCGACCTGGTACTCACCGACATCACCGAGCACGGCCGTCGCCGCGGCGAAGTCCGGGCCCTGGACCGCGGAGACGGCGGCGAGCGCGTCGTCCTTCTGCGACTCGTAGGAGGCCAGGACCTCGGCGGCGCTCATGTCCGCACCGGCGTTGACCATCACGTCGTTGATGGCCTCCAGGCTCACCTCTGCGGTGACGCCGTCGAGCGCGTTGACCGGGTCGATGACGACGGTGAAGGTCGCGGCCAGGTGGTTGACGAGATCCTTCACGCTCCACCCGGGGCAGCCGGACTCCGCCGCCCAGTCCTGCTCGCTCAGGGCGCGGAGCACCCCGAGGGTGTCCTCGATCATCAGGGTCAGACCGGTGACTCCGGCTTCGGACATGGGGGCCTCCAGGCAGCGGTGGGGTGTCGGTCGAATCTGCCCGCTCCCCGCGAACGCGTCAACAGCGGGTAGGTCATGCTGGATGAGGGTCCACACCGACGACGAGGAGATCCGATGGGACTGCCCCTGGACGAGGAGGTGGCGGCCGCGCTGGCACCGATGCTGCCGGCGATGGCTGCGGCGATCCCGCCGCCGGTCGGGGATCACCGCAGCCGCCGGGCCGCCTTCGAGGGTTTCATCGCCGCGATGTTCGCGGCGCTCCCTTCGGCGCCGGGCGTCAGTGCGGTGGACCACGTGGCCCCGTCTGCCGACGGTGCGAAGGTCGCGATGCGGCTGTACACCCCGGCTGAACCCACCTCGGACGCGCTCGTGATCTACCTGCACGGCGGCGGCATGATTCTGGGCAGCGTCGATCTTTACGACCCGCGTCTGCGTCTGCTCGCGGCGGGCTGGGGGGTGCGGGTGCTCGGGGTGTACTACCGCCTCGCGCCCGCGCACCCGCACCCGGCTCCGGTCGAGGACTGCTACGCCGCGCTGGCGTGGGTGTCCGCGAACAGCACCGAGATCGGGGTGGACCCGGCCCGGATCGCGCTGATCGGCGAGAGCGCCGGAGGTGGGCTGGCCGCCGGGGTCACCCTGCTCGCGCGGGACCGGGGCGGCCCGGCGATCGCCCGTCAGATCCTGCTCTACCCGATGCTCGATGACCGCACCCGATCTGCCCGGGGTGCGCTGCCCACGGTGATGTTGTGGACCTACGAGGACAACATCACCGGGTGGGACGCGCTGCTCGGCGAGCGGGCAGGCGGTGCGGACGTCCCGGTGTATGCGGCGCCGTCCCGCGCAGTCGACCTCGCGGGGCTGCCGCCCGCCTATGTCGTTGTCGGAGACAACGACATCTTCGTCGCCGAGGACCTCGAGTACGCCGCCCGGCTGTCAGCGGCCGGGGTGCCGACGGAGTTCCACCTGCTCCCGGGTGGCCCGCACGCCTACGATTTCCTCGCCCCCGAGGCGGGGATCAGCAGACGCACCTGGGCCGACGTCGATCGATGGGTAGGGCAGCTGTGACCCACGAGCGGGCGGTCGAGATCGCGCGGCGCACCCTGGACCCCGTCGAGGGGATGGCGGGTGTCTGTGGCGGGCCCACCTTCGAGCTGGCCGGTGTCACGGTCGGGGAGTGGAGCCTGCGCCGGGCCGCCTTCACCGACCGTCACCAGCACGACGAGATCAACGCCGTGGTCGAGGGCGAGCTGCAGGTCAGCTGCAACGGCGTGACTCACGTCGTCGCCGCGGGCGAGTCGATCCTCGTCCCGGCCGGGACGCTCGCCCGGTACTGCGCGCCGCACTACGCCCGCATGCACTACGTCTACGGCCCGGGCCCGCGGGGCGTGGCGGACGTGCGCTACGAAGAACTCTGAGCTCGCCGTACCTATCCGGGCTCCGTGGGGTCTAATGCCGCGTCAGGTTCTGACGGCGAGATCCCACGCCGTGGCGAGGTGCCGTGCTTCAATCGGCCCGTCGCAGGGGGATGGAGCGGGCCATGCAGGTGTTGGCGTCAACCTCGATCGGCCGCACGCTGTGCGCTGTCCTGATCGCCGTGACCGCGGTGGTGATGGCCGCTTTCCTGACGGTCTACAGCCTGAACCGCCTGGGTGTGGAGTTGTCCGGGCTCAAGGGTGCGGTCGACATCGGCGGGGAGAACAACATCCCGACCTGGTGGAACGGACTGCTGCTGCTGTCGGTCGCGGTGGCCGCGACCGTCGCGGCGCTGCGCGCAACCGCGACCACCCAGCGGACGGCGTGGCTGGTGATCGGCTCGGCCGCCGCCTATCTCACCCTGGATGAATTGGCGCAGCTCCATGAGCGGCTCAATGAACCGGTGCGCTCTACCGGCCTCACCTTGCCGACCTACGCCTGGCTGCTGCCCGGGGTGGTGCTGGCGGCGGCCGGCGCCACGATCCTGGTCCGCGCCGGACGCCGCCTGCCGGTGTTCACTGCTCGCCGCCTCGGCCTCGCGCTCGCCTGCTACGCCTGCGGCGCCATCGGCATGGAGGCACTCAACGGGCTGGTCAGCGGTCGGTGGCTGGACCTGGAGCTGGTCTTCGCGCTGGGCACCACCATCGAGGAGACCCTCGAGATGCTCGCCTGCGTCATCGCGGTGACGGCGATCGTGGATCACCTCGTCGATTCGAGCGGATCCGGCTCGCGTGAATTTGGCGCGGCGGCGGGCGTACCCGCGCCTCGTAGGCCGACGACGGCCAGGATCGCGAGGCCGAAGGCGAGGGCGGCGGCGATGGCGGTGCTCACCCGCATCCCGTCGACGAAGGCGATGTTGGCCACCTCGAGCAGCGCCAGCGCGACGTCGCCGGGCAACTCCGCCGCAGCCGCCACGGCTCCGCCCAGCGTGTCGCGGGTATCGGCAGCCGCCTCCGGGGTGACGCCCGCAGGCAGCGAGTCGAGCCCGTTGCGGTAGATCGCCACCCCGATACTGCCGAACACCGCGATCCCCAGCGCGCCGCCGAGCTCGGCCGCGGTCTCGGAGATCCCCGAGGCCGCGCCGGCCTTCTCCGGTGGCGCAGAGCCGACGATCAACTCGGTGGTGAGCCCGAACACCGGGCCCAAGCCCAGGGAGATGACCACCGACCCGATCACCGCGACGTCCAGGCCGTCCTGCGCACTCACGCCGACGAGGACGACCAGCCCGCACGCGGCGATTGCCAGGCCACCGGCCACCAGCGGTGTCGTGCCGACGCGGTGGGCCAGCCGTGAGGTCAGTTGCGAGGTCAGGATGAAGGCGATGGCACCGGGCAGGCCCCAGGCGCCGGCCTCCAGTGGCGAGAGCCCGAGCACCAACTGCAGGTACTGGAAGACGAAGATGAAGTACCCGACCATCACGAACACGGTGAAGAAGTTCACCGCTAGGGCGGCGTTGAACCGGCGCACGGCGAACAGCGAGACGTCGATCATCGGGTCCGTGAGACGCCGTTGACGCGCCGTCCAGGCGATACCGATCGCCAGGCCGACCGCGATCATCGAGACGGCTCCGGCATCGAGGCCGTGCACCGCGATCTGCTTGATGCCGTAGATGACCGCAATGAGCGCGGCTACCGACATCGCGGCACTGAGCAGGTCGAGGCGGCCGGCGTCAGGGTCGGAGTACTCCGGCAAGGTGCGCGGGCCCAGGATGAGCAACAGGGTCATGACCGGCAGCGCGAGCAGGAACACCGAGCCCCACCAGAAGTACTCCAGCATCGCCCCGCCGACGATCGGCCCGATCGCGCTGCCGGCGGAGAAGGCCGCGATCCACCAACCGATCGCGATCGAGCGCTGCTTCGGGTCGGTGAACATGTGGAAGATCAACGACAACGTCGACGGTGCCAGCGTCGCTCCGGCGATCCCGAGCAGGGCGCGGCTCAGGATCAACATCTCGGCGCTGGTGGAGAACGCGGCAAGTAACGACACCACCCCGAAGGCGCCCGCGCCGATCAGCATCAGGCGACGGCGCCCGATCCGGTCTCCGAGGGTGCCCATCACCACCAGCAGGCCGGCCACCATGAAGCCGTAGATGTCGATGATCCAGAGCAGCTGGGTGCTGGAGGGCTGCAGGTCGGCGGAGAGGTCGGGCACGGCCAGATGCAGGACCGTGAGGTCCATGACGTAGACCAGTGCCGTCAGGCACAAGACTGAGAGCCCGATCCACTCCTTGCGCCCGGCCAGCGCCAGTTCTGTGCCTGGCTCAGCGCCGGCGCTCGCGTCTATCGCGCTCATGGTGTCCCCCTGGGTCCTGCGGGGGTTTCCCGCTCCGTGGCCATCGTCGCCGATGGGTCCGACAACCCGCATCTGAATTGCCGCCGACGCCATTGGCAGGCGGCGGCCGACGCGGTACGCGAACGCGGGCTTGAGCGCACCCTGGTCAGCGTTTTGCAGGGCCGGTTTGGGGCGCTCGGAGGTGTGGATCTCGAGGCACCGGCGTCGAGGTCGTTGACCCTGGGCTCCCTCGTAAGGCTAAACGGTGAGTGAGTGCCGCCCAGTGCCGCATGCTGCACGGAACCGATGGGTAGAGAGATGACGTGACCAAGCCTGCGCAGCACGACATCACCGCCCTGATCCTGGATGACCATGACCGGTTCCGCCGGGCGTTCGCCGAGTTGGATGACCTCGAGACCGCGGGTGATATCGCCGCGCTCAGTGCGGTGTGGGATCCACTCGCGGCGCTGCTGGACGTGCACGCCATCGCGGAGGAGAAGGTGTTCTATCCGCAGTTGCTCAAGCGCGGGGACGACGCGGAGGACGAGACCCTCGACGCGATCGGTGATCACAACGACATCCGCGACGCCGTGCAGGAAGCCGCCCAACACCGGGTCGGCAGCAAGCCCTGGTGGAAGGCGGTCGGGCAGGCGCGCGCCGCCAACACCGAGCACATGGGCGAGGAGGAAGACGAGGCCCTCGCGGACTTCCGCCGCAACGCCGACCTGGCGTTGCGCGAGAAACTGGGCCGGGAGTTTCTGGAGTTCAAGCGGCGCCACCCGGACCCGGAGAAGCTCGATACCTCGAACTCCGATCCGCAGGAGTACGTGGACGAGCACCAGGACGCCTGACTGACGCTCGGCAAGGCCGCCGTTGCGTCCGAAGAAACGGTAGCTATAGCGACCACTTCTTCGGACGTTGCGGGTAGGGCTCTGTAAGGTTCGCGCACACCCGCGGGCGGAGGACACGATGAGCGCTCGCTTTGCGGAGCTGGATTACCGACGAACCCCGATGGGCGCGATCAGCCTGCGGCGCCGGATCGATCCCGGCTCCGGCACCGACATCTTCGAGGTCAAGCTCGATGACGACTTCCTGATGTCGAGCCAGTTCATCGTGGCCGAGGTCGAGGTTGCGCGCCTGGCCCTCGATCGGCAACCCGGTACCGACCTCGACGTCGTCGTCGGTGGCCTCGGCCTCGGCTTCACCGCGCTGGCGGTCCTCGATGATCCGCGCGTGCGCTCGCTGGTCGTGATCGAGGCGTTGCCGGAGATCATCGAGTGGCATCAGCGCGGCCTCGTCCCTGCGGGCGAGCGCCTGATGGCCGATCCCCGCGCCCGGCTCGTGCAGGGCGACTTTTTCGCGCTGGTGGCCGGCCCGGGCCTGGACGAACGGGCGATCGAACGACGCTTCGACGCCGTGATCGTCGATATCGACCACTCACCGGTGCACCACCTCAACCCTGCGCACGCGCCGTTCTACACCCCGGCCGGGCTGCGCGCCCTCGCGGCGCATCTGGCGCCGAGCGGTTGTTTCACGCTGTGGTCCAACGACCCGCCGGAGCCGGACTTCATCGCGATGCTTGCTGGCGCCTTCCCCTACGCCGCCGGCGTCCTCATCAGCTTCCCGAACCCCCAGCAGAACCGCGACGCGACGAACTCGGTCTACGTCGGCGGCGCCGCCTAGTCCTCCGAGCGCGTCGTTGTTCAAACGGGTCGAAGGGATCGTCTTGCTGCGGTCTGACCTCGGAGGTGTAAGCGGAGTCGGTCCGGGCAGCGCTGCAGTATGAGCAGAGAAGCCAACATCGCCACCCAGGAGCGGGCCGCCGCTCACCTCAACGCCGGCGAGATCGACGCGGCCGTCGACGCGCTGTTCGCGACGGACGCGGTCGACCACGACCCGGCGCCGGGCCAGCCCGCCGGTCGGGAGGGATTCCGGACCTTCTTCCACGAACTCGCCGCCGCGTTTCCGGATGCGCACCTCGAGCCCGCAACGATGTCCGCCGACGCGGACACGGTGTGTTTCGCCTACACGCTGACCGGCACCCACAAGGGGCCGTTCCAGGGCATCGAGCCCACCGGCAAGCAGATCTCGGTGCGTGGCTTGCAGATCGGACGCTTCGAGAACGCGCAGATCGTGGAGCGGTGGGGAAGCACCGACGAACTCGGGATCATGCGGCAACTCGGTGTGATCGCATCGCCCCCGGGTCCGGACGAGCCCAGCCACGAGCGGGGCGTGGTCGACACGATGATGGACAAACTTCGCGGCTGAGTGTTCCGAGATAGCCGCTCGCCCGATGACCGGGCAGCGCGTCACGGTGCGGGCGGTGCGTCACGGCGGTGGTGGGCACTCTTCCTCGATGCGAGCGCGGACGTCGGAGCCGTTCTCACCGGAGAAGTGATCGTCCCCGGCTACCCGGCCGACGAAGGACCCGTTGTCCGAGGATCCCGTCGTCCCACCTTCGGTGATCCGGCGGTCATCGCCGCCTTCATCCCGTGCGTCAACACGGGCGTGGTCGCCGTGCACATCGGACTCCGTCCGGGGTGCTCGGTGCAGGATCTTGGCAATCGTCTGGCTGATGGTCATCGTGACCACTTTCCGTGAGCGGATGGTCAGTGGTTGTTCCTAGCCGGGTCGAGCTTGCAGCAAACCTCGTCTCGCCACGTCTCTGGCGCGTTTGCTGATGCTCTCCTCGGGCAGGCCAGCCCCGACCTCGGTCCGCCGTTCCGGCACCACTGCGGACACCGCGAGAACATCTGCCGAATGGATCGCCCATGCGTGCACTCACCTATCAGGGAAAGCGGGACGTCCGCGTCGAGACCGTCCCGGACCCCGTGATCACCACCCCGACCGACGCCATCATCAAGGTGACCTCCACGGCGATCTGCGGCTCGGACCTGCACCTGTACGAGGTGCTGGGCCCCTACCTCGAGCCCGGAGACGTGCTCGGTCACGAGACGATGGGCGTCGTCGAGGAGGTCGGCTCCGAGGTCACCCACATCCGCGCCGGGGACCGGGTGGTCATCCCGTTCAACATCTCCTGCGGCAGTTGCTGGATGTGCAGCCGCCAGCTCTACGCCCAGTGCGAGACGACGCAGAACACCAAGACCGGCAAGGGCGCCTCGCTGTTCGGCTACACCTCGCTCTACGGCGCGGTGCCGGGCGGGCAGGCCGAGTACCTGCGAGTGCCGCAGGCGCACTTCGGTCCGGTCAAGGTGCCCGACGGGTTCACCGACGAGCGCTTTCTCTACGTCTCCGACGTCGTGCCGACCGCGTGGCAGGCGGTCGCGTTCGCGGACGTCCCGAAGGGCGGGACGCTGGCGGTGCTCGGTCTCGGCCCGGTCGGGCTGATGGCGGCGCGGATCGCTCTGCACCTCGGGGTCGAGCGGGTGATCGGGGTGGATCTGGTGCCCGAGCGGCTGGCACGGGCCCGCGACGGCGGGATCGAGACCGTGGATCTGAGCGCCGTCGACGACGTCACCGACGTCCTGCTGGACATGACTGACGGACGCGGACCGGATGCAGTGGTCGAGGCGGTCGGCATGGAGGCGCACGGATCGCCGATCGGCAAACTCGCGCACACGGCCGTGGGCCTGCTCCCCGACGTCATCGCCAAGCCGATGATCGACAAGCTGGCCGTCGACCGGATGAACGCCCTGCACACCGCCGTGAAGTCGGTGCGTCGCGGGGGCACCGTGTCGGTCAGCGGGGTCTACGGCGGAGAGCTGGACCCGATGCCGATGATGGAGATGTTCGACCGGGGTGTGCAGCTGCGCATGGGCCAATGCCATGTGCATCGCTGGATCGACGACCTGCTCCCCGTGGTCATGGCCGACGGGGACCCGCTCGGGTTGGAAACCTTCGCCACGCACCGGTTGCCGTTGGAGCAGGCCCCCGGCGCCTACGAGATGTTCCAGAAGAAGACGGACGGCTGCTTCAAGGTCGTCCTGCAGCCGTGAGTGAGCGGGGCGAGCTCGCCAGCAGTACTGAAGGCAGCCCGGGCGAGGGCGAAGCCGTGGCGGTGACACCGTGACGGGTCGGGTCGTGCTGATCGTGGGCGCCTCCAGCGGGATCGGACGGGTAACCGCCCATCAGTTGGCGGCTGGCGGTGACCGATTGGTGCTGGCCGCGCGGGGAAAGGCGGCTCTGGAGGCGACGGCCGAGGAGTGTCGGGCGTTCGGCGCAAGCGCGGTCACGGTGGTGCCCGTCGATATTCGTGACGACGGCGCGGTGGCGCACCTCGTCGAGGAGGTGATCGCCGAGCACCGCAAGCTCGATGCGGTGATTCACACGGCTGCGGTGGTGTCCTACGGCGCCCTCACCGACGTGCCCACCGAGGTCTTCGACGCGGTGCTCAACATCAACGTGCACGGCGCGGCCAACGTCGCCCGGGCCGCGCTGCCGGTGTTCCGGCGTCAGCGCTACGGCTCCCTCGTGCTGCTCGGCTCGCTGCTCGGGGACATCGCGGCGCCCGCGATGACTCCGTACGTGCTCAGCAAGCATGCGGTGAAAATGCTCGGACGCCAACTCTCCCTGGAGCACCGCGACCTGCCCGACGTGCACATCACCGTGGTGTCCCCGGGCGGGGTGGACACCCCGATCTACCGCCAGGCGGCGAACTACCAGGGCCGGCCCGGGCGCCCGCCGGCGCCGGTGGATCGTCCGGACAAGGTGGCGCGCGCGATCGTGGGTGCGCTGGACCGGCCCCGTGAGCGCATCAACGTCGGGGTGGCCAACCCGTTGATCAAATTCGGCTTCACGGTGCTGCCGCGGGTGTTCGACGCGCTGGTCGGGCCGCTGTTCCACCTCCTGGCAAGCAAGCCTGGCACGCAAGAACCGACGACCGGCAATGTGCTGGAGCCCGGCGAGGGCACTGGTGCTGTCCGCGGCGGAGAGGGTCAAGGCCTACGCGACTTCCTCGCCCGCGTGGGCGGAGGATGAGCGTGCCGAAGGAACAGGCGGCTTCCCGACCGCAGCTCGCCACACGCGTCAGGTGGGCTCACCGAGTTTGGCGCGTACATAGTCCATGACCAGGGACGCGGGGAGCTCGCGGTAGACGACGGCGTGCGCAACTTCGTCGAGCCGCAGGTGGTGATCACGTGAGTAGGTGCGCAGGACTTCGAAGGCCGCATTCACGTCAAGGTTGCCGAACTGCGCCAGCAGGCCTTTGGCCTGTTCGATGATGACGCGCGTGCTCAACGCGGTCTGCAGTTGTTCCTTGATCACGGCGTGATCAGCTGCAGCCCGGTCGGTGACGAGTGCGATCGCGGCGACATGGGCAAAGGCCTGAGCGAGGTTCAGGTCGTCCTCGGGGAGCGGGCCCGGGGCCGTCCCGAACAGTCCTAGTGCCCCGAGCACGGTGTGGCGCAACCGCATCGGTACGGCATGAACGGAGGCGTAGCCGGCGGTAATGGCCGCCGCCGCGAATTCCGGCCAGCGTCCCTGCTGCTGGCGGAGATCAGGGACCTGGATCGCCGCGCCCCCCTGGTAGCAGTCGAGGCACGGTCCCTGCGCGGACTGCACCTGGTAAAGCTCGAGAAGGCCGAGGTTCTCCGACGATGCCGCCGCCACCTGCAGGACACCGGCGCCGTCCGCGAGCAGGATCCCGACCGAATCCACCGCGAGCAGGCGCGCACAGTCGGTGGAGAGCCCGCGGAACAGATCCGCCATGTCGTAGTCCGAGGCCAGGCTCTCGGCGATCGAGACGAACACGGCCGTGACCGAGTGCTCGCGTGCGCTGGTCACCTGGTTCGACGCCGCGTTGTCGGCGGAAAGTGCCTCAGTGGGCCCGCTGTTCATGTGGAAACCCCTTGTGGCGGCAGCAGGCGTGGAGTCGCCGGGGTCCGGGGCGATCGCAGCACTCTATCCGCTGCCCTCGGCTCAATATCCCCTCCCTCGACGAGGGTCTGCGTCGCGCAGCTTTCAGTGAGGGCTCAGGCGGCGGCGTCCGACAGCTGAACGCGCAGGGTATGCAAGGTCCGGGTCAGTAGCCGGGACACCTGCATCTGGGAGATGCCGAGTTGCTCGCCGATCTCGGACTGCGTGCAGTCGTCGTAGAAGCGCAGGTAAAGGATCAGTTGCAATCGAGGTGCCAGCGCCGCAATCAGTGGGCGAGTGGCGGCGCAATCGATGAGCAGGTCGATCCGGTTGTCCTCGCAGCCCAGGGAATCACCGATGCTCGAGTCGTCCACGCTCTCGCCGAGTGGCTGGTCGAGAGAGGTGATCGTGAAGGTGTCCCGGATCGAGGCCTCCAGCACCAACGCGATGTCGACGTCGAGGTGGTCGGCGAGCTCGGCGGCCGTCGGTGGTCGGGCCAGTGCGTGGGTGAGTTCCTCGGTGGCCTCGCCGAGTACGGCCTTGATCTCCTGCATCCGACGGGGAAGCTGAATCCAGCGGCGCTTGTCCCGGAAGTAGCGCTGGATCTCCCCTTTGACCGTGGGGGTGGCGAAGGTACGGAAGTTGGCGCCGCGGCCCGGGTCATACCGGTCGATCGCGAGCACCAGGCCGACGTAGCCCACCTGCCGCAGTTCGTCAGTGTCGATCCCGCGCCCGGTGTAGCGTCCGGCGACCCAGCGCACGAGGCCGGCGTAGCGCCGCACCAGCGTGTCCTGGATCCACTCTCGTTCGGCCCCGCCCGCCGTGCGCAACGTGAGGAAGAGCGCAGCGTCGCTCGTCTCCTCGCCGCATCTTGCCGAGAAGTTCACCGCACCCGGGGTTGGCACTGCCTGGATGGGGGTATGGCGGGGGAGCGGAGTAGGAATCTCCATGATGCGAACCTGCCTCGGTGATGGTCGCGAGGCGGTACACCAGGGTCCAGGGCGCAGCGCGGTGCTCCAGAGTAGCCCCGATTCGGGGCCGACGCGATAGCAGCCCGTCCCGAACAGTGTCGCTAGGCGCCGTTGGGTGACGGCGCCATCAGCCCCGGCACGCTGGTGCGGCCTTCGATGACCTCGTGCGCCAGATCGGTGAGGCGGACGTTGTGTGCTCGGGCATGGTTGCGCAGCAAGGTGAAGGCCTCGTTGGGCCGGATGCTACGACGCTCGGCGAGCACGCCCTTGGCCTGCTCCAGCACGATCCGGGTGTCCAGCGCGGTCTGCAGCTGTGCGAGCAGGATCTCCCGGCGTCGGCCGAGGTCGACCTGAATCAAGCCGATCGTGGCCACATCCACCATGGCCTGACCGATCTGGATGTCGGCGTCCTTGAGCGCGTTCGGCTTCTCGTGGAACAAGTTCATGGCCCCGATGGTCTCCTCGCGCAGCCGCATCGGCAGCGCGTGCACCGATCGGAAGCCGGCCGCCACGGCCTCGGGGGCGAAGCGGTCCCAGCGCCCCTGCGCCGTGCTCAGATCGTCTTCCTGGACCTGGGTACCGCTCTGGTAGCACTCCAGGCACGGGCCCTGGTCGTTCTGGATCTGGAACAGCTCGAGCAGGCGCATCTCCTCGCTGGTGGAGGCCATGACGGTCAGACGCCCGGAGCTGTCGGCGAGCATCAGGCCGACGGCCGAGACGTCCAGCAGCTCCGCACAGCTGTCCACCAGCGAGTAGAGGAACTCGATCAGGTCGAAGTCCACGACCAGGGTGTCCGCAAGGCCGACGAAGGTCTCGGCCAGCCGTTGCTCATTCATCGAGCACTCCCATCTGGGCATTGTCCTCATTCAACGTCATGGGTTGCTCCCCGGGGTGGCAGGTGCGGGATCGTCGCCGCCGAAACGCAGGACCCGGGACACCACATCGGCGGCAACGTGGGACAGCTGCCTACCCTCGGTGAAGGCGTGGCCCCGCAACCGCAGCAGTGCGGTCGGCAGATCCACCCCGAGCTGGATCGCGATCATGCCGGTGGCCTGGTGGATCTCCGGTCGCACGTCGAGGAAGCGTTGTTCCGACCACGGCTCCCGCTGCTCCCGTCGGTTCCGTTCGGCCGCCGTCTCCCCGGGCGTCGGGTCCCGCTCGCCGATCCCCAAGACGTGCAGGTGGTCGAGTAGCAGATCCAGGGCGATGGCGGCCAGCGCCAAGGCCTCCGCCAGGTGATCGGCGTCCAGCCCGCCGACGCGGTCGAGGTGGACCGCCAGTACCCCGAAGCGGGCCGCACCGACGCGCATCGGGATCGCCGCGACGGAGCAGATGCCCGTCTCGACGGCTCCGGGGGCGAACAACGGCCAGCGGGTCTGCGCGGCCGGGTCGGCGAGGTCGGGGACGAGCACCATGCTCGAGCCCGCCATCACCTCCAGGGAAGGTCCCTCACCGACGGTGACCTGCAGTTCCTCCCCGGCCCGCGCCAGCCCGCACGCCGCCACGGTCTGGGCGCCGCCGGCGCCGGCCACGGCGACCGGAACCGAGAGGGCGACGCCCGCCCCCGCCCACCGCGCGGACCCGACCTGGCAGAGGAGGTCGAAATCGACCGGCACGTCGAGGTTGTCGGCGCGCTCACGCAGGACAGCGCGAAGGCCAGGCATTCCCAGAGGCGCCGGGGCCGACATCAGGCGGCGCGCCCGCCCTGCCCCGCGGCGTGAATATGACGGATCGTCAAGCCGAGGGAGGCTTGCAGGCTCTCGCTGGCGTAGGGCAGCTCCAGGTTCGCGCAATGCGCCCGGACCATCGGTTGGACGTGGCGTAGGTGCGGGCGCGGCATGCTCGGGAACAGGTGATGCTCGATCTGGTAATTGAGCCCGCCGAGGAACCAGTCGACCGCCCGTCCACCGTGCACGTTGCGACTGGTGAGCACCTGCTTGCGCAGGAAGTCCTGGCGCGATCCCGGCTCCGGCATCGGCATGCCCTTGTGGTTCGGGGCGAAGGCGGTGCCCAGGTGCAGCCCCACCAGGGCGTGGTGGATGACGGCGAACACCGCGGCCCGACCGGGGCCGAGCACCAGCACCAAGCCCCCGACGTAAGCACCGGCGTGCAGCAGCAGCAGGGTGCGGTCGCGCACCGAGCGCGCCCCCCGGAAGCTGGCGACCTTGAGGTTGACGGCCTCCAGCAGCAGCATCGGGAAGAACAGGCTGGCCTGGTAGCGGGCGGCCCAGGCACCGATCCGGCTGCGGCGGGCGGCTGCCTGCTCCGTCGTCCAGGCCAGCGCGCCGGGTGCGACGTCGGGGTCGCGGCCGACCTCGTTGGGGTTGGCGTGGTGGCGGGAGTGCTTGTCGATCCACCACCGCGAGCCCAGGCCACTGAGCAGATCCCCGAACAGCAGCTGCAGCACGCCGTTGATCTTCGAGGTGCGGGCGACCTGCTGGTGGCCGACATCGTGACCGAGGAACATCAGGCGGGTGGTGAACACCGCTGCCGGGACTGCCAGGAACAACGCCCACCAGGTGGCGCCGATGGCGTAGACGGCGGCCCAGATCCCGCAAAACGCCAGCAGGTCTACGGCGATCACGACGGCGTACCGGAGTCGGCACGGACGCAGATGCCCGCGCTCACGCACGGCGCGCATGAGCACCGCGAAGTCGCTTCCGGTGGCGCTGGCTACCGCGGGTGCGCCGGCCGTCACTGAAATGACCCGCGCGGACGGGGAGATGGCGTTCGGGGTGAGGTGTCCATGGGGGACCTTCCGCCTAAATGCTGGTTCTGCCCGGCGGCCGATCCGTCTAAACGGTATGCGCTGCGGTGTCCTCGGTGCGCACGGGCACCCTCGGAGCAGGGTTAGGGCCAGTGCGCCGGGGAATCCTGAGCGACATGAACCCTACGACTCCGGCCCGCGCGGCCCTGGCGGCGAGCACGCACCTCACCGAAGCCGAGGTGGACCTGATCCAGGCCGACAGCGATCTGGCCACCCACTCCTTCCCGTTCCGGTTCACCCTCGCCCACCGCGCTCTCGCCCTCGCCTGGGGTGTTCGCCCCGCTACCGCGCTGCTGGAGGTCGACGCCCATGCGCTTCGGGTGCGGTTCGGGCCGTGGCGGCTGCGGACACCGCTGGCCAACATCGCGGCAGTGCAGGTCACCGGGCCGTACTCCACCCTCAAGACCGCCGGACCGGCGCGGCTGTCCCTCGCGGACCGCGGCATCACGCTGGCCACCAACGCCGAATGTGGGGTCTGCATCGGCTTCCGCGAACCCGTGCCCGGTCTGGAGCCGACGGGACTGCTCAAGCATCCGGCGCTGACGGTGACCGTGGCGGACCCGGAGGGTTTGGCGGCGCTCTTGGAGCGGCACTGCTCGGCGCTCTGAGGGCAGGGCCGCGACTCAGGCCATGGTACGGGTAGCCGAGCGCGCGTCTTGCACTGCCGCGGCAGCGTTGATCAAGGACAGGTGGCTAAGGGCCTGTGGCAGGTTGCCGAGGTAGGCACCGGTATCCGGGTCGACCATCTCCGCGAGCAGGTCCGGCCCGCCGAGCAGGTCGAGCATCTGGTCCATCATGGCGACGGCGTCGTCGACCTGGCCGGTCAGTGCAAGAGCCTCGACAGCCCAGAAGGAGCAGGCGATGAAGGCACCTTCCTCGCGCTCCATGCCGGTGTACCGGTAGAGCGCGGGGCCCCGTGCCAGCTCGGCGCGGACGGTATCGATCGTGGAACGCATCCGGTCCCCGCGGTCGAACCCGAAGCGCGCCCCCAGCAGGACCCCGGCGTCGAGGTCCGCGGTGTCCGGGTGCATGACGTAGGCCCCGCGCACCGGGGACCAACAGTGCTGGACCGTCCACGCACGGATGCGCTCGGCCTCCTGGCGCCACTGCGTGCCGTCGCCCGGTAGTTGTCCCATCTCGGCCAACAGGGCGGCCCGGTCCAACGCCTGCCAGCAACTCATCTTCGAGATGGTGAAATGGCGCGATTGCGGCAGTTCCCACATGCCTGCATCTGGTTCGTGCCAGAGCTTGGCGCAACGGTCGGCGAGGGCACCGAGAACCTGCGCGGTCGTCGGGTCGAGGCGGTGACTCTGACGCACACTCAGATACACCGCCTGGAACAGATCGCCGTAACCACCGAGCTGAAGCTGGTCCAGGGCGTCGTTGCCCTCGACGACCGGGGTGGTCCCGCGGTAGCCAGGGACGTCGCATTTGCGCCGGCCCGAGGGCAGCTCCCCGTGCAGGGTGTAGAACGGGCGAAGCCCCGGGCCGTGCCTGGCGACCGTGGCCAGCAACCAGGTGAGCGCTGCGTGGATCTCCTCATGCAGCCCGCAGCGGATGTAGGCGTCGATGTTGTACGCGGTGTCGCGAACCCAGGTGTAGCGGTAGTCCCAGTTCTTCCTGCCTCCGATGCGCTCGGGCACCGAGGTCGTGGCCGCCGCCGCGATCGCCCCGGTCGGGGAATACAACAACAGTTTCAACGCCAGCGCGCTGCGCAGCACCTCCGCCGGCCAGGGACCGTCCCAGCTGAACTGCTCTGTCCATCGCCGCCAAGCGCCGATTGACTCCTCGAGGCGGGTCTGCACGTCGGCGGCGAGTGGGATGTGCAGCGGTTCGCCGCACCCGCCCGCAATCGCCAGCAGGCCGCGACTCCCCGGCGTCGTGTGGAACGTTCCTGACCAGGAATCACCGCTGTCGACCGCAGGTCCGACGTGGTCGAGCACCAGTGCGAGCGTGACCTCCCCCGACCCGAGTAGCGGCGTCCCGGCGTCGTCGTTGATCCATGGTGATGAGGCGCCCAGGGCGCGTCCGGCGCCGACCCGCCACGTCATCGGGACCGAGCCCCGCACTCCCTCGACGCGGCGGGCGAATTCGGTCCAGGGCAGTCGGCCGGCGACCCCGGAGTTGAGGGAGTCCGTCACCCGCGCCACGCCCGACGCGCAGGCGAGGGTGGTCTCCACGACGTTGGTCGCACCGGCATAGCGCCGGGTGACGGTGTACGGCTCGGCGGGTGCCAGCTCCAGCGCACCGCCCTGATGCGGGTCGAGCAGGGCCGAGAACGTCGGGTGCCCGCTGATGCCGGGAATCGCCAGCCAGTCCACCGAGCCGTCGGCAGCGATCAACGCAACCGAGCGGCCGTCGCCGGTGGCGAGATAGTCGCGCAGCGGCGCGTAACCGTCCGCGCGCGCCGGGGTCTGCTCGCGGGTCAACGCAGCAGTGGGAGGACGTCCTTGGTCAGGAAGCGGAGCGCACCTTCCTGATCCGGTCCCATCTGCGAGATGTACACCTCGTCGAAGCCGACGGCGACGTACTCGCGAATCGCGGTGGCCACTCGCTCGGGATCCGGACCGCAGGGCACCTTCTTCTTGATGTCGTCGGGGGAGGACAGCTCCCCGATCGCCTCGAAGGCCATCCACATCGGGGCGTCCTGCGGGATCTGCCCACCGACGCCTTCGAAACCCCACCGCTGGTGGGCGGTCTCCGCGGCCTCGTCCTCGGACTTCGCCCAACAGATCTTGATGCCGCCCTGGGTCCGGCCGGTCCCGCCCGCGCCGCGGTAGGTCTTCATGCCGTCGGCGTCCGGTCCCACCGTCACCCAACCCTCACCGGCGCGCGCGGCCAGCTCGATCGCGTCGGGCCCGAATCCGGAGATCAGGATCGGCGGGGGCTCGTCCGGCGTGCTGAAGATGCGCGCATTGTGCACGGTGTAGTACTCGCCGTCGTGGGTGACGACATCGCCCTTCCACAGCTCGCGGATCAGCCCCAGCGCCTCCTCCAGGCGCGCAAGCCGCTCGCTGACCGGCGGCCACGGATCGCCCAGAATGTGCTCGTTGAGCGCCTCGCCGGAGCCGACCCCGAAGCTGAACCGGCCCGGGGCCATCGCGGCGACCGTCGCCGTTGCCTGGGCGAGAATCGCGGGGTGGATGCGGAAGGTCGGGCAGGTCACCGCGGTGGTCATCTGCAGCTGCGTACTCGCGGCGATGCCGCCAAGGACCGCCCACACGAACGCGCTCTCACCCTGCGCCTGCGTCCACGGATGGAAGTGATCGCTCACCCAGATCCGGTCGAAGCCGGCGCGTTCGGCCGACTGGGCGGTCTCGATGAGCTGGCGGGGGCCGAGTTCCTCGGCCGAGAGGAAGAATCCGAAGTCCGTCACGCGAGAGGCCTTCCCGCGCCGCGCCCGCTCATGCACGCTCTCTCATGTACGCGCTGACGGCGACAAGCTGAGGTTGCGGCGAAAGGCTGCGGGCAGAATGGGGCCATGAAGTATCTGGTCGTCATCGCTGCCGTCGCCGCCATCGTCTACTTCGTGAATCGTTCCAGGAGCTGAGCCCGGGACCCCACGACTTCTGCAGCGTGCCGCGCGCTGCGGGTACACCGCGCCGCGCCGTCGAAGTGCGGGACGATGCCGGGGTGACCAATCCCGACACCCTCACCGCCGTCCCGGCCCGGTTGTTGCTCGGTTCCGGACCGAGCATCGTGCCGCCCAGCGTGCTGGACGCGCTCGCGCTGCCGACGATCGGGCACATGGACCCGGCCTTCGCCGCGGTGATGGGCGAGACCATCGAGATGCTGCGCACCGCCTTCGGCACCTCGAACGCCGCCACGCTCCCGATCTCAGGGACGGGCAGCGCCGGCATGGAGGCCCTGGTGGCGAACTTCGTCGATCCCGGCGACCGGGTCGTCTGCGGAATCCATGGGCTCTTCGGTCTGCGGATGGCGGACGAGCTGGAGCGCGCGGGCGCCGAGGTGATCCGGGTCGAGGCGCAGTGGGGGCGCGCCATCGAGGTCGAGCGGTTGATCGCCGCTACCCGTGACGGTCTGGACGCGATGATCGTCGTGCACGGGGAGACCTCGACGGGGGTCGTCCAGTCGCTCGACGGGCTCGCCGAGGCCTGCCGGGACCGCGATGCGCTGCTGATGATCGACGCGGTGACCTCACTCGGCGGGCACCCTCTCGCGATCGACGAGGCCGGCGTCGACGCCGCGTTCTCCGGTACGCAGAAGTGCCTGAACGCCCCACCGGGCTTGGCGCCGTTCACCGCGGGGGAGCGCGCGCTGGCCAAGCTGCGTCGTCGCACCAGGCCCGGCCGCTCCTGGTACTTCGACCTGGCGCTGGTACTCGGCTACTGGAATCCCACCGAGTCAGGTGCGCCCGCGCGGGCCTATCACCACACCGCCCCGATCAACCTGGTGTACGCCCTGCGGGAATCGCTGCGGCTGCTGCTCAGTGCGGGCACGCTCGAGACGACGTGGGAGCGCCACCGCCGCGCGCACCATGCCCTGCGCGATGCCTTCGCGGCGCTGGGTTGCCCGCGGCTGGCGCCGGAGGGAGAGGCGTTGTACCCGCTCCTGGCCGTCACCCCACCGGCGGGAGTCGACGAGGCGGTGATCCGCACGAGGTTGCTGCTCGAGCACGGCATCGAGATCTCCGGCGGACTCGGCCCGCTCGCCGGCCGGCTCTGGCGGATCGGGGTGATGGGCGCGGGCGCCCATTTCGAACCTCAGGCGCGCCTGGTCGGGGCGCTGTCCGAACTCCTAGCCGTCGACCCAGCGCAGCCGCTGGCCGCTCTCGCGCAGGGCTGGCGGTCCTGACAGCCGTCGGGATCAGATGGTGACGCTGCCTTCGCCGCCGGGCTGCTGGTTGAGAGCGGCCTTGGCCATCGACAACAGCTGGCCGAGTCGGCCGCTGGGGCCGTCCCACCACTCACCGTGGCGCACGGTGACCTCCAGGACCCGGATCGTCGGATCGTCCTTGCCGTCGAAGTAGGCCTCGGCGGCCGGGTTCCAGACGCGGTCGATCACGCTCTGATGGTCCACGGTCCGGGCGCTGCCCTGCAGCGCCACGTAGGTGTTCTTCCCGGGGTCACTGAAGGTGACCGAACTCGGCGAGCCGCCGGATTCCAGGGCCTGCACCCACTCGGCGTCGGAGGAGACCAGGAAACGCAGGATCGAGCCCTTCTGCTCGGCCAGGGACAGCGGCCGGGAATGCCAGTCGTTGCCATCAGCGGTGCCGACCATCGCGAAGCGCAGGTCCTTCAGGACGTCGTCCAGGGTGCGGGAGTCAGCTGTCGTAGTCATGGGTCGCCTCTTCCCCGTGGGCCACCGGGTATTCACGGCCCGCGGACACCCGGGAATGCGGGCGAAGTCCGGTCTGTTCCGTTGCTACCCTACCGGGGTACCGTGCTTGACAGAGTTGACCGGACGAGAGGGGCGTGGCCGATGGCCGGCTATAGCGGCACCAAGGACGACCAGCTTGTCCGGCTGCGCCGGATCGAGGGCCAGATTCGCGGGATCGCGAAGATGGTCGAGGACGACAAGTACTGCATCGACGTGCTGACGCAGGTGTCCGCCGCGACCAAGGCGCTGCAGTCGGTGGCATTGAGCCTGCTCTCCGAGCACCTGGGGCACTGCGTCGTCGACGCCGCCGTCGCTGGTGGGCCGCAGAAGGAACTCAAGTTGCGCGAGGCGAACGACGCCATCGCCCGGCTCGTCCGCAGCTGACCCGATCCGACCGCGCCGTGAGCCATGCGCACTGAGCCATTCTGATTGAGCCAGGTAAGGAGCGAGCCATGAGCACTGCCACGGCCGGGCACGAGGTCGAGCTCGCCATCACCGGCATGACGTGTGCCTCGTGCGCGAACCGGATCGAGCGCAAGCTCAACGAGGTCGACGGGGTCAGCGCGACGGTAAACTATGCGACGGAGAAGGCGCGGGTGCAGATCACCGGCGCGATCACGGCTGCCGAGCTGATCGAGGTGGTGGCCGCGGCGGGCTACGGCGCGAGCCTGCCGGCTCCGCCGGTTGGCGACGCGAAGGACCCCACGCCGGGGGAGGTGGACCCCACCGCGGAGCTGCGGTCGCGCCTGATCATCTGCGTGCTGCTCGCCGTCCCCACGATCGCGCTTGCGATGGTGACGCCCCTTCAGATCGACGGGTGGCAGTGGCTCTCCCTTGCCCTGGCCGCTCCGGTCGTCGTCTGGGGTGCGCTGCCGTTCCACCGCGCCGCGTGGACGAACCTGCGCCACGGCACCGCGACGATGGACACCCTGATCTCGGTCGGCACCCTCGCGGCATTCACCTGGTCGCTCTATGCGTTGTTCCTGGGCTCGGCCGGTGAGATCGGTATGCAGCACGGGTTCGAGTTCACGATCTCCCGCAGCAACGGCGCCGACAACATCTACCTCGAGGTCGCCGCCGGGGTCACCATGTTCATCCTGGCCGGCCGGTACTTCGAGGCGAAGGCCAAGCGCCGCTCCGGTGCCGCCCTGCGCGCGTTGTTGGAGCTGGGCGCCAAGGATGTCGCGGTGCTGCGCGACGGTGTCGAGGTGCGAGTGCCGGTCGAGACCCTCGCGGTCGGGGAGCACTTCGTGGTGCGCCCCGGGGAAAAGGTGGCGAGCGACGGAGTCGTCGTCGAGGGCAGCTCAGCGGTCGACGCGAGCATGCTGACCGGGGAATCAGTGCCCGTCGAGGTCGGCCCCGGGGACGGTGTCGTCGGCGGCACCGTCAACGCCGGCGGTCGTCTTCGCGTGCGGGCCACCCGCGTGGGGTTGGACACCCAACTCGCCCAGATGGCCCGCCTCGTGGAGGACGCGCAGGCCGGCAAGGCCGCCGTGCAGCGGTTGGCCGACCGGATCAGCGGAATCTTCGTGCCTGTGGTGTTCCTACTCGCCGCCGCCACCCTGGGCTTCTGGCTCGGGACCGGCGAGGGCGCGCAGGCGGCCTTCACCGCCGCAGTCGCCGTGCTGATCATCGCGTGCCCGTGCGCCCTGGGCCTGGCCACGCCCACCGCCTTGATGGTCGGTACCGGACGCGGCGCCCAGTTGGGCATCCTGATCAAAGGCCCCGAGGTCCTGGAGAACACCCGCCGGATCGACACCGTCGTGCTGGACAAGACCGGCACCGTGACGATGGGTCAGATGAGCCTGGTCGAGGTCGTGCCCGCCGCTGGTGTCGAGCGCGCCGAGCTCCTGCGCCTCGCGGGCGCCCTGGAGGCCGCCAGTGAGCACCCGATCGGCCGGGCCGTGGCCGCCGGGGCGGTGGCCGAGGTCGGGCCCCTGCCCGCGGTGGCCGACTTCGCCAACATCTCCGGGCTCGGCGTGAGCGGGGTCGTCGGTTCCCGCGCGGTCCTGGTGGGGCGGCCCCAACTCCTCGAGCAGTGGTCCCAGCACCTGCCGGCAGAGCTGCAGGCGGCCATGACAGCCGCCCAGGAGCAGGGACGCACCGCGATCGCGGTGGGCTGGGACGGTCAGGCGCGCGGCGTGCTCGCGGTCGCCGACACCCTCAAGGCGACCTCGGCCCAGGCCATCTCCCAGCTGCGGGCTTTGGGCCTGACCCCGATCCTGCTCACCGGAGATCACGGCGCGGTCGCGCAGGCAGTGGCCCGTGAGGTCGGGATCGCCGACGGCCCCGACTCGGTCATTGCCGAGGTACTGCCACAGGACAAGGTCGACGTCATCAAGGGGCTGCAGGCCGCGGGCCGGGTCGTGGCCATGGTCGGCGACGGGGTGAACGACGCCGCCGCCCTCGCCCAGGCTGACCTCGGGCTGGCCATGGGCACCGGGACCGACGTTGCGATCGAGGCAAGTGACCTCACCCTGGTGCGGGGGGATCTGCGGGCCGCCGCGGACGCGATCCGGCTCGCCCGGCGGACCCTGGTCACGATCAAGGCCAACCTGTTCTGGGCCTTCGCCTACAACGTCGCCGCCCTGCCCCTGGCTGCGGCCGGACTGCTCAACCCGATGCTCGCCGGGGCGGCGATGGCGTTGTCCTCAGTCTTCGTCGTCACCAACAGCCTGCGCCTGCGCCGGTTCCAGCCGCTGCCCGAGAACCGCAGCCGCTGATCGCGGGACCCCGCTCACCGTGGCGCCGACCGGACAGGATCGAATGGGTCTCATGAGCGCCAACCTGGGCAGGTACCCCCGATGACGACTGGCGACGAGTACCCGCCGCAGAGCCCTGGGACCTGGCTCCCGCTGCCTGCGCCCGGACCTGCGCCTACGCGCCGCCGTAGCAGGATCGCGGTCGCGACGTTGGGCGGCGCCCTTGTCGTGTTGGGCGTCGTCGCCGTGGTTGGCGCCCTGACGGCGAGTTCGGATTCGGAGGTCGCGGTCGGTGACTGCATCGGAGCGGTCGAGCTGCCGACCGTCGCGGGCGAGTTCCCGGTCAGTGATACCGCCGCCGAGGCGGTGCCGTGCGATGACCCGGAGGCCGCCTACCGGGTCGCGCTGCGACTTGAGGGTGGGGCGGCCACCTGCCCGTCGGACATCTACACGGTCGCCCGTGAGGTAGGCGGCCCGGCCGAGTTGCGCACCCTGTGCCTGACCTACAACGTCGGCGAGGGTGAGTGCTTCGTGCAGTCACCGCAGGACACCGGCCGCTTCGACTGCGCCTCCGGCCCCCGCGTCGCCGGGATCAAGATCCTGCGCCTGGTGCCCGGGGTGGCCGACGAAGCCGCCTGCGCCGGCATCGTCGAACCCGGTGCCCAGGTGCTGCCGGCCGTCATCCCCGAGCCCGCGATGACGTTCTGCTACATCAACTTCCTGCCCGGCAGCCCCGGTGAGATCCCCCGCAGCACCTAGCGCTTCGTGCTCAGATCCGCGCTAGATCGGTACGGTTAGAAGCAATTGACAGACCACTAAAGTTGGTTCTCGCGAGGCAGACCCTCAGCTACTTGGCCAGGCAGGCAGTAGAAGCAACTTTAGCCGCTCTAATTTTGCTAGAATCGCAGGGTAGACCCGTCCGCATACACCAGCCATGCCTTCGGCCGCCCGGTGCAAGAGCCAGGCAACCGGCATGCGTTCTGGTACTTCGAGCCAGAGCCGGTTCCGCGTCGGCTTCTGCTCGAGGAGGCTACGGTCCTCGCACTGTCCGAGGCCGATGCGGCGCTGGGACACCTCAAGGGTCTGAACCTTTTGGTACGGGACATCGGGCTCCTGATGGGTCCCTATATGACCCGAGAAGCCGTGGCGAGCTCGCGGATCGAGGGCACGCAGACCTCACTGTCCGAGGTGCTGCGGGCCGAGGTGGCCGACACCGTCGTGCGTGATGAGCAGGCCGCCGAGGTCGAGCGGTATGTCCGTGCCAACCAACTCGGAGTTCGGCTGATCCGTGATCAGCCCCTGACCCAGCGTCTCGTCAAGGCAGTGCACGCCGAACTCCTGTCCGGGGTTCGGGGGCAGGAGAAACTTCCGGGTGAGTTCCGACGAAGCCCGGTGTGGGTGGGCTCCCCCACTGCACGCCCGGAGAATGCTGTCTACGTCCCTCCACTTCATCCGGCCGTCCCGGAGTTGATCGCGGACTGGGAGCGATTCGTCAACGAGCCGAGCGCGCTGCCGGTCTTGGTTCAGTGCGCGCTGATGCACTATCAGTTCGAGACCATTCACCCGTTTCTCGATGGCAATGGCCGCATCGGCAGGCTCCTCGTGGGGCTGATGCTGATCGAGCGGAGGAAGCTGGACACCCCCGTGCTCTACCTATCGGGGTACTTGGAAGCCCATCGCCGCGAGTACTACGAGCGGCTGCAGGCGGTCCGCGAGCGCGGGGAGATCCAGCAGTGGCTTCAGTTCTTTCTCACAGCAGTGGAACATCAGGCCAAGGATGGAATCGACCGGGTCGGAGCTTTGGTGGAACTGCGCGAGCGCTACCTATTGGAAAGCGTCTCGGCTCGCTCTCGCTTGCCGCTACTTGTGGACCTGATGTTCGGCAACCCGTTCCTCACTGCGGCGCGGGTCCAACGAGCGACCTCCGTGACCCCCCAGGGCGCGCGAAACCTGCTCCGAGAAGCCGAGAGACGAGGGTGGTTGACCGCACTGGCTCGGCGTGGTCCCGCAGGCCGAACCTATTGGTGTGCGACGGCCGTTCTCGACATCCTCGAGACATCGGACATCTCCGGGCAAACGGACCGTTAGTTCTGAACTTTGACCTGCCCGCCCTAGGCGGTCGTGTTGTAGAGGTCCCTGGTGATCTCGGCAACCAGCCGGGTGCTCGGGGTGTGATTCAGTTCCCCGCGCTCGATCAATTCGGCGACCGCCGGGACGGGATCGGTGTCGGCGAACAGGCGTCGATCGGTGTAGTCGGCAGCCCGGCCGGTGGCGTCGAGCACCCAGAAGGACGCCTCCAGCGCGATCCCGTTCGGGTCGGAGAAGTAGATCGAGCGCATCACGCCGTGGTCGACCACGTCGGTGACTTCGCAGTCCGCCGACTTCAAGCGATCGCGCAACCCCATCAGGGCGTCCTCGTCGGGCAGGGCCAGGGAGAGGTGGTCGAACTGCGACGCGGCAGGGAACGGCACCCCGGCCGGTTTGGCGAAGTGCTCGAGTTCCACCCCGCGGTACTCGAAGAATGCCACCGTCGACTCAGGGCCGAACTCGAAGAAGTAGTGCCGGAACTCCTCCGTCGCCACGGTCGCGACCAGGCGGGCTCCGAGCACGCCGTGGTAGAAGCGGACGGTGGCGTCCATGTCGGTGGTGACGAGCGCGAGGTGGTGGATTCCGCGCCAGTGCGGCGATTCGGAGACGGGGGATGTGGCCATGGCGGGTCCTCCCTGCGCGCGATGGATGCAGCTGATGATGAGCCTAACGCTGCCCGGGAGAGCTGTCTGAGGCCGAGTTTCCGACGTCCTGATGATCACCTGCCGGTGGGGGTTGCGCTGTGTCCAGGCCGGAGTCGATGGCGTAGCTGTGGGAGGCCGTTGCCGTACCTTCGGCGTCTGCGCCATCCTCGGCGTCGGCTTCGCCCACGCGTCCCTGCTGCTGCACGTGGTCCGGCGCGCCGCACCGGCCGCCCGCGCGATCTGCGGGGCAACCGTGGTCGCCGTCGCCGTAGTCGCCACCATGCTCGCCGCGCTCGTCGCGCTGACCGAGTCCGGTGGTGGCGAGGGCTTCTGGCGCATCATCGGTGTCGTCGCGATCGTCGACGTCGTCGGGTCCGTCGTCACCCCGTTGGTGGCCCGCCTGCAGCGCCCGGCCGAGCAGGCCCCCGCCCCGGTCGGCCTGAGGTTGCGGCTCAGTTCCCCCCATCTCGGGTGGCGTTTCACCCGGATCACCGGGTATGCCCCGGTGGAGGGGAGACAGCGATGAGAGTCAAGACCGGGGGCGCCGCGCGCTTCCTCGGCGTCACCGTTGCCGGGGGAGCGATGCTGGCCGGACTGCTGACGCCGCTGGCGGGGGTAGCCCTGCAGGCGGCCGATGCCGGTCAGGCGGCCGCGGTCGAACATTTCCCGTCGGACTTCCTGGACCCCGACGTGCCGCAACGCTCGACCGTGCTGGCCGCGGACGGGTCGGTCCTGGCGACGTTCTTCCGCCAGGACCGCATCGCGGTGCCGCTCGACCAGATCGCCCCGGTGCTGCGCGAAGCGGTGCTGGCAACCGAGGACGCGCGCTTCTACGCCCACGGCGCTATCGATGTGAAGGGCACCGTGCGCGCGCTGGCGGCCAACGTGCTCGCCGGCCGGGTGGTTCAGGGCGGGTCGACGATCACCCAGCAGTACGTCAAGCAGTTGCTCGTGCTGAAGGCGCAATCGCGCGCGGAGGTCGCGGAAGCCACCGACACCACGGTGGGGCGCAAGGTACGCGAACTCGCCTTCGCCCTGCAGGCCGAGGAACGGATGAGCAAGGACGAGATCCTCGAGAGCTACCTCAACGTCGCCTACTTCGGTAACGGTGCCTACGGAATAGAGGTGGCGGCACAACGCTATTTCGGCACCCGGGCCGCCCAACTGACGCTCCCTCAGGCAGCACTGCTCGCGGGCCTGTTGCAGGCGCCGAGTACCTACGACCCCGTGCGCCGCCCGGCCCGGGCAACCTCGCGCCGCGCGGAGGTGCTGACCCGGATGGCTGACGCCGGATTCCTGCGCCGCAGCGAGGCCCGCCGCGTGAGTCGCCAGCCGTTGAACCTGGATCTCCAGCCGGTGCGCAACGGGTGCCAGGACTCCAGCGCGCCATTCTTCTGCAGCTACGTCCTCGCCGAGGTCCGACGCACGCCGAGCCTGGGCTCCGATGCCGAGGAACGGATGGCACGGCTGCACGAGGGAGGTCTCACGATCCGCACGAGCCTGGATCCGACGGTGCAGCGCGGGGCCGAGCGCGCGATGCGGCGCCAGATCGGCTCCACCCACAGCCTGGGGTCCGCTGCCGTCATCACCGAGCCGGGTACCGGCGCAGTGCGGGCCATCGCCCTGAACCGTAAGTGGGGCACCGGCAGGGGACGCACGACGCTGAACTACGCCCTGGACAAAGATCAGGGTGGCAGTGCGGGCTTCCAGGGCGGCTCGACCTTCAAGCCCTTCGTCCTGGCTGCGGCTGCCCGCAAGGACCTCGCGCCGACTCTGCGATTGGACGCCTCGTCCTCGGCCACCGTGGACGGCTTCCGCAACTGCAAGACCGACAAGAAGTTCCCGCCCTACGAGCTGGGCAATTACCAGAGCACCGGGTACGGACGGATCTCCATGGCGGCGGCCACCGAAATGTCGGTCAACACCTACTTCGTCCGCCTGCAGGAAATGACCGGGCAGTGCGCTCCCGCCCGCATTGCGGAGTCGATGGGCCTGCGTCGCGCCGACGGCGAGCCGTTGTCCCGCGTGCCTTCGTTCGTTCTCGGCGTCGACGAAATCTCCCCGTTGCGGCTGGCGGAGGCGTACGCGACGTTCGGTGCGGGTGGCATCCACTGCGATTCCCACGCGATCAATGCGATCACCGGTCCCGACGGGTCGGCGCTGACGCCCCCTCAGGCGGATTGTCGCCGGGTGCTCGGGGCCCGTGAGGCTCGTCAGGTGAGTCTGCTTCTGCGTGATGTCATCAGTGGGGACAACCCCCGCCGGACCGCAGCCCGGATGGATATCGGACGACCTGCGGCCGGCAAGACCGGGACCACGAACCGCGCGAGCGCCGTGTGGTTCGCCGGTTTCACCCGCGACTACGCCGCTGCGGTCTGGGCGGGCTATCCGCACCGCTCGCGTCCGCTGCGCAACATCACCGTCAACGGGGTCTTCTACCGCCAGCTCTTCGGTGGCGCGCTACCCGGCCCCATCTGGCGCGATGCGATGCGCACGGCCCATCGGGGCGTGCCCGAACGCGGGCTGCGCTGACCCTGACCGGGTGTCCACCGGATCCGGCCACGCCGGCCGGAGCTCGGCTGCGAATAGTCGCCGTGCGATGGGGTGACCGGGTTCAGGCGATGATGATCCATGCCAGCGCGCGCTTCACCGTGCGGTACGGCACGGACTTGAAGTTCGCCGGCACCGACCTGCCTGCGCCGGAGAAGGTGAAGATCGCGACCCGGCACGGCCGGGTGCCGGTGTACGTGTACCGGCCGGCGGGTTCGGCCGGGTCGATGCCGGTCCACGTGCACTTCCACGGCGGAGGGTGGCTGATGCGCTTCCCGCAGATGGATGACTGGTGGTGCCGCTACCTCGCCGCGACCGCGCACGTCGTCGTGCTCAACGTCGACTTCCGGACCGGCCCGTATGTGCGCTACCCGGTCTCCCAGGAGCAGTGCCACGACGTCGTGGCCTTCGTCGCCCGCGCGGGGGGCACGCTCGGGCTCGACCCGGAGCGGATGTCGGTCGGCGGGTTCTCCTCCGGTGGCGGGATCGCGGCGTCAGTGTGCCTGCAGGCCCGCGACGCCGACAGCGCCCGGCCGGTGCTGCAGGTGCTCGGGGTCCCCGCGCTCGACCTTGCAAGCGAGTTGCCCCAGAGCCCGTCGATGATCTCGCGCTCGTTCCGCGAACTGGTCCGGCGGGTGTATTTCCCCGACCCCGTCACCCGCGCGCACCCCTACGCCTCGCCGCTGCTCGCCGCGGACCTGACGGGCCTCCCGCCGGCGGTGATTTGCACTGCCGAACACGACTCCCTGCGCCCGGACGGCGACCGCTACGCCGAGCGGCTGCGCGAGGCCGGGATCCGGGTCGAGTACGACCTCACCCCCGGGGTCGATCACTACTTCCTGACCGCGAACCCGACCCGGGCCCGAGTGACCATGGCGATGATCGCGGCGGCCGTCGCACGGGCGACGCAACCGTCGGCTCGTTGAGCCGACGGTTGCGTCCGTGAATCACTTCGCGCGGAGCTGGCCGCGGATGGCGCCGTCAGGGAACTCCGCGTTGTGCACGTTGACGTAGAAGTCGCGCGGGTTCTCCAGGATGTCCGCGACTGTGACCTTGGTCGGGAACGCCTTGGCGCCGCTGGGCAGCTTCTCGCCCTGTGTCAGGCAATCGGCGGCCTCGCCGCCGGCCGGCCCGGCCAGGTTCACCACGATGGGGCCGTTCGCTTTGACCCCGCCCTTGTGAATGTGGGCAAAGATCTTTCCTTCGGGCAGCGAGATCTTGCCGACCCGCAATACGTAGCACAGGGTCTTGGTGTCGTTGTCGATCCCGAACACGGAGATGCTTCCGCGTCCATCGGGGTCGCCCGCCTTCGGCACCTCCTTCGCACCTGTGAGCTTGGCGCTGAGCACCGTGTTGAGGTGTCCCGCAACCGCCACGCCGCCTAGCGACGACATCACGAGCCCCGAGGCGACACCAATTCCCGCGACAGCGGTTCCGACAGTTCGTGCTCGCATGTGTGCTCCTTGTCGTGCTGCTGATGAATACCCCCCCACAGTTCCACCCCGCGGGGTGCGCGGGAAACCCCCGATGGCGGGTATGCACGCCGGGGCCGCCGGGTGGGGTGCGGCGGATCTGACCGGACGTGGTCACAATGCACCGGTGAGTCGACACCGCTACGAGTTCACCAGCCACTGGGTCGTGCCCGCACCGCCCGCAGCGGTGTTCGACACCCTGGCCCGCCTCGACGAGTACGGCCGATGGTGGCCGCAGGTCCGCCGCACCCGGGGGATCGACGAGCACACCTGCGAGGTCGAGGTGCGGTCCCTGCTGCCGTACTCGCTACGGATGACCGCTCATCATTCCCGCAAGGATCCTGCGGCCGGGGTGCTGGAAGCCCGCTTGAGCGGTGACCTGGTCGGCACGAGCCGGTGGACGATGACGCCCTCCCGTGACGGCGCGGGAACCCTGCTGCGCTTCGGCGAGGACGTCGAGGTGGCGCGCCCGCTGCTGCGCCGCCTCGCGTTCGCCCGCCCGGCGTTCCGGTTCAACCACGCCGTGATGATGCGCGCCGGTGAACGCGGCCTGCGCCGGCACCTGGCCGGCTGACGCGGCGCCTCACCCGGCCGCACCCCGGGGTGCGGCCCAACGGGTGGGGAGTCCGCGTCCCCCGTGAGGGCAGCCGGACGACGTATCGTCGGGCCTACGGCAGATCGTGCACTCGCTGGCACGCCCGCGTGAGGTCAGGAGCTCGGATGTTCGACACGTTCTTCGGTCTGCCGCTGCATGTGTTCGTGCTGCACGCGACGGTGGTTCTGCTCCCGCTCGGCGCCATCGCGACCGTCGCGGTCATCCTGCGCCCGGCGTGGCGGGCCAAGTACCTCGCGATTGTCACCGCCGCGAACGTGGGGCTGCTCGTGCTCACGTTCGTCACCGTCCGCGCTGGTTACGCGCTGCAGGACAAGCTCGGCGGCGGTGTGCCGAGCAACGACCACGAGAAGTGGGGCGAGATCACGCTGTGGATCATGGTCGGCCTCGCCCTGGCCTGCGTGCTCACGTTGCTGGTCTCCCGGCGGTACGAGGAGCGCTCCCCTGCCGCCGTGACCGGACTTGCGGCCGTCGTGGCCGCCCTGGCGGTTGCCTCCGGAGTCATGACCACCGTCACCGGACACACCGGATCCGACTCGCACTGGGGATTCCTGTACGCGAAGAGCTCCACCGCCGAGCAGGCACCGCCCCCTGCCGAGAAGGAGCCCAGCGGTTCCGAGGCGAAACCCAACGCCGACGTGGTGCAGATCGCCATCAAGGACTTCAAGTTCGTCCCCGAGCAGGTCGAGGTCAAGGTCGGCCAGAAGATCAAAGTCACCAACATGGACACCGCGGTGCACACGCTGACCGCCAACGACAAATCGTTCGATTCCGGGGATTTGGCCAAGGGTAAGAGCTACACCTTCACTGTGCAGAAGGCGGGGAAGTACCCCTACTTCTGCATTCCCCACCAGTTCATGACGGGCAGCCTGACGGTCTCCTGACCGGGCGTCCACCACCGACAGCCGGGTCGCCAACAGTCGGCGGTGTCGGATCGTTCGTGGAGCGGGTGACGAGAATCGAACTCGCACTAGCAGCTTGGGAAGCTGCTGTTCTGCCATTGAACTACACCCGCGAGGCCACCATCGCGTAGCGGAACATGCACCACTGTCGCGGAAGCGTCGCGGCGCAGAGTCTAACGCCCCCACGCGCGTTGGTGACCGGCGGCGTGGGGGTCGCGCCCCGCGCTCGTAGATGTCAAGATCCACCTCGGTCAAGTCGGACAAGGCGGACAATTCGGGGCAGGTTCGGATGCGGGTTAGGCGCAGTTGGCAGGCATCGGTAGCAGTCTTCGCCCTTGCGGCGGCGTTGGGTGTGCAGCTCGGTGGGGAACCGTTGGCCCGCGCCGGCGACACATCGCTGGGCGGGTTGGCCGATGCGGTGGTGGAGGCGGAGCGCTTCGCCCGCGCCGCGACCGATGCCCCGATCACGCTCGTGCGCGACGCCCGGGGTCTCGCGCACCTGCTCGGGGCCAGCGCCGGACATCCGCTTGCTCGCCCGGCGCACGTCGCTGCCGATGCCTCCGACGAAGAGATCGCCCGCGCGCACCTGGGCCCGCTGCTGCCGCTGTTCGGCCCCGTCGGGGTCGCAGCGCTGCGGGTGCTCCCGGCTCATCCGGCGTTGGTAAATGCTGCCGGTGACGCCCGCATCGTGAAGTTCCAGCAGCTGCTCGGTCCGGGCACCGTACTCGGGGGCGGGCTCACCGTGGTGCTGGACGCGAGCGGCGGGCTTCGCTCCGTGACCGGCGAGCTCACCAACCATCCGTTGATCGGGGCGCCAGGGTCGATCAGCGCTGCGCAGGCCCGCCGCAGTGCCTTGGCGGCGACCCGGGCGGCGCACGCCGGTGACGCCAGCGATCAGTTGGCCCCCGGCCCGGCCACCCGCGCCTACCTGGACCCGGAGTTGCTGGGTATCCCGCAGAGCGAAGGTGTCGTCGCAGGCTCGATGTGGCAGGTCGAGGTCAGTGACTTTGCCGGCGTGCGCGACCTCGTGTTGATCGACGCTCGCAACGGGGGTGTGGCGCTGCGGGTGGACCAGATCGCGTACCTGCGCCGCGTCGCCTGCGACCAGGCTAACCGGGGGACGGTGGAAGCGGGTGATTGCAAGTCTCGTTACGCCCGCATTGAGGGCAAGAACGCGGCGGTGCGCGATGCGCAGGCGCGTGTCGAGGTCGACAAGGCCTTCACCTACACCGCGGCCGCGTCCACCTTCTTCGCCAAGGAACTCGGGATTGACCTGACGGCCCTGCTGGGTACGGACACCGGCGACGGTAAAGCGCTGCGCTCGACCGTTCGCTACTGCAGGAAGACCTCGCTGTGCGAGCCGACCAAAGGCACCGCGTTCAACAACGCATTCTGGAATGGTCGCGGCATGTTCTACGGCGCGGGGTGGACCGGCGCCGATGACGTGGTGGCACACGAACTCGCGCACGGCTACACCGAACGGACCTCACGGTTGCTCTACCTGCACCAGTCCGGCGCCATCAACGAATCAATGTCCGATCTCTTCGGGGAAATGGTCGACCTCACCGACAGCATCGACGAACCAGGCCCGCAACCGGCATGGGTCTTCGGTGAAGACCTCCCGCTGAAAACCGCGCCGTTGCGCAACCTTGCCGAGCCGAGCCGAACGCTGGTGCCGCAACCGGATCGAATGTCCAGCACGACCTACACCTCGGATCCGTTCCTGCGCGACGCCGGCGGTGTGCACCACAACTCCGGCGTGGGAAACAAGACGGGTTACCTGATTGCGGCGGGTACCGGGAGCCGAACCTTCAACGGGCAGAAGATCGGCGCGCTTGGCATTTCCAAGACCGCGACGCTGTACAACCGGGTGCAGCGCATGCTGCCCTCCGGTGCCGACTACGCGGACCTCGCCGCCGCGCTCACCCAAGCCTGCGCCGATCTGACGGGTAGTAAGGTGCGCAACGGCGGCGCGCAGATCACCGCCGCGGACTGTGCGAACGTCGCGCGGGCTATCGCGGCCACGCAGCTGACCAGGCAGCCGGTCGCGGCCGCGGCCGCCCCCGAGGCCGGCTTCTGCCCGACCGGGCTCCGCACCGTGTCCCTGCTCGCCCAAGGGTTCGAGGGCAAGACTGCAGGGTTCTTTGCGAACAAGGGCTGGGGAATCTCCGAGGCCTACGCCCGTGCGGGGCGCCGCAGCGTGCTGGGGATCTCTCCGGCGACGCTGAGCTCCACAGCGCTGGAACTGCGCACCCCGGTCCGGGTGCCCCGAGGCGTGCGGACCTTCCTGCGCTTCGCGCACGCCTACTCCCTGGAGCACTCTCTGCTCAAGACAGGTCTGACCGAGCGGTACTACGACGGCGCGGTAGTGGATCTTCGCGAGGTCGGCGGGGACTGGGCGAGCGCGTCGGGGTTGCCGTGGACCAATGGCCCGGGACGCACGATCAGCCCGCAAGGCGGGACGGCCTACACGGCGTTCGGCGGGGACAGCAACGGTTACCAGTCCAGCCTGCTGGAGCTGACCGCGGCTGCCGGGCGCGACCTGCAAGTCCGCTGGCGGGTAGCCGGCGACATGAGCAACGTCAGCAGTGGATTCTGGTACGTCGACGAGGTGGCGGTCCTCGCCTGCGGCGGGGATCTGCCCTCCGAGGTACGTAAGGTGGAGTTTCGCACCGGGCCCACGGGATTGGCCGTGCGGTGGTTGCCGCCGGTCTTTGTCGGCTCGGGCGTGCGCTCTTACCAGGTCTCGCTCAAGGGCCCAGGCCTCAAGAGGGCGAAGGTCGTCACCTTGAGAGCGAAGAAGCGGACGGCCCAGTTCAAGGGACTCAAGCGCAAGTCCAGCTACGTCGCCACTATCACCGCCAGGAGCAAGGCCGGCGCTGGACCGACGACGCCGGTACAGGCACGAACGCGGTGACACCGTAACCTGCCGCCCATGCTGCTTTCCGACCGCGACATCGCCGACCAGATCAAGAATGGCCGCGTCGTTCTCGAGCCGTACGACGCGGAGATGATCCAGCCCTCCAGCGTCGACGTCCGCTTGGACAAGTACTTCCGGGTGTTCGAGAACCACCGCTATCCGCACATCGACCCGGCGGAGGAACAGCCCGACCTCACCCGCATGATCGAGCCGGCTTCGGGGGAGCCGTTCATCCTGCACCCGGGCGAGTTCGTGCTGGCCGCGACGTATGAGTGCGTGACCCTCCCGGACGACGTCGCCGCGCGACTGGAGGGCAAGTCCAGCCTTGGGCGCCTCGGCTTGCTTACCCACTCCACGGCCGGTTTCGTGGACCCCGGCTTCACCGGGCACGTGACACTTGAGCTGAGCAACGTCGCGACGTTGCCGATCAAGCTCTGGCCGGGGATGAAGATCGGACAGCTTTGCTTCATCCGGCTCTCCTCGCCCGTCGAGCACCCTTACGGCTCCGCCAAACACGGCTCGCGCTATCAGGGCCAGCGCGGCCCGACCGCCTCGCGCTCGTTCCTGAACTTTCACCGCACCGAGGTCTGAGCCCCCCAGGGCCCTGGCGACGGTCGCCCGAGGTCACGCTGATCCTGATGCAGCGCGCGCTTCCGGACACGGTGTATCTCAGCGGTGAGCGGGCGGGAGCGGTTCTGCTCGAACTGGCACAAGCCAGGGTTGCGGGCGGCGCGACCTTCGATGCGCTGGTGGGGGCGGCGGCAAAGGAACACGGACGCACTCTCATCACGGCCGACCGTCGCGCGGCCGGTACTTATGCGGTTCTCGGGGTCGACGTCGAACTGGTTTTTCTCTGAGGCAACGTCAGGTTGTCTCAGCGATCCGCTTCATCGCCGCCAGCGTCGCCGAGATCCCGTGGTGAGCGCGCTCGATCCGAGCCGCGATCTCCGCCTGCGCGCTATCCGGATAACGCTCGTGCATCAAGGCGATGCCGCCGGGCAGGAAGCGCCACGCCTCGGTGAGCTCGGTCCCGCCGGCCACTGCGTTCATCGTGTACATCCACCACACCAGGGCGTCGCCGACCACCCAGCCGAATGCGGCGCCAGGCTCGGCGGCGACGACCTCGCAATGGGTTTCCCAGGTCCGCTCGGGCAGCACATTGCGGCCGGTGAAGCCGTGGCCGACCTGCGCGCTCGAGCCCTCATCCCACCAGCAGGCCTGCACGATCGGGCTCCATTCGCCAGTCCGGGTGACGTCGGAGACCAAGTCGTAGACGACCTCGGGAGAGGCGGCGATCACGATCGATTCCGCGTGGGAGAACTCGTCCACGTCAGCGGCTGAACTTCGGGTTGTCCGGCTCGCCGGGCATGTCGACGGTCGGGTCGGCCTCCGGTGCGGCGGCCTCGGGCTCGTGCGGCGGCGTCACGCCGTCGGTCCCGGCGCCCGGGTCGGAGCCGATCGGCTCGTCGGGGCCGGCCGGATCCTCGTGCGCGACATCGTCCGCGACTCCATTCGCCGCCGCCGCTGCCGTTGCTGCTGACGGACCGTCGGCAGCAACCCCGACCTTGACGGGCTTCATCGCCCGGACCATCAGTTGCGCGACGTCGATGACCTCGACGTTCTGCGCGTTGGTCTGACCGTCGCCCGCCTTGCCGGCCACCGAGTCGCTGATCATCGTCTTGCAGAACGGGCAGCCGGTGACGATGGTGTCCGGGTTCAGCGACAGCGCTTCTTCGGTGCGGTTGTCGTTGATGCGCGTGCCGATGGTCTCTTCCATCCACATCCGCGCACCGCCGGCGCCGCAGCAGAAGGAGCGTTCCTTCGAGCGCTCCATCTCCACCATCTTGAGCCCGCCGACTTTGGCGATCAGCTCACGCGGCGGGGAGTACACCTTGTTGTGCCGACCCAGGTAGCACGGGTCGTGGTAGGTCGCGGTGCTGTTGTCCGCGGTCGTGACGGGCGTCAGCTTGCCCGCGGCGACCAGATCGTTGAGCAGCTGGGTGTGGTGCACGACCTCGTAGTTGCCGCCGAGCTGCGGGTACTCGTTGCCGACCGTGTTGAAGCAGTGCGGGCAAGTCGCGACGATCTTCGTCGCCTTGGCCTCGTTGAGGGTCTCGACGTTCTGCTGCGCGAGCATCTGGAAGACGAACTCGTTGCCCATCCGCCGGGCCGGGTCCCCGGTGCAGGTCTCGGCCTGGCCGAGGATCGCAAAGTCGACGCCCGCGATGTGCAGCAACTCTGCGACGGCCTTGGTCGTCTTCTGGGCCTTGTCGTCCAGCGAGCCGGCGCAACCGACCCAGAACAGGTACTCGACGCCGGTGAGGTCCTCGACATCCTCGCCGAGCACCTTGACGTCGAAGCCCAGATCCTTGGTCCAATCGGTGCGCATCCGCGCCGGCATCCCCCAGGGGTTGCCCGCCTTCTCCAGGTTCTTGAGCATCCCGCCGGCCTCGGACGGGAAATTCGACTCGATCATCGTCTGATAGCGGCGCATGTCGACGATGTGATCGATGTGCTCGATGTCGACCGGGCACTGCTCGACGCAGGCACCGCAGCTCGTGCAGGACCACAGCACGTCGGGGTCGATGACCCCGTTCTCTTCCTTGGTCCCGACCAGCGGGCGGGCCGCCTCGTCCTTCACCGACTGCGGCAGGTGCTCGCGCTCTTCCTCGGTCGCCAGCAACCACGGCGCCTTCGCGAAGGCGTGGTCGCGCAACTCCAGGATCAGCATCTTCGGCGAGAGCGGCTTGTCGGTGTTCCAGGCCGGGCACTGGGACTGGCAACGCCCGCACTCGGTGCAGGTCGCGAAGTCGAGGAAGCCCTTCCAGGTGAAGTCCTCGATCTTGGAACGGCCGAAGATGTCGACCTCGGGGTCGGCCTCCTCGAAGTCCAGCACCTTGCCGTTGCTCTGCATCGGCAGCAGCGGGCCCAGACCATCGGGCTTGCGCGCGAACGTGATGTTCAGCGGTGCGATGAAGATGTGCATGTGCTTGGAGTAGACGACGATCACGAGGAAGGCGAGCATCACCCCGATGTGCGCCCAGAGCGCGACGGTCTCGATCCATTCCAGCGTGTGCTCGTCGTCGATGCCCTCGAACGCCTTACCGATGCCGATCGAGACGAAGGCGCCGTCGTCATAGGGCAGGTTGCCGGCGGCCGAGGAGACGGCGCGGAAGAAGAACAGCGTCCACAGGACGTTGAAGATCATGAACAGGATGACCCAGGCGCCGCCGGTGTGCGAGCCCTTGAAGCGGGACTTGCGCCCGAGCTTGGCCGGGGCCTGCTTGTAGCGGATGCCGGCGAAGGTGGCGATGCCGACCAGGCACAGCACGGCGATGAAGTCCTGGATGAAGCCCAACACCTCCCACTTCCCGATCAGCGGGATGTGGAAGTCGTGGTCGAACATCGCCCCGTAGGCCTCGACGTACACCGTGCCCAGGATCACGAACGCGTAGAACACCATGGCGTGCGCGGCGCCCGGGATGGACCACTTCAGCAGCTTTTTCTGCGCGAAGACCTCGATCACCTGACGCTTGAGCGCGGCGCCGATCTTCGGCCGGCTGACGTTCGCCAGGCGGTCCGGCGCGGGCTGGCCGGTCATCGCCAGCTTGTAGAGCCATAGGCCACGGCGGCCGGCGATCGGCAGCACCGCAAGGGTGCCGAGTATCCCCACGATCCAACGGGTCATATCCATGGCAAGGGGCTCCCGAGGGCGTCCGCAGCGCGTGCACTGATGCGTACCGGTCAGACGCGGCGGCGGTGCCGCGCCCGAGTGGACGCTACTCGCTCAGCGGGCGACGCGGCGCAGGGCCTTCTTGCTCACGGCGGACCAGGCATCGGCCGGGGCCTCGGCGTTGCTCAGCAGCGGGAACACCAGCAGCGAGAGGTACTTGCCGTCCCGACCGACTGACCACAGGTACTGCTCGTCCGGGCCGGACAGGCGCACGGTGACCGCGCCGACTGTGAGGCCGTCCTTGAGGCCGCTGGTCAGGAAGGTGTCCAGGCGCAGGTTCCGCAGGTCGTCCGGCAGCAGCCGGGTCGCGAGTGAGGTGCGGGTGAAGCACTCCTTGACGCGCGCGGCGGCCTTCCTGGCGGCCTTCTTCGAGGGCATGCGGACCGCGTACTGGGTCAGGGCGGTGCCGGCCTTGGTGTTGTAGAACGTGCGCCAGAGGGTGTCGCCCCTGGGCAGCGCTTCCTCCTCGCACAGCCACTGGTCGTCCATCGCCGCGACCGGGGTGGCCTTCCAGGAGCTGAACGGCGGCTCGGTCGGCAGGTGCTTGATCGCCAGCAGGCGCGGCGCGGTCGGTGCGGTGACGTCGGCACCGGCGGTCGGGGCCAGGGCACCTGCACCGGTCGCCAGGACAGCGGCAGCAAGCGCGCCGGCGAGAGCAGTGCGCGTAGGGATGTGGGACATCACGGACTCCGATTCGTGGTCGGCGAACGCGTCGGGTGCGTTCGCCAGAAGGATCGGAAACGCCCGGCGAGGCCTTGATGGCGGTTGCGTGTGAATTTCGCACGACTCGGCGGGCGCCCTCCGCGTGCGATGAGGGTGAAATGTCCTAGTTCAACTGGTCGACGGCGCGCTGGGACAGCGTTTGGAAGCTGGAGACCGGGGCCGACCCCCGCTTGCCGGGCACCCTGAGCTCGATGACGGTCACCAGCCGCCGGTCGCGACCGACTCCGATCAGCGTGCTGACCGCCCGTTGCGTGGTCCCGTGGCCGACGCGGTGGAAGGCGCCCAGCACGGTCAGGCCGCTGGCGACGTCGTGGGTGGACAACATGGCGACCCGCATCCGCCCCGCCCGCCCGACGTCCTTGCGTTCGCAGCGCTCGGCCCGGGAGAGGTATTTCTGAACGAGTTTGGCGGCGGCCGTCGTGGTGGGCTGCTCGACGACGTACTGCAGTGCCGTGGTCCCGTTCTTCGCGGTCCAGCGCACCTGGGTGGTGCGGCGCAGCGGCAGCAGGTCGAGTGCGCACGCCTGCGCGCGACCGGTGGTCCCGGCGACCGGGTTGATGGCCCAGTCCGCGCTGCCCGGGGCCGCCCCGCCCCATTGGTCGGCGTTGACGAAACGCGCGAGCCCCGGGTCGGCGGCGATCGCCTGGGGACCGAGGCCGAGGGTGCCGCCGACCAGACCCAACAGCGCGGAGGAGATGGCGACCGCGCCGAGTCGGGTCATCGTCGGCATGGAGACGTCGCGTAGGCGCAGGTCCTCGACGGGGGCGGCCGGTGTCATGCTGCTGGACAACGCGGCGGCCTCCGTTCGAGCACCTCGGGGCTGGAAATGGGCTGAGAGATCCCTGACTGTGGGCACGGCGTCACTCAGCGCGGAGTGCGGCCTCGACGTCCGGGATCGCCCGAATTGTCCACGAGGCTGGCGTGTGGCACCAGTGGGGGCAGGGCCGGGCAGTGTTGAAATGAGGCTTGTGAGCACTACAGGCACCGAAGGGTTGGCCGTCGAGGTCGGGATGGCGGGCCTGCGTCCCGCTGACGTCGTCGCGGTGGCCCGCGACGGAGGGCGGGTCGGGCTCACCGCCGCAGCGCTGAGCGCGATGGCCGCCAGCCGTGCCCAGGTCGACGCCCTTGCGGCCGGCGAGGTGCCCGTCTACGGGATCTCCACCGGCTTCGGGGCGCTGGCGACCCGGGCGATCCCGGTTGCCGACCGCGCCGCACTGCAGCGATCGCTGATCCGCTCGCACGCCGCCGGCAGCGGCCCAGCGATCGAGCGCGAGGTCGTCCGAGCGCTGATGTTGCTGCGGCTGCGCACGTTGGCCACCGGACGCACGGGTGCGCACCCGGACACCGCTGCAGCCATGGCCGCGCTGCTCAACGCCGGGCTGACCCCGGTGGTCCCGGAGTACGGCAGCCTCGGGTGCTCCGGGGACCTGGCCCCGCTCGCTCACGTCGCGCTCGCGCTGATGGGGGAGGGCGAGGTCGAGACCCCTGACGGCAGCGTCGTCCCCGCTGCCGGCGCCCTGGCCGCGGCCGGTCTGCACGCCGTCACGTTGGCCGAGAAGGAGGGCCTGGCGCTGATCAACGGCACCGACGGGATGCTCGGCATGCTGGTGCTGGCCTGCCACGACCTCGCGGCGCTGGTCCGGCACGCCGACCTCGCCGCCGCGATGAGCGTCGAAGCGTTGCTCGGGACAGACCGGGTCTACGCCGCCGACCTGCAGGAGTTGCGCCCGCATCCGGGTCAGGGCGACGCCGCGGCGAACATGCGCGCGTTGCTCGCCGGATCGCCGATCGTCGCCTCCCACGCCGGCCCCGAGGACACCCGCGTCCAGGACGCCTATGCGTTGCGTTGCGCGCCCCAGGTCGCCGGTGCGGTCCGCGACACGCTGACCCATGCGCGCACGGTCGCCGATCGGGAACTGCGCGCCGTGATCGACAACCCCGTCGTCCTGGCCGGCGGTCGGGTGGAGTCCAACGGGAACTTCCACGGGGCGCCGGTCGGTTACGTGTTGGACTTCCTCGCGATCGCCGTCGCCGATCTTGCCTCGATCAGCGAGCGGCGCACCGACCGTCTGCTCGACGCCAAACGCTCGCACGGCCTGCCGCCGTTCCTGGCGCACGACCCCGGCGTGGACTCGGGGTACATGATCGCCCAGTACACGCAGGCCGGGATCGTCTCCGAGCTCAAGCGCCTGGCGGTCCCTGCCAGCGTCGATTCGATCCCGTCCTCGGCCATGCAGGAGGACCACGTGTCGATGGGCTGGTCGGCCGGACGCAAGCTGCGCCGGGCGATCGACGGGCTCACCCGCGTGTTGGCGATCGAGATCGCGACCGCGGGCCGGGCGCTGGACCTGCGTGCGCCGCTGGTCCCGGCGCTGGGCACCGGTGCGGCGCTCGCCGAGTTGCGGCGACACCTGCCGGGTCCGGGCCCGGACCGCTATCTTTCGCCGGACCTGCAAGCCGCGGTGACCGCAGTCCGCTCCGGCGCCCTGCTCGCCGCAGCTGAATCCGTGGTGGGGGCGCTGCGGTGAATCTCGTAGCGTCCGAAGAAATGGCGGCAATAGCGACCGCTTCTTCGGACGTCCGACCAGTGAGGGGGCGTCATGGGTGAGATCCGGGCGGCCCGCGGCAGTGAGCGGACGGCCAAGAACTGGCAGACCGAGGCCGCGCTGCGGATGCTGGCCAACAACCTCGACCCCGACGTCGCCGAGCACCCGGAAGAACTCGTCGTCTACGGCGGCACCGGCAAGGCGGCGCGGGACTGGCGCAGCTACCGCGCGCTGGTGCGCACGCTCACCGAACTCGACCCCGACGAGACCATGCTCGTGCAGTCCGGGCGCCCCGTCGGGGTGCTGCGCACGCACGAGTGGGCCCCGCGGGTCCTGATCGCGAACTCCAACCTGGTGCCCGAGTGGGCGAACTGGGAGGAGTTCCGCCGCCTCGAGGCCGCGGGGCTGACGATGTACGGGCAGATGACCGCCGGCTCGTGGATCTACATCGGCACCCAGGGGATCCTGCAAGGCACCTACGAAACCTTCGCGGCGGTCGCGGAGAAGCGCTTCGGTGGGACGCTGGCGGGCACCGTGACCCTGACGGCGGGCCTGGGGGGCATGGGCGGGGCACAGCCGCTGTCCGTCACGCTGAACGGGGGCGTCGCGATCGTCGTCGAGTGCGACCCCACGCGCATCGACCGCCGGCTCGCGCAGGGCTATCTCGACGTGCGCGCAGACTCCCTCGACGATGCGCTCTGGCAGGCCGAGGATGCCCGCGCGCAGCGTCGCGCCCTGTCCATCGGCGTACTGGGCAACGCCGCCGAGGTCCTGCCCGCATTGCTCAAACGCGGCGCGACGATCGACATCGTCACCGACCAGACCTCCGCCCACGACCCGCTCGCCTACCTGCCCCGCGGGGTGGAGTTCGGCGACTGGCCGGCCCTGCGCGCCGACGACCCCGAGACGTGCACCCGCCGGGCCCGGGAGTCCATGGCGGCACATGTGCAGGCGATGGTCGGCTTCCTGGACGGCGGCGCCGAGGTCTTCGACTACGGCAACTCGATCCGCGCCGAAGCCCGCACCGCCGGCTACGAGCGGGCCTTCGACTTCCCCGGCTTCGTCCCCGCCTACATCCGCCCGATGTTCTGCCAAGGCAAGGGCCCGTTCCGCTGGGTCGCACTCTCCGGGGATCCGAAGGACATCGCCGCCACCGACGCCGCGATGCTGCGCCTGTTCCCGCAGAACAAGACCGTGACGCGCTGGATCAAGCACGCCGGCGCGAAGGTGAAGTTCCAGGGTCTGCCCGCGCGCATCTGCTGGCTCGGGGCGGGGGAGCGCGACCGCGCCGGGCTGGAGTTCAACCGGATGGTGACGTTGGGCAAGGTCGCCGCCCCGATCGTCATCGGGCGCGATCACCTCGACTGCGGCTCGGTCGCCAGCCCCTACCGCGAGACCGAGGCCATGCTCGACGGCTCGGACGCGATCGCGGACTGGCCATTGCTCAACGCGATGGTCAACGTCGCCTCCGGTGCCACCTGGGTCTCCATCCACCACGGCGGCGGCGTCGGGATGGGCCGCTCGATCCACGCCGGCCAGGTCAGCGTGGCCGACGGCACGGTGCTCGCCGCGCAGAAGCTGGCCCGCGTGCTGAGCAATGACCCGGCCACCGGCGTGCTGCGCCACGTCGACGCCGGCTACGACGACGCCGCGGCGACCGCCGCCGACCGCGGCCTGCCGATCCCCATGCAGCAGCCCGATTCCGGCCCCGACTCCGGCCCCTGACCCGATCGTCGCTCTGGGACGTTCCGCGCGCCAGCGCCCCGGCAGCGCCCGGCCGCGTTACTTTGGCTTGTCGTATCGGCACGAGTCGACGCGGGAGTGGGACGTCGCAGAAAGATGCCCGGTGATCCGGTGATCGAGTTCGAAGGCGTGACGAAGGTGTTCCCCGGTGGCAAGGTCGCCGTGGAGGACGTCAGCCTTGCTGCGCCCACAGGCCGGATCACGGTCATCGTCGGCCCGGCCGGCTGCGGAAAATCGACGCTGTTGCGCATGGTGAACCGGTTGGTGGACCCCACCGTGGGCCGCGTCATCATCGACGGCACCCCGGCCGCGGCGGTCAAGCGTGCGGCTTTGCGGCGAGGCATCGGGTACGTGGTCGCCTCGGGCGGGCTGTTCCCGCATCGCACCGTGCTCAGCAACATCGAGACCGTCCCGGTCCTGCTCGGCGTCAAGCGTCGGGCGGCCCGCGACACCGCGGCGATGTGGCTGGAGCGGGTCGGGCTGCCGGCCAGCTTCGGCGACAAGTACCCCGGGCAGCTCTCGACAGGTCAGCGGTTGCGCGTCGCCCTCGCGCGGGCGCTGGCGGCCGACCCGGCAATCCTGCTGATGGACGAGCCGTTCTCCACGCTGGACCCGGCCGTCCGCGGTGACCTTCAGGACGACCTGCTCGACCTGCAGCAGGTCAGCCCGCGCACGATCCTGTTCGCCTCGCACGACATCGACGAGGCCATGAAGCTCGGCGACCAGATCGCCGTCCTCGACAGCCACGGCCGGCTTGCGCAGCTCGCCACCCCGGAAACCCTGCTGGTGAGCCCGGGCACGGATTTCGTCTCGGACTTCCTCGGCCGCGACCGGGGCATCCGCAAACTGGCCTTCCTGCCGGCGGCGGATCTGCCCCTGACGCCGGTCGGCACCATCCAGGCCGGCGCCACGGCCGCCACCGCCGCGACCATCGCCGCTCGTTCGGGCGGGAATTGGCTGCTGGTGCTCGACCCCGAGCGCCTGCCCCGCGGGTGGGTCGACGTGACGACATTGAGCGAGGCGGACATCGTCTCCGGGCGCGTGGTCCATCCGCTCGGTGGCACGTTCTATCCGGACGAGAGTGTGCTCGCGGCCCTCGACGCCGCCGTGCTCTCGCCCGCCTCCGTGGCGGTGTGCGTCGATGAGTCCGGTCACGCCCTCGGGGTGGTCAGTCACGCCGACATCTCCCGCTACCTGGCCACCCGGCCCCAGATCGCCGCGGCGCCGCTGGCTCCCGCGCCGCCCGCCCGACCGGCGCAGCAGGCGGCGCCGCTTCCGCCGCCCGCTCCCGTGCCGCCCGCACCCGCCCCGAAGCCGGCACTGGCCCTGCCGAAGATGGTGAAGAGTCCCGAACCCCCGCCGCCGGCTCCGGCGCCGACACCGGCCCCGGCGCCGACCCCGGCCCCGGCGACGCCCGCTCCGCAGACTTCGGTGGCGAAGCCGCCCGCTCCGCAGACTCCGGTGGCGAAGCCGCCTGTGACGCCGACCGAGCCGCGCCGGGACCCGTTGCCAACCCAGACCCCGCCCCGAGCCCCGGCCCCCCCGGTCACGACCCCCGCTGCGAGCTCGCCGCCCGCGCCGGGCGCCCCTCGCATCAAGGAGTACTCCCCGCCCGTGGCACCGGTGGTGGTGGGGACGCAGCGGCCGGTGAACCAGGCGGAGGAAACCACCACCATCCGTCCGGCCCTGACCGAACCCCCGCCCCCCGCTCCCGCCCCCGAGAAGCCGGCGCCCGCACCGGTGGCCGCGAAGCAACCGGACGCTGAGCCCGCGCCCGAAGCTGAGCCCGATCTCGTCGCCGACCCCGCGTCGCGTAGCGAGGCCGTCTCGATCGCCGACGCCGACCGCGACATCGACAGCGGCCACTGGGAGTGGGACTCCGAGCACGGCCAGTGGGTGCGTGTCGACGACGACGACGCCGCCGGCCGCTAGGAGCACGCGTGGACTGGGCTTGGGATGAGCGTCGCCGGCTGGCTGAACTAGTCGGCGAGCACGCCTACCTGGCATTCGTGCCGGTCCTGGTCGGGCTGGGTGTCGCCCTGCCGCTCGGCTTGCTGGTCGGGCGCTCGCGCCGGGCCCGCGGCCCGCTGCTCGTGGTGTGCGCCTTCGTGCACGCGGTACCGGCGCTGACGTTCTTCGTCCTGCTGCCCGCCCTGCTCGACACTCGCCTCGACTCCGATGTCAACGTCCTGATCGGTCTGTCGCTGTTCACCAGTGCGGTGCTGACCCGGGCGGTGGGTGAAGGGCTACGCGAGGTGCCGGATCCGGTGCGCTGGGCGGCGGAGTCGATGGGGATGTCCCCGCTCGCCCGGCTGGTCCGCGTGGACTTCCCTGCTGCGGCCCCGACGGTGATCGCCGGGCTGCGCTCGGTCGTGGTGTCCTGCGTGACGCTGGTGACCGTCGCCGCCCTCGTCGGCGTCGGTGGCCTCGGCGAGCTGTTCACCGAGGGCTACTCGATCCGCTTCGAGACCGAGGTCCTGGTCGGCGGGGTGTTGGTCGTCGCCATGGCTGCGGGCGCCGACATCGCTCTCGTCCGGCTCTCGCGGACGTTCCTTCCCTGGGCCCGCATGGTGGTCCCGCGATGAACCTGATGTGGGACTACATGTCCGAATCCGACAACTGGCGCGGTGCGGACGGCATCGCTGCGCGCCTCGCCGAGCACGCCGGCCTCAGTGCGCTCGCACTGTTGGGTGCGATCGCGATCGCGCTGCCGATCGGCGCGATCATCGGGCACGGCAGGCGCGGCGACGACCTGCCGATCGCCCTCGGGGCCCTCGGGCGCCTGATGCCCGCGCTCGGTGTCTTCTGCTACCTCGCGCTCAAAGGCGACGGCGGCGACTCCACGGTCCTGACCGGCCTGATCCTGCTCGCGATCGCCCCGATCATCACCGCCGCCTACACCGGCCTGCGCCTGCTCGACCGGGCTGCGGTGGACTCCGCACGCGGGTCCGGACTCAGCCCTGCGGCGGTGCTGCTCACCGTCGAGTTGCCGATGGCGATGCCCGCGCTGGTCCGCGGCGTACGCACCGCCTCGCGGCAGGTCGTCGCGATGACGGCCGTCGGCGCATTCGTCGGCTCCGGGGGGCTCGGCCGGCTCATCATCGACGGGCAGGCGCCCGAGGTCCGCGACTACGGCCAGGTCGCGACCGGTGGGGTCCTGATCGCCGCCGTGGCCATCGCCGCGGACATCGTGATTGTCGCGATCGGACACCGGCTCATCTCGGCGGGTATGGCAGGCCGGTGGGCGCCGGACCGCCCCGCCCCGCAGCTCCCGCCTGCGACGTTCGGCACGCCATCCCCTGCCGCGCCGAGCGCGCCCATGCCGTCGGGTGGTGCCGTGGGCCACGCGCCGCCCCCGCCGCTCTCGCTCGGCGGGTCCGCCCCGCCCCCGCGCCCGCCGCGCTAGCCCGTGGTCAGTCGGGACCTGAGCGGGGAGGCGATCGCCCGGGCATCCTTCGACGGGTTGTGGTCCGAGCTCCTCGATGTCGGACGTGACCCCGGCTCGGGTGGCTACCGCCGCTTCGCATGGACCGCGGCCGAGGCCGGCTGCCGGGAATGGTTCCGCGGCGCCGCCGGGGCCCGCGGGCTGGAGGTGGAGACCGACCGCAACGGCAACCTCTGGGCGAGGACGCCGGGAGCCGGGGCCGATCCGCTGGTCGTCACCGGCTCACATCTGGACTCTGTTCCCGACGGCGGCGCCTTCGACGGGCCCCTGGGGATTGCCACGGCGTTCGCCGCGCTCGACGTGCTGGTGGCCGGGGGCCGTCGAAGCGCACCGCTGGCAATCGTGGCGTTCAGCGACGAGGAAGGCGCCCGGTTCGGGGTGCCGTGCATCGGGTCCCGACTGCTCGCCGGGGCCCTGGAGCCGGACCAGGTGCGTGCCCTGCGCGACGTCGACGGCGTGACGCTGGCCGAGGCGATGCGCGCCGCTGGGGCGGACCCGGCCCACCTCGGCGCCGACCCGGAGCTGATGACCCGGATCCGGGCCTATGTCGAACTGCACGTCGAGCAGGGTCGCGCCCTGGCCCCGGCCGGTGCCCCGATCGGCGTCGGCACGAGGATGTGGCCGCACGGGCGCTGGCGGTTGCGCTTCACCGGCGCCGCTGATCATGCCGGGACCACCGCCCTGCGTGATCGACGGGATCCGATGCTGCCCTTCGCCGCGACTGTGCTGCGGGTGCGCGAGCTGGCCGCCGCCGCGGGTGCGCGCGCCACCATCGGGCGGGTGCAGATATCCCCGAACGCGACCAACGCGATCGCCGCGCAGGTCGATGCCTGGCTCGACGTGCGGGCCGCCGAGGCCGCGACCGTCGAGGCGCTGGTGGATGAGGTGCTGGCCTCGGCCACGCGCGCGTGCCGCGTCGACGGGACCGGGGTGGAACTGGTGGCCGAGTCCATCAGCCCCGAGGTGGTGTTCGGTGCAGATCTGACGCAGCGTCTGGTGCGCACGCTCGCCGCAGGCCTCGGAAACGTACCGCAGGTACCGACCGGCGCCGGACACGACGCCGGGATCCTCGCCGCAGCCGGGGTCCCCGCCGCGATGCTCTACGTCCGCAACCCGACGGGGATCTCCCACGCTCCGGACGAACACGCGGAGGCCGCGGATTGTCACGTCGGCGTGCTCGCCCTCGCCGACGTCCTCGCTGATCTGCTGTCCGCGCCATGACCGTGACCTACTGGTGCGAGTACGCCTGGCTCCCGCCGGGGCGCAGCGCCGCCGGGGTCCTGGTCGAGATCGACGGGGAACACATCAGTGCGGTGCGCGAGGACACCGCGACGCCTCCGGCCGCAGCGATCCGGCTTGCCGGCCTGACGATCCCTGGTCTTGCCAACGCACACTCCCACGCCTTCCACCGCGCGCTCCGGGCCCGGACACACGGCCTTACCGGTGACTTCTGGACCTGGCGCGAGCAGATGTACGCGGTCTCCGCGATCCTGCAACCGGACACCTACCTTGCGCTGGCCCGGGCGGTCTTCGCCGAAATGGCCCTGGCCGGAATCACCTGTGTCGGGGAGTTTCACTACCTGCACCACGACAGTGGCGGTGCCCGCTACGGCGACCCGAACGCGATGGGGCATGCCGTTGCCCAGGCTGCCCGGGAGGCCGGGATCCGGATCACGGTGCTGGACACCTGCTACCTGGCCGGCGGGTTCGCCGTGGCGGGAGGGCGCACCGAGCTGAACACCCATCAGCTCCGTTTCTCCGACGGCGACGTCGACGGCTGGCTCACCCGGGTCTCGCACTTCGACCCGGGAACCGGCGCCCGCCGCGGGGCAGCGGTGCACTCGGTACGCGCTGTGGCGGCTCGCGACATCGAGGTCGTCGCGGAATGGGCCGCGCGCGGCACCGTGCTGCATGCGCACGTGTCCGAGCAACCGGCGGAGAACGTGGGATGCCTGGCCGCCTACGGCCGTAGCCCCACGGCCGTTCTGCACGACGCGGGCGCCCTCGCCTCGAATTTCACCGCCGTGCACGCCACGCACCTCGAGCCCGCCGACAGCACTCTCTACGGGCTGAACCGCGCGACGGTCTGCCTGTGCCCGAGCACCGAGGCCGACCTCGCCGACGGCATCGGCCCCTCGGCGGCGCTCGCCGAGGCCGGAGCCCGGCTGAGCCTGGGTTCGGACAGCCACGCTCAGATCGACATCCTCGCCGAAGCCCGGGCTGTGGAACTGACGCAGCGTCTGATCAGCGGAGCGCGCGGGCAGCACAGCCCGGATTCGCTGCTCGGGGCCGCGACCGTGGACGGCCACGCCTGCTTGGGGTGGCCGGACGCCGGCCGCATCGAGACCGGGGCCATCGCCGACCTGGTCACCTTGGACCTCGGCAGCGTGCGCACCGCCGGCTGTCCGCCCACGGCTGCCACCGCGGTTCATGCCGCGACGGCGGCCGACGTCCGTCACGTCGTCGCCTCGGGCCGGGTCATCGTCGCCGACGGCCGGCACGCCCTCATCCCTGACGTTGGCGCCGCCCTAGCCGCCGCGATCGCGGGATTGCCGGCATGACCTCCGTTCTGGTCGAAGACATCGCAGTCCTGGTCACCAATGACCCGGCCTGCGGTCCTGGGTCGACGGGGCGGATCCCGGCCGCGGCAATGGTCGTCGAGGGCGAGCGCGTGCGCTGGGTCGGGCCGGCGGTGACGGCTCCGCCGTGCGACGTTCGCGTCTCCGCGGCAGGCGGGGCGGTGCTTCCCGGCTTCGTGGACTCCCACACCCACCTGGTCTTCGCCGGTGACCGGTTGGCGGAGTTCACCGCCCGGATGGCCGGCCGCCCGTACGACGGCGGCGGGATCACGTCCACGGTCACCGCGACCCGCGCGGCCCCGGACGACGTCCTGCTGGAGCGCACCGCCGCCCGGCTCGCCGAACTGCACGCCTGCGGGGTGACCACGGTAGAGATCAAATCCGGCTACGGGCTCTCCGTCACCGACGAGGCACGCAGTCTGCTGATTGCCCGTCAGTTCACCGCCGAGACGACTTTCCTCGGCGCGCACGTCGTCCCGCCCGAGTACGCCGCCGACCGCACCGGCTACCTCGACCTGGTCACCGGTCCGATGCTCGCCGTCTCGGCCCCGCACGCCCGCTGGATCGACGTGTTCTGCGACCGGGGAGCCTTCGACGCCGAGGAAGCCCGCGTCGTGTGCGCCGCCGGCCGTGCCGCGGGCCTGGTGCCCCGGCTGCACGCCAACCAGCTCACCCACGGCCCAGGGGTGCAGGTCGGTGTCGAGATGGGCGCGGCCTCGGTCGATCACTGCACGCACCTGGACGCCGCCGACGTTGACGCTCTGGCCGGCTCGTCAACCGTCGCGACCCTGCTCCCGGCCGCGGACCTGTGCACCCGCTCGCCCTACCCGGACGCGCGGCGCCTGCTGGATGCCGGCGTCACCGTCGCCCTGGCCACCGACGCCAACCCGGGCACCTCGCACACCACCTCGATGCCGCTCGTCATCGCCCTGGGAGTCATCGCGCTGGGGATGACCCCCGACGAGGCGATCTGGGCGGCGACCGCCGGGGGTGCCCGGGCGCTGCAGCGCAGTGACATCGGCGCGTTGGCGGCGGGGATGCGGGCGGACTTCACCGTGCTCAGCGCGCCGGATCCGGCCTATCTCGCCTACCGGCCGGGGGTTCCGCTCGTCGCGGGGGTCTGGAAAGACGGGCGCCTGCTCATGGGGCAACCTCGCTAGCGCTCGGCCACCCCATGAGCGACAGTGCACTGTCCTTCTTGGTTCGCTCGCTGCGCTCGCTCACATCAGAGCGTCGATGACCCAGCGCGTGATCGGGATCAGCAGCGGCGCAGCGGAGAGCAGCAACCCGAGCGCGAGCAGCAACGCCACCAGGCGGGTCCGGAAGGCAGGGCCGCCGCTGGGGGCCCGCAAGGTGCGCAGCATGGGACACACGATAGCCCCGGAATGAACCGGAGAAGGAAAAGTGGAGCCCTTCTCGCGGCTCCCGCTCAGCAAGCTGTGCGAGGATTTCGCCGACTAGGCCAGGCCCGGGGTGAGCGTGAGCTCCGCTGTTCGACGCGAAGGGTGTCCATGCGTGCGCTGCCGGTAATGGGTCTGGCTGCTGTGGTTGCCGCCGCTGCCGTCGGGATCACCTCCGCCCAGGCCGACCCGGGCCCTGCGACACCGGTGTCCGATGTGCTCGCGCCCGGCGTGCAGGCACCCGCGGCTCCCTCGCCGAGTTCACTCGCGGCGCAGGCGCTGCTGTCCGACCTCGTCGGCGGAGCGCTGACCGTGGACCGGCGTCCGGACGGGCTCGCCCGCTCCGTTGGCGTCAGTGGCGGTGGGGCGATTCCGCTGCCGGCCGGGCTCACCTCGACTGCGCCGGCCAGCGAGCAGGCCCTGGCCCACCTGCGCCGCGCGGCCGCGTTGTTCGGCCTCGATGACGTGGCTACCCAGCTCCGCCTGGTGCCGCAGGACGCGGCGATCGCCGAGAGCCTGCCCGAGCTTCAGGTTGTGCGCTTCGAACAGGTGCTCGCCGGCGTGCCGGTCCTCGGCGGGGAGATCGTCGTGGTCCTGGACTTCCTCGGCGCCCTGAAGTCGATCACCGCAGAGCTACTTCCTGAGCAGCGTCTTGCACCGTCATCGACGATCGCGGCGTCGAAGGCCCGTCAGATCGCGCTCGCCGCGGTCCGCCGGGCCAACCCCGACGTGCGGCCGGCAGCCCTGGGCGCCGCCGACCCCGAGCTGTGGTTCCTCGACCCCGCCCTGATCGGATTCCCGGCCTCGTCCGGTCTGCGGGCCGGACACGTCTGGCGGACCGAGGTCGCGGACCGCGAGGCGGTGCGCGAGCTCGTCCTCGTCGATGCCACCACCGGCGCGCTGCGCCTGCAACTGGACACCATCGCCCACGCGAACCGCGTCGTCTGCGACCGCGCCAACAAGTCCGACCCCTCCGCACTCGGTCGGGACTGCACCCCGACGTACGCGCGAGCCGAAGGCGAGGCGGCCAAGCCCGGCGCCATCGACGCCAACCAGGCCTACGACTTCACCGGCGACGCCTCGGAGTTCTTCGACGACTACCTGGGGGTCAACCTCACCAAGCTGCTGGGACTCAACAGTGGCGACGGCAAGCGGCTGCAGTCCACCGTGCAGTACTGCCCGGGGGACACCTTGTGCGAGGCGAGCGCGGGCAACCTGTTCGAGAACGCATTCTGGAACGGGCGCGGCATGTTCTACGGCAAGGGGTGGACCGCCGCCGACGACATCGTCGCCCATGAGCTCACCCACGGCGTGACGGAGAAGACCGCCCGGCTGCTGTACCTCTACCAATCCGGTGCCATCAGCGAGTCGATGTCCGACATCTTCGGCGAGCTCGTGGACCTGACCAACGGCGTCGACGGATCCGGCGGAGCGGTGCGGTGGGCCGCCGGCGAGGACGCGCCACTGGACCAGATCCCGATCCGCAACATGGCGGATCCGACCCAGACCCTGCTGCCGCTCTTCGGCCAGCCCGACCGCATGACCAGCGGGTCCTATGCCCACGACGTGTTCTTCGTCGACAACGGCGGCGTCCACGACAACTCCGGCGTGGGCAACAAGGCGGCGTTCCTGATTGCCGACGGGTCGGGTGGCGCCGCGTTCAACGGCCAGACGGTCACCGGGATCGGCCTGGCTCGCACGGCGAAGGTGTTCTACCAGGCGCTGCGCATGCTGACCTCGGGGGCCGACTACGCCGATCTCGGTGCGGTGCTACCGCAAGCGTGCAACGACCTGCTGGGGCTGCGGGCCAAGGGCGAGATCATCTCCAAGACTCACTGCGACCAGGTGCGCAAGGCCGTCAAGGCCACCGAGATGGCCGAGCAGCCCCCGGCCCCGAGCAGGGCGCCCGAGGCGGATTTCTGCCCGAAGGGCACCAAGAAGTCCAAGCTCCTGTCCGACAGCTTCGAGAACTTCTCGACGAAGCGGTGGAGCCTGGGCAAGCAGTGGCGCCTGGTCGACGACTACGCCAAGACCGGGGTGAACAGCCTCTACGGCGTGGAACCGGACCGCACGCTGAGCAGCGCGGCGACGCTGAAGACGGCCGTGGCGATCCCGAAGTCCGGGCAGACCTTCCTGCGCTTCGCCCACCAGTACCGCCTCGACCACTTCGTGCTGGAGACCGGCCTGGTCGACCGGTACTACGACGGCGCGGTCCTGGAGTTCCGGATCGGGAAGGGCAGCTGGAAGAGCGCCTCGGGCCGACCGTGGCAGAACGGACCGGACAAGCGGATCCAGCCTGACGGCGGCAGGGCCTACGACGGCTTCGGTGGGGACAGCAACGGCTACAACTCCAGCCGGCTGAATCTGACGTCGTTGGGCGGCAAGAAGCTGCAGTTCCGCTGGGCCGTCAAGGGCGACAAACAGATCAAGTTCGATGGCTGGACGATCGACGACGTCCAGTTCTTCCAGTGCCGGAAGAGGTAACCCGGATCCAGTTCCCACAGGTCAACGCCGTAGTTGAGTCATGTTGACTCAACTGATTTGACGCAGAGCCCCTCCAGGTGCAAACTTGAGCGCAGTCAGCTCAAGGTTCTCTGGAGGACACACCATGGCTCGTGCGGTCGGCATTGACCTCGGCACCACCAACTCGGTCGTCGCCGTTCTCGAAGGCGGCGAACCCACCGTCATCGCCAACGCGGAGGGCGCGCGGACGACCCCGTCGGTCGTCGCGTTCGCCCGCAACGGCGAGGTACTGGTCGGCGAGGTCGCCAAGCGTCAGGCGGTCACCAACATCGACCGCACCATCCGTTCGGTGAAGCGCGAGATGGGCACCGACTGGAAGCAGTCCATCGACGGCAAGGACTTCACGCCGCAGCAGATCTCGGCTTTCGTCCTGCAGAAGCTCAAGCGCGACGCCGAGGCCTACCTGGGCGAGCCGGTCACCGACGCCGTCATCACCGTGCCGGCCTACTTCTCCGACGCTGAGCGCCAGGCCACCAAGGAGGCCGGCGAGATCGCCGGGCTCAACGTGCTGCGCATCATCAACGAGCCGACCTCGGCCGCGCTGGCCTACCGCCTCGACAAGGACTCGACCGAGCACACGATCCTGGTCTTCGACCTCGGTGGCGGCACCTTCGATGTCTCGCTGCTGGAGATCGACGAGGGCATCGTCGAGGTCAAGGCCACCAGCGGTGACAACCGCCTCGGCGGCGACGACTGGGACCAGCGGATCATCGACCACCTGGTGCAGAAGTTCCGCGCGGGCAACGGCATCGATCTGGCCAAGGACAAGATGGCCATGCAGCGCGTGCGTGAGGCTGCGGAGAAGGCCAAGATCGAGCTCTCCTCGACTCAGCAGACGGCGATCAACCTGCCCTACATCACCCAGGACGCCGAGAAGAACGCGTTGTTCCTGGACGAGACGCTCACCCGTGCCGAGTTCCAGAAGATCACCGCGGATCTGCTCGACCGTTGCCGCAAGCCCTTCGCCTCGGTCATGAAGGATGCCGGCGTCTCGGTCTCCAAGATCGACCACGTGGTGCTCGTCGGCGGCTCGACGCGGATGCCGGCCGTCGTGGACCTGGTCAAGGAGCTCACCGGCGGCAAGGACCCGCACAAGGGGGTCAACCCCGACGAGGTCGTCGCGATCGGTGCCGCGCTGCAGGCCGGTGTCCTCAAGGGCGAGGTCAAGGACGTCCTGCTGCTCGACGTCACCCCGTTGAGCCTGGGGATCGAGACCAAGGGCGGGATCCTGGACAAGCTCATCGAGCGCAACACCACGATCCCGACCAAGCGCTCGCGCACGTACACCACGGCCGAGGACAACCAGCCGTCCGTGCTCATCCAGGTCTACCAGGGCGAACGCGAGATGGCGCGGGACAACAAGTCGCTCGGCAACTTCGAGCTCACCGGGCTCCCGCCCGCGCCGCGCAACGTCCCGCAGATCGAGGTCACCTTCGACATCGACGCCAACGGCATCGTGCACGTCGGCGCCAAGGACCTCGGCACCGGCAAGGAGCAGTCGATGACCGTCACCGGCGGGTCCGCGCTGCCCCGTGAGGACATCGACAAGATGGTCCGCGACGCCGAGCAGTACGCCGAGGAGGACCGCAAGCGTCGCGAGGCCGTGGAGAACCGTAACCAGGCCGAATCGCTGGTCTACCAGACCGAGAAGTTCATTGCCGACAATGCCGAGAAGTTCGCCGAGGGCGACGCGGCGGCCAACAAGGCCACCGTCGAGGAGGCAATCGCGGAGCTGAAGAAGGCGCTGGACGGCAACGACGACGACGCGATCACCGCCGCGACCAAGAAGGTCGCCGATGCCAGTCAGCAGCTCGGCGCCGCAATGTACGCCGGCGCCCAGGCGTCAGCCGACGCCGGTGGCGGGGGCGAGAGGGCGGCCGAGGACGAGGACGTCGTCGAGGCCGAGATCGTCGACGAGGATCCGAAGGCATGAGTGACCTCCCGGAGCAGGAGTACGAGCCGCCGATCGTGCGGGACAAACGTCGGCTCGATCCCGACACCGGCGCCGTGCGTCCTGACATGACGTCAGATATTTCGGACGTGGTGCCTGAGGCCACGCCGACGATGATGCCGCCGCTGGGCGGGGGCGGGCCCCACGACGGCGCCGCCGACGCCCAGCTCGCGGAGCGCACCGCGGACCTGCAGCGGACGGCGGCTGAGTACGCGAACTATCGCAAGCGCGTCGAGCGCGATCGTGATGCCGTGCGCGAACTCGCGGTGATCGCGGTGCTCTCGGAGTTGCTGCCGGTGATCGACGACATCGGCCGCGCCCGGGCTCACGGTGAACTCGTCGGCGGCTTCAAGGTCGTCGCCGAGTCGTTGGAGGCGACGCTCAACAAGCTGGGCCTGCAAACCTTCGGCTCCGAGGGCGACGCCTTCGACCCCAAGGTCCACGAGGCCCTGATGCACGAGTTCTCCACCGAGGTCACCGAGCCCACCTGCGTGCAGGTGTTCAACCCGGGCTACCGTATCGGGGAACGCGTGGTCCGAGTCGCCCGGGTCAAGGTCGCCGAACCCGAGACCCCGCCCGCCCCGGCCGGCCCTTCGCCCCCCGCCGCACCGCTACCGGCCGAAGGCTGAGGCCATGCCCACCACCGGTTGCGCATCGATGCGCTCATGGTCGTGACGGGGGCACAAATCACCACCGATAGCGCATCAGAGACCACCGGCTGCGCATCGATGCGCAAGCGGTTGTCCGACGAGAGGAGAGGAGGCGTACATGGGGGCTCGTGAGTATCTGGACAAGGACCTGTACGCCGTCCTCGGGTTGACGAAGTCCGCGGACGCGGCAGCCATCAAGAAGGCCTACCGGGCGCTGGCCAAGAAGCTGCACCCGGACCAGAACAAGAACAACCCCGAGGCCGAGGCGAAGTTCAAGGAGGTCTCCGAGGCTTACGCCGTCCTCGGCGACGACGCCCAACGCCAGGAGTACGACGAGGGGCGGGCGCTGTTCGGCAACGGCCCGCGTCGCATGCCCGGGCGGGGCGGCTCAGGTTTTGAGTTCGGCGATGCCTTCGGCGGTGGCGCCGGCGGGCTCGGGGACATCCTCGGCGGGATCTTCAACCGCGGTTCGGGCGCGCAGCCGGGTCGCCGCGGCGCGGACGTCGAGACCGAGGTGAGCATCGATTTCGCCGCGGCCGTCGACGGGGTCACCGTGCCGTTGCGACTGACCAACGACACCCCTTGCCGAGCCTGCGCCGGCACCGGGGCCAAGGCCGGAACGACGCCGCGGGTGTGTCCGACCTGCGAGGGAACCGGGCACTCCACCCGTAACCTCGGCGGATTCGCGATGTCCGAGCCGTGCCAGGGTTGTCGCGGCCGTGGCCTCGTCGTCGACACCCCGTGCCCGACCTGCATGGGAAGCGGGCGCGGGCAGAGCTCGCGGACGGTGAACACCCGGATCCCGGCCGGGGTCAGCGACGGCCAGCGCATCAAGCTCAAGGGCAAGGGCGCCTCCGGTGAGCGCGGCGGACCGGCCGGGGATCTGCTGATCACCGTCCATGTGCGCCCGCACCCGGTCTTCGGTCGCAAGGGCGAGCACCTGACGCTCGCGCTGCCGGTCACCTTCGCCGAAGCGGCGCTGGGGGCGGAGGTCAAGGTCCCCACGCTCGGCGGCGCACCGGTCACCCTGCGCCTGGCGCCCGGTACTGCCAACGGGCGCACGATGCGGGTGCGCGGCCGGGGTGTCGCCCGTAAGGACGGCACTCGCGGTGATCTGCTCGTGAGCGTTGCTGTCGAGGTGCCGCAGGCATTGTCCGACAAGGCCCGCGCGGCCCTGGAGGCCTTCGCGGCGGCCACCGCCGACCACGATCCCCGAGCCGCGCTGCTGGCCGGGACCGAGACGCAGGACAAGGAGTAGCAGGGGTGATGAGTGAGTTCGACGAAGCGGGCGTCTACGTCATCTCCATTGCGGCCCAGCTCTCCGGCCTGCACGCTCAGACGCTGCGTCAGTACGACCGCCTCGGCCTGGTCTCACCCGGGCGCGCGGTCGGGCGCGGGCGTCGCTACTCCGCTCGCGACATTGCCCGGTTGCGGGAGGTCGCTCGCCTCTCCCAAGAGGAGGGCGTGAATCTGGCCGGCATCAAGCGCATCCTGGAGTTGGAGAACGCCAACGACGCCCTGCGTGCCCGCCTCGCCGAGGCGGAGAACGAGATCGCCTATCTCGCCTCCGCCCTGCACGAGCACCAGTCCCGCCCGGGGTCCGCGGCCTACCGCCGGGTCAACCTGCCCGCGGTCTACCAACCCGGCCCCGGTACGGCGGTCGTGGTCTGGAGCCCCACCTCCCACCGCCCCACCCGCTGATCCCTGCACAAGGGGATGACATCCCCTTGAGCAGGGGAGGCTGCACCCCCTGGAGCCCGTCGCAAGGGAGACCCCGATTCATGGACGCCAACAAGCTCACCACCCGCAGCCAGGAGGCTTTCTCGACCGCGGTGCGCCGGGCCGCGACGGCCGGGCACAGCCAGGTCGAGCCCGTGCACCTGCTGCTGGGGCTGCTCGCGCAGACCGACTCCACCGTGCGTCCGCTGCTGACCGCTGTCGGCGCCGATCCCGCCGCCGTGACCGCGGCGGCCGAGGCCCTTGCGGGAACTTTGGCGTCGGCCACGGGCGCCACCGTGGCCTCCCCGACGATGTCCCGCCCGGCCTATGTCGCGATGCAGGCTGCCGCGGACCGCGCTGCCGAACTGGGCGATGAGTACATCTCGACCGAGCACCTCCTCGTCGGCCTTGCGGAAGGTCCCGGCGACGTCGCGAAACTCCTGACGCAGCATCAGGTCACTCCGGAGGCACTGCTCGCCGCTTTCACCGAAGTGCGTGGCGGCGCCCGGGTGACCACGGCGGATCCGGAGGGCACCTTCGCCGCACTGGAGAAGTACGGGATCGACCTCACCGCCTTGGCCCGGGACGGAAAGCTCGACCCGGTGATCGGTCGGGACGCCGAGATCCGCCGCGTCGTCCAGGTGCTCTCCCGGCGCACCAAGAACAATCCGGTCCTCATCGGTGAGCCGGGGGTCGGCAAGACCGCCGTCGTCGAAGGTCTTGCCCGGCGCATCGTGGAGGGCGACGTCCCGGAGTCCCTGCGCAACAAGCGTCTGATCTCCCTGGACCTGAGCGCGATGGTGGCCGGCGCGAAGTACCGCGGTGAGTTCGAGGAGCGACTCAAGGCGGTCCTGAAGGAGATCAAGGATTCCGACGGGCAGATCGTCACGTTCATCGACGAGCTGCACACGATGGTCGGAGCCGGGGCCTCCGAGGGTTCGATGGACGCCGGCAACATGCTCAAGCCGATGCTGGCCCGTGGCGAGCTGCGCCTGGTCGGCGCCACCACGCTTGACGAGTACCGCGAGCGCATCGAGAAGGACCCGGCCCTGGAGCGCCGCTTCCAGCAGGTCTACGTCGGCGAGCCCAGCGTCGAGGACACCATCGCCATCCTGCGCGGGCTCAAGGAACGCTACGAGGCCCACCACAAGGTCTCGATCGCGGACTCCGCACTGGTGGCGGCGGCCACGCTCTCCGACCGCTACATCAGCGGGCGCTTCCTGCCGGACAAGGCGATCGACCTGGTCGACGAGGCAGCGTCGCGGCTGCGGATGGAGATCGATTCCTCCCCCGTCGAGGTCGACGAACTGCGTCGTGCGGTGGACCGGATGAAGATGGAGGAGATGGCCCTCGCGCGAGAAGCCGATGCGGCATCCGTCGAGCGCCTGCACAAACTTCGCAAGGATCTGGCGGATCGTCAGGAAACGCTCGATACACTCAACGCGCGGTGGGAACGGGAGAAGTCCGGCTTGAACCGGGTCGGCGAACTGCGCCAACGCCTGGACGAGGCGCGGATCCAGGCCGAGCGGTACCAGCGTGACGGGGACCTGGAGAACGCCTCCCGTCTGCTCTACGCCGACATTCCGGCCCTGGAGGGCCAGATCGCGGCGGAGTCCGCGGCCGAGCATGCCGACCGCGACGAGGTCATGGTCGCTGAGGAGGTCAGCGCCGACGACATCGCCGAGGTCGTCGGGGCCTGGACCGGAATCCCGGTCGGACGCCTGCTGGAGGGCGAGACGGCCAAGTTGCTGCGGATGGAGGATGAGCTCGGCAAGCGACTGATCGGACAGCTCGATGCGGTGCGCGCCGTCTCCGACGCGGTGCGCCGGTCCCGGGCCGGCATTGCCGACCCGGACCGTCCGACCGGCTCGTTCCTGTTCCTCGGACCTACCGGTGTCGGCAAGACCGAACTTGCCAAGGCGCTGGCGGATTTTCTCTTCGACGATGAACACGCCATGGTGCGCATCGACATGAGCGAGTACGGCGAGAAGCACTCCGTTGCCCGCCTGCTCGGGGCGCCGCCCGGGTACGTCGGCTACTCCGAGGGCGGCCAGCTCACCGAAGCGGTGCGCCGTCGCCCCTACACCGTCGTGTTGCTCGACGAGGTCGAGAAGGCCCACCCGGAGGTCTTCGACGTCCTGCTGCAGGTCCTCGACGACGGTCGCCTGACGGATGGTCAGGGCCGCACGGTGGACTTCCGTAACACGATCTTGGTCCTGACCTCGAATTTGGGTTCGCAGTTCCTGCTGGACCCGACGATGGACGATTCCCGTCGTCACGACGCGGTCATGGCTGCGGTGCGCACCAGCTTCAAGCCGGAGTTCGTCAACCGCCTCGACGAGGTCGTGGTCTTCAAGGCCCTCGGCACCGCGGAGCTGGCCGCCATCGTGACGATCCAGGTGCAGCACCTGGTGACGCGGCTGGCCGATCGTCGGATCGGGCTCGACGTCAGCGCGGCGGCCGCGGAATGGCTGGCGTTGACCGGCTACGACCCGGTCTACGGCGCCCGACCCGTGCGCCGCCTGATCCAGACTGCGATCGGCGACCAACTCGCGCGCCTCGTCCTGGCCGGCAATGTTCGCGAGGGCGACACCGTCACCGTCGACCTCACCGACGCCAAGGACGCCCTGGACCTCACGGTCACTTCCCCAGCCTCTTGACCGAATGTCAGCGGGATGGGTCGGTATAGCGGCCGATCTCGCTGACGTTATGGGATCCGGGGCGCCTGCAGATTGGTGCCCTCCACAGGTGTGACGCGGCGGTACTCGGGTCGTTAACGTCCTTATGAGAGCGCGAACCGCGGTCGCCCTGGCAGGAGCGTTGCTGCTGGCCGCCGGGTGCTCGGGTGGGGGCGAGGAGCGCTTCGCGGCGGGCCTCGCACCAGGCGATCGCGCGGGAGTGCCTGCCGCAGACACCTCCACGCCATTGCGCGAGACCACCTGGCAGCTCGAAACGATCAGCAAGGCCACCGGCGTGGTGTTTGTGCGCCCTGACCTGGACATCACCTTCCGTATCGACGACCAGAACCGCTTCGTGCTCCGCGGTTGCAATGACGTGGTCGGTCCGGTGCGCCTGAGCGGATCGGCATTGTGGCTCGACGGGGAAGCCCACACGTTCTGGACCTGTTCGGGCGAGGTGGCCAGTTCGGTTGACGCCCTACTGCTGGAGTTCGCGGATGGCGCGCGCGACTGGGAGGTCACCGGCGAGCACCTGGTGCTGACAGCGCCGGAGCAGGCGACGTCGTTGAGGTTCCGGGTACTGGAGGATGCCCCGCCACCGATCGACACCCTCGAGCTGGGCGAGTTGGCCGCCGGTTCGCTGCGCTGCCGCCCCATCGTGGGAAACACCGGGCAGGGCCTTCGCCTCTGGGTGCTGACCCCCACCCGCCCAGACGGACCGTGGCGGCTGATCCCGACCGGGCCCGCAGCCCCGGGCGAGCCGCCGATCCTGTCCCGGCGGCTGGAGAACCGAGCCGCCGGACGCTCCTGCGTCGCCGGTCTGGCCCCGGCCGGCACCGCGTCGGTGAGCTATCGGGCACACCCCGCCGCCGCCGCCGAGTCAGTACCTGTGCACGCGGTCCCGGGAACGGATCTGATGGCCTACGCCGGCATCGTGGAGCGACGCGACACGGGAAAGCTGACGGCGATCGATGCCGAGGGCCGCAAGCTCGTCGCCTGGCCCACCCGCCGCTGACCCGGCGGCGCGATCGGACTCACTCCGCGTGGGTGTCGACCCATTCGCGCCAGATGCCATCCCAGTTCGCCGCGTCGCACGGCCGCAGGATGGTTTTGGCCAGCACCCGTGCCTTCAGCTGGTTGCCGCGGCAGGCAAAGGAGTCCGCCTCGGGGATGTGGGGATTGACGTGCTCGGCCAACGGCGCACACTCCGGCGCCTTCACGGGGTCAGGTTCGGGCTCCCCGGACCACTTGTCCCACTCGCAGCCGGTGAGGGCATGCAGGACGTCGGACTGCAAGCTCGCCCGCAGGTCGCCCGGGAGGTCGTCGCCGTACTCGGCGCGGTGCCGACGCCCCGCGCGCACGACAGCGGCCTCGGCATCGCAGCGCGGCGAGCAGAAGGCCACCACGCGCCTGGCCGGAAACCGTCCGGCGCAGTTCGCGCACTCATAGGTGGTGGGGCGCACCAGCGTCAGCACCGTGGCAGCCCGGCCTCCGGCCGTGCCCTCGTGGTCGGTTTCGAGCGTTCCGGGCGCCGGCAAAGCGGTCAGGGGGACGCGTCCGCGCGTGGTGATTCGCCGGTTCGTCATGGCCGCCAGTATGGCCGCGATCGGTAGCCCCAAGGCCAGGTTTGACCCGATCGAAACCCTTTCCCGGGGCTCCTGGAGCGTCCCCGCGCTTGCCTGACAGATAGGTCACACTTCCCTGCATGGCCCGTGTCGGAGTGCGTGGTGGCCGTGGCTGAGCATCCGCGGCCGCAGCCGCCGCTGACCGACGAGATCCGTGACGTCGCGCGGCGCCGCCCCGGCGGGTGGGTCTACGCGGTGGATCCGGCGTTCACCGACGAGGGGTCCGCGCCCCGTACCGGCATCGTCGGGGCCTGGCGAGTGGACGGCCTGGGCCGGATCACCGGAGAGTTTCGGCACAACGCCGACTACGTTCCCTCGGCGGGCACGCTGGACCTGCCCACGCCGACCGATCCCCTCGACGATCTGCTCCACCACGCGGCCTACAAGCTCGCCGACGAGACCGCGGTCCTCGCGGCCGTCTTGGACAGCGACCTGTTACTGCGGGTCGGGCAGCACCCCGGGTTGCTCAGCGTCGCCGACGGCCGCGGCGGATGGGTCGTGCACGCCTTCACCAGCCAGAGCCAGGCCGATGCGGCGGACCAGGACGCCCTCGGCGAGCACCCGCCGGAGGACCTGCGCGGCTGGCAACGTCGCAGCGGCCGCGACCTCGCCGCCGCGTGGCCGCTCGGGCACGATCTCGTGCTCAACCCGGCCAGCGCCGCGAGCCTGCGCCTGTCCGGCGCTGCCTTGCGCAACTCCGTCAGTGGCGGATGAAGACGTCGCTGGAGCGGTTGCGATCCCTGGCCACCAGGTCGGCGGCCACGGCGGTCCGCGCCCGTATCATCGGCCGCCGCCGAAGGTCCCCGCCAGCCTGGCCAGCGCTTCGGTCAGCACCTCGGGGCGTTTGCAGAACGCCCAGCGCACCAGCGCGGATCCGGCCTCGGGGTCGTCGTAAAAGGCCGACAGCGGAATGCCGACGACGCCGGCCTGATGAGGCAGGTCGCGGCAGAAGGTGACGCTGTCGGCGTAGCCGAGCGGGCGGATGTCCGTCACGGCGAAGTAGGTCCCGGCCGGCTGATACACCGTCAGGCCCAGGCCCGCCAGACCCGCGCAGAGCTGGTCGCGGCGCTCGCGCAGGTGCTCGCACAGGCCGTGGAAGTACGCATCGGGCAGGCCCAACGCCAGCGCGATCGCCGGCTGGAACGGCGCTCCGGAGACGTAGGTGAGGAACTGCTTGGCGGTGCGTACCGCGGCGAGCAGATCCGGCGGCGCGCAGGCCCACCCGATCTTCCAGCCGGTGACCGAGAACGTCTTGCCGGCCGAGGAGATGCGGATGGTGCGCTCGCGCATCCCCGGCAAGGTCGCGATCGAGACGTGGTCGCCGTCGAAGACCAGGTGCTCGTACACCTCGTCCGTGACAACCACGAGGTCGTGATCACGGGCGAGGGCAGCAACCGACTCCAGTTCGCTGCGGGAGAACACCCGCCCGGTCGGGTTGTGCGGGGAGTTCAGCAGGATCACCCGCGTGCGCGCGGTGATCGCGGCGCGCAACTCCTCGGGGTTCAGGGAAAAATCCGGCGCGCGCAGGGTCACGGGCACCCGCACCCCACCGGCCATCGCGACCGAGGCAGCGTAGGAGTCGTAGTACGGCTCGACCAGGACGACCTCGCCGCCCGGTTCGAGCAAACCGAGCATCGCCGCCGCGATCGCCTCCGTCGCCCCGGTGGTCACCAGCACCTCGGTATCCGGGTCGTAGTCCAGGCCCCAGAATCGACGGCCATGGTCGGCGATCGCCGTGCGCAAGGCCGGGATGCCGGGTCCCGGGGGGTACTGGTTCGCCCCGCTGCGCAAGGCAGTCACGGCCGCCTCGAGGATCTCGGTAGGGCCGTCGGTGTCCGGGAAGCCCTGTCCGAGATTCACCGCGCCGGTGGCGACCGCGAGGGCAGACATCTCGGCGAAGATCGTCGTGGAGAACCCCTCGAGGCGGCTGGCCACCCGCGCGTTGCCCATATGGGTCAGGGTAGGCGAGCCCCCCGGTAGGGTCGCGGCTATGCCGACCGCGCTGATCACCGGCCCGACGTCGGGTATCGGCAACGTGTTCGCCCGCCGGCTCGCGCAGACCGGCTGGGACCTCGTGCTGGTGGCGCGGGACTCCGAGCGCCTGGAGCGCGTCGCCGATGACCTGCGCGCCGCGCACGGGCGCCAGATCGAGGTCCTGCCTGCGGACCTTGCCGAGGCCGGGGCGCGCGCCCGCGTCGCCGCGCGCCTCGCCGAGGCCGAGCGGCCCGTCGACCTGCTGGTCAACAACGCCGGGTACGCCGTCGGGCACCGCTTCCTCGATCACGAGTTCGGGGCCGAGGACGAATCCCTGGCCGTGCTCGTGCGGGCCGTCATGCAGCTTTCCCACGCCGCCGGCAACGCGATGCGCGAGCGCGGACACGGCGCGATCATCAACGTCTCCTCTGTCGCCGGATTCCTGCCGCGCGGGTCCTACGCCGCAGCGAAGGCCTGGGTGACCAGCTTCAGTCGGTCACTGGCCGGCGAGCTGGCGGGCAGCGGGGTGCGTGTGGTGGCCACCTGCCCCGGCTTCACCCGCACCGAGTTCCACGCACGCGGGGGCTTCAACACCGACGAGATCCCGGACTTCCTGTGGTTGTCCGCCGAGCACGTCGTGGACGACGCCCTCGAGGCCCTGCGCCGGGGGAAGGTCGTCACGATCCCGGGCCTGCAGTGGAAGGCGATCGTGGCCGCCGCCCGGTACCTGCCGGTGGGTGCGATCGGCATGGCGACCCGTCAGATCGGGCGTCGCGCGCCTGCCGCTACCTCGGACCACAGCGCTACCTGAAGCACCAACCTGAGAGGAACACACCCATGAGCGAGAAGCCCGAAATCGACTTCCCCGGTGGCGAGCCGCCCGCCGACCTGGTGATCACCGACGTCATCGTCGGTGAGGGCGCCGAGGCCAAGTCCGGGGCCACCGTCTCGGTGCACTACGTCGGGGTCGCGTTCTCCACCGGTGAGGAGTTCGACGCCAGCTACAACCGCGGCAGTGCGTTCCAGTTCCGCCTCGGCGCGGGTCAGGTCATCGCCGGCTGGGACCAAGGTGTCGCGGGGATGAAGGTCGGCGGCCGCCGCCAACTGGTCATCCCGCCGCACCTGGGTTACGGGGACCGCGGCGCGGGCGGCGCGATCAAGGGCGGCGAGACGTTGATCTTCGTCGTCGACCTGCTCAAGGTCTAAGACGTGAGTGACCGCGACGCCCTGCTCAAGCTCATCGGTGAACGCGCCGTCGTGCACGGCACGGTGACGCTGTCCAGCGGCCAGCAGGCCGACTACTACGTCGATCTGCGCCGGGTGACCCTCGACGCTGAGGCCGCCCCGCTGGTGGGCCGGGTCATGCTCGAGGCGACCGCAGAGTTGGACTACGAGGCGGTCGGGGGCCTGACCCTGGGCGCGGACCCGGTCGCCGCCGCGATGCTGCACGCGGCAGCCGCGGCCGGGCGGCGCCTGGATGCGTTCGTGGTCCGCAAAGAGGGCAAGGCGCACGGTCTGCAACGCCGGATCGAGGGCCCTGATGTCGCCGGGCGACGGGTGCTCGCGGTCGAGGACACCTCGACGACCGGCGGGTCGGTGATGGCAGCGGTCGACGCGCTGCGCGAGGCCGGGGCCGAGGTCGTCGGCGTCGCGGTGATCGTGGAACGCGGCGCCCGTGCGGCGATCGAGGCGCAGGGCCTGCGCTACATCGCCGCCTACGAGCGTTCCGACCTCGGCCTGGGCTGACTCACAACTTCGGAGTGGGTCTTGGGCGTATGGGTGCGTCCGAAGGCCCGACTCGCCCGCAGAAGTTGAGTCAGGCCTCGTCGGGGGCGGCGCCCTCGGCCGCCTTGCTGCGAGCGCGTTCGGAGCGGAAGTGCAGGATGATCGGCACCCAGCTCAAGGCCACGATGGCGATCAGGATGATCTCGAGGTTATCCTTGACGAAGTCGACCCCGCCGAGCCAGTAGCCCAGCGCGGTGAGGCCGCTGGCCCATAAGGCGCCGCCGATTACGCTGTAGGTCAGGAAGGTCCGGCGGTCCATCTTGCAGACCCCGGCGAAGACGGGGATCAACGTGCGCACGATCGGCACAAAGCGCGCCAGCATGATCGCCCGGCCACCGTGGGAGTCGAAGAACTCGCTCGTGCGTTCGACGTAGGACTGTTTGAAGATCCGGGAGTTGGGCCGGTTGAACACCGAGGGCCCGGCGCGACGCCCGATCTCGTAGCCGACCAGGTTCCCGGCCACGGCCGCGACCCACAGCAGCAAGCAGGCCAGCCACAGCGGCTCGTCGAGAAATCGGCCCTGGTTGAGCAGCAGGCCGGCGGTGAACAGCAGGCTGTCGCCGGGCAGGATGATCCCGAACAGCAGCCCGCACTCGGCGAAGACGATCAGCAGGATCCCGATGAAGCCGAAGTCCTGAATCAGCTGCTCGGGATCCAGCCAGGACGGGCCCAGCGCGACGGTGGTGGTGGTGGGCACCCGCCGAGGTTACCCACTCACCGGGCCCGGCGCGGTGCCCTCGCGAGGAACGGCGGCGTGCCGCTTTGGCCGCTGAGGTCGAGCCTCGGCTCCAGACCGGCCGCCAGCCTCACCCTGGCAGGCTACGGCGGAGGGCCAATAGGCTCTCGACACGATGTGAGGCGCCCCACACGTTCGCTCGGGGGGAGCGCTTGCCAGCGCCTGATGCCGCGGCCGCGGCCAACGAAGGAGATGTATGTCTGGGACCCGGGGCCAGTGGGCCACGCTCGACGAAGCGACGCTGTGTGCAGCGTTCCAGCGCACCGCAGCCGAGATCCCGGACACGGTCGCTTTGCGCACCGTGGGCGGCGGCGTCGAGATCACCTATGGCGAGTACGCCGCCCGTGCGCGGGCCATCACCGGTGGGCTGGCCGCCGCGGGTCTGGACTCCGGTGACGTCATCTCCCTGATGCTCACCAACCGGCCCGAGGCCTACGTGGTCGACGCAGCGGCGATGCACCTGGGCTGCGCCCCGTTCTCGATCTACGCGACCTGCCCGGTCGAGGAGGTCAAGTGGCTCCTGGAGCAGTCCGGGGCCAAGCTCGTGGTCACCGAGCCCGCGTTCTCGGCCCGGGTCCTGGCGGCCGTCGGGCAGATGGACCCAGCTCCGCAGGTGATCCTGGTGGAGGGCGAGGCCCCCGGTGCCCGCACCCTGGCCGACCTGGAAGCCACCCCGGCCCCGCCCGGCTTCGACTTCGACGCCGCCTGGAAGGCCGTCACCCCGGCGACGCCGATCACGCTGATCTACACCTCGGGGACCACCGGGCTGCCCAAGGGCGTGACCCACTCGCACAGCTCGATCCTGGCCGGGTGCCGCAACATGAACACCGTCGCCCCGGTCAGCCCGGGCGGGCGCGTGATGTCGTTCCTGCCGATGGCCCACATCGCTGAACGCTTCATCTCCCACTACTCGGCCATGTGTTTCGGCTACACGATCACGACGGTGCCGGACCCGAAGGCTGTCGCGGCCGCCCTGGCCGATGTGCGCCCGACGCGGATGTTCTCCGTCCCGCGCATCTACGAGAAGCTCTACGGCGCATTGTCCGGGGCGATTGCGAACGAGGCGGACCCGGACAAGCGCAAGGGCATGGAGTGGGCCCTGGACACCGGACTGCGCAAGGTCCGTGCGGAGCAGGCCGGCGAAACGGTCTCCGCCGAGTTGCTCGCCGAGTACGCCAAGGCCGACGAGCTCGTGCTGAGCAAACTGCGCCAGAAGGTGGGGTTCGACGACTTCGAATGGCCCTCGGTCGGTGCCGCGCCCACGCCCTACGCGGTGCTGGAGTTCTTCCACGCGATCGGAGTCCCGATCCAGGAACTGTGGGGGATGTCGGAGATCTTGCTGGTGACGCTGAACCCCCCGGAGAAGGTCAAGCTCGGCACCGTCGGCCCGGCAATGCCCGGAGTCGGGATGAAGCTGGCCGAGGACGGCGAGGTCCTGATCTCCGGCCCGACCGTGATGCTCGGCTACAAGGACCGCCCGGACCTCACCGCAGAAACCGTCGTCGACGGGTGGCTGCACACCGGTGACATCGGGGAGATCGACGCCGACGGGTACCTGAAGATCGTCGATCGCAAGAAGGAACTGATCATCAACTCGGCCGGCAAGAACATGGCGCCGAGCAAGATCGAGGGCGAGCTCAAGCAGGGGACGACGCTGATCGGGCAGGCGATCTGCATCGGCGACGCCCGGCTCTACAACGTCGCGCTGCTGACCCTGGAGCCCGACGTGGCCGCGATGTGGGCCGCCAAGAACGGCCTGGAGGGGGCCAGCACTGCCGAGATCGCGGCCGACCCCCGCGTGATCGCCGAGGTCGCGGCCGGGGTGGCGCGGGCCAATGAGCGCTTGGCGCGGGTCGAGCAGATCAAGGCCTACACGCTGCTCGCGAACGAGTGGCTGCCCGGCGGCGACGAGCTGACCCCGACCAACAAGCTCAAGCGCAAGCCGATCGAGAAGAAGTACTCCGCCGAGATCGAGGCGCTGTATTCCTGACCTGTTCTGCTGCGCTGACCGGCAGGGGCGCGCCGCTCAGGTGAAGCGCAGCGAGTCGACGAAGGCCTTGACGGACGTCGGCTTCGGCCCGCCCTTCTTGTCCACGTAGACCAACCCGTACAGGACCCGGCCGACGAGGACGTAGCGGGCGAACACCGACGCCTCCTTACCCTTGACCCGAACTCCGTCGATGCGGCCCTCGATGGCGTCTTCGCCGCGGTAGCGGAAGGTGCGGACGCCTGCGAGCTCACCGGCTGCCTCGGTCGCTGCCCCGTCGAGCGCTCCCCGCAGCGTGATGGGGATGCTCTTCGGGTAGGCGGCGCGGGTCGCGGTCCACGACTTCGCACCCTCGGTGACGGTATAGACGTCGACGACGAGCTTGGACCTGCCCTCGCCGGCCGTCTGCGTGCTCTTCTCGGGCTCGCCGGGCATCGTGAGCCGGAAACCCTTGCCGTTCACCCGGCCCGGGTCCTCGGTGGGCGCGACCGGCGTCACCGACGAACTCGGCACCGGCGTCGGGGCGGCAACCTCGTCAATGACGCCGCCGTCGTCGTCGTCGCCGCAGGCGCCCAACAGGCCAAGGGTGAGAGTCACCGCGAGGGCGACGCCGGTGCTGCGCAGGGTCCGGTGACTGTGGCTCATGGCTCCAGTCAACCCCCCGGAGCTGCGAATGCATCCCGCCATCGGAGTCTGTTTGCGACTTCCACCCGCCGGAACCGGGCGTTGGGGGGCAAGGCGGACATGCCGTCGACGGCTTACGCTCCGACCGTGGCCGACAGCGCGGACGACGCAATCGTCTCGGACGAGGTGTGGGGCACCGGGCCCGATGTCGTCGGGGTGGGCCCACATCCGCAGCCATGGCCCACGGACCCGCGGTATGACCCGGAGCTGTTGGCCGGCGGAGACCGCCGCAACGTCGTTGACCGCTATCGCTACTGGCGCCGCGAGGCGGTCGTGGCCGACCTGGACACCCGTCGGCATCCCTTCCACGTGGCGATCGAGAACTGGCAGCACGATTTCAACATCGGGTCGGTGGTTCGCACCGCGAACGCCTTCGGCGCGGCCGCCGTGCACATCGTCGGGCGGCGGCGCTGGAACCGCCGCGGCGCGATGGTGACCGACCGCTATCAGCACGTGCTCCACCACGGCGATGTCGAGGCCTTGGCGAGGTGGGCTACCGAGCGCTCCCTGCCGCTGCTCGGCGTGGACAACTCCCCGGGCTCGGTCGCGTTGGAGACCTACCCGCTCCCGCGGGAGTGTGTGCTGCTCTTCGGCCAGGAGGGGCCAGGGCTCTCCGTGGCGGCGCACGCCCACAGCAGCGCGCTGCTGTCCATTGCGCAGTTCGGTTCCACGCGCTCGATCAACGCCGGCGCCGCGGGGGCGATCGCGATGCACGCCTGGGTCCGGCGCCACGTCTTCGATCAATGGCCCTCGAGCTGATGGTTAATCAGATTTTTTCGAACCTGCAGGGCGTCGGCAGGAACTCTGCAAAGAATGACTCGATCGCGGCCTGCGCCAGCGCGGAGTCTGCCTCCATGGTGTCGTTGATGCAGATCGAGTCGACCGGCCGAACGAGCAGAGTGGAAAGTTTCGTCCGGCCCTCAGGCGTCCCCGGGTCCGCGTAGCCGTACACGATGTCGTCCGGGACCGCCCGGCCCAGGAAGTATCCGCCGTAGGCATGGATCCAGGAGGTGACGATGATGTCGGTGGGTGCCCGGAATCGGCTCGCGGCGGTGCGGGCGAACTCCTTCGGGAACCGCGCCTCCAGGTCGTGCAGCAGTGACCGGGACTGCGGGTACGGGGCATGCCGGAAGATGTGGTGCGGCGCGCGCCCGAACTCGCCGTCGATGACGGTCTGGGAGGTGCGGCGCGCAGATTCCAGGGCCGAGACGCACTCGTCGGCCTCGGTGATCGGAATCGTGTTGCGTGAGTGGAAGAACTTCGGGATGCCGTTGCTGAGGAAGAACAACTCGGGATTGACCGGGCGGCCCAACAACATGTCGTCGTTGAAGTACAGGTAGTTCTCGGCCAGTCCCTCTATGTGATGCAATCGGGCCTCGATCGCATGCGAGTTGTAGGTAGGCAGGTCTGCCGCGTCGAAGATCTCCGAATGGTCAACCACGGTGAGCCCCGGCGCCGTGGTGTCCAGCCAGGCCGGAGTCTGGCGATCCGTCACGATCCAGATGTGCCGCACCCACGGCGCGTAGGCCTCGAGGGAACGTAGCGAGTGACGCAATTCGTCGCGGTGGCGGAACCGTGCCTCGGTCACGGACTCCTCGGCATGGTCGTGTGCCGCACCGGTGAACTGCGCGCGGCGCCCGGCCCATTCCGGATCGCTGCCGTCGACCCAGGTGTAGACGACGTCGATCGGGAACTGAACCTGGTTCCAGCGCGGCGCCTGTAGCGCCGCGAGGGAGCGGTACTCGCGTCCGCCCACCGTGACCGGGGCCTCGGTGCGCACCGTGGAACCCAGAATCCGGCCCATGGGGTTGTGGGTGCGGGCAGTCAAGGTGTGCCGGGGGCCCGGGTCCCAGAACTCCAGGGAGACCGAGTGCCTGCGCCCGATCAACGAGGGCGGGGAACTCACCTCGCGATAGGTCCACAGCAGCACCGAAGGAGACCGCGTCGCGGCCAAGATGTCGTCCGGGCTGAGCCCGCAGACGAGCCGACTGGGCTCGTCGGGTCCATCCGGCGGCCGGTAGCCGGCGTACCAGGCCGTGGCGGCGTCCCGCGCCACCAGATCGAGCGCGGCACGGGCGTCGCCGGCGCGCAGCCCGACGGACGGGACGGACGAGGCCGCCGCGGCTGGGACCAGGAAGTAGTCGAGCTGCGCCGCTTCGAGGAGCGAGACCAACGCCTCCAGGGTCGCCTCCCGGTGCCGGCGCACGGAGGCGGGCGTGGTCGAGGCGATCACCGGGCCGTGCTTGGTCACGGACAAGGTGGCGTCGGGCGCGGCCAACAGCGCGGCGGCCACCTCCCGGCCCGGGTTCTTCCCCAGACGTTGGAGGAACTGCTCTGGCGTGTGGACCTGCGCGGCGCGCCAGGCCTTGACCTGTCGCCGCGTCGAGCGCAGGGCACGCCGGGCCAACCGTGCCGCGCGAGCGGTCAACGGAGGGCCGACGGAGCCGTTCGCGGAGACTCGCGGCAACTGGGAACCCACAGATTGGACCTGCCGCAGTCGTAGGGGAATGAGCCTTGAGCAGGCGTCAACTTACGGATGACGACGCGCGGTGGAGTCTAGCGACGCCGAAGCCCCAGCCGGCGCATGCGCCTGGTGTCGTCGGATGGGCCCTTCTCTCCCGTCGGCGACGAAGGAGCCGTCGGCCGTGCCTCGGTGGGCTCGGCGATCTGGCCTTGCTCGGCGGGCCGTGTCGGCGCTGGCGGCGGGAGATCAGGCACGGACGGGCGCGAGCTCACGCCGTAGCGGCTCAGGGCTGCGTCGTACTCCGCGCCGTAGCGGGCAGTGATGGCCGCGCTTTCGTCGTCGCTGAGCAACACCGGCCGCTCGCCGGTGAGGTTGGAGAAGTTGGCCTGCAGGAAGCGCCGCACCGTGACCCGATCGGTCCCACTGCGCATCAGGGGATTGACGGCGAGGGCGAGTTCCAAGCCGTATTCGGAAAGGCTCCGATTGTGGACTTCGGCATACTCCACGGGCAGGTCCAACGACGGATCCACGGCGGCCAGCATGTCGCCGACGAAGGCCGGCTGACCATCCCTGATCCGACGGAAGTCCACCAGGGTGACGTTCTCGTGCCCCAGGCGTCGGGTGAGTGCCTCGATCACCGGGTCCCACGAGATCGCGTCGAGGTCGATGGCGCCCGACCAGGATCGGAAGGTGTGGGAAGCGCCTTCATGGATGCTCTGCAGGTAATAGGACTGCAGGAATTCGGCCTGCGGGCGAATGGTGAACACCACGCGGGTACACAGCCCTTCGGTGGCGCCGGCCAAGGCCTCGATGTTCTTCTCGGCGTTGGGGTACAGGCCTGGCTGCTCAGCCAGGAACGGGCGCCCGAGCATGTTCTCCATCGATCCGACGACATACTGCGTTCCGTCGACCGCGTACTCGGTGACCAGGTTCGCGAAGGTCCCAGGATCGGCCATCAGACGGTCTCCCCAGCCGATGGCCAAGGACAGCTTCCGGCGGGGGATGACGCTGACCGAGCGGGAGGCGAGCAGTTCTGTGTGGCGGCCGAGGTATTTCTGGAACACCGTCGTCCCGGTCTTGTGCGCGCCCGGGTGCCAGACGAGGGTGGGGCCGGTCATGGGCACGTCGTACCGGGCCTCTCTACGATGGGTCAATCCGTACGGTGATCGTAGCGCCAGCAACGCGTCCGGCCCTGGCATCAGCGTCGGATCCCGGCAGGTTCCCGCACGAACTTGGGAGAATGATGAGCACGCAGCGTGAGGCGCAGCAGGCACGGGTCGTCAGCGGCAAGGGATTCATCGCGGCGCTCGATCAGAGTGGCGGGAGCACCCCCAAGGCCCTGGCTGACTACGGCATCGCTGCGGATCGCTACTCCAATGAGTCGGAGATGTTCGATCTCATGCACGCCATGCGGGCCCGCATCATCAAGTCCCCGGCCTTCACCGGCGAGCGGGTCCTCGGCGCGATCCTGTTCGAGATGACGATGGACCGTCAGATCGACGGCCTCGACACTGCCGAGTATCTGTGGGCCAAGCGCGGCGTCGTGCCGTTTCTGAAGGTGGACAAGGGGCTTGCCGACCAGGCGCAGGGTGTGCAGATCATGAAGGACATCCCGGACCTCAACGGTCTGTGCGCCCGGGCGGTGGCGAAGGGCATCTACGGCACCAAGATGCGCTCGGTGATCCATGAGGCCGACGCCGCGGGAATCGAGGCGATCGTCGCGCAGCAGTTCGCGATCGGTACCCAGATCGCCGGCTTCGGTCTGGTTCCCATTCTGGAGCCCGAGGTCAGCATCAAGAGTGCGACGAAGGCTGAGGCTGAGGCCCTGCTGCTGGAGTCGATCGGCAAGCACCTGGCGGCGCTGCCGGACGATGCGCAGATCATGCTCAAACTGACGATTCCGAACCAGGCCGGTCTCTACGGCCCGCTCGTCACCGATTCCAAGGTTCAGCGCGTCGTCGCGCTGTCCGGCGGATACTCCCAGGCCGAGGCCTGCGCCCGCCTCGCGCAGAACCCTGGCCTGATCGCCAGCTTCTCCCGCGCCCTGGTCGAAGGCGTGAGTGACTCGCAGTCAGACGCGGAGTTCGACGCGACTATCGCCGCTTCCATCGACGCGATCTACGCCGCGTCGCTCTGAGTGACGAACCCGCTACGGCCATGAGCTGGCCGTATGCTGGTGTACGACGTCGTACACCCCGTGGGAATGAGTCATCCGAGGAGTCTGGATGGACGCTGTGGGCAGGCTGGCCAAGCTCCCGTGTGGCCGCATCACCAAGTGGTTCGTCGTCCTGTTCTGGATCGCCGCCGTGGTCCTCGCCGCCCCGCTGGCGGGCAAGCTCGGTGAGGTTCAGGAGAACGAGGCCGTCAACTGGCTGCCCTCGTCCGCGGAATCCACCCGGGTCTACGAGATCTCCGCCCAGTTCCAGAACCCCAACGAGGCTCCGGCCGTCGTCGTCTACGAACGCACCAGCGGCATCACCGATGCCGACCGGGCGCTCGTGGCATCGCACGTCGCGCGCTTCGACGCGATCGAGCGCGTCGAAGCGCCGGTGACCGGCCCGTTCCCCTCCCCGGACGGCCAGGCCCTGCAACTCGTCGTGCCCTACGACATGGGGGACAAGGGCAACGGCTGGGAGAAGCTGCCCTTCTTCGTCGAGGACCTGATGGCCGCCGACGTCCCCGGCGACGGACTGAAGATGTATGTCACCGGCCCCGCCGGCTTCAACGGTGACCTCGCCGATGCCTTCGAGGGCACCGAGGGTGCGCTGCTGCTCGCCGCCCTCGGTGTCGTGGTGTTCATCCTGCTGATGACCTATCGCAGCCCGGTGCTCTGGCTGCTCCCGGCCCTGTCCGCCGTCATCGCCCTCGGTGTCGCGATGGGGGTGGTGTACCTGCTGGCCGAGCATGCCGGGCTGACCGTCAACGCCCAGGCGCAGGTCATCCTCTCGATCCTGGTCTTCGGTGCGGGGACCGACTACGCCCTGTTGTTGGTCGCGCGCTACCGCGAGGAACTACGCAAGTTCCCGGACCGGCACGAGGCGATGGCCCACGCGCTGCACCGCAGCGGTCCGGCCATCGTCGCCAGCGGCACCACGGTGCTGCTGGGCATGCTCTGCCTGATGTTCGCCGAGATGAACTCGACGGCCAGCCTGGGCCCGGTACTCGCGATCGGCATCGGCGTCGGCCTGCTGGTCATGCTGACGTTCCTGCCGGCATTGCTGGTGATCGCCGGACGGTGGATTTTCTGGCCGCAGCGCCCGGGCCACGGAATTCCCGAGGTTCACGACCGAGGCCTGTGGGCCAAGGTCGGCCGCGTGATTTCCCGGCGCCCGCGGCGAATCTGGATCGGTACCTCCCTCGCGCTGGGCGCCATGGCGTTCGGGCTCACCCAGCTCACCGCGGACGGTCTGACCTACGAGGAGACGTTCCCGAACACCCCGCCGTCGATCGTCGGCCAGCAAGTCCTCAACGCGCACTTCGCGGCCGGCGCCGGCGACCCGCTGATCGTGATGGCCCGCGCCGAGTCCAGCGAGCAGGTCGTGAGCGTGCTGCGCACGGTTCCCGGCCTGGTGCCGGAGTCGGTGGTCGCCTCCCCGCCGGCGGGCGGATTGGCCTACGTCGAGGCCACCACGACCGACGCCCCGGACGGCGAGGCCGCCCAGGACACCGTCGAACGGGTGCGGGCCGCGCTGGACGTGGTGGGCCCCGACGCGATCGTGGGTGGCAGCACGGCGGTGCTGCTCGACACCGCGACCGCCTCCGCCCGCGACAACAAGGTGGTCATCCCGATCACGCTCGCGGTCGTGATGTTGATCCTCGTCGCGCTGCTGCGTTCGCTGCTGGCGCCGCTGTTGCTGCTCGCCACCGTGTTGCTGTCCTTCGCCGCCACCCTGGGCATCGCCGCGGTGGTCTTCGAGTACGCCTTCGGGTTCGCGGGCACCGACGCGGCCTTCCCGCTGTTCGCCTTCGTGTTCCTGGTGGCGCTCGGGATCGACTACAACATCTTCCTGATGACCCGGGTCCACGAGGAGTCCCGGCGCATCGGGACCCGGCCGGGCGCCCTGCTGGGGCTGTCCGCCACCGGCGGCGTCATCACCTCTGCCGGTTTGGTCCTCGCGGGCACCTTCGCGGTCATGACGGCCGTACCGATCGTCTTCCTGATCGAGATCGGCTTCGTGGTCGCGGTCGGGGTGCTGATCGACACCTTCATCGTGCGTTCGGTGCTGGTGACCGCGCTGACCCTCGACGTCGGCCGGCACATGTGGTGGCCCAGCGCGATGTCGAAGGCGGACTTCGTGACCCTCGACCAGTGGGGCGAGGCGACCCCGCCGCTCATCGAGACCCCGGTTCTGGCGCACGCGGGAGTCAACGGCTCCGCGCTGAACGGCTTCCACGTCAACGGACAGGCTGCACCCGGGTACGTCGCAGGCCCCGGCGCGCCGAGCACGCCCGCCGTGACCGCTCCGCGTGTGTCGGTGGACGAGGGTCAATTCCCCACGGCGGCGGCCCCACCTGCTGCCGCGGCCGGGTGGTTGGCGAAGCCAGGCAAGATGGAGTCCATGAACATCGGTGAGAACCTGATGGCCGGTCCGCCGGCCACGCTGCTGCCCGAGGTCGCGGACGCGGCCTACATGCTGGACAACGGCACCGACCCGACCACGGTCGCGGGCACCTTCCCGGAGTATTCCCGGGCCTGGGCGATCCTCGCCGAGGGCGCCTACGCGATGGGCCGGGTCGTCGAGTCCTACGCCTACGCCCGCACCGGGTACCACCGAGGGCTGGATGCGCTGCGCCGCAACGGGTGGAAGGGCCACGGCCCGGTGCCCTGGGAGCATGCACCCAACCAGGGGTTCCTGCGGGCACTGGACGCGCTGGGGCGGGCAGCCGCCGAGGTCGGGGAGTCGGCGGAGGCCGAGCGGTGCGCGGTGTTCCTGCGGGAGTGCAGCCCCACCGCGGCTGCGGTCCTCGGACAGTCGGTTCAGGCCGCGAACTGACTGGACGCCCCGCCTACGACCCAGGGCACACCTGCCGAGGCATGCCCTAACCTGGGGCGCCGCTTTCGTCCGACTGACCTGGAGTCCGCATGCCCGCGATCGTGCTCGTCGGGGCCCAGTGGGGCGACGAGGGCAAGGGCAAGGCCACCGATCTGCTCGGTGCGGCCGGCTCCGACCCCGTCGATTACGTCGTGCGCTACCAGGGCGGGAACAACGCCGGGCACACCGTCGTCATCGGCGACCAGTCTTACGCGTTGCACCTGCTGCCTTCGGGAATCCTCTCGCCCGGATGTACCCCCGTCATTGGCAACGGCGTCGTCATCGACCCGGGCGTCCTGCTGCACGAGATCTCTGGTTTGCAGGCCCGCGGCGTGGACACCTCCAAGCTGCTGATCTCCGGCAACGCCCACCTGATCACGCCGTACCACACGACGCTCGACAAGACCCGCGAGCGCTTCCTGGGCCGCAACAAGATCGGCACGACCGGGCGCGGCATCGGGCCGGCGTACGCGGACAAGGTCAACCGCATCGGTGTGCGCGTGCAGGACCTCTTCGACGAGAAGATCCTGCGCCAGAAGATCGAGGGCGCCCTGGTCGACAAGAACCACCTGCTGGTCAAGATCTACAACCGCCGCGCGCTGACCGTCGACGAGGTCGTCGAGGAGTTCCTGCCCTACATCGAGGTGCTTCGCCCGCATGTCACCGACACCTCGCTCGTCCTCAACCGCGCGCTCGACGAGGGCAAGCTCGTCTGCCTGGAGGGCTCGCAGGGCACGCTGCTCGACGTCGACCACGGGACGTATCCGTTCGTCACCTCGTCGAACCCGACCTCCGGGGGCGCCGCGACGGGCTCGGGCATCGGCCCCACCCGCATCGACCGGGTCTGCGGGATTCTCAAGGCTTACACGACCCGCGTCGGTTCCGGCCCGTTCCCGACCGAACTGCTCGATTCCTCGGGGGAGTTTTTGCGCCGCGTCGGCCACGAGGTCGGCGTGACGACCGGGCGCAACCGGCGCTGCGGGTGGTTCGACGCGGTGATCGCCCGCTACGCGAGCCGGGTCAACGGGCTCACGGACTTCTTCCTGACCAAACTCGACGTGCTCACCGGGCTGGAGCAGATCCCGGTCTGTGTCGCCTACGACATCGACGGGGTCCGCCACGACGAGATGCCGATGAGCCAGACGGACTTCTTCCACGCCACCCCGATCTACGAGGAGTTCCCCGGCTGGACGCAGGACATCACCGGCGCCCGCACGCTCGAGGACCTGCCCAAGAACGCGCAGTCCTACGTGGCGGCGCTCGAGGAGATGTCCCGCGCCCCGATCTCCGCGATCGGCGTCGGCCCCGGAAGAGACCAGACCATCGCCATCCGCAGTTTGGTCCGATAGCTGGTGAAGGTTCTGGTCATCGGCGGCGGGGGCCGCGAGCACGCGATCTGCCTGGCGCTGCGCCGCGATCGCGAGGTCACCGAGGTGCACTGCGCCCCGGGTAACGCAGGGATCGCCGAGGCGGCGACCCTGCATGACGTCACCGCGAGCGACCCGGCCGCAGTAGCGGCGCTGGCGAGTGCGCTCGGTGTCGACCTGGTCATCATCGGGCCCGAGGGGCCGCTGGTCGCGGGCGCCGCCGACGCGGTGCGCGCGACCGGGATCGCATGCTTCGGGCCCTCGGCCGCGGCCGCGCGGCTCGAGGGGTCCAAGGCCTTCGCCAAAGACGTGATGGCCGCCGCCGATGTCCCGACCGCGATGGCGCGGGTCTGCGACGACCTCGAACAGGTCGCCGCCGCCCTGGACGCCTTCGGCCCGCCCTACGTCGTCAAGGACGACGGTCTCGCGGCGGGCAAGGGCGTCGTCGTCACCGCCGACCGCGCGGAGGCGCTCGCGCACGCGAGCTCGTGTGCGGGCCGCGTGGTGATCGAGGAGTTTCTCGACGGCCCCGAGGTCTCGCTGTTCGCCGTGACGGATGGTCAGACGATCCGGGCGCTGGCGCCTGCCCAGGATTTCAAGCGGGTCGGCGACGGGGACACCGGACCGAACACCGGGGGGATGGGTGCCTACAGTCCGGTGGACTGGGTGCCGGCCGGCTTCGTCTCCGACGTCACCGCGCGGGTGCTGCAGCCGACGATCGACGAGATGGCGCGCCGCGGCACTCCGTTCGCCGGGTTGCTCTATGCGGGGCTGGTGCTGACCTCGCGCGGTTTGCGGGTCATCGAATTCAACGCCCGGTTCGGTGACCCGGAAACCCAGGTTGTGCTCGCCCGCCTGCGCAACCCGCTCGGCGCGCTGCTCTATGCCGCAGCTGCCGGGACGCTCGAGCTCACCGAACCGCCGACCTGGTCCGACGGCGCCGCCGTCACCGTCGTCATCGCGGCCCACCACTACCCCGGTCCTCCGCGGACCGGAGACGCCATCGCCGGCCTCGACGCCGCGAACGCAATCGACGGCGTCCACGTCATCCACGCCGGCACCACCCGCCGTGGTGCGGAGGTGGTGAGCGCCGGCGGCCGCGTGCTGTGCGTGACCGCGACCGGCCCCGACCTCGGCGCTGCCCGCGCCCAGGCCTACGCCGGGGTCGCCGCGATCGACCTGCCCGGCTCACACCACCGCAGCGACATCGCCCTGGCCGCTGAGCAGGGCCGGATCACCGTCCCGTGAATTGCTCGCAGGAGGCACAGTCATGGATCAGGCCGGGGTCTACCGGGCAAGCCGCGAGCGGATGCTGGCGCTCGCCGCCGGGCTGAGTGCGGAGCAGGCGCACACCACGGTCCCCGCGACCCCACTGTGGACCGTCACCGACATCTACCGTCACCTCACGGGGCTGGTCGATGACGTCCTGTCTGCCAACTGGGCGGGTCGCGGCACCGACGCGTGGACGGCGGCCCAGGTGGCTGCCCGCGCCGATCGTTCCCTGGCCGAGGTCTGTGCGGACTGGGCAGCGAACGGCCCGGCGTTCGAGGCCGCGATTGCCGCCGCACCGGCGGACTTCGCCCGCCCGGTGATCGACGCCTGGACTCACGAGCAGGACGTGCTCGGCGCGCTGGGCCGGCGCGGCGATCGCGACGACTGCGCGCTGCCGACCCTCGTCGCGATGCTCGCCGGGATGTACGCCCAGGGTTGGAAGGTGTCCGATCCCGCGCCGCCGACCGTCGACCTGGTGATCGACTGTCACCGCCACCGCCTCGGCGTCGGAAACCCCGAACTCACGCTCACGACAAGTGCGTACGAGTTCGTGCGCCTCGGTGTGAGCCGGCGCAGCCACGCCCAACTGCTCGCTGCCGGCTGGACCGGGGAGCACCCCGAGCGCCTGTTTCCGATCCTGTGCCGCTTCGACCTCCCCGTGGCCGACCTCACCGACTAAAATCGTGTGTCCGACCAGATGTGGCCTATTGCGCTCGCTTGGTCGGACGTCACGGCTGTGGTGGCGGCGGGCGCTGGGTGCGGGAGGATGGCCCAGCAGCAGCAGCCGCCGAGGTGAGGACACGACGTGATCGAGCGCTACACCCTGCCGGAGATGGGCAAGGTCTGGAGCGAGGCCTACAAGTACGAACTGTGGTGCCGCGTCGAATTGCTGGTACTGGAGGCGCACGCTGCCGCGGGTGTGGTGCCCGCTGACTGCGTCGAACCGGTGCGCAACGCCGCGCCGCCGACGCCGACGGCGGTCGCCGAGATCGAGGCCGTGACTCAGCACGACGTGATTGCGTTCCTGAGCGCCTGGGCGGACAACACCACCCCGCGCGAGGCAGCGGCCTACGTGCACTTCGGGATGACGAGTTCGGACCTGCTCGACACCGCGCTCGGGCTGCAACTCACCGAGGCCACCGACATCCTGCTCGCGAAGGCCGACATCCTCGTCGCGACCTTGCGTGATCACGCCCTGGCCCACCAGTACTCGTTGCGGGTCGGGCGCACGCACGGCATCCACGGCGAACCCGATGTCTGGGGTCACCGGGTCGCTGACTTTGCGTTCGGCATGGCGCGCTCGCGCGACCGCCTGCGCCGCGCCCGCGAGGCCGTCGCGGTGATGGCGATCTCCGGCGCGGTGGGCACCTACTCCAACATCGACCCAACCGTCGAGGCCCACGTCGCCGCCGCGCTCGGACTCAAACCGGCCGACGTCTCCACGCAGGTGGTGCTGCGTGACGGCATTTCAGAATGGGTGTCTGCGCTCGCGATCGTCTCTACGGTGTGCGAGGCGATTGCCCTCGAGGTCCGGCACGGCCAGCGCACGGAGGTCCGCGAGACCTGGGAACCGTTCGGCAAGGGGCAGAAGGGCTCCTCGGCCATGCCCCACAAGAAGAACCCGATCATGAGCGAGCGCATCTGCGGCATGGCGCGCATCGTGCGTGCCCAGATCGTGCCGGTGATGGAAGGCATTCCGCTCTGGCATGAGCGCGACATCTCCCACTCGTCCGTGGAACGCATCTCGTTGCCTGATGCCGCCGCGGCGACCGACTATCTACTGCACCTGACGAACCGTCTGATGTCCGGTCTGGTCGTCGACACCGACCGCATGCGTGCCAACCTGGACTCCACCGGCGGCCTGATCTACACCTCGACGGTGCTGCTGGAACTCATCGAGACCGGCCTGTCGCGCGAGGACGCCTACCTGTTCGTGCAGGAGGCCGCGATGCGCACCTGGCAGAGCGGGGTGCCCTTCCGCGAGACCTTGCGGGAACGCGCTGCGGAGTCCGGCGCGAGCATCGACGAGGCCCGCCTCGACGACGTCTGCCGCCCGGAGCGCTTCGTGGCCCGCCTGGCCCCGATGTTCGAGCGCCTGGCGAAGCTGACCTGAAGCCGGCCAGGTGCCGCTGCGCATTACTGAGCGGCGGCACTTCTGTAATGCCCGCCGGGCGGGATTCGGGCGCCAACCCGCGCCCGAATCTGACCCGGTGCTCAGTAATGAGCTCCGAGTGCGGATCCAGGAGACACGCCCTAACGGAACAGGCGGGTGTCCAGGCCGACGCCGGGCAGTCCCAACGGGCCGCTGCGGGGCCTCACCTCGACGCTGCCCACCCCCAGGTCGAGTTCCCGCGCCTCGGCAGCCGGCGCGGCGGGCGCTTCCCGAGCTGCCGGATCGGTGACGGGGGCCGATGTCGCGTCCGCGCTGCGACGGGCCTGCGGCAGCGGGACCGGTGCCAGCGGCCGCGCCGACGCGGGCGACGCGGTGCGGTTTCCACGGCTCTCGTCGCTCTCGCCGGTGGAACCCGAGCCGGACTGTGGCCCGAGAACGGGCAGCGGGATCGGCACCGGTGCCTTGGTGGCCGCGGTCCGCGGACCCACAAGTCCTTCGGCGTACTGCACCCGGGTGCGCTCGCCGTCGGTGAACGCCGTCGCGCCGACCAGGCCGGCAGTGACCATGAAGACGCCGACCCCGGCGAAGACCGCGGCCCGGGTGGTCAGTCCGTGCGCGGCGCCCCCGGCGAGTCCCCGTGCGTATGGGGCCGCCCGGTCGAGGTAAGCCCAGGCGGCCGGCCCGAGCACGATCGTGGCGACGACACCGGCGAGATCCTTCTCCAACGTGGCCACCGCGGGGTAGAGCTCCGTGCACCGAGCGCAGGCCTGCAGGTGCTCGTCGACCCTGGCGGTGTCGGGCGCCGAGAGCCGACCTTGGGAGTGCGCGGCCAGTCGGTCGCCGCTCCAGCGGCAGGGTCCGGTCGCGACCGTGCCGCGGTGGTCGGCGAGTTGCGCGGCCCGCAGCGTGTCGCGGGCACCGAAGGCGAGTTCGGCGATGTCGGTGGCGGCGACGCCGAGCAGAGCGGCGGTGTCCAGCAGCGGCTCGGCGTCGACCTCGGTGTGCCACAGCGCCACCTGGCCGGATTCAGGCATCGAGCGGAACGCCCGTACCAGCGCCGGGGTCAGCGCGGCCCGAAGTTCACCGTGGGAGTCGCTGATCCCTGGACGTAGGGAGCGGCCGTCCACCCGCAGCCGACCAGTGCGCGATTGGGCACTGCGCCGCAACGTCATCAGCAGGTGCGGGCGGAAGGCCTGGTTGGGTCCGGCCGCGGCTCGCAGTTCGGATCGCACCGCGGCCAGCGCGTCGGAGACGAGCTTGTCCGGGGCCGACTCGCGTAGGCGGCTTGCCAGTCGCAGGGCGGCCCCTTCGTGACGGGCAGCCAGTTCGGCGTAGGCGTCGTCGTCCCCGCGCCGGGTAGCCGCGATCAGCTCGGCGTCGGTGCGCGCCCGCGCCCCACCGGTGCTGCTCGCCATGTCTACCTACTCGATGCCGGGGCCGCTAGGCGACCCTTCCGTTACGGTAAGTCACCGAAGCGACCTCTAGATAACGGAGCGTAGGTAGCTGACGGGCGTGTCGTCTCGGGAATCGAGGAACTTCCGCGGTACAAGCCGCCGCTCGGGTATACCGTGCGCCCCCTTCGTTCCGCCGAATCGGCCAATGTCAGCCCGAATGGACTTGGGCGAAGGCCCAGGCGTCGGCGGCCATGTGGGTGACATCCCGGGTCGGGATCCAGCCCAAGGCGGCCTTGGCCCGGTCGTTGGAGGCGATCAGGCTCGGCGGATCGCCCTCGCGCCGGTCGGTGTCGATCGCCGGAATCGGGTGCTCGGTCACTGTGCGCAGCGCGGTGAGGATCTCCTTGACCGTGAACCCGGTGCCACTGCCCAGGTTGCAGATCTCATGGACGCCGGGGGCGATGGCCGCCAGCGCGCGCACGTGCGCGTCCGCCAGGTCCACGACGTGGATGTAGTCGCGCACCGCGGTTCCGTCGCGGGTCGGGTAGTCGGTCCCGAACACCTTCGCTTCGGCGACGGCGCCGGTCGCGACCCGCAACAGGTTGGGGATCAGGTGAGTCTCGGGGTCGTGCCGCTCCCCGTAGGCGGCGCCCGCAGTGATCAGCGCGCCGGCAACGTTGAAGTACCGCAGGCTGAACGCCCCCAGCCCGTGGGCGACACACTCGGCGGCGACCATCATGTCCACCGCGAGCTTGCTCATGCCGTAGGGATTCGTCGGCCGCGGCGGCGTGTCCTCGGTGATGGGCATGATCGACGGCTCGCCGTAGGTCGCCGCCGTCGAGGAGAACACCAGACGCCGCACGCCGTGGGTGCGCATCGCCGCCAGCAGGGCCATCGAGCCTGCGACGTTGTTCTCCCAGTAGATCTCCGGCGCGCTCACCGACTCGGAGACCAGGGATTTCGCCGCGAAGTGCAGCACCGCGTCGAAGGAAGGATCCAGGACGGCGGCCGCGTCGTGCACCCGGGCCTGGACCAGCGTCGCGCCCGGGGGGACGGCGTCCGCGTGCCCGGTCGAAAGGTCATCGAGAACGGTGACCGCGTGACCGGTATCGAGCAGCAGTGCGGTGACCACGCTGCCGATGTAGCCGGCGCCACCGGTCACGAGCAGCTTCATGGTGGTCCTCACATCGCGGGAACGGGCCGCGGCGCGGGTCGGGCCGCGGCGCAGGGGTAATCTGGCCGCATTCTTCCGCACCAGCGGCTATCCCGCCGAAGAGCAGGAGTACGTGTGCCTCGCGTCGTGGTCGATGTCATGCCCAAGCCCGAGATTCTCGACCCCCAGGGCCAAGCCATCGCCAAGGCACTGGATCGCCTGGGCTTTGACGCCGTCGCCGGTGTCCGCGCCGGGAAGCGATTCGAGGTCGAGATCGACGGTGACCTGGACGCTGCCGCTCTGGCGCGGGTCACCTCGATGGCGGAGACGCTGCTCGCCAACACGGTGATCGAGGACTTCGTCGTCCGGATCGAGCCGTGATTTCGCGCAACGTCCGAAACCCCGGTTGCTATAGCGACCACTTCTTCGGACGCACCGTGGTGTGGGGGGCGTGATGAGTACCCGGATCGGCGTCGTCACCTTCCCCGGCACCCTCGACGACGGGGACGCCGCACGGGCCGTCCGCCTCGCCGGCGGTGAAGCGGTCCGGCTCTGGCATCGCGAGACCGACCTCGCCGGCGTCCAGGCAGTGGTGCTGCCGGGCGGCTTCTCCTACGGCGACTACCTGCGCTGCGGTGCGATCGCCCGCTTCTCCCCGGTCATGGAGTCGGTGATCGCGGCCGCCGGCCGGGGCATGCCGGTGCTCGGGATCTGTAACGGCTTCCAGGTGCTGTGCGAGTCCCATCTGCTGCCGGGAGCCTTGATCCGCAACGACCACCGGCATTTCATCTGCCGGGACCAGGCGCTGCGCGTCGAATCCACTGGCACCCCGTGGACCCGAACCTTGACGGAGGGTCAGCACATCGTGGTTCCGCTCAAGAACGGCGAGGGCGGTTACGTAGCCGACACCGCCACGCTCGACGAACTCGAGGGCGAGGGCCGCGTGGTCTTCCGCTACCTCGACGGCAACCCCAACGGTTCCTACCGCGACATCGCCGGGATCGCCAACGCGGCGGGAAACGTGGTCGGTCTGATGCCTCACCCCGAGCATGCGGTCGAACCCCTCACCGGCCCGACCACGGACGGCCTGCTGCTGTTCGCTGCGGTCCTGGAACACCTGGTGTCGGCGTGAAACTCCTTGCGTCCGAAGAACTGGCTGCAATAGCGACCGCTCCTTCGGACGTTGTGAAGGGGGTGGGGCTGTGATCGACACCGTCAAGAACGCCGAGGCGACGCCGGAGACTGTTCAGCCTTATGCCGACCTCGGGCTCAAGTCGGGCGAGTACGCGCGCATCCGCGAGATCCTCGGCCGCCGCCCGACCAGCTGCGAGCTGGCCATGTACTCCGTGATGTGGAGCGAGCACTGCTCCTACAAATCCTCCAAGGTGCACTTGCGCCAGTTCGGCGATAAGGCCCCCGCGACCGACATCCTGATGGTCGGTATGGGCGAGAACGCCGGCGTCGTCGACATCGGCGACGGTTACGCGGTGACTTTCAAGGTGGAGTCGCACAACCACCCCTCCTACGTCGAGCCCTACCAGGGCGCCGCGACCGGGATTGGCGGCATCGTGCGCGACATCCTCACGATGGGCGCCCGTCCGATCGCCGTCATGGACCCGCTGCGCTTCGGTCCACTCGATGCTCCCGACACCCGGCGCGTGCTGCCCGGAATCGTGGCCGGCATCGGCGGTTACGGGAACTGTCTCGGCCTGCCCAACATTGGCGGTGAGGTCGTCTTCGACGCGAGCTATCTCGGCAACCCGCTGGTCAACGCGCTCTGCGTCGGGGTCATGCGGCACGCCGACATCAAGCTCGCCAAGGCTTCGGGCCCGGGCAATCAGGTGATCCTGTTCGGCGCGAAAACCGGCGGCGACGGAATCGGCGGAGTTTCTGTCCTGGCGTCAGAAACGTTTACCGCCGATACCGATGGAGGCTCCGGTCCGTCCAAGCGGCCCAGTGTGCAGGTCGGCGATCCGTTCGCGGAGAAGGTTCTCATCGAATGCTGCCTGGAGATCTTCGCGGCCGATCTGGTCGTCGGCATCCAGGATCTCGGCGGCGCCGGGCTCTCGTGCGCCACCACCGAACTCGCCTCGGCCGGTGCCGGGGGGATGCACGTCGTGCTGGACGCGGTGCCGCTGCGCGACTCCACGCTCGCTCCCGAGGAGATCCTCATGAGCGAGTCGCAGGAACGCATGTGCGCGATCGTCGAACCGCCCAAGGTCGCTGCCTTCATGGCACTGTGCGCCAAGTGGGACGTCGAGGCCGTCGTGATCGGCGAGGTCAACGCCACCGGTCGGCTCACCGTGCAGTGGCGCGGAGAAACTGTCGTCGACGTCCCGCCCGCCACTGTCGCCCACGACGGCCCGGTGTACGAACGTCCCTTCGCTCGTCCACAGTCGCAGGACGCGCTGCAGGCTGACTCGGCGTCAACTTTGCCCCGGCCGCAGACACCTGCAGAGCTGCGCGCCACCGTGCTCCAACTCGTCGCGTCCCCGAACCTGTGCGACAAGAGCTGGATCACCTCGCAGTACGACCGCTACGTGCTCGGTAACACCGTGCTCGCGATGGGAGAGGACGCCGGCATCGTCCGCATCGACGAGAGCACCGGCCTCGGGATCGCCATCTCCACCGACTGCAACGGCCGCTTCACGCTCCTGGATCCGTATGTCGGTGCCCAGCTCGCTCTGGCCGAGGCCTACCGCAACGTGGCGGCCAAGGGCGCCAGGCCGCTGGCGGTCACCGACTGCCTGAACTTCGGCTCGCCGGAGGACCCGTCGGTGATGTGGCAGTTCGCCGAGGCGGTGCGAGGCCTCGCCGACGGGTGCCAGAGCCTGGGCGTTCCGGTGACGGGCGGCAACGTCTCCTTCTACAACCAGACCGGCGAGACCCCGATCCTTCCCACCCCGGTGGTGGGCGTGCTGGGGGTCATGGCGGACGTGGCACAACGGGTCCCGACGGGATTCGGCTCTGCCGCCCCCGACGTCATCGGCGCCGGGTCCGGTGCAGGCGATGTCATTTTGCTGCTCGGTTCCACCGAGACCGAACTCGACGGCTCCGAGTGGGCGCACGTCGTGCACGGCCACCTCGGCGGTCGCCCGCCCGTGGTGAACCTCGCGGCCGAGCAGGCCCTGGCCGAGGTGCTGGTCACCGGCGCAGCCCGCGGCGCCTTCGCCTCCGCCCACGACCTGTCAGACGGCGGGCTGGCACAGGGGCTCGTCGAATGCTGCCTGCAGGGTGGGGTGCGCGGAGCCGGCATCGGCGCCGAGCTGTCCCTGCCGGCCGACCTGGACCTGTTTGTCGCGTTGTTCTCCGAGTCCGCCGCCCGGGCGATCGTCAGTCTGCCGCTGGAGCGGCTGGACTTCACGCTAATGCTCGCGGATCTGCACGGGGTGCCGGTCACCACGATCGGCTCGGTCGGTGGTGAGAGCCTGCGCCTCGGCCCCGAGATCGAGATTCCCCTGGCCGAGCTTCGCGCCGCCCACACCTCGACGCTGCCCGCCGCGATGGTCTGACCCCGCCCTGATGCCCGCGCGCCGCCGGATCGACCCCGTGGCGGGTGCCGCGGCGCTGGCCACCTGGCGGGCGGAAGCGCCCGCCGCGCCGGCGGAGGTCATCGCCACCGCAGTGCGCCACACCCTGGCGGATCTGGCCGAGCGGCACCCCGGGGACACGGTCGAGGTCCGTGTGCCGCCCTACGGCGCCGTGCAGTGCGTGGCGGGCCTGCGCCACCGCCGGGGGACCCCGCCCAACGTGGTCGAGACCGACGCCCAGACCTGGCTGGAACTGGTGACCAGGTCCCTGACCTGGGAGCAGGCGCTCGAATCCGGACGGATCGCCGCTAGTGGCTCCCGGGCCGACCTCTCCGAACTCCTGCGTTGACCACGGCCGGCGGTCAGCGCATGAAGATGTTGACCCGCGTCGTGGAGTCCGGGTGGACCTCCACGTCGATGCGCTCCGCCGTGTCATCGGTCCGGCGCCCGTCCCGGTCGATGATCTCGGCCTGGTCCAGCGCGGCACTGCCGTCATCGTCGACCTGCACGACGTAGGCACCGGACTCGACCTTGTCCGTCTCGCACTTGCCCTCGGCGGGGTAGGCGCCGAACGGCTGGTCATTGACGGTGACCGTCGCGCTCTCGTCGGCACCGAGGCCGTAGACGCAGACCGTGAGCTTGCCCGGCTCCTCCAGCGCGGACGCGGGCCAGGCGCCGACTCCGATGGCCGCGACCGCGACAATCTGGAGTCCGGCGAAGGCGCGCATCCAATGCATAGGGTTACCTTACTTGGCCCGCGTGCATGATCATCACCACGTTACGCCGCAAGCCACCGTGAGGGCGAGGGCGTCGCGGTTACGCCGACGAGAGCACCGAGTCGTGGCGGATTCGGTCCGCCAGTTCGATGGCGACCTGCGGGTCCCCGACTCCCGCGGCGGCGAGCAGCAACTCGGTCTGGGCGCGGTCCATGCCTTCCAGATGCTGGAGCGCGTAGGCCGCGCGCGCTGCCGGGAGGAGCCAGGCGAGGCTGGGCTGGGCGGCTCGGGCCGGCCGCAGGGCTCGGGCACTGAGCCGGGTCGTCGTGGCCGCCCGCCGTCGCCCCGTCGCCAAAGTCCGGCGCACCACCCGCTCGCGCAGGTCCGCATATGCGACGTCGCCCTGCTGGGGAACCGACAGCGCGCGGTCCACCGCCACCTTGGCGATCAAACTGCGCCGCCGCAGGCCCAGACTCGGGCAGAGAATCGTGTACGCCAGCTGGGTCAGCCGAGTCCGTGCCTCGGCGCTCGTGCCGGTCAGCGCACCGGGTGAGCCGTCAACAGGGGTCATCGAACGGCTCCCTTCGGCAGGCGGGTGCGCAGGGCGAGTGCGCTCAGAGTGTCAGCCCCCGGCCACCGCGGTCACCTGGCTCCGGGGTTGAAGAGAGGTCAAAGTCTGCCCGCCCGTGCAGGCCCTCAGCGCTTCTTGGTGACGCGCTCGCGCAGCTGGTTAAGGCGTTCCTTGTTCTTCGGATCCGCGGCCTGCTTCTGGATCTCGGCCTTGGCCCGCGCGAGGCGTTCCTTGTTCTTGGGGTCGGCCAGTTGCTTCTGGACCTGCGCCTTGGCGGCCTTCACCGCCCGCCTGCCCTGCGGCGAGGCGAGCACCTGCGCGACCTTGAGCAGTGGCAGCGCCATGTCATGTCCTTCGTCCAGCGGGTTATCGGGACTCCATTATCCGCGCGGCCGGCTGTCGCGGCGCAGCGGATGTTCCGGTGGTACCTCGACCAGGACGATCTGCATGCCGTCCGGGTCGGCGATCCAGCATTCGATCAGCCCCCACGGCTCCAGCAGGGGCGGACGCAGGATCGGCACCCCGTCCCGGGACAGGCGTTCGTGCTGGCGGGCGACGTCGCGCACCTGGATCCACAGAGCCACCGCGGGCCCCGGCGGGCTCTCGCAGGAACCCGACAACTCGAGGAGGCCCTGGCCGAGGAAGAAGACGACGCCGGGGTGCTCGGGCGGCCCGAACTCCCGCGCCACGGCAAGGCCGAGGGTTTCGCTGTAGAAGTGCCGCGAGCGGGCGTGGTCGCGCGGATGCAGCAGGATCCGGCTCGCCAGGACGTCCATGGCGCCCGATTCTGCCCGGCGGACTGCCCCCGCGTCCTCCGCGGGGTGGCGCGCCCATCGACGTGCAGGAAGGGCGCGCCACGCTGCAGCAGAGCGGGCTCTGGAGGGCCGCTGCCCTAGTGCCCAACGGCGTACGGGTTGTCGATCAATCGCCGCCGGGAGGCCTCGATCTCCGCCTCCGCGGCGACCCGGTCCACCCAGCTGGCGCCCTCGACGGACTTGCCGGGCTCAAGGTCCTTGTAGACCTCGAAGAAGTGCTGGATCTCCAGACGGTCGAACTCCGGCAGGTGGTGGATGTCGCGGATGTGCTCGCTGCGGGGGTCACCGGCCGGCACGCACAGGACCTTGTCGTCCCCGCCCTTCTCGTCCGTCATTCGGAACATGCCGATGGCGCGGCACAGGATCAGGCACCCGGGGAAGGTGGGCTCGTCGACCAGGACGAGTGCGTCCAGGGGGTCGCCGTCCTCGCCGAGGGTGTTCTCGACGAAGCCGTAGTCGGCCGGGTAGCGCGTGGAGGTGAACAGCATCCGGTCCAGGCGGATGCGCCCGCTGACGTGGTCCATCTCGTACTTGTTGCGCTGGCCCTTGGGGATCTCGATGGTGACGTCGAACTGCAACGGGGTCTGCACGGCGCGCAACTCCTCAGATGGACCGATGGCCGGGTCATAATCCCACTCGGCGGCGCGGTCGCCGACGGAGCGGGGGTGGGGGATGGCACTGCGGGCCCCGATCGCGGCTCTGACGGCGGTGGCGCTGCTCACACCGAGCCTCGCGGCGGCAGACTCCCCAGCGCCGAGCCCGATCCCCGTGGCGGGGTCAGCGGCCGCTGCGGTGCCCGACGTGCTGGCGCCCCTCGCGCCCACCGGCGCCGCGCCGTCCCAGGCTGGGGTGGCTGGCGCCCTGCGCGCAGTGCTGAACGATCCCGCGCTCGGCAGGAACGTCGCGATCTCGGTGCTCGACGTGCGCAGCGGCCAGGTGCTGTTCACCCGTGGCGGGGCCCGAGCGGCCACCCCCGCCTCGACGACCAAGGTGCTCACCGCGGCCGCGACCCTCGCCGCGGTCGGACCGGACACCGTCTTGCGCACCCGCGTGCTGCGCGAGGACGGCCCGCCGCCGCTGCCGAGCGCCTCTCCGGACCCCGGCGCCCCGCCTGTTCCCGACTCTGCGCCTGTTCCCGACTCTGCGCCGCCGGTGGCGCGCCTGGTCCTGGTGGGCGGCGGAGACCCGTTGCTGTCCTCCCTGTCGGCCGGGACCGACAAGCTGCCGGCGTACCCGCGGCGGGCTAGCCTGGACGAGCTGGCACGCAAGACCGTCGCGGCGTTGCGGGGCGAAGGGATCGACACCGTCCGGCTGCGTTACGACAACGCCCTGTTCACCGGACCGGACGCGTCCCCGCGTTGGGAGCGCTCCTACACCGCCGACGTCGTCGCCCGGGTGCACGCGCTCGCGGTGGACCAGGGCCGGATCGGCCCGCTCTCGACCAGCCGGGTGCTCGACCCTGCCGCCACTGCCGCCGGCCTGTTCGCCGCCGAGCTGCGCTCGCGCGGTCTGACCGTGCGCGGGGAGATCGAGCAGCGCACGGCCGCGCCGACCGCCGAACCCCAGCTCGTGGCCGAGGTGACCTCGGCACCGATCTCGGCGCTGGTCGAGCACACGCTGGTCGCCAGCGACAACGACGCGGCCGAGGCACTGGCACGCCACGTCGCGCTGGCCCGGAGCCTGCCGGCTTCCTTCGACGGGGGCGCCCAGGCCGTCCTCGCGCAGCTCGGCGAGCTCGGGGTCGACACCACGGGCGTGCGCCTCTTCGACGGCAGCGGGCTCTCCCGCGACAACCTGATTCCCCCTCAGGTCATTGCGCGCACCCTCGCCATCGCGGCGGCGAACTCCGGCACCCCGGCTGGGGGGCTCAGCGCCGGGCTCGCGATCGCCGGGGTGAACGGCACGCTTGCTCTGCGCTTTGCGACGTCGACCACGACCCAGGCCCGGGGCCTGGTCCGCGCCAAGAGCGGTTTCCTGACCGGCGTCGTCACCCTCGGCGGTCTGGTCGTCGACGCCAGCGGGCACCTGCTGGCCTTCGACGTCGCCGCCGACGCGGTCTCCCCGGGCGCCGGCCTGGCCGCCCGGGCTGCGCTTGACCGGGTCGCGGCGCTGTTGGCCCGCTGCGGCTGTCGCTGAACCCCCTCGCCGCGAACGGTTGCGCATCGATGCGCTGCGCGTGGTGAAAACCGGTGAGATCGCCACCATCTGCGTATCAGAGACCACCGGTTGCGCATCGATGCGCCAGCCGCCGTGGATCGGTGGTCCTGCCGCGAGGAGCTCGCGGGGCACGTACCGTTCACGACATGAGCGACGAGTCGGCCGGTGCGCCGCTGATCGATTGGGGCGTGGCACGGGCGACCGGGCTGCGCCTGCTGCCGCCACCGCCCACCGCCTCGGCCGGAGAGATCGAGGTGGTCGTCGCGCAGCTGCGCCGCTTCGCCGCGGAATCCCGCAAGCACGTCGCGGAGTTCACGCAGCTTTCGTACGGCGACCCGGAGCCGCCGGTGCTGGTCGTCGACCGCGATCGTTGGCTGGACATCAACGTCGAGGCGTTCGCCGAGCTTTCCACCCCGCTGCTGGCCAAACTTGCCGAGGCGCGCTCCGGGCCGGCGTCCGGAGCGCTGCGCGGGGTCGGTGCCCGGATCACCGGCGTCGAACTCGGTGCCTTGCTGGCCTTCATCGGCTCCAAGGTGCTGGGGCAATACGAGCCGTTCCTGCCGGTTGCGGCAACGGGCGAGCCCGGACGGCTATTGCTCGTCGCGCCCAACATCGTGCACGTCGAACGCGAACTGCGCGTCGATCCGGCGGACTTTCGGATGTGGGTGTGCCTGCACGAGGAGACCCACCGCACGCAGTTCACCGCAGTGCCGTGGCTGCGCGAGCACGTCCGCGCCGAAATGGCTGCATTTCTCGACGCCACCGACGTCGACCCGGCCGCGATGCTGCGTCAGATGCAGCGTGCGCTCACCGGGATGGGTCAGATCGTGCGGGGCGGTGGCTCCCTGGTCGACCTCATCGCCACCCCCGACCAGCGCGAGGTGCTCGACCGCATCACGGCGGTGATGAGCCTGCTCGAAGGGCACGCCGATTTCGTCATGGACGGTGTCGGGCCCGACGTCATCCCCAGCGTGAGCGCCATCCGTGAGGCGTTCACCCGCCGCCGGCAGTCCGCCTCCGGGTTGGACGCGCTGATGCGTCGGCTGCTCGGGCTGGAGGCCAAGATGCGCCAGTACCGGGACGGGGAGATCTTCGTCCGCGGCGTGGTGGAGCGCGTCGGGATGACGGGGTTCAACCGGGTCTGGGAGTCCCCCGCGACGTTGCCCACCCTGGCCGAGTTGCACGACCCGGACGCCTGGGTTGAGCGCCTTCACGGCCAGCGCGCACTGCCGAGTGCTCGCACCAGCGCGGACTGAGACGGCAATGGGTCCGCGCCCCGCGATCGCCGAGGTCCGTACCGCGGTGCGGAGCGGACTCGCCGACCTCCCGACTGGCGCTCTCGTCCTGGTGGCCTGCAGCGGTGGTGCGGACTCGTTGGCGCTGGCCGCGGCAGTGGCATTCGTGGCCCCCCGCGCCGGTTTGCGCGCGGGCGCTGTCACCGTCGACCACGGCCTGCAACCCGGCTCGGCCGCGCGCGCGCAGCAGGTTGCCGCCGTGCTTCGCGACCTCGGCTTCGATCCGGTCGAGGTGGTCGCGGTCGACGTCGGTACCGCCGGCGGACCGGAGGCTGCGGCCCGGACCGCCCGCTACGACGCGCTCGACGAGGCGGCCGCTCGCCTCGGCGCAGCCGTCGTTCTGCTCGGGCACACCCGCGACGACCAGGCCGAGACGGTGCTGCTCGGTCTTGCCCGCGGCTCGGGCGCTCGCTCGCTGGCCGGGATGGCCCCCGTCGCCGGGATCTACCGCCGGCCCCTGCTCGCGCTGCCTCGCGAACGGCTACGGGAAGCCTGCGCCGCGGCCGGCCTGCGCACCTGGGCCGATCCGCACAACGCGGACCCGACCTACGCCCGCGTCCGCGTCCGCAACGACGTGCTCCCGGTGCTGGAGAAAGCCCTCGGCCCGGGGATCGACCGAGCCTTGGCCCGCACCGCGGAGCTGCTGCGCGCCGACGCCGACGCCCTTGACGCCCTGGCCATCGCCGCCCTGGTCGCCTGCACCTCCGACGCGGACACTCCGACCGGCCCATATCCCGAGGGCACGTCATCCTTTGTGGTCGTCTCGCCGCCCGATATGTCCGATTACCGCGACCACAACGGACGACGTGCCCAACGCAACAAGGCGCTGGACTGCGCCGCCCTGGCTGCACTGCTTCCGGCCATCCGCACCCGCGTCCTGCGCGCAGCCGCGATTGCTGCCGGCGCCCCGGCCGGTGCCCTGACCGCGGCGCACGTGAATGCCGTGGAGACCTTGGTCACCCACTGGCGCGGTCAGCGCGGTATCGATCTGCCCGGAGGCATCCGGGCGGTCCGCCGGTGTGACACGCTCACGTTTGTGAATGCGCACCCCGCGGGGCACGACTCGTGAACGAAGCAGATCTGGGCGCGGACCTGGAACGGGTTCTCGTTCCCGCCGCGGACATCTCGGCCAAGCTTGCTGAACTCGCCAAGCAGATCGACGCCGACTACGCCGGCCAGGAGTTGCTGCTGGTCGGCGTTCTCAAGGGCGCGGTGATGGTGATGGCTGACCTCGCCCGCGCGATGGCCCTGCCGGTGGAGATGGACTGGATGGCCGTGTCCTCCTACGGTTCGGGAACCAAGTCCTCCGGGGTCGTGCGCATCCTCAAGGATCTCGACGCCGACGTCAGCGGCAAGCACGTCCTGGTCGTCGAGGACATCATCGACTCCGGCCTGACGCTGTCCTGGCTGCTGGCCAACCTGTCCAGCCGGGGTCCGGCGAGCCTGGAGGTGTTCACGCTGCTGCGCAAGCCCGAGGCCACCAAGGTCGACATCAGCGTCAAGTACCTCGGTTTCGACATCCCGAACGAGTTCGTCGTCGGCTACGGCCTGGACTACGCCCAGCGGTACCGGAATCTTCCCTTTGTCGCGACTCTGGCCCCCCACGCCTATCAATAGCCCCAACGGCGCCCGGCGGGCGCCTGACTGCGTTGTCGTCGTCGCCGGTACTGCGTACACGGCTTCCTCCTCCGCCTTGTCATGCATCCCGCCGGATCACCGTAGGGAGCCTACAACCGGGCCCGGGCGGTGCCCGGCGTGTACCGTCGGGATGTGAATCTCAAGCGCCATCTGCGCGGCCCGGTGGTCTGGATCATCCTGGTCGTGATCGCCGTCATCGCGGTCAGCCGGGTCTTCGACGCCGCCAACGGTTACAAGAGCGTCGACACGGCGCTCGCCATCGAGGCGATCAACAACGACCAGGTGAAGAAGGCCGAGCTGATCGGCGGCGGCTCGCCGCGGCTGAAGCTGGAGCTCAAGGAGCCGGCCAAGAACGACAAGATCCAGGCCTCCTACCTCGAGCGTCAGGGCGCGGAGCTCGCCACTCTGCTGCAGACCAAGACCGCCGAGGGCAAGATCGAGGGCAAGTACGACATCTCGAATCCGCGGACGAACTTCTTCGTCTCGATCCTGATCACGCTGCTGCCGTTCGTGTTGATCGTCGCGATCTTCCTGTTCCTGATGAACCAGATGCAGGGCGGCGGATCCCGCGTCATGCAGTTCGGGAAGTCCAAGGCGAAGTTGATCTCCAAGGACACCCCCAAGACCACCTTCGCCGATGTCGCCGGCGCCGGTGAGGCGGTCGCGGAGCTGTACGAGATCAAGGAGTTTCTCGAGGCGCCGGGCAAGTTCCAGGCGATGGGCGCCAAGATTCCCAAGGGCGTGCTGCTCTACGGCCCGCCCGGGACCGGCAAGACCCTGCTTGCGCGCGCCGTCGCCGGCGAGGCCGGCGTGCCGTTCTACTCGATCTCCGGCTCGGACTTCGTCGAGATGTTCGTCGGTGTCGGCGCCAGTCGTGTCCGCGACCTTTTCGAGCAGGCCAAGGCCAACGCGCCCGCGATCGTCTTCGTCGACGAGATCGACGCCGTCGGCCGGCACCGCGGAGCCGGCCTCGGCGGCGGGCACGACGAGCGTGAGCAGACCCTCAACCAGCTCCTGGTGGAGATGGACGGCTTCGATGTCAAGGGCGGCGTCATCCTCATCGCTGCCACCAACCGCCCGGACATCCTGGACCCGGCTCTGCTGCGGCCGGGCCGCTTCGACCGGCAGATCGCCGTCGAGCGCCCCGACCTGCTCGGCCGTAACGAGATCCTCAAGGTGCACGCCAAGGGCAAGCCGATCGACCCCGAGGTCGACCTGATGGCCGTCGCCCGCCGCACCCCCGGCTTCACCGGCGCGGATCTGGCCAACGTCCTCAACGAAGCCGCGCTGCTGACCGCCCGTAACGACGGCAAGCTGATCGACAATCACTGCCTCGACGAGGCGATCGACCGCGTGGTCGCGGGTCCGCAGAAAACCTCGCGATTGATGAAGGAAAAAGAGAAGAAGATCACCGCTTACCACGAGGGCGGACACGCTCTGGTGGCCGCGGCCCTGCCACAGACCGACCCGGTGCACAAGATCACGATCCTGTCGCGGGGCCGAGCGCTCGGCTACACGATGGTGCTGCCGGACGAGGACAAGTACTCGACCACACGCAACGAAATGCTCGACCAGCTCGCTTACATGATGGGCGGGCGGGCGGCCGAGGAACTGATCTTCCACGACCCGACGACGGGCGCGTCCAACGACATCGAGAAGGCCACCGCGCTGGCCCGGGCGATGGTCACCCAGTACGGCATGACGGAACGCCTCGGCGCCATCAAGCTGGGTCAGGAGCAGGGCGAGGTCTTCCTCGGCCGCGACATGGGCCACCAGCGCGACTACTCCGAGGAGATCGCTGCGGTCGTCGATTCCGAGATCAAGAAGCTGATCGAGACCGCGCACAACGAGGCGTTCTCGATCCTGGCCGAGAACCGCGACGTCCTGGACGCCCTCGTCGTCTCCCTGCTGGAGAAGGAGACGCTGAACAAGGCGGAGATCGCCGAGATCTTCACTGACCTGCGCCGCCGCCCGCAGCGCCCGGCCTGGACCGGATCGGACGCGCGCGTCCCCTCCAGTCTTGCGCCGGTGATGACGCCCAAGGAGATCGCGCTGGCCAACGGCGTCGCCGACCCCGTCGAGCTCACCAAGGCGATTCCTGCGGACAACCGCCCGGCCTACGAGCCCAACCCCGGCCAGGCCCGCCACGGCCGCCCCCTGCTCGACCCCCCCACCGCCTGACGCCTCTTTCGCAGCGTCCGAAGAAGTGGCTGCAATAACGACCGCTCCTTCGGACGTCCCGTCATGTGTCGGGCGCCTCTTTCGCAGCGTCCGACCAGATGTGGCTTACGTTCCTCGCCTCGCTCGTCAACAACCTTCAATCGGTTGTAGCGCTCGCTTGGTCGGACGTCCGCCGGGGAGATCGCGCGCGGTGCCTGCGTAGGCTGACGGACGTGGTCCACCCGACGTCGCTGCCCCCTGACTCCGACGGCAATGCCGTCCGCCCCTACGACCCCGACGGAGTCGAGCGCGCGATCCGCGACCTGCTGACCGCACTCGGTGAGGACCCCGAGCGCGACGGGCTGCGCGATACCCCGGCGCGCGTGGCCCGGGCCTACACCGAGATGTTCGGCGGGCTTTGGCAGCGTCCCGAGGACGTGCTGACCACCACGTTCGACCTCGGACACGACGAGATGATCCTGGTCCGCGACATCGAGCTCTACTCCTGCTGTGAGCACCACCTGGTGCCCTTCCACGGCGTCGCCCACATCGGCTATGTCCCGGCCGTCGACGGCAAGATCACGGGCCTGAGCAAGCTGGCCCGCCTGGTCGACGTCTATGCGCGACGCCCGCAGGTCCAGGAGCGCCTCACCACACAGGTCGCCGATGCCCTGATGCGCATCCTGGAGCCGCAGGGCGCGATCGTCGTGATCGAGGCCGAGCACCTGTGCATGAGCATGCGCGGTGTACGCAAGGCCGGCGCGCGCACGTTGACCTCCGCGGTCCGCGGCACGCTGAAGAACGCGACCACCCGCGCCGAGGCGATGAGCCTGATCCTGGGCTCGAACTCGCGCCGGTGAGCCCCCATCTTCGGGCGGCGGGTGGACCTATCCGGGGCCTTCGATAGGTCGGATCGCCGCCCGAAGAAGCAAGGTGGAGGGCGGGCCTAAGGTGACGCAGGTGTCGACACGCTGGACGTTGCCGGGGCTCCCGCGCGCGGAGCGCACCCTGGTGATGGGCGTGGTCAACGTGACTCCGGATTCGTTCTCCGACGGCGGGCGGTATTTCGACATCGGGAACGCCGTCGCGCATGGACTCGAGCTGGCGGCAACCGGTGCGGACCTCGTCGATGTCGGCGGGGAGTCGACGCGGCCCGGGGCGCTGCGGGTGGACCTCGACGAGGAGTTGCGCCGGGTAGTGCCGGTCGTCCGCGAGCTTGCGGCGTCCGGTGTGGTGGTCTCGGTGGACACCACGCGCGCGGCCGTCGCCGAGGCGGCGATCGCCGCCGGGGCGGCGCTGGTCAACGATGTCAGCGCGGGGCTAGCCGACCCCGCGATGACCGCGTTGGTCGCCGCAGCGCGCGTACCGTACGTGCTCATGCACTCGCGCGGACCCAGCATCGACATGGCCGAACGCGCGGTCTACACCGACGTCGTCGCCGAGGTGGTCGCCGAACTCACCCAGCGCCTCGAGCAGGTCGTCGCGGGCGGCGTCGACCCGTCCCTCGTCATCGTGGACCCGGGCCTCGGTTTCGCGAAGAACGCCGAGCACAACTGGGCGCTGCTGGCCGGTCTCGGGCGTCTGCACGCCCTGGGCCGCCCCGTGCTCGTCGCCGCCTCGCGCAAGGCCTTCCTCGGCCGCCTGCTGCCCGCCCCCGACGGCACCCCGCGCCCGGTCGCCGAGCGCGAGGCCGCCGGCGTCGCCGTCACCGCCCTGGCCGCCGCGCACGGGGCCTGGTGCGTGCGCAGTCACGATGCCCGCGCCACCCGCGACGGCGTCGAGGTCGCCGCCGCCTGGGCCGCCGCCGGCCACCCCGCCCCGGCCCGATGAACCCCAACCCGCTGCTCATTACTGAGGACAGACACCTGTCCAATGCGCCCAGGCACCGAATCGGGCGCCGATACCTGCCCGATTCCGACCCGCTGCTCAGTAATGAGCACGGGATCGACCCATGAGCGACGCGGGCGACCGGGCGCGGGTCGTCGAGCTGACCGAAGATCTCTACGCCGCCTTCGAGTCGGCCGACTTCGACGCCATGAGCGCCATCTGGGCCGACGGCGACCTCGCCTCGACGATCGTCTGCGTGCACCCGGGCTGGCCGACCCTGCGCGGCCGCGAATCGGTGCTGCGCTCCTGGGCGATGATCATGGCGAACACGACCTACATCCAGTTCGTGCTCACCGACGTCGAGACCGACATCGGCGGCGACGTCGCCGTGCTGACCTGCGTCGAGAACATCCTCACCGCGGCCGATTCCGGCGACGATGACACCGACGCCGGCACGGACGCTCCGTTCGCCGGTGCGAAAGGCGTTGCCACCCATGTCTTCCGTCGCACGCCGGCCGGGTGGAAGCTCTGGGTCCGTCATGGATCCCCGGTGATTTCCGGCATGCCCGACGCCGAGGACTGAGATCGAGAGGCGGCGGTGGTCCCGTAGGCGGCCTCAACGGCGGGGATGGCGCATCTTGCACAGGCGGGTAGGTTGAGCGGTACACGCTCCCGCCGACGTGAAGGGTCACCGAATGCACCAGCTGGATCGAGTCGCGCTACGGGGGTTGCGTGGATTCGGCCGGCACGGTGTCCTGGAGGCGGAACGGCTGCACGGGCAGACGTTCTACGTCGACGTGGAACTCGGTCTGGACACCCGACGTGCGGCGAACAGCGATGACCTCGCGGACACCGTCGACTACGCCGGCCTGGCCGATCGGGTCCTGCAGCTGGTCGAGGGCAACCCGGTCAACCTGATCGAGACCCTCGCCGAACGTATCGCCGCCACCGCCCTGGAGAGTGCGGCGGTCCAAGAGGTCGAGGTCACCGTGCACAAGCCCGACGCCCCTGTAGCCCCCGACGTGGACGACGTCACCGTCACGATCATGCGGAGCCGCTCGTGAATGACACCGCCGGCCAGTTCAACGTCGACGACACCCTGACCGGGCAGTTGCGCCCGATCCGGCGTGCCGTGCTGTCCCTGGGCTCGAACGTCGGGGACCGCGCCATGAACTTGCAGAACGCGATCGACGCAATCCTTGATGCCCCCGGCATCTGGGGCCTGAGTGTCTCACCGGTCTACGAGACCCGCCCCGAGGCCGAGGACGACGGCCCGCCCTTCCTCAACGCGGTGCTGGTCGTGGACACCGAGATGTCCGGCGCGACGTTGCTGGAGCGCTGCCACGCCGTCGAGGAGGCCTTCGGGCGGGCCCGGGTCGGGGAGGACCGCCGCGGTCCGCGCCGCCTGGATGTGGACGTCATTGCGCTCGCCGACCGCGTGCTGGACGACCCGGCGATCACCTTGCCGCACCCGCGCGCTCATCAGCGCGCGTTCGTCCTGGTGCCGTGGCACGACGTCGAGCCCGACGCCGCCCTTGCCACCCGGGGCAAGGTCGCGGACCTGCTGCTCGACGTCGATCTCGGCAGCGTGCGCCGCCGCGACGACCTCGAGCTCGAACTCCCGGCCTGACCACCGCGCGAGAACGGCGTCCGTGACCACCACGCGACTGCCGGTCCTGCTCGCGATCGCTGCGATCGCGGGCGGCCTCGGCTGGGCCGGCGGGCAGATCTTGGAGAGCTCCGCCGACCAACTGCCGCGGGTACCGACCGCGGCGACCGCGGTGCTGGTGATGCTGGCGGCGATCTTCGCCTGGCTTGCGCTGTCCACCCGGGCGCGGCTGGCGGCCCGCCGCGAGCCGCGGCCAGGCACCGACTGGTCGCGGATGCCGCCGCTGAACACGATGCGGGTGGCGCGGTACGCGATGCTCGCCCGCGCCGGCTCCCTGACCGGTTCGGCGGTCGCGGGACTGTACGGCGGTTACGCGCTCTTCCTGCTCGGTGAGCGCGCTACCCCCGGCCGCGGGGAGCTCGCCGGTCTGGCCGCCGCCGCCGCCGGCGCCGCAGTGCTGGCGGTGGCGGCCGCGTTGTTCCTGGAGCATGTCTGCCGGATCCCGTCGGACGGCGCACCGCCCGGCGCCGTCCCCGCCTGAGCGCCGTCCCCGCCCGAGCGCCCCTCTTCTGCGGCGCGACGCGCCTTTCCCCGCCGCCAAAGGGCGCGCCACGCGGCAGAAGAGGGGTAACCCACATGGCGTATCCGCGTGTCTCACCAGAAACGTGAGTCACACCCGTTACGTTCTGGACCATGACCAGGGGCCGACACCGTCACCAACTGTCCGCGCTGAAGCTCGTGCCCGTCGTGCTGGTGGGATCTCTCGCCACCGCCGGCGTCGCACTGGCCGTGATCAGCGGAAACACCTCGATCCTGCAGTACGCGGTCGTCGCGTCCTGGACGGTCGCGCTGGCGCTCGCCGGGTACGCCTTCCGGCGCAACCGTGCGTACACCCGCGACATCGCGCTGGCGGAGTCCACGCACCGCCGCGAGCAGACGCAGTTCGCCGACCGCCTCAGTGCGCTCGGCACCAGCATCGGGTCGCTGCAGACCCAGCTGGAACGGCTCAACGACGAGTCGGCGCATCTGCGCCTCGAGGTCCACCAGCTGCGCGCCGAGCAGGCGGAGAACGACGAGATCGTGCGAGCCGCCCGCGCCGAGCGTGCCCGTGCCCAGCAGGCCGAACGGGAGGCTGCCGATCAGCGCCTGCTCACCGCGGCCGCGTTCGAGGCCGCCGCCAAGGTGCTGGAGAGCTTTGGTTCCGGTCCGGACGCCGGCGAGCAGGACTGGGTGAGCTCCTGGATCGCCAGCCTGAGCGCCAGCACCGAGCTCGATCTGACGATGCACGACGACACGATCGCCCTGGACCTGCCGGAACACCTCACCGCAGAGCACCCGGTCGAGCTGCTCGCGGTCATCGAGGCCCCGGCGGCCAGCGACGAGATCAAGGCCGCCTGACCCCACCCGCCGGCCCACCGGTCACCTGGCCAACGCCTCGTCCCTCGATCACATGGCCAACGCCTCGTCCCTCGGCGACGCGGCGTGGCACGGCAGGGCCATGCACGACGAGTTGAGCCCCACCCGCCTGGCCGCGGGTGGGGCTCATCTCGTGCTGGGGCCGTAGCCTGCGCTGAGGGGGTCAGCGCGCTGCGGAGCCGTCGTCCTTGAGGACCTTCTTCAGGATCTTGCGCAGTTCGGCCTCAGACAGCTGCTCCGAGGTCTTCTCCGGGGCCGACGCGACCACGGGGGACTCGGCGAAGGTCGGGCCGGCGGGCACCCAGGCGCTGGAACCCGCCAGGATCGCCGCGGTCAGCAGGGACAGCGTGAGGACGCGGCCGGCGTAGACCAGCGGACGTCGGCGGCGGCGCACCGGCCGCGCAACGTCGACCGCGATGCCGGTGTCCCCTTCGGCGGGGTCCACAGCCACGACGACGCGTGGGATCGGGACGTCGACGGCCTGGGCCTGCGCCGCCACCCGCTGTAAGGGCCGCGGAGCCGGGGCTTCGGAGCGGAGGGCGCCGGCGTTCACCAGCACGCGCGCCGCCGGAGCGGGCGCGGGGATCGGGCCGGCGGGCCGTGCGGCGGGCGCCTGCAGCGAATGCAGCGCGCCGGTCACCACGGCCAGGGACGGGTCCGGGCAACTGTGCAGCCGCCCGCCGAAGTGCGCCGACAGCAGCTGGGTGATCAACGGGACCTGGGTGGAACCGCCGGACAGGACGACCTGGGTGACCTGCTCCGGGGCGATTCCGGCCTCGGCGAGGACGGCGTCGGTCAGATCCAGGGTGGACTCGACCGCAGTGGCGATCGCCTCCTCGAACTCCGCACGGGTCAGCCGCACCGTGGTGACGACGTCGGCGATCTCGATGAGGATCGTCGCGTCGGTCCCCGCGGACAACGCTTCCTTGGCTGCCACGCACTCAGTGCGTAGCTGGGCCATCGCCGCGACGATCGCAGCGTCAGGTCCGCCGGGTGCCTCCAGGGCGGCGTCAAGGGCGCGACGAGCACGCGGGTCCAACGCGCCGAGAACGTGGGCGAGCACGGCGTCGTCGAAATCGGTTCCGCCCAGATCGGGCAGGCAGGCGGGGCGACCGAGCACGGCGGGGCGTCCGGTCGCGTCGGGTGCCAGCACGGCGAGGTCGAAGGTGCGCCCGCCGAGGTCATAGACCACGGTGGCGCCGCCCGTGGGATTCGCGATGTGCGCGGCAGCGACCGGCTCCGGGATCAGAACCGCGTTCACGATGCCGACGCTGCGCAGTGCGCCGAGCAGCAGGTTCTGCTTGTGCGGGCCCCATGCGGCGGGGTGCGTGACGGCGACGGCGGCCGGGCGGGCTCCCTGGGTGATGGTGACCATACCGACGACCCAGGCGATCAGGCCGGCAGCCAGGACGTGGGCACGGGTGTCGGTCGGCGTACCCGGAACCAGCGGAGTCTCGTCGCCGATGTGACGCACCAGAGCCCGCACCACGCGGTCGGGTTCGGTCACGGCTCGATCCGCGGCAGCGTCACCATAAAGAAGGGCGCCGTCGGTGCCGATATGAATGAGCGAGGCCGCACGCGCCCCGCGCAGGCCGAGAATGACCAGCTCGGTCTCGCCGTCGTCGGCCGCGGTGGCCGCGGTGACGAACGTCGAGCCGAGGTCGACCGCAAGTCGATACCTCATGTAGTTCCCCCTGTTGCCGCTCGTGCTCTCACATCTGAGCACAGGGGTTCGGCGTGGCCGAGCCAATCGGGTGAATGCCAGACCGGGATTTTGCGCTGCTGCCGGGCAATGTCGCGATTGTCCGCATCCTCGCGTATCCGAAACTCGGACAAGACCGACATGACTGACTCCGAACCCCGCACGCATTGGGCACATTCGATCCGGTCTGTGTCGATGTCCGGCGAGGAGAATTCGGGCAGTTTCCATTCGGGCTATAGCCCTTCGCAAAGAGCGTCCCCTAGCGTCAACCCGAGGGATTCGCAATCCCCTAGTGGGTCGACCTGCGACGCGGGTTTATCCCCGATGGAGGCCGGCGCAGCCTGTTTACCGTGATGGACAGAACCCGACCGAGGGGGCCGGGTCACGTACCTTCTGAATTAGGTGGGGGACACCATGGCAACGATCTCGATGCTCGACTGGATGATGGACCTGATGCGCGACGCCGACGCCCGCGCCTCGTTCAACCGCAACCCGGAGGCCGCCCTGGCCGCCGCCGGCTTCGACGCCAACTGTGGCGCCGACATCGCCGAGGTCGCCCGCGTCCTCGCCGACGACCCGTGCATCTCCGGCTCCAATGACGGCGACTTCGACAACGACGGCGTCAAGGGCGTCAAGAAGATCCTCAACGAGTTCAAGATCAAGGACAACGACGACGACGATGACGACGACGACCGCCGCAGCGGCGGAATCGACGTCGACGGCGACGGTAACGCCGTCGCCGACCGCGGTGGCCAGGCCATCGTCGGTGACGACAACCAGCAGCAGCGCGGCGAGGACAACATTCAGATCGACGGCGACGGCAACAACGTCAACTCCGGCCTGCTGCAGCTCAACGACGGACTGGTCGACCTGGATGACCTGGACGTCGACGTGCTGACCGGCACCGGGGGACTGCTCGGTGGCGGCGGTCTGCTCGGCGGCGGCCTGCTCGGCGGCGGTGGCGGTGGCGGTGGTGGCGGCGGTGTGGGTGGCGGCCTGCTCGACCTGGCCCCGGTCATCGACGCCCTCGACACCCCGCTCCTGCTCGATGACGACGGCGTGGGCAGCGTCCTGCCGGACGTCCTCGACGGCGTGGACAAGATCCTGCCGATCTGATCTGCGCACTTTTTCGAAGGCCCCTTCCGTTCGCGGCGGGGGCCTTCGGTACTTCTGAATCCGGCCACTGCATGGCGTTCTGATAAATCTGTCCGAATTGCCTCGCCCGATCGGACTCCCACTAATGATCTTTGGTCCCACCTGCCCCTAGGGTTCGATTTGGGCCCGGCGGTACTCCATTCCATCCCGCCAGGTACTCAATTCGCCGTTTGGGGCGAGCGATTGCCGTATCCGCGGCGATACCGGACATGTGGGGGGAATCTCGTGAATCAGAACGCTGAATTTCAGGCCAGTGCTGCACTGCCCGGTCCCGATCTCCTCGACCGCGTGACCAGCCTGTTCGACAACGACGGCGCCGGCCTGGCCGAGGGCCTGGTCCCCGCGATCGACAACGCCGTGGACGCCGTGGTTGCCACCGTGGGAACCGTGCTCAACAGCGTGACCGCGACGACCGGGAGCGTGTTCGGAACCGCTTCCGACACCGGGGTCGTCGGTGACGTCGACGCGGCGGTCACGCAGGCGCCCCAGGACGTCAGCGAGGTCTCGCAGGCGGCCGTGACCGGCGGTACCGGGCTCGCCGAGGTGGTCGCGAACCTGCCGGGTGGTCTCGGCATCGTCGCGGCCGACGCGGTCTCCGACGTGGAGACCCAGGTCAACTTCACCGCCAACGCGCTGCTGGGTCAGGGGGACCTGCTCAGCGGCGGGATCCTGGGCGAGGGCATCCTGGGCGAGGGCATCCTGGGCGAGGGCATGGGGCTGCCGAACCTGGACATGCTGCCGGTGCTCGGCGAGGGCTCCCTGGAGGATCTGCTGGGCACCGCCGCTTTCGCCGGCAACGTCGCCGACGTGGACGGGTTGTTCGGCGAGGACGTCGCACTCCAGTTCTCGCCGGTGCTCGGCGAGGACGCGCTACTCGACCTCGACGAGAACTTGCTGGGCGCCGGGTCCCTGGTGGAACTCGACGGGCTGCTGGGCACCGACGGACTGCTGGGCACCGACGGGCTGGTGGACCTGGACGACCTGCTCGGCTGAGCATCGGCCGAGACGAACCGAAGGCCCCTCCCGCCCCCGTGGCGGCAGGGGCCTTCGCGCTCCGTCGACGACGAAGGAGTCGTTGGCCGCAACGACGCTGTGGATCAGCCGGGCGGCGCGGGCGGCGCGGGTGGCGTGGCGGCCGGTGGCACGGGTTCGCTGGTCTGCACGGTCTCCACCGACCCCGTCTCGCTGTCCTGCGCTCCGGTGCTGCCGGTCGTGGTGTCGGACCCGACCTCCGCCGACCCTGCCTCCTCGGCGGTCGCGGGCCTGGACAGCGGTGCCGGCTTGGACGCGGGCACCGGCCTGGACAAGGGCGCCGGCTTGCTGAGCGGGACAGGCTGCACCGCGGCCGCCGGCGCCCGGTCGGCGGTCGTGGGCCGGCTCACCGGTCGCGGCGCGGGGGCGACGGCGGTCCGGGTGGCCGCGCTGCTCCGCGTCGTGGTGATTCGGCTCGCCGTGGAGTCGGCGGACGAACTGGACACGGTGCGCGGCGCCGCACCGGCGGTGGATCCCGACGCCGGGGCCACCGGGGCGGCCGGCGCCGGCTCTGACTCCGCAGCGGCGCGGGTAGCGCGTTCGGCGGTGTCGGCCGACGCCGGGCGCCGGGCGCTTGTCTCGTCGCCGGGCAGCGGCGCGACTTCCAACGTCACGCTCGGGCGGGTTCCGGTCTCGGCCGTCGGCGTGCCGTCGAAGATCATCGCTCCCGCGCCGCCGCCGGCCAGCAGCGCGAGCGCCGCCAGGGCGACCGGAACGCGGCGGCGCCGCGCAGCCGGGAGCGGGGAGAACTCGATCGTGTCCTCGTCGTCGGCTTCGTGGTCGGCCTGGTAGGCGGCCGAAGATGCCCAGCCGAGCTCGGAAACCACCGCCGGCCGCACTGGTCCGAGATCGTCGACCACCCGCGCCGTGCCCAGGACCACCGGCGGGAACGGCGCCGGTAGGGGTGCCGGCTCCAGGGCCAGTACGGCCCCGGTGACGACGGCGAGCTTGGGGTCGATGTCCCGTTCGATGGTGGCGCGCGGAAAGCGGGCGGACAGCCGCTGGGTGATCAGGGGGATTCGGGCCGACCCACCGACGAGCAGGATCCGGTCGAGGTCCTCCGGGGCGAGGCCTGCCGAGTCCAACGCGGTCGCCATCGCGTCCAGGCTCTCGCTCAGGCGGTCATCGATCAGGGCCTCGAACTCCGCGCGGGTGAGGCGCACGGTGGTGTCGGCGAGAACCACCGGGATCACCGCGTCGGTGTCGGCGGAGAGGGCTTCTTTGGCCTCGACGCATTCGCGGCGCAGACCGGCGAGGGCCCCGGCGTCCGAGGCGCTCAGGTCCATGGCCGCCAACTCCGCGGCGTCGGTCCCGCAGGCGCTCAGGACATGGGCCAGGACCAGGTCGTCGAAGTCGACGCCGCCCAGGTTCGCAATCCCGACCGGCCGGCCCAGCAACGTGAAGTCCGCGCCGGGTTCGGTGCGCAGCAGTGCGGTGTCGAAGGTGCCACCGCCGAGGTCGTAGATAGCCAGCGTGGCTCCGGTGCGCAGCCGGCCGGTGCGGGCGTAGGCCCGGGCGGCGGCCTCGGGCTCGGGCACCAGGTGGACCCCGAGCAGGCCCTCACGCACCAGCGCCACGCGCAGCAGGTCCTTCTTGTGTGCTCCCCACGAGGCTGGGTGGGTCAACGCGATCGCGTCGGGAGCCCCGCCCACGCGGGCCGCGACCAGGTCCGCGACGGCGGCGACGAACCGGGCGGCCACGTCGTGGGCCGCCAAGGCGCCGGACGGCCCGGTCACGATCGGGGTCTGGTCGCCGATCCGCGCCTTGACGTGGCGCACGACCCGATCCGGGTCGGTGATGGCCCGCCGGATCGCGGCGTTGCCGATCAGCGTCTCGCCGGCGGGTCCGGTGTAGCTGACGGTGGGCAGCGCCGCGCCGTGATCGGAAAGGGTGATGACCTCGGGCGTACCCCAGACCCCGGGGGAGTCCTCGCGGCTGATCGCCGCCGTGGTGAACGTCGTGCCGAGGTCGATTCCGAGCCGGTAACCCATTGCCGTGCACCCCTTCGCAGGTTCGGCCGGTCAACACCGGTCGAGGTGCACATCGCATCGGATCCCCGGTCATGCGCGGCCCTCACCCGAGGGAAAGGATCTTTGACCCCATCCGCCCCATCCGTCCCAGCGCGTGGGTGAATCCGCAGGTCCGGGGCGGATTTGCCAGCGCATGAACCTGTGGGACGCAAAGTAACTTCTGTGACGGTTGTTACCAGTGTTTTGAGTGATTTCCGCTCCGCCGCGCCGCGGCGGCCGGGCCGGATCCCCCAACGCCGCCGTCCGGATCAGGGGGAAATCCCCGATTCGCCCGATTCGCCCCGCGGCCTAGCGTCCTGCACATCGGCACCACCAGTCCCACCAACCACATTGCCCGAGGGCGTCGTCCGACTCCCTCCGCCCGCACACACGAAGGACGACCCGATGCCTACCGCGATGATCGACTGGATCATGGACCTGCTGCGTTTCGGCGACGCACGGGCCGCGTTCGACCAGAACCCCCAGGCCGCCATGGCCGCCGCCGGCTTCACCCAGATCTGCGGTGACGACGTCTCCGACTTCAAGCCCTTCATCCTGGACAACCCCGACGTCAAGCAGACCGACTTCAGTCCCGGCCCCGGCAAGAACGCCAGCGCCGAGGAGCAGATCAAGGACATCGTCAAGAAGTTCGAGGTCAACAAGAAGAACGACGACGACGACGATGACGATGACGGCGACCGCATTCGGACCCGCGAGCGGGAGGAATCCACCGACATCGAGGCCGAGAACAACGGCACCGGGAACATCTCCGGCGTCACCGGCTCCAACAGCCAGCGTGTGGAGGAAGGCGGCGCCGGCCAGGACCGGGTCACCGGCCTGATCGCGGCCAACGAGGTCACCGGCGATGTCAACGTCGTTCCCGGTGCTGGCACCGGCGTGCTCGGCGGCGGCATCAACGCTCTCGGCGGCAGCGGCGGCGCTCTCGGGGGCAGCGGCGGGGCGCTCGGCGGCGGCATCAACGACAGCATCAACGGGATCGACGCCGCTGACGAACTCTCCGCCCTGAACAACGTCGCAGTCCTGTCCGACCTCGCCGACGCCCAGGTCCCGGTGCTCTCCGATCTCGCCGACGCCAACGACCTCCTCGGCAATGACGCCATCGACGGGCCGCTGGTCTCGGACCTGCTCACCAACGGCTTCGGCCCGCTGGTCGAGGACGTGACGGACCCGTTGCTCACCGGCCCGCTGTTCAACGGCCCGCTCAACAGCGGCGCCCCGTTGCTGGACAACATCGCCGACCCGCTCGGCCCGCTCGGCCCGCTCGGCCCGCTGATCTGATCAGCGCCCGAACTGCCCCGATGTGGGGGGACCCACCCGGCGCCCGTCGGTCGTGTTTGCGGGCCGAATCCGCAGCGCGACCACACCGAGGTGGCAGGATCGGCCCCGTTCCGGTGATCCACATCGGAACGGGGCCGACTCATGTGTTCGAGCAGGGCAGGAGACTCAGGTGCCCGCACCCGCAGAGGTCATTGCGACCGTCGACCAGGCGCTGGCCCTGGCCGGCGCCCGCGGTCGTCCGGACCTGGCCGCCCGCCTCGCCAAGACGCGCGAACGGCTCACCGACGACCGGGTCCGCGTGCTGGTCATCGGGGAGTTCAAGCAGGGCAAGTCGCACCTGGTCAATGCGCTGGTCCGGGCCCGGGTGTGCCCGGTCGACGACGACATCGCCACCTCGGTCCCGACCGCGGTCTTCTATTCCGCCGAACCCACCGTCACCCTGGTCAAGGAGTTTCCGGCCGAGTCCGGTCCCAGCGACTCCGATCCGGAAACGGACGAGGCGCCCCGGATCGTGCGCACCGAGCGCATCAGCGTCCCGGTGGAGGATCTCGCCCGTCACGTCAGCGAGGCCGGCAATCCGGCCAACCGTGACGGGCTCTCCCACGTCGAGGTCGGGCTGCCGGCGCCGCTGCTCTCCGGCGGCCTCGAGCTCGTCGACACCCCCGGTGTCGGCGGCCTGGGCTCGGTGCGCGCCACCGCCACCCTCGCCGCGCTGCCCGGCGCCGATGCCGTGCTGTTGATCTCCGATGCCGCGCAGGAGTACAGCGCCGCCGAGTTGGAGTTCCTCAAGCACGCGATCCGGCTCTGCCCCAACGTCGCCTGTGTGCTGACCAAGACCGATCTTTACCCGGAGTGGCGCCGGATCGCGGAGCTGAACGCCGAGCACCTGATCCGCTCGAACGTCACCGCCAAGCAGGTGGCGGTGTCCTCGGTGCTGCGCTGGCACGCCCTGGACCGCAACGACAACGACCTCAACGTCGAATCCGGTTTCCCGGTCCTGACCACGATGCTCACCAACACCGTCGGGCAGGCCGAGCAGCTGGTCCGGCGCACGGTCGCGAACAGCGTGGTGGGCGTCGCGGAGCAGCTCGCCGGTGGGGTGACCGCGGAGCTCGGGGTGCAGCAGCACCCGGAGACCGTCGAGGCGACGATGGCCGACCTGCGGGTGGCCAAGGACCGGATGAGCGCGCTTCGCGACCGCACCGCGCGCTGGCAGCAGACCCTCTCGGACGGGGTCGCGGACCTGACGGCGGACATCGACTACGACCTGCGCGACCGGATGCGCGACATCATGCGCAACGCCGAGGAGGAGCTCGAGCTCCTCGGCGACCCCGCGGTCGTCTGGGTCGAGTTCGCGCCGTGGGTCGAGGACCAGGTCGCGGCGGCGACGTCGGCGAACTTCGTCTGGGCGAACGAGCGCGCGCAGTGGCTGGCCGGCCGGGTCGCGCAGCACTTCGCCGAGGACGGCCAGCTCTCCCTACCCGACCTCGAGGTCGCCTCCGGGGATTCGATGCTCTCCGCGGTGCGCCCGATGTACCTCGGCGGCGAGGAGGACCCGACGCTGGGGGAGAAGGCGCTGACCGCGGTGCGCGGTGGCTACATCGGCACGCTGATGTTCGGCATGTTCTCCACCTTCGCCGGGATGGCGCTGCTCAACCCGTTCTCGATCGGTGCCGGTGTGCTGCTGGGCCAGCGCACCCTGAAGGAGGAGAAGAAGCGGCTGTTGCAGCGCCGTCAGGCCGAGGCCAAGGCGACGGTGCGCCGCTACGCCGACGACGTCATCTTCCATGTCGGCAAGGACTCCCGGGACATGTTGCGCCGGGTGCAGCGCCAGCTCCGCGATCACTTCACCGCGGTCGCGACCGAGCTGGAGACCTCGTTGCAGGAGCAGATGCGCACCGCCGAGGCGGCCGCCCGCACCAACGCCGCCGACCGCGAGGCCCGGATCGTGCAGCTACGCACGGACCTGGCCACGATCACCGCGCTGAGCAACTCCGCCCGTGCGCTGGTTTCCTCACCCGCGGTGCCCGCGCCGGCCGGTCCGGTCAGCGTCACCAAAGCCGCGACGGCGGGCACCTGAGTGGCGCCCCAGAACATCGTCGCCGCCGCTCGCGAGGTCCTCGTCGCGGCGGCGAACGCCTATGCGGGGGAGCCGGCGGCGCACGCGCGCCTCGCCGCGCACCTCGAGCGCTTGGACGCCCCACTGCGGATCGCGATCGCCGGCAAGGTGAAGGCGGGTAAGTCGACGCTGCTCAATGCCCTGGTCGGTGAGGCGATCGCCCCGACCGACGCGGGGGAGTGCACGCGGATCGTCACCTGGTACGCCAACGCCGCCGCGCCGCGCATCTCCCTGCGGAGCAAGGACGGTAAGTCCCGCGACCTGCCGATCCGGCGCAAGGACGGCCGCCTGCAGATCGACCTCGGCCACACTGCGCCGGAGGACGTCGACCGGCTCTGGATTGATTGGCCGACCTCGGACCTGGCGGCGATGACGCTGATCGACACCCCGGGCATCGCCTCGGTGTCGGCCGAGGTCTCGGCCCGGACCGAGGCGTTCCTGGCGCCGTACTCCGGCGCTGCCCCGACCAGCGGCCCCGGGGACACCGCGGGCTTCGAGGTGGGCGGCGCCGACGCGATCGTGTATCTGATGCGCCATGTGCACGCCGACGACGTCGCGTTCCTGGAGTCCTTCCACGCGCAGGCCGAGATCGGGTCCTCGCCGGTGAACACCGTCGCGGTGCTCTCCCGGGCGGATGAGATCGGCTCGGGCCGCATCGATGCGCTGTCCTCCGCGCGGGTGATCGCCCGCCGGTTGCGCAGCGACGAGAAGGTCCGATCGCTGTGCCAGACCGTGGTGCCGGTGGCGGGGCTGCTCGCGGAGACCGGGCGGACCCTGCGCCAGGCCGAATTCACCGCGCTCTCCCAGATGGCTCATGCGGACCGGGACTTCGTCGACGCGATGCTGCTCTCCGCGGATCGCTTCGGACGCGAGCTGCCCGACGGCGACCCGATGATCCTGGAGCTCCCCTCCGCCGAGGTCCGCTCCGCGCTGCTCACGCGGTTGGGGATGTTCGGGGTGCGGACCGCCCTGCCGCTGATCCGCCAGGGCTGTAGTGACGCCCCGTCACTGGCGGCCGAGCTGGTGCGCCGCTCCGGGCTGGTGGACCTGCGGTCGGCGTTGTCGGCGCTGTTCACCGAGCGGGGGGATCTGCTCAAGGCCCGCTCGGCGCTGCTCGCCGTCGAGGGTGTGCTGCGAGACTTCCCCAGCACTGAGGCGGAGTCACTTCACGCCTCCGTGGAGCGGATCATGTCCGGTGCCCACGAGTTCGTCGAACTCGCGCTGCTCGCCAACCTGCGTTCCGGGGCGGTGCCAGTCTCCGACGACGTGCGTACCGAGGCCGAGCGACTGCTCGGCGGGTCGGGTCAGAAGCACTCGATCCGCCTCGGCCTGCCGATCACTGCCTCGACCGGCGAGATCCGCGAGGGCGCCACCGAGGCCATGACCCGCTGGCGCCGCCGCGCCGAGAACCCCGCCGCGACGCGGGGGGCCGCCGACGCCGCCCGCGTCATCGTCCGCTCCTGCGAAGGCATCATCGCCGCCCTGAGCTGAGGGTGCTTATAAGACTAGGAACATCCGCAGCTTGGCGTCGAGCGCGAACATGTACTCGATTGGCACCTGGCCGACCCGCGCGCCAATTCGGTCCATGCTGAGTCCGCGAATTTGCTCCACCTGCGCCCTGGAATCGAGCCGCAGACCGGTCGTCTCCGCCGGCAAGAACAGTTGGAACGACATCACCCGATCGACGTTGCTCGTCAGTGGAACGACCGAGATCAGGCCCCGACCCAGCAACTCTGCGCGCTCGTTGTTGCCGTCATTGCTGACGATCACGGCCGGACGTGTCTTGTTCGGTTCCGGACCCAGGGCGGGCTCGAAATCTGTCAGGTAGATCTCGCCGCGCATCATCGCCTGGTTCAGCCAGCCTTTGATTCGGCCGAGTGTGCCCACCACTCCGGTTCCTCCGGAAGGAGAGCGTCGTCCCAGGCTGCCTGGTACTCGTCTCCGAGTTGACTGGCGGCCACGCGCCGAAGCGCGTACTGGACGACGGCTGAGCGGGATTCGAAACCACCCAGTTCGGCGTACCTGTCGATCACCGCGACGTCATCTTCGGTCAAGCTGATGCTGAGTTTCATATCCATGATGCTACTCCGATGCTACCCGGCTGCAAGTACCCGAACTCGATCGAACATATGTTCGGGGTCCGACAGTTCGCGCGAGGTCAGGAGCTGAGCAGCGCCCGGAGCCGGTTGAACAGGTCGGTGCGCCCGCTGGCGCCCAGCCGCTGGCGCATCCGGGCGACGTGGTGCTCGACGGTCTTGGCGGAGATGAACAGCCGCTCGCCGATCTCCTTGTAGGTCATACCGGTGATCAGCAGCGCGGCCACTTCGAGCTCGCGCTCGGACAGGACGCCGCTGGAGTCCGCGGGGGCCGGTGCGGGCGCAGCCGCCGGGGCGGCAGTCGTGGTGGTCGCGGGCTCCGCTCCGGCCTGGGTGGCGCTCGGGCGCAGCGAGCGGGCGCAGCTCATCAGGGCGGCCATCGCGGCCCGGTCCTCGGTGCGCACCGCGGCCTGCCCGGCCAGGCGGGAGGCATCCCAGGCGTACCCGACGGCGTGCAGGCCGCGGGCCGCGGACTCCACGGCCGCGACCTCGATCCGCCCGGCCATCACGTCCAGCCAGGTCCGGGCCCCGGCCGCGAGCGCATCGGCCAGCGGGGTGCGGGCAGCGTCCAGCGCGGCCAGATGCGTGCGCGCTCCGTGCCCTGCCAGCGCCGCCGCTTGCACGGCGTACCAGTGCATGGGTGCCGCCCACAGCGGCGGGGAGCCCAGGCCCTCGAGCAGCGCCCACGCGGCGTCGGTGTGCGGGGCGATCCAGGTCTGCTCGCGCAGCCGGGCCGCCGCGACCGCGAGTTCGCCGAGCGGGTGCAGGGCATACAGGTCGACGGGGTGACGCACGATCGCCTGCCGGGCCCGCGACCAGGCGATGCCCAGGGCACCCAGGTCGCCTTCGCGGCGGGCCAGGCCGACCTCGATCGCGGCCGCCCACAGTTCCTCGCGCGGCTCCAGGGACTCCGAGCGCGGGCCGCGCACGGCGAGCAGGGCGCGAGCGGAGTCCAGGTCGCCGCGCTGCATCGCCGTCCAGGCCTGCAGAGCCCGGTAGCGGGAGGCGCCCGGCTCCCCGCCGAGCCCGACCGCGACGGCCCGGCGCAGCACGGATTCGGCGACCGCGAACTCCCCGCAGTTGATCGCGACGACCGCGGCGAGTGCGGCCGGGGTGTCGGGGAGCAGGGTGCGCTGGGCGACCGCCTCCAGGAGCACCGCGGCCCGGGTCAGCTGGGACAGCGCCGCGGCCGGTACGCCGTCGATGGTGGCCAGGATGCCGTCGGCGATTAGGGTCTCGGCCCCGTCGGACAGGCTGGGGACCGCGCTCAGGTTCGGTGCATCTGCCGGGCCGACCATCGCCGCCCGGGCGCCGGCCAGGTCGCCGGTGCCGAGCAGGGCGGGCACGGCCAGTGGCGACGGAGCCCCGGTCACCTTGGCGTGCCAGCGGTAGAGCTGCGCGCTGCGGGCGAGCATGCCGCGACTGGCGAGCACGCTGGCGGCGACGCCCACCGCGACGTTGCGGTCGGCGGCGGCGGGGTCCTTCAGCGCCGCGTCGGCCAGGCGCAGGGCGACGTCGAGTTCACCGAGCAGGGCCCGGCAGTGCGCCATCGCCGCGTAGACGCGGGCCTGCGGTGCGCCGGCGCGGTGTGCTTCGGCGTACAACGCCGCGGCCAGAGCCGGGTCCTCGGCCTCCCCCGCACCGCGGAGCAGGACCTCGGCGACGTCCGCGCCGACGGTGGCGGTGCGGGCGAGCGCGCGCGCGTGGGCGAGCATCGGACCACCCCGGGCCAGCACCGCGGTCGCGAACCGGGAGCGCAGCTCAGCCAGGCGCAGCGGCGGGGTGTCGGCGAGCAGGCTCGCGGCAAGCTCTGCCGCGACGGTCCCGGCGGCGCTGATCAGCTGTTGTGCGCGCGCATCCTGGGCGGCCGCGTGGACGCGGGCGGGGTCGAGGTCGAGCACTGCGCCGAGCAGCGCCGGCTCCAGGTCGGCGCCGATGGCCAGGGCGACCAACAGGTCGACGGTGTTGGGGTCCAGGCCGCGCAGGTCCAGATGCGGGAGGTCAGCGCGCTCACGCGCAGGGCCGCCGTGCGCGCCGCCCTGCGGGGGAGCGGCCGGCGCGGGGACGCGGGCGACGCGGGTCTCGGCCTGATTCACCGTGCCTCCCTTCCCTGTCGCGGGGCATGCTCGCCTTGAGCGGCAGGGCCCGACGTTGGACGTTGCGAGGACTTCTCCGGTTTCACCGGATCATGGCTCACGTCTCGATTGTCTCTCTAACCCCATGCGTCACAAAGCTGACACGACGGGCGCGGGCCGGGAACCGGGCACGACCGCGTCCCGGCTCCCTGCCGAGATCGATCGGCACGCTGCTGGGCCGATCCCGCGCCCGAACCTCCGCGCTGCCACCTGAGCGGTTCCGCCGCTGAAGTTCAATCCAGAACGCGGGAATCGGTTCGACGGGCCGAGGTGAGCGCTCGGCGGGCGCCCACCGTTGCGCATCGCGACCTGTGCTCTATCAGAGTGAATTATGACCTGTCATTGAGGTAATGATTACCTGTACCGGCAGTTCCCCCGCATGTGGTTGCACCGGGGGTAATGCGGACACTCACCTGCGACGCGGACAGAAATGTGCCCAAAATTAGGGTGTGCGAGCGCACTGTCGGGCGTCACTCCGCATGGATGCCTGCGGGCACCGGGGTGATTGCACCCCGCCCCCGCGTTCCCTAGCTTTTGCATCGGCGTCGCCGATCTTGGTCCTGCATTGAGCTGGAGTTGGCACGCCGGGGAGGAAGTTGACATGCGCTCCAACAAGCTCCTGCGTACCGCAGGTGTCCTCGGCGCTGCCACCGTGATTGGCGTCGCCGGTATGCAGTTCGCCACCGCCAGCCCGACCGCTGACTCAGCCGCCAGTGGCTTCAGCGAGGTCTCGAAGGACTCGGCCACCACCGCCAAGCGCGGCCCGCGTGGCCCGCGTGGCTTCAAGGGCTTTACCGGTCCGGCGGGCCCGGCGGGTCCCGCGGGTGCCCCGGGCGCGGCGGGCGCTCCCGGGCAGGCGGGTCCTCCTGGGGGTCCCGGCTCTTCGCTCGTGGTGGGAACCGCGGCCGAACCGGTCATTGGCGCGGTGATCAGCGCCGCGAGTGCCCGATTGCCGACCTCTGGCCTACTGAGCAACAGCCTGGTGTTCTCGCTAGCGGCAAAGGCCTTCACAGCCTCGGGTTTCCAGGTCGCCAACGGCGTAGGAATTTCGGGCTTCAAGTTCCACCTGGCGACCCAGGCCGTGAACGCGATCTCCGGCGCGCCGGAGGGTCCGATCACCTCGATCACCTGTGAGGTGGCGCCGGGCGGGCGTTCCTGCACGTCCGCGGGCAGCCTCGCGGTGTCCGCTGGTAACGCGTACTGGTTCCAGCCGGCCGCCGGGTCGACCCTGCCGGCCTCGGGCACCTTCTCCTACAACATCGTCTGACGGAAGGAAGTTGACATGCGCTCCCACACGTTCATGCGCACTGCCGGCGTCCTCGGCGCCGCCACCGTCATCGGTGTAGCCGGGATCCAGGTCGCCA
>JBQTIR010000004.1:0-89270 GCA_052387905.1 Sporichthyaceae bacterium | reverse complement strand
TATGCGGTCGCGTTCTCCCACCACGAGACAGGACACCGGCCAAAGACTCCCCGCACGGACGCAGATCGGGCGCCTTGTGGTTGCGAAGGAGCCGGTCGGGCGCACCCTCATTGAGGCGAGTGATGGGATGTCAGAAAATAGTGACTGCTGAGGTGAAGGAGAAGCGCAGATCAATAGAACTAGTGTTCGAATCGAGGTAGAATCTGGGGTATGGACAGCGCCGTGATCACCCCCGAACTTGAGGCCTTCGCCGGCCTGGAGGTTGCGGTCGATGATGCGCTGAAACTGGTCGCAGAACACACCTGGCGCCTCGCCGAACCCGACGTGCTGGACCTGCTGCGCCGCCAGCACGTGCTCACCTCCAAGCTCGCGTCGTTGAACCTGGCCCTGGTCCACGAGGTACAGACCCGGGGAATGCCGGCCAGTCACGCGGCGACCTCCGATACGGCGTTCCTGGCGCAGTTGTTGCGGATGACCCCCGGGGCCGCGCGGGCCACCTGTCAGCTGGCGGCGCAGTTGCATACCCGTTTGCCCGATACCCGGGCGGCGTTGGCGGCGGGGGAGATCGCGGCCGAGCAGGCCCGTGCGGTCGTGGACGCCGTGACCGCTTTGCCGAAGGACGCGACCGTCGAGGATGCGGTGTGGGCGGAAGCGTTCCTGCTCGCCCAGGCCAAGGTCGTGGACTCCACCGTGTTGCGCAGGCTCGGCAAGCACATCGCCTACGCGATCGACCCCGACGGATCCCTCGATCACGACGAGGCGGCCAAACGCCGCCGGGAACTGTCGATCAAGGACAACCACAACGGCACCCAGACGATCCGCTGGACCGAAACCGATGAGAACGTCGCGGTCGTCAAGGCCGCGATCGGGGCCCTGGCCGCCCCGCAACCTGCCGAGGATGGCGCTAAGGATCCCCGCCCTGCCGGGGTGCGCCGCGCGGATGCGCTGCTGGAGGTCTGCCGGATGGCGTTGCGGACCGGGATCCTGCCGCGTCAGCGGGGAGAACGCCCGCACGTGCACCTCACCGTCCGCGCGGAAGATCTCAAGGCCGGGACCGGGTTCGGCACCACCGCGACCGGTGAGGACCTCACCATCGCGGTGATCCGGCGCCTGACTTGCGACGCCACCCTGACCGCCTTACTGCTGAATGCTGACGGGGTCCCGCTCAACGTCGGGCGCGATCACCGCACCGTCACCCATGGGCAATGGATCGCCCTGGTGGAGCGCGACCGGGGATGCGTGTTCCCCGGCTGCACCCGTCCGCCGGCATTCTGCGACGCCCACCACGCGATCCACTGGTCAGACGGTGGCCTGACCGACCTGGATAACCTCGCGCTGCTCTGCTCGGTGCACCATGACCATGTTCATCACCGCGGGTGGGCCCTGAGCTTCGGCGAGGACGGTAAACCCGAACTGATCCCACCGCCGTGGATCGACCCGCTGCAAGAACCGAGACGTAACCCGCACTGGTACCGACGCCCCCAAGATCTGCTCACCCCGGGACCCGCACCCTGAGCGCATTCCTATTCCGAGGGTCTCCCAGCCACGCGAGCCGAACGTTGCTGCCGGTTCTGCCTGACCACGATCGCAATTAACCAGGGAATGGCGAGGACGCCGAGTGCGATGCCCAGCCCGAAGTACACCGAAGAGCGCAGCAACGCCGTACTGATCAACGCGAGCGTGAACGCAAGGCCGATCCCGCAGCGCGGGCCTCGGTGGCGTAGGGCGGTGCGCCAATCCGTGGGACCGGTCTTGTCCGGCGCCGGCTGGAAGGGGCGTCGCGAGGGCGGCGTCGCGTCGTGGACCACGTCCCCACCCTGGCACGGGAACACGCAAGGATTGAATCCTAGTAAGTAAGTCGATTTTATGGTTATAGTTGCTCCTCGACCTCCCCTAGTACCGGAGCGCGCAATGAAGTCGACGACTCAACTCGCACCAGCCAAGCGGATCTCACCCCAGGACCTGGCGGTGGCCGCCACCCAGCTACGGCGCGCGGAGTCCGTGTGGCAGCAGGCGGTCCGGTTCGATCCGCACCAGCGTCAGCACACCCGCATCTACGCCGGATCGCGGATGGAGGCGTGGTTGCTGACCTGGATGCCCGGCCAGGGCACCGGGTGGCACGACCACGGCGGTTCGGCGGGCGCCTTTGTCGTCATCCGCGGAACACTGCTGGAGTACTCCGCGAACGGGGACCATGACCGCGTGAGCATCCGCGAGGAGATGCACGAGCGCGAGGACGTCCACACCTTCGGCCCGAACCATGTCCACTCGATGCGCAACACCGGTGGCTCGCCCGCCGTCAGCCTGCACGTCTACTCCCCGCGGCTGGAAACCATGACCCGCTTCACCTTGGAACGTCGCCGCCTGCACGTCGAGGGAGTCGAGCGCGCAGGGGCGGACTGGTGAGTATCCCGTCGGCAGCCGCGGCGCCGGCCGGGTCGCGTTCGATCGACGACATCCTTGCCGAGGCTCGCCGACGTCTCGTCCGCCTGACGCCCCATCAGGCATCGGAGGCGGTCGCAGACGGGGCCCTGCTGGTCGACATCCGCCCGGCTGCCCAGCGCGCCGCCGAGGGCGCTCTCCTCGGAGCACTCATCGTCGAGCGCAACGTGTTGGAATGGCGCTTCGACCCCCGCAGCGAGGCGCGCCTGCCGATCGCGGACCGCTACGACCTCCCGGTGATCGTCTTCTGCTCCGAGGGCTACACCTCCAGCCTTGCCGCCGCTGCCCTGCAGGACCTCGGGCTGAGCGAGGCGACCGACCTCGCCGGTGGATTCCGCGCCTGGCAGGCGGCTGGGCTGCCCGTCGCTCCTTACTAGGGACTTTGGTCACATCAAGTTGCGAGTGGGGCTCTCCGATAGATCAGTGATCTCTCACTCCGCAACGACTCAGGAGCCCCGCCATGCCCATCACCCGGAAAAGCCTCACCTCAGGCGTGGTCTTCGCCGCCGTGGTTGCTCTGGGCGCCGGCGCGGCCGTCGCGTACTGGACCTCGACGGGTGACGGCACCGGAACTGGCACGACCGGCTCGAGCACCGCCTTCACTGTGGCCAGTTCCGCGGCCACGGGTGGACCGCTGACGCCGGGCGGCCCGACCCAAACCATTGCCTTCACCGTGACCAACCCCAGTACCGGTCATCAGAATCTGTCTGCCGTTGCGGTCACGGTCGCTGGAGCCGGCGGTGCGGCCTGGACCGCCGTGGCGGGATGCTCGGCTGCCGACTACACCGTTGGCACTCCATCGATCACCTACGGGGACCTGGGTCCCGGTGCAGTGGCCAGCGGCACCGTCACGCTCACGATGAACAACCTGCCCAGCAGCCAGGACGGCTGCGAGGGCGCGACCGTCCCGCTCTACATCGCCGCCAGCTAACCGTGTAGGCGCGGGTGGTGCGCGGGCTGCGCGCCACCCGCGCTCCCATGTGCGGACGCCGTCGCGCAGGAGGGAGGCAGGATGCGCCGCGGGTTGGTCATCCTGTTCACTCTGCTCACCATCGCTCTGTATGCGTTGCCGGCGTCGGCGTACTGGACCACGACCGGAGCGGGCGTCGCCGTGGGCACGACCGGCACGCTGGCTGCGCCCACGGGCGTCACCGTCCCGGCCCACACGCTGTCCACCGTGGCCGTGTCCTGGACCGCCTCCAGCGGATCGCCCGCGCCGGACGGCTACTACGTCACCCGTTCCTCCGGCGGCGCACCCGTCGCAGCCTGCGCGAGTAGCGCGACCATGCTGCTCACCGCCGGGTCCTGCACCGACCTCGCGGTTCCTGACGGTGCGTATACCTACACCGTCACGGCGGTCTTCCGTTCCTGGACCGCGGCGAGCGCCCCGAGCGGCTCGGTCAACGTGTGGACGCCGACCAAGGTCGCCTTCACCGGACAACCCACCACCACCGTCGCGGGCACCTCGATCTCCCCGGCCGTCGCCGTCACCGTCCAGACCGCCGCAGGCGTGGCCGTCCCCTTGTCGGGGACGGACGTGACCGTTGCGATCGCCGCCAACCCAGGTGGTGGCACGCTGTCGGGCACGGCCACCGCGACCACCGACGCCGCCGGCGTCGCCACGTTCACGGGCCTGCAGCTCAACAAGGCCGGCGTCGGCTACACGCTGAGCGCGACCAGCTCCGGACTCACCTCCGACACCAGCGCCACCTTCACCATCTCCCCCGCCACAGCAGACCGGTTCGTGATCACGTCAGCCCCCGTCACCGGCACCGCCTCCGCTAGCGCGGCCCTCGGACCGATCACCGTCCAGCGACAGGATCATTTGGGCAACCCCGCCGCGCCGGCGAGCGCCGTGACCGTGGACCTGTCGTCGTCCTCCGCCGGTGCGAGTTTCTCCGCGACCTCCGGTGGCGCCGCAACGACATCGGTAACGATCCCCGCCCTCGCTTCCAGCGCCACCTTCTTCTACGGCGATACCACGTCCGGATCCCCGACCATCACCGCAAGCGGTGCACTGGCCGCCGGTACCCAGGGTGCGACGATCACGGCGGGGACGGCCACCAAGTTCGCGATCACCTCGGCGGCGATCTCCAACGGTGCCGCTTCGATCAGCGCAACCCTCGGCCCGCTCACCGTCACGCGGCAGGACGCGCTCGGAAACCCAGCGACGGGTGGCGTGCTGACGGTGACGCTGACATCGAGTTCCGCTGGCCCCACCTACCTGTCCGGAACCATGAACGCCACCACGACGTCCACGGTGACGATCGCGTCCGGACAGACCAGCGCAACGTTCTACTACGGCGACACCAAGCCTGGTACGCCGACGATCACCGCCAGCGGGGCGCTCACCAGCGCCACGCAATCCCAGTCGATCGTTGCCGGTCCGGCGGCCAAGCTCGTGATCACTTCCGGCAGTATCGACGGACAGGCCTCGGCCGTCGCGGTTCGCGGGCCGATCGCCGTGCAGGTCCGGGACATCGCCGAGAACCCGGTAACGCCTGGCGCCGTGGTCTCGCTGTCGTCTGACTCCGCCGGGATCTCGATCTTCGCCGCGACCTCCGGCGGTGCCGGCGTCAGCACCATCACCGTCGCGCCCGGTCAATCCAGCGCGGTCTTCTACTACGGCGACCGCAAGGCGACCGGCGCGGGGTCGGTCACCGTCACCGCCGCAGCCTCCGGACTGACCAGCGCCACCCTCGCCGGGGCCATCACCCCCGCCGCGGCATCCCAACTGCAGTTCGGCCAGCAGCCGACGAACACGGGCGACGGCGGCGCGATCACCCCGGACGTCACCGCGCGGATTCTCGACCAGTTCGGCAACCTGACCGCCAGCACCGCTTCAGTCTCGATCGCGATCGAGAACAACCCGCCCGCGCTCCTCGGTCTCGGCGGGGGGATCTTGAGCGGGACCAGCACCAGGACGGCGGTGGCCGGAGTGGCAACCTTCAGCGGCCTATCGATCGACGGCGCCCTTGGGATCGGGGGGACCGGCAACGGCTACACACTCAAGGTGACGAGCCCTGGTCTGACACAGGCAATCAGCGCTCCCTTCAACATCACCTAAACCGCCGCCAGCGTCAGCCCAGCGGCACACTCTTCTCGCAGTACAGCGACGGCCCGGGGAACTGGGAGTACGCGCGGTCCTTGATGACGACTACGCCGTAGCAGAGCTGGCGCTGCGCCGGCTGACCCCGCGTCAGAGTAATCGGATACGTCATGCCGTTGAGGTTCTCGTTCTTGATGCTGTAGATCCCGTCGGCGAGGTCGGCCTGGGTCGGGGCGTCGGGCAGATTCTTGCCCGCGGCGGCGAAGAACTCCCCGAGCAGCCAGCCGTTGGCCATACCGCCACTGATCACCGTGCGCGGGGAGTACTGCGCGAACGCCTGGTGCAGCTCGGCGATCCCGGGCACCCGGGTGTCCACCCACGGCACGATCCGCGAGGCCACGACCAGTCCGTCGACATTCGGATCCGAGGGCAGGTTGGCGAGTGCGAGCAGGTCGACGGTGCCGAAGATCGGGCGGTAGTTCTGCCGGGCGCAGTCCCCGGCCACGCGGCGCAGGCTCGCGGTGTCAAGGGCGGCCATGAACACCTCAGCCTCGGCGTTCCTGGCCGCCAGGCACTGCGCGGTGTAGTCCGGCTGGGTGAGCGAAGGCCGACCACGGGCGGTGAGAGTGAACCCGGTCCGCTTGAGCACCTCCGGGTTCGTCCAGCGCTCGTCGTAGAGGTCGCACAGGCCGATGTCGCTGCAGGTGAACGAGGCGAAGTTCGTCCTGCCCTGCGGGAGGGCGACCTTGGACAACGCGAACATGATCGAGTCGCCCAGCGTGCGCCCGACCGGCGTCGGGGTGAGTACGTAGGGGTTGACGTAGGCCACGTCGAGGCCGCCGTCGGTACCGAAGGTGAAGATCTTCTTCGAGTCCAGGTACTTGTTGTTGCCGTTCGGGGAGAAGCCGAGGGTGCTGTAGAGGAAGGCGAGTACGCCGTCCTGTTCGAGAAACTGCTTCTGCAGGGCTATGAAGCGGGCCGGGTCCCCGCCGTCGTCACCGACCAACACCTCGACGGGGTGACCGTTGACCCCGCCGCCCGCGTTGGTGTGCTGGGCCCACACCCGGATGCCGGTCGCGGTGTCCTTGACCAGCGCGCCGACCGGGCCGGAGAAGGTGCCGACCACGCCGAGTTTGATCACGGACTTGTCCAGCACCCCGGTGGCCGGTGCCGCCGATTTCTGCGGCGCGACTGACGCAGCCACGGACCGGCGCGGTGCCGCATCGCTCGTGCGACGGGGCCGGCTCTGCGCGGTCTCCGGCAGGTTGTCCGGCGCGAGCGCGGCCCTGCGGTCGGTCACCGGTTTCGTGGGCTCGTCAGTCGGCACTGTCGAGGTCGTGACCGCCCCCTGCACTGGGGCGACCGGGCGGACCGGTGCGGTCGCCGGGGCCAGGCCGAGTCCAGCTGCGCGGCGAATCTCCTCCGCATCGACCCGCGTCCCGCCGCATCCGCTCACCACCAGCACCAGCGCAACCACGCCGGGCAGCGAACGCCGACATGCTGGCTTCAGGCACCTCGTCATTGAGGCTCCTTCCAGAATGCGGCGCGCGGACTCTAGCGACCGGCCGCCTCGGCGAAGTAGGCGGCATAAGTCTCGGTGACAGTGCGAAAACCCACCGCGCCCTGCTCGAAGGTAATCCCGTCAGTCACGGCCTTGGTCGCGGCGGCCTGGAAAGCACGCCCGGCGTCGATCGGGCTCACGCCGCCCTCGACGAAAGACCCCGCCACGGCGGTCCGGAACTCATCGAAGGTGTTCGCCTCGGTTGAAGCGATCCCGCCGAAGAAGACCGCTTGGCCGAGCCGATCGGCATCAGTGACCAGGTTGTTCTTCGCGATGATCGCCTTCGCCTTGGTGACCTGGCCCTTCGCGAACGCCAGTGCGAGCGCATCCACCACCTTGTCGCCGCTGGGCACCGACTGCGGGGTGCACGTGGTGTTCGCGGCCTTCGCGTCGCGGGCGACGTCGGCGACCTGACGCAGGCTGGAATCGCCTGGCTGGATGAACGGGCCGAACTCGGTGGCGACGGTGTCGAGGGAGTCGGCGACGGCGTCGATGAACGCATTGCCGTAGTCGTTGTAGACCGCAACCGACTCGAACTGCTGACGGCTGTCCTGGATGGCTGCCGGGACATCGTCGCTGAACTGTTCGACCGCCCCGCCGCTTTGGGCCAGGAACTGGCCTTGGGCTGCTCCGAACGGCTCGGGCAGCGGCGTGCCCAGCGCCGCAAGTGCGGCGCCGTAGGAGATCCCGGGCCCGACCGCGGTTCCGGCTTGGACCGCATCGAGGGCGTGGGAGAAGCCGACCGCACGTGCCGGGTCACAGCTGGCGGCTGCGGCAGGACTCCTTGGCGTGGCAGGGCCCGTCGCCGTGGCTGTCTCCGTAGCGGGATTCGCGCTGCGCGGCGCGCGAACCGGCAGAGCGGTGGGAACCGCGATAGCCGCGGGCACCGGTACGGGAGCGAGCCAGGAATTCGACGCGGTCGCCGTGATGGCCGCCCGCTGCGGAGCCGCGTACGACACCGGCGCGAAGTCCGCAGCCACCGAGGAACTGGTCGCCGAGGAGTTGGTCACCGCAGCGGTGGGATCGTCGGCCTTCTGGCAGTACAGCGAGGGGCCGGGAATGCGCTGGTAGCGCTTGTCCTTGATGATGACCGCGCCGTAGCAGAGCTGGCGCTTGACCGGCTGACCCTTCGTCATGGTGATCGGGTAAGTCATGCCGTTGAGGTTGTTGTTCTTGATGCGGTAGATCCCGGCCTCGACCTCGGCAGGCGTCACCGTGTCGCCGAAGTTGGCGCCCGCTGCGGCGAAGAACTCCCCCAGGATCCAGCCGTTGGAGTTGCCTCCGCTGGGAGTCACCCCGGGCGCGTACTTGGCGAAGGCCTTGGTCATCTCCGCGATACCGGGCACCGAGGTGTCCACCCAGGGCGCCATCTTGGTCGCGACGATGAGTCCGTCGACATTCGGGTCGGACGGCAGGCTGCTCAGCGCGAGCAGGTCCGCGGTGCCGAAGATCGGCTTGAAGCCTTGCCGGGCACAGTCACCGGCGAAGCGGCGCAGGCTCGCAGTGTCCAGCGCCAGCATCACCACCTCGGACGCCGACTGCTTGGCCGACAGGCACTGCGAGGTGTAGTCCGGCTGCGTCAGCGACGGCCTCCCACGCACCGTCAGTTCGAAGCCGGTCGCCTGCAGGTTCTTCGGTTCGGTCCAGCGCTTGTCGAAGTTGTCGCACAGGCCGAAGTCACTGCACGCGAACGCCGCGAACTTCTTCTTGTTCTGCGGTTGGGCAACCTTGGAGAGCGCGTAGATGATCGAGTCGGCGTTGGTGAATCCGGTCGGGGTCGCGGTCATCACGTACGGGTTGCTGTACGCGGTCTCCAGTCCACCCTCGGTGCCGAAAGTGAAGATCTTCTTCGAGTCCAGGTACTTGTTGTTGCCGTTGGGCGAGAACCCGAGCGTGGCGTAGAGGAACGCGACGACGCCTTCCTCCTCGACGAACTGACGCTGGATGGCGATGAAGCGCGCCGGATCGCCGCCGTCGTCGCCGACGAGGATCTCTACCGGGTGCCCGTTCACCCCGCCGTTGTCGTTGATGTGCTGGCCCCAGACCCGGATCCCGGCGACGGTGTCCTTGACCAGCCCGCCGACCGGGCCACCGAACGTCCCGGTGACGCCGAGCTTGATCACCGACTTGGTGGCCGGACCGGTGGCGACGGCACCGCTGGGGGCTACGGGCTTGTCGGGGCCGCCCGCGCTGGGGGCGGGCGCACTGGGGGCGGGCGCACTGGGGGCGGCCACGCCCACCTTGTCCTTGCCCTTGACCGGCTTGTCGGCGCCTGGACCGGAACGTGGTGCGACCTGCGGGGTCTTGCCCTCCGCACCGGCCACCGGCGGGACGTTCGGGTCGGCAAGGGCAGGACTCAAGGTATCCCCAGGAACGGTTCCGGGCACCGCAGTGTCCGTCGCCACGCCACCGGGACCCTGGGACACCGGGGCATCTACCCCTACACCGGCGGCAGCCTGGATCGCCTCGTCGCTGACTCGGGTGCCACCGCACCCGGAGATCAGCAGCGCGAGCGCTGCCGCCCCGGCCGCAACGGCAGTGCCGCGACCACGGAATCGGGTCCTAGACATGGGCATTTCCCTTCTGGGGGGTGTTACCGGCGTAGGCGGCGAAGATCTCGTCCTCGCCGAAGGAATCGGACGGGCCCGCGAGCCGGATCGTGCCGCGGGCGATGACGACGACCTCGTCGGCCAGAGCCAGGGCACGGTGGACGAACTGTTCGACGACGATCAGCGCGACGCCGGCCTCCTTGAGGGTGGCCAGGAAGGTGAAGATCTCCTCGACGAGGTTGGGCGCCAGGCCCATCGACACCTCGTCGAGCAGGACCACCTTCGGGTTCTGGATGTAGGACCGGGCGACCGCGAGCATCTGCTGCTCGCCGCCGCTCATCGTCCCGGCGGTCTGCGTGAGGCGCTGACCGAGCCGGGGGAACGCCGCCGCGGCCGCCTCGATCGCCTTGCCGGCCCCGCCCCGGGGGGCCTGCAGGATCAGGTTCTCCTTGACCGTCAGGCTCGGGAAGATTCCGCGGGGGTCGGGGATGTGGCACAGCCCCGCCTTGACCCGCGCGTGCGTCGAGGTCCTGGTGACGTCCTTTCCGGCGAGCAGGATCTGACCCGCCGTCGGCTTGAGCAGGCCCGAGCAGGTCTTGAGGAAGGTGGTCTTGCCGGCGCCGTTGGGCCCGAGCACCGCGAGCGAGCCCCCTGGCGGCAGCGTGAGGCTGAGGTTGCGTACGACGGTCTTCTCGCCGTAGCCGGAGGTGACTCCGCGCAGCTCGAGAATCGGAGTGTTCTGTTTCTGGTTCTCCGTCACGACACAATCTCCAACCCGAGATCCTCGGTACCGAGGTAGGCCTTGCGGACCAGGTCACTGGTGAGCACTGCGCGGGCCTCGCCCTCGAACAGCAACGTGCCGAAGTCCAGAACATAGGCGTAGTCGCACAGACCACTGATGACGGTCATGTCGTGCTCGACGATGAGGATCCCGATCCCGTTCTCGGCCACGACCGTCCGCAACAGGTCGGTGAACTGCTCGCTCTCGGAGTGGTCGAGACCGGAGGACGGTTCGTCGAGCAACAGCAGGCGGAAGTCCCCGGCCAGCGCGCGGGCCAGCTCGACGAGTCGCCGTTGCCCGGTGGAGAGCCGACCCGCCCGCTCACCGGCGACAGCGCTGATTCCGCACTGCGCCATCGCCTTGCGGGCCGCCTCGGCCACCAGCGCGCGCTCGCCCCGGCGCGGGATCAGTTGCGTGCGCGGGGAGGTCCCGGCCAGGCGGGCCTCGCGGCCGAGCGCGACGTTCTCGGCGACGGTGAGGCTGTCGAAGAGTTCGATGCGCTGGAACGTCCGTCCGATACCCAGGCTCGCCCGCTTGGACTCCGGCGCCTTGGTCAGGTCGATGCTGTCGAAACTGATGTGCCCCTCGGTCGGGGCGATCGCCCCGGAGCAGGCATTGAACGTCGTGGTCTTACCCGCGCCGTTGGGGCCGATCAGCCCGGTGACGCTGCCGATCGGGGCATTCATCGTCAGCTTGTTCACCGCGACGTGCCCGCCGAAACGCACGACGAGGGAATCGATCACCAGGCCCGGTGCACTCTGACGCGCAGCCAGATCTGACCCTCGGGATGACGTGGGCGCCGGGGCGGTCATCGCTTCCCCCCGCTCAGCGCGAGTTCGGTGCTCTCATCGCTGGCCGTCGCTGCAGCGTTGGTGGTCAGCGCCCGCGAGCGGGTGCTGCTGGCTCGCCGCCACCCACGGTCGCGGCCGCGGGTGGGGATCGGCCCGGTGGACCCGACGCGCGGCGAGCCCGCGAGGGAGTCCCGGATCCAGGTGACCGGGTCGAACCCGTTGGCCGCAATCAGCGAGGCGATCACGGCCGCGACGCCGAAGGCGATCGCCTGGTAGTCGGCGTCGAGTTTGGTGAGGTAGGACGGCAGGACTGCGAGCAGCAGGGCCGCGAGAATCGAGGATCTGATCAGGTTGTTGCCGGTGATCGCGATGATCGCGACCCACAGCAGGGACTGCAACGACCCCAACCCGCCGGGACCGGCCGCCCCGTTACCGACCGCGATCACGCCGCCGGCGACGCCGGCGAAGAACGCCGAGATCGAGAACAGCAGCACCAGCGTCGTCGTGGTGCCGGTGCCGTAGGTGGACAGGGCCAACGGGGAGTCGGCGAACGCGCGCAGCAGGCGCCCCAGCCGCGAGCGCTGCAGCACGATCACCGCGAGGATCACCGCCACGAGCACGCCGACCGCGATGTAGAAGTACTCCTTGTCACTCGCCGGCCCGGAACCGGGAAGCTCCGGTCGTGGGGCATCGCGGGTACCGCCCTGGGGGAACATGAAGTCCTTGCGGTAGATCAGGTTCTCCATGAGCAACCCGAACGCGAACGTCGCGAGTGCCAGGTAGATCCCGGAGAGCCGGATCGCCGGAAGCGCGACCAGAATCCCCAGCGGGACGGTGATGAGACCGGCACCGATCAGGGCGAGCAACCAGGGCAGGTTCGCCTCGGTACTGAGCCGGCTGAACGCCACCGCACCGACCGCGACGAACGCCGCGTGACACAGGCTCACCTGCGCGGACATCTTCACCAGCAGGCCCAGGCTCAGGAACATGATCGCCAGGCCGACCGCGTTGGTGTAGACGGGCAGTCGCGCGTCCACCAGCGAAGGCAGCGCGATGACCAACGCCCCCACGGCCATACCGGCGGCGACGCGGACCGGGAGGGGCAGCTTGGTGAATTGCTCGGGCTGCACGCGGCGCACCGGCGCCGGGGTGGGAAGGCCACGTTTGCCGACGACGATCAATACGGCGAACAGCGCGAGGAACGGGACGCTGGCCGGCAGCCCGAGCAACGCCGAGTTCTCGGCCTCGAACTTCTGTCCGAACGCCGCGGCGACACCGATGATCAGTCCGCCGCCGAACGTCCACGGCAGGCTCCGGAAGCGCCCGATCGCGGCGGCACCGAAGGCCTGCACCACGAGATAGGTGAGTCGGATCGGGTCCAGGCCCACGATCGGGGCCAGCAGCATGCCGGAGATGACCGCGACCGAGCCTCCGATCATCCAGGCCGCGCGGCGCACCGTCGCACCGTCGAGGCCCGTGAGCTCCATCAGGTCGGAGTCGTCGACGACGCCGCGCATCGCGATGCCGACGCGGGTGCGGGTGAGCACCACCGCGAGCCCGGCGGCGATCGCGATGCCGACCAGCACGATGATCAGCTGGTCGTAGCCGACGTTGACACTGATGTCGAAGGTGTCGGTGGGCAGGAACGGTTCGATCGTGATGGTTTCGGAGCCGTACCGCTTGGCGGCGGTGCCCTGGATGATCAGCAACAGCCCGACGGTCGCGACCACGATCACCGAGGCGGGCGCCTTCGCCAGCCTCCTGGAGAACTGCTCGAGGACGAAGCCGAACGCGATGCCGACGACCGCGATCACGATCAGCGCTGCGATCGGCCACGGGATGTCGCTCTTCACCCACAGCTCGTAGAACAAGTAGGCGCCGGCGGTGGCCAGCGCGCCGTGCGCGAAGTTGAAGACGCCGCTGGTGCGGTAGGTCAGCACCAGGCCGACACCCGCGAGGCCGTAGACCGCGCCGGCGGTGATACCGACGACGACGAAGGGGAGCCAGGTATCCATCAGCGCCCGCCGGAACGCGCATCGTGGTCATCCAGATACCGGGCGCGCAGTGAGCGCACCCGGCGCTGAATCCGGAGCCGGAAGGCCCAGAGGTAGAACCCGCACCCGACGAAGACGACGATCGCGCCGAAGATCGCCAGGTTGAGCCCGATGCTCTGGTCGTCGAAGGCAGCCTCGCCGCTGACGTCGGTCCAGCCCAGCACGACCAGCAGCACGCCGATGGCCGACGGGATCGCGGCGGCGATCAGGCTCGGGGGGGCGCCGCGACGACGCCCCATGGTGGCGGTGGCCATCAGGGGGTGCGGGAGAACTCGGGTGAGCGCGATTCCAGCTCACGGACGCGGGCAGCCAGCGCTTCGACCTCGGAGAGGTCCACCCCGGCAGTGCGCGCCGCTCCCTCGAGCCGGTCCAGGGTGCGCCACTCGTCGTTCATGTCGGCCGAGAGCCACAGCGTCGCCCCGAGGACGATCAGCACCAGGCCACCGATGCCGTAGGAGATGACATAGGGCACCTGCTCGGCGATGAACGCGGTGTCCGAGACACCCACCCAGCCGAGCACGACCAGCACGATTCCGCTCACACCGGCGACGACCGCCAGCGCCCGGTCCCACTGCAACCGGCACCACTTCACAAATTCCATCGGGACACCTTCAGTTAGAGGTGATGGTTACTCAGATGAACTGGCGCGCGCCCAGCGCGGCCAGCAGGAGGATCGGCACCAGGGCCGCGAGCAGCGGGTAGAACGAGATCTCGGTCAGTTCACGATCGAGGCCGGCCGAGGTGATCAGGTCGACGGTCGGTGGGGCAGCCGGTGCTGCGGGCGCCGGAGCGACCGGGGCGACCGGCGCAACCGGCGCAACCGGAGCGGTATCGACGAGGGCGGGGGCGGGAATTTCCGGTGCCGCAACCTCGGGGGCATCGAGGGGAACCGGAGCCACGGGCGCAGTGTCCGGGGCCACGCCTACCACGGCCGGCGTCTTCACACCACCCGTCGCTTCGGCCTGGGCGAAGGTGCGTCCGACGATGTAGCTGACCACGGCGGTCCCGTTGCCCAGGTTGGGCACGGCGCGGGCCATGCTGATCTCCAGTCCGGAGGACAGGATGGAGTCGGCAGTCTCGACCGCCGGCAGGAACTTCACCGTGACACCCGAGGACTCGAAGGCGTCACTGAGCGCCGACGCGGAATCCAGTGGCGTACCCGCAGGCCCGACCACCAATCCCTTGTCGGTCACCCCGATCTGCATGTCCGCAAGGCGGATCGAACCACCCATGAACGACGCGGTCTTGGTGGTCTTGCCGTCCGGGGTGCGCACGACCTGTGCCTTGGACACCGCACCGTCGAGCGCGAAAGCTCCGATCGCCAGGCGGGTCACTGCCTCACCCCGGGAGGTCAGCACGCCACCCGCCACCTCAACCAGCGAGGAGGAGAACGACCCGAATTCCTCGCCGGTGGTCGTGCTCGCACCCAGTTGGGTGTCGGCGGCCGAACGCGTCTCGGTCGATTCCGCGTGCATGATGTACCCGGGCTGAGTGATCGTCACCTCGGGGTTGCTCGGAGCCTGGCTCTGCGCGATGAACGGGTAGGAGGGCAGAGACTTGCCGGTCAGTGTCGAGGCCAAACCGGTGCCCTCAACCCCGGTCGCACCCGGGTAGGGCAGCGAGGCGAACGCCGAACTGTCCCCCAGACTGTTGAGGACTGCCTGCGACGTGGGGCCGCCGCCGTCGACGAAGTCCTCGACGATCAGGTAGTCGGTCAGGGCGATCCGGGCCCGGATCCCGTCGGCACTTGCCTTGCCGGAGAACGTCGACAACCCCACCGTTGCGCCGGCCGGGTCCTCGACCGCGCCCGCACTTTGGGCCCCAAAGGTGGCCATGGCGGGGGTCAACACGGTGACCATCGCTCCGGAAGCGAGGCGGCGGCGTCCGGCGGTGTGCCGGAGCCTGCGGTGCTTTCCACTCATCTACGGTCCTTCCCGGGTGGGAGGTAGGGCGCCTCAGCGAACCTTGGGGTGGGTCGTGTGGATCTCGGCATACTCGGCGCGGATCGCCACCTTGGCGAGCTTGCCGTTGGGCAGTTTGGGCAACGGATCGGTGCGCAGGACGACGTAGCGCGGCACCTTGTAGTCCGACAGTTCGGCATTGCAGCGTTCGATCACCACATCGGCGCTCACGGTGCCATCCGTTACCAGGATGGCGGCCGGGGTCTCGCCGAACCGCTCGTCCGTCGCCCGGATCACCGCAACCTCGCTCACCCCGGGGATCCCGGCGATCACGCGCTCGATCTCGACCGGGGAGACGTTGATACCGCCGGTGATGATCAGGTCCTTGATCCGGTCCAGGAACTTCAGACGCCCGTCGTCGGTCGTCGTCCCGAGGTCGCCGCTGTGGATCCAGCCGTCCCGGATCGCCTGCTCGGTCGTGGCAGGGTCACCCCAGTAGCCGGGCGTCATGCCGGGCCCGCGCAGGATGATCTCGCCGGCCTCGCCGGGCGCGCACTCGGTCCCGTCGTCGCCCACGACCTTGAACTCGGTGAAGACCGAGCCGGTACCGCAGGTGTCGGGGTGAGCGTCGGCGTCGCGGACCAGGGTCCCGGTGGCGACCCCACCCGCCTCGGTCATGCCGTAGATCTGACGTAGCTTCACTCCCTTGCCGCCCCAGGCGTGCAGCAGCGGTACGGGCACCGGGGCGCCGCCGGTGAAAGCGGAGGTGAGCGAGCTCAGGTCGGCGTCGGCGAAGTTCGGCGCCGAGGCGATCGCACCGAAGATCAACGGGACCCCGAACAGGGCACCGATGCGGTGCCGCTCGATGAGATCCACGGCCCGGGTCGGGTCCAGTGTCTTCTCCACGACGAGCGTCCCGCCGAGGATCACGCTCAGGGCCAGGCCCCAGACCAGGCCGGGGGTAAAGGCCAGCGGGAGCACGAGGAGCGTGCGCCCACCCGGGCGCAGGCCCTCCTCGGTGAGGCTGGCCTCGAACGCGATCGAGAGCAGGCTGCGGTTGGTGCAGATCACGCCCTTGGACAACCCGGTGGTCCCGCTGGTGAAGATCACCATCGCGGGGTCGTCCGGGGCGATCTCGACGACGAAGTCGTCGGTGGGGCCGCCCCGCAGGTCGGCGACGGTGTCGAAGCCGACCACGCTCAGCTCCGCGCCGAGAGCCTGGACCTCCTTGAGCAGCGGCTCGAAGGCGGTGTCGGCGATGACGGCGCTGGCACCGGCGTCGGTGGCGATCGTGTGCAGTTCCGGGGCCACCAGACGCGGGTTCAGTGGGACGAGCACCGCACCGCTCTTGAGTACCCCGAGCGCGGCCGCGCACCACTCGAGGGAGTTGCCGCCGAGCACGCCGACACGGTCCCCGGCCTTGACCCCGCGGGCGGCGAGGTCGCGCCCGACCGCGGAGCTCCAGTCCTGGAGCTCGCGGAAGCTGAGGGAGTCCTCGTCGAGAATCAGCGCGGTGTCCTCGCCCTTGGTGCGCGCCCACCAACGCAGCGCCGAGGTGACTGAGGCGGTCATAGCGTCACCACCCCGCGGATGTTCAGCCCCGCGTGCATGTCGGCATACCCGGCGTTGATGTCCTCGAGCTTGTACTGCCGGGTGGCGAGCTGGTCGAGCTGCAAGTGTCCCGCGCGGTAGAGGTCGAGCAGCTGCGGGATCGCGCGGGCCGGCGACATCATGCCGAAAAGCGCGCCCTGGATGCGCTTCTGGAACATCGCCAACTCGAAGAGGTTGACCGGGATCTCGGCGGAGTCGATGTTCGCCATCGACGTCAGCACGAGCGTGCCTGCCTTGCGGATCGAGGCGAAGGCCTCGGCGATGTGGTGCCCCTCCACCACCCCGACGGTGACGATGACCGAGTCCGCGCCCTGACCGTAGGTCAGAGACTGGGCGAGGTCGGTGGCCGCCGTCATGCTCGCGCACGCGTCGGTGGCACCGAACTTGAGCGCGCTGTCGCGCTTGAACGCGACCGGGTCGACGGCGATGATCCGCGCCGCCCCCGCGTGCTTGGCGCCCTGGACGGCGTTGATGCCGATGCCGCCGATGCCCATGACGATGACGACCTCACCCGGCTTGACCTGCGCGGCGTTCACCGCCGAGCCCCAGCCGGTGGGAACGCCGCAGCCGACGAGCGCCGCGGTCTCCAATGCGATGTCGTGGCCGATCTTCACCGCGGCCCACTCCGGCACGACGCTGTATTCGGAGAACGTGCCGACCAGCGACGTCTGGGCGATGTCCTGGCCGTCACGGTGCATGCGGAACGTGCCGTCGAGCTGAGAGCCCATCATCATGAACGCGCCGTTGTCGCAAAGGTTCTGCATCCCGCTCGCACACCAACGGCAGTGTCCACAGCTCGGAATGAACGCAGCGACGACGTGGTCCCCGACCTGCAGGTCGCGCACGCCCGGACCGACGGATTCGATGACGCCCGCGCCCTCGTGACCGCCGCAGATCGGGAAGTGCGCCATCGGCGCATCGGCCTTGGCGACGTGGTCGTCGGAGTGGCACAGACCCGCAGCCGCCCAGCGCACCCGGACCTCGTAGGCCTGCGGGTCGTCCACGGTGACCTCGACGATCTCCCACTGACCGGGAGCGTCGAAGAGCACCGCAGCCTTGGACGTGATCGTCACGCCGACCTCCGCAACCTCGGGAAACCTACAGGCTTTAGCTTAAGGACGAAATGTGACGTACGTCAATAGACCGGACGTCCCCGGACATGGTGTCCATACACAACGGCCATGTCAAGCGAGTGGGCACTCGCATCTCATCGGAAAATGTCACCTCGCAGCACGAGGGCCGCTACGCGAGCGCAACTGGGCCGAGCTCCGCTTCCGGATGCTGGTGCTCTTCGGCGGCGCCCTCGGCGCCGTGTTCTTCGAAGGAGCGATCGACCGCGGCGGCCAGCTCTGGTACGCCGATATCGGCTCCTGGCACCTGACCACCCTCTACGGCGTAGCGGTTCCGCTCTGGGTGATGCCGGTCTACCTCTGGTTCCTCGGCGGCGGCGCGCTGTTCATCATCCAGAAAGTGCGCAGCGGCGCGCGGCCCAAGGACTTCATCCTGATCTTCGCCTACATCACGGTCGCGGACTTCGCCCTCGAGATCCCGTTGACCAAGATTGCCGGGCTCTACCAGTACTGGGGTGACACCCAGCCCTTCTTCCACGCCGACTGGTGTCCCCTGCCGCTGTGGTACGTCAGTACCAACCGTTGGTTCGACCTGCTCCCCGCGCTCATCATCCTGCTGCTCATGAGCACGCGGATCCGCCACATCGAGTGGACGATTCCCGTCGTCATGGTTTCGAGTTGCTACGTCACCTATGGTTCGGTGACCTGGCCCGTCGTCAACGCCCTGCAGAACGACTGGTCCAAGACCGCAACCTGGTTCGCTGGCGGCCTCACCATCGCCCTCGGGCTCGGCGCCACGTATCTGGGCGCCCAGATGGCACCCCAGCTGCGCCACAGCATGGACTGGTTCGGCAAGCAGGAGCCCGCCCCCACCGGCCAGGTCACGTCCGCCGTTGCGGCGTCAGCGCTGACCCCTAGTCCGACATGACGGTCACGCAGCGCGTCGATGTCCTGGTGATCGGCGCCGGGCATAACGGCCTGGTAGCGGCAAACTACCTGGCCGACGCAGGACGGCGCGTGCTCGTCCTCGAAGCCAACGCCGCCATCGGCGGATTCACGTCCTCGTCCCGCTCGATCCCCGGCGCACCTGATCACCTCTCACATCCGTATTCCTTCGACCCGTTCTTCTGGGATTCCTTCCCGCCGGCGAAAGAGCTACGGCTGGACCGCCACGGACTGCGCCGAGTACGCGTGGATCCAGGCCTGGTGTACCTCGATCCCGATGACGACCAGTCCATCGCGTTCTGGGAGGACCCGCGGGCGACGGCGGCGGAGATCGCGCGCTTCTCCACGGCAGACGCACGTGCGTATCTGGAGTTCGCTGACCTGCTCACGGGGTTCAGCGACATCGCGTTGGCCTACTTCGTTGCCAACCCGGCACGGTTCGACGCACGGCCACTGTCCCGGGTGGCCCGGCACGCCTGGCGGCACCGGCGCAAGCTCCGGGATGTCTTTTCCCTCGCTACCGGATCAGCCGCCCAGGCCATCGCCGAGCGGTTCTCCCATCCGGTCGTGCGCAACGCGCTGCATGCGGCCGCAGGATCGACCATCCCGAACTCTGCCGACGGCAGCGGCGCGGGCTTCCTCTGGCTGGCGAATCAGCACCGCCACTCCCACCAACACCCGATCGGTGGGATCCAAGCGCTTCCCGACGCGCTGGCCCGGAGGCTGACCTCGTGCGGGGGCTCGGTTCTCACCGATGCCAGGGTCGCGGAGATCCTCGTGCGCGACGGCCGAGCCATCGGGGTGCGGTTGACCGACGGTCGCGACCTCGAAGCGGCCGAGGCAGTCCTCGCCTCCTGCGACCCCAAGACCGCACTCGGTCGCCTGCTGCCGGCCGGCACGCTCGCACCAGAGATCGAAACGCGGGTGCGCGCCATCGCCGTCCGCAACGGCGGGTACGGCCAGATGAAGGTCGACCTGGCGTTCTCCGGCCAGTTGTCCTTGCAGCGCTTCGAGAAGCGTCGCGGTGACGGAATCAACTTGCGCCGTCCCATGCACGTTCTCGCGACGGAAGGCGGCATCGAACGGGCCTTCGCGCGCTCCGCGGCGGGTTTGGTGCCGCACACCGAGGACTTCTCCATGTGGAATGTGATTCCCACCGGCGCGGACCCGAGCCAAGCGCCAGCCGGACAGGACAACTTCTACTGCTACCTGGCGGTCGCGCCATATGAACCTGAACTCGGCTGGGATGTCCCGGACGCCGACGGCCAGACGACGCGGGAACGCGCAGGACAGTCGGTCGTCGCCAAGCTGGCCAGGTTCTACGACGGTGTCGATTCGCTGGAGATCGGCCGCCGGGTGCTCACCAACGAGGACTTCGGCCGTCTCGTCGGGGCCAGCGGTGGCAACATCACGCACGTCGACATGGCTCTGAGCCGCGGCGGTCCCCGCCGGCCCGCGCGAGGGCTCGCCGGATACCGCACACCGGTGGACGGACTGTTCCTCGGCGGATCGGGCTCGCATCCCAGTGGCGGCATCACCGGGGCACCCGGCTACCTGGCCGCACGGGAGATCCTGCGGAAGCGCCCAGCACACAAGGAGCGGACATGACGGCCACCTTCGAACACCGGCCGGACGCCTCCACCACGAGGTCGCCGCAGCGACCACCGAGCGCCCTGACGTTCTGGTCCGCCTTCGGCGCCCTGACCATCGCCCTTGGGCTGTACTGCTGGACCCACTGGATTACGTCGGGATCCTTCCAACGGGCGAGGCCGGGCCCGGACGAGTACGAGTACCTGTGGTACCTGCGCACCTTCGAGATCGGCGCCTCGGTGGCGGGCGTCGTCATGCTCTGGTTCTGGGTACTGCGCCCCTGGCTCAAGAACCGTCACGTCCCGATCGACGGGAAGATCCTGCTGGGGATGATGTTCGCCTACGTCGTCGACCCGACGTTGAACGTCTTCACCCACGCGTTCGCGATGAACGCCCATTCGGTGAGCTTCGGATCCTGGGGTGCGGCGCTTCCGTTGGGCTGGGGCCCGCAGGAGGAGACCTTCGCCGAGGCCCTGGTCTGGGCGCCGCAGCTCTACATGTACTTCGGGCTGTTCGCGGCAATGCTGGGTTGCCGGATGCTTCGCCTGCTACGCCTGCGGTGTCCCCGCGCCAGTAACGCCACCCTCTACACCGTGGTGTTCGTCATCTTCATGCCGCTGGACGCTGTCGCCGAGGTGACCTTCCTCGTCCTGCCGCAGCTGTACGTCTTTCCCGGGGTTCCGGGCAATTTCAGTCTCTTCGCCGGCGAGATCTACCAGTTCCCCCTCTACCAGTCGATCTTTGCCGCGGTGTTCGCGACGATGGTGACCTGGCTTCGCGACTCGGTCGATGAGACCGGCCGCTCCGCGGTCGAGCGCGGCGTCGACGCCCTGCCGATCGCCGACTGGCGCAAACACGCGATGTCGTTCTGCGCGGTCACCGGGTTCTGCACCGCGTCGGCGCTCGGCTATTTTCTGCCCTACGGATACGCGTCCATGAGCGCCGACACCTACATCGAGTTGCCGTCCTACCTACAAGGCGCTGCCTACTGTGGCATCGAGGGCACGCCGATCTGCCCACCCGAATTCCTCGACCGACTGCAGAACGGCCGACCGACACCATGACCGATCACCAACACGGCACGGTGCAAGCCCGCTCCGGGGCGAGACGGCGGGAAGCGACCCAGGCAGCACTCGTCGAGGCGATGCGACGGCTGCTGTTACGCGGCGAGGCGTACTCATCGTTGTCCACCGAAGCCATCACCACCGAGGCCGGCGTCTCGCGCGCCACCTTCTACCTACACTTCGGCGACAAGCGCGACCTGATGGTGCGTCTGGCCGACCAGATCGTGGAACAACGATTCGCCATCGGCGCCGAGCAACTCGCCGACCCGCACATCGGCCGCGCCGCACTCGACCTGGTGATCACCGACATGGTCGACCGGTGGATCGCGGACGCCCCTCTGCTCGATGCCATCATCGAATTGAGCGAGCAGGACCCAGCGATGCGCGCGGTCTGGGTCGAGTCCATCCATGCTGTCGGCGCAATGGGCGCCAAGCTGATGTCGGAACGATGGGCGGGCGGACCCGGCAGCGCTCAGGACCCGGCCACCCTCGGCCAGGTCTTGGCGTGGATGTTCGAGCGCTCTGCGCACCAGCTCACCCGTGAACCCGAGCGCCGCGACGCGGTGATCAATGCTGTTGCTGAGGTGGTCTGGCGGGTGTTCGAGTACCGACCCACCGCCACGTCTCCTGTCGATGGTTCGCAGGTACCTGGCGGCTAGCCGCTCCTCGCTGAGTTACCGGACCGAGTCTGCGCCGAACAGCACCGCGCCGACCTGGGGAGCTGCGGGGCCGCCGAGCAGCAACGAGACCTGAGCGTTCGGGACGGGGTTCGGTGAACCACCGCGGATCTGGCGCACCGCCTCCAAGACGACCCCGATGCCGTGCACGAACCCCTCGGCAAGGTTCCCGCCGGCCGTGTTCACCGGCAGCCGGCCGTGCGGGAGCGTCAGATTCTCCACCGTCATCACCTCACCGGCAGCCGGGCCGGGGGGCACCAGGCCGATGTCGATGAGAGCGGCGACGGCGGGCCCGGTGAAGTTCTCGTAGACCTGGGTGACATCGACGTCGTCGGCCGTGACGCCGGATTCGCGCCATAAGCGTTCGACCATCGCAGGGGCCAGGCCGCTGGAGGTGTAGGGCTCGTCATTCTCGGTGAGCTCGCCCCAGCCGGCGACGAAGCCCTGCACTCCCCCGAGGATCCAGGCCGGCGTGCCGCGGGTCTCGCGCGCCCGGTCGGCGGCCATCACCAGGATCGCAGCTGCACCGTCGTTCTCCCGGGAGCAGTCGTACAGGCGCAGCGGCTCGGCGATCAGCCGGGAGGCCCGGTAGGCCTCGGCGTCCAGCGGTGCGCCGTGGGCGACCGCCCGTGGGTTGGTCTGCGCGTGGTGGTATCCGGCGAGTGCGAGCGCTTCGAGTGTCGAAGCCGGGACCTTGTCGTGTTCCAGCATTCGTTGGGTGCGCAAAGCGCAGAGCTGAACCGGCGTCAGGATGCCGTGTGCGACGTAGTGGTTGCCGAAGTGTCCCTTGGCGTAGGGCATCCGGCCCTCCTCCGCCTGGTTGATCCCGCGGTAGACGGCGACGCACCTCGCCTGTCCGGTCGCGACTGCGGCGGCCGCCTGCAGGATGGCCGGGACCTGCCCGCCGCCGCCACCACCCCAGGCGAGGGAGGACCAGCGCAACTCCCGGATCCCGAGCGCGGTCGCGACGTGCGTGCCCTCGGAGGAATCGTCGCCCCAGGAAGAGAACCCGTCGATGTCGCGCGGGTCGATGCCGGCGTCGTGGGCGGCGTCGATCAGCGCCGCCAGCACCAGGGCCTTCGTGCTGCAGGGGGCCTGCCCACGCTTGTAGTACGGGGTTTGCCCGACGCCGACGACGGCCGCCGCAGCCCGCAGCGTCCTCACGTGGGCAACTTTTGCGCGTGTCGGCGCCCATCAACGCCAGCTGAAGGGCGCGGCGCGCTGCAGAAGTTGCGCCTCATGCCGGGCTCCAACGCAGGAGCGGCCAGGTGGTCTCGTCCGGGGCGGGCTCGAACTCCCCACGTACCCGGGCGCCGATCACGGGATCGGCGTCGCCGATGTACACCCCGAGCACGCGCCGCCCGCCCGCCTGCGGTAGCTCGACCAGCACCGTGGTGTACGGCACCGACGCGGTCGGGTGGAACCGGTTCCACGTCCGCGTCCAGGTGAAGACGACGCCGGTGGGATCGACCGACTCCCAGGGCGGTTCAGCGGTGTGGCAGTCCGGGCACATCGGCTGCGGTCCCCAGATCCAGCGGTTACACGCGTTGCAGTGCTGGATCCGGAGCTCGCCGGCATGCATGCCGTCCCAGTAAGGCGCGTCCACTCCGGTGTGGTCCGGGCCCTCGGCTCCGAACCGCGGCGCGATCACCATGACCCCGCCGCCGCGGCATGCATGCCCAGACTGATGCGACACGCCGTCCGTGCCACGGCGTGTCGGTCCGATTTGGGCATGCATGCCGCCCGAGCCTTCCTCACCGGTACTGCTCGGGGACCAGATCGCGGGGGACGTCGACATGACGTGCCCTCAGGTACTCCCCCACCGACTTGCCCAGGGCATCCAGGCGGCCGTTGCTGCTGGCTCCGGTCCCGAGATTGCCGTGGACCACCACGTGCACCGCATGCAGGTGCGGGAACTCGTGGCGAGTGAGCTTGAGGTGAGCCGCCTCCGGGAACAGCTCCCGGAATCGCGCCGTGGTGAGGTACCCCCTCAGCCAGGGCCAGGCCGCGGGCTGGACCCACATGCCGACGTTGCTGTTGCCGCCCTTGTCGCCGGAGCGAGCATGGGCGACGCGACCCAACGGGACGCGCACGGTGTCAGCGGCGGCCGGCGCCCGCGAGCCGTCCTCGGCGCGGACGCCGATCACCACCCCGCGCACGGCCGGTCCCGGCACGGGAGTCCGCGTGCCGTCGTCGAGTACGACGGTCTCGGTCAGTTTGCTCATCGAGACGGTGCCGGGCCAGTACTCCACGACCGGACTCGGGCGAGGGAAACGCAGGGTGTGCGACTCGCAGTGAAAGCCGGGGATGCTGGACAGGATCGTCGAGGCGACGGGACCGAAGAACCGGGCCGGCATCAACGGCTCCGGCTCGGCGCACCGCCCGACGATGCGCAGCGACACCGTCGCGGCCTCCATCGTCGCCGGATCTTCAGCCGCGGCGCCGACCTGGTCGACGCGGACGATCTCCACCGGGGATCCGGCGAGAGCAGCCCGCGCCTGGGCCAGCACCAGAGTGGCCTTGTCGTCGATGTCCAGACCCGTCAGGTAGCACTCGAAGGAGTTCTCGTAGCCGTTGACCGCGGTGATCGCCACCTTGGTGGTGAAGGACGGCGGGCACCCGACAGTGCCGGTGACTGCGACGCGGTCCGGGCCCAGCGGCGTCACCGCGGTGCCGCGTAGGTCGGCGGTGACATCGGGGTTGAGGTACAGCGGGCCCTGGATCTCGTACAGCAGTTGCGCGGTGACGGTGTCGGGAGTGACCGCTCCCCCGGCGCCGGCGTGTTTGGTGATGACGCACGAGCCGTCGGCGTCGACCTCGGCGATCGGGAAGCCGGGGTGCACAATCCCCGGGATCGAGGTGAAGCCGGAGAAGTTGCCCCCGGTCGCCTGCGGTCCGCACTCGATGATGTGGCCGGCCACAACCGCGCCGGCCAGGCGGTCCCAGTCCTCGGTCTCCCACCCGTGCCACCACGCGGCCGCCCCGACGACCAATGACGCGTCGGTGACGCGGGGACAGATGACGACGTCGGCGCCGGCCGCCAGCGCCACCGCGATGCCCCAGCCGCCGAGGTAGGCGTTAGCGCTGCTCGCCGTCAGCCCCCAGGACTCGAACGGCGCCAGCGTCTCCAGGTGGCGCAACTCCTCCGCGGCCACGAGCTCGTCCATCCGCTCGAGCAGGTTGTCGCCCTCGAGGTGGGCGACGTTCACGGTGTGCCCGGTCTGCGCCGCCATCTTGCGGACCTCGTCGGCCAGACCCGCGGGGTCGAAGGCCCCTGCGTCGACGATCACCTTGATCCCGCGGTCCAGGATCGCCGGGAGATTGCCGTCGAGTTGGCGCAGGAACTCCTCGGCGAAGGCCCGGCCCCGGCCCGCTGCGGCCCGCCCGACCATGGCGGCCAGCGTCACCTCGGCCAGATAGTCCCCGACGATCGCGTCGACTGGGTCTCCAGCGAGGATCTCGGTGATCGCGCTGCGCCGGTCCCCGTTGAAGCCCGAGCAGTTCGCGATTCGGATCGGCCGCGTGCCGCGCTCCGACGTACTCATGAGAACCCCCCTGGACGACGCATCTTCGGGCGGAGTGTGGACCTATCGGAGGCCCTCGATAGGTCCACACGCCGCCCGGAGATGCGGAACAGGGGGAGTGTCATGGGCGCTCCAACCATTCGGGGCGCGCGGATCCCATCGGGAGCAGACCGAAGCGGTACTGCCCCGGGGTGGCCGACATCCGCACCTGCTCGGTGACGCCTTGGTAGCGCCCGAGTGGGCCTTCGCTGACGATGAGCTCCGGGTCGAGGTAGGCGTGCCGCTCACCTCGGCCAGCGACTCGGGCCGCGTAGGCCTTGTCGAAGATCCCGAGGCTGAGAATCCAGGCTGCGACGCGCGTCAGCGAAACATGCACTCGGTAGCTGCCACCTTCGGTGGCGCGGCGCATCAGGGCCGCGGCAATTCCCGCGGTCGCGAGCCAGGGCACGATCCAGTCGTTGACCACAGTGACGACGGGAAGCTTCGGCGCTTCGGCGCTGCCTTCGAGCAGCATCATCCCCACGATGGATCCCGCGGTCTGGTCGAAGCCGGCCCGACCGGCCCACGGTCCGTGCTCGCCGTGCAGGGTCACGCTGGCGTGCACGATGCCGGGACGCAGCTCGGCAAGCTGCGCGGCCGAGACTCCGAGGCGCTCCTGCAGCCGGGGGCGGCGGTTGGTGTAGAACACGTCGCCGGTGCGGGCGAGTTCGCGCAGCTGCTCGGCGCCGCGTCGTCCGTCGTAGGCGATGCGGGTGGTCCGCACGCCGTACTGCGCGGTGTGGAAGGCGGTCATCGCCTCGTAGGCGAACGGCGCCCAGACGTTGAGGGCGTCGGCGCCGTGCAGGGCGAGGGTGCGACCGATACCACCGCCGGCGATGACGTGCGAGAGGCCGAGTGCGCGGATGCCGTCGAGGGGTTGGCGCGCCCCCGGCGCGAACGGTTCGGGGTCACTGTCAGCGATCTTGGAGATCTCAATCAGTGGCATCGCGGCGAGCACGTCGGTGTAGTGGGCGAGCTCGACGAACTCCGCCGTGGTGCGCAGCATCGGCATCACGACGCCGGCCTCGGCGCCGGCCTGCTCCAACTCGGGAGCGCTCCAGCGTGCGATGGCGGCGGCCACGGCGCCCGGTTCGTCGTAGGTCCCCAGCAGCTTCAGCGTCTCGGCGCGCTGCTTGGGGTAGTGCGCCTGCGGCAGGACCCAGCGCCCGTCGCCGGTCTGCCAGAACCGGGTGTAAAGCAGCGAGGTCAGACGGTCGAAGTCGTTGCCCTGCATATAGCCGTTGAGCAGTTCCCACTTGCCGTCGTAGAACGGGCAGAGCCGGTGCGGGGCGACACGCACGTCCATCGCGATGTCCTGGCCGGGGTTGCCCCGCGCCTGCCACAGCGCCGCGATCGCGACCGACTTCGCGACCAGGCCAAGCGATGCCGCCGACCCGGTCGCGACGATGCCCGGCACGATCGGGTCAGCGCCGATGAAGTCGATCGCACCACCCGAGTCCGCAGCCTTGAGCCCGACGTCGGCCAGCACCGCGTCCAGCTCGGCGTGCAGGTCGATGCCGTCGTCGCGGGTGAGCGGATTCGCGACGGCGTGCAGCAGACGTTCAGTAAGCACTATTCGAAGTCCACCCGTGTCATCGCGACGATGACATAACTGAACGCGTTCATGTTCTTCAGCAGCACGGCCATCTTGCCGCGCACCCGGAGCTGACCCCGGGTCAGGGCGACAGTCGGGTTGATCTGCTTACGGAAGATCCCGCCCCAGACGTCGGAGGACCCGCTGATCACGAAGTCGGCGGCTTCGGAGTCGGCGGCGGTGGCGTTGCGGACCTCGGTGACCTGACCGGACTCGAAGCGGCAGAAGAACGAGCCCTCGATCGGGGCTTCGAAGTTGTAGACCATGTCATAGGTCAGGTTCTTGCCCTTCTCCTTCCACTCGGGGTCGTTGTTGAGCTCGTCGGCCATGGCCTGGTAGAAGTCGACGGTTCCGAGCTTGACGGTCATCGCGATACTCCGATTCTGAGGGCAGGTCAGGCGGACTGGTTGAGCAGGAGCGGAAGACGTTCCACGCCGCGCACCTGACTGGCGTGCTTCACCGGCGGGTCGTCCGCCTTGAGCCGGTAGTGCGGGAAGCGGCGATGGAACTCCGCAAAGGCGATCTGCAGTTCGATCCGGGCCAGGTGCGAGCCGATGCAGCGGTGCCGGCCGGCCCCGAAGGCGACATGCAGGTTGGGCTCGCGACGCAGGTCCACCTCGTCCGGACGGTCGAACTTGCCGGGGTCGCGGTCTGCGGCGCCGAGCGGGAGCAGTACTCGGTCGCCCGCGCGCATCTGCACCCCGCCGACCACCACATCGCTCTGCACGACCCGGGCCGGCGCAATCGCGGACTCGTACCGAAGCATCTCCTCTACCGCGGAGGCGACCAAGTCCGGATCGTCGAGATTGTCGACCAGTTCTTTTCGGGTGGCGGGGTTCTGCGCCAAGTGGATGACGCTGTGCGCGAGTTGACCCTGCACCGTGTGCAAGCCGCCCACCATCATCAGGAACAAGATGTTGAGCATTTCGAACTGCGTCAGATCACGGTCGCCGAACTTGCCGTTGACCAGCACGTCGGTGACGTCGTCGATATCCGGGTTCGTCGGTCGCGGCCCTTCGTTCTCCCGCTTCTCGAAGCGCTCATCGATCATCTCGGCGAAGTACGCGTAGACCTCCATCGCCGCCTCGAACCGGAACGCGGTCGACTCCTCCTCCGAGGCGCCGGGCAGACCGAGCACGATCCGGTCGGTCCAGTCGTTGAGCCTGGCCGCGTCCCCTGCAGACCAGCCCATCAACTTCAGGAAGACCTGGGTGGGTAACTCCTTCGCGAACGCGGCGATGAAATCGATCTCGGCGGCGTCGCCGATGTCGTCGAGCAGCTCGGCGACGATCGCGCGGATCTCCGGCTCCAACTTGCGCATCCGGGTCGGAGAGAACAGCGGGGTCATCAGTTGCCGGTAGGTGGTGTGATCCGGCGGGTCGATCTCCAGCGGGATCAACGGCCCGTCCTGGCCGATCGTCGGTGGAATGTTCACGCACTCGCTGGAGAACACCTCGGGGTTGCGGAAGATCTCGAAAAGGTTCTCGTAGTCGGTGACGACCCAATGCCCCCCGTACCGCGTGGAGTGCGACACCGGGCACCGCTCGCGCAGGTCGGCATAGCGATCGAAGACGTCATCCACGATCGCTCGGTCATGGATGTCGAAGTCGGTCTGGATCTCGGGAGATTCCGCCGTCTTGATCTCGCTCATGGCGCCACTCTCATTCCCACTCGCCGCCGACTGCCGAGTACGGACGCGCATCCAGGTCGGTGTCCAGCGCGGTGTACAGGCTCTTGGTCTTGGTGTACGCGTACAGGCCCTCGACGCCGAGTTCGGAACCCACACCGCTGCGCTTCTTGCCCGCAAAGGGTGTCCGCATCACGTCAGCCTGCGCCACGTCGTTGATCCACACCAGACCCGACTCGATCCGGGCGGCCACCTCGCGGGCCCGGCCGAGATCGTTGCCCCACACCGAGGCGGCCAGGCCGTACTCACTGTCGTTGGCGATCGCCACAGCGTCGGCGACGTCGCGGTAGCGCAGCACGGTCAGGACCGGACCGAAGATCTCCTCGCAGGCGGCCGCATTGGCCGGGTCGGCATCAACGAGCACTGTCGGGTTCACATAGTGACCTCGCTCGGGCAGCCCGTCCGCGCGCTCCTGGCCCACCAGCATCCGGGCGCCCTGCTCGACGCCGGCGGCGATGAACTTCTCGACCTTCTCGCGTTGGCGGGCGCTGATCACCGGGCCGACGTCCGTCATCGGATCATCGGCTCGCCCCAGGACCATCTCCCCGGCCCGCGCGGTGAGGATCTCGCAGGCCTCGTCGTAGCGCGAATCCGGCACCAGCATCCGCGTCGTGGCCACACAGGCCTGACCCGACTGCATCATCGAACTGAACAGCGTGCCTCGCACGGCGAGCTCGAGGTCCGCATCGGGGAGCACCAGTGCCGGTGACTTGCCGCCGAGCTCGAGGATCACTTCCTTCGCGGTGTCCGCCGCGGCTCGCATGACGGCGGTGCCGACCGCTGTGCTGCCGGTGAAGCTCACCAGGTCGACGCCCGGGTGCGCGACCAGCGCCTCCCCGGCGACCCGGTCGCCGTGCACGATATTGAGCACCCCGGCGGGCAGCCCGATCTCGATGCAGGCAGCGGCGAGGGCGTCCAGCCCGAACGGCGTCAGCGGCGAGGGCTTGAGCACGACCGTGTTCCCTGCGAGGAGCGCAGGCGCCGCCTTCCACACCGCGAGGAACAACGGGAAGTTGTACGCGGTGAAGCCTGCGACGACACCGACGGGTTCGCGGTGCAGCTCCCATTGGCCGAGGCCCGGCGTGGTCTGGATGGGGAACGAGACCGGGCCGCTCAGGTGCGCGGCCATGTCCGCGAAGTCGCGCAGATGCGCGAGCGGCGCGCCGGCCTGCAGCAGCGGCGCCAGGCGCGCGGTACATCCGGTGTCGGCCACGAGTCCCTCGGCCAAGGAATCGAAACGGGCCTCCAACGCCCCCGCCAGCTCCCGCAGCACCTGAGCCCGGTCGGTGACGGCCATCCGCGCCCAGGGGCCCGCAGCAAAGGCGCGCCGTGCCGCGAGGACAGCGGCATCCACGTCGGCGGCGGAGCTGTCCGGGACGCTGGCGATGATCTCGCCCGTGGACGGGTTGTCCACCTCGATCCGGCTGCGGTCGCTCTCGCTCCACGCACCGTCGACGTAGTTGAGGTACCGATGCATCGTCGTCCTTTGTCCGGGCTGACAAGAACCTAATACTTATAGGTTATTCGGTCAAGAGGCCCTGACCAGCGCGAACACCCTCAGCAGGGGCAACGCAGGGCCCAGGAAAACCTTCACCCGTAAGGCATACTCGGGGAATGCCACGGCCCTCGCAGCCCCTGCTCAGCCGCGAGCTCGTGGTCGCTGCCGCCCTGCGCATCATCGACGCCGAGGGTCTGGCCGCCTGCAGCACGCCGCGGGTGGCGCGGGAGTTCGGTGTCCGGGCCCCGTCCCTCTACCACCACTTCACGGACCGGGCCGACATCATGGCCGAGGTCGCCCGCCTCGTCGTCCGCGAGACCCCGACCCCGCGCCGACGCCCGGGTGATGAGTGGACCGAGTGGTTCGTCGAACTGGCCGTCAACTTCCGCCGCACGATCCTGGCCCACCCCAACATCGCGCCGATCCTGCTGGAGTTCCTGCCCCGCGACCTGCTCTCGGCGATGTACGACAATGCCGCCGCCGTCATGGTCGCCGCCGACGTGCCGGCCGAACTGCACGCGCTGATCCTGGACGGGTTGGAGACGATCACGATCGGCGCGGCCCTGATCGCCGCCAGCAAGCGCCCGGAGACCCGCGGGGCGCTGTTCCCCTCGCTCAAGCGCGAGTCCGAGCCGGCACTGGCGAATGCGGTCGATGCCAACCCGTGGACCGACCCCGAGGACCTCTTCGCTCAGGTGGTCCGCGCCCACCTGCGGGGTACGGTCCTCGCCCTGGACCCCGCCGCCCGCTGAACGCGCAGGCGGCTACGACCCGCGGTCAGCCGCCATCCGCCACGCGGACGAGGAGCTTGCCCGTATTGGCGCCGGCGAACAGGCCGTTGATGGCATCGATGGCATTCTCGAGCCCGTCGACGAACGTCTCGTCGTGGTGCAGCGTGCCGGCCATCAGCAGGGGAACGAGCTCGCCGATGATCTCCGGGTAGCGGTCAAGGTGATCCAGCACCAGGAAGCCGTGCACCGTTGCGCGCTGCATGATGAGCTGACCGATGTTCTGCAGACCGTAGACTGCGCCGCCCTCGCCCATGGCGTTGTAGTCCGAGATCATCCCGCAGAGCACGACCCGGGCCCCGATGTTGATCCGGGCCAGGACCGCGTCCATGATCTCCCCGCCGACGTTCTCGAAGTCGACGTCGATCCCGTCCGGGGTGGCCGCGTCGAGTTGGGCCTGCCAGTCCGGTGCCTTGTAGTCCACGCAGGCGTCGAAGCCCAGGTTTTCGGTCACGTGCTTGCATTTGGCCGGGCCGCCCGCGATCCCGACGACCCGGACCCCGCGGCTCTTGAACAGCTGACCGGCGATCGAGCCGACCGCGCCGGCGGCCGCGCTGACCACGACGGTCTGCCCGGGTTTGACGGCACCCAGTTCCAGGCCGAGATAGGCCGTGACACCCGTGTGGCCGAGCACGCCGAGAAACAGCGAGGCGGGCGCCGGCAGTGGGTTCGGCAACACCGTGAGCGGGGACTCCTCCTCTGGCCCGCCCGCGATCGCATAGTCCTGCCAGCCGATGAACCCGGTCACGACGTCACCCACGGCCATGTCCTCGCGCTGCGAGGCGACGACTGTCCCGATGCCGATGCCCCGCATGACCGCGCCGATCGGCACCGGCGGCAGGTAGGACCGCACGGCGCTCATCCAGATCCGGTTGGTCGGATCCAGGGACAGCAACGTGTTCCGGACCAAAGCCTGACCAGGCCTCAGATCGGGAACCTGCTCGGTACACCACTCGAGATCAGCCGAGGTCACCCGTCCTGACGGTCGTTGACGCAGCCGGAAGCAGCGGTTGTCCATGGTGATCCCTCGGGGTAGTTCGGTGAACCGTCGCCGATGACGCTAGACCTGCGCCACCCGCTGCACAACGTTCTGGACGTGGGCCGGCCGGTCCCGCGGCTAGCTCTCTAGGCGCGCAGGATCGCCACGTCGTAGGCGGTCAGCTGATTGTCGTGGGTCACCAGGGTGAAGCCGCCGAGTCGGGCCTGGGCCACGAGCATGCGATCGAAGGGGTCGCGGTGATGGGCGGGCAGCGCCCCGGCGGCCAAGGCCTCCTCGACGGAGATGGTGAGGGGTTCGAAGCCGCTCGCGGTCAGCGACTGGCCGAAGTCCTCGGGAAGATCGAGTCGTCCCGCGGCGGCCTTGACCGCTGCTTCCCAGGCCGAGGCCGCACTGACCGCCTTGTGGTTGGCCGGGTCAAGAATCGCCGCGAGGGCGTCGGCGGCGATGCGCTCCGGCTCGCCCCAGGCCCAGAGCACCACGTGCGTGTCGAGCAACAGCTTCATGTCCCGAGGCCCTCGAAGGCGCGCTGGATGTCGTCGGGCAGTGGCGCATCGAAATCGTCGGAGATCCGGACCTGACCGCGCAGTAATCCGAGGGTGACCGGTTGGTGGTGGTGCACCGCCACCAGTCGGGCCACGGGCACCCCCGCCCGGGCGATGACAATCTCCTCGCCTGCGGCCGCGCGTTCGACGAGCTTCGACAGGTTGGTCTTCGCCTCGTGCATGTTGACGGTGGGCATGCCCCCAGCTTAGCCCAGTTTAGCTAACATCTGTCAGCCATGGTCTCAGCCGGAGGGGGTCGAGGTCCGCACGCGCAGGACGTAGCGGATGTCGTTGTGCTCGTGGACAAAGCCGTCCGCCCGCGCGGCGAGCACCGCCACTTCGTCGGCCGCGTCGACGTCACGGACCTCGTGTCCGCGCTGCAGGTGGAAGGTCACGGTCTCGGGCTCCGCGCCGAAGCGGGCCGCCATGCGTTCGGCGGCGGGGTGATTGCCCCGGGCCCAGCAGCCGATGCTGAACGCACCGGTGCCGCCCCAGCCCGGCCCGTCGGTGCCCGCGAGGGTCTCCAGCATCAGGGTGGCGATGCCGAGCGAGCGGAAACCCGGGCGGACCAGAAGCGTCGCGTGCGCCCCGCCGGCGCGGTCGACCTCCAGGCGCAGGTAGCCGACCAGCGGGGTGGCCGCAGAACCGTGGCGACCCGGGGTGAGCCGGGCGAGCGCCTGACGGAGCACCAGATTCGGGCCCCCGCTCTGCACGGTCTCGGCGGTGGAGAAGCCGGCTTCGTCGTCGTACGCGGCGGCCTCGGCCACCATCGCGGTGAGCTCGGCCAAGGATTCGCCATCGAGTTCGTCGTGCCAGCCAACGGTGATCACGGTCGCACGGCGTCGACCACTCCGACCGAGCGGGCGGGCAGGGTCGGGGAGACGTCGTGGTCGGCTGCGGCCAGCAAGCGTCGCGTCTCACGGTGGAAGACCTGGTTGGCGACCTCATTGCGGCCGAGCACCATTGACCCCGCGTCCCGACTGGCCATTCCGGTCTGCGAGGCGCGCAGCAGTGGGAAGTCCTCCTGGTGCAGCACGGCGAGCAGGATCTCCCAGTTCTTGTCCCAGATCTTGTTCCAGCGCTCCGGGGTCATCCCCGACTGCTCCTGCGGGGTGACCATCAGCCGCATCTCCATCCAGGACCGGTCCGGGTGGACGGGGTCCGGGCGGAAGGTGAGCAGCTGGTAGTGGTCGGGCTGCTTGAGCAGCGTGTGGCACGGACCGAGGAACTGAGTTTCCGTCACGTGCGGGATCAGGCTCTCGCCGGGGGCCGGATCGACGTCGATCCACTTGTCGATGGTCTTACGTGGGGTGATGAAGCGGCAGTGCCGGCCGAAGTCCTCGAACGCCATCAGGTTGGTGTGGATGTGCTTGGCGGCGGTGTTGGGATGGGCGTAGGCGATATGGTAGCCGTCGAGGAAGGCGTCCTGCATGACCTTCCAGTTCACCGGCTCGTCGAAACCCTCGGCGCGCACGCACAGCAGGTCCGCGACGCCGTAGCCGGCCAGGATCGAATCCATGTCCGCACCGAGCCAGGCCGCCACGTCGATGCTCGCATCGGCGCGGTCGACCACCCAGATGAAGCCGTGCCGCTCTTCGGTGGGCAACTCGATCAGGCCTTGGTTAGCGCGGTCGATCTCCCCGAAGGTGCTCGCTCGCGTGATCGTGCGCAGCGTGCCGTCGATGTTGTACGACCACCGGTGGTACGGGCAGGAGAACAGCCGGGCGCGTCCGCACCCGGTGTAGCTCTCCTCCTCCAGCAGCGCGCCGCGGTGCCGGCACAGATTGACGAAGGTCTTGACCCCACCGTCGGGTTGGCGCGCGACGATGACCTTGTTGCGCGGCAGTTGCATGGTCAGGAAGTCGTAGGCAGCCGGGATCTCCGAGGAATGGGCGACGATCGTCGGCACCCGCCCGAAGATCAGATCCCGCTCCCGCTCAGCCAGGCCGGCGTCGGTGTGCTCGGCCGCAACGAAGGTCGACGTGTCCGCGAACTGATCCGTCGTGCGCTCGCGCAGCAGCTGCAGCGCGTGTCGGATGCGTGCTTCGCGGTCTTCGGCGATCGGGTCCATCAGCGTCCTCCGCGGGATCACGCGAGGTGGGTAGCCAATAAACTAACGCCTTAAGGTAAATCTCGTCAACAGTGCTCGCTCCTGGCCTCAGAGGGCCGTCATGCCGCCGTCGACGACGAGGTAAGTGCCCGTCACGTAGGACGAGGCGGGGCTCGCCAGGAACAGCAGGGCAGCGTCGAGTTCGGCCTGCTCACCGAAGCGTCCGAGCATGGTCTCGGCGGCGACCACCTGGCCGATCTGCTCGGCGTGGTCTTCGTTCATCTCCGTCACGACATACCCGGGGCACAGGGCATTCACCCGGATCCCCTTGCGCCCCGACCACTGCTGGGCGAGGTCACGGGTGAGCCCGAGCAACCCGGCCTTGCTGGCGGCGTAGGAGGCCTGCGGGAAGCGCGGCGCGATCAGGCCCAGCACGCTGGCGATGTTGACGATCGCTGAACCCGGCTCCATGACGCGGGAGCACTCCTGCGCCATCCAGAAGCACCCGTTAAGGTTGACGTCGATCACCGATCGGAAGGACTCCGGGGTCTCCTTGGAGGCGGGCACGGAGACGCCGAGACCGGCGTTGTTGACCAACACGTCGACCCGATCGAAGCGCTCCATCGCGGCCCGTACGACACCGGCGCAATCCTCGGGGACGGCCACGTCGGCAGCGACCGCGAGGGCCTGCACCCCAGCCTCGGTGAGCTCGGCGACCAGCTCGTCGAGGCGTTCCTTGCGCCGGGCGGCCAGCACCACGTGGGCACCAACAGCGCCGAGGGTGCGAGCGAACCCAGCGCCGAGACCCGAGCTCGCGCCGGTGACAATCGCGACGCGGTCATCGAGTCGGAACGCGGCGAGCGGATCGAGATGGGTCACACGGTCACCGTATGGTGCGTAGCGTCCGAAGCAGTGGTCGCTATAGCAGCCGCTCCTTCGGACGTCCCGGTGGGCCGGACCGGGGTGAGGTTCACCGGGATGCCGTTCAGGACGCTGATCCCCGAGAGCACCTCGACCTGCGAGGAGAGAAAGTTCGACGTCGACCCGCCGGCCGCGTTCGCCCGCTGCCAGCCGCCGTCGTGACCCCAGCCGTGCGGCAGTGCCACCGTGCCGGCGACCATCTCCTCGCTGAGCATGATCTCGACGCGGATTGTGGCGCTCGCCGAGGAGAGGTCCGCCGCCGCCCCGTCGAGCAGCCCGAGCGCGGCCGCATCACGGGGGTTGATGCGCAAGCCGTGCTTGCGAGAGTCCGGCATCAGGCGCGGGGAGTTGTGCATCCACGAGTTGTGCGAGTTCATCTCCCGCATGCCGATCATCCGCAAGGGGAACGCCGCGTCCGCGCCCGCGCGCTGCTCGAGGCGGGCCAGCTCGGCCATGATCCGCGGGTCGGTCATCGGGATCTTGCGGTCCGGAGTGCGGATGAACTTCTTCAACGGGGCGAGCGGCTGCACCTCGTGGAACACCACACCGCGCGGGGCCTTGGTCGCGAGCTTTTTCCACGACCAGCCCGAACGCCGCAGTCCGAACAGGTCCCCTCCCTTGCCGGTGCGGATCAGCAGGTCGGCCATCTGCTGGGGCTTGATCCCCAGACCGAAGCGGGCGAAGAACCGCTCGACGCCGTAGATGTGCGCGCCACCCAGGCCCATCCGCTTGCAGAGGTCGTCGAGGATTTCCCACTCCTGGCGGCACTGCCCGATTGGCTCGATCACCTTCTCGGTGATGCGCAAGCTCGGACGCACGTAGCGGTTGGCGAACTGGATCGGGACGTCCTCGCGCTCGTACATCGACGTCGCCGGCAGCAGGTAGTGCGCGCAGGAGTTGGTCTCGTTCAGGTAGAGGTCGACCGCAGCGAAGATCTCCAGCTGTTGCAGCGCGTGTGCCAGGCGTTGCCCGCTCGGGCCCGTCACCACCGGGTTGGAGCCGAGCATCATCATCCCGCGGATCTGGCCCTCACCCGGGGTCAGAATCTCTTCCGGAAGCGCCGATGAGGGCAGGAAGCCGTAGGCGTCCGGCAGTCCGGAGACGCGGGTGCGCACCTTGTCGAACGTCGCGAAGTTCAGCTTCTCAGCCAGCATCGCGGTCTCGACCGGGGACCACGCCCATACCCAGCCGCCGGGGGTCTGCAGATTGCCGGTGACGATGTTGATGAAGTCCTGCAGGACGTTGTTCAACGTCCCGAACTCCTGGGTGCAGGTGCCGGTGCGCCCGTAGACCACGGCGCGCTTCGCGGTGCCGATCGCGCGGGCGACCTCGCGGACGGTCTCGGCGGGGATGCCGGTCTGAGCCTGCGTCACCTCCGGGGCGAACCGCGTCAGGATGTGGCGCCACTGTTCGAAGCCCGAGGTCCAGCGGGCGAGGAAGGCCTCGTCGTGCAGTTTCTCGGCGACGATGACGTGCAGCACCGAGAGCAGGAACTGCGCGTCGGTACCGGCTTTGATCGGGACGTGAGTGAAGGCCTTCGCCGTCTGGGTTCGTCTCGGGTCGACGACGAAGATGCGGCCACCGCGGTCGATGATTCCGGTCATGTGCTCGCGGATGCGCGGGTCGTGCACGAAGCTGCCCTTGGACACCCACGGGTTCGCTCCCAGCACCAGCATCACGTCGGCGCGGGGGATGTCCGGGATCGCCATGTGGGCCATGTGCCCGTAGAGGATCTTGTAGGCCGCGACGCGGGAGGCGCCGTCCTCGGAGTTGATGCCGTAGAACCACGGGGTGCCCAACGCGCACGCGAAGTTCTTGCCCCAGAACGCGGCGGAGTAGCTGAAGTACGGCGGGTTGCCCTCGTGTACCGCGAGCGCCTTCTTGCCATGGGTGGAGCGCAGCGCCTTGAAGCGGGCGGCAATATCGTCGAGAGCCTCGTCCCAGGTGCACGGCTCGAACTCCCCCGGCCCACCGACGCGGCGCATCGGGACGGTGATCCGGTCCGGGTCGTTGACGACCTCGGTCATCGCCACGCCCTTGGTGCAACTAAAGCCCTTGGAGTGCGGGTCGTCCTTGTCCGCACGCAGCTTGACGAGTCTGCCGTCCTCCACGGTGGCGATCAGGCCGCACATCGGTTCGCAGATTCGGCAGTAGGTGGACTTCTCTTCGATCTTCGGTGCAGACATGACGCGCTCCCGGGGCGATGGGGGTCAGCGTCAGTCTGCCGCGGAATCTGCCTAATGGCTATAGGTTCCTGCCTCCAGCGATCGCGCGGGCGAAACGGGGTAAGAGAAGGAATCGGCCCGCGACGGAAGGTGCTCCATGAACGCTGAACGAGCTCAAGGTCTGCTGCAAGCCGAACGTGCCCGCATCGACGCGCTGCTGATCGAACTCGACGCCCAGGACGCCACGCTGCGCTCGGAATCCGGGACCGTGGACGACATCGGCGACGGAGCCGGGAAACTGACCACGGTGGGCACCCAGGGACTGGTCACAGATTCGTTGCGCGGGCGCCTGGCGGCAGTTGATCGGGCCGAGCAGCGCCTGGCCGCCGGCACCTACGGCACCTCGGTGCTCAGCGGCAAGCCCATCCCCGACGCCCGCCTGGAGGCGGACCCGGCGGCAGAGTTGCTGGTGGACGAGGCCGCGAAGTAGGGCTGTCAGTTCGCGCCGAGGTCGCGGCGGAAGCCGTCGGGAATCAGAATGTCGTCGCGGGACAGCTCAGCGACGTCGGCCTTGCCGAGGGCGAGCAGGGCCGAGTCGATGCCGGCGCGCAGGATGTCCAGGACGTTCTCGACGCCGCCTTGGCCGTTGGCCGCGAGGCCCCAGAGGTAGGCGCGCCCGATCATCACCGCGCGGGCGCCGAGCGCCACTGCCTTGACGACATCGGAACCGCGGCGGATGCCACCGTCGAGGAGCACGTCGACCTGCTCGCCCACCGCGTCCGCGATTGCCGGCAGGGCGCGGATCGCGGCCGGGGTCCCGTCGAGGTTGTTGCCGCCGTGGTTGGACACCGAGATCGCCCGGATCCCGGCATCGACCGCGCGCTTGGCGTCGTCGACCCGGCAGATCCCCTTGATCATGACCGGGCCGTCCCACTGCTTGGCCAGCCACGCCATGTCGTCCCAGGTCGGCGGCGGGGTCATCATCCACTCGCCGTACGCGGTGAAGAAGCCGGGCGCCTGCCCGGTCGTCCAGTTCGGAACGCCGAGGTCGGGCAGCTTGCCCGTCTTCGCGAAGCCGGCGAGCCAGCGCGGGCGCAGCATGACCTCGGGGGCGAACTTCAGCGCGGTCTTCAGCCCGATGGACTCCGGGATCGACGGGCTGCCCCAGTCCCGCTGATGGGAGAACGACCAGTCCAGGGTGACGATGATGCCGACGGCCCCGGCGCGTCGCGCGCGCTCCAGGCGTGCGGTGATCGTGTCGCGATCCCCGCTCCAGTAGATCTGGAAGAAAGTCGGCACCCCCGTGGCCGTGACGTCCTCGATGGAGCGGCTCGCGAACGAACTCAGGCCCATCGCGGTGCCGCGGGCAGCGGCCGCGCGGGCCACCGCGAGTTCACCCTCGGGATGCACCGCTTGCACGCCGGTCGGCGAGATCAGCACCGGCATCGAGAGCTGCTGGCCGAGCACGGTGACGCTCTGGTTGCGCGTGGCGCTCGCGCCGACCACGTGGGGCGCGAAGCCCAGTTCGCCGAAGGCGTGGAGGTTGTCCTCCAGCGTCAGCCCGCGTTCGGACCCCGCGATCAGGGCCTTGTAGACCGAGCCGGGTAGGCGACGTTTCGCCCGTCGCTGCGCTTCTGCCACCGTCTCGAACCAGCCGTTGCCCATGGGTACGAGCCTAGGGCGTGGGCGGCGTGGGCGGCGTGGGCCGCGTCGGCCCGAGGGTGCGGCGGCTCCAGACCGGGCGCAGGGCCGTTGTGCTGCGGGCACGAAGACTGCCGCTGAGCACGCCCGCGCCGTAGGCGAGGTCCTCGCCGAGGTGTCCGAGCACGTAGGTCGCGGTCCCGGTGCGCGCCGTGGGGTCGTAGGTCCGGAGGCGATCCAGCAGGGGTGGGGCCAGCGCGAGGATTCCCGCCGCGGCGCGGGTGCGGGGGTGGACGGTGGCGGCGAGCAGGGCCGGGGCCGCGAACTGGGTGGCATAGGTCCCGAGGCCGTGCAGGGTTGTGCGGGTGCGGCGGGCGACGGCCGGGGCGGCGCCGCTCGCCGCGCCCGAGCTTCGGCGGGCGCGGTTCTCGGCGAGCACAGCCGCGCCGGCGAGCAGGGCAGCGGTGCGGGGTCGGCAGGCAAGGGCGGCCACGACGACGGCGGTGCTCCACGGCTCGATCACCAGGGGGGCCATGGCACCGGGGTGGCGGCCGGCGAGGTCGGCCGCGGAACTGCCGTAGTGAAAGCGCCGGCGCATCAGGGCGGGCCAGGTCGAAGGCTCGTGGTGGGCGACGGTGACGGCGGGCTCGTAGCGGATCCGATGGCCCGCGGCGTGCAGACGCCAGATCAGATCGACGTCCTCGCCGTAGCGCAGGGTCTCGTCGAAAATGTCGGCGTGCTGTGCGACATCGAGCAGGGCGCTGCGGCGGGCAAGCAACGCGGCAGTCGGGACATAGGCGATTGCGGTGCCGGGCGCAACGGGGCCCGGGTGGGGGCCGAGGTCGAGGGCACCGCGGCTATGGGCGTAGCGGGCCGGCGCACTGTGGCCGGAGCCGACGATGCGGGGGGCGATCGCGGCCAGGGCCGGGTCGGCGAGGTGGGGCGCGAGGGCTTCGATCCAGCCCGGGCTCGGCTCGGTGTCGCTGTCGAGGAACGCGACGAACTCGGTGCCGGCATGGGCGAGGCCGGTGTTGCGGGCCGCGCCGGGTCCGCCGGTGCGCTCGCGGCGCACGAGCTGGGCGCCGTGTCGTTGGGCCACCGCGCGGATCGCGGCCGGGTCTGACGACCCGTCATCCACGACCAAGACCGGGTGCGCGCGACCGAGTGCGGTGAGCGCGCGATCGAGTTCTGCCGCCCGGTCGAGCACAGGGACTATGACGCTCACCTGCGGCGGCGGCATGCATGCTGGGGGCACCGGGTGGGCCAGGCCTGCGTCACAGAGGCGCCGGGCCAATGCGCCGGTTGCCGCAGAGGTGACCGGGCCGTCGAGCAATGCCTGCCATGCCGCGAGCCCGGCGGCGTTCAGCCGCAGCACCCGCCAGGGCAGACCGCCGGTGACCAGGTCGGCGCCCACGCGGCGCGTGCCCGCATCCAGACGGATCGCGAAGCCCACCGGGAGTCCGGGCGCAGAAGTTGCCCAACTTCTGAGTGTGTCCCGGGCTTTCACGAGGACGCGTAGGCCCGACTCGCCTGCAGAAGTTGGAGCATTCAAGGAAGCGCACCCGCAGCTAAAGCGCGAGGCCGGCGTCGACGGGAACGATCGCGCCGGTCATGCCGCTGGAATCGCGGCTGGCGAGGAAGGCGATGACGGCGGCCACCTCATCGGCAGCGAGAAGCCGGCCCTGCGGAGCCTGGGCGGCAAAGTCCGCCGCACTCGCGAGGCCGTAGAGCCGCGCGGACTCGGCCAGCATCGCGGTGTCGGTGGAGCCGGGGCTGACCGCGTTCGCCGTCACCCCGGAGTCGCCGAGTTCGACGGCGAGTGCGCGGACGAATCCGGCGACGCCGGCCTTGGCCGCGCAGTACGCAGCGAGGGTCGGCAGGCCCCGGGTCGCCGCGGCCGAGGCCACCGCGACGAAGCGGCCACTGCGGGGTTGCGGGCGACGCAGCAGCGCCGGAATCGCGGCACGGGCTAGGTTCAGCGTGCCGCCGAGGTTGATGTCGAGCACCGCTGCCTCGGTTGCCGCGGTGAGGGCCCACGCGGGTTTACCGCCCCCGATCGCACCGGCGCACGCGATCGCGGCGTCCAGGCCGCCCCAGCGCACTTCGGTCTCGGCGACGGCCGCGGACAGGGCGCCGGGGTCACGCACGTCGGCCACGAACGCGGCCACCGCACCTGGCGCCGACGCGGTGACCGCCTCAAGATCTGCCGGACGCGCGAAGGCGTAGCCGAGCGCCGGGTCATCGCTCACCACGTCGACTGCCAGCACGTGCCAACCGCTGCCCGCCAGCCGCGCCACCGTCGCGGCGCCGATCCCCCGCGCCGCACCGGTGACCAACGCCACCCGCGGCGCTGCGCCCGTCACCCCTGCGCTCACCGCACCGCTCCCTGCGTTGCGTCCGAAGGATCGGCTGCTATAGCGACCACTTCTTCGGACGCTGTTCGGAGGAGCTGGCCGGCGGGGGGCACGACAGACGCGACGTCCGAAGGATCGGCTGCTATCGCGACCACTTCTTCGGACGCAACAGAGGTGAAGGCGGGGGCGCGGGTGGGGGTGGGGGCGGGGGCGGGGGCGGGGGAAAGCGATGCGGGAATGCTCAGCCAGACGTCGAACTGGGCGACGAGGTCGGCGGTGAGGCGATCGAGTAGCGCCACGCCCTCGGCCGCGGTGGCGCCGCGGGGGTCGCCGAGGACACCGTTCGCGCTGACCGCACGAACTCCCTCGGCGCGCAGCGCTGGCATCAGCTCGGCCAGCGGCCGGGTGTCCCCAGCCTCCGCGGCGGCCATGTCGACACGCGCCGGGTCCAGCGCGAGCATCAGCGCGGTCTCCACCCGGCCGGCATGCGGGTCACCGCTCCAGCGGGGTTCGTGCACCGCGACGTCCAGACCGTCGGCCACCAGCCGGACGACCGCAGCCCGCACCGCCCGGGCGTTGCCGCCGTGTCCGCTGACGAAGAGCACGCGCGGGAACGTGCGCGCCGCGGAGCGGGCGAGTTCGACCAGGACGTGCTCCAGGGCCTCGTGACCGATCGAGAGCGTGCCCGGGAATCCTGCGTGCTCGCCGCTGGCGCCGTAGGGCAGGGCGGGCGCGACGAGCACGTGCGGGCGGACCGCCGCGAGACGACGGCACAGCGTCAGCGCCGTGTCGGTGTCCACCGAGAGCGGCAGGTGCGGGCCGTGCTGCTCCGTCGCACCGAGCGGGATCGCCAGCACGGCGGCGGCACGCTCCTCAACCTGAGGCCACGTCAGATCGGTAAGGGTCGGAATCGCTGCCGAAGACGGACCCCGATCACCCGGGCGCGGCCGACCCTCAGGTGAGGACCGGGCGTGCGGGCCATCAGCGGACAAGGCCGGCCAACGGGTTGACGTCGCAGGCTCGGTCCGGCGCAGGCAACTCGGCCGGTCGGCCCATCCCGATGGTGACCGGAACGGGCCCCCGCCCCGTGCGGGAGTGATCGACGGGTGAGCGCGGCGCACCCTCGCGGTCGGCGGCGGCCAGGGCCGCCTCGCCGAAGCCACGCACGCATTCCGGGTCCGGGCCATCGAGCGGGAGACCGGTGAAGAACTTCGCCGCCATACAGCCACCGCGGCACGAATCGTAGGCACCGCAACCGGAGCAGGACCCTCCGGTCTGCGGCTTGCGCAGGTCGGCGAACAACTCCGAGGTCCGCCACACGGCAGCGAAGCCCCCGGGGTCGCGGACGTTGCCGGCAAGGAACTCGGGGTGGATCGCGAACGGGCAGGCGTAGACGTCCCCGACCGGGTCGATCAGGCAGACGACCCGCCCGGCCCCGCAGAGGTTCAGCCCGGGCAACGCCTCACCGTAGCCGGCCAGGTGGAAGAACGAGTCCCCGGTGAGCACACCCTCGCCGCGCTCCACCAGCCAGTCGTAGAGCTGACGCTGCTGGCCTGCGAGCAGGTGCATCTCGTCCCAGACGTCGGCGCCGCGACCCGAGGGGCGCAGCCGGGTCAGGCGAAGCGTCGCGCCGTAGCGGTCGGCGAGGGCCGCGAACTCGTCCAGCTGCCCCACGTTCTGACGGGTCATCACCACCGAGATCTTGGCGTTGGGGAACCCGGCCCCGGCGAGGTTCTCCAGGGCCGTGAGCGCCATGTCGTAGGAGCCCGCGCCGCGGACCGCGTCGTTGACCTGCGCCGTGGCCCCGTCGAGGGAGATCTGCACGTCCAGGTAGTCGTTCGCCGCAATGCGCCTCGCTGCGGCGGGGTTGATCCGCACCCCGTTGGTGGAGAACTTCACCCCGACCTTGTGCGCGGTCGCATAGTCGAGCAGCTCGAAGAAATCCGGGCGGACCGTGGGCTCGCCGCCTCCGACGTTGACGTAGAAGACCTTCATAGCCTCCATCTCGTCGATGACTGCCATGGCCTCGGCGGTGGAGAGCTCACGCGGGTCCCGGCGACCTGAGCTCGACAGACAGTGCACGCACGCCAGGTTGCAGGCGTAGGTGAGCTCCCAGGTCAGGCAGATCGGGGACTCCAGACCGAGGGCGAACTCCTCGATCAGGGGACGGGGTGAGGTGGTCATGACAAGACTCTCCTCGCCGTAATCATGTCGGTATCGGCCAGCCTGGCCAGAGCGGCGCGGTAGGCGGGAAGGTCGTCGGCGCCGAGGCCGACCGCCGCGCAGGCCGCCGCAGCCGACGGCGCCGCGGCGAGCCCCTGGACGACGGCGAGCAACTCCGGGCTGCGCAGGAACGACAGACGCCGGGTATCGAAGCTGTAGAGCAACGCCCCGAACCGTTCCGGGCGGATCTCCACCCGCGGGTGCAGGTCCCAGGCGCCATCCATGTCGAACACAGGGCGGTCGAACGCGACGGGCTCGGACACCGGAACGTCGGACTCAGTGCTCAGTAGACGCCGCACATGCCGTCGATCGAGACGTCCTCGACCAGCAGGTCCTGCGCGACATCGTCGACGGCGATCTCGACGGTTTCCTCGGTCGGCGTGGGCTCGATCATGGCGATCCTCCTGGGCTCGGTGAGACGTAGCCCACTCTATTCCGCACCGAGCAGGGCGAGGAGCGCGGCGGGGGCGTCGGAGGCGCCGCGCATGGCTGCCCAGCGGGCTCCGGCACGGCAGGCGAGGTCAGCGGCCTGCTCACAGTCCGCGGTCGGGGCCACGATGACGAGCTCGGGCAGGGCGCCGGCGGCCGGGACGGGGTCGACGTCGTCAGTAGCCCGGCAGTCCGAGAGCAGGACCACGACGCGGCGGGCCGCCGCCGAGCGCTCCAGCTGGGCTCCGGCGGCCGTGAGCGCGGCGGACAGGGCGGTGACGCCGTGCCCGCGCAGGCCAAGCACGGCATCGATCACCGCCTCAGGGGAGTTCGTGGCCTCGAGCGGCTTGTGGACCGTGACCTCACGGGCGAAGGAGAGCACCGCATAGTCCCCGGGCGCGCGCAGCGCGGCAGCCGCCGCCGTCAGCGCCGCGGCCGCGAGCCGGTCCCCACCCATGGACCCCGAGGCGTCGATGACCAGGCACAACGCGAGCTCCGGACGTGCCCAGGTGCGCGCGGTCAGGTCGGTGAGCGCGACGCGGCGACCCCCGGCACGGGCCTCCGCGACCGCGGGCAGGCTCGCATCCAGATCCAGGTCCCCTCCCCGGTCGGCCGGCACCGCACGCAGCCGCCCGATGCCCCGCGCCCGCGGCAATCCCTGTCGGGCCCGGTCGAGAACGACCTGTCCGGCCAAGGCCCTGGCCGCGGCGCGCAGCCGCTCGTCGGTGGCGCGCGCCATGTCCACCAGCAGCCGCAACGCGGCGTCGGGGTCGGCGGCGAGCGCCGCGTCGAAAGCGTCGGGGTCGAGCACCCCGACCTCCGGGGAGATCTCGGTGAAGCGGGCATGGCCGGCCAGCTGGGTACGTCCGACCGTGCGGTCCCCGGGCCGTGCGCGCGGCCGGGAAGGCGCCGGCGGCGGCGCAGGAGCAGTGCCCGCACCAGGCGGGCTCAGACTCCCCCCGGCGCATCACCGCCGGGGGACTCCTCGGGCTCGCGTCCGAACACGGTCTCGTAGAGGTCGCGCACGATCTCCTCCGCCGAGCGGGACGCGGACTCCAGCGGCCGGATGCGCCCGGACAGCGCCACCAGCGCCGCGTCCAGGCCGGTGAGCCAGTGCTCGACGTCGACCCCTCGCCGGGCCGCCAGCGCCACGGCCAATCGCACCGTGTCGATGGCACCTCGTACCGAGGACCCGACCCGGATCTCCGGGTGCAGCCGCGTACGCCGCACCAGGTCGACGACCTTGACCACCCAGTCCGCCGGCGCGTCCGGCGCCCGCAGCGCCACGATCGCGACCTCGTCCTCGGCCACCTGGTAGCCCATCGAGATCCGGCAGACCCGGTCGTAGATCGCCGAGGAGATCCGGGCGGTCCCGACCGCGTCGAACGGGTTCATCGCCGCAACCAGCCGGAAACCGGGTGCGGCGGGGATGCGCCCCAGGCGTGGGACGTGCAACTCGCCCTCGCTCATCACGGTGATGAGCACGTTGAGGGTCTCCTCCGGGATCCGGTTGGTCTCCTCGACGTAGAGCAGGGCGCCGGCGCGCAGGGCCTCGGCCAACGGACCGTCGACGAAGGTGGCCGGGTTGTACCCGCGTTCGAGCACGAGCGAGGGGTCAAAACCGCCGACCAGGCGCGCCGGGGTCAGCTCCGCGTTGCCCTCGACGAAGACGAAATCGGACTTGCCGGCCTCGGCCACCGAACGCAGCAGCGTCGACTTGCCGGTGCCGGGCGGGCCCTCCAACAGGACATGGGCCCCGGCGTCGAGCGCGGCCACGAGAAGTTCGATCTCGCGGCTGCGCCCGACGACCGCAGTGGGCTCAGAGCCCATCAGTGCTCGTGGACGATGACGCCGCGGATGTTCTTGCCCGCGAGCAGGTCCTCGTAGCCCTCGTTGACCTCTTCCAGGGTGTACGTGCGGGTGATGATCTCGTCCAGCTTGAGGTCCCCGGACTGGTAGAGGCCGAGAATCTTCGGGATGTCGACGGTGGGGTTGCAGTCCCCGAACAGCGAGCCCTTCACCGTCTTGCGGAACAACGTCATGATCGCCGAGGGCAGCACGATGTTGTTCAGCTCGAAGCGGTTCAGGCCGGTGATGACGACCGTGCCACCCTTGCTGACCGTGTGGAACGACGTCGTCACCTGAGGCTCCGTCACCAGGTCGGTGGTGATGATCGCCTTGTCCGCGCCGACTCCGCCGGTGAGTGCCATCGCGAGGTCCATCGCCTCTTCCGAGGTGGCCACCGCGTGGCTGGCGCCGAGCTCGAGGGCCTTCTCCCGCTTGTTCTCCAGCGGGTCGACCGCGATCACGTTCTTGGCGCCGGCATAACGGGCGCCCTGTACGGCGTTGATGCCGATGCCGCCGACCCCGACGACCAGGATCGTCTCGCCCGGCTGGACATCGGCGGTGTTGACCGCCGAGCCCCACCCGGTCGGGACACCGCAGCCGACCAGGACCGCCTTGTCCAGCGGCAGGTCGGCGTCGACCGCGACGCAGGAATTCTGATGGATCGTCCCGTACTGGCTGAACGTGCCGATCATGCACATCGCGCCGTACTGACCACGCGGCCCGGTGAGCGGGAAGCGCTCGCCCGGCAGGTAGCCCTCCAGGATGGTGGCGCCCATGTCGCAGATGGACTGGCGGCCCGTGGCGCACCAGCGGCACGTCCCGCAGTTGGGGATGAACGAACAGACGACCTTGTCCCCGACCTTGACCCGGGTGACGCCGCGCCCGACCTCTTCGATGATCCCGGCGCCCTCATGGCCCAGGACCATCGGCAGCCGGGCCGGGAAGTCACCGTGCGCAACGTGGATGTCCGAGTGACACAGGCCCGCGTGGGTGTACCGGATCAGTACCTCACCGTCTTGCGGGCCGTCGAGGTCCAGCTCCTCGATCTCGATCTGCTTGCCGGGTTCGATCACCACGGCGGCCTTGGTCTTCATCGCAGCTCCCTACACGTCATCGGGTCAGGTGGTGATCAGCGTGCCTCGTCTTCTTCCTGCGCGTCAGTGGTCGCCCCCCCGCCCTGGGGTGTGAGCTCCTTGACCTCGCGCTCGGCCTCGCGCGGCTCCCCGCGGTCGCACACAAACTCAATCTCGACGATCTGGGCGGCTTGGGCGAACACGACAGTCACGTCGTCGTCGAAACCCTCTTCGATGTCGCCCACGCCCCAGCCCTTGGCCGGGTTGGCGTCGATGACCGTGGCAAAGGCGTCCTGACACCGCACGGCCACGGATCCAAACTCGAACTGCAACAACTGGGAGACTGCCGGGGCGTCCGGGCGTGGGCTCGGTTTTCCGGACTGCAGGCCAGGTCTGTCGACGACGGTGACCGCCGCGCCCAGCGGTCCGCGGCCGCTGGCGGTGTCCCCGACCATGGTCACGGCGACGAGGCCCAGACCGGTCGCGATCGTGACAGCCGCCAGCCAGGCGACGACCCGCGCCAGGCGGGCCGGAAAACCAGCGGCGACCTGCATGGGCGCCAGCCTGCCACCTACGCACTCGGGCCGATAGCGTGAGCGGCGTGCCGGCGGTGTTGATCATCGAGGACGACGCGGCGATCCGCGGTCTGCTCGCTGACGCCCTACGGGGGCGTTCCTTCGCCGTGACGGCCGCCGAGACCGGAATGTCCGGGCTGTCCATGGCGATGGAGGACGGACCCGACATCGTCGTGCTCGACCTCGGCCTGCCCGACGTCGATGGTTTGCAGGTGCTGTCGATGCTCCGCGCCGTCAGCAGTGTCCCGGTCATCGTCGCCACGGCGCGAGATGACGATGCCACGGTGATCGGCGCCCTGGACGCCGGCGCTGACGACTACGTGGTGAAGCCCTTCTCGGCCAGCCAGTTGGAGGCCCGAATCAAGGCGGTGCTACGCCGCGCGGGCCCCGAGCCCGATCGCTCCCACGTGGTGCGCATCGGCGCACTGGTTTTGGACCTGCGGGCCCGCTCGGCCGAGATGGACGGCCGCAACCTGGATCTGAGCCGGCGGGAGTTTGAACTGCTCGCCTACCTGGCCGACCGGCCGGGGCAGGTCGTGGGCAAACGCGAGCTCCTCGTCGAGGTCTGGCGTCAGCCCTATCGAGCGGCGGACAAGACCATCGACGTGCACCTGTCCTGGCTGCGCCGCAAGCTCGGCGAGGCCGCCAACGCTCCCGTCTATCTGCACACGGTGCGCGGCGTCGGGGTCAAACTCCTCGCGCCCGAGCAGGAGTGAGCTGACGTGCGCCGAAGCCTGATCCGCACGGTCGCGGCCACGACCGTGATCGTCCTGATCGCGCTGCTCGTACCGATGGCCGTGCTGGTCGGTCGTTATGCGCTGGAGGACCGCGTCGCCCGCGCGGCGCTGGAGGTCCAGGCCACCGAGACCGTCGTCTCGCGGGGGGACAAGGGGTCGGTGGCGGTCTACCTGAATTCGGCGAACGATCGCGATGACGGCGTGCGCACCACGGTCCTCTATCCGGACGGCACCGCGCTCGGCCCGGACCCCGGCGAGGACGAGCGCGTCCGCGAGGCCCGCCTGGCCGGTCGGGCCCGGGTCGACAACATCTCCGGCGGCCGGCAGATCCTGGTGCCGCTGGCCATTGGCCCCAGCAGCGATCTCCCGGACCAGACCCCGGTCATCCGGGTGCAGGTGATCCGGGACGAGCTCGCTGACGACGTCCGCAAGTCCTGGTCGGTGCTCGGCGTCCTGGGCATCGCCCTGCTGATCGGCAGCCTGCTGGTCGCCGACCGCCTCGGGCGAAGCTTCGTCCAGCCCGTGCTCGGCCTGGCCGAGACCGCCCGACGATTGTCCACCGGGGACCGCTCGAAGCCGGTCACCGTAGAGGGCCCGCCGGAGGTCTCCGACGTGGGGATCGCGCTGGACGGCTTGGTGGCGCGGGTCGACGAGCTCATCGCCCGCGAACGGGCCGGCGTCACCGATCTCGCGCATCGCCTACGCACGCCCGTCACCCGGCTCCGCCTCGGTGTGGAGGCCCTCGACCTCGATGACGAGGCGCGGGGCCGCCTCAACTCCTACGTGGACTCCGTCGACGACACCGTCGATGAGGTGATCCGGGAATCGCGGCGCTCCGAGCGGGAGGGCTTGGCTGCTCGGGTCGACGTCGTCGAGGTCGTCGGCGCGCGGGCCGAGTTCTGGCGATCCCTGACCGAGGACCAGGGGCGGGCCCTGAACATCAGCCTGCCCGCGGCGCCGCTCACGATCCGCGCCAGCACCCGGGATCTGGAGGTGCTGATCGACGCCTTGCTGGACAACGTCGTCTCCTACACCCCGGACGGCACTGGGGTGCGGATCGAGGTGCGTGCCGAGGACAGTGTGGTCCTGGAGGTCAGCGACGACGGCCCCGGATTCCCACCGGACTTCGACCCGCTGACCCGCGGCGGCTCGGCGACAGGCTCGACAGGGCTCGGGCTCGACATCGTGCGTCGGACCGCCGAGGCCGCCGGCGGCGGCGTCGAGATCGGCGCGTCCCCCAGCGGCGGCGGGCAGGTGACGGTGCGCCTGGGCCGGGCGGTCGAGCACCGAGCCCCGACGGGTCCCGCCTGAGGCAGCGTGGCGCGGACCACGCTGCTGAGGCCTCTTGTGGCCTTGTGTAATGCCCGAGGTGCAGGCATCATAGGAATTACTTGGACGCCAAAATAAATCTGCCGTTCAGTCCGTCTCACCGCCCGGGAGACGGCTCCTCGACCGAAGCCCAGGGATCGTGCGCTTGATCGTCGAAATCTCCTCCGCGGGCCCGCACCGTGCGCAGCAGCGCGGTGAGGGCGGTCGCGGTCGCGGTGTCGGCGTCGAGGCCGAAGGACGCCGCGTTCAGGGCGGTCGCCGCCCGGGCCACCAGCGCGCGGCCGGTTGGAGTGATCGCGGCCAACACCCGGCGACGGTCCTCGGCCGCGGGGCGACGGGTCACCAGCGCCGTGGCCTCGAGTTTGTCGACGGTGTTGGTCACCGAGGCCGGATGCACCATCAGGCGCTCGCCGATCTTGCCCATCGGCAGTTCACCGAGCCGGGTGAAGGCGAGCAACTGCAAGGTCTCATAGCTGGCGAAGGTCAGCCCGAACGGCTTGAGCACCCGGTCGATCTCGCCGATCAGCATCTGCTGCACCCGCATCACCGACGTCACCGCGGCCATGTGGTCGGCGGCCTCCGGCCAGCGCGCGCGCCACTGGCGGTGCGCCTCGGCGATGGGGTCGAAGGACAATGGCACGTGCCCAACCTAACCGGTACCTGCGATCTGGAGCTTCGTCATGGCTGAGTCGCCGTCACTTCACACACCCTCGAACCCGGTCCGCTTCATCACGGCGGCCTCCCTGTTCGACGGGCACGACGCCTCCATCAACATCATGCGGCGCATCCTGCAGAGCCAGGGCGCGGAGGTGATCCACCTCGGGCACAACCGCTCGGTCGAGGAGGTCGTCACCGCGGCGATCCAGGAGGACGCACAGGGCATCGCGGTCAGCTCCTACCAGGGCGGGCACGTCGAGTACTTCACCTACCTCGTGCAGCTGCTGAACGAGCGCGGTGCCGGGCACGTCAAGGTCTACGGCGGCGGCGGTGGCGTCATCGTGGCCGAGGAGATCGAGACGCTGCGCGAGCGCGGGGTGCGGATCTTCTCCCCCGAGGACGGCCAGCGCCTCGGTCTCGCCGGGATGATCAACGAGATGATCAAGGCCTGCGACGTCGACCTCGCCGCGACGGTACCGACCGACGCCCACGGCCTGGTCGCCGGCGAGACGCACACCCTCGCCCGCGTCATCACGGCCCTGGAGGCCGGCAAGCTCCCCGAGGCACTCACGACCGAGATCGCGGAAGCCGCTGCCGCGCGGACGGTGCCCGTGCTCGGCATCACCGGCACCGGCGGCTCCGGCAAGTCCTCCCTCACCGACGAGCTCGTGCACCGCGTCCGGTTGGACCAGCAGGACAAGCTGCGCATCGCGGTGCTCGCCGTCGACCCGAGCCGGCGCAAGGGTGGCGGCGCGCTGCTCGGGGACCGGATCCGGATGAACGGCCTGGAGGCCGGCAGCAGCACCGGCGGTGTGTACTTCCGCTCGTTGGCCACCCGCGGCGGCGGTTCCGAGGTGCCCGCGTGCCTGAGCGAGGTCATCACCGCCTGCAAGGCGGCGGGTTACGACCTGGTCATCGTCGAGACCCCCGGCATCGGCCAGGGCGACGACGCGATCGTGCCGTTCGTCGACCTCTCCCTCTACGTGATGACGCCGGAGTTCGGCGCCGCCTCGCAGCTGGAGAAGATCGGCATGCTCGACTTCGCCGACATCGTCGCGATCAACAAGTTCGAGCGTCGCGGCGCGGAGGACGCACTGCGCGACGTCAGCCGCCAGGTGGCCCGCAACAGGGGTCTGATGTCGTCCGAGTGGGCCGACATGCCGGTCTTCGGCACCAGCGCCGCCCGCTTCAACGATGACGGCGTCACCGCGCTCTACCAGCACCTGCGTCACCTGCTCGGTGAGCGCGGCCTGGCGCTGGAGCCCGGCCTGTTGCCGGTCGTCGACGTCAAGTTCTCCAGCTCCATCAAGACGATCATCCCGCCGGCCCGGGTGCGCTACCTGGCCGAGATCGCGGACACCGTCCGCGGCTACCACGCGAAGACCGCCAAGGAGGTCGCCGTCGCGCGTCAGCGTCAGCAGCTGCGGGCCTCGGCAGAGCTGGTCGCCGACCGCGGCGGTGACATCGAGCTGCTCACGATCCTCGCCTCCGAGTCCGATGCCCAGCTGTCCGATGCCAGCAAGGCCGCGCTCGCGCAATGGCCGGCCACGGTCGAGGCGTACACCGGGGACGAGCACGTCACCAAGGTCCGCGACCGGGAGCTGCGCACCACGCTGTTCCGTGAGTCGCTGTCCGGCACGAAGATCCCCCGCGTCGCACTGCCCCGCTTCGCCGACGACGGTGAGACGCTGCGCTATCTGCGGGCGGAGAACCTGCCTGGCGAATTCCCGTACACCGCCGGGGTTTTCCCGTTCAAGCGCGACGGCGAGGACCCGGCCCGGATGTTCGCCGGTGAGGGCGACCCGTTCCGCACCAACCGCCGTTTCCACCTGCTCGCCGGCTCGTCCGAGGCGACTCGCCTGTCGACCGCGTTCGACTCGGTCACCCTCTACGGCCGTGACCCCGACCTGCGCCCGGACATCTACGGCAAGGTCGGCACCTCCGGGGTCTCCATCGCCACCGTGGAGGACATGAAGGCGCTCTACGACGGCTTCGACCTCACCGCCCCGAACACGTCGGTGTCGATGACGATCAACGGCCCGGCTCCGACAATCCTCGCCTTCTACCTCAACACCGCGATCGACCGTGAGGTCGAGAAGAAGGCCGCCGAACTCGGCCGCGAGCTCACCGCTGATGAGGCGTCCCAGGCCCGCGCGTGGGTGCTGGCGAATGTGCGCGGCACGGTGCAGGCCGACATCCTCAAGGAGGACCAGGGCCAGAACACGTGCCTGTTCTCCACCGAGTTCTCGCTCAAGATGATGGCCGACATCCAGGAGTGGTTCATCCAGAACTCGGTCCGCAACTTCTACTCGGTCTCGATCTCCGGGTACCACATCGCCGAGGCCGGGGCGAACCCGATCAGCCAGCTCGCGTTCACGTTGTCCAACGGCTTCACCTACGTCGAGTCCTACCTCGCCCGCGGCATGGACATCGACGCGTTCGCCCCGAACCTGTCGTTCTTCTTCTCCAACGGCATGGACCCGGAGTACTCGGTCATCGGCCGGGTCGCCCGCCGGATCTGGGCCGTCGCGATGCGCGAGAAGTACGGCGCCAACGAGCGCTCGCAAAAGCTGAAGTACCACGTGCAGACCTCGGGCCGTTCGCTGCACGCGCAGGAGATGGACTTCAACGACATCCGCACCACGCTGCAGGCGCTGATCGCGCTGAACGACAACTGCAACAGCCTGCACACCAACGCCTACGACGAGGCCGTCACCACGCCGTCGCCGGAGTCGGTGCGCCGGGCGCTCGCGATCCAGATGATCATCAACGCCGAGTGGGGCCTGTCCAAGAACGAGAACCAGCTCCAGGGCGCGTACATCATCGAGCAGTTGACCGACCTCGTCGAAGAGGCGGTGCTGGCCGAGTTCGAGCGGATCGCCGAGCGCGGCGGTGTCCTGGGCGCGATGGAGACCGGCTATCAGCGCGGCAAGATTCAGGACGAGTCGATGCTCTACGAGCACCGCAAGCACGACGGTTCGCTGCCGATCATCGGCGTGAACACCTTCCTCAACCCCAACGCCGATCACGAGCAGGCACCGCTTGAGCTCGCCCGCGGCACGGAGTCCGAGAAGCAGTCCCAGCTCAAGCGGGTGCGCGACTTCCAGGCCGCCAACGCCGAGGCTGCCGAGTTTGCGATCCGCCGGCTGCAGGAGTCGGCGATCGCCGGCGAGAACGTCTTCGCGGTGCTGATGGATGCCGCGCGCGTCTGCTCACTGGGACAGATCACCGCGGCCTTCTTCGAGGTGGGTGGCCAGTATCGGCGAAACGTCTAGGGCGAGATCACCTCGGGCAGCGTTGTTCGAGGTCGGCGGCCAGTACAGGAGGAATGTATGAGCGAGATCCAACGAGTCGGCGTCATCGGCTGTGGCCTGATGGGGTCGGGAATCGCCGAGGTTTGCGCCCGCGCCGGGCTCGACGTGACCGTCACCGAGGTCAACCCTGACGCGCTCGCCGCGGGCAAGAAGCGGATCATGAGCTCGCTCGACCGAGCCCTGAAGCGGGGAAAGCTCGACGAGGCGACCCACGGCGCCACGGTTGCGCGCCTGAACTTCACCACCGACATCGGCGAGTTCGCCGACGTGGACCTCGCGGTGGAGGCGGTGGCGGAGATCGAGTCGATCAAACTGGAGATCTTCACCGCGCTGGACAAGGTCGTCGTTTCTCGGGACGCGATCCTGGCCTCGAACACCTCGTCGATCCCGATCATGAAACTCGGCATGGCGACCAGTCGGCCCGAGAAGGTCATCGGCATCCACTTCTTCAACCCGGTGCCGGTGCTGCCCCTGGTCGAACTGGTGACCTCGCTGCTCACCGCGCCGGAGACGGCGGAGCAGGCCAAGGCCTTCGCCACACAGACGCTGGGCAAGCAGGTCATCCGCTCGCAGGACCGCGCCGGCTTCATCGTCAACGCCCTACTGGTCCCGTACATCCTCTCGGCGATCCGGATGATGGACTCCGGCTTCGCCTCCGCCGAGGACATCGACAACGGCATGGTCCTGGGGTGCGCGCACCCGATGGGGCCGCTCGCTCTGGCCGACCTGATCGGCCTGGACACCATCAAGGCGATCGCGGAGTCCATGTACGAGGAGTTCAAGGAGCCGCTGTACTTCGCTCCCCCGCTGTTGCTGCGCATGGTCGATGCCGGCCTGCTGGGCAAAAAGAGCGGGCGCGGTTTCCACAACTACGATCAGAAGTAGCCAACCGGCCCGCGCAGGGCCTCCCACCGCGAAGGGCACCGACATGGCCGGGTACCAGGGCAACAAAGACTTCGACGCCTGTTCACTACCGAAGGACTACCAGGACCTTCGGCACTCCGTGCGCGCGCTGGCCGAGGAGCAGATCGCTCCCCACGCGCACGACGTCGACGATCAGGCGCGCTTCCCCAAGGAGGCCCTGGACGCCTTGTGTGGCGCGGGCTTCGCCGCCCCGCACGTTCCCGAGGAGTACGGCGGTGAGGGCGCCGACGCCCTCGCCACGGTGATCATCGTCGAGGAGGTCGCCCGGGTCTGCATGTCGTCATCGCTGATCCCCGGCGTCAACAAGCTCGGCTCGCTGCCGTTGATGCTCTCCGGTTCCGAAGAACTCAAGACCAAGTACCTGACCAAGCTCGCGGCCAGTGAGGGCATGTTCTCCTACTGCCTGTCCGAGCCTGAGGCCGGCTCAGATGCCGGCGGCATGAAGACCAAGGCCGTGCGCGACGGCGACTCCTGGATCCTCAACGGCTCGAAGTGCTGGATCACGAACGCGGGCGAGTCCGAGTGGTACACGGTCTTCGCAGTCACCGACCCGGTCAAGGGCGCCCGCGGCGGTATCAGCGCGTTCGTCGTGGAGAAGAACGACACCGGTGTCTCCTTCGGCGCACCCGAACGCAAGCTCGGCATCAAGGGCTCCCCCACGCGCAACGTGAACTTCGACGATGTGCGCCTCGGTGAGGACCGGATGATCGGCGAGGTCGGCACCGGCTTCACCACCGCGATGCGCACCCTGGACCACACCCGCGTCACGATCGGCGCGCAGGCCATCGGCGTCGCCCAGGGCGCGCTGGACTTCGCGTGCGGGTACATGAAGGAGCGGCGCCAGTTCGGCAAGGCGATCGCGGAGTTCCAGGGCCTGCAGTTCATGGTCGCCGACATGGCGATGCAGCTCGAGGCAGCCCGTCAGCTCGTCTACGCCGCTGCCGCGAAGTCCGAGCGTGAGGACCCCGACCTGACCTACTTCGGCGCCGCTGCCAAGGCCTACGCCTCCGATGTCGCCATGAAGGTCACCACCGACGCCGTCCAGCTGCTCGGCGGCTACGGCTACGTCAAGGACTACCCGGTCGAGCGCATGATGCGCGACGCCAAGATCACCCAGATCTACGAAGGCACCAACCAGGTCCAGCGCATCGTCATCGCGCGCTCCCTGCTCAAGTAATTCACCGTTGCGTCAGTGGGAGCGGTCGCTATAGCGCCCGCTCCCACTGACGTTAAGGCACCACCGTCCGCGGCCACCCCTGATGGACGTGTACGATTGGTGTATGGCGAAGACCAGGACCAACATCGAGATCGAGAACGACTACGTCGACGCGATCATGACGCGATACCAGCTGCGAACGAAGACCGAGGCGGTCGACCTCGCCCTGCGGCACGTGGCGGGCCAACCGATGACGCACGACGAGGCCCTGGCGATGCACGGCGCCCACGCCATCGGGGAGATCCCGGAGGACACCCCGCCCGGCTGCGCGGAGTGATCCTCGCCGACACCTCGGCGTGGGTCGAGTACGACCGAGCCACCGGAAGCGCCGTCGATCGGCGGCTGGCCGATCTGGTGGCCACCGGCGCCGATCTCGCAGTGACCCAACCCGTGATCATGGAGGTCACCTCCGGCGCACGCACGCAAGGCCGAGAGGACGACCTCCGGCGACTGCTCGCACGATTCACGCTGTTGCCCTTTGACGCCGGCATCGACTTCGACGGCGCAACCCGCATCTGCCGACGCTGCCGCGTCGTCGGCGTCACCCCCCGCGGGCTGATCGACTGCATGATCGCGGCAGTAGCTCTGCGCCACGGCGCCAGTTTGCTCGCCCAGGACTTCGACCTGCACCGGGTCGCCGAGGTGGTCGGGATCGCCTTGGACGAGGCCGGTGGCTGACTCAGCGTCAGGCAATGCGCTGGCTACGTAGAGGTCTGGCGCACCGTCGGTGTCACCGACTTCGGGCTGGTTCTCGGAGTGATGAACGCGAGGCGGCGGCCGTTGCCGGACAGCCTCGCGTCAAAGACCCGCGCACCGAGTCCGAACTCGCCCTGCGAATGGGCTACTCGTCCAGGAACGCGTCGATGACGGGGGCGAACTCGGGTGCGCGGGAGAGCAACTCGAGGTGCCCACCGTCGTAGAGATGCAGGCGGCCGTTCGGCAGCAGGGACGCCATCATCCGGGGGTTCGACGCGCGGATGATCGGGTCGTCGTCCCCCGCCAGCACCAGGGCAGGCTGGCGGATCAACGGCAGGGCGTGCAGCGAGGTCCAGCCCGAGATCGCCCCGAGCTGGTAGAGGTAGCTGCGGGTGGTCGGTACGTCCCGCTCATCGTGCAAGGTCGACACCGCGGAGACCGGGTCGAACCGGGCGCTGCCCCCGTAGAGGTCTCCTGCGATCGAGCGGGCGTAGGCCTTGTCGCGGTGTCGCGCCGGGGTCATCATCCGGCCGATCGTGCGCATCGACGGGGGGACGCAGAGCCAGCCGGTGTGGGTGGCGACCAGCACCACGCGTCGGCAGCGCCGCGGGTTCTGGAACGCGTACTGCTGGGCGAGGACTCCACCCCAGGAGATCCCCAGGACGTCGGCCTGCTCATACCCCAGGTGTACGACCGCCCGGCGCACCGAGCGTGCCAGTGTGGCCATCGAGTACGGCGCGCGTGCCTCGGGCGAGGCCCCCAACCCGGGCGGGTTGAACGTGATCAGCGGGCGCCGCGGATCCAGCGCCGCCACCAGCGGGTTGAAGAGGGCGGACGAGGCGCCGATCCCGCTGCACAGCAGCAACGGCACCTGTCCGGGGGCACCGGGCCAGTGACTGACCTGCAGAGCGCGGCCGACGTCGACCACACGGGTTTCGGGGGTTCTCACCGGGTGATTATCGCCCGGTGAGAGCGGTCACGGTCGCTGGAACACATAAACGCCGGGTGCGGGGCCCAAGGTGGGATGCAGATCACTACCGGCAACGGCCGGTGCTGGCCGTTCCTCGCCCGCCCGCTCGAGCATCCACGCCGTCCAATGCGCCCACCAGGTGCCCTCCTGGCGCACCGCCTGCGCGCGCCACACCTCCGGATCGGGACCCGGCCTCGGACCGGTGAAGTGATAGGCCTTCGGCGACGGCGGTGACACCGGGGTCTGGATGTGACCCGTGGGCGAGAGCACGAAAGTGGACTCTCCCCCGAAGAGCTGGGTGGCCTGGTAGCAGCCCTGCCAGGGCGTCAGGTGGTCGGAGAGACCACCGGTCACATAGGTGTCGATCTTGATCCCCGACAGATCGACCGGGGTGTCGAGGACACGCAGCGCACCCGGTCGCACCAGTAGGTTCTCCTGGAATATGTCGAGGAACGTGGTGTGCAATCCGCTGGGCAGGTTGGTCTTGTCGTCATTCCAGGCCAAGATGTCGAACACCGGTGGCTTACGGCCCATCAGATAGTTGTTCACCCAGTAGTTCCACACCAGGTCGTTGGGCCGCATCCAGGTGAAGACGGCGCCCAGCGACCGGGCATCGAGCACGCCGGCCCGCTTGGACTTTCCGCGCGCGACCTTGAGCAGCCCCCCGGACTGGAAAGCACCAATAGGCGCGGGGACGCCCCAGTCGATGAGGGTCACCCCGAACGAAGCGGCGGCCACCTTCTCCTGTCCCACCGACGCGAGGTAGGACAGGGCCGTCGCGGTGGTAATGCCACCGGCACACAGCCCCAGGGTGAGCACATCCTCGCTGCCGCTGACCTCACAGGCGACGTCGATCGCCTCCAGGACGGCGGCACAGTACGTGTCGAGATCCCAGTCCGCATGCTCCTTGGACGGGTTCCGCCAGGAGATCATGAATACCTGCAGGCCTTGAGCCACCGCGTACTCGACCAGGCTGCGACCGGGCGCCAGGTCGAGGAAGTAGTACTTGTTGATCTGCGGCGGGATGATCACCAGCGGCCTGGTGCGCACCGTCACGGTCGCGGGCGTGTACTGCAGGATCTCCATGACCTCGCTGCGGTGCACCACGGCGCCGGGGGTGACCGCCACGTTCTCGCCGACGATGAAGCTGGACGCATCGACCTGACGGGGCATCGCACCGTTGTGCAGCAGGTCGTCCACGTAGGCGCGGGCGCCGGCAACCAGCGAACCGCCCCCGGTCTCCAGGACCCGCTTCAGGGCCGCCGGATTACCGACCAGGGTGTTGGTCGGCGCTACCGCCGAGGTAAGAATGCCGGCGGCGAAACGGGCCCGTTCCTTGGTCCGCCACTCGACGTCGGCCTCATCGACCAGGCCGTCGACGGCCCGTGAACACGCCAGGTATCCCTGCTTGAGCCGCCGATAGCCCGGGTGCTCGCTCCAGGTCGGATCGGCGAAGCGGGAATCCCCGCGGGCCGGCTCGACGTCGGAGCGTCCCGCGGCCACCTTCAGCAGTTCGACACCCAGCTCGCGGGTGGTGGCGACCAACGCGCCCGAATGCACCGCCACCTTCCCCAGCGCGGCCAGCATCGAACGGATGTCGACCGAGCCGGCGTCCTCGCCGCCCACGGCGGCGTCGACGACCGCTTCCTCGCGTAGTGCCGTCATTCGACGACCACCTCCGCCGGGGCGACAACCTCACGGTGCAGGATCTTGCCGGTCGGGCCCTTGGGCAACACGTCGACCGCCCAGATGTGGCGCGGGTACTTGTAGGCCGCGAGGCCCTCCTTGCAGAACGCCTTGATGGCGGCGGGATCGAAGCTCTCCCCTGCCTTCATGACCACGGCGGCGCCGACCTCCTCGCCGAGCATCGTGTGCTTGAGCCCGATCACGGCTGCCTCGGCGATGCCGGGGAAGGCGTAGAGGACCTCTTCGACCTCGCGCGGGTAAACGTTGTAACCGCCGCGGATGATCAGCTGCTTCTTGCGGTCGACGATGTAGAAGTAGCCGTCGTCGTCCTGTTTGGCGAGGTCCCCGCTGCGGAACCAGCCGTCGGGAATTGCCTCCGCGGTCGCCTCCGGACGGTTGTGGTAACCGGCCATCACGCCTTCGCCGCGGATCGCGATCTCACCGATCTCACCGACCGGGGTGTCGTTGCCGTCGTTGTCGACCAGGCGCAGTTCCATGCCGCGCACGGCCACTCCGATCGAGCCGGGCTTGCGCTGGCCGACCCGGGGGTTGAAACACGCCACCGGTGAGGTCTCCGAGAGCCCGTAGCCCTCCAGGATCTGGCAGCCGTAACGGGCCTCGAAGCTCTTCATGACCTCCACGGGGATCGCCGCCCCGCCGGACACGCAGGTCCGCAGACTGGACGTGTCGTACTCGGTAGGGACCCCCAGCATCGCGGCGTACATCGTCGGCACGCCCTCGAAGATCGTGACCTGGTGCTCCGCGATCAGTGCCAGCACGGCCTCGGGATCGAAACGCGGGATCAGCACGAGCGAGGACCCGGCGATCACGGCGGCGTTCATCCCGCACGTCAGACCGAACACGTGGAACAGGGGCAGGCACCCCATGACGACGTCCTCGGACTCCGAGGCGAGCAGGGTGTCCCGGGTGGTGCGGGCGTTGGAGTCGAGGTTGTGATGGGTGAGCACCGCGCCCTTGGGCTGGCCGGTGGTCCCCGAGGTGTACAGGATCACCGCGAGGTCGCTGCCGGATCGCGGCTCGGCGGACTCCAGAGCCCCGTTGGCCGGAGCCTGCTCGGGGCTCGGTCCCGTCCCGGCCACGACCACGAGTGGGATCCCCACTCCGGCGGCCGCGGGGGTGGCGGCCGTGACCACCGAGTCGACAGCGATCACCGCGGCCGCACCGGAGTCACGCAGGTAATAAGTGACCTCGCGCTCGGTGAGCAACGGGTTCATGGGCACGACACCGCAGCCGGCCAGCAGCGCCCCGTAGTAGACGATCGGGAACGCGGGCACATTCGGAGCAATCAAGCCGATCCGCTCGCCCGGGGCGATCCCGAGCCCGCGGATCATGCCCGCGCACGCCTTGGCCCGCTCCAGCAGCTGCGCGTAGGTCAGCGTGTCGTCACCGAAGCGCAGTGCGACCCGCTCACCGCCCGTGCTCGCGGTGTCGACGAGGTTCTGGGCGAGGTTCATGGGGGCTCCTCGGGGAACGGCTCCAACCCGACCGACCAGCGGGTTATCCGTCGGGGTGGGGCGGACCTTGGGCGGCCATCTCAGCAGGTCAGCACCGGTTGCACCAGGGCCGCGGCCCAGTGCCCCCTAGACATGACGGTGCCCGGCCGGGGCACCGGGGTGGGTTCGGCGGTTCGTGGCCGATCGTTAGGGGGACGGGGCACGCTCCTGCGCGGGTGAACCGTTAATGAGCGCGCCGCCCTCATCGGCCCAGGACTCCAACGGCCCCGGCTCCGGGCTCACGTCGGGTTGTGCCGGCTGGTCCAGCGCCGCAGCACGTCCGCGGCCCCGCAGTCGCTTGGCGGCGAAGGCGGCGAGTCCGATCACCATGGCCTTCTTGAGCATGTGTCCTCCTGGGGTGAGTCGGGAACTCGGACCCACTGCGCCTACCCCATTGCGCGCCATCGATCCCCCTGCTGACAGCACTGTGCCGGACCACGAGGGGTCCGGCACAGTGTGTGAAGGGGTCGGGACCGGGGGGGTGTCCCGCCCCTGGGCTACAGGCCGAGCGGGGAGGCGGCGAAGGGCTCGGTGCCCTCGACCAGACGCAGGCCCTTGATGCCGTGGTCGCGCGCGTAGGCGAGCTGACGGGAGATGTCGCTGACCTGGTTGCTCAGCGGCTGGGGCGCGAAGACCAGCGTGGACAAGGTGCCCAGGGCCCGGCCCTCGGAGTCCAGGAACGCCGAGCCCGAGTCGCCGGGGATACCGGGAGTCAAGGTGTAGACCTGGTGAGCCCAGCCGTTGCCGACGTCACCGATGCTCGTGCCCTGCTTCGGAGAGAAAGCTGCGAGGCCCTGGCGCAGCGGCGAGTTGCCATAGCTGGTCACCGAGTCGCCGACCTGGGTACCGGTGGTGTTGATCCCCATCGGACCCCCGAACACCGGGATCGACGGGTTGACCTTGGCGATGGCGTCGGCTGGGATCTTGATCAGCGCGAAGTCATTGTGGGTGCACGCGTCGACGTCGGTCTCGCCGCGATCCTGCATGGTGAGCCAGGAGCTGTAGGCGACGGTGCCGGTGACTCCGGAGACGCCGAGCGCGACCGGGGTGCCCAGCGGCAGTGACGCCGACTCACAACCGTTGGTCTCGGTCGCCTCGCCGGTGCCGGAACAGTGCGCGGCCTGACCGAGGTAGACGTTCTTCTTGGCATCGGTGAACACGAAGTTGCCTGTGCACGACCCGGCGCCCTCGGTGACGGTGACCACGCCCGGGTGGATGGTCGACGTTGCGGCCGGTCCCCACTGGCGGCTCGAGTCCAGCAGGGTCTCCGGCGCCGCAGCCGAGGCCATCGGGGCGAATGCGGCGAGCGAGAGCAGGCCTGCGGTGGCCGCGCCCAGCGTCGCGGCGATCGGGCCGCGGGTCACCCGGGAGGCGGAAGGAGAACGACGGTGTGCGGTGGTGTGAGGCACGGTGTGTCCTTCGAGTAGGGCGTTGATGTGGTAGCGGACATAACGGTGCCTACCGCGCACTCATTCCAGGTCCCGCGCATTCACAGCCCAGGGACAGGCGTCACGCCCACCACAGTTTCGGCGGCGGGAATCGGGGAAGACTGGCTGGGCCTATCTCTCCCTTTATCGAAGGACATCTGATGCTCCGCCAGACCCCCCGCACCCTCGTCATCGCGTCCGTGCTGGCCCTCACTGCCACCTTCGGGCTCAGTGCGTGCGGTGACGACGACGAGTCCAGCCCGACCGAGGTCACCAACAACATCGAAGAGGGCGCCGAGGACACCGGGGACGCCATCGAAGAGGGCGCCGAGGACACCGGGGACGCCGTCGAGGAAGGCACCGACGACGCCAAGGACAGCGTGCAGAACAGCGACGAGGACTGACCGAATCCCGCAAGGAGTGGCTGATGCCCAGGGCATGGAGCGACAAGCGCGAGCGCCAGTACGACCACATCAAGGACGGTCTGCTGCAGCGGGGCAAGAGCGAGGACGTTGCCGAGGAGATCGCCGCGCGCACGGTCAACAAGGAGCGCGCCCGGGCCGGCGAGGCGAAAGAGTCGAGCCGCACCTCCACCGAGGACATCTCCTCAGCGCGCCGCGGCGGTTTGCGCTCGCACAGCGGCGCAAAGGGGCGAACCAAGGCCCAGCTCTACAGTGAGGCCAAGCACAAAGGGATCAAGGGCCGCTCCACGATGAACAAAGCTCAGCTTGAGCGGGCCGTCTCGAGGTCGTGAAAGCTTCCAGGCCCCCGTTTGGGGGGAAGTGTGGCCTGGGTCACTCCCGTGGTTTACCCGCGAAATGCGCCGGGTACGGCGTCGGTGTTGCGACAACGCTCACCCCGTCTGCGGGCGGTGAGCACCCCGCCCGGGACGTCGCGGCATCGGCTGCGAGAGGGAACGGCAATGACGGAACTGGATATCGGTGAGTTCAATCGATTGATGGAGGAATCCCAAGACCTCCAGGTCGACGCGATGCGCGGTATGAAGGAACCCCTCGACGAGATCGTCGACGCGGGCCGGGCGCGACGCGCGACGCGCGAGTACCAGGAGGCCAAGCGCGAGAGCGACATGCTGCGCCAGGAGAACCGCAGGCGCAACATCGCGATCGGCGCCGGAGGGCTGGCGGCAGCCGGCCTGGTCATGGCTTCGGGCTCGCGGGCCTATGCGGCCGAAGAGGCGGACATCATGGCGCTGCAGACCGCCGCTTCGTTGGAGAACCTGGCGGTCTTCACCTACAAGACCGCGCTGACCCTGCCCTATCTGAAGACGGACGACACCGCCACCAAGACCATCGCGGCGTTCGCCACCATGACGATGAAGCAGCACGACGAGCACGCCCAGGCGTTCAATGCCCGTGCCGTGGAACTCGGTGGCAAGAAGCAGACCGAGAACAACCCGAAGTACACCCCGATCGTGCAGGACATGGTCCCCAAGTTGATGAAGGGCGGCCCACTCGACGTGGTCGGCCTGGCCATCACCCTGGAGGACGTGGCCACCTCCACCTACGTCAAGAACATCCAGGACGTGACGGATCCTCAGGTCCGACTGCTCTTCGGCACCGTGGCCGGGGTCGAATCCCAGCACCTGGCCACGCTCTACGCCGTCCAGGCCCTGCTCAAGGGTAAGGCGCTGGAGTTGATCACGGTCAAGGCCACCGGTGGGGCCGTCGACGCGGCGAAGCTGCCGAAGGCGGCCGGGTCGGTCGGCATCCCGGAGACATTCAAGAAGACCGAGCTGGCCAGCCCGCCGGAAGAGGGAGCAGTCAAGTGAAGCGCCGCAACCCCCCCAGCGAGATGCAGATCAGCGAGCACGAACTGCGCGCCATGACTGCCCACATGAACGAGATGCACGAGGCGACGTTCCCGCAGATGCGGGCTGCCATGTCCGATCTCGGTGTTGCCCTGCGCAAGCGCCGGGCCGAGGATGCCCTGCGCGGCAGCCGCCGTCGGTTCCTGCTCGGCAGCGGTGGTCTGGTCGTCGGCACCATGTTCCTGAGTGCGTGCGGCGACGACGACGAGGACGAGGTCGCCGAGCCGGGGGCGAACCCGCCGCCTGCCAACGAAGAACCACCACCGGCCGCGGAAGGCTCGGCCGACGTCGAGATGATGCGCCTGAACGCCAGCATCGAGAACCTCGCGGTGTTCGCCTACGGCGCCGCGCTGGAGGCAGCGCCGAAGGGCAAGTTCGGCAAGACCGTTCCCGCGGCCGTGGCGGAGTTCGCCAGCCACGCGATGAAGCAGCACGCCGAACACGCCGACGCCTTCAACGCCGCCGTCAAGAACGCCGGCGGCATGGAGATGAAGGACCCGACCCCGGCGTTGGCTCCGACGGTCACCGAGATGTTCGGCAAGATCAAGACGATCCCGCAACTCGCCATGTTGGCGCTCACGCTGGAGAACACCGCCGGGGCCACGTACGTGTCCCAGATGAGTGAACTCATGAGCGCCGACGCGCTGGCGGCGGTGTCCACGATTGCACCGGTGGAGCGTCAGCACGCGGCGATTCTGAGCTACGTCCTCGGGGAGTACCCGATCCCGGACGCGTTCGTGAAACTGGAGGAGACCGATACCTCGCTCGGGGCCCGAACTCCGAGCGACCTCACCGCCGCCTGATCCAGTGTGATCCCTGTGCTCCCGGGTGGGAGTGAGCGTCGTCCTTGTCGTGGCCCGTTCGGGCTACGGCGAGGACGCCGCCAACACCGGGAACGATTCCCCCGGCGGCGTGGGCGCAGCAGCCGCGCCGTCGGGGGACGACCCCCGCCTTAACGTGGTGTGCGGGCGTCCTGACAACACCAGCACTCCCCCGCACGTGTGTCGGGCGGACCTCCGCAGCAGGAACGAAGCAACGACACATGGCGAACGCCCCGGCACTGGCGTCCGGGGCGTTCGCGCGTGTGCGGACCGTCACCACGGCCGCGCCAGGCGAAAGGTTTCTGCCTGCGCGCTACCGGGAAGCCCACGCTCAGCGCAGATGACCCACCGAGAGTGAGCTAAAGCACCGATGGACCCGGCCCCGCTCGACGACGTCACGATGTGGGCCCGCGGTGAGGGCCTGGAGATCGTGCTGGTCGTGCTCGGCGCGATCCTCGTGACCCGAGCCGTGTCCGTTGTCGGTTCATTCGTCACCACCCGCATCGATCGCAGCACTGCGGACACCGACAGTCAGGTCCGCTCAGAGCAGGACAAGCATCGGCACTCGGTCGCCCAGGTGCTCGTCGGCCTGGCCAGCGTCCTGGTCTGGTCGTTGGCCACAGCCAAGGTCATCACCTTGCTCGGCTTCTCGTTGACCGGTCTGGTCGCCCCTGCCGCCGTGCTCGGCGTCGCCCTGGGTTTCGGCGCGCAGCGCATCGTGCAGGATCTGCTGGCCGGCTTCTTCATCATCACCGAGCGCCAGTACGGCTTCGGTGACCTGGTGCGGATCTCCGCGCTCGGTTCCGCCACCGGAGTCACGGGAACCGTCGAGAGCATCTCCTTGCGCACGACGTCCATGCGTTCGGTGGAAGGTTCGGTGATCATCATTCCGAACGGCCAGATCGTCCAGGTCACCAACCTGTCCCGGGACTGGGCACGTTCGGTCGTCGACGTCCCGCTGTCCACCTCGACCGACATCACCGCGGCCGTCAACGTGCTCAAGGAAGTCGGGGCCGCGACCTGGGCCGACCCCGAGATGCGCGAACTCCTGCTCGATGAACCCTCGGTGATGGGGGTCGAGTCGATCACCATCGGCCGGGTCAACGTCCAGATGGTCGCGCGCACCCTGCCCGGCCGGCAGTTCGAGGTCAACCGTGCCCTGCGCGAGCAGATCATCATGGCCTTCCACAGCGCGGGGATCTCCTTGCCCACGCTGGATGCCGTGGCCGCCGGTCTGGTGGATCAGCGATGACGACCCATCGCACCATCCTCGGCGGGCGCCTGCGTGTGTCGACGGCGGCGATCTTCGCGGCGTTCATCGCCGTCCTGGCGCTCTATCTCGCGGTGCGACCGGCCGATCTTGTCGCCGAGCGCACCGGGCAACTGGTCCGCCTGTCCGAGGCACGCGAGATCGTCGAGCGCGAGCGCGAGCGGGCCGAGGAGCAGGCCGCCACCCGCATCCGGCGCGAGGACGAGCCGAGGCCGGCCGCCACGCCCGAGCGCACCGCCAAGTCCCGGACGCCTGCTCCGTCGGCGACGCCGATCGAGCGCACCGACCCCCTTCCTGGCTCACAGGACGACGTACCCGATGCGCCCACTTCACCCGCCGCGCCCGGCGATTCCGAGCGGGACGCCCTGCTGGATCTGCTCGCCCCGACCCAGCCACCCAGCGCCGACCCGAAATCGTCACAGTCCCCGACCTCGGGCAACATTCTGTCCTGATGGTAGGTCAGATTATTCGGACGCAACCGCGGCGGCGGCCATGGCAGTACAGGCAACGGGCAGCAACGTGGCAGGTACGGGTCAGCACCATGACAGGTCGCGCCAAGGACGTAGGGCAACTCTTCACTATCGGACTAGATGAGGAGATGCATCGTCATGATTGTCGGATGGATTCTTGTGGTCGTCGCAGTTGCGCTGAGCACCGCGCTCTCGATCAACCTCGTGCGCAGGCTGGCCGAAGAGGCCCGCCTGAACGCGAAACCGCTCTGGGTCGGCGTCCACCTTCCCTGGGCAATGCGCCGGATGAACCCCGTCGTACCCAGCTCCTGGCGCTACCAGGAGTGGACACCGCGAATGGGCGCGGCCAACTGAGCAGGCGGCGCGCTCGGATGTCGGCCGCGGTCGTCGTCGGTATCGCGGCGAGTGGGCTGAGCGCGTGTGGGGCCGGGTTCGACGCGCAGACCGATCTGGTCACAGGCAACTTCACCAACGCGGAGGTGGGTGATGTCCTGATTCGCGCCGCGGTATTGGTGCAGTCGGCTACCGGGTCGGACGCCGCTTTCGTCGCGGGATTCGTCAACGAGGGCACGACGAATGATGTCCTCACCGGCCTGGCAGCCGGTCCGCGGGAGGTCTCCGACCCTGCTCCGGTGTCCATCAACGTGGCGCCCGACATCGTGCTGCCGCCTGGGGAGTTGGTCTCGGTCGGTGGGACCGGCGCCGGTGACCCGCAGATCCGTGTTCCGGGGCTCGGCGACGTCGCACGGGTCGGCGCTGTCCTCGCGGTGACGCTGACCTTCCGCGACGCCGGACCCGTGCGGCTCGATGTCCAGTACGCGGATGCCGCGAACTACCTTCTCCCCGCCGCGCCCGCGCCCACCGCGTCACCGACAGCGCCCGCGTCACCGGCAGCGCCCAGACAGGGAGCGGCTTTTCTTGGCGGCACCTACCCCCCCCCCCCCCCGCTGAGTGTTCCTGACTGTAAGTCAGATCATTCGAGCAGGGATACCGCCGGAAGCGATTCCAGAATCTGCAGGAGCCGCTCGACGACGTCGTCCACCGGTGCTGCCGCGTCGAGCACGAAGCCCGGCTCCTCGGCGTCCAGCGGTTCCCAGGTTGCCAATTGATCGTCCAGTTGCGAGGCGGGCATGAAGTGATTGCGTCGATCCGCCAGCCGCCGGCGCAGGATCGGCTCGGGGACACGCAGGTGGACGAAGCGAACCGAGGGGTGGCCGCGACGTAGCACGTCACGATGAGCACGCCGCAGGGCCGAGCACGCGAGCACCGAGGACCGGCCGGCCTGCTCCGCGGCACCGATCCACTCGGCCAGCGCGGCCAACCATCCGGCGCGGTCGGACTCGCTCAGGGGGGTGCCGGACGCCATCTTCGCCCGGTTGGCAGCGTTGTGAAAATCATCGGCATCGGCGAACGTCCACCCGAGGTCGGCGGCCACCGGCGCGCCGATCTTGGATTTCCCGACCCCGGACACCCCGCACACGACAACGGTGCGCGCCGGCAAGGCGCGGGAGCCGGCGGGGTAGGACTGCAGCGGCGGGACGCCGTCGGCCCAACTCGCCAGGATCGGGCCCATGATGCGCCAGGATTCTCGAACCTCCGCGGCCTGGACCGACAACGCCTGATCACCGGTCAGGATCGCGTGCAATACCTGGGCGTAGGGCGAACGCCCGGCGGGTGGCAGGTCCGTGCCCAGCACCACGGGAGTACCGGCCCGCGCCGTGCCGGCATGGTCGGCGCTGATCTGCAGGCTCAGGTGCGGGGGGTGCATCCGCAGGCGAAGCACGTTGACCGGCCCCAGCCGAAGCGTGATCTCGGTCCGGGTACGGCCCAGCGCCTTGCCCGTGCGCAGGGCGAACACCGTCCCCGCCCACCGCGCGTTGTCCACCCGCAGGGCGACCTCGGCGAGGGTTTCCGTCGCCCGGTCGGGATCGACTCCGGGCTCGTCGGTGTAGTGCGGAACCGCCCGCTCGCCGATCATCCCCGCGGTGTAACGGGCGCGGCGGGTGGTCGCCGCAATGTCCTGCGGCCCGGGGGTACGCACGGCGCGCAACAGCTCGAGCCGGGCTTGGTGCAGGTCAGCGGCGTCGGGACCGGCCGGCTGCTCCATCGCGACGAGGGCCATCAGTGCCAGCAGGTGATTCGCGATCACGTCCCGCAGCGCCCCGGCGCGGTCGTAGTAGGAAGCCCGCCCCTCCAGGGTGAGCGTCTCGTCCCAGACCACCTCGACGGTACGGACGTGCTCGCCGTTCCACCACGCGGAGATCATCCGGTTGTCCAAGCGCAGTGCGCGCAGCACCCGCGCCGCGGGTTCGGCCAGGAAATGATCGACGCGGAACACCGAACCGGCGCCGACGAGGTCGTGCAGCACCTCGGTGAGTGCGGCGGCGTCGGCCCCGTCGGCACCGTAGGGCTTTTCCACCGCGACCCGGGATCCGGGTGGCAGTCCGACCCTGGCCAGCGCCCGTGCGGTCGGGGTGAACAGGGCGGCAGGCAGCGCGAGGTAACACACCGGCATCGACGCACCGGCCAGGGCATCGGCGAGTGAGGCATCGGCGAGTGAGGCATCGGCGAGGGTGCTATCAGCGGTCGCGTCGGACCCGGTCGCGATCTCGGCCGCCCGGTAATCGCAGCGCTCGATCAGTTCCGCACGCACCCCGGGCGCGATCGCGGGAGCGTACTCAGCGAGTTCAGCACCGACCCAGTCCCTGAACTGCGCCTCGGACTGCTGCGCCCGGCTCACCCCGCGAATGCGCAGGCCCGGCGGCAGCAGTCCGGCGGCCAGCAACTCCGCCAGCGCCGGCAGCAGGTAACGAGACGTCAGATCCCCGGTCGCGCCGACGATGACCAGCGTGTCGGGCGTCGTCCTCGTGGCCGTCACCGGTCGGCGCCGGACTCGCGGGCAGCCCACCGGCGCGCCAGGTTGATTCCGCTGGAGATCACCCCGACGTGGCTGAAGGCCTGCGGGTAGTTGCCCAGGAACGACCCGTCGCTGGGTTCGATCTGCTCGGGCAGCAGCCCGAGCGGACCCGCGCGCGAGCACAACCGGTCGTAGAGATCCTGCGCGCAGTCCAGGCGGCCCGCCATGGCCAGGTTGTCCACCAGCCAGAAGCTGCACAGCAGGAAGGCGCCCTCCTCCCCCGGAAGACCATCGGGGGATTCGGCAGGCAGGTAGCGGTAGAGCAGATCGTCGCCGGCGCCGAGGCGGGAGCGGACCGCGGCGACGGTGGCGAGCATCCGAGGGTGGGTGGCGTCGATGACCCGGCGCAGCGGCAGCGCGAGCAGGCTGGCATCCAGCCCCCCGCCACCGCCGAGGTGTTCGGTCAGCGAACCCAGCGCCTCGTTCCACGCTTCACGTTCGATGCGCCGCGCAAGGACGCCGGCCTGGGCTGCCCACTGCTGCCCGCCCGGATCCAGGTGCCCGGCCCCGGCCATCCGCGCGGCACGGTCGAGGGCCACCTGGCACATCGCGACCGAGTACGTGAAGGGACGTCCGGCGCAGCGGACCTCCCAGATCCCCTGGTCGGGTTCGCCGGCCACGCGGGCGGCCCGGTCGGCGAAGCCGGCAAGCGCGGAGCGCAGCGGCGGATCGATCCGCCCCCCTGCCCTGGTCCATTGGTAGGCGCAGTCCAGGATCTCCCCGTACACATCGTGCTGGACCTGCTCGGCAGCGCCGTTTCCCCACCGCACCGGCGCCGAGCCGCGGTAGCCCGCCAGCATCTCGTCAGCCCGTTCGGCAGGTGGTGGGCGCCCGTCCACGCCGTAGAGCACGCTGGGGGTGTCCGCGCCCTCGATCGCATCGAGCACCCAGCCCAGGAAACCCTGCGCCTCGTGGGGTAGACCGATGCGGTTCATTGCGTACACCGCGAAGGCGGCGTCGCGGATCCAGGTGTAGCGGTAATCCCAGTTACGCGTTCCGCCGATCGCCTCCGGCAAGGAAGAGGTCGGTGCGGCCACCATCGCGCCATTGGCCATGTGGTCCAGCAGCTTCAGGGTGATGGCGCTGCGATGCACCAGCTCGCGCTGCGAACCGTCGTAGTCGATGCGGGCCGACCAGCGACGCCAGGCCTCGATAGTGGCATCGAGTAGACCGGGCCAATCCTCGCGGATCACCCGGCGAGTGAGCCCACCCCAACGCAGGACGACGTAGAGCACCTCCCCCGTCGCCAGCACGATGTCGGAGTCCAGCTCGGCCGGACACGGGTCGAGGATCAGATGCACGCCGCACGCGCCGAGCGTCCAGCCCGAACCGCGACGGCTCGGTCGATCCCCGCCACGGGTGCGAGCCTGCACCCGGATCCGCACCGGACCGGACAGTGCCCGCACGCGGCGCACCCACTCGTCGCGCCCGGGAGCTACCAGCTCCTCCAGCCGCGAACCGGGGACCAACAGCATCGCGTCGGTGATCTCCGCGACGGCTCTCGCCGTGCGCACGGTGGTCACCACCACCCCGGTGCCCGGCACATAACGCTGCTCGCCGGCGAGCACCGGCTCCGCGAACAGTGTGAGGGTCCCTCCTCGCGCAGCGTCCAGCAGCCCGGCGAAGACCGGCGGATCGTCGAAGCGCGGGACACACAGCCAACTCACCGAGCCGTCCCGACCGACCAGGGCGGACCCCCGTCCATCGCCGATCAACGCGTGGTCGGCGATCGGCAACTGACCCTCGACGCGGACGAGGCCCCGGAGCCCGTGCTCACTCACGTGAGATGCCTACCCTCTAGCGGACATGACGCGCGCCGCTGCCCCGGTCAAGCGACCGGGGCAGCGGCGTACGAATCATGAGCTCAGTGCTTGAACGCGTCCTTGACCTTCTCGCCGGCCTGCTTGAGGTCGCTCGAGCCTTGGTCGACCTGACCCTCGGCCTTCATGTCGTCGTTACCGGTGGCGCCGCCGACGGCTTCCTTGACCTTGCCCTTGGCGTCCTCGGCCATGTTCTTCGCCTTGTCGATAGCACTCATGGGGTGCCCCCTCGCTCGCTTGGGCCGACACCTGCGTCGACCGACTCCTGCCTACCTACCCGCTGGCAGCGGACTAACCCGACCTGCTCCGGTTCGGCGTCACATCCGGTCAGGGTTCGCCGCGGCGCGCGCCGGGTAGGTCCCGCGCATGCATCCCCGTGCCACGTACCGCGTCCAACTGCACGCCGGTTTTACCTTCGACGACGCGGCCGCGGTCGTGGATCACCTGCATGCACTCGGCATCTCCCACCTGTACTGCTCCCCTTACCTGCAGGCCGCTGCGGGCAGCACCCACGGGTACGACGTCGTCGACCATTCCCGGCTGAACGGTGAACTGGGTGGTGCCGAGGCGCACGCACGCCTGGTCGCGGCGCTGGACGCCCGCGGGATGTCGCAGATCCTCGACATCGTCCCCAATCACATGGCCCGGGGCGGACGCGACAACGCGTGGTGGTGGGACGTGCTGGAGAACGGCGCCGCCAGTCGCTACGCCACCTTCTTCGACATCGACTGGGGCGGCGAGGAGGAGAAGTCTCGCCACACCGTGCTGGTGCCGATCCTCGGCGATCCGTTCGGCCGGGTGCTGGAGGCCGGCGAACTGGCGCTGGTGCGCGAGGGCGGGTCCGTGCTGCTGCGCTACGCCGAGCACGAACTGCCGCTCTCGCCGCGCACGCTCGACGACATCCTGCGGGCCGCCGCCGAGGCAGCCGGCCCGGGATCGGCGGAGCTGTCGCAGCTCGCCGAGGAATTCGCGACGTTGCCGCATGCCCGCCTCACCGATCGCTCCGCCGTCCTGGAACGCCACGAGCGCAAGGAGATGCTCACCGAGCAACTCGCGCACCTGTGCAGCGTCCACCCGCACGTGGGCAAGGCGGTCGACGATGCGCTCACCGATGTCGCCGAGCGACCCGATGCCTTCGACGCCCTGCTCGCCCGGCAGAACTTCCGCCTCGCGCACTGGCGCACCGCGAGTGAAGAGCTGGACTATCGGCGCTTCTTCAGCATCGACAATTTGATCGGACTTCAGATCGAGGACGACGGCGCCTTCGACGCGACGCACGCGCTGATTCTGGACCTGGTGCGCCAGGGGTCGGTGACCGGCCTGCGTATCGATCACGTCGACGGCCTGCGCGACCCCGAGGGTTATCTGCACCGCCTGAGCCGGGCCACCGGCGGCACCTACACCGTGGTCGAGAAGATCCTCGCCCCTGGTGAACGCATCCCGCCGACCTGGCCGGTGGCGGGCACCTCCGGATACGAATTCATCACCACGGTCAACGACGTGATGGTGGATCCTGCCAGCACTGCGGGCCTGGACCGCGCGTACGCGGCCTTCCTCGGCGACGAGGCGGGCCCGGACGATCTGGACTGCGCCGCGGTGGAGCACACCGCCAAGCTGGCGATCATGCACGGTGAGCTCGCGACCGAGATCGACCGGCTCACCCGGTTGCTGGGGGTGGTGTGCCAACGGCACCGCCGCCATCGCGATCACACCCGCCGTGATCTGCGGGCGGCCCTGACCGAACTGATCGCCGGTTTCGGGGTGTACCGCACCTACTCCCACCCCAGCCGGGCGGTCACCGACGCCGACCGCGCCCAGGTGGACGCGGCGGTGCAACGCGCACGCCAAGCCCGCCCGGACATCGACACCGAGTTGCTCACCTTCCTGGGAGAGCTGCTGGTACTCGCCCACCCCGGCGAGGACGAGACCGAGTTCGCGTTGCGCTTCCCGCAGGTCTGCGCCCCGGTGATGGCCAAGGGCGTCGAGGACACCGCGTTCTACCGTTATCAGCGGCTGATCTCGCTCAATGAGGTCGGCGGGAATCCCGCCCGGGTGGGCCGGCCGGTGGCCGCGTTCCACGCCGAGGCGATGGCGGCCGCCCGCGAGCGGCCGACCGCGATGGCGACCCTGTCCACCCACGACACCAAGCGCAGCGCCGATACCCGGGCCCGGCTCAACCTGCTCGCGGAGCTCACCGACGCGTGGTCCGCCGCCGTGACTCGGTGGTCCGCGCACAACGGCGCCCATCGGCGCGGGAGGTGGCCGGACCGGGCGACGGAGTACCTGCTCTACCAGACGCTGGTCGGGACCTGGCCGATCACCCCCGACCGGGTTCTGGACTTCATGACCAAGGCGAGCCGGGAAGCCAAGGTGCACACCAGCTGGTCCGACGCGGACCCGGAGTACGACAGCGCCCTGGTCGAGTTCTGTTCCGCCGTGCTGGCGGACACCGCGTTCCGCGAGGACCTCGAGTCGTTCCTGGCCGAGCACCGCCTGGTTGAACTGGGCCGCGTCGCTTCCCTGGTCCAGACCACGCTGCTGCTCACCTGGCCGGGCGTACCCGACATCTACCAGGGCGACGAGCTGTGGAACTTCGCCGCAGTGGACCCGGACAATCGTCGGCCGGTCGACTACGCCGAGCGCACCCGCCTGGCCGCGGCACTCTCCGGGGCCGACGCTGCCACCGCGCTTACCCATCTCGACGACGGGGGCACGAAGCTGTGGCTGATCGCGCGCCTGCTCAGCGACCGGCGCGACTTCACCGCGCGCTATGCGAGCCCGGACCACGAATCGCTACCGGCGCGCGGACCCAAGGCCGACCATGCCCTCGCCTTCCGGCGCGGCGATCTGCTGGTGGTGGTCCCCCGCCTGCTCGTCGGTCTCGGCGAGGACTGGGCCGGGACCACCCTGGAGCTACCGACCGGCCAGTGGCGCGATGTACTCACCGAGGCGCGCCGGCTAGGTGGGACGGTCGCGGTGGCCGACGTGCTGGCCGAGTTCCCGGTGGCCGTGCTGGGGCGCGAATACTGAGGCACCGCCTGGAGAGGGGGATGTGATGGCTGAACCTGCGCAGTACGCCGTGTGGGCGCCCCTGCCCACGAGGGTCGACTTGTGGCTCGACGGTGGCCGGCATCCGATGTCGCGCACCGACCACGGCTGGTGGCACTCGGCTATCTTGCGCGAGCCCGGTGCCCGTTACGGCTTCTGTCTCGACGGCGGCGAGCCTCGCCCGGACCCACGCTCGGGTTCGCAACCCGACGGCGTCCACGGGCTTTCCGAGGTGGTTGATCATTACGGCTTCGCGTGGACCGACGAGGCCTGGGCGGGCCGGCACCTGCCCGGCTCGGTGATCTACGAGTTGCACATCGGCACGTTCACCCGCGCGGGTACCTTCGACGCCGCCATCTCCCGGCTCGGGCACCTGGTCGACCTGGGGATCGACACCGTCGAACTGCTGCCGGTCGCCGAGTTTCCCGGACGCCGCGGCTGGGGGTACGACGGAGTGCACCTGAGTGCCCCGCACCACGCCTATGGCGGCCCGGACAGCCTCAAGCGGCTGGTCGACGCCTGCCACGGCGCCGGACTGGCCGTGGTGATGGACGTCGTCTACAACCACCTCGGGCCGGCCGGGAACTACCTGCCGGAGTTCGGGCCGTACTTCTGCGACCGGCACATGACGATGTGGGGTCCGGCGGTGAACTTCGACGGTCCCGGCAGCGACGAGGTTCGCCGTTGGGTGATCGACAACGCGTTGATGTGGTTGCGGGACTACCACTGCGACGGGTTGCGCCTCGATGCCGTGCACGCGCTGGTCGACGACAGTGCGCTGCATCTGCTGGAGCAGCTCTCGACGGCGGTGGCGGCCGAGGCCGAACGGGGCGAGCGGCCGTTGTTCCTCATCGCGGAGTCCGACCGCAACGACCCGCGCTACGTGCGCCCGGTCGCCGCCGGTGGTCTGGGCCTGGATGCGGCCTGGGCCGACGATTGGCACCACGCCCTGCACGCGGTCCTCACCGGCGAGAGAGCCGGTTACTACGCCGACTTCGGCGCGCTGGATCAGCTGACCAAATCCCTGGCCTCGGGCTGGGTGTACGACGGCATTCACTCCGGCTTCCGCCAGCGCAGCTATGGACGCCCGCCCACGGGATTGACGGGAAGTCAGTTCGTGGTCAGCGTGCAGAACCACGACCAGGTGGGCAATCGCGCACGCGGGGACCGGCTCGGCTCCCTCACCAGCGCCGGGCGGCTGCGCATCGCCGCTGCCTTGCTGCTCACCAGCCCCTTCATCCCGTTGCTGTTCCAGGGCGAGGAATGGGATGCGAGCACTCCGTTCCTGTATTTCACCGACCACGAGGACCCGGAGCTGGGCGCGCTGGTCAGCGCCGGGCGCCGCAGCGAGTTCACCGCGTTCGGCTGGACACCCGAGGAAGTGCCCGACCCGCAGGACCCGGACACCTTCACCGCCTCGGTCCTGGACTGGGCGGAACTCGACAAGGAGGAACACGGCGCCCTGCTGAGCTGGTACCGGACCCTGATCGCACTGCGGCGCCGGCACGGCCTCGGCGAGGACGACACCGGGCCGGGACTTCTCGAAGCCGACGTCGACTCCCACAGCGGGTTGCTCGGGGTCCGCAATTGCGCGGTCTGGGTCCTGGCGAACCTGGGCAGCGGCGCCCTGTGCGTGGACACCAACGGTTACGACCTCGTAGCAGCCTGGCCGCCCCCGCGGGCCCGCCCCGAGGCACCGGCCAAGGAGCGGACACTTCTGGCGCCGGACGCAGTTCTGGTGCTCGAACGGTCTGGGCCCGCGGTGGGTGGGTAGGGGATTGTCATGCCCGTCACAACCTCCGCACCGTTGGCCGAACCTGTCCTGCCGCTGGCGCGCGGGCCGCTATCCGCCACCATGCTCGACGCGCTCGCCGGTATCTCGGTCCGACCGACCAGCGCCGCCCTGCATGCTGCGGACCCCTACGGTGACGACTTGCAGCTGGCGCTGTACTGCGCCTACGAGATGCACTACCGCGGCTTCGCCGACGTGCGCGCGGACCAGGAATGGGACCTGGTCGTGCTGGCCTTCCGCCGGCTACTGGAGCAGCGCTTCCTGACCGCGCTGCGCGCCGACGTCGGTGTCGATTCCACCTCGCTCGAGGAGGTGATCGACGGTCTCATGGGTGGGGGGCCGACCACCGGGGTCTCCGCCGAACTCGCGCGCCGTGCCGAGCTGTGGCAGCTGCGGGAGCTGGCGGTGCACCGCTGCGTCTACCACCTCAAGGAGGCCGATCCGCAGGCGTGGGTGCTGCCGCGGCTGATCGGTCAGGCCAAGGCCGGCGTGGCGGCGGTGGAGTTCGACGAGTACGGCGGCGGGCGCGGGACCCAGATGCACGCCCAGCTCTTCGCGGACCTGATGCGGGACCTGGATCTGGACCCGACCTACGGCGCCTACCTGGACCTGGTTCCGGGGATCGCGCTCGCAGCGGTCAACTTCATGTCGATGTGCGGCCTGCACCGCACCTTGCGCGGGGCGTTGGTGGGTCAGCTCGCCACCGTGGAGATGACCTCCTCACTGGCGGCGCAGCGGATGGCCACAGCCGTCCGTAAGGTCGGGGGCGGAGCAGCCGCCGAGCACTTCTATGCCGAGCACGCCGTCGCGGACTCCGTGCACGAGCACGTGATGCGTGAAGTCATCGAGGCGATGGTGGCCGCCGAGCCCGCGTTGGCCGCCGACGTGCTCTTCGGGATCCGGGCATCAAGTTGGATCGACGCCCGCCACGACGAGCTCATCCTGGAGCGGTGGGCCCAGGGCAAGAGCTCGCTGCGGTCACCGCTGAACTGAGCCCGCACCCAGGCGTCGATGCGAGCCGTCGCACAGGGGAAACGCCCGGCTGGCCCGGCAGGTGCAGATCGCCACCAGGAAACGGTCCACCAGCATCGGTTCGCCATGGTCGGTGGTGATCTCCACCGGGCCGTCGATGAGCATCGGCCCCGTCGCCTTTATCGCGACCCGGGTCGGAGTGGACTCCCGGCCGCCCACACCCACCGCCACCACCTCCGGCTCAGCGCTTGTGGGCACGGATCACGACCAGGTCTTCGTGGCGCTGGCCCTCGTCGATCAGCCCTTGGGTGAGCAACCACGGCGCGCGTGCCCGCATCACCGGCCCGAAGGGCACCTGATGCTTCGCCGCGATCTCCGCATAGAGCCCGTGACGGTCCAGCAGATCCAGGCTCTGATGCGCCCCGCTCAACGCCGAATGCACGATCCACAGCCGCCCACCGGGCGCCAGCCGCGTCGGCGCCAGCACGCAGATGCGGTCCAGTACCGCTCGCCCGTCCAGTCCGGCGTCCCACGCGCGGGCGGCGCTGTGCCGCGGGGGCGGACCCGAGCCGCACGGGACGTACGGGGGGTTGGCGACGATGACGTCGAACTGCGCAGTGCCCGGCGGCAGCAGGTCGTGGCGGTGGGTCCGGACCGGCAACCGGTGCAGGGCCGAGTTCAGACGCGCGCTGAGGATGGCCCGCCTGCTGATGTCGACCGCCACCACCTGCGCCGCCCCGGCCCGCTTCAGTGCCAGCGCGATGCGCCCGGTGCCGGTACCGATTTCCAACGCCCGGGCACCGCTCAGATCGTCATCGGCCAGGATCTCGCGAATCAAAAATTCGGTGTCGTGCTCAGGGGCGTAGACGCCCGGAAGTCGCAGCATCATCACGACCGGGAACTACCCCGCGCCGTGGCGCTTACGCCCGAGTCGGCGGGCGCAAACGAACGGCCCCCGAATGGCTGTCGGGGGCCGTTCGCACAACGGGGAAGTCAGGCTGCGTCGAGCTGCTCGCGCAGGTTATCCAGGGTGCGGCTGAGCAGGCGCGAGACGTGCATCTGGGAGATGCCCAGCTCGGCGCCGATCTCGGACTGGGTCTTGTCCTCGTAGAAACGCATCAGCAGCATGCGCTTCTCCCGTTCGGGCAGACCGGCGATCAACGGACGCACCGCGTCGCAGTTGACGATCAGCTCGAGGCGGGAGTCGTCCTCGCCCAAGGTGTCGCAGACCGTGAAGGACTCGTCGCCGTCGCTGCCCATCGGGGCGTCGAGCGACACCGGAGCGAAGGTGTCGTCGGCTGCGAGCGCCTCGCCGACCAGGGCGGCGTCCAGTCCGGCGTGCGCGGCGATCTCCTCGATGCGCGGCTGGCGGCCCAGCTCGTGGACAAGCGCCTCACTGGACTCACGGATCGCGGCCTTGGTCTCCTGCAAACGGCGCGGCAGCCGGATCCAGCGACGCTTGTCCCGGAAGTAGCGCCGGATCTCTCCTTGCACGGTCGGGCGCGCGAAGCTGGTGAAGTCGTGACCGCGGTCGACGTCGTAGCGCTGGATCGCGAGCACCAGGCCGAGGAAGCCGACCTGGCGAAGCTCATCGGTGTCCACGGCCTTATTCGCGTACTGCCCGGCGAGCCACTTGACCAGACCGGTGTGGCGCAGGACCAGGATCTCCTGGATGCGCTCCCGCTCGGCGGGACCGGCCGAGCGCATCGCCTGGAACAACTCCGTGTCGCTGGCCATGGGGTCGACGGTCGGGGCCGGCCGCAAGGCTGAGACCTTGGGCTTCAGATAGGAGACCGTCGCCGTCGGGCGTGAAAGCGCCGAAGGCGCGGGGGTGTTCGGAATTTTGAGCGCGAGAGCGCTGGAAGAGCTGTTCATCGTCGGACCACCCGAGATGTGCCGGAACCTGAGCCGCTTCGTGACCGGTTCCGTGAGCGCCCGCCGTAGCGGCGCTGGGACCACCATGCCACACATCCCCGGGGCGGGGGCAACCCCCCGACTCCCAAATCCACACAATTCGACTCCGCGTCACCCCTCGGTTACCCCGAAAGCACCAGCGCAGTAGATCGCGAGGGGTCACCTCATGCGGCTGCGGTGATGCGCGCGAGCCGGCGCGGATCGGGCCAGCGGACGTCGTGCGCCCAACCCAGCTTCTCGAACAGCCAGATCACCCGGGCCGAACTGTCGACCTCCCCGCGGCGGACCCCGTGGCGGGCACAGGTCGGATCGGCGTGGTGCAGGTTGTGCCAGGACTCACCGAAGGAGAGCACCGCCAGCGGCCACACGTTCGTGGAGCGGTCCCGGCTGGTGAACGGCCGCGCCCCGACCATGTGACAGATCGAGTTCACCGACCAGGTCACGTGGCTGAGCAGCGCGATCCGGACCAGGCCCGCCCAGAAGAACGCCGTCGCCGCGCCCCACCAGGACATGGTGACCAGGCCACCGATCAACGCGGGCAGGGCGAGGCTGGCCGCGGCGAGCGGCAAGAACATCCGGTCGACGGTCCGGATCCCGCGATCCGCGAGCAGGTCCGGGGCGAAACGTTCGACGCTGGTGCGCTCGCGGCCGAACAGCCAGCCCATGTGCGCGTGGGCGAAGCCCTTGGCCAGTGCCGCCGGTGTGGTGCCGAAGCGCCACGGCGAGTGCGGGTCCCCGGGTTTGTCGGAGAACGCGTGATGACGTCGGTGGTCCGCCACCCACTTGGTGACCGGGCCCTGGAACGCGAGGCTGCCGGCGACCGCGAGGGCGATACGCAGGCCGCGGCGGGCCTTGAAGGCGCCATGGGTGAAGTAGCGGTGCAACCCCACGGTGACGCCGAGACCGGTCAGGCAGTAGAAGCCGACGCCGAGGCCGACGTCGAGCCAGCTCAGACCCCAGCCCCAGGCGACGGGGACCGCCGCGAAGAGCGCGAGCAAGGGCAGGGCGATGAAGGCCCGCACCATCCACTGGTCGGTCCGCGACGCACTGCCGTCGAGCAGTCGGTGGCGGGGGGCTGATCTGTCGACCTCGCGGTCGCAAGGACGATAAATTGTGCTGACGCTCATGCAAGGACCTCAGACATGGGAAGGCAGAGAGTTGCCGGAGTCGTTCCGGCACCCGATCGGCCCAGCCGTGGCCTGCTCACTGGTGCGCCGCGAGGTCCGGGCGGCGCACTGAAATTTCAGGCGGAGCGATCTGTCTGGTGGAACGCTGCCAGGGCGGCGAACATTCCGTGCGGACAGCTCGTGGGCACGCCGGCGGCAATCCACCGCCGGGCGGCCACGACTGGGCCTGGGGATTTGGTTATCGGACGGACAGCGCCTCGACCAGTTCGCCGACCGGGGGATCCGGGAGCGCGCGCGCCACGTCTGCCTGCGCCACGATGCCCACCAGCTTGTGCCCGTCAATGACCGGCAGGCGGCGAACCTGGTGCTCCGCCATGGTGCGCAGCAGCTCGGCGATGTCGTCGTCCGCGCCGATCGTGACCGGCTTTCCCTGGCCGAGTTCGCCGACGGTGCACGAATCCGGGTCCTTGCCCGCCGCGACGACGCGGATGGCGATGTCACGGTCGGTGAGCATCCCGGCCAAGCGGTCATCCGGGCCGCAGATCGGCAACGCGCCGACGTCGAGATCGGCCATCCGCCGGGCCGCGGTGGTGATCGATTCATCGCTTCGCGCGCACACCGCGCCGGCCGTCATGATCTCTCGTGCAGTGGTCATCAGCAGGCCCCTTTCAGGAGGGTGATCGATACCCCGCCCGCTACCCCGGCGACGGCGGAGTATCCGACACGCGACGACGAATTTCGGCCGCCGTCGGCGGGCAAAACGGCCGCCTCGAATCCGACGATCCATCAGATTCTGTGTCGGCGACAACCTGAAGTCCCGGACGATTGCTCGCGCAGCGCTCGCGTTAGTGGGGCCTGTCCCGGGTAGTCCGCCGGTGACCTGGCAACAGTGCACATCCTTGGAGGTACAGCGTGGCATCAGTAATGGAGTCGGTCGACGTCGAGGTTCCGGTGAGGGTCGCCTACAACCAGTGGACCCAGTTCGAATCGTTCCCGCAGTTCATGGACGGGGTGCAGGAGATCGTTCAGACCGACGACACCCATCTGCACTGGAAGGTCAAGATCGGCGGGGTGGAGCGGGAGTTCGATGCGGAGATCACCGAGCAGCACCCGGACGAGCGCATCGCGTGGACGAGCACCGACGGCACCGACAACGCCGGAGTGGTCACCTTTCATCGGCTCGGCGACACCACCAGTCGCGTGGCCGTACAGATCGACTGGGCGCCGGAGGGCCTGACCGAATCCGCCGGCGCCGCCATCGGCCTCGACGATCGCCGCGTCAAGGCCGACCTGGCCCGCTTCAAGGAGTTCATCGAGAACCGCGAGGGCGAGACCGGTGCGTGGCGGGGCGAGGTGGATGCCCCCGGCACAGGACCGGGCACCCCCACCTCCTGAGAGCTCGCCGCGGCGTGCTCGAGCGCAGCTGGGCCGGCCGCATTGGCCGGCCCAGTGCTCCGCGTCGCACCTGAGCACACGGGCGTGCGCTCGTGCCTGTCGGCTCAGGCGTCGATCGCCCTGGACTCGTGCACGCCGGCGGTACCCACCGCGATCTTGCGGGGCTTGGCCTTCTCGGCAACCGGGATGCGCAGCGTCAGAACGCCGGCGTCGTAGTCGGCCGCGATGTTGTCGGCGTCGAGGGTGTCGCCGAGGAAGAGCTGGCGGGAGTACACGCCGTAGGTGCGCTCCGCGACTTGTTTCTCCGCCCCGTCGACGTCCTTGGGGCGACGCTCGGCCCGCACCGTCAACACGTTGCGCTCGACATCGAGGTCGATGGCCTCCGGTGCCACTCCGGGAAGGTCGAACTCGACGACGTAGGTGTCGCCGGCTCGGTAGGCATCCATCGGCATCGGGCTCGGCCGCGACCAGGTACCCAGCTGGTTGCCGGCCCCGAAGATCTGTCCGGTGAGTCGGTCCAGATCGCGGAAGGGGTCGGTTCGCATCAACATCGAGATCTCCTCAACATGGGAAGAAACGGCTCCTCTCGACGATTGTTAGCGAGAGGATCTATGGCATGTGACATAGATTAGATGGCTCTAGCCCTGGAGGTCAAGGGGATCTCGCACACTTACCAGCCGGAGCCCTTCTCAGTCCCGTACGCCTCCCGCGTCGGCCATCAGCTGAGCAATCTGCGCCCGCAAAGCGGCGTTCTCCGCTTCCAACGCGAATACCTGGGCGATTCCAGCCAGGTTCAGCCCTGTTCCCAGCAGGCCGGCAATGCGTCGCGCCTGGTGCACATTGTCCAGCGAGTACCGGCGGGTTCCGGCCGCCGAGCGCGCTGGCGTCACCAGGCCGCGCTGCTCATAGAGCCGCAGCGCCTGCACACCGCACTCTGCCAACTCGGCGGCCACCGAAATGCCGTAGACCGGGGCCGAGGCCGGGGGTGGGACCGGCCGGCAGGGGCCGGGCAGCGCACCCGAGCCCGGGTCGACCGGGGGGAGTGCAGACATCACGCGTCCTTGAGATGGGAAACAGGTGGAAACCGATAATCTATCTTCATCACCATAGGTTGTCGAGCGGGCGAGCAGGGCGGGACACCTGCCTGCCGACCCGGTCGGCCGGGCCCGGAGCTAGCCGCTCGCGCCGGGCGGGAGGCTGATTTGCCGCACGCCCTCCGGGTAGGGGCGCGCGATGAACGCACCCGAGAACCTCGCGGCCGATGTCGTGGTCCTGGGGACCGGCAGCGGTGGGGGCAATGTCGCCCGCGACCTGGCGCAGGCGGGTCGGACGGTCATCGCCATCGAAGACAACCTCGTCGGCGGTGAGTGCAAGTACCTAGCCTGCATCCCCAGCAAGGCCATGCTGCGCTCGGCCGGAGTGCGGGCGTTGGCACCGAGGTGGGTCGACCTCGGCGCGGGGCCGTTCGCGCCCCAACTCGGCCCGGACGACGTCGCCTATCGCGTGGCGGTCCGCCGTCGCGACCAGTTGGCCCAGCAGCGCGACGACACCGCTGCCGAGAAGGAGTTGACCGCGGCCGGGGTCCAGCTGATCCGAGGTCACGGTCGGATCCTGGACGAGGGCACGGTGCAGGTCGGCGGACAGGTCGTGCGCTACCGGGAGCTGGTGATCGCCACCGGCTCGCGGCCTGTGATTCCCGACCTGCCGGGCCTGCATCAAGTGCCGTCGTGGACCTCGGACCAGGCGCTGTCCGCCCAGGATCGTCCCGCCTCGGCGATCGTGCTCGGCGGCGGTGCAGTGGGCTGCGAGATCGCCCAGTTCCTCGCCCGCTTCGGGACGGCGGTCACCCTCCTCGATCCGGGCAAGCAACTTCTGGGCAAGGAGGAACCCGGCGTCGCCCGGGAACTGCGCGACCGTCTCGCTGCGCAGTTCGACATCCGGCTCGAGGTCTCTGCCGAGCGCGTCGAACCGCACGCGGCCGGGCTGCGCCTGTTTCTCTCCGATGGCTCCACGCTCGAGGCAGCGCGGCTGATTACCGCTACCGGGCGCGAGCCGCGCCTGGAGGGTCTGGGGTTGGATGCACTGGGCCTGGCGGGCATCGAGGTCGATGACCGCTGCGCGGTACGGGGAGCGAAGCACGTCTGGGCGGTGGGCGACGTGACCCAGGTAGCGCCGTACACACACACCGCGAGCTACCAAGCACGGATCCTGGTGAACAATCTGATGGGTAATCATGCCACGGTGGTGAGCGACGCGATCCCGCGCGCGGTCTACACCGATCCGCCGGTGGCCTCTGTCGGCCTGGATGAGTCGGCGGCTCAGGACAAGGGATTCGACGCCCTGTCGCTCTGTGTGCGACTCGACGACCTGCCGCGCAACAACACTGATGGCGACCATGGCGGCGTGCTGGTCCTGACGGCCGACCGTCACCGCAGGATCCTGCTCGGTGCCGCCGCCGTGGGGGCGCGCGCGGACGAGTGGATCGGCGAGGCGGTACTCGCGATCCGGGCACAGATACCGATCGCCACCCTGCGCGAGGTCATCCACCCGTTCCCGACGATCAGCACGGTGTACGAGAACGCCTACGCGGAGCTGCTCGATGCCCTCGGGTGAGGGCACCTGCCTCGCCGGCCAGGTCGCCATCGTCACCGGCGCCACCAGCGGCATCGGCGCGGAGATCGCAGTCGCACTCGCCCGCCGCGGCGCAGCAGTGGTGGTCAACAGTCGCAGCGCCGAGCACTGCAACCCGGTCATCGAGCGGATCACCGATCTCGGCGCACGCGCCGTGCTCCAGGTGGGTGACATCGCGGAGCCGTCCACCGCCGAGGACCTGGTGGCCGCCGCCCGCGAGAACTTCGGCCGCCTGGACATCGCAGTGAACAACGCCGGGTTACAGCAGGAAACCGCGTTCCTGGACCTGACCCCGCAGGACTGGCGGGCGCAGGTGTCGGTGGACCTGGACGGCGCCTTCTACCTCGCCCACGCCGCCGCCCGGCACATGGTGACGCATGGCGGCGGCGTGATCATCAACATCACCAGCGTCCACGAACACCAGCCGCGGCCTGGCCTTGCCGCCTACTGCGCGGCCAAGGCGGGCCTCGGCATGCTCACCCAGGTGATGGCCCGTGAGCTGACCGGCCACGGGGTGCGCACGTTGTCCGTGGCGCCCGGCGCCGTGCAGACCCCCATTCAGGGCGAGCAGACCGAGCAGCAACGCCGGCAGCAGCGCGGCGCGATCCCGGCAGGCCGGCTCGGGCAGCCCGAAGAGGTGGCTGCCCTGGTCGCCTTCCTCGCCTCCCCCGCGGCGTCCTACGTCTCGGGCACGAGCATGGTGATCGACGGCGCCCTGATGACCCAGGTCTCCCTCGCCTGATCTTGCCCGGAACGACGTGAGTAACCAGGCATCGCGGCGGGCGTGCTGGGCAGAGTCAAGACCACCAGCACCGGCCCGCGATGAAGGAGACCCGATGACTGCGACCGCCCGACACCCCGCTTCGGAGCCCGCAGGTCAGCCGCCGGACGGCGATGTGGCGCACACCGAACTCGGGGACGTCGCCCAGCCGGATTCGGGTGCTGCTGGCGAGTCACTGATCGACCGCAGCGCCGAGAAGGCCGAACCGACCGTGTGACGCTAGATCTCGAGAGCGCGCAGCGCCGCGGCCGCCGCGTCCGCTGCGGCCTGAGCCGCGACCTGCGCCTCCCGCGCCCTCGCCAACCGCTGTTCCAGCTCGCCGACCTCGACTCGGGCTTGACCGAGCGCGCGCTCGGTCGCACGCACCTCGTCGCGGGCCCGAGCCAGCTCACGCTCGCGCTGTTGCCGCTTGCGCTGCTCCTGCTTCCGCTCGGTGCTTTCTTGCGGTTCGGGCGCGGTCTCGGCGGGCGCGGCGGGGACCGCTCGCAGGCCCGGACGCGCGAGCGCGACGGCGCCGGTGATCTCGACGTCGCCGAACCCGGCGTAGGACAGCGCCTTGGTCAGCCGGCCGCTGCGGACGGCCTGCGCGGCCTCGGCCGTGGCGACCGCGGCGCCCAGGGTGGCTTCGATCTCATCCTCGGTGGCGGCGCTGACGGGCTGAACCCCGACGCTAACCACCGACAGCAGGCCCGCGCGGCGCGCCCCAGTTTTGCGCGCGCGTTGGCGGGCAGTGCAGGGAGGTGACTCTCCCGTCGGTGTTCCCAGATCGGTCTGCGGCCAGCGCCCCCTGGTACAAGTCCGCCGTCTTCTACGAGGTGCTGATCGGCTCCTTCGCCGACAGCAACAGCGACGGCATCGGTGACCTGGCCGGGTTGTGCGACCGGCTGGACTATCTGCAGTGGCTCGGGGTGGACTGCTTGTGGCTGCCCCCCTTCTACGCCTCGCCACTGCGCGACGGCGGTTACGACGTCTCGGGCTACACCGAGGTGCTGCCCCAATACGGGACCATCGAGGACTTCGACGCGGTCGTCAAGGCCGCCCACGAGCGCGGCATGCGCGTGATCATCGACGTCGTCATGAACCACACCTCGGACGCCCATCCGTGGTTTCAGGCCTCGCGCAGCGACCCCACCGGACCCTACGGCGACTTCTACATGTGGGCCGATGACGACAAGGGCTACTCCGACGCGCGGATCATCTTCGTCGACACCGAGACCTCCAACTGGACCTTCGACCCGGTGCGCCGCCAGTTCTTCTGGCACCGGTTCTTCTCCCACCAGCCGGACCTCAACTTCGAGAACCCCGCAGTGCACGCCGCGATCCTGGACGTCTTGCGGTTCTGGCTCGACCACGGCATCGACGGTTTCCGCCTCGATGCGGTGCCCTACCTCTACGCCGCGGAGGGCACCAACTGCGAGAACCTGCCCGCCACCCACGCGTTCCTCAAGACCGTGCGTGCGATGGTCGATGCCGAGTACCCGGACACACTGCTGGTCTGTGAAGCCAACCAGTGGCCCGACGACGTCGTGGAGTACCTGGGCAAGGGCGACGAATGCCACATGGCGTTCCACTTTCCGGTGATGCCCCGGCTGTTCATGGCGGTGCGCCGAGAGTCGCGCTACCCGATCTCGGAGGTCCTGGCCACCACGCCGCCCATCCCGGAGGACTGCCAGTGGGGGATCTTCCTGCGCAACCACGACGAGCTGACCCTGGAAATGGTCACCGACGAGGAACGCGACTACATGTACAGCGAGTACGCGAAAGATCCGCGGATGAAGGCGAACATCGGCATCCGGCGCCGACTCGCCCCCCTGCTGGACAACGACCGGCGCCGCCAGGAACTGTTCACCGCGTTGCTGCTCTCCCTGCCCGGCTCGCCGTTCCTCTACTACGGCGACGAGATCGGGATGGGCGACAACATCTGGCTCGGGGACCGCGACGGCGTGCGCACCCCCATGCAGTGGACGCCCGATCGCAATGCCGGCTTCTCCAGCGCCACCCCGGGGCGCCTACTGTTGCCGTTGATCATGGACCCGGTTTACGGCTATCAGGTGACCAACGTGGAGTCCCAGACGGCCGCACCGATGTCGCTGCTGCACTTCACCAAGCGGATGCTGGAGGTCCGTAAGGCCAACCCGGCGTTCGGCCTGGGCAGCTTCAGCGACCTGGGCGGCTCCAACCCGAGCGTGCTGACCTTCATCCGCCAACATTCCTATGCCCCCGAGGCCCCTCCCGGCGGCCACGGAATCGGCGCCCCAGGACAGGAGACGGAAGACATCGTGCTCTGTGTGAACAACCTGTCGCGCTTCGCGCAGCCCGTCGAGTTGGATCTGCGTCGTTACGTCGACCATCGTCCGGTCGAGCTCTTCGGCGGGGTTCCGTTCCCCCCGATTGGCGAACTGCCCTACCTGCTCACCGTTCCCGGGTACGGCAGCTACTGGTTCCGGCTCGATCCCCCTGCGGAACGGGGCGATAGCGCCGCCTCCGGCCGGGTAGGTGGGCACGCATGACACCGGAAGATCTGGCGCGTTGGATGTCCGAGCAGCGGTGGTTCGCGGGCAAGGGCCGCACGTTGGAGCGGCTCACCCATACCGAGATCGCCACACTGAGCACCGATCCCCTGGTCCGCCTCGACGCCATCGAGGTCGACTACGCCGACGGCGGATCACACACCTATCACGTGCCGGTGGCCTACCGAGAACACGCTCCGCCGGAGCTCGCCCATGCCCTGATCGGGCACGGCGAACCGGGCCCGGACGGAACGCCCTGCTTCGCCTACGACGCCATGCACGACAAGACCGCCACCCGCGCCTGGTTGACCGGCATGACCGACGCCCCCGATGACGGTGGGCTCGCCTTCCACCTGGAGGCGGACACCACCCTGCCGACCGACGCGGACTCCACGATCCTCACCGGTGAGCAGTCCAACACCACGGTGGTGTTCGGTGAGTCGACGATCCTCAAGGTGTTCCGCCGGCTGGCGGACGGCCTCAACCCGGACGCGGAACTGCTGCACGCGCTGCACGAGGCCGGCAATCCCTTCGTGCCCCGCCTGCAGGGCTGGGTGGAGGGGACCTGGACCTCCGCCGCGGGGACTCGCAGCACCGCGACGCTTGCCCTCGCCACCGAGTTCCTGCCCAATGCCAGCTCCGGGTGGGACCTTGCGCTGACCAGCATGCGCGGTCTGCTCGCGGACCCGGGCAACGACCCGGGCGCTGCCGGTGGTGACTTCGGCGGCGAGGCGATGCGCCTCGGTGAAGCCACCGCGACGGTGCACCTGGACCTCGCGCGGATGCTGGGGACCGAGACCGTCGAATCTCACGTCGCGGCCGGCGCGCTGATCGAACGACTCAACCTCGCCGTGCTCGCCGCACCCGAACTTGCCACCTTCGCCGCGGGGGTGCGCGAGCACTACGACCGACTCGCGGAACGCACCGAGCCCATCACGGTGCAACGGGTCCATGGCGACCTGCACCTGGGCCAGGTGCTGCGCATCCCCGCGGGTTGGCGGATCCTGGACTTCGAGGGCGAGCCCGGGACCCCGACCGCCGAACGACGCGAACTGCAAAGTCCGCTCAAGGACGTCGCCGGGATGCTGCGCTCCTTCGACTACGCCGCCCAGCACCTGCTCGGGAACGCCCTGCCCGGCACCGGGAACAGCAGCGCGGACCAAGAGATCGCGGCGCAGTGCGCCCAGGCCTGGGCCACCCGCAACCAGCAGAAGTTCTGCGCGGGCTACCGCAGCGTGGACGGGGCGCCTGCCGACGACGATCAAGTGCTGCACGCGTTCCTGCTGGACAAAGCGGTCTACGAAGTGGTCTACGAGATCCGGCACCGTCCCGACTGGCTCGCTGTCCCGCTGGCTGCCGTGCAGCGCCTTCTTGATGACGCCGGACTGGCGGAGGCCAGCAGGGCCTGACGGCCTGCCGCTTTCACCCCCCGACACACCGCCGCTGCGAGGACTGACGTCCTCGCAGC
>JBQTIR010000003.1:0-116401 GCA_052387905.1 Sporichthyaceae bacterium | reverse complement strand
CCGCGAAGTTCGGCGACCCCGCCTACGCCCGCATCGACGCGCCGGCGACGCCGGCGCAGAAGGCGGTGCTGGGAAAGCTGACGCCCGATCAGGTCGATGCGACCGAGCTGGCGGGCGAGCCGATCCTCGACAAGCTCACCGCCGCGCCGGGCAACGGCGCCGCGATCGGCGGGCTGAAGGTGACGACCGAATCCGGCTGGTTCGCCGCCCGGCCCTCCGGCACCGAGGACGTCTACAAGATCTACGCCGAGAGCTTCCGCGGGCCCGAGCACCTCGCCCAGATCCAGGCTGAGGCCACCGGCGTCGTGGCTTGCGCGATGGGCGACGCGTGAACGCGGAACAGGTGGTCCTGCTGACCCCGGACGGGCAGGCCTGCGGAGTCGCCGACAAGGCTGATGTCCACGGCCCGGTGACGCCGTATCACCTGGCCTTCTCCTGCTACGTCTTCGACGGGGCCGGCCAGCTGCTGATGACCCGTCGAGCGCTGGACAAGCTCACCTGGCCCGGGGTGTGGACCAACACCTGCTGCGGCCATCCTGGGCCCGGGGAAGACCCGCGCGACGCCGTGACGCGTCGCCTGGAGCAGGAACTGGGCCTCGCGGTCGACGACCTCGAACTGGTCCTGCCGCAGTTCTCCTACCGCGCCAGCTTCGCCGGGATCGAGGAGCACGAGTTGTGCCCGGTGTTCCTCGCCCGCACCGACGCCGACCCGTTCCTGGACCCCGCCGAGGTCGCCGAGGCCGACTGGATTCCGTGGGCCGACTTCGTCGCCCGCGCCACTGCCCCGGACAGCGACATCTCACCCTGGGCGCAGGCTCAGGTCCACGAACTCCTCGCGGGTGCGCACGTCGAACGTTTCCTGGATCCGCGCGGCATTCATGCCTGATATGCGCGACACGCCGCGGGTCGCGCGGCGTGTCGCGAGCACGTGGGCATGCATGCCGCCAGAAGTGAGCGCCCCGGTCAGAAAGGTCAGCGGGCGAAACGGCGACCGTTGACAGGGCTCTGCGGTATCGGCGGAATCCTTGACTTCACCGCGAACCCCAACGGCTCCCGGAAGTTGACCGGGAACTCCGTGGGGTCGGTCTTGGTCGCTCGGGCGTAGGCAACCGCCGCGCAGGCCTGGGCACCCGCCACTCCCAGTTCGCCTACCCCACCAGGAATCTCCCGGCTCTTGGGCATCACGATGCACCGGAACTCCGGCGGGGTGTTCCACTGCCGCGTATAGCGGTAGTTGTCCCACGATGCCTCCACCGGAAGCCCGTTCTCGATGTGACAACTGGCGGTGAGTGCTTGGGCGATGCCGTCGATCATGCCGCCCATCATCTGCGCGGCGACCGCACGCGGGTTGATGGGGTTACCGACATCGACGACGACGACGGCCTTGGTGACCCGTGGCCCGGTGTAGGCGTCACGGATCTTGCGATTGACCATGCTCGGTCGTGCGTCGAGTTCCATCACGCAGGCGGTGAACGCCTTGAAGTCCTGATGGGTGGTGATCGCCTGTGCGGTACCCGCGGGCATCTTGCGGCCCCAATCGGCAGCCTCGGCGGCGACGTCGAGCACCTTGCGGAAGCCGTCGGTCTTGAGGAAGCTGCGGCGGAACTCGTAGCCGTCCAGGTCCATCTTCGCCGCGAGTTTTTCGATCAGGAGCTCCCGTGCGGTCACCAGGTCCGGTGCCCAGACGTTGCGGACCGCGCTCGTCGGGAAATCGTCGAAGTTGAAGGTCTCGTTCAAGAGCATGTCCGTCGGCCCGAAGTCATAGGGGACAACAGTGATCAGGTTGAAGAAACCCGCTGAAACGGAGTAGTTGCCCACCGCCTTGTTGCCCGAGAAACCGAATCTCTGATCCTGGGCCGCCGCCGCACCGGAGAAGATCTCACCGAGGCCGTGGGTGACGTCCATGGCCGCCGAGGCATGCCGGACCTGAAAGTTGGTCACGGTCTTGCCGACCACGCTCGCGGCGACGTGGCAGACCGCGATCGGATGCATGCGGCCGTGCCGGTTGTCGTCCGCGCGGTGCCACATCAACCGGACGGGCTTTCCGAAGAGTTTGGACGCTTCGACGGCCTCATAGGCCGCGTCGGAGAACAGGTGGCGGCCGAAGGACCCGCCGCCGGTGACGCAGTGCACGGTGACGTTCTCGGCAGGCATGTCCAACATCAGGGCGATGCGCTGCAGGGTGACGATCGGCACCTTCAGGACCGACCACACCTCGGCCCGGTCGGCGCGTACGTCGGCGATCGCGCAGTTGGTCTCCATCGGTGAGCCGCTGCGGCACTGGAAGGTGTAGGTCTGTTCGACCACCTCCGCCAAGGGCTCGGCCTTCGTCATCGGCAGTTGGGCCGCGGCGACCTGGCGAGCGATGCTTGCGTTGTCGTCGTTGTCCTTGGTGCCGGCGCCCCAGTCCACCTTCAGCGCGCGCACCGCATCGATGCACTGGCCGAAGGTACGGGCCCGGACTGCGACACCGGAGCTGATCTGACCGACATCGGTCACCCCGGGCATCCGCCGGACCTGCTCCAGGTTGCGTACCCCCAGGACCTTGCCGTTGAAGGTGGGGGCGCGGCAGATCATCGTGGGCAGTGCGTTCGGGACCGCCAGGTCCATGGTGAACTTCTTTGAACCGGTCACGATGTCGCGGGCGTCCACGCGACCGATCGACTTCCCGACCAGGTTGCCCGGCGTCGACTTCAGTTCCACGCGCAGGGTCTTGGTGACAACGGAGGCTGCCCGCTCGGCGAGCGAGGCGTAGGTCGCCATCTGCCCGTCGGGTCCGAACACGGCTCCCTGCCGGGTGCTCACGTGCTGGAGATCGACACCCCACATCTGCGCCGCCGCCTGGGACAAGGCGGTCCGCGCCGTCGCCGCCATGATCTTGACGGGCAGGAACAGCGAGTAGACCGCCGTGGAACCGCCGGTGAGCTGGTTGTGGATCAGCTCCGGCCGGGCGTCGGCAAGGGTGATGACAACCTGGTCGAACGGCAGGTCCAACTCATCGCCGATCATCTGTGCGATGGAGGTCGTGAGGCCTTGACCCACCTCCTGGCGCGGCATGTCGAAGTGCGCGGTGCCGTCGGACTTGACTTCGATCTTGAGCAGGTGATGGGTCTCGTTCGCGACATCGCGCATCGTGTCGAGGAAGTCATAGGCGTCGCCGAACAAGGGGTTGCTGGGCAGCGGTGTCGCGCCGGCAGCGTGGGCGGTGTCGGCGCTCGTCCCGGCGACGGAGAGATCCGCGGTGACGGCCAGGGTGGCGCCTGCGAGCACGTAGCCGAGGAAGTGCCGTCGTGAGGTGCCGTCGACGCCGACGTCGGGGGACAGCTCGATCGGGGTGGGCTCGACGCTCGGGGAGGTGTGCATGGGTGTTCCTTTCGGTTCGGCACCGAAGCGGATTCAGCCGTTCCGCGCAGGCCGGGTCGCGCGGGAACCCGAGGGACAGGGCTCTGGAAGCGGTGTCTGCGCGTCAGCATGGCAATGCAGAGCAAGAACTTCAAGAGATGTCTTGAAAAATCCGGCGGCGGCGTCCACGCAGGCCCCCGCTCGGGCGGTTACGGAGCGGCTCAGCGGGTGGGGGCGTTGCTCAGGAAGGCGCGGAGCAGCTGCTCGGCGATCTCCTCGGACATCTCGGTGAGCCCGAGCGGTCCGGACGGGTCGTACCAGCTGTGCACCTGCCCCAGCGCGCCGAGCGCGAGCAGGATGGAGATGCTGGCGCGACGGCGGGCGATCTTGTGTTGCCGGGCGACCTCGAGGGCGACGCCGCGAAAGACCATGCCGTGCTCCAGGCGCAGTTCGGCCAGCCGTGCGTCGATCGCGGGGACCGGCACGGACATCGCGAACAGCGGCGCGAAGGCCGGGTAGTCGCGGATCTCGATGATCGCCTGTTCGACGAACAGCCGGCGCAGGCGCTCGTCGGCGGGAAGCTTTGCGGCGGCGATGGGTCGCAGGCGGGCGAGCACTTCCGCGGTCGCGTTCTCGATCGAACGCAGGAAAAGTTCTTCCTTGGACGGGTAGTAGTAGTACAGACTCGCACCCCGCAGATCCAGGCGAGCCGCGATCTCCTCGAAGTTGGCACCCTCGTAGCCACGTTGGGCGAACACCTCGGCGGCGGTGCGCTCGAGCAGTCGGCGTCGTTCGGCGCGTTTACGGGCGACGCGGCTCTCCGTGGCGGCGGTGGGCGCGGCGGGTGGGGTCTTGGCGTGCGCTGCCGGGGCGCTCACGTCCACCGTCCCTCCCTTCCTGGCGCGCACCGCGACTCCCCGCGCCGTAGCCACCGCGGCGGGCATCACCGCGGTAGATGTGACTGAGCGTAGGGCAGGTACAGGCGAGCACTCAAAAATCAACGCTAGTCTAGAAGATCTAGGACAGGAGTGCTAGCGTCCGCGTCGTCGGGGCTTCTCGGCCGTCGGAAGGACGTCGTAATGCGCACGAACGCCGTGCTCGGCTCGTGGCTACTGGCCGGATGTCTCGTCCTGGTCGCCTGCGGGGGTGACGAGAACGCCGTGGACGCTGGTGACGGTGACGGTGACGGGGTCCGGACCGGGCCCGGTATCAGTGCGGACACGATCACGTTGGGGGTCCTGAGTGATAACTCGGGGCCCTTCAAGAGCCTGGGCGGGAATCTGCGGGTCGGCCAGGAGCTGTGGGTCGAGGAGGTCAACGCAGCCGGCGGGATCTGTGGGCGTCAGATCGCTCTCGACGTCCGAGACCACGGATTCAAGGCCGAGCAGGCGAAGGTGCAGTTTCCGGACCTTGAACCGAAGGTGGCCGGAATCCTCGAGCTGCTCGGGTCGTCGATGATCGCGGCACTCAAGGGCGACATTGCCGACCGGCAGCTCACCACGGCGGCGCTCGCCTTCACCTCGTTCCTGCTCGACCAGCCCTACGTGCTGATCGCGGGGACCACCTACGACCTGGAGCTGATCAACGGGCTGGCCTTCCTCCTCGAGGAGGGCATGCTGAGTCCGGGGGACACCATCGCCGACATCTACATCGACGGTGAAGGCGGCGCCAATGGCCTGCTCGGCGCGCAGTTCATGGCCGCCGAGCACGATCTCAAGCTGGTCGAGAAGAAGATCACCGCCACCGACGCCGACTTGACCAATGTCATCACCGGGCTCAAGGGCGAGGGGGTCAAGGCAATCGTGATGACCACCACCCCCGCGCAAACCGCGTCCATCGCCTCGGCGAACAAGGCCCTCAATCTCAACGTGCCGATGATTGCGAACAGCCCGTCCTTCGACCCCATCCTCCTGGACGGCCCAGCTGCCGGCGCCATGGACAAGCTCTACGTGGTCGCAAGCTCTGTTCCCTACTCCTCGGAAGAACCCCGGGCGGCCCAGATCGCGGCAGCCTTCGAGACCGACGCCTCGCGGCGGCCGAGCAACGCGGTGCAGTACGGCTACGCGCTGGGCCTGATCTGGCAGCAGATCCTGGAGAAGGCGTGCCAGTCCAAGGACCTCAGCCGTGCGGGCATCTTCGCTGCGAAGAACGCGAGCACCTCCATCACCACTGAGAACCTGGTCCCCGATCTGGACTTCTCCACGCCAGGTGCCCCGACGACTCGCGGGGTCTACGTCGCGGTGGTCGACAAGGCAGCCAAGGGCGGGCTGACCCAGGTCAAGCCACTGTTCGTCTCCGAGGAGGCTGCGTCCTACCGGGCACCGCACGAGAAGTAGTGGGCGCTGCGCGTGCCCGGAGGAAGGAGGAGATCTGATGGACGTTCCGAGCATGATGCGTCAGGCCGTGACGCTCAATGCCGATCGCATCGCGATCCGGACCGAGGATCAGCAGCTGACGTTCACTCAGATGTGGAATAGGGGGGTCAGGCTGGCAAATGCGCTGATCGATCTGGGCGTGCGTCCGGGTGACCGCGTCGCCGGCTTGGAGGACAACAATCTCGGTGCGGCCGATCTTTTCCTCGCCGCGGCCATTGCCGGCGCCGTCCGGGTTCCTTTGTACGCGCGCAATTCTCCCGAGGCGCACGCGCACATGGTCGGACACACCGGCACCTCGGTGATCGTCACCGATCAGGCGTACGCGGACTCCGTCGCTGATCTCGGCGCAACCTCGACCAGCGTGCGGCACGTCGTCGTCCGCGACGAGAGCTACGAGAAGTGGCTGGCCGTGCAGTCCGATGTCGATCCCGTGGTCGAGGTCAAGGCCGAGGATTGGTATGTCATCCGGCACTCGGCCGGAACCACCGGGACACCGAAGGGGATCGCGTACACCCAGCACGATTGGCTGGTCAACTGCCGCAACTGGTTCTACCGCCTGCCCAACCTGCGCTGGGACAGCGTGGTGGGACACGCCGGACCGATCTCGCATGCCTCGGGGTATCTCTTCCTGCCGGCGTGGCTGCACGGCAGCACCAACTTGCTCTTCGGTGCTTTCGATGCGGCCAAGGTTTTAGATCTGATGGAACGTCACCACGTCACGCACATGTTCGCCCCGCCTTCGATGGTGGCGATGCTCGCTGCAGAACCCGGCGCCGGTGCGAAGGACCTGTCGGCGCTGGAGTGCATGCTCGTCGGCGGGGCACCGATCACCGACGCCACGGCGAATGCCGGGCGCCGGGTGTTCGGGGACGTGCTGTACCAGATCTTCGGCCAGACCGAAGCCGTCCCGCTGACCATCATGACCCCGGCCGAGTGGTTCGGGGAGTATCCCGGCTCCACCCCGATGCGCTCCGCCGGCCGGATTCTTCCCTTCGCACGAGTGCAGGTCCGCGACGAGGACGGCACCGTGCTGCCCCTCGGCGCGCAGGGCGAGCTCTGGGCACAGGTCGAGGGCCAGATGCGCGGCTTCTGGGGCGACGACGAACTCACCGCCACCCGGCTGGTCGACGGCTGGGTCCGTACCCGGGATATCGGCCGCATCGACGCGCACGGATTCGTCTACATCCTCGACCGCGTCGACGACATGATCGTCTCCGGTGGTTTCAACATCTGGCCGGCCGAGCTCGAGACAGTCATCAATGATCACCCGGAGGTGATCGAGGTCGCCGTGTTCGCCGTCCCGCACCCGAAATGGGGTGAGAGCCCGATGGCGATGTGCCGGGTCGCCGAAGGCGCGAGCGTCACCGCAGCCGAGGTGATCGAGTTGGTCCGCGAACGCGCCGGGTCTTACAAGAAGCCGTCGCGGGTGGAGTTCACCACCGAACCGCTGCCGAAGAACGTGGTCGGCAAGCTGCTGCGCAAGCAACTGCGTGAGCAGTACTGGGCCGAGTACGGAGATCGGGTTGCCGGGGCCTGAGCCAGCTGCCGCCCCCGGCACCAGAGAACCGTTCGCCCGGGCACGACCTCAATCCAGGACCTCGCCGACACGCTGGCGGTGTCAGTAATCGACAGGAAAGGTAGGCGTCGTCGATGACCGCCACACTGCCCGCACCGCTGCTCTCCCGCCCAGCCGCTCCGCAGGACTACGACCTCCCCTGGGCGTTCACCCCGGAGCACCTGCAGTGGCGGGACACCGTGCGCCGGTTCGTCGAACGCGAGGTCGAGCCCGGCGCCGCCCAGCGCAGCATCACCTCGACCTTCGACCCGGAGCTGGTCAGCAAGGCCGGCGAACTCGGAATGTTCGGGCTGTTGATCGACCCCGCCTGCGGCGGAGCCGGCGCCGACCTGCGCACGCTGTGCCTGACCGTCGAGGAACTGGCCAAGGTCGATTCCTCCTTGGCCATCACGGTCCACGTCCAGACGATCGTTGCGGCCTTGCTGCAGCACCTGGCCAAGGACCGGCCGGACCTGCGCTTCGGCATCCTGCCCGCCGCCGCTACCGGTGAGACGTTCATCGCCATCGGACTCACCGAACCGTCCGGTGGGTCGGACGCGGGCAACATCTCCACCACGGCCCGACTGGAGGGCGATCACTGGGTCATCAACGGCTCCAAGCAGTTCATCACCAACAGCGGAACGCCCTTCTCGCGGTACGTCATCCTGATGGCCGCCGTCGGGGAGAAGGTGAACGGGCGTCCGCCGGTCTCTGCGTTCCTGGTGCCGCTGGACGCACCTGGCGTCACGGTCGGTGCGTCCTACGCCAAGATGGGCTGGCGCTCCTCGGACACGCACCCGTTGTTCTTCGACGACGTGCGGGTCCCGGCGGATGCCCTGATCTCGCGGCCCGGCCGTGGCTACGGTGATGTCCTGGAGTTCCTGACCTGGGCCCGCCTGCCGATCGCCGCAATCAGTGCGGGGCTCGCCGCAGGATGCTTGGCGGACACGTTGCGCTTCGTGCGCGAGCGCGACTCCTTCGGCAAGCCGCTCGGGGCTCACCAAGGTGTGGCGTTCGACATCGCGGAGATCTCCGCGTTGACCGCCACCGCCCGGACCATGACCTACGACGGCGCGTGGAAGTACGACCATGGTCACTCGATCAAGGAATGTGCCGCGACCGCAAAACTGGTCGCCTCTGAGGCCGCGAACAAGGCGGCCTACCTCGCCACCCAATTGCAGGGCGGCTATGGCTTCATCGAGGAGACCGCGACCACGCGGCACTACCAGGATGCCCGCATCCTGACCATCGGCGAAGGCACGTCACACGTGCAGCGGATGCTGATTGCCCGATCGCTGGGACTTCCGGTCTGAGCGCTGTCCGCGGGCGGCGCTCAGGCAGCGTGGCCCAGGTATCTCGCGAACAGGTCCTCGCCGTCGAGTTCCCCGGGCTCGCCGGCGAAGACCAGGTGGCCCTTCTGCAACAAGTAGACATAGTCGGAGAGCTCGAGGGCCTTGGTGACGTACTGCTCGACCAGGAGCAGGCTCGCACCGCCTTCGGCGAGCTTGCGCAGGAACTCGAAGATCTCGTCGACGACGATCGGGGCCAGCCCCATGCTGACCTCGTCGAGCAGAATCATCGTCGGAGACTGCACGTAGCTGCGCGCCAATGCCAGCATCTGCTGCTCGCCGCCGGACAGCGTTCCCGCCACCTGGTTCAGCCGCCGGCCCAGCACCGGGAACGCCTCGGCGGCCTTGGCGATCGCGACGTCCTCGGCGCCTTTGGGTGACTGCACGGTCAGGTTCTCCCGCACGGTCAGGGAGCTGAAGACCCCGCGCCCCTCGGGGATGTGGCACATCCCGCGGGGAACGAGGGTGTGCGGGGCGTGGCCGGTGACGTCGACGCCGTCGATCAGCAGGCGGCCCGAGGTCGGGGTGAGCAGTCCGGCGCACACGCGCAGCAATGTCGTCTTGCCCGCGCCGTTGGCGCCGAGCAGCGCGACGACGGCCCCGCGAGGCACGCTGAGGGTGATGTCGGTGAGTACCGGCGTGCCGCCGTAACCCGCACTGAGGTGATCCAGCGTCAGCATCTGCGCCTCACTTCTTCGAGCACAGCGGCTGGCTCCCCAGCGGTGCGGTCCAGCCTTCGACGGTCAGCAACTCGAAGTACACACACCGGGACAGCGGCGCGAACTTCTGGTTGGGGCTGAAGGTGATCGGCGGCGCGAGCCCGCCGAGGGTCTCGTTCTTGATCCGCCCCAGTCCGGTGAATACGTCGGCGGTGGTGATCGGCCTGCCGATGGCGTCGTCGCCGAGCTTGGAGATCGCGGCGGCGAACAACGTCGCCGCCGACCAGGTCGCCATGGAAGCGCCGTCGGTCTCCAGCCCGGGCGCGTACTGCGCGAGTGCAGCCGCGTACTCCTTCTGGCCGGGGGTGTCGGTGCGCATCCACGGGGCATTCGAGCTCGCGGTGAACAGCGTGTTCTTGCGGATCCCGGGGTCCTCGGCCTGCGCGGGCGAGATGACCAGGCCGTTGGAGATCAGCGGCGGGAAGTATCCGAGGGCGGCGCAGGAGCGCGCGACCCGACCGATCGAGGACCCGTCCACGGCCACGCCCAGCGCCTGGACGCCGGCGTTCTTGGCGTTCTGGCACTGCGCGGTGAAGTCGGTCTGGGTCAGCGAGACCGGAGTGCTGTAGACGATCTCGGCCCCGAACGCCTTCGCACGTTCCGGGATGATCTTCGCCCCGGTGGTGCAGGCGCTGGCCTCGACGCAGTACAGCAGGCCGAGTTTGGTCTTGCCCTGCGATACCAATTGCTGGATCGCGCCGCCGGCCTGTCCTTCCAGGCCCGCGCCCTGCGGGAACAGCAGGGGATGGCTGTTCCACTCCAGGGCGAGCAGGTCACCGCCGACCACCGGGATCTTCGCCTTCTCGACCCCGTCGATCAGACCGGTCATCGACAGCGAGGAGAAGGTCGCCACCAGCGCGACGACCTTGCGGTCGTTGACGAGTTGGGCGACAGCGGAGGCCGCCCGGGTGGCGTCGGCGCCGTCGTCGGCGACGAAGATCTCCACCGGGTGACACGCCAGCCCGCCCTGGGCGTTGATGTGCTTGGCCCACACGGCGAGCGCGGTGCGGGCGCTGGCCGTGATGGGGCCGGCGACACCGCTGAAGCTGCCCACCTGCCCGATCGGAATGGGTGTGCCCACCGTGGTGCAGGCGGCCGGTCGCGCAGCTATCGCGGTGTCCGCCCCCTTGGGGGCAGCCTGGTTCGCCGGTGTGGCTGGTTGCCCGCCCGTGCCGGGGCTCTTGCCCGGCTTGCCCACGGGAGCGGTCGGGAGCTGGCCGCTGCCGGACTCGCGGGCGGCGGCGGGCGCACCGGGTGCCCCCGGTGCAGTGGACGCGACGGGTGCTCCGGGCACCCCACCAAGCGCCGCACGGACCCGGTCCAGGACTGCCGGGGGGAGGTCGGCCGGTCCGCCGCCGGCGCCGGCGACGATCTCGGCGTCGTCCGCCCGGGTACCGCACCCCGTGGCGAGCAGCGCGCTGAGGGCGACGACGGCGGTCACCCGCAGCAATCGCGAGCCGCGGTGGTGCTGCTGACGGTTCGTCATCACCAACATGTCCTAATTATCCTCGGCCAGCAGATTGCACAGCGGCCTGCTGCCGCGGGGGGCGGTGAAGCCGTTCTCGCCGAGCTTGGTGAGGTAGACGCAGCCACTCGTCCGCCGCCCGGTGGTGGGGGTGAAGTCCAGCGGACCGGTCAGGCCCCCGAGGGTTTCGTTCTTGAGCTGGCGTAGACCGGCCGTGATGTCGGCCGCGCTCAGGGCTTTGCTGCGCGCCCCCGCGCCGAGCTTCGCCACGCCGGCCTCCAGCAACTTGGCCGACGACCAGACCTGGCTGGACATCCCCGCGGGTTGGATCTGTGGAGCGTAGGTCCGCAGCGCCTGCTGGTACTCGCGCAGTCCGGGTTCGGTGGTCAGGAACCAGGGTGCGTTGATGCCGACGGAGGTGAGGTCGAAGGAGCGGATGGTGGGGTCCTCGGACTGTTTGGCGGTGAAGGCGAAGCCGCCGGTGACCAGGGTCGGCATGTACCCCAGGGCCTTGCAGGAGCGGGCGAGGCGGGCCACGGAGGATCCGTCCATGGTGAGGACCAGCTCCTGCACCCCGGCGTTCTTGGCGTTCTGGCATTGGGCGGTGAAGTCGGGCTGCGTCACCGAGATGGGGGCGTCGTACACCAACTGCAGACCCTCGCGGGCGGCCGCCGTCTTCACCGGCTCCACCAGGCCCGTACACAGCGCAGCCTCGACGCAGTAGAGCAACCCCAGGCGCTTGCTGCCGTTGTCGGACGCGCTGCGGATCAGGCCGGCGATGGCCTCGTCGATTCCACCGCCTTGCGGGTACAGGCACGGGTGGGTCGCCCACACGAGGTCGGCGACGTCCGCGCCGAGCGTCGGGATGCAGGCCTTCTCCATCTCGGGAAGGAAGCCCTTCATCGACAGGGCGAGGATATTGCCGACGAACGCAACGACGCCCTTGGCGATCAACTCCCGGGCGGCGACTGCGGCGCGGGCCGGGTCACCGCCGTCGTCGCGGACGAAGATCGTGACCGGGTGACAGGGCAGACCGCCGCGGGAGTTGATGTCCTTGGCCCAGACGGCCAGTGTCTGGAGCGCATCGCCTGCGATCGGACCGACGACCCCGGAGAACACGCCGACCTGGCCGATCGCCACCGGTGCACCCGGGGTGGTGCAGCCGGCTTCGGGGGCGCGTGTCGTGGTGGTGGTGGGCTGCCCGTTCGCCTTGGGCCGGGTCGGCCCGCTCGCGCCGGGCACCGTCGGGACGAGGGCCTCGTCGACCTGGGCGGTCTTGCCCACCTTGCCCGCCTTGCCTGCCACGTCCTGCGCCGGGACCTCGCCCGAACCCACCACCTCGCCGGCGTCGGTGGCAGGCGCGCTGGTGCCGGCCCCGCTCTGGAGCGGCTGAACCGAGGAGGGGTCGATCGACACCGGCCCGGCGGCCACCCCGGCGCGCACCTCGGCGTCGGAGGCGCGGGTCCCGCATCCGGTCAGGGCGAGCGCCATAGCGAGCGCCCCCGCGGTCAGGGCGGCGCGTGCGCGGTGCGTCCTCGTCATCGGTGCACCATTTCCGGAACCGCAGGTAGGTCAGGGGCAGGCGGGGGTATGGCTGCCAGTCTGGCTCGAGTGGTGCTCTCGCGGCGCCACCCCGATTGGGTGGCCCATCGCTGCAGCGGCAGGCGCGGCAACCGGGTGGAGTAGACCGCGGCGAGGATCGCGCCGAGGCCGAAGACGACCTGGAAGCCGTCGGCGAACCCGACCTGGTAGGCCGGTCCGACGTAGAGGAACAGCGGGCCGATGATCGCGGCGGTGATCGTGGAACGGCCGGAGATCGCGAGGACGGCGAGCAGGATGAGGGAAAACACGAAGTTGAAGCTGGTCCCGGACACCGACCCGAACTGTCCGGCGAACAGCGCGCCGCTGATGCCGGCGAGGAACGCGGAAATGCAGAAGACGAGCACCCGGGTCACGTTCGCGGAGGCTCCGAGGGTGGCGAGGGCCAGCGGGGAGTCCGAGAGGCTGCGCAGCAACCGGCCGAGGCGGCTGCGTTCGATCACCATGACCAGTGCTACCCCGGCGATGGCGAAGGCGAGCAGCAGGTAGTAGTAGCTGGTATCGGTGGTGAATCCCGACGGGCGGCTGGTGCGCAGATCCGCGGTGCCGAACATGTAGGGCTTGACGTAGAAGAACTGCGCGATGAAGATCCCGAATCCGAGAGTGGCCAGGGCGAGGAACAAACCCGAGAGCCGGATGGCCGGGATCGCGACCACCGCTCCGACCGGAACGGCGATCAGCCCACCGAAGAGCACCGCGAAACCCCACGGGACCCCGGAGGAGACGGCGTGGGCGAAGGCGGCTGCCCCGACGGCTGCGAGCGAGATGTGACACAGCGACACCTGGCCGGAGGTGTGTACCAGCAGGCCGAGGGACAGGAACAGCAGGACCTGGCTCATGGCGTTGATCCACACCGGCAGGCGCGCCCCGACGAGGTGCGGAACTGCGACCGCGAACAGCAGCACCGCGGAACCGACGATCATCCGGATGTGGGGGCGCAGCACGAGCGGCGCGGCGGTCCGGGCGCGTACTCCGGAGCCCAGGTCACCGAGTCGGTTGCGCCCGAGCACCAGCAGTGCGATGAACAAGATGATGAACGGCAGGTTGAAGTCCAGACCCTGCAGCCAGTTGTAGTCCCCGGATTACTTGCTCACGATCTTCTGCGCGACGCCGATGGCCAGGCCGCCGGCGTAGGCCAGCGGCAGGCTGCGGAACGCGCCGATCGCGGCGGCCCCGAAGGCCTGCACGACGAGCAGGGAGAGCAGCGTGACGTCGAGCTGCTGTTGTTGCGCGGCGAGCAGCACCCCGGAAGCCGACGCGAAGCAGGACCCGATCAGCCACGCCTGACGCCGGACCCGGGTCGGGGCGACGCCGGTGGTGTCCAGCAGTGCCGGGTCATCGACCACCGCGCGCATCGTGGTGCCGAGGCGGGAGCGCTCGACGAGCAGGTACAACCCCACCGCCGCGAGGGAGACGGCGACGAAGGTGATCAGCGAGTCGTTGGTGACGGAGACCCCGGAGACGTTGAACGCCTCGTCCTGGGACAGGAACGGGTCGAACAGCCGGAAGTCCGCACCGTAGATCGCGGTGACCGCGGCGCGGATCAGCAGCAGCAGACCGATGGTGCCGACGATCTGGTAGCTGACGGGAACGCGGGCCAACCCGCGTGCCATCCGTTCGAGGAAGAAACCGATCAGGACCCCGAAGCCGACGATCGCGATCAGTGCGGCGATCGGCCAGGGCACGCCCTGTTGCTGGCGCAGTTCGTAGAAGACGTAAGCCGCTCCGGCGCCGACTGCGCCGTGGCCGAAATTGAAGATCCCCGAGGTGCGGTAGGTCAGCACCAGACCCATCGCGGCCAAGCCGTAGATCGACCCGATCACCAGGCCGAAGACCAGGAACGGGACGTACTCACTCATTGGAGACCTCGCTGGCGCTCGGCCACCCAATGAGTGACAGTGCACTGTCCTTTTTGATGAGCTCGCTGCGCTCACTCATGGTTCACGCCGTCTGGCAGGCAGATCCCGCACGGGCGGAGCCCGGCCGCGGCGTGCGTGGCGGCATCACCGAAGTCCGCCGCCTTGCCGTCCAGCATCAGGCAGTCGACGGTGTGGAACCGGCGCATCCCGGCCACCGTTCCGTAGACACCGCCGGATGCCTCGGCGCCGGGCGACGGCGCCACCGTGGGCGCCGGGTGGCGACGGTCGGTCTCCAGGAGAACCCCGCGGCGGGCGATGGTGACGTTGCGCAGGCCGGACAGCAGCCAGTTGAGCATCCCGAGGCCGCCGACGATCAGGGCGAGGATGCCGAACGCCAACCAGCGGGCCTGGGAGTCCAGGTCGACGGTGTCGCTGATGCCGAACCAGCCGATGACCAGACCGATCAGTCCACCGGCCAGGCAGACCGCCAGCACCACCCGGTCCCCCCGCGCCCAGGGCGTGGGCGAGTCGCGGAGCTGGCGACGGTGAACCGCGGTTCGGCGCGTACGCGCGCCCTCGGACCGACCGCGGGGGATGGCCACCGTGCTCACTTGGCTGACTGGACCTCAGAAGCCGTAGGGGTGCGGATGGCTCGCTCACGCTCCTCGCTCGTCCCTCGCTCGCTCGCGTCGAGTCGGGCCCGGATGCCCCGTAGCTCGCGCCATTGATCGCGCAGGTCCGCCGAGAGCCACAGCATCCCGCCGACGCCGAGCAGGAACACCCCACCCAGTCCGGCCGAAGCCAGGTAGGGCAGTTGCTCGGAGACGAAGCCGGTGTCGCTGATCTTGAACCAGCCCACGATCAGCAGGATCGCCCCGGCGACGGTGGCCAGCACGGCCAGCACCCGGTCCCACTGCGCACGCAACACTGCGACGAGGTTCACCAGAGGTCTCCGTCCGTCTGGGCAAGGTTCATCCGCGCACTCCTCGCAAGCGCAACACCACGGTGCCGCCGAACGCGGCGACACCGACCGCGGCCACCAGCAGGTAGAGCCAGCCGATGTCTGAGCCGATCGCCGCGCGGGAGCCCTGCAGGGCCGTCAGGTCGATGCCCGCGGGGGCCGGGGCGGCGGGGGTGATCCCGGTCGCGATCTCGCCGACCGCGACGGGCTGGCTGGGCGCCACCTGGGGCAGCGGCGCACCGAGGACGGGCGGGGCGAACTCGGCTGTCTCGGCCGGCGTGATCGGGGTGAGTGCGGGCGCGGTCGGGGCGTCAGGTGACGGAGTGAACGACACCTCGGCGCGCAGGAGTCCGACCGAGAACGTCACCGGGGTCTCGCCGGAGAAGCCTCCCGGTGATCCCTCCGGTGGCGCGGGCAGCGTCACCGTGAACTCCAGGCCCGCGCCAATGATTCCGTCCGGGGTCTTGCGCGGCTGCTGGTAGCTGGTCGGTATCCCCGCGTCGGTCATGGCCTTGGCGAAGTCGCGGGCCGGGACGGGGGTACCCGTCGGCTCGGAGCCGGGGCCGGTGAAGAAGAACTGACCGTTGCGCAGCGCGAAGCTGGGCGCCGGCACGACCGTGGCCGGTGTCCCCGGTGCGCCCGGGATGGTGAGCGTCAGCGCGGGGGCGCTCAGCGAGGTGAAGCCCAGGGCGCTGGAGCGGGTGAGCTCGGTGGCGGCGGCGCGCTCGGCCTGCGCCGTCGCGGTCAGGCCGCTGATCAGCAGCGCCTCGCCCAAGCGCACCGCGTCCACGTCGCTGGTGGCCAGCGCCGTGATGATCCCGGCGTCGTTGATCACGCGTGCGGTCGCGGTGGCGCCGTTGGCGGTGGAGCCGCCGGTGGCACTCGCCTGGGTCAGCTTGGATCCGCTCTCCGAGCGAAGCTCGATGCCGGGGTAGGAGAGTTGGCGCACGTCATCACCGGCAGTGGTGGACACCACGAACGGGTAGGCGGGCAGCGGGATCCCGGCCGTGCCGCCCACCACGCCGGGAATCCCGGCGACTTCCTCGCCCGGGAACGGAAACGCGGCGTAGGCGTCGGACTGTTGCAGCGAATTCTGCTCGGCGACCGCCGTCGGACCCTGCAATTGGGGGGAGACCCCGAGCGGAATTGAGGCGTTGGTCAGGATCACCCGGACGCCGGTGGCCTCCGCGACGCCGGCGTAGCCTGCTTCCGCGGCCGAGACGCCGCCCAGCACCACCCCGCTGCCGGCCAGGCTCAGCGCGAGGGCGCCAGCGCTGAGCGCGACACGTCGCCCTACCGCCACCTGGGGTCCCTTCCGCCGGGAATCGGATTCCGATTCATCGCAGTATGGCCGCGAACGTCGTGATCGTGGGGGTTCTTGGTGCTAACAGTACGGACTCGTACTGCGCTTGCCTACTGGCCAGTAGCCCTGGTTCTGGCGGTGTGGCAGCATCGAGGCAGGGCACCCGAGGCGGAGGACACACGCGATGCGGCGCAACCTGTACACCGAGGACCACCTGGCCTTCGCGGACTCGGTGGCCGCGTTCGTGGCCAAGGAGGTCCTGCCGCACTACGAGGCGTGGGAGGCCGCCGGGATCATCGACCGCGAGGCCTGGCGCGCGGCGGGCAAGGCCGGGCTGCTCGGGCTGAGCGTGCCGGAGTCCTACGGCGGCGGCGGCAACACCGACTACCGGTACAACGCGGTGGTCTGCGAGGGCATCGAGGGCACCCCCGGGCTGGCGATCCCGCTGCACAGTGAGGTCGTCGGGCCGTACCTGACCGACCTGTGCACCGAGGAGCAGAAGCAACGCTGGCTGCCGGGGTTCTGCTCCGGGGATCTGGTCTCCGCGATCGCGATGACCGAGCCCGCAGCCGGGAGCGACCTGCAGGGCATCGCCACGACCGCGGTGCGCGATGGTGACGAGTGGGTGATCAACGGGTCCAAGACCTTCATCACCAACGGCATCCACTCCGACATCGTCATCGTGGTCGCCAAGACCGACCGCTCGGCGGGTCCCAAGGGAATCTCGCTGTTCATGGTCGAGCGCGGTATGCCCGGCTTCGCGCGCGGCCGCAACCTGGACAAGATCGGCCTGCACGCCCAGGACACCGCCGAGCTGTCCTTCACCGACGTGCGGGTACCCGAGGCGAACCTGATCGGTGAGCTGAACCGCGGCTTCTACCACCTGATGCATAACCTGCCCCAGGAGCGCCTGGTCATCGCGATCGGCGCGATCTCGCGGGCGGAGCGGATCTTCGCCGGCACGTTGGACTACATCAAGACCCGCACCGCATTCGGCAAGCCGATCGGGAGCTTCCAGAACACCAAGTTCGTCGCGGCCGAAATTGCCACCGAGCTCGACGTCGCCCGCGCCTACGTCGACCGCTGCATCCTGGACCACACCGACAAGGTGCTGACCGCCGCCGACGCCTCGAAGGCCAAGTGGTGGTGCACGGAGCTCTCCCGCAGCATCATCGACCGCTGCCTGCAGATGTACGGGGGCTACGGCTACATGGAGGAGTACCCCGTCGCCCGCGCCTACCGCGACGCCCGCGTGAGCACCCTCTACGGCGGCACGACGGAAATCATGAAGGAGATCATCGGCCGCGACCTCGGGCTCTAGCCGCAGGGTCTTCCGGGCGCCCCAATCCCGCATCTTCGGGCGGCGTGTGGCCCTATCGGACGGCGGTGATAGGGCCACACGCCGCCCGGAGATGGGTCGTCGCATCGCGCTCAGCGGGGGCGACAGACCGGGCGGCTGCCCATGGGCGCCGTCCAGCCCTTGGTCGTCAGCAGCTCGAGGAACACGCATCCACTGCTGGCGGCCATTTTCTGCCCAGGTGTGAAGGTGAGCCCGGCGGCCAGCCCGCCGAGGGATTCGTTGCGGATGCCGCCGAGCCCCTTAAGCACCAGCGCGGGGGTGATCGGGGCGTCCACCACCTCGGCGGCGACATTGGCGATCGCCGCCTCGAGCAGCTTGCCGGAGGTGAAGGCGGTGACCGACGCGGCATCCGGTGGGGTCTGCGGAGCCAGCTGGCGCATCACCCGGTGGTACTCCCGCAGGCCGGGGGTGTCCTGGAGGATCCAGGGGGCGGTGGGGGTGGAGGTCGCGAGGCCGAACTCGCGGACGAGGGCGTCGGCCGCCTGGCCCGGGCTGAGCAAAGAAGCGAGCGAGGACAGCAGGGGCCGGTAACCGATCGCCTTGCAGGAGCGGGCCAGCCGGCCGATCGAGGCCCCGTCCAGGCCTACCGCCAATTGGTCGACACCGGCATCGCGGGCGTTGAGGCACTCGGCGGTGTAATCGATCTGGGTGATCGACGACTGTTTGGTGTAGACCAGCTCGGCACCGGCGACCGGGGCAGTGGCCTTGAAGTCGTTCGTGAACTCGCTGCATGCTGACGCCTCGACGCAGATGACCAGCCCCAGGCGGCGTTTGCCTTGCTCAACCCCGTTGCGGACCAACCCAAAGATCTGGTCTGCGAAGGACGCGCCCTCGGGGAACACCCAGGGGCTGTTCCGCCAGGACTGTGGGCCGTTCCCGCCGACCGCCGGGACTTCGGCTCTCGCGATCGCCTGCTGAAAACCGGCGGGGAACACGAGAGCGTTGGCGACGAAGGCCACCACGTTCCGGTTTTGCGCCATGTCCTGCGCCAGTGCAGCGGCGCGAGCCGGGTCCGTGCCGTCGTCCGCGCTGTGCACCTCGATCGGGTGGCAGGCCAGGCCGCCTCGGGAGTTCAGGTCCTGTGCCCAGGCCGCCAGCGTCGTCTGCATGCTTCGGGTGGCCGGGCCGAGCAGGCCGGAGAACGTGCCGATCTGTCCGATGGCCACCGGCGCCAGCGCGACTGGGCACGTACCGACGGCCGATGCGGCGACCTTCGGTAGCGCCGACGCGACGGTGCCCGGCTTCGGCTTGGCGACCTTTGATCGGGCGGCGCCGGATGCTGGGCTCTGCTTCGGATTCGCCACTGCCGGGTCGCTCACTGCGGGCTGTCCCGGCTGGGGCGGGAGGGCCGGTTGGCCACCGCCCTGGAGCTCGGCCAGCGCGCGCAGGGACTCCGGTGACAGCGTCACCGCGCCGGCCCCCGCACCCACCGCGACCTGCCCGTCGGCGGCGCGCGTACCGCACCCGGACAACGCCAGCGCCGCGCATACGACGCCGGCCAGCGCTGCGCGATCGAGACCTCGCGGTGTCAGGGTGGTGCGCGATCGTCGGGGGGTCACCTCGCCAGAATGGCGACTGAGCCGACGCGGCGGAACGTTCGTCGGGTTATGGAGATCCCCGCAGGTGCCCCCGGGAAGCGGAAGGAGTCAGCGTGCCTGATCCGCTCATCCACGACCGGCTGGCGGCCGGGTCCGGTGGCGCGCGTGACCGGGAGGCGTACTTCGCCGCCGCTTACGAGTTGCTCTCCGAGGGTGGTGCCGAAGCGGTGACCCTGGCCGCCTTGGGTCAGCGCCTGCACGCCACGACGGGCTCGTTCTACCACCACTTCGCGGACATGGCGGCGTTCGTGGCGGCCTTCGCCGAGCGCTGGCAGCGCGGTCTGTTGTCCTGGTTCGCCGCGTGCGCCGCGGTGGACGATCCGTTGCGACGTCACGAGATGATCGCCAACGAGAGCGTGAACTTCCTCTTCTCCGGCGGTGAGTCCGCGGTCCGGGCCTGGGCGCACACGCAGCCCGCCGTGGCCTCGGCGCTGGCAGTGGTGCATCTGACGGGCCATGCCGAATCGCTGCGGACTGTGGAGCAGATTCTCGGTGACCCCGAGCTCGCCGGGCTGTTGGTGGCGTTGGCGGCATGCATGAGCGCCGGGCTTGCCTCCCGTGCGGAGCGGGGGCTCGACCCCGATCGATTTCGGCAGATGGCAGCCGAGTTGGCCCGCCGCATGTACGGGATCGAGACCGAGCTGGTCGAGGTCGACGGCGCCCGGCAATTGCGATTCCTCGACGCGTGCAAGCCCGACCTCCCGGCGGATCCGCCGTGGAGTTCGCCGACCGAACCCAGCCACGGACTGGACTGGGCCGGCGGCGGGCCCTGGCCGACTGAGGTCGGCGCGGGATCCGAGGGTCGCACCCGAAGCCGGGAGGACTACTTCGTGGCGGCGCGTGAATTGCTTGCCCAGCACGGTTCTGACGGGGTGACAGTGGATGCCTTGTGCCGCCGGCTCGGGGTGACCACGGGGTCCTTCCGCTGGCACTTCGCGAGTATGCCGACGTTCGTCGACGCGCTCGCGACCCACTGGGAGCGCGGTCACTCCGGGTGGCTTTTGGGACCGGCGGCCGAACCCGATCCCGTCGACCGGCTCGAGCTGCTGCTCGGCGGGTTGCTGTGCGCGCCCGATGCGGCCGATACCGCCCTGCGGGCGTGGGCGCACACCGAACCGACGTTCCGGAACGCGCTGCGGCGGATCGATGGCCGGCGCCAGGAAGTCTTCGCCTCCACGATCGGGGAGGCCACCGGCGATCCCGCGGCCGACCTGCTGGGCGACGCGATGCTGGGGCTCGCGATCGGATTGCACCAGGACCCGCCCGGCTTCGATCCGGACACCGCAGCGCTGATGGTGCTGGTGTTCGCTCGCCGGTACCTGCGGATCGATGTGGAGTTGCACGTGGCGAGTAACCAACCGATTTTCGTGGTCAGTCGGCTGGGATGAACTCTTCAGGCCGGCGTGAACAGGCCACGGTGGGACTCGACGGACCCGGGCAGGACGATCAGCTCGATGATCCCGCGCTCGTCGATGCGGCTGGTTCGGCAGGAGATAGCCGGACGACGGCGGAATGTTGTCGTATCAACTAAAGTTGTAGCAGGCGACCCCCGATTACGACGGGTGCACGGACCCGAGGAGGCTCGTCCCATGCCTGCAGTCACCGTTCCTGACGTCACCGTCCTGCCGCGGGTGGGTGCGCCCGACCCCGCGACGACCAAGCCGCGCAAGGTGCTGACGGTCCGTCAGGCACCCTCGGCGTACGAGGGCGAGGGCTTTCCGGTGCGCCGGGCGTTCGCGGGCGTGGCGATGAGCCACCTTGACCCGTTCCTCCATATGGACCAGATGGGCGAGGTCGACTACGCCCCGGGAGAGCCCAAGGGAACGTCCTGGCATCCGCACCGCGGCTTCGAGACGGTCACCTACATGATCGACGGCGAGATGGCGCATCAGGACTCCGCCGGTGGCGGCGGCCTGATCAGCAACGGTGACACCCAGTGGATGACGGCCGGCAGCGGCCTGCTGCACATCGAGGCACCGCCCGAGCACCTGGTCGTCTCCGGCGGTCTGTTCCACGGCGTCCAGCTCTGGGTGAACCTGCCGGCGCGCGAGAAGATGATCGCCCCGCGCTACCAGGACATCCGCGGCGGCGAGGTTGCCCTGCTCTCCTCGCCGGACGGTGGCGCGTTGTTGCGTCTGATCGCGGGTGAACTCGACGGCCATTCCGGGCCCGGCTCCACGCACACCCCGATCACGCTGCTGCACGCCACCGTCGCACCCGGGGCCCGGCTCGACCTGCCCTGGAACCCGGAGTTCAACGCACTCGCCTACGTCCTTGCCGGCAGCGGCTGGATCGGCGCGGACCGGCGCGAGTTGACCACGGGCTCACTCGCGGTGCTCGGCGCCGGGGATGCGATCACCTTCGGCGCCGACGCCACGCAGCAGGCCCGCCACGGCGCCGGCCTGGAGGTCTTGCTGCTCGGTGGGCGCCCGATCCGCGAGCCCGTCGCGCACTACGGCCCGTTCGTGATGAACACCCGCGCGGAACTGCAGCAGGCCTTCGAGGACTACCAGGCGGGCCGGTTGGGGATCATCCCCGGCTGACCGCCGTAGCGTCAGCGAGACCGAGCGCTATGGCGCGCGCTTTCGCTGACGTTGAGGGTCAGCACTAGGGTTCCGCGCATGGCCGAGAGCGCTGCACCGAAGGCGAACGACTACGCCGCGCGGGATCGGGTCTACCCGCCGGTGATCGCGGCCGCGAAGGTCGTGTTCCGGGCGTTGAACCTGCGCGTCACCGTCGTGGGCGGGGAGCACATGCCACGCACCGGTCCGGTGGTGCTGGCCTCCAACCACGTCAGCTACCTGGACTTCATCCTGGCTGGCTGGGGCGCGCAGCCGTCGGGGCGCCTGGTGCGCTTCATGGCCAAGGAGTCGGTGTTCAACCACCGCATCTCCGGTCCGCTGATGCGCGGGATGAAGCACATCCCGGTCGACCGGGACGCGGGATCGGCCTCGTTCCGGGAAGCGCTCAAGGCGCTCAAGGCCGGCGAGGTCGTCGGGGTATTTCCCGAAGCCACGATCAGTCGCTCGTTCACCGTCAAGGAGATCAAGAGCGGCGCCGTCCGCATGGCGGTGGCGACGAAGGCGCCGGTGGTGCCCGTTGCGGTGTGGGGTGGGCAGCGGCTGTGGACCAAGGGCCGAGCCAAGAATCTGCTGCAGCGCAACGTGCGGGTCCTGGTCTACGTAGGGGAGCCGCTGCACCCTGCGCGCGGGGAGGACCCGACCGAGCAGACCGAACTCCTGCGTACCCGGATGCAGGAACTGCTCGACCGCGCACAGAAGGACTATCCCCAGGCGCCGGCGAGCCCGGACGAGGGCTGGTGGCTGCCCGCCCACCTCGGCGGCAGCGCGCCCACCCCGGACGAGGCGCGCATGCTCGACGCGGATCGCAGTCCGAACGACACCCCATGACGACAAGCACGACAACGGGGATTAAAAACAACTGACTCGGTAAACATTATTGACTTAACAAACTCGATCCAGTTAAGTCCCGGGCATGGACATTTACCCCACCCCAGAAGCCGACGTGCGTGCAGCACGTCGGCGCCCCAGTAGGGGCCGCCGCCTCGTGGCCTTTGCCGGTGTCCCGGCGCTCATCGCGGCCGGAGTCATCGGCCTACAGTCCGGGAACGCGGCGGCGACCGACCAGGTGCAGGTCTTCACCTCGGAGTTCACGGCCAAGAATGGAGAGATCTTCACCGCGACCAACCACCTCGTGCAGGACAGCCCGGACATCACCGCGGCCAAGCGCGAACTGGTGCGCTCTGCTCTCGCCGGAACCAATCCCGAGGCGCGCAAGATCGTCACCAAGGAAGGCCGGATCCGGCACGAGTACCTGCTCGTGTGGGCCGGTGACTTCAACGCCGCCGACAACGGCACCGCGAACCTGCAGGAGACCGAGCCGATCATCGGCCCGGCCAAGGCCGAGAACGACATCCGCGACAATCTGCCCGGCCCGGACTTCCTCGCCGTGATCGACTCGACCCCGGCCTCCCCGACCTACGGCAAGGTCGTCAACACCGTCACCGTGGGCCCGGTCATCGAGAATGAGCCGCACCACATGCAGTACATCTGGCACAAGGGTGACTCGATCTACGCCGGTGGCCTCTACAGCGACATCACCTACGTCTTCGACGTGCAGGCGCTCCCGCGCATCGAGATGAAGGGCGTCAACCTCCCGACCGACACCCCGTGCGGCACCATCCCGGATGCCTACTGGACGCTCAAGGACGGCACCGCGTACGGCACCTACATGGGCGGCGCGGACGTGGCCGGACCGTGCCGGTACACCAACGGCGAGGTCCGCATCTCCAACGGCTTCGGCGGCTCGCCGGGCTCCATCGTCCGCATCGGCAAGAACGGTGAGACGCTCTCGGAGATCCCGGCCGCGCTCGCGGAGTCCGAGGACCCCGACACCTGCGTCAACATCCCGGCGATTCCGAGCGCGGCGACCTGCGCGAATCCGCACGGCATCCACGTGCGTGAGGACCTCAACATCCTCATCGCCTCGGACTACGCCGAGCCGCGCAACATCGTGCTCGACCCGATCAAGGCGCCGGACCCGCGGGTCTTCCGTCCGACGGTGCGCACCTTCGACATCACCGAACGGGACAACGCGCAGCTGCGTTCGGTCTCCTACATGCCCGACGGGCCGCGCACCGAGCGCAACCCGGCGCATGAGGAACCGCGCGGCATCATGGAGGTGACGACGACGAACCTGCCGACGCACACGGGTGCGTTCGCCTCGTCCATGTGTGGCGGTGTCGTCTACTACACCCCGGACATCACGGCCAAGAACCTGCAGTGGCGCGAGGTGTTCGACGTGACCACCTCGGCACGCGAGATCAACCCGCAGGTCGGCGAGGGCGGGGGTTGCTCGGGTGCGGGCTGGATCCAGACCAGTCCCGACGACAAGTACCTCTACCACGCGGTCATCGGCCGCGGTCCGGGCTCGATCAACACCTTCGACTCCGGTACCGCCAAGCAGATCTACATGCTCGACATTTCCAAGCTGGTCAAGGCCGGCACCAAGACCACGTGCAGCATCGACACGCTGCCCGAAGTCAGCTTCGGTGGCGCCGAGAAGGACTGCCCGACCCTGGTCGACACCTTCGAGGTCAAGGACAACACCTCCGGTGGTCCGCACTGGGGCGCCTACGACAACTTCGAGATGAGCAAGGACGGCTTCTACCGCGAGACCACGGACGTCAAGCGCATTGCCTTCGCGAACTACTTCGTGGCCCGCACGAACACCGACGGCAACCACAAGGTCTGCATCCTGGACATCAGCCGCAAGGGCAGGTTCTCCCTGGACGCGAACTTCGTGGACGAGAACTCCGGGTCCAGCTGCGTCAGCTTCAACCGGACCTCGTGGCCGCACGGCGATTTCGGGGATGCCAAACCGCACTCCATGTTCTTCGTCATCGCCGACGAAGACGTTCGCTGAGTCCGCGGCAGCCATCGAGTGAGGAACCTCCGTGAATAAGACGTTCGAGAGCCAGGGTCGAGCAACGAAGCTGACCACCCTGGGGGCGGGGTGATCGGCACCCTGGCATCGAACACGCGGGGCCACCGGAACGTCCGGTGGCCCCGCACGTTCGATCGCTGCCGCTTGCGCGGCGCGCTGGCCTTGGGCATCGCGCTGACGCTGTATCAGATTCTGGTGCCGAGTCTGGCAGTCGCTCATGGCGGCGGCGACGCCGTGCTGGATTTGTCCGGGTTGGACCGGGTCGCCCGGACCGTTCTCATCGCTACCGCGGTCCTGCTTGCCGGTGCCGCGCTCCTTCGTCCGATCGCGGGCGGGCCGACGGAAATCGCCCGGCGACTGCTGGTCAGTGCCGCTGCGCTCGCGGCGGCCGCCGCCACGGCGGGGGCGTTCGGGGAACTCCCACGCCTGCAGTACCTGGCCCTCGGCGCCCTCACCGTCGCTGCGCTCCTCGCAGTCCTGATCGGGCGCGCCGTGCCCAGCCTGCTCGCCGGTGCCGCGATCGTGGGCTGGCTGTGTCGCGACGCACTCTCCGACGGCGCAGCATCGGGCGCCCTGATGGTAGGTCACGTCGCTGCAGCGGCGGTCTGGTCGGCGGCCATCCTCGCCGGTGCCACAGTGGGCCGCGGGCAGCGCACGGCGACGGTGCGCCGCCTGACCCCGGCCGCAATCGCCGCCGGCGTCCTGGCCACCGCAACCGGAGTGTGGTCCGCGCGGGACTACGACGTGACGTTGAGCGGGATCACCGTCACCGACTTCGGAACCTTGGTGCTGGTCAAGGCTGCGCTCGTGGCCGCGGTGGTCGCACTGGGCGCCATCGCCGCGGTGCGCGCGCGCCGGGGCGCGGGGAGATTGCCCGCCCGCATGGAACTCGTGGTGGTCAGTGTCGTGGTGTTGGCGGGCTCAGCCCTGACCGCGTTGCCACCACCTGGCCCGCCGGCCGCGCGCGGTGTCCCGCTCGTGCGCGCCATGGACTTCGACGACGTGGCCACCGGCGTCGTGGTCGTGCCGCAGCGCCCAGGTCCGAACCTCGTCCACCTGATGACCGATCGCTTCACCGACGTGCTCATCGACGGTCGCCGCTACCGGGCGGCGCCGCGCCCCGGCGCGCAGGGCATGTGGGCCGAGGTGGAATTGCCGACTGGACGTTCGCGTCTGGAGATCCGTCAGGGGACCCGGGTCAATCAGCAGGTGCTCGACGCCGGTTCCGCGGCGGGCTGGATCTCGGCGTCGGGACCGGATCTGGCCGAGTGTTCCTCCGCCGCGCTGGGCGCTGCCCTCGGTGGCTCCGTGGCTCCGCTCGGCCGGTGTCCACACGAGGCTTTGGCCGCTGTCGACGCCGGCGCGCTGCGCGCGCTGGTCACGACCTTGGGTACCCGCGGTGCTCGGGCGCTGGGCCTGCTCAGCGATGACACGCCACGCGGACGCGCCGCCGCCGCCCTGGTTCGCGCCGCGGCGGAGCACGTCGGCATCACGATCAAGGACGGGATGGATCCCGGGTCCGACGTGGTGCTCGCGCTCGCCGGCTGGGAGGTGGCGCACGAGCAGCTCACCGTCCGCCGGCAAATTTCGGCTCCGCTGTACGGGACCTATCTGGCGCCGTGGCTCATGCAGAGCCAGATCGTCGCGGCCGCCGGAGCCTCTCCGGTGGCGGCCCTGCCGTTCAATCCGGCGGGGGAGACGGCCACCTCCTATCTGGGTGCCCTGCGCCGGGTCGGTCCCGACCAGAGCGCCTCGGCCGCCGGATTCGCCGCGTACCTGGCGGCCCGCGCCGCGCCGGTGCCGGACCCCGGTGTCCTGCTCTACGCGGCCACCGACGGATTTCAGGTAGCGCCTGGTGCTGCCGGTGATCCCGGCCAGCGTTCCCACCATGGTTCCGGGGTGGGTTGGCTGGCCGGGGGAGCCCTGACGGCCGTGAGCAGCCGCCTCGACCCCGCGCCCGCGAGACGGTGAGCCCTCGGGCACCACGGGTACCCTGCGAGGGTGCCCAAGGTCCTGTTCGCGCCGCGCTGGGTGGCGTTGCATGTGCTGACAGTCGCCGCCGTGGTGACCTGCCTGGCGCTGTCGTGGTGGCAGTTCGGCCGCTCCGGTGCCGGTGGGGGCGGCAGCAGCCTGGGGTACGCCTTGCAGTGGCCTGCCTTCGGACTGTTCACCCTCGGAGTCTGGGCCTGGTTGTGCCGGGAGGCGATCCGCGCCCAGTGCCCTGGCCACGAGCAAACCGCTCCGCCCCGCCATCCCGGCTATCGGCTTCCCGACGACGTCGTGCTGCCACCGGCACGCCCGACGGCGGCCACCCAGCCGACAGATTCTGACCTCGAATCAGATTCTGAGCTCGCCGCGTTCAACGATCTGCTCGCCCGCCTGCACCAGAAAGACCACTCGTGAACGCTGCTGTACTTCGTTACCGCATCTCGGCCCTGATCACCGGCGTCTTGCTGTTGGGCCTGTGTTTCTCGATGTACCTGAAATACGGCCCGCCGGACAACCATGACTACGCCTGGCTCGCCTTGGTGCACGGCTGGTTCTACCTGATCTATCTCGGTCTGGCCTTCGACCTCTCCCGCCGCCGGCACTGGCCGATGGGGTGGACGCTCATCGTGCTGCTGGCGGGCACCGTGCCCCTGATGACCTTCGTCGTGGAACGCCGGGTCGCTCGCCGTATCGCAGACGAAGACATGGCAACGGCCTCGGCTTCGCCTCGCCGACGGCAGTAGAGGACCGCCTCGCGCGAGCGCCTATCTGAGCCTTCCGCGCGCCTGAGGGAATTGCGTCGAGGTGGGCTCTACTGTCCCTGCCATGACGGAGATCGAGGCTCCGGCGGTGTCCGGGCGCGGGCAGCCACCGCCCTTGCTCTACTGGGCCAAGGTCACCGCGACGGTCCTGCTGGTGATTGCCCTCGGGATCCTGGTTGTCGAGGTCCGCTCGGTCGCGGCGTCGATCTTCCTGGGGTTCTTCTTCGCCGCCGGTCTGGAGCCCACCATCCGTCGCCTGGAGCGCCGCGGACTGCGCCGGGGACACGCTGTCCTGGTGATCTTCTCGGCCGCCGTGCTCCTGGTGACCTTGGTCGTGTGGCTGATGATCGTCCCGGCGGTCCGCCAGGCGGGTGAGTTCGTGGAGAACATCCCGACGCTGCTCAACAGCCTCAACGACCGTGGTGAGGGCCGGGAGATCCTCGGCGTCCGGCTCGACGATCCCGAGGTGCAGAAGAAGATCCAGGAGCAACTCGACCGGATCCCGGAACTGCTCACCAGTTCGCTCGGCACCGTGTACGGGATTCTCGGGGGCGTCGTCACCGCCTTGTTCGGCATCTTCACCGTCTTCGCGCTCACCATCTACTTCATGATGGCGATGCCGCGCCTGCACTCCTTCGCGGTTCGCGCCCTGCGGGACCCGGAGCGCGTCCGGGTGCTGGACGAATCCCTGGATCGCATCGGCGGGTACGTCACCGGCCAGTTGCTGGTCTCCTCCAGCGCCGGAATCTTCGCCGGGATCGTGCTCGGGGTCAGCGGAGTGCCCTATTCGGCGATCCTGGCTCTCGCGGTCGGGTTCTTCTCCGCCATCCCGCAGGTGGGCGCCACCATCGGCGCGATCCTGTGCACCCTGGTCGCGTTGACGGAATCCGTCCCGCTGGCGATCACCGTGTTCGTGATCCTGGTCGGCTACCAGCAGGTCGAGAATTACGTCATCGCACCGCGGGTGTTCTCCAAGGCCGTCGACCTCTCTCCGATCGCGGTGTTCATCGCGGTGCTGGTCGGGGCTGCCGTCGGTGGGGCGATCGGTGCGCTGACCGCGCTGCCGGTGACCGCGGCCCTCAAGGTCGTGTTCCGTTTCGTGTTCCGCGAGCAACTCGGTCGTATCGAGGCCGAGGTCTATGACGGGCCCGGCCAGTACCCGGGTGGGCCGCTGGTCGCCCATGAGGTCGCACGCCCGGACTAAGGCGGTCCGGCTAAGTTGGGGAGATGCCGAAGTCCACTCGGGAGCTCGTCGATCTGTTCGACCTCGAGATGATCGAGGACGGCCTCTACCGCGGTACCCAGCCCGAGACCTCGATGCAGCGGGTCTTCGGCGGCCAGGTGCTCGGCCAGGCGCTGCTCGCCGCCAGCCGGACCGTCGAACCTGGCCGGCAGGCGCACTCCTTCCACTCCTACTTCTTGTTGCCCGGCGACCCGGCGGTGCCGATCGTCTACGACGTCGACACGCTGCGGGACGGGCGTTCGTTCAGCGTGCGCCGGGTCGCGGCCCGCCAGCACGGCAAGCACATCTTCTTCATGACCGCTTCCTACCAGGGGGAGGAGCCGGGCTTCACCCACCAGGACCGCGCTCCCGAGGTCCCCGCCCCACAGGAGTGCCCGTCGCTGGCCGATTCCCTGGCGGGTCTGCGCCACCCGGACGCAGTCGAGGCGATGCGGGCGGAGTTCGGGGCGCTGGACTTCCGGTTCGCGGGCTCCACGGCCCCCGGCGGTCGCTGGAGCGACCCCGACCACCCTGCGGTGGCCCGGCTCTGGATGCGTGCCGGCGGGGGCGACGGCGCCCGCGATGTCACCCTGCCCGAGGACGACGCGCTGCACCGCAGCGTGCTCGCGTACATGAGCGACCTGTCGCTGTTGCACGCCAGCCTGGTCCCGCACGAGGAGGGCCTCGACCTCGACCATCTGGTGCGGGCCTCCCTCGACCATGCGATGTGGTTCCACCGCCCGTTCCGAGTCGACGAGTGGCTGCTCTACGACCAGGTCTCCCCGTCGGCCAGTGGTGCCCGGGGCCTGTCCATCGGCCGGATCTTCGACAGCGCCGGGAACCTGGTGGCCAGCGCCGTCCAGGAAGGATTGATCCGGCCGTTCTGAGCCGCACCCATCCGGGGGTCACGCCAGCCCGAACTAGGGACATGACGGCAGCGGGATTCGAGCGAACCGACGTCGGTGTCCGCGCGCTCGCCGCTGAGCTGCACGATGGCCTGGCCCAGCAACTGTTCGCGGCCTCGCTCGACCTGCACGAACTGCTGGCTCTTCCCGGCCTGGGTCCCGACGCCCGGGAGATCCTGGATCGCCTGCGCACTCGTATCGACACCGGAAATCGCGAGCTGCGAGCCGCCCTGGTCGACGCGCTGCACGGCACTCACCCCGCCGAGCCTGCACTCTCGGTGCTCGACGCGATCCGTTCGGTCACCCCGCCGGAATCGATCGGGGACGTCGCCGTCAGCGTCCAGGTGTTCGGCGGCGGTCCGGAGCCTGTCGGCCCGGCGGCCAGGATGCTGGTACGGGCAGCGCGGGAGGGCGTCGCCAATGCGGCCAAGCACGCCGGCGCCGCTCGCGTACAGATCGTGCTGCGCCGCGGGCGCCGATGGTGGACGGTCGAGGTGCACGACGACGGCACGGGCGCGGCCGCGGCGGTGCGCTCCCGGGTGGGTCACGGGCAGTCCCTCGGTCTGGCCAGTCTGGCCGCCGATGCGGCGAGACTGGGTGGCCGGCTGTGGATCGCCGATTCGGCGTCGCTCGGCGGGATCGCCGTGAGTGCGTCGGTCCCGATCACCGCCTGACGCGCTTCGCTTCAAGGGGGGTGTTCGGCGCCCCTCCGGGCATCCGTGCAGGGGTTCGGCTCCGAATCGGGTTCGGTTGCGCACCGTCGCGTGGCCGCACCCACGACTCATTGACACCGCGGTAGCTGCGACGATCCTGGGAGGCTGAGCGTGCGGAGCGGAGTTCTGCGGCTGCTCGCGACCCTGGCGCTGGTGTTCGCGGGTGCACTCGGTGCGCTCGCCCCGTCAGCCGGTGCGCACAGCGGCGGTAAAGCCATCGTGTTGGTGACCGACCTCGTCGTGACCCCCATCGCCAGTGGCTGGGAGGTCCGGGCCACGCTCGCCGACTTCGACTCCGGGGATCCGGTGCGCGGAGCCGACGTCAAGACGTTCACCGGCACCCCGGCCAAGGCCACCTCTCTGACCGAGTCCGCGATCGCTGGGACCTACGCCGGATCCATCGGCAAGGCGGGTCCCGGTCCCATGAACCTGACCATGAAGGTGCGCAGCATCCCGGGCAACGAGCAGGTGGAGGCCGTCGACAAGAGCTGGCAGGTCCAACTCGTCGCGGGTTCCCCGGCCGTTGTCGTGAGCGGCGCCACCGGCGCCGGTGGCGGCAGCCTGGGATTGATAGTGGGTGTCGCAGGCGCAGTGCTGGCCGGCGCGATGCTTTACGGGCTCTACTCCCTGCGCCGCCGTAGCGCCGTCCCGGCACCGCCGCGCTGAGGTGACAACGATGTCTGATCCGTCCGCTGTGGCACACCCTGCCGGAGCCGAGCCTGCGCGACAGGTTTCGGTGGTTCTCCTCGATGACCACGAGGTGGTGCTGGAAGGTCTGCGCCGCACCCTGGAACGTGACGGGATGGACGTCGTCGGCTGCTTCGGTGACGGTGACGCCGCGCTGGCGATGCTGCGTGCGCGCCCGGTCGACCTGCTCGTCGTCGACCTGCGACTGGCCAGCCGTTCCGGCCTCTCGGTTGTCGACGCTGCTCACCGGACCTCGCCCGGTACCCGGATCGCCGTGTTGACCAGCTTCACCGACCGGGCGGCGGCCGCTGCTGCCGTGCAGGCCGGGGCGAATGGGTTCCTGCTCAAGGACACCGGCGTGGACGAGCTTGCCCAGCGTCTGCGCGGCGTTGCCTCCGGTGCCCTGGTGATCGACGCCCGCGTCGCCGAGGCGGTGCTCTCCCCGGAGCAGCGGCTGTTGTCCGGTCACGAGCGCTCGATCCTCGAGCTCGTCGCCGAAGGAATGACCAACCGTGAGATCGGTGCGCGGCTGCACCTGAGCCACTACACGGTGAAGGACTACCTGACGCGCATCATGCGCAAGCTGGGCACGAAGTCGCGGGCCGAGACGGTGGCCAGGGCGGTCCAGCAGGGGCTGCTCACGATCGGCTCCGAGTCCGAGGCCTGAACCACCCGGACCCGGCTCTGTCAGTTGGCAGGTCCGTCAGGTTTCGAGCGTCATGTTGTGCAGGCGGACCTCGCCGCGGGAGATGAGCTTGCCCGCCTCATCGGTGATGTCGACCTGCCACAGTTGCTGGGACCGCCCCTGATGGACCGGGGTGGCGGTGGCCGTGATCCGGCCCGCCGTGAACGGCCGGAAGAAGTGCGTGGTGTTGGTGACGCCCACGACGGTCCCGCCGCGCTCCGCCATCCACATGTGCCCGCCCACGCTGGCCGCGGACTCCACCAGGGTGGCGTGCACCCCGCCGTGCAGGACTCCGTGCGGCTGGGCGTGTTGCGGTCCGACGTCGAGAGCGACGACGGCCCGCTCCGGTCCGGCCTCCACCACCTGCGCCCCGAGCATGCCGAGGAACCCACCGCGGACATCGTGCAGGGGGGCGCTACGGTCGACGGTGGGCATGGTCCGACCTTAGAACGTCAGGAGAACACCCGTGTCAGTCCCCCTCGATAACGACGTCGAATCCCGCATTGCCGCGATGCACGCGCGGTACCCGACGGAGCGGTCCAACGCCGCGATCCTGGACGCCAAGATGCGCCGGCGCGGCAACGTCACCCATGCCACGCGGGCGCTCTCAGAGGTCGCAGCGCAGTTGGAGAAGTTCCTCGCCTCGGTGCTGGAGGGACCGTTCACCGTCAGCGGTCTGGGTCAACTCGCCGGTGGCGCCTCCAAGGAGCAGTTCGCCTTCGACCTGGAGTGGACGCCGGCCAGTGGCGACAAGGCCGGGCAGACGCGCCGCGAGCGGATGGTCCTGCGGTTGAACCCGCCGGCCAACGTGATCGCCGCGCACGGTGAGCGCGAGTTCCAGGCCCTGCGCGCGCTGGCCGGGGTGGTCCCGGTGCCGTCGGCGTACTGGGTCATCACCGATCACACCCATTTCGGCGAGGCCGGTCTGATCTGCGGGTTCGTCACCGGCGTCGCCTCGCCGACGAAGGGCGCCGCCGGACCGACCGGGATCGGCACCGCCTACGGTGACCTGGCCCCGGCGCTGGGCCCGCAGTTCGTCGATCACCTGGCCGCCCTGCACTCGATGTCGCTGGACGGGTTGGACCTGAGCTCCTTCGACCGGCCCACCGCCGGCACGACCGAGGCCGTGGACTGGCGATTGGCGCTGTGGGACCGGGTCTGGGCCGAGGACACCTTCGAACCGCACCCGATCCTCACCCTGACCCGCGAGTGGCTGTGGGCGAACCGGCCCGTCGTCGACCATGTCAGCTTGATCCATGGGGACTACCGCAACGGAAACTTCCTCTTTGACGAGGACGCCGGGCAGATCACCGCAATCCTCGACTGGGAAATGGCCTATCTGGGGGACCGTCACCACGACCTGGGCTACTTGATGATGGCCGGCTGGGGCCACGACAACGGCGACGGCACCTATCTGTGCGCGGGCCTGCTCGACCGGGAGTCGATCATTGCCCGCTACGAGCAGGCCAGCGGCCTGAGCGTCGACCCGGTGCGCCTGGAGTACTACATGGTGCTCAATCTTTACTGGGCCGCGGTCGCGTGTTGTTCGACCTCGATCCGCAACATGCACGAGGGCATGACCCACCTGGACGTGATGATGCCGTTCGTGTCCGGGCTCGGCGCGATGTTCCTGAACGAACTCACCAAGTTCCACGCGGCACAGATCGGCGGGCAGGCATGATTCTGACGGTAGCTCAGCAGCTGACGGGCATCCGGAACGCGATGACGAAGGTCGTCATGCCCGGCCTGGACCCGGCCGACAAATTCGCTCAGGAACAGGCTGGGCTGATCATCGCCACGTTGAACTGGATCCTGGATGTGCAAGGCTCGGAGTACCCCTACGAGGCGGTGGAGAACGCCGAGAACCGGGCGCTGCTCATTGCGCTGGCGGACGCGGCCCAGGGCAAGGACCACGCCGAACTGGCGGCGGACCTGCGCGCGGCGGCGGCAGCGGGCGCCGATGGGGGAGGGGGCGAACTCCCGACCCTGGATGGGTTGCGCTCCCAGACCCGGACCTTCAAGGCGCTCGCGGAGCGGCTCTACGAAGCGATGGTCGCCAGCGCTGATCCCGGGCTGGGGGCCGCACGGGCGCTCATGGTGAGCGCCGCCGCGGCCCAGACCCGGCGCGAGCAGTCCTGGTTCCGGATGACGGGGTTCCCGACCGACGTCGAGGGGTCGATCGCCGAGGTGCTGGCGAGCTCGGGGCCCGCAACATGACGATGAAGTTCCGGGGAATGACCCCGTCCGGTCCGCTGATTCCCGAGTTGGGCGTCAGCCTGCTGGCCGGCCGTACGACGGACCCGGCGCGGGTGCTGGATGAGGTGGTCGAGGCCGAACGCATCGGGCTGTCCGCGGTCTGGATCGCGGAGCGCTTCGACACCAAGGAGCTTGCGGTCCTCTGCGGGGCGATGGCCGCGCGGACCCAGCACATCCGGATGGGTTTCGGCTCCCTGGCCGTGGGCTCGCGCAACGCGGTGTACTCCGCCGCGACCGCGACGACCTTCCAGGGGCTCTTCGGCGACCGGCTCATGCTCGGCCTCGCCCGCGGCCTGGGGGCCGTGCTGCTCAACCAAGGGATGACTGTGCCGACGATGCGCGGCTACGAGGATTACGTCGAGATTCTGCACGAGTTGTTCTCCGGCGAGGTCGTGAACTACGACGGTCCGATCGGGCGCTACCCGCACGCTCGGCTCGTCGACATCCCGCCACAGCCGCGCCCGATGATGTGGAACTCCAGCTGGGTACCCGGCCCTAAGGCGCTCGCGCTGACGGCCCGTAAGTTCGACGGGCTCTTTCTCGGTACCGAACTCACCGTCGAGGCAACGCGCACCATCATCAACCGGGCCAAGGACGAGTGCATCAAGATCGGCCGAGACCCCGAGACGTTGTTCATCGCCAACTGGTGCATCACTGCGCCCGACCTCACGCCCGAGGAGGAGATGCTCGTCGTCAACGCCCGGATGGTCACTCACCTGTCCTTCCCGGGCATCGGCGACCGGTTGGTCACCGAGAACGGTTGGGACCGGCGCGAGATGGACGCCGCACTAGGCCGCGAGGAGATTGACCCGGGAATCAAGGGTGCCGGGCTCATCGCGGACCAGGCCTTCACCCGGGAGCAGCTCGCTGCGGCAGGTGCGGCCCTGCCGCGGGAGTGGATCGAGACCGGGGCCGTCGTCGGTTCCGCGGAGCAGTGCGCCAAGCGGGTCCGGGAGTACCTCGACGTCGGCGTCGATCACGTCGTCGTGTACGGCCCGTCCGTCTCTCAGCTTGCGCCTATGGTCGCGCACTGGCCGCGGTAGTACGAGGGAAGGCGTCGGCAAAAGCTGCAGAACGACACAGGTGATCCGCTGGCAAGGACAGCGATCGCCTCACTTCTTGCATTCTGCAGCTTCGCCCGACGCTGGCTGGTCTCAGCGGAAAGTGAGCCTCAGGCGGAAGCCGTCCTCGGGTCGCGCGCCGTTGCTGTAGCCGACGGCGTCCACCACAGCGAGATCGGCACGGTCCTCGGCGCTCAGGTCACCGAACAGATCGCGCTCGACGGCGCGCGCGATGTTGAGGTAAGCCACGAACCCGGCCCGCTCGGCGTCGGGGACTGCGCGCTGAAAGCTCGGGTTCTGGGCGAGCGTCCCGCCCCGCGCCGGGTCGGCGACCTCGGCGATGGTCGCGGCGTCGGTGCCGACCACGAACCCGTCCCCGGTCTCGCGCAGCGTCAGTTCCATCCCGAAGCACTGGGCGAGGACGTCGAGCAGCTCGCGACTGCGAGCGGCGTCGCTGCCCCGCGAACGCACCGCGAGCTGCGGCCGGCCGGCCTCGTCCAGGCCGGCGAGGGCGACCGCGGTCTCCGCGCCGAAGATCGCTCGCAGGTCGGCCGGCAGGCGCAGCCCGAACCCGGCGCCCAGACCGGAGAGCATGTCCCCGGCACTCATCCCGCCCGGCATCGGTGCCGCCAGCTGCTCCTCCCACAGCGCCGGAACATTCATCGCGGAGACTGCCACCAGGCTGTCGGCGGGAAGCTGACCGGCCATGCCGGTGCCCGCCGCGAAGCCGTACCCGCCCATCCCGGTGGTGTCGAACGCCGAGCCGACCACCTCGAGGTGGTCCTTGCCCGCGTGCAGCCCGACGGCAATCCGGCCCTGCGGCAGCCCACCGGGGAACGCCGCGGTGATCTCGGCGCTCTCTTCCTCGGTGGCGAGCCCGGTGAACGCGGTGAGCACTGCCCCGAAGTCGGCCCACGCGAGCGCGACCTGGTCCCCGTCAAGGGCGGCAACGTCGTCGCGGTAGTCGCGTTGGGTGGACAGCGCGGCTTTTGCGTCGGGGGTGGCCAAGGCGCGGGCCTCGGCGCTGGTTTCGCTGATCACCACGTAGTTGCCCCGGGTCGTCCAGCCCATCGGCTCGACGGCGGAACGCCGGGTCAGGGCTGCGTTCATCGCGGTGAAGTCGTCGAACTGCACGGCGACGGCAACCTGCGGTTCCTCCGCGCCGGGGGCGGGAGGATAGAGCGCGACGCCGGCCCGATCTCCGAGCCACGGCGCGATGTCGGCCTCGAAGTCGACTTCGGAGTCCTCGAACAGCGCCCCGAGCAGCACGTCCTTGATCGGGGTGTCCTCGTTCACCGCGTCACGGTCGGTGAGAAAGTCCGCGGGCAGTTTGCGGCTCAGCTGCCAGAGCGCGAGCTTCTGATTCACCGACGGGTCCAGGTCGACCTTCGCGAAGGCCAGCGCGCCCGAGCGCAGCACGTCCTCCGGCTGCGTGCCGCCACCGGAAAGGTAGGTGGCCACAGCTAGGGCAGTCGCGCCGGTCCCAGCGACCAGGGTCGCTCCGACCGCCACGAGGGCGATCCGCGCCCGGTGCCGGCGCGGGCGCACCGGCGCGGGATTCCCCTCGCCCAGCAACGAAGCGGGGCCGGTCGTGGTGATGTCGATCGGCTCGGAACCGGTTCCGGGCCGGGGATCGGGGGAGTACATGGCAGGGCTCCAAAGCGACGGCGGGTGATTCTCACCGCAACTGTCGGTGCGCGGGCGGTGCCGATTGAGGCCCTTTCGCGCGGATCATCCGATCGCAGCCAAAGATCAACCGTTCGCCCCATACCCTGGACCGCATGCGAACGGTCCGACGGGTTCTTGCCGGCGTCGCCGCGGCGGGCCTCACGCTCGCCGGTGGCGCCGCGGCAGTGGTTGTCGGAGGCCCCCTCGCCGCCGCCGAGGTGATGTCGCCGGGTGCGGGCGGTGCGCGCGGCCAGATCGTGTTCACCAGCGAGCGCGCCGGCAGCGTCGACGTCTATCTGATGGCCGCCAACGGGAAGAACCAGCGCCGGCTCACCACCGACCTCGCGCAGGACGTCCAGCCGCATCTGTCGCCCGACGGCCGGCGCATCGTGTTCAGCAGTGGTCGCAACAACAACGATGACATCTACGTCATGAACATCGACGGCAGTGCGCTGACCCGCCTCACCGACAACGGCGCGCCCAACATCGATCCGGTGTTCTCCCCGGACGGTAAGCGGATCGCCTTCACCTCACTGGTCGGCGGCAACTCCGACATCGTGGTGATGCGGGCCGACGGCACGAAGCAGAAGCGCCTGACCCGGGCCCCCTCGACGGAGTTCAAGCCGTCCTTCTCCGCCGACGGCTCGCGCATCGCGTACACCAGTCTGGGCGGCGGGAACGCCGACATCTTCTCGATGGACGCCACCGACGGCTCCGACGTGAAGCAGCTGACCACCGAGCTCTTCTTCGACACCGACCCGGTGTACTCCCCGGACGGCAAGACCATCGCGTACGCCAGCAGCCAAGCCGGCAGTGTCGACATCTGGGTGATGAATCTCGACGGGGCGAACAAGCGCCAGGTGACCTCCGAGGCCGGCTTCGAGGTCGCGCCGGCGTACTCACCCGACGGCACGCGGATCGCCTACGTCGGCGACCGCGATGGCGACGACGAAATCTTCACCATCCCTGCCGCGGGCGGACGCCCCACCCGGATCACCGACAACGACGTTCCCGACGGGGAGCCGCACTGGTCCCGCGCACCTTCCTCCGGCGGCCCCGGGCCCGTACCCGCCCCTGAGCCTGCTCCGGCCGAACCCACTCCGATTCTGGACACCGAGGCGATCCTGCGCGAGCTCGTCCGCGAGGGACTGCCCCCGGGCACCCTGCCGCCGTTGCTCCTGCCGCCTGGCACTATCCCGCCCGTCGCCGGACCGCCGCCGCCTGGCGCCCGCGGCTGACGTGCGCACAGCGCTGGCTGTCGCGCTGGGCCTGGTCCTCGCCGCGGGTGTCCTCGCGGCGCAGGCCGCGCCCCAGGTCCGGGTCGGTTCTGCGCTCCCCGGCGCCGTCGTCGGGCCTCGGCTGGCCACCGGTCAGGAGCACACCTGCGTGATCACCGACGTCGGCCCGGCCGGTGGCGAGCTGCGGTGCTGGGGTTTCGGGGGCGGCGGGCAACTCGGCAATGCCGGCATCGTCTCGATCGGCGATGACGAGGTTGCGGCGGGACTGGATCCCGTCGATCTGGGGGCCGGGATGCGGGCCCGCGCCGTCGTGGCCGGGGACTACCACTCCTGCGCGATCGTCACCGACGGCAGCGTGCGCTGCTGGGGCGAGAACCGCTTCGGCCAACTGGGCTACGCCAACACCGACAACATCGGCGACGACGAGAGCCCCGGTGCGGCCGGGCCGGTGGACCTGGGCCCGGGTCGGCGGGCGATTGCGCTGGCGGCGGGCAGCAACTCCAGTTGTGCGGTGCTCGACGACGGCACCGTGCGGTGCTGGGGCTTCGGCGGCCCGGGCCAGCTCGGCTATGGCGACACCGAGAACATCGGTGACGACGAGGCGCCGTCCGCGGCCGGACCCGTTCGACTTCCGCGTGGTGCCGTGGGGATCAGCGCCGGCGGCTTTCACGTCTGCGCCTTGCTCGTCGACTCCACGCTGACGTGCTGGGGTAGCAACGCCACCGGCCAACTCGGCTATGGGGACACCGTGCGGATCGGTGACGACGAGGCGCCGACCGCACGCCGCTCGCTCTTCCTGGGTCCGGGTCGCAGTGTGCGCGGATTCGATGCCGGATTCGGCCACACCTGCGCCGTGCTGGACGCCGCCATGCTGCGCTGTTGGGGACACGGCGCCGAGGGCCAGCTCGGCCTGGGCTTTGATGCCACGATCGGGGACGACGAACCGGTCGTCACGGTCGGCGTCGTCCCGCTCGGAGCCGGTCACCGGGTCCGTCAGGTCACGGCCGGCCTCGCCCACAGCTGTGCGCTGCTCGACGACGGCGCGGTGCGGTGCTGGGGGGCGGGCAGTCAGGGCCGCCTCGGCCTGGGCCGGCCCGGCTCCATCGGCGACGCCGCCACGCCAGACCTGGTCCCGCCGATCTCCTTCGGCGATGACCGCCGGGTCGTGGAAATCTCCGCCGGCGGCTACCACACCTGCGCGCTGCGCGACGACGAGTCCGTGCGCTGCTGGGGCGCGAACCAGGGTGGGCAACTCGGCGTCGGGACGGCCGAGGCCATCGGCGATGACGAGACCCCCGCCGCCGTCGCCCCGGTGCAGCCCTGACGGGAATCTTGCAGTGACTGGGGAGACAGAAGAGCCCCAGTCGGACCCGAATGAGCGGTCTGACCAGGGCTTTTCCAGCGGTGCGCCGCGAGGGACTTGAACCCCCAACCCGCGGATTAAGAGTCCGCTGCTCTGCCAGTTGAGCTAGCGGCGCGCAGCGCAGAGATTAGCAGGACCCACGGGGAGGGTGTGGCGGGGGAGTCCTCAGGCGGCGTGGGTCTGGTGGACCTCGGTCAGCTCGGCCGGCCAGGCGAGGTCGGACAGCAGCGTCAGCGGAATTCCGCGGCGAAGCATGTCGACGGTGAGGCGGTCGAGGGCGGGTTCGGCGCTGCGGGCCAGGGAGTGCTCGGGGTACGCGACGTCGCGGCAGCGGGGGCCTGAGTGGGTGCAGATGCTCACCTCTCCAGGATCGGCACTTGGCGCCCGATTCGGTAGGGACCGATCGGGTGGCCGCCGAGCGTCCGTCCGGCACTGTTGGTAGCGGCTCGTGGCCGTCTGGGTCGGATGAGGCGCACGTGGGTTTGAGAGCTCTCGGACCCGGGTACAGCTTGGCCCGGCAGCGGTACCTGCGCAGCTGCTGGGCGGACCAGTAGGGTCGCGCCCATGGCGTTCCAGGTCATCTGTCTCTCTGCGGTGGACGGCTCGGAAGGCGAGCAGGTGGGCCCGCTCGTCGCCGAGCGACTGGGCTACCGGATGGTCAACGAGGAGATCGTCGCCTTGGCCGCGCGCGAGGCTGAGGTCGATCCCCAGCTCATCGCCGACGTCGAGCGGCGCAAGTCGTTGATCAACCGTGTCCTGGAGCGGATCGGCCCAGCGGCAGCCGCGACTGCGGCCATGGGCGTGTACGTGGCGCCACCCTTCGACGAGACCCCGGCCGAGGGCGCGCTGCGCGATCTCATCCGCACCACGATCGGTCAGGTTGCCGAGCAGGGCCGGGTGGTGATCGTGGCTCACGCCGCGTCCTTCGCCCTGTGCGGGCGGCGCGACACCCTGCGCGTCTTCCTCACCGCGTCGCCAGAGACCCGGGCGGGCCGGATGAACGTGGACGCCAAGGCGCTGACCAAGCTGGACGCCAACCGGGCCGACTACCTCAAGCGGTTCTACGACGTCGGCGCCGAGAAGACCCACCACTACGACCTGGTGCTCAACACCGATCGTCTGGAGCCACCGGCGGCGGCGGAGATCATCGCGCGGCTCGCCACGGCGTGATGGTGTTGATGCACTCGCGGGCCAGAGCCTGAGTGAGGCCCTGACCTGCGGTTCTGTGGGGTGAGCGACGGGACTTGAACCCGCGACCACCGCGACCACAACGCGGTGCTCTACCAGCTGAGCTACGCCCACCATGACCGAGCATGCGCGCGCGACGTCGTTGCTCGCACCCGAATTTTCGGCGGTGGACAGCGTACCGCGGCGCGGGGGTTGCTCTGCAGGGGCGGTCGTTCAGATATGCGGCATGGGGTGAGCCACGACGTGATTGACCGCAATCGCCTTGGCCGCGGCGGTGTCCGGGCCCGGCTGGGCGACGAAGACGGCCTCGCGGTAGTACCGCAGTTCGGCGATGCTCTCCCGGATATCGGCCAGGGCCCGGTGGTTACCGGTCTTGGCCGGGGCGCTGTAGTACACCCGCGGGTACCAGCGCCGGGCCAGCTCCTTGATGCTGGAGACGTCGACGATGCGGTAGTGCAGGGCGGCGTCGAGGCTGGCCATGTCCCGGGCGAGGAACGCGCGGTCGGTGGAGACCGAGTTGCCGGCCAACGGGGTCTTCCCCGGGTCCGGCACCCACTCCGCGATGTAGGCGAGCACGGCGTCCTCGGCCTCCGCCAGGCTCACCCCGCCGGGCAACGCGTCCAGCAGCCCCGAGGAGGTGTGCATGGCGCGCACGATGTCCGGCATCGTCTCGAGGGAGGCGTCCGGCGGGCGGATGACGATCTCGACGCCGTCGCCCAGGATCGTCAATTCGGAGTCGGTGACCAGGACCGCGATCTCGATGAGGGCGTCCCGGGACAAGTCCAGTCCGGTCATCTCGCAGTCGATCCAGACCAGGCGCTCGCTCATGGCCGCAACCCTAGTGCGCGCCGACACGGTGGCCCCGGGCCCGTCTCAGCCGGCTGCGGCGAGCACCACGAGTGCGACGAGCACCGCGAAAACGATCCAGCCGGCGGTCTCCAGCAGGACCGCGCGGGGCACACCCGGGTAGGTGCGCGCACTGTGGTGGGTGTGTCCCACCGCGACCGGCGCCGAGGCGCGATGACCGCTCGGTGCGCGATGGCTACCCATGCCTGGTGACAATAGGAAGAACACTCCGAAACCGCCATAGCTCCGGCGAACGAGTGAGGTGCGCAGCCGTCCAGATCGGCGCCCCCGGAGAGATTCGAACTCCCGGCCGTGCGGGTAGAAGCCGCATGCTCTATCCAGCTGAGCTACGGGGGCTTGGCGGCTCTATTGTGCCGTGGCGTTGTCCACAACCCGCCTGGTGGCCCGCCGATATCCACAGATCCGCTCGCGGGCCTTCCAGGCGGTGGTGGTCAGGCGTTGGCTCGGAACGCGCGCCGGACAGTCCGGGGCCCGAGCTATCGCAAGGAGCATGCAATGGACGACACCTGGGTCACGATCAGCGGCAACGTGGTGGACATGCCGGAGCGGCGGTCGACCTCCGCCGGGATGGTCACCAAGTTCCGACTCGCCGCCACCGCGACACGGATGCGGGATGGGCAGTGGAGCGACGGGCCGACCAGCTTCTACGACGTGAGTTGCTGGAACCGGACCGGGGAGAACGTCGCGGAATCGGTGTACAAGGGCCAGCCGATCGTGCTCCACGGCAAGCTGACGATCCGGGAGTGGGTCAACGAGGGTGTCCGGGGACGGGCGGCGGAGATCAGCGCCGACCACATCGGTCACGACCTGCGGTGGGGAGTCTCCAGCTTCCAGCGCTCGGGCCGTCGTGTGGCCCCGGTCACCGAGCCGGTGTCGGAGCGTGCGGAGACCGGCCTGGGCGCGGACGAGGAAGCAGCCGAGGCCGCATAAGCTGGCCCGATGGCCGAATTCATTTACGTCTTTCGCAAGGCGCGCAAGGCGCACGGCGACAAGGTGATCCTCGACGACGTCACCCTCTCGTTCCTGCCTGGCGCCAAGATCGGCGTGGTCGGCCCGAACGGCGCCGGCAAGTCCACCGTCCTGCAGATCATGGCGGGAATCCAGCACCCGTCCAACGGGGACGCGTTGCTCTCGGCCGGCGCCACGGTCGGCATCCTGCTCCAGGAACCGCCGCTGAACGAGTCCAAGACGGTGCTCGGCAACGTCGAGGAGGGCGTGGCCGAGACCAAGGCGATGCTCGCCCGCTACAACGAGATCGCCGAGCTCATGGCGACGGACTACAGCGACGAGCTCATGACGGAGATGGGCAAGCTCTCCGACGAGATCGAGCACCGCAATGCCTGGGAGATCGATTCCTTGATCGAGCAGGCGATGGACGCGCTGCGCTGCCCGCCGCCGGACGCCGATGTCACGGTGCTCTCCGGCGGCGAGCGGCGCCGCGTCGCGCTGTGCAAGCTGCTGCTCGAGGCGCCGGATCTGCTGTTGCTCGACGAACCGACCAACCACCTCGACGCTGAATCCGTGGTGTGGCTGGAGCAGCACCTGGAGAAGTACGCCGGCACCGTCGTCGCCGTCACCCACGACAGGTACTTCCTGGACAACGTCGCGCAGTGGATCCTGGAGATCGACCGCGGCCGCTGCTACCCCTATGAGGGCAACTACTCCACCTACCTCGACGCGAAGGCCACGCGACTGAAGGTCGAGGGGCAGAAGGACGCCAAGCGTAAGAAGCGTCTTGAGCAGGAGCTCGAGTGGGTGCGTTCCTCGCCGAAGGCCCGCCAGACCAAGAGCAAGGCCCGCCTCGAGCGCTACGAAGAGATGGCCGCCGAGGCCGACAAGATGCGCAAGCTCGACTTCGAGGAGATCCAGATCCCGCCGGGCCCGCGCCTGGGTGACGTCGTCATCGAGGTCGACAAGCTCTCCAAGGGATTCGGCGAGCGCCTGCTCATCGACAACCTGAGCTTCACCTTGCCGCGCAACGGCATCGTCGGGGTGATCGGACCCAACGGCGCCGGCAAGACGACGCTGTTCAAGATGCTGCTCGATGAGGAGACGCCGGACTCGGGCACGGTCAAGGTCGGGCAGACCGTCAAGGTCTCCTACGTCGATCAGGGCCGTTCCAACCTGGACCCGGCGAAGAACGTCTGGCAGATCGTCTCCGACGAGCTGGATTACATCAAGGTCGGCATGGTCGAGGTGCCCTCGCGCGCCTACGTCTCGGCGTTCGGCTTCAAGGGCAACGACCAGCAGAAGCCGTCCAAGGTGCTCTCCGGTGGAGAGCGCAACCGGCTCAACCTGGCCCTGACCCTCAAGCAGGGCGGCAACCTGATCCTGCTCGACGAACCGACGAACGACCTCGACGTCGAGACGCTGTCCTCGCTCGAGGACGCGTTGCTGGAGTTTCCCGGGTGCGCCGTGGTCATCTCCCACGACCGGTGGTTCCTGGACCGCGTCGCCACCCACATCCTGGCGTGGGAGGGCGACTCGCAATGGTTCTGGTTCGAGGGCAACTTCGAGTCCTACGAGAAGAACAAGGCGCAACGCCTGGGTCCGGAGGCCCTGCGCCCGCACCGTGCGACCTACCGCAAGCTCACCCGCGGCTGAGTATCCGAATTTCCCGAGGAGCGCGGCCGTGCCGGCGTATGTGATTGAGTGTCAGGTCCGGTGGATCGACATGGACGGCTATCACCACGTCAACAACACGGTGTACTTCCGGTACTGCGAACAGGCGCGTATCGAGATGCTGGGTTTTGACGGATCCCCGGTCGTACTGACCCCCGATCCGGAGGCTGAGCCCACCGACGGCATGGTGCTGGCCAGCATCGACATGGACTACCGTCGCCCGCTCACCCACCGCGACTCACCGGTCCTGGTGCAGTCCTGGGTGACCCGGATCAGCCGGTCCTCTTTCGACGTCGCGCACCGGGTCGTCGCACCGTGCGATGCAGGGCCGACAGCCAAGCCCTACGCCACGGCCATGACGACCATGGTCGCGGTGGACAAGGCCGCCGAACGTTCCCGGCCGCTGCGCGCCGCCGAGCTCGAGCTGTTGCACGGATACCGTGACGACACCCTGCCCGTGCCCGACCCGGCAAGGCGGCGCTGAGGTGCGCCACACCAGCCTGCATCAGGTCCGCTGGGGCGATATGGACGCCTACCAGCACGTCAACAACGTTGCCTACGCCGCCTACATCCAGGAGGCGCGGGTCGCGATGCTTGCCGCTGCCGGGGTGCGGGCCAGCGACCGGGCCAAGGCCGGAACCTTCGTCGCCGCCCGGCTTCGGGTGGAGTACCTGCGCCAGTTGCGCTACCGCCCCGCGCCGATCGCGGTCTCGACCTGGGTCAGTTCCATGTCGGTGTCCAAGATCGTGTTGGCCAGTCAGATCAACGATGTCGGCACCGATCCCGGCCTGCCCTACTGCCGTGCCCTGACCGTCCTGGTGCCTTTCGATCTGGGCGCCGGGCACGTGCGCCGTCTCTCCGCCGAGGAGCGGGACCTGCTCGCGGTCTTCCTGGAGCCGGATGAGGTCTAAGGCCCCGGCGTGGGCGCATTGATCATGCTCTCGGCGCCGAGGGTGAAGTAGTGCCATAGTCGGCGGTCGTGCTCAGGATCCGGCGCCATGGCGTCCAGGGCGGCGCGCATGTGCACCAGCCAGCGGTCCCGACCGCGCTCCGTCACCGCGAACGGGGCGTGGCGCATGCGCAGACGCGGGTGCCCACGGGTGTCGGAATACGTCGTCGGCCCGCCCCAGTACTGGATGAGGAAGAGCCGGAACCGTTCCTCCGCCGGGCCGAGGTCGGCATCCGGGTAGAGCGGGCGCAGCTCCGGATCGCCGGCGACGCCGAGGTAGAAGCGGTGCACCAGGTCGAGGAAGAACGCCTCGCCGCCGACGTCGTCGAAGAAGGTGGCGGGGATGGCCTCGAAACTCATGCCCCCAGTGTCCCAGGGTTGACGGGCACGCGGTCGTCCGGGGAATTCTCGTCCTCGGCATTACGTACCCAGACGGTGCGCTGGGTAAAGGGAATCTCCACCCCGGCCTCGTCGAAGGCGGCCTTGATCCGCTCACGCAGCAGACGCGAGACGTTCCACTGCTTGAGCGGCACAGTCTTGACCACGACCCGGACGACGACGGCGTCCGCGCCCAGCGCCTCGACCCCCCAGACCTCAGGCTCCTCCATGAACAGGGCCGAGAACTCGGGGTCGTGGTAAAGCTCCATCGCCACATCGAGCATGAGCTGACGAACCCGACCGATGTCCTCGCCGTAGGCGATGTCGACGTCGACGACCGCCCGCGCCCACCCCTGGCTCTTGTTGCCCACGCGCAGGATCTCACCGTTGCGCACGTACCAGACCGTCCCGTGGACATCGCGCAGCCTCGTGACCCGCAGGCCGACAGCTTCGACGGTTCCGGTGGCATCGCCGAGGTCGCACACGTCGCCGACGCCGTACTGGTCTTCGATCACCATGAAGATCCCGGAGAGGAAGTCCTTGACCAGGGACTGGGCGCCGAAGCCCAGGGCGACGCCGATGATGCCGGCACTCGCGATCAAAGGGCCGATGTTGAGGCCCAGCTCAGCCAGGGCCATCAGAATCGCGACGGCGTAGATGACACCTGTGGAGATACTGCGCAACACCGAGGACACCGTCGCCGCGCGCTGCTGGCGGCGTTCGTGTGCGAGCGTGCCGGAGGGGGAGTCCTCGCCGTGGGAACGCCCCCGGCCGAAGTTGAGCTGCGGGGCCCCGTCGGCGATTCGGTGGCACATGCGCTTGATCGCGCGGTGGATCACGCGGCGGATGAGCCAAGCGACTGCCAGGATCGCGAGGATCTTCGCCGGCTTGGCGATCAGCCAGTCCGAGGACTCGGCGAGCGTCTCGTTCTGGCCGAAGTTGTCGTACACCCAGCGGCACAGCGTGCCCTTGCTTTCCGCGCCCAGGTAGCAGGCGCGGTCGGTGGTCACCAGGGCCGGGGCCGCCGGTTCCGGGCTGGGTGTCGCCAGCGGTAGCAGGGCGGCGATCATGTCCCACCTGATCCGAACGTCAACCCGCCGGTGTGGTGGGCGGCGAAGGTCAGGCCGTCGACGCTGACCTCGATCGCGCGGCTCAGGGCGCGGGCGCCGTGTCCGACGTCGGCCTCACGGCGCACCAGGATCGGGGTGTCGCCGGCGTTCGCATGCTGCAGGGCCGCGGCGAACTTGCGGGCGTGCATGGTGTCGACGCGGGAGTCGCCGTCGAAGATCGTGAGCAGCAGCGCCGGGTACGCGGTGCCTTCACGGACCGCGTGGAGGGGGGAATAGCCCAGCAGCCAGGCCAGTTGCTCGGGGTCAGCGGCGGTGCCGTACTCGGAGTTCCAGGTCTCGCCCAGGCCGAAGAGTTCGTAGCGCACCATGTCGAGCAACGGGGCCGAGCACACCACCGCGGCGTAGAGGTCCGGACGCTGGGACATGGCGGCTCCCACCAGCAATCCGCCGTTGGACCCGCCGGCGATCGACAGTTGCGCGGGAGTGGTCCAGTTGTAGTCGAGCAGCCATTGGGCCCCGGCGTGCAGATCGTCGAAGGTGTTCTGTTTGGTGGCGAGCATCCCGGCGCGGTGCCAGTCCTCGCCCTCCTCGCCGCCCCCGCGCAGGTTGGCCACCGCGTACACGCCCCCGGCCTCGACCCAGGCGAGGATCCCCGCGGAGTAGGCAGGGGTCAGCGAGATGCCGAACCCGCCGTAGCCATAGAGCGTCGCCGGTCGCGGACCGGCGCCCCCGGACCCGCTCCGGTACATCACGAACATTCGGACGTCGGTGCCGTCGGCCGAGGTATAAGTGATCTGATCCGTCGTCACCTCCGGCACATCGACGCTGCCGGGCGGGTCCGCGAACAGCGTCGTTACTCCGGTGCGGGCGTCGAAGTGGTAGACCGAGGACGGCGTGGTGTAGTCGGTGTAGCCGAACCACGCCTCGTGCCCGCCCTCCGGGCGCTCACTGAGCCCGGCGAGAGACCCCACTCCTGGCAACGGGACCGCGCCGGTCTGCTCACCGCTGCGCAGGTCGTGGATGGTCAGCTCGCTGACGGCATGCCGGGTCCAGGCGCAGAGCAGCACCGGCGCCTCGCCGAGCTCCGGGCCGTCGAGGATCGCGTACCCGTCGAGTACCGCTTCGGGGTCCTCGGCGATGAGATCGGTCCAGTGCTCGGAGCCGGTCTGCTCCGGGGTACTCACGCAGAGCCGGCCGCGGGGTGCGGCCAAGTCGGTGAACACGTACAGCCGTCCGTCGCGGCCGATCTCGATACCGGTCGAGGCGTCGACGCCGACCTGCACCACCGTCAGTTCCGGCGCCTCCACGCTCGAGGTAGTCAGGTCCGCCAGCCACACGTCGTTACGCGGGGCGGTCCCGGTGTTCGCCGAGACCGTGAGCCAGCGGCCGTCGCGGCTGACCGAGACGCCGTAGTAGTTGGTCTTGTCCAGGCCCGCGCCGAAGATCTCGATGTCGGTGTCCGGATTCGTGCCGAGCTGGTGCAGGTAAATCCGCCGGTGGTACTGGTCCTCGCCGTCCGGCACGGCGTCCGCGGCCAGGCGCCGCACGTAGTAGTAGGCCTTGGCTCCCGGCAGCCAGGCTACGGGGGAGTAGCGGGCGCGGTCGATCGGGCCGTCGAGCACCGCACCGGTCGCGACCTCCATCACCCGGAGCACGGATTCCTCGGTGCCGCCCTCGGAGAGCTGATAGGCCAGCAGGGTGCCGTCCTTGGACGGTTGCCACGCATCCAGAGTGGTCAGCCCCGAGGCGTCGATGCTCATCGGGTCGATCAGCAGGCGCTCGGTGCCGTCGGGATCGACGGTCAGGAGCACCGCGTGCTCCTGGTCGGCGCTGCGCCGCATGAAGAACTGCCGGTCCCCGCGCCAGGCCGGGGCGCTGACCACGCCGGCGCCGAGCAACTCGGTCAGGCGCGCGCGCAGCTCGGGCCCTCCGGGCCAGCTCTCGCGAGCCGCGGTGAACAACTCGTCCTGGGCCGCCGACCAGGCTTTCGTCTCCTCGGAGGCGGGGTCCTCCAGCCAGCGGTACGGGTCCGGTACGCGGTGACCATGCAGGTCCTCGACGATGTCCTGGCGGGGGGCATTCGGGTACGCAGGTCGCGGCATAGGGAAAATCTAGTCAGTCGAGACGCGCGAAACGCCCCTGCCGAGAATCCGGCAGGGGCGTTTCGTCTTGGGCTAGAGGACGTCGGCGTCGACCAGGTCGCGGACACGGTCCACGTCGGAGTCGATGTTGACGTCCTCGACCAGGTCGCGGGCTGCGTCGACATCGGAGTCGATGTTGACGTCCTCGACCAGGTCGCGGGCTGCGTCGACATCGACGTCGCGGACGATCGCATCCACAGCCGGCGAGATGTCGTCGGCTACGTCGACCGCCGGGCTCACTGCCTCCCGCAGAGCGTTCGGGCCGGTGAACGCGTCGACTGCGTCGTCGACACGCGGGCTGACCGCCTCCCGCAGAGCGTTCGGGCCGTTGAACGCGTCCACCGTGTCGGTGATCGCGTTGTTGCCGTTCAGGACGCCGCCGACGACGTTGTTGTTCCCGCCGAGGACACCGTCGAGGACGTTGTTGTTCCCGCCGAGCAGTCCGCCGAGAACCGCGTTCTCACCGTTGAGCACGCCACCCACACCGTTGTTCCCGGTCAGGATGTCGTCGGCGAGCACGTCCAGGTCAACGTTGTCCAGGATGTCGTTGCCCATGATCGGGGCGAACAGGTTCCCGGCCGTGACGTCGTCAAGGATGTTGTTGCCCATGACCGGGGCCAACACCGACGCCGTCGCGTCGTCCAGAACGCTGTTGCCGGCGATCGGGGCCAGGACCCCGACGAGGACGCCCGTCTGCGGGTTAAGGACGTCTGCATTGCGCAGCGCGTCGTTCAGCACGTCGGCGTCGACGTTGCGCAGCGCGTCGTTCAGCACGTCGGCGTCGACGTTGCGCAGAGCGTCATCGAGGACATCGACGTCTGCGTTGCGCAGTGCGTCATCGAGGACATCGACGTCTGCGTTGCGCAGCGCGTCGTTGAGGGCGTCGGCGTCCGTGAGGACGTTGGCGTTCCCCAGGGCGCCGTCCAACAGTTCGGCTCCCACTGTCGAGGTGACCGTCTGAAGCACGTCGTTGTCGGTGACGATCGCGTCGATCGCACCGTCCTCGACGATGGCCGTGACCGGGGCGAGCACGTCGACCGCGCCGTTCTCGAGCAGGGGAGCGGTGACCGCGTCAACCGCGCCGTCCTCAACGATGGCCGTGACCGGAGCCAGAACCAGCGCGTCAACCGCGCCGTCCTCGATCAGGGGAGCGGTGACGGCGTCGATGGCGCCGTCCTCGACCACCGTGTTGACCAGTGCGTCAACCGCACCGTCCTCGACGATTGCCGTGACCGGAGCCAGAACGAACGCGTCAACCGCGCCGTCCTCGACGATTGCCGTAGCCGGAGCCAGAACCAGCGCGTCAACCGCGCCGTCCTCGATCAGGGGAGCGGTGACGGCGTCGATGGCGCCTTCCTCGACGATCGCGTTGACCGGGCCCAGGATCGGGCCGGTGAGTACGTCGACCGCGCCGTCTTCGACGATGGCGTTGACCGGGGCCAGGATCGGGCCGGTGAGCACGTCGACCGCGCCGTCCTCGACCAGCGAGTCCAACGATTCAGCCACGGCGATGCCGTCCGCCAGGTCGGTCACGGTGATCGCGTCGAACAGGTCATTGAACTGGCCGGCGTTGATCGCGTCGGTCAGATCCGAGATGTTGAACTGACCGGCATTGATGGCGTCGGTCAGGTCGGTCACGTTGATGGCGTCGAAGAGATCGTTGAACTGACCGACGTTGATCGCGTCGAAGAGGTCGTTGAACTGGCCGGCGTTGATGGCGTCGGTCAGGTCCATGACGGTGATGGCGTCAAAGAGGTCGTTCACGGGGACTCCGCCCTGGAGGGCGTTCTGGAGTGCCTGGCCGAGGGCGTTGTTGGCGATACCGCCACTGAGCACGTCGGCGCCGGGGAGCGCGGTGATCGGTGCGGCGATTCCGCTCAGGGCGGTGACCGGCGCAATGATCCCGTTCAGCGCGGTGACCGGGGCAGCGACCGGTGCGATGATCCCGTTCAGCGCAGTGACCGGAGCAGCGACCGGAGTAATGATCCCGCTCAGCGCGGTGACCGGCGCGGTGACTCCACCGACATCGGTGAACACGCCATTGAGTGCGGTGACCGGCGCGGTGACTCCGCCCAGGTCGTTGGCGATGCCGTTGACCGGTGCGATGACGTTCGTGGCCGGGTTGAGGACGCCGCCGCTCAGGGTGTCGGCCACAACGGTGTTGATCCCACCATCAAGGATGTTGCCGGCGTTGAGGAGCCCGCCGGCCACGCCGGTGACGGAGTCGATGTCGCCGATCGGCGAGCCGTTGAGTACGTGGCCGATGCCGCCCTGGAGCAGGTTGTCCGCGTCGGCGATCGAGCCCAGGTTCGTCACGACCGGGGTGATGTTTCCGACGCCCGCCAGGACTGGGGCGATGTTGCCGATCGCGTTGCCATCGAGGTCCGCGACGCTTCCGATGTTGCTGGTCAGGTCGTCGATGTCGGCGACGCTGCCGGCAATTCCGGTCACGCCGGCTACAACGGGGGCGATGTTCGCGATGTTGCTGACCTTGGTGATACCGCCGAGCGCGGTGATGTCCGCAGCGTCGCCGAGGATTTCGCCGGTGAGCACGCCACCGACGCCGCCGCCGTTCAGGACACCGCCGCCGAGCACGCCGCCGACGCCGCCGCCGAGCACGCCGCCGACACCGCCGCCGAGCACGCCGCCGACCAGGTCGTTACCGCCGAGGATGCCACCGAGCACGTTGGTGTCGCTCCCGTTGAGCACGCCGTTGCCCAGGACGCCGTTGAGCACGTTGTCCCCGCCGAGCACGCCGCTCAGAATGCCGCCGCCCAGGATGTCGCCGTTCAAAGAGTTGTTGAGCAGGCCGCCGTTGATCAGGCCGCCGTTGATCAGGCCGCCGCTGATGAGGCCCACGCCGCCGACGTCGATGCCGCCCACGTCGACGTTGCCGACGTTGGTGCTGTTGTCGGTCGTGCTGTTGTCGACGCTGTTGTCGGTCGTGTTGTTGCTGTTGGTGGTGTTGCCGTCGCCGACGACCACGGTGCTGTCGGTGACGTCGCGGATCACGGTGTCGTCGCCCTGGCCGCGGTCACGGCTGACGCCGCCGACCTCGCCGTCGTCGTCGTCGCTGTCGCGGGTCACGAAGCGGAAGTTCTGGGTGATCAGCTGGATCTGGCTGATCGCGTCGCCGCGGTCGAAGCCGGCGCTGTAGCCCTGGAAGGAGCCTTGGACGCACGGGTCGTCGGCGAGCAGGCGGCGGGCCTCGGCGATGTCCTCGCCGCAACGGGCGTTGAAGCCGGCCGTGGCCAGCGCCGCCTCGGGGTTGCGGTTGAAGGCCGCCCGGGCGTCGGTGTCCTGCAGTAGACCCGTGAGCCAGTTCAGCAAAGAAGGTGTCGCCATGTCGGTGTCCCCCACCAGTTCGAGAAATGTGACCCGCCATCCCCGGCGGGTTCTTTCTCTGACGGTAAGAGCCCGCAGCCGGGTTCCATGGGGGAATTACCCCCTGTATACCGCCGAGCGCGTTAGGGGCCGCGAAGGAAATGGCGATAGGCGGTGGAAGGTCCGATTTGCTGGCCCGCAAAAGGGGCAAGTCGATCGGGGTGCCCCGGGAATATCAGAGGGTAGTTTGTTGTCGAATTACGTGATGCCCCGGATATCTTGGAGACGGTTCCAGTGGTCTCTCAGAATCGGATCTGGGATTTCCTTGAGTGCCCCGAGTTTTCTGGAGAATTTATCAATGGTGAACGGCTCAGTGCTCTGAGTTGGCCAGTCGGGGGAGGAGTCGCTCCACCGTGCAACGGGCCACCACGACTCGTCGGCGAGACAGCTCTGCCCACACGCGGCGTGCGCCGTAGCCCGGCCCATGCTCGGCACGGACCTCGGCGATCCTTGCGAGCAGGTACTCGTCGCGTTGATCACGGGCGCTCGGGGTGGCGACCCGTGCTGCGTAGTAGGTGCTGGGGGCGATCGGAGCCCCGTGCTCGCACAGCACCGCGCAGATCGCTTCGACGGTCCACGGCAGGGCGCCGGCGCGCGGGCCGGCGTTGTCCGCGATGAAGCACACGAGGACCGCAGTCGGCGGACGCACTCCCTGGGTGAAGGTGGAGGCGACTGCGGCCTCGATGTCCGCTGCCCGGCGCTGCTCGGCCAGCACGCGCGCCGCCACCTTGGCCCCAGCCCGCTCGCGCGAACTGGTACCGACTCCGCGCCCGGAATCGATCTCGGCTTGGCGCACCCATTGGCGCAATGATTCGGGGGAACGGATGCCCAGGTCCCGCGAGACGGCCGCAATCGCCTTGGTCTCCGAGGGATAGTCGTCCCGGACCTCGGCGAGGGTCTTGATCGCCAGTGCGCGCAGCTCAGCGGGGTATCTGCTTGCGCGCGGGGTCATCGCCGCATGTCTACCCTTCGCAGCACGGTCCATGTCGACGATCCGGCGAAGCGGCACCGGTTGGGGGGTCATCGGGCCCCCAGGTCAGCCGAGCGCGCAAACGCCGGAATCAGGTCCGAGCCTGCCCGTCCTGATCGGGTGAGGGGGCCCGCTCCGGTGATTCTGCTGGCCCAATCGGGCTCCGTCGCCGACACTGGAGGCGCAACCCGGCGCACTCCATGTGCCGGGATGTCACGTGGAGGCCTCCGTGGGGCATGCCCTGGTCCTCAACGCGACGTACGAGCCGCTGTGCGTCGTGCCATCCCGGCGCGCGCTCATTCTCGTGCTCAACCACAAGGCTTCCGCCCTGGAAGAGTCCGGTTCGGTGCTGCACAGCGCCACTGCGACGATCGCCTTACCGGCGGTCGTCCGCCTGCACCGCTTCGTCCGAGTTCCCTACCGGGCGGGCGTCCCGCTCACCCGTCGGGCGATCTTCGCCCGCGACGGCGGACAGTGCGTCTACTGCGGGGCTGCGGCCAACAGCGTCGATCACGTCGTGCCCCGCAGCCGCGGCGGGGAACACAGCTGGGAGAACGTCGTGGCTGCCTGCCGTCGCTGCAACCACGTCAAGAGCGACCGGGCGGTCAGCGAACTCGGGTGGGGCGTGCGGATCTCACCGCGGGCCCCGACCGGTCCTGCCTGGCGGATCCTGAGCACGGGCCGCCACGACCCACGATGGCTGCCGTACCTGGTCGGATACGGCCGCGACGACCTCCTGGATGAGGCGACCGCCTGAGGGCGACGGATTCGTGCGCGCCCCGCGCGCATGCGCGGCCCGACCGGGGACACACTCTGCTCATGGATGAGCGGTGTGCCGGGGATGAGCGAATGAGCGAAGCCCTGCGACGGCTCGCGCATGCGCACGGCGTCTCGACCGAGTACTGGGACTGGAGCGGGAAGTACGTCGAGGTCGCGGAAGCCACGATCGTGGCGGTGCTCGCCGCCATCGGCGTGAACGGCGCTCCTGACGCCGTCGAGGCTGCGCTGGCGGAGCACCATCTCGGCTACTGGCGCCGAATGCTGCCCCCTTTCCTGACGGTTCGGCAGTTCGCCGGCACCAAGCAGTTCTGGGTGCACCTGCCCCACGGCGGCGAGGCGGAGGTCTGGGTTGAGCTGGAGGACGGCGGGCGTATCGACCTGCCCGAGGTCGGCCGCTGCGTGGACCCGACCGAGATCGACGGGGCGCTCGTCGACGAGGTCACCTTCACGCTCGCAGAGGAGCTCCCACTCGGCTGGCACCGCGTGCACGCACGCACCACCGCGGCGCATGCGCAGACTCCCCTCGTGGTGGCCCCGAGGTCATTGGAGCTGCCTGCGGCGCTGGGCACCGGGTCGACGTGGGGCTATCTCGCCCAGCTCTACCAGGTGCGCAGCCGCTCGTCCTGGGGCACCGGTGACCTGCGGGATCTGGCCACGCTGGTGTCCTGGTCAGCCGGGCAGGGCGCCGGTTTCGTCCTCATCAATCCGATGCACGCGGCCTCGCCGGTGGTGCCGATCGAACCCTCGCCCTACCTTCCGATGACCCGGCGCTTCAGCGACCCGCTGTACCTGCACGTCGACGACGTGCCCGAGATCGCCCGCCTCGATCCCGAGGCCCGGGCCGTCGTGCGCGATCTGCACGCCAAGGTCAGCGTCCCGATCGGAGCAGAGGACCTGCTCGACCGTGACGGCGCCTGGACTGCCAAACGCGCGGCGCTCGAGCTGATTCATGGCGCCGGCCGGGGAGAGCGGCGGGAGGCGGAGTTTGCCGCGTATCGCGAGCGCGAAGGCGCGGGCCTGGCGGACTTCGCGACCTGGTGCGCCCTGGTCGAGCGGCACGGACAGAACTGGCGGACCTGGCCGGTGGACCTGCGCGAGCCCACCACTGCCGCCGTCACCGCGGCCCGGGTCGAGCTCGCGGCCCGGATCGAGTTCTTCGCCTGGCTGCAGTGGCAGCTCGACTGTCAGCGCGCGGGGGTGGCCGACGTCGCCCGATCGGCGGGAATGCCCGTCGGAGTGATCGGGGACCTCGCCGTCGGTGTGCATCCGTACGGAGCCGACTCCTGGGCGCTGGCCGATGCCCTCGCCAGCGGCGTGAGCGTCGGAGCACCGCCGGACTCCTACAACCAGCAGGGCCAGGACTGGAATCAGCCGCCGTGGTTGCCGCAGGGGTTGGCCGAGCTCGGCTACGCGCCCTACCGGGACATGGTGCGAGCGGTGCTGCGCCACAGCGGCGGGGCGCGCGTCGATCACGTCATGGGGCTGTTCCGGCTCTGGTGGATCCCGGCGGGGTGCTCGCCCGCGCTCGGGACCTACGTCCGCTATGACCACGACGCGCTGCTCGGGATCCTCGCGCTGGAGGCGCACCGCGCCGGCGCGGTGGTGATCGGAGAGGACCTGGGCACCGTCGAGCCCTCGGTCCGGGAGACCTTGGCCGAGCGCGGGATACTCGGCACGTCGATCCTCTGGTTCGAACGCGACGGCGACCCCCTGCCGCCCCAGAGTTGGCGCCGGTTGTGCCTGGGCAGCGTGACCACCCACGACCTGCCGCCGAGTGCGGGCTACCTCGACGGTGCCCACATCCGCCTGCGGGATTCCCTCGGGCTGCTCGAACGCACCACGGAACAGGAATGGGCCGATCTGGCCACGGAGCTGGCCTCCTGGCGTGCGGCCCTGATCGCGCGCGGGATCGATCCCGGCGGTCCGGGGCAGGACGAGCAGTTCATCCGCGCGCTGCACGCGTTCCTGGCGCAGACGCCCTCGGCGCTGCACGGTGTTGCGCTCGCCGATGCCGTGGGCGAGCGCCGGACGATCAACCAGCCGGGGACCTATCGCGAGTACCCCAACTGGCAGCTCCCGCTCCTCGACGCCGACGGACGGGCGGTCCTGCTGGAAGACCTGATGGACATGGACCTGCCTGCCCGCCTGAGCAGTGTCTTCGCTACCCTCGACGGGTGATCTGCAGAGGACATGGCCAACGGCTCCTAAGGACACACCGGGAACGGCTCCTTCGTCGCCGACTGGGGAGCCGACACGGCGGTGCTGCGCAGGCCGGCCTCCGCACCGCGACAGTGACAGCGATCCTGCTTATCACCACGATCGCGACCTCTCCCGCCTTCGCCGCGACCGTCGGCGACGACAAGCGCGACGGCGGCGATGACCCGGGCAATCCGATCTCCACGCTGAAGGCGATCGGGCTCTTCGGGGTGATCCCGATCGCGGCCTTCGCCCTGATCTGGCTGACCGTCTCGCTGCCGTCGATGATGCGCGGACCGCGTTACCGGCCGGGCCAGAGTTGGAACGCCCAGTCGCAGTGGATCGGCGCACCCGGGGCCGAGGTCGAATCCCGCGGTGGTGCCTACGACACGCCCGCACTCGGTGGCGAACAGCCGGCGTTGAGTGGGCGGGTGCTCGAGACCGAACCCCCGGCCGATCCCGGCGACGGCGGTGGAACCAGTGCTCGCTGGTGACGCGTTCTCCGAGCGGCAGCGCGAGGAGATCATCCGCGCGATCCAGCTAGGTCAGCGCATCAGTGGAGTGCCGTTCTCGGTCTATGTGGGCGCCGCGGAGGGCCCCGCCCGTGCCTATGCCCGCCGCCGGCATGCCGAACTGGGAGCGGCGGCACCGGACTCGGTCCTGATCTTCGTCGATCCGTCCGCGCGCGCCCTGGAGATCGTCACCGGCTCCCGAGCCCGGCGCTGGGTGGACGACCGGGCGGCTGGTTTGGCCGCGGCGTCGATGACCTCAGCCTTCGCGGCCGGCGACCTCGCCGGGGGCATCGCCGCGGGGATCAACGTGCTCGCCGAGCACGCGCGTCACCCGCAGTCGCTGCACACTCAGTAGCGCCCATCTTCGGGCGGCGTTTAGACCTATCGCAGGCCATCCATAGGTCCACACGCCGCCCGTAGATGGCAACTTCCCCGGGCTTTAGCCGGCGGCGCGGTCGCATTCCTGGGCGCGCAGGGCACGCTGCACCCCGTCGCGAGCCTCGACCAGCAGACGGCGCAGCGCGGGCGGGGGAGCGGACTCCTCCAGGTAGCGGTCGGTGCGTTCGACGACCTTCGCGCTGATCCGGTAGGCCGGGTACAGCCCCGTGACGATCCGCTGGGCGATCTCGTTGGTGCGCTGCTCCCAGATCGTCGGCAACGCGGCAAAGTACCGCTCGGCGAAGGGCTCCAATACGTCGTCCTGGCCCTCCTGCACGAAGCCGGCGATGATCGCCGCCTGCATCGCGTTCGGCAGTTTGTCGTCGTCGACGACCGAGGCCCAGGCCTCTTCCTTGGCGGACAAGGTGGGCCGGGCGGCCAGCGCCGCGGCCGCGTTGCGCTGCCCCGCGGCAGTGTCGTCGCGGACCAGCTCGCGGTCCACGCCGACGGCATCGATGGCGCCGGTCGAGACCAGGCGGGTGAGCAGCGCCCAGCGCAGGTCGGTGTCGATGGTGAGCCCGGGTATGGTCACCGATCCGTCGAGGAGCCCGGACAGCACGGCCAGGTGTTCGGGGTCGCGGGCGACCGAGGCGAAGGTCCTGGCCCAGAGCAGCTGCAGGTCGCTGCCCGGCTCGGCGGCGCGCAGGAACTCCAGCGCCGCGGTGGCGTAGGTCGCCAGCGCGGGAGTGCGGAAGGCCGGATCAACGAAGGAGTGCAACGCCGCGACCGCCTGGCGCTGCAGCGACTGGGTGACCGTGATGTCGGTCTCGCCGCAGACGCCACGCAGCACCAGGTCGACGTAGTTGCGGGCCGCCAGCTCCGCGTCGCGGGTCATGTCCCAGGCCGCGGACCAGCACAGCGTGCGGGGCAGGGAGTCCGCGATCGCGCCGATGTGGCGCCCGACGGTGGACAGGGAGCGGTCATCGAGGCGCACCTTGGCGTAGGTCAGGTCGTCGTCGTTGACCAGAACCAGGTCCGCGGCCCGCTTACCGACAAGGTCGGGCACCGCCGTGGACTCGCCGGACACGTCGAGCTCGATGCGTTCGCGCCGGGTCAGGGATCCGTCGGCGAGATCGTAGAGCCCCACCGCGATGCGGTGCGAGCGGATCGTCGGGTAGTCCGCCGGGGCGCTCTGAGCGACGGCGAACGCGGTGTAGGTGCCGTCGCCGCAGACCTCGAAGGCCGGCCGCAGCACGTTCATCTGGGAGGTCTGCAGCCACTGCGCGGACCAGGACTTCAGGTCGCGGCCGGAGGCCTCCTCGAGGGCGGCGAGGAAATCGGCCAGCGTCGTGTTGCCCCACGCGTGCCGGACGAAGTACTTGCGGATCGCGGCGACGAAATTGTCCCGTCCGACGTAGGCCACTAGCTGTTTGAGCACCGAAGCGCCCTTGGCGTAGGTGATGCCGTCGAAGTTGACCTCGACGTCTTCGAGGTCGTTGATGGTGGCCACGATCGGGTGCGTGCTGGGCAGCTGGTCCTGGCGGTACGCCCAGGTCTTCTCGACGTTGGCGAACGTGGTCCACGCATTGGTCCACCGCGTCGCCTCGGACTGGCAGAGCACGCTGATGTAGGTCGCGAACGACTCGTTGAGCCAGAGGTCGTCCCACCACTTCATCGTGACGAGGTCGCCGAACCACATGTGCGCGAGCTCGTGCAGGATCGTCTCCGCGCGGCGCTCGTAGGCGGCGTCGGTGACCTTGGACCGGAAGACGTAGTCTTCCAGGAACGTCACGCAGCCGGCGTTCTCCATCGCCCCGGCGTTGTACTCGGGGACGAAGAGCTGGTCGTACTTGGTGAACGGGTAGGGCTGGGCGAACAGGTCGAGGTAGAAATCGAACCCGCGGCGGGTGACGTCAAAGATCTCCTCGGCGTCGAGGTGCGGGGCCAGGGAGCGCCGGCAGGCCACCGCCATCGGGATGAGGACTGCCGAGCCGTCGCTGTTGGTGCCCCGGTATTCGCTGCGCTCGACGTGGTAGTTCCCGGCGACCAACGCCGTGATGTAGGTCGAGATCGGCGGGGTGGGGGCAAACGCCCAAGCCGCGGCGCCCGGCTTGTCGGCGACCTCACGCGGGGCCGGGGTGTCGGCGTTGGAGAACACCTCCCAGTCCAGCGGCGCGATCACGGTGAGCTGGAAAGTCGCCTTGAGGTCGGGTTGCTCGAAGCACGCATACATCCGGCGCGCGTCGGCGACCTCGAACTGGGTGTAGAGGTAGGTGCCCGCATCGACCGGGTCGATCATCCGGTGCAGGCCCTCGCCGGTGTTCATGTAGGCGCAGTCCGCGACCACCCGCAGCGTGTTGTCGGCGGCGAGCTCGGGCAAGGTGATCCGGTCGCCGTCGAAGTGCGTGGCCGGATCCAGCGACTTGCCGTTGAGGATGATCTCGCGCACCGCAGGTGCCTGCAGGTCGACGAAGGTGCCGTCGGTGCCGCTCGCGGAGAACTGGAGCACCGTCGTGGAGCGGTAGGTGCCCTCGTCGGCGGTCGATCCCGGGGTCAGGTCGAGTTCGACGGCGTAGGCGTGGGCGTCGAGGCGGTCCGCGCGGGCCGCGGCCTCCTCGCGGGTGAGGTTCTTGCCGGGCACGCGTTCTCCAGACCTGGTCCGCGGGTGGTGCGCGCATCCTTTCACGCGGACCGGGCAGGGATTCAGCAGCGCGGCAGGCATGATCGTCCACGACCCGCCGCCTGAGCGAGGAGAATCATGACCGTCACCCTTCCGCACCAGAGCGCAACTGACGCCGGCGCCCGCGATTCGGCCCAGGTCGCCGACTTCTGGTTCGACCCCCTGTGTCCCTGGGCGTGGTTGACCTCGCGGTGGATCCTCGAGGTCGAGAAGGTGCGCCCGATCCAGGTGCGCTGGCACCTGATGAGCCTGGTGATGCTCAACGCCGATCGAGACATCTCCGCCGAGTACCGCGAGAACCTCGCACCGGGCCGCAACGTCGGACGTGTGGTGATGGCCGCCAAGAAGGCCCACGGCGACGAGGCCGTCGCGCGCCTGTACACCGAACTCGGGCGCCGCTTCCACAACCAGGGCCTCCCTCGCGAGCACACGGTGGTCGCAGACGCACTGGCCGCTGCCGCGTTGCCGGGCGAGCTCATGGCAGCCTGGGACGACGCCAAGCTCGATGTCGAGGTTGAGGTTTCCCACCACGACGGCATCTCCCGGGTTGGCCTGGAGGTCGGTACCCCGGTGGTCAGCGTCGGCGGGGTCGCTTTCTTCGGCCCGGTGGTGACCCCGGCCCCGGTCGGCGAGGCCGCTGGCCTGCTCTGGGACGGCGTGGTGCTGGTGGCCTCGACGGAGGGGTTCTACGAGCTCAAGCGCACCCGAGACTCCGGCCCGGTCTTCGACGCCGGGGCGGCTGCGCTGCTCGGCTGAGCTGCCTGGAACACTCAGGGCCCATGCGCGTCTACCTCGGCTCCGACCATGCCGGCTTCGAACTCAAGGACCACCTGCTGGAGTGGTTGGAGCGGGCCGGTCATGAGCCGGTGGACTGCGGGCCGCTGACCTATGACCCGCTCGATGATTACCCACCGTTCTGCCTGCTCGCGGCGTCGCGGACCGCCGCCGACCCGGGCAGTTTCGGCATCGTGCTCGGGGGATCGGGCAACGGGGAGCAGATCGCCGCGAACAAGGTCGACGGGGTTCGCGCCGCACTGGTGTGGAGTGAGGAGATCGCCACGCTCGCCCGGCTGCACAACGACGCCAACGTGATCAGCCTCGGCGCCCGGATGCACACCGCCGAGGAAGCCGCCCGCTTCGTCGAGCTGTTCCTGGAGACCGCCTACACCGGCGAGGAGCGCCACACCCGCCGGATCGCGATGCTCAGCGACTACGAGAAGTCCGGCGAGCTGCCCCCGCTGCCCGGCGGCGAACACGAGCCGCACCCTGAGCTCGCCTGACCGCAGGTCCAGCGTCCGACCAGATGTGGCCTATAGCGCTCGCTTGGTCGGACGTCACGATGTGGCGAGGGCGCGCAGCTTGGGCATGACGTCGGCGGCGAACTGCGAAAGAAAGCGCTCCTGGTCGTGGCCGGGGGCGTGGATCACCAGGTTGCGGAAGCCCGCCTCGACGTAAGGGCGTACGGCCTCGGCTGCCTCGTCGGCGTCGTCGGCGACGATCCAGCGCTTGGCGACCTGCTCGATCGGCAGCTCGTCCGCGAGGCGCTGCATCTGCTGCGAACTCGACACGGTGTGCTTCTGCTCGGCGGTCAACGACAGCGGTGCCCAGAACCGCGTCGCCTCGAGGGCGAACTCGCGGTCGCGGTCGTAGGACAGCTTGATCTCGATCATCCGGTCCAGCGATTCCGGTGCGCGGCTGGCCTTCGCCAGGCCCTCGGTGATGGCCGGGACCAACTCCTGCTCGTAGAGATCCATCCCCTTGCCGGAGGTGCAGATGAAGCCGTCCCCGACCCGGCCGGCGTAGCGGGCCACGACCGGCCCACCCGCTGCGATGTACACCGGCACCGGGGTCTCCGGCCGGTCATAGACGGTCGCGTCCACCGTCCGGTAGTACTCGCCGTCGAAAGTGACGTGCTCCTCGCGCCAGAGCGCGCGCATCAGGTCAATCGCCTCACGCATGCGACCGAAGCGCTCCTTGAACTCGGGCCAGAGCATCCCGGAGACCGCGACCTCGTTCAACGCCTCGCCGGTGCCGATGCCGAGCATCACCCGCCCCGGGTACAGACAACCCATCGTCGCGAAGGCCTGGGCGATCACGGCCGGGTTGTAGCGGAACGTCGCGGTGAGCACCGAGGTGCCGAGCACCAGGCGCTCGGTGCGTTCGCCGACCGCGGCCAGCCAGGCCAGGGCGAACGGCGCGTGCCCGCCGTCGTGGCGCCAGGGTTGGAAGTGATCGCTGACGACGGCACTGTCGAAGCCGTGCCGCTCGGCGGATACGGCGAACTCGACCAGCGGACGGGGCGCGAACTGCTCGGCCGAGGCCTTGTAGCCGATCCGGATGCCCTGGGCGTCCACCACGCCGTGCCTCCCGTCTCGCTTCACCGGCCAGGGCGGTGCGGCCAGTGCAGACCCTACCCACCGCTCTCGAGCCGCTCCGGTGGGCGGCGATCGGGCAAAGGGCGCGTTCCGGCTTCGTAACCCGATGCCGATGGCGCGGCATTTCTGCCGCGGGACACACCCGTCACGGCGCTAACGTCGTCGGGTCATGAGTGTGGAGACCGAGGCGACCGGGGTCGCGGCAGACGAGGCGGGCATGTCCATGCCGCGCCGGGCCGCGTTGGTGGCTGCGCTCGCCCTGACGTTCGCGGGCGTCGGAGCCGGGACCTGGGTGCTGGGATCCGATGGTCGCGACGGCGAATCCGAACTCGCCCCGGCCCGCAGTCTCTCCGAACCGGTCAAGGCGCGCCCCCCGGTCGTGGTCGCGCCGCCCCCGAAGGAGCGCGCCTCGCGCTCGAAGGGCCGGACAGAGCGCACCCACTGATTCACCGCATGCCTCATGCGGTGAACTGGTGCGATGGACGAACTCCTCGAAGTCGGCGCCGCCATGCTCGTGCTGGGGGCCTTCACCGGCGCACAACTGGGTCGAATGTCCCCGCACTCGGCCACCTACCTCTGGCTGAACTTCCTCGGCACCGGCGCACTGGCGCTATTCGCCTGGCTGGACCGCTCCTGGGGTTTCCTACTCCTGGAAGGTGTCTGGTCGCTGATCTCCGGTATCGCGCTCGTGGCTCTGCTGCGCGGACGGGGCAGTCGCGTTCGGGGCACACCCGCCTGAGAAGAGGCTGGGAGCTGGCTGCCCAGTGTTCGCCGAATCGTGATGCCCTGGCGGCTCGGCGCACAGCTGGACCGGGCATAGTGACACCCAAGTGGGGGGCCGTCGGTTCCCCGTCTGACCGGTCGGGGCTATCCGGGCCCGGCAATCCGCGGAGGACCATGAGTTCGGACGTCACGCACCTCTCGCTCGCCGGCTATGACGAGCCTGCGGTGCTGCAGTCCTCCGAGGACCTGCTGGTCGCGGTTGCGCGCGGCGACGAGCGGGCATTCGAGGCGCTCTACACCCGCGTCAGCGCGCCGGTGTACGGCCTCGTCCGCCGGGTGCTCCGTGATCCCGCGCAGTCCGAGGAGGTCGCGCAGGAGGTCCTGCTCGGCGTCTGGAAGTCGGCCTCGCGCTTCGATCCCGCTCAGGGCAGCGCGATGGCCTGGATCATGACGATGGCGCACCGCCGCGCCGTCGACCGCGTGCGCTCGGAGCAGTCGGCCTCAGACCGCCTGGAGAAGGTCGCGATCCGCAACCTCGAGCCCGACTATGACTCGGTCCTGGAGAGCGTCGAGGCGGGCTTGGACCGCGACGCGGTCCGCAAGTGCCTGCAATCGCTCACCCCGGTGCAGCGCGAGGCGATCACGCTGGCGTACTACGGCGGGCGCAGCTACCGCGAGGTCGCCGAGTACCTCGACCAGCCGCTGGGCACCGTCAAGACCCGGATGCGCGACGGGCTGATTCGGCTGCGCGATTGCCTGGGCGCGGCGCTCTAACCCTTCGTGGCGATTGTGCCGATTCGTGACGGGTATTTCCTCCCCGAGTGGAGGTCCACCGTTCGGTTGAGGTGGGTCTGACCGTCAGTCTGATGGCGCCAGGTGAGGCCGCAATGGATCATGCTGAAGGACAACGCGGACATGTCCGCGTTCATCGGACGAATCCGGGGGGAATCGTGGCTCTGCGACACAAGGCTGGACGTCGGCATCAGGATGGCGCCACTTACGTGCCTCTGGCGCTTCCGGTGCCCGGGCGTAAGCGGGTGCCGTCCTCGGACCTGTATGCGCAGCGGGGCGGTGTCGACTACGTGCTGGCCGCCGCAGCGCTCGTCGCCCACGACGCCGAGGGCGGTGCGGGTACAGCCCCGATGGCTGCCCTGGTTGAGGCGGTGCTGCTGGTGCTCGCCGAGGAAACCGACACGCTCATGGAGCGTCACCGGGAGCGGCTGGCAGGTCTGGCCCGCTTCGGCTGGGCGGTGGGTGCGGGCGAGGACGGCGGCCCGGACTGCGTGGTCGGCCTGACGCACCCTCACGTCGACACGGCGTTGCTCTACCTCGCGCTGGAGAACCGCATCGAGGACCCGATGGCGAAGGCCGTCGCGGACTGGGTGCTGGAGGCGGCGTACTACCTGCGTCGCACCTCGCGTGCGCTCGCCGACGTGCTGACCACCCTGTACGTCGAACTGCCCGAGCTGTTCCCGAGCCGCATGCGTCCGGTCGAGACCTCTCCGGTCGCGGCGGGTGTTACCGCTGCGACCGCGCCGGTTCCGGCCCAACGCTCGCGCACCCGCCGCCCGCGCGCGGTCCCGGTGGGCAATCGGGGGTAGGTGCCACCGGAGCGAGCGTGGCCGGGCGTCTGCCGCGCGCCGTGACCGCACGTCAGCCGCGTACGGTGATCCCATGAATCGACGCCTTGTGCCCGCCGCGATCCTGGGTGCCGTCCTGCTGGCAGGGTGCGGCGCCGATGACCCGCTCCAGGACAGTGCGGGCCTGGCGGCGCCGACGCCGACCCTCACCGAGGCTGCCCCGCTGCCCGCGCCCTCGTCGAGCACCGACGACGAGTCCGGGGTTTCCGAGGTCGAGCCCATCGCGTCTGCGGGCGCTGAGCTGCCCGAACCCATCGAGGTGGCCCAGGGCGACGAGGTCTTCGGGGTCTATCTCGCCGTCGTCGAGGGCGCCGAATCCACCGACGAGATCGACGTGGCCGAGGCGGACGCGGTCAGCAACGGATGGTTGTACTCCAGTGGGGAGCTCGGGTGCGACATGGGTGCCGCGGAGGAGCTCGGGCTCGGTGAGGGAGAGTACTTCCGCGTCGCGGTGTACTTCGCGACGCAGGATGACGCGCAGGCCTTCGCGGACGGGTACGCCCCCGGGGTCGTCGGGATCGCCCAGGCCACGCTCTTCTGCCTGGACTGAGCACCGCGCGGTCATCCCGCTCACAGGCAGGCGAGCACTGCCGTAACGAGTGCAGCCGACCGGGGGTCGACCGCGCTACCCGGCAGCATCTGATTGACGACGTAGCCGAAGGCCAAGCCGTGCTCCGGATGCGCGAAACCGACCGAGCCGCCGAGGCCGTAGTGGCCGAACGAGCCGTCACCGGCCATCGGGCGCCGGTCGAAGGAGAGCTGGAAGCCGGTGCCGAAGCGGTCGTCGGTGCCGATCACCAGGTCGCGGCCCACGCTCTGGGGAAGCATCGCCGCGCGCACCGTGTCCGGCGCGAGCAGCTGCACCCCGTCGACCTCGTCCAAGCACGCGGCATACATCGTGGCCAGGGCGCGGGCGTTCGCGATGCCGTTGGCCGCCGGTAGCTGGGCCGCCCACAGCGACCGGTCGTTCATGGCGCCCAGCAGCCCGGCGCGGACGAAGAACGCCCGGTGCGCGAGTGAGGCCGGGTCGGCGATCAGCAGGAGCAACGGGTCCGGTGGGGCATTCTCCTCGCGCACGACGGGCAGCAGCGGAGAGACCCGGGGGAGCAACTCATCGGGAAGACCGACCCAGAGGTCGAGGCCGAGCGGCTCGGCGATCTCGCGCCGGCTCAACTGACCCGGCGTCATACCGGTGATGCGGGAGAGCACCTCACCGACCAGCCACCCGAACGTCAGCGCGTGGTAGCCGTGCGCTGTCCCCGGTTCCCAGGCCGGCGTCTGCGCGGCGAGCGCCGTGACCGCGGGCTCCCAGGCGCATAGGTCCGCCAGCGAGAGTTCGGCATCGACGTATGGCAGACCCACCCGGTGACTGAGCAAGGCGCGCACCGGCACCGCAGCCTTACCGCCCGCCGCGAACTCCGGCCAGTACTGCGCGACGGGGGCGTCGAGATCGAGCTCGCCGCGTTCGGCGAGCCGCCACGCGCAGATCGCCAGCGCACCCTTGGTCGCTGAGGCCACCAGTTGCAGGGTGTCGGCGGCGTACGGTGCATCGCTACCTGGGGCGAACCGGCCTCCCGTCAGGTCGACGACCCGGCGGCCATCGATGTAGACGCAACACGCGGCGCCGACCTCGCCGTAGCGGGCAAAGTTGGCCTCGAAAGCTTCGTGCACGCGCTCGAAGCCAGCGGCGACATGGCCTTCGACGGTGGGCGCAGGGATGGTCACCCGAGCCAGGGTAGGGCGCGTGGGCACCGCGACATGGGTGCAGGGCGTCCGCGACGCCTACGATTTCGCAGCATGGGGACAGCGAGCCATGGCTGACGCCGACGATGTCCGTCGCCTCGCGCTGGCCCTGCCCGAGGTCGCCGAGATCGAGAGCGCCGGCTTCGACTTCCGGGTCGCCGGCAAGGGCTTCGTGTGGTCCTATCCCGAGCGTGAGCCGGGCAAGCCGCGCCGCATCCGGACCGACGTCGCCGTGCTCTACGTGGGCGACGAGGCGGAGAAGCAGGCGTTGTTGTTGGGGGAGCCCGAGGTCTTCTTCACCGCCCCCGGCTACGACGGCTGGCCGTTGGTGATGCTGCGCCTGGACGCCGTCGACGGTGACCGGCTGCGTGAGCTCGTCGTCGACGCATGGCGCATGCGGGCACCTGAAGACGTAAGCATTCGGTGGGGTGGCTGATCGGTGCCCGGCTGACATCATCGCGGGCATGACCTTGCTTCGGATCAGCATCCTGCGCCCCGCGGTCGCCCTGTCCACTCTCGCGCTGGTGGTCGCGACTGCGCCGGGCGCTCTCGCGAGCCCGGGCGTCACGGCTGACTCCAGGTTCACCAACATCTGCGAGAAGCAGGTCGCGGGCCGGATCCTGAACGTGAAGGTCGTGAGCCTCTTCACCGCAGAGGCGAGTAACGACCTGCGACGGGTGAAGGTGCGTGCCACCGACGCCGATGAGAAGGGCGATTTCCGCAACGCCGACGTGGAGATCAAGAATCTCAAGATCGTCGTCATGCCGGCCAAGGGCAAGCCCTACCTGACGCGCTCCGGTACCTCATCACCGTCGTCGATCAAGCTCGACCCCACCAGCCGCAGCAGTGGCGAGGAGGCTCGCGCCTCCGAGGCTCGGGTCACCTTCCTGGTGAACGGCAAGAAGTCCGTCCGCGTGGTGTGCGCGGACATCGACGCCTGAGCCTCAGACCCGGATGACCGGGAGCGACGGATCGATGCGGGCGAAGTCGTCCGGGTCGCTGGTCACGACTGCGTGGCCGCGTGCTCTCGCGCAGAGCGCGACGTGCACGTCTGTCACATCGTCGTGGCCACGCTTGGCGCACACGAGTCCGACGGAGCGCGCGATGTCGAGCGTCATGACGGCGATCTCGACGTCGGGTGCATTCAGCAGGCGTGCCAGACGAACCTGGCGCGGGCTTCGCCATGCTTGGGCCAGCGCGCCGGCGGGCACGCAGATCGACACTCCCCGTGCGCGTGCGACGTCGATCTGGGCGTGCGCACGTAGTGCCTTGCTCTGCTGATCGAGTGCGATGAGCGCCCCGGTGTCGAGGGTGATGCCGGACGCCTGCTGCAGGATCACGCCGAGGGGGCGGCGGACGTCCGAGGTCCAGTCAGGCCGATCGCGTCGAACTCGGCTTCCACCTGGCGGCGAACCTCGTCGGGGACGGGGGTCTCTGCGTTCCAGTCGGCGAGGATCGCGTCGAGGCTCTCGCGCTCCTGGTGCTCGGCGAGCACGCTCGCGACGTAGGCGCTGACCTGCCCGTCGCCGCCCGCTGCCTCTTTGACCCGCGCGACGAGGTCGTCAGGAAGGCTGACCGTGATTCGTTTCATACGATTATCATACTCCGTCGTCGCGATAGCGTCGAGGCATGGACGAGGTCGGCTCCCCGTGGGAGCCGCCGCTGGCGGGGACCGAGGTGGAGCACCTGGTCGGTGCGCTCGACCGCCTGCGTGCGACCTTCCGGTGGAAGGCCGGGAGCCTCGACGCGGCCGGGCTGCAGGCTCGTCTCGGTCCGTCCTCGCTCACCCTGGGCGGGCTGCTCAAGCACCTCGCTGTCGTCGAGGACTTCATCTTCACCGTCAAGATGCGCGGCGAGCCGATCGGCGCACCCTGGGAGGTCGAGGAGTGGGACGACGAGATCGAGTGGCCGTTCACCTCAGCCGTCGAGGACACCCCCGAGGAGCTCTACGCCCTCTGGGACGGCGCCATCGAGCGCTCCCGTGCGCGGCTCGCGGCTGCGTTGGCCGACGGGGGACTCGACCAGCTCGTCCACGTCAGCGCACCGGACGGCCGCCATGCGAGTCTGCGCCGGCTCCTCTGCGACCTGATCGAGGAGTACGGCCGCCACACCGGCCACGCCGACCTGCTCCGTGAATCCGTCGACGGCCTCGTCGGCGAGGACCCGCCCGGCTGAACACGACGCCGGTTCGCGCCAGCTCCGGCATTGAACTGCGCCCGTTCCGCCAGGACGATCTGGTGCTCCGCGACCGGCTCTGCGTGGAACCCGAGGGTTGGGCGAATACCAATGGAGAGGACGGCGGCCGGAGCCGTGAGCTGGCACTGTCCTGCCGAACGCCAGGCGGGGATCTGAGTGCTCGGCATCTGGCTGTTGCCCGAACACCGCGGCCGAGGTGTGGGGACGACAGCGCAGCGATTACTCGTGGACTACCTCTTTGCCCATACCCCAGCTCATCGGCTCGAGGCGACTACCGAACCGGACAACGTCGCCGAGCAGCGCGCGTTGGAGCGCTGTGGCTTTCAGCGTGAAGGCGTCATCCGAGCCAACGCGTTCCGGCGCGGCGCCTGGCGCGACAGCGTCGTCTACGGGCTGCTGCGGTAACGGGTGCTGCTTGCTGCGGGTACCTAGAATTGGCGTATGCGGAGGTGGCCTGCACTCGCGATCGTGCTGCTTGCGTTCGGCGCTGGTGGATGTGGTTCGGGCAGCGACGCCAGCGGCTACCTCAGCGAGGACGAGTGCCGGGCGCGAGTGCCCGGCCAGCATGCTGTGCTCCGCGTCGTGGTCCTACCGGTGTTGAGCGGAACCGATGCGACGGATCTCGACTACAGCGACGGCTGCGACTCCGGTACCGACGCCAGTCTGGAGTGGTCGGTCCCTGCGGACTCCGATCTGCTGCTCGATCGATTCCGCGACGCAGGTTGGACCGACACCCCACCTGACCCGACAGGATTCGACGACGCGGTCAGCCTGGTGCGGAAGGTCGGCGAGGCCGAGGTTGTGGTCTCCGGCTACTGCGACGAGTACGAGTGCGGAGGGTCCGCGGAGGCCGATTGCAACCCCGACCCCACCTGTCCCTCCGCGCTGCGTTCGGAGTGAGCCTCAATCGTCGTCGTCCATGAGGTGGCGCAGGTAGGAGCCGGGGTCGTTGAGGAATCGGCGGTGGTGCGCGACGAGGTCGAGTTGATCCCAGGTCGTGGCCTCGATGCCGTCGGCGCTGAGCTCGTAGACCTGCGCACCGGGGAGGGCAGCGACGACGGGGGAGTGTGTCGCGACGATCACCTGCGCGGTTCCGGATCGGCAGATGTCGTGGAGCAGTCGCACGAGGGACAGGCAGCCGGCGAAGGACAGCGCGGACTCGGGCTCGTCCAGGACGTAGAGCCCCGATTCGTCGAACCGCGTGCGGAGAACCTCAAGGAATGATTCCCCGTGGCTGAGTTCGTGGAGACGTCGCTCGCTTCTGCGTCCGGGGTTTTCCTCCAGGTAGCTGTAGAGCCCGTGCATGGTCTCGGCGCGTAGGAAATAACCCCACCGGGAGGCACCCGGCGCCCGGATCAAGTGCAGGGCCTCATGCAGCGCGGACTCACTCGCTCTGGTGCTGTGTCGCGCGTGGGTCGAACCGCCTTCGGAGTTGAGGCCGAACGCCATCGCGATCGCCTCGACGATCGTAGACTTCCCACTCCCGTTCTCCCCGACCAAAACCGTCGCGGGCCCAAGCGAAAGTCCGCGGTTCAGCAGTTGCTCGACCGGCGCAAGATTTCCAGGCCACCCATCAGGGCTGACGTGACCCCGCCCATGTTCGGACGCCTCGACCCGGCGAATCGGGAGCTGGTCCGAGGTCGTCACAATCAGCCATTCTGGCGGTGACCGCGCAGGCGCTTCCGCGGAAGCGCCCTCCAGGCGGCGCGGGCCTCAGAGCTGCGGGCAGCCACCTGATTCGCCTTGGCGCACGGGTGACATCGGCGCCGTGTCGTAGGAGGCGAAGGCGCCGTCCTCGTTCTGGATGCACAGCTCGAACTCGACCGCGGCGGGGTCGTAACGGTAGGCCGCGATGCGGTTGCCCGGCGCGAGGTCCACGTTCGCGTCGGCGAGCGAGGCGACAACCGTCTTGAGCGTGCGGGGGTAGTTCTTGCCGCGATAGAAGCTCTCCAAGGCGGGCGCGAGCTTGCCGACATCCTGCAACACGGAGGTCAGGCCGGCGCTTGGCGCGCCGTCCGAGGGTCCGCTGTCGGTCGGTGTGTCCTGGCCGGGGCCGGGGCCGGAATCAGGGGCGACGGGCACGGTCGCGGGCGCGCCGGGCACGGGCGCAGGGGTGGCTGCCTCGCCGTCGCCGCACCCCGCCGTGAGACCGACGGCCAGGACAAGGGCGAGGGCTGCGCCGATCCGGGTCATGGTCGCTCCGCTGATCGTAGGTGGGCGCGCGGCGTCTGTTGCCTCCGTGCGGAGCGTACGTGGGGCGCGCGGGTGACCACCCAGGCGTCGCGCAATCGCAGGGCTTGTTCAGAGTTTCTGAGACCGAATCAGCACCCCGATCTTGTCGATCCGATGCTCGGGATTCTTGAACTCGTCCGTCCAGAAGTTGCCGGCTGCCCGGTCCTCCGGGGTCGCGCACGTCGACAGGGTGATGAAGGCGTCGCGGGGTTCCGCTCCCGGCCGACCGGGCACCGCCGCCCGCTGCTCGGCCAGCGATTGCGCGGAGCGGAAGGACGTCCGCCGGGTACTCCGGATCTCGTAGACGTAGCGGGTGCCACCGGCACGCACCACCACCCGATCGCCGGGTGCGAGGTCAGGCAGGAACTCGAAGGCCCGGGTCGAGGACGTGCGGTGCGCGGTGACCTGGTAGTTGCCGATCCCGCCGGGGCCGATGCCGCCGCGTGGCCCGTGCGGGCTCGCCGCGATGCCGCCGTCCTGAATCACCGTGCCGGGGGCGTCATCGGTTCGGCCCCGGTACGGCTCCACCGCCAGGTCGCGGATGCCGAGCTTGCTGATGGTCAGAGTGGCCCGACGAGGCTGGCCGTCGCTGGGCACGAACGCCGGCTCGGGTTCGGCCTGCGGGGTTACCGCGGGGACGTCGGGGGACTTCTCCTCGGGGGCAATCGGATCCGCCGACTCGACTGCCGCCGGGCGCAGCGCGAGTGGCCCGCCGTCCGGGCCGCTGGCGCACCCGACGAGGGCAGCAGCAGCGAGGGCAGCGGCCGCGGCGAGGATCACAGCGTCTCGGGCCACCTCTGGATGCTACGTCGGACCTGCGGAACTGGCGGCTCAGGCAAGCCGCGCGAAGGCCGCCTCCAGCAGGGTCCTGGCCAGGGCCGGCAGGTCCTCCACGAGCTGGGCGTTGTCGTCGAGGCTGACGGAGAGGTAGTGCTCCCCGTTCAGCACCTCGAGGTACAGATCGCGCGCTTCGGCGCGTTCGCGCACGTGGTCGCCGACGCCATTTTCGCCGGGCAGGTCGCCCATGGCGGCGGTGATGTTGTCGGGGTCCTGTGGGAGGTAGGCGACGGTGATCCGAATGACGTCCTGACCGTTCACGAGCGGGTCCCACTCGCACTGCTGGAAGCCGCCGATCAGCATCGGGCTCGGAGGAAATGCGAGCTTCTTTGCCTTCGTCGCTGCCAACACCTCCGCGTCGGTGATCAGGGCACAGGGGTCGACCTCGGCCCCGGGTGGGGCGCCAGCTGATGACGCCGGCGGGTTCGACGCCGCGGGCTGGCCAACCACCGGCTGATCCTCGTCCCCGCAGCCGCTGAGGGTCAGGGCCAGCAGGGCCGAGCAGAGGACCGCGACCGGGCGCGGGATCCACATCATGAGCTGAACCTAACCGTGAAGGGGTTGATCTGGCTCTGGATCATCTCGACCTATCAGAGACGAGGTCGTGAACGTTTCGAGGGCTCTCCTCGTCCCCTCTACATGAACCGCGCCCAAGCACTCTGGCTTGTTCCGATCGCGGCGCTGTTCGCCGGGTGCTCGTCCGACCTGTCCGCGACAGCGCCCTCGACGGTGGCGGCCTCGGTAACGCCGTCGCCGGGTTGGGCGTCCATAGCGGGCGGGCCATTGTCGGCGCGTAGCGGTGCGACGGCGTCCTGGACCGGACGCGAGGTCCTGGTCTTCGGCGGGGACCGCGACTACTGCCCGCCGGACGTCGTCTGCGACCAAGAGCCAACGCCGGCGTTTCGCGACGGCGCGGCCTACGACCCGGTGACCGATTCGTGGCGCCAGATGCCGGCGGCGCCGATCCCGATCCGCTCGGCCTTCACGGCACTGATTGACGAGACGCTCTACGTGCTCACCCCCGAATCGCGCACGGAACCCGGTTCCCGTTTCCTCGCCTACGACCTTGGCCAGGGCCAGTGGCAGCAACTGCCGGAGCCGCACCCCAGCGCCTACTCCCTCGCCGCGGTCGGTGGGGTGCTGCTGGCCTCGCGGCAGTACCCGGGGAACGGCGCCGACGACTGGTCCTGGGACCCGGCCGAGCGAACATGGCGCGCCCTGCCCGACTCTCCGGATCAGCCGTCGGACCTGCGCCAGATCGTCGACGTCTCCGGACAGGCGATCCTGCTCGGCCAGGCCCGGCTCAAGAAATACCGCAGCCAGGGATACCTGAGTGCTCACCGCTATGACCCGCAGGCCCGCACCTGGACGCGCTTGACCTCCCCCGAGGACAACCCGGAACCGAGCGTCTGCTGCTCGCCCTGGTACTCCTTCGGTGGACAAGCGGTCATGGCGTCCCCGGTAGGTGACCGAATCGGCAACAGCGGACCGCTCGGCGGCGTCGTCGATCCCGAACAAGGCTGGTCGGCGTTGCCGCCGCGCCCGCAGGCAACTGACGTGCCATCACCGGGCCCGGGTAGAACTAGCGGGCGGGTCCCGTACGTGGACCGGTGGCTGTGGGCCGAGGCAGGCGGGGGCGACTACCTCGTCGCGGGGCGGTTCGCCCTGCACGTTCCGAGCCGGACCTGGCAGCAGATTGCGTCCTTGCCCGAATTGGCCGACTTGGGCGGAGCACCCGCCGTTGCCTGGGCCGGCGACCGGCTCTTCGTCTGGGGCGGACAGCAAGACCCGGACGCGGCGACGAACCGAGGATGGCTTTGGCGTCCTGAGCGTTGAACTGCCACCGCGAAGTTGTGACGGCAGGGACGAATGAGGCACCCCGATTACTCGAACTGGTGTTCGATCGACGGTAGAATCGGGGCATGACCACTGGGGTGGACATCGACGCAGGCCCAGCGCTGGCCGGGCTCCGCGCCGCGACGGAGTCGCTGCGGGAGATCGCCGCTCGACTTGCCCCGGATCAGGTGTGGACGTGCAGTTCCGGTGAGGTCACCGAGCTGTTGCGGGCACAGACTGAATTGGCCGCCGTGGTCGAGGCCGCCGGGCTGGCGTTGGTGCGGGAGGCGGATGTGCGCGGACTGGCGGGCGATGCCGGTCAGCCGTCGACGACAACCTGGCTCTCGCAGTTGCTGCTGCTGACCCCGGCCGAGGCGAAGGCCCGGATCCGCGACGCGGATGTTGTCTGTCGCAAGGCCCGCAACCTGGGCTCCGCACTCGCGGACGGTCAGGTCAATCCCGAGCAGGCGCGGGCGATCGCCAGCGCGTTGGGGAAGGTCGAGGCGGTCGCCTCGGCGCAGGAGTACACCGACGCTGAGCACGTGCTGCTCACCGAGGCGAAGGCGCTGCATGCCGGGGACCTCACCCGTCTGGGCGAGCACATCGTGGCTGTGCTCGACCCGGACGGCAGGCCCGAGCGGGACGAGCGCGCCCAGGCCGAACGTACCTTCACCATCATCAATCTGGGCAACGGGCGCCACCGCCTGCGGGGGACTCTCACCGATGAGGGTGCGGCGTTGGTGAACGCCGCGATCGATGTCCTTGCCGCACCGCGTCCGGCGGCGAACGGTGAGCGGGATTCGCGCAGCGCCGGGCAGCGGCGCGCCGACGCCCTGACCGATCTGGCCGCCAGTCACTTGCGCTACGGGGATCTGCCGAGCACGCGCGGCGCTCGCCCACACATCCACATCACCGTCACGGTCGAGACGTTGCGTGGGGAGGGCGGCCAGCCGTTCGCCCGCACTGCCTCGGGGGAGGACTTCAGCCCCGAGACCTTGCGCAAGCTGTGCTGCGACGCCGGGATCACCCCCGTCGTGGTCAACTCCCTGGGTGAGCCCCTCGCGGCCGCCCGCGAGTCCCGCACTGTCACACCCGTGATCTGGGCCGCGCTCGTCACCCGCGACATCGGCTGCGTCTTCCCGGGCTGCGACCGACCCGCGTCGTGGTCGCAGGCGCACCACATCCGGCATTGGTGCGACGGCGGCGAGACCTCCCTGGCCAACACCGCGCTGGTTTGCGACTGGCATCACGATCAGATTCATCACCACGGCTGGCAGATCCGACTGGGCCTTGACGGGCATCCGGAACTGATCCCGCCGCGCTGGGTGGATCCGCTGCAACAACCCCAACGCAACGCGCACTGGAGACTGCTCCGCGATGGCCTCCGCGCCGACCCCGATCGGGGACCTTGAAACTGATGGGACGTCAGTCACCGGGAACAGCTCCGCTGGCCATCGGACCGCACAGTGACCTAGGCCTACACGTCTGGCGCGCCCTGTAGCGTCGGCCTGACATGAGCGCCACGTTGTTCGCCAAAGGCCTCGCGGCCGCGCACGGGGACCGGACCCTGTTCTCCGGGCTCGACCTCACGCTCGCCCCCGGCGACGTCGTCGGCGTGGTCGGGGCCAATGGGGCGGGCAAGTCGACGCTGTTGCGGATGCTCGCGGGGCTGGTCCCGGCCGGGCCAGGACAGATCGTGCTGTCGCCGGACACGGCCGTCGTCGGCTACCTGCCCCAGGAGCTCGCGGCTGTCCCGGGGGAGAGCGTGCTCGACCTCATCGCCCGCCGCACGGGCACGGCCGCCGCCCAGGCGGCCTTCGACGCCGCGGCCGAGGCTCTCGCCGACGGACGCCCCGTCGGCACCTTGTCCGCTGAAGACGCCTACACCCTCGCCCTCGACAGCTGGCTGGCCCTCGGCGGCGCGGACATCGAGGAGCGGGCCGAGGCGACGACGCACGAGCTCGGCCTGGCGATCGATCTCGCCACGCCGGTGGCTGCACTCTCTCGCGGGCAGGCTACCCGGGCCGGCCTGGCCGCGTTGCTGCTCTCCCGCTACGACCTGTTTTTACTCGACGAGCCCACCAACGATCTCGACCTCGAGGGCCTCGAGCGGCTGGAGAAGTTCCTCTCCGGGCTGCGGGTAGGCGTCGCCGTCATCAGCCACGACCGGGAGTTCCTGGCCCGCACGGTCACGAAGGTCGTCGAACTCGATTTGGCCCAGCAGACGACATTGGTCTACGGCGGCGGCTACGCCGCCTATCTGCACGAGCGCGAGGTGGCGGCCCGCCGGGCTCGCGAGGACTACGACTCCTACGCCGACCGCGTCGGCGACCTCACCGAACGGGCCCGATCGCAGCGCGCGTGGATGGAGAAAGGCGTCAAGAATGCCCGCCGCAAGGCGACCGATAACGACAAGATCGGACGCAAGTTCCGCTCCGAGGCGACGGAGAAGCAGGCGTCCAAGGCCCGCCAGACCGACCGCATGATCGAGCGGCTGGAGGTCGTCGAGGAACCGCGCAAGGAGTGGAAGCTGGCGATGGAGATCGCCGTGGCGCCGCGAGCCGGAGCGATCGTAGCGACGGCCCGCGGGGCCATCGTCCGTCGCGGCGGCTTCACCCTCGGCCCGGTGCACCTGCAGATCGACTGGGCGGATCGCATGGCGATCACCGGCCCGAACGGGTCAGGCAAGTCGACGCTTCTCGCGGTCCTGCTGGGCCGCTTGGCACCTGACGAGGGGTCAGTCACGCTCGGGCCGGGCGTGGTCGTCGGCGAGATCGACCAGGCCCGGTCGGCGTTCGCCGACACCGCGACCCTGCTACGCGCGTTCGGAGAACAGGTGCCCGACGAAGATGAGGCCGACGTCCGCACGCTGCTGGCCAAGTACGGGCTAGGGTCCCACCACGTGCTCCGGCCCGCCGACAGCCTGTCTCCCGGGGAGCGCACCCGCGCCGGCCTGGCTCTGCTGCAGGCCCGCGGGGTCAACCTGCTGGTCCTCGACGAGCCGACCAACCACCTCGACCTGCCCGCCATCGAACAACTGGAGCAGGCGCTGGACTCCTACCCCGGCACCCTGCTCCTGGTCTCGCACGACCGGCGCCTGCTCCAGGCCGTGCGGGTGAACCGGCGGATCGCCGTCAAGTCCGGTCAGGTCGACGAAAGGCCGGTCTGAGCGTGTCCACGTCGGTGCCCTAGCCTCGGGGCCATGTCTTCCACCAACGTATTTTTCGACATTTCCATCGGCGGCAAGCCGGCCGGACGGCTCGAGTTCGAGCTGCGCCCCGACGTCGTGCCCGAGACTGCGGAGAACTTTCGCGCGCTGTGCACCGGGGAGAAGGGCTTCGGGTTCTCCGGCTCCAAGTTCCACCGGATCATCCCCGGGTTCATGTGCCAGGGCGGCGACTTCACCCGCGGTGACGGGACCGGCGGCAAGAGCATCTACGGGGAGAAGTTCAAGGACGAGAACTTCACCCTCAAGCACACCGGCCGCGGGATCCTGAGCATGGCCAACGCCGGCCCGAACACCAACGGCTCGCAGTTCTTCATCTGCACGGACAAGACCGCGTGGCTCGACGGCAAGCACGTCGTCTTCGGCATCCTGACCTCCGGTGAGGAGACGCTGGCGGCTATGGAGGCGCAGGGCTCGCAGAGCGGAGCGACTAAGTCGAAGGTCGAGATCACCGACTGCGGCGAGGTGCCCGCCGCCTGACATGCCCTTCCGTCAGCGGGATCGGGCGCCATAGCGGCCGATCCCGCTGACGTCACGGGGTTGCTGTGACGAGGGTGGGATCAAGGACCGATGACGAGCACGAGTGAATTTTCACTGGCCGGTCAGGAGTTCATCCTGCTGCAGTCGCTGCTCCAGCTCGGCGGAGTCTGCAACACCGGCGGCGAGGCGAAAATCCTCATCGTCGAAGGCGGCGTCACGGTGGACAACGAGATCGAGACTCGACGCGGTAAGAAGATCAGAGCGGGCCAACGCGTCTGCTGCGCAGGCGTGAGCATCGAGGTCGTCGGTTAGAGAGCCGACCGACCGCGCGGCGCTAGACCTAGATGCGCTCGCAGGTCTCGCCCCCGGCCTTGTGAAAGTTAGAGCGGGTGGTGTCGTCAGAGCGCCGCTCCTCCGCCGTCCAGACCGAGTCGGGCGCGTTCGGGGAAGTACCAGCGCATGACCGTGCGCAGCTTGTCGGAGTCGTCGCGGGCCCAGTTGCGCATCAACTCGGCCCCGAACGAGATCGCGGTGACCGGACGCGCGCCGGCGGCGATCATCCGGTCGAAGGCGCGCTCGTGCGCGACGGCGCTGATCCCGCCGACCGCATCCGCGACTGGATAGACCTCGTACCCGGCGGCGAGCATGTCCAGAGTGGGGAAGGTCAGGCAGACCTCGGTCCACAAGCCCGCGATGACGATCTTGCGGCGACCGCTCGTCTCAATGGCGGTCCGGAACTCGGCGTCCTCCCAGGCGTTCACACCGCTCCGGTCGATCTCCACGACGCCAGGGAGTTCGTCGAGGATCACCTTGCTGGTGCCCTGGTTCACCCCGAGGTCCACCCCGACCGTGGAGACCACGACCGGCACCTCGTAGGCCCTGGCCAGGCGAACCAGGGCCACCACGTTCAGGTCGATCTCCGCACGGGTGGTCGAGGTGACGGTGGAGTACTGCTCGGGCTGAAAGTCGATCAGGGCGACCATGCAGTTCGCCGGCGTGAGCAGGTGGTCGGTCGCCGCGTCGCGAATGGGCTCGGGTTGGGTCTTCGCCATGGGGGCCTCCCGAATAAGGGGTCGAGGGCAGCCGATCCTAAGCGACGACGGGAATAGTTGACGTGTCATCTGAGTTCTCCGGACACGAACAAGCGAGGAGGAGACGATGGGTAAGCAGCGCAGCGTGACCGGGGTGCTCGGCGGCAACGGATTCCACTGGGTGGGAGATGGTTTCCACGTGGTCAACCTGTTCCCGTCCGGGAACGATCTCGGCCAGCTGATCAGCCCGTTCCTGCTGATGGACTACCACGCCCCCTACGACTACGCACCCACCGACCGCCCCCGCGGTGTCGGCGTGCACCCGCACCGCGGGTTCGAGACCGTCACCCTCGCGTTCGAGGGCGCTCTGGCTCATCACGACAGCACCGGCGCGGGCGGCATCATCGCCCCCGGCGACGTGCAGTGGATGACCGCCGCCGGCGGGATCCTGCACAAGGAGTACCACGAGGCCGACTGGGCCCGGGCCGGTGGACGGATGCACATGATGCAGCTGTGGGTGAACCTGCCGAAGGCCGAGAAGATGTCTGACCCCGGCTACCAGCCGCTGCTCGCCGCGGACATGGGCCAGGTCGTGCTGCCGGGCGGTGCGGGCAGTGTCAACGTCATCGCCGGGCAGTACCGCGGCACCCGCGGGCCGGCCCGTACGTTCACTCCGATCAACCTGTGGGAGGTACGACTGAATGCCGGCGGCCGGCTGGACGCAGCGTTCCCCGTGAGTGAGAACACCGCGGTATTCGTGCTCGACGGCGAGGTCCGCGCCGGCGATCACGTCGCGCGGCCCCAACAGCTGCTGCTCTTCTCCCACGACGGCGAGGAGATCTCGGTGGAGAGTGAGCACGGCGCGCACCTGCTCGTGCTGAACGGCGAGCCGATCGAAGAGCCCGTCTTCTCCTACGGCCCCTTCGTGATGAACGAGCGCGAAGAAATCGTGCAGGCGATGCGGGACTTCGAGGCCGGCAAGTTTGGCCACCTCGTGTGAGTGAAGCCCCTTGAGGGGTCGTCCGAAGCCAGGTTTGCTGCCGGGCCTCGGCGGAGCCCCTGGCTGACAGGGAGCGGGTGACCGGGATCGAACCGGCATGGCCAGCTTGGAAGGCTGGGGCTCTGCCATTGAGCTACACCCGCGAGGTGCCGCAGCAGTCTATCGGCACCCCTGCCTCAGCACCGCGCGACTCGATCCGCATGAGAGAAGTGCCCGACTTGCCCCCGTCGGGCCTCAAGATCCGTGCCGCCGCGACCGACACCTTTGTCGACACCAGGCGCGGGGAGACCGAACACATGCATGAGCACGGACATCTGCAGGACGAGGCGCGGCTCGATGCCGTGGGCTGGGTCGGGGAGTCGATCCTCACCCTGGACGCGGCCTTCGACCGGGTGACGCGCCTGCTGGCGCACGTCACCGGGGCGTCGCTGGCGGCGTTCGCGCTGGTGGGCGCCGAGCAGCAGTTCGTGCCGTCGGCCTACGGACTCGACGACCTGGAGGACACCGACGCAGTCGCGGACACCCTGTCCCGGGCCTGCATCGAAGGCCACGGAATGCTGGTGGTCCCGGACGCGCGCATCGACTTCCGGTTCGCCGACTCCGCGACCGTGATGGGTCCGCCCTACCTGCGCTTCTACGCCGGCCTGCCGATCCACGCGCCCAACGGGCTGGTGGTCGGCACGCTGTTCGTCGTCGACCAGCGTCCGCGTGAGCTCTCCGCCATGGCGGCGGCCGCCTTCACCGATCTGGCGGCCACGCTGGAGGAGATGATCCTGCTGCGCACCCTGGCGCTGCGGGATTCCGGGACGGGCCTCTACACCCGGCGTTATTTCGACGAGTTGCTCGAACGCGAATGGCGGCGCAGCGCCCGCACCGCGCTGCCCTTGACGTTGATGTCGATCGACATCGACCGCTTCACCGCCTACAACGACGACTGCGGCGCCCTCGCCGGTGAACTGGCGCTCAAGGCGGTGTCGGCAGCGCTGCAGGAATGTTTCGGTCGCGGCGGGGACATCGTCGCCCGAACCGCCGGCGCCACGTTTGCCGTCCTGCTCCCCGAGACCGATCCCACCGGTGCCGCCCTGCTCGCCGAACGGGCCCGCGCCGCCGTGACCTCCCTCAACCTGGAGCATCGGAGCGCCCCCGACGGTCTGCTCACGGTCAGCATCGGCGCGGTGTGCGCGGCGCCCACCGCCGAGCACCCCGGCGTCGATGACCTCATGCTCCGCGCCGCGGATGCCCTCCGCAGCGCAAAACAGGCGGGCCGGGACCGAGCCGAGTTACTCGACCTGGGCGCCGGACCGGCGGCGTAGCCGAGCCGATCACCTGAGCCACCCGCCGCGGTGCAGTGCACGGGCGAGCGGGCTCAAGGCGGCCGCCCCGGCGAGGGTCACCGCTGCCAGGCCGGCGAAGCGGCGACGGCGATGGTGGCGCCGGGCCGCGCGGACGTCGCCGGGTCGGGCCGGCAGATCGACCTGGCCCACGCGCACCGGATCGGGGAGCGGCTCGGCTTCCAGCCATCGCGGATCGGAATGGGTGACGGCGAGCCAGCGGGCCGGCTCCACCTCGGGCGCTTTGCCCGGATCGTAGGGATCAACCCAGTGCCATCCGGCGCTGACCCGATCCCGACTGACGTGCAACAGCACGAAGCCCCGGTTGGTGACGTCGACGAAGTCGACATGCTCGAGGGAGCGCACGGCGCGGTCCAGCAGGCGCCACACCACCGGCCAGCGGGTCCGGCCCAGGGGGGCCGAGGAAACTGACGGGGTGACCACCTCGACCGCGACGGCTTGCCCGTCATCGCCGCGGGGGCCGGTGAAGGCCCAGGACGAGTGCACGTCACCGGAGAGCAGCACACTGGCTCCGCCGCGGTTGCGACGCTCGGCCAGGGCCTGCACCAACCGGCGCCGCTCGGCCGGATAGCCGTCCCATTGATCGTCGCGCAGCAGCTCGCCACCGTACGCGGCATAACCCTGCGGAAGCAGTCGGGCCACCAGGCGGGGGAACGGGGGCCGCAGCACGATCTCGTTGACCACGACCCCGTTGGCCAGCAGGCACCAGGGCCTGGACAGATCAGCGATCCGCTCGAAGGCCCAGGCGCGCTGAACCGCTCCGAGAATCGTCCGCTCCTCGGCCTGCAGCGGCAGGGCGCCGGGATCCCCGGCCTGCAGATCCCTGCCGTGCAGCCGGCTGTCCAGCAGCACCAGCTCGGCGAGGTCCCCCACGGGGAAGGAGCGCCAGGTGTGGGTGACGTCGTCGCCGGCACGCCGCCGGGTGGGCAGCCACTCCGACCGCGCCGTCATCGCCGCGTCCGCACGCTGGGGCCACGGGCCATCCTCGGCGTCGTCGTGGGTTTTGGCCCCGCCGCGCCAGGCGTTGTCGGCCAGGTCGTGGTCATCGACCACCGTCGCCATGGGATGGCGCTGGTGCAGGGCCTGGCAATCGGGATCCCGGCGCATCTGCGCGATCCGCGCCCGGTAGTCGGCCAGCGTCCGCACCCGGTGCGGCGGCTCGTGCGCCCGCCGACCGGAATGGCCCTCGCTGTCGTAGACGTAGTCGCCGAGATGCACGACCAGGTCCACCTCGCGTCCGGACAGGGCCCGGTAGACGCCCAATGGGGCCACCGAGTAGTTCGCACACGACACCAGGCCGAGGACGAGCTCGTTCGATCCCGCACCGGGCAGCGTGCGGGTACGCCCAATGGGGGAGTGCGCTCCGTCCACGATGAAGCGATACCAGTAGGTGGTGCCTGCCTCGAGATCGTCCGCGTCCACGACGATCGTGCTGTCGTGCTCCGGTCCGGTCCGCGCGTCGCCGGTACGCACGACCTCGCGCAGCAGCGGATCCCGAGCCACCAGCCAGCGTGCCGTGACCGCGCCTTCCACCCGGGTCCACAGGAGCACGGTGCTCGACGTGGGGTCGAACGAGGCGACGCCGTGGGGGAATGCGGAGCTCATTCCCCGCCTATGCCCGTGGACGCGTCCGGTACGCGGTACGGGCGCCCTCAATCTTTGCGTGCAGGGGGCCCAGCCGACCATCATCGTGACGCTCGGTCATGTCTTGACGACAGGATGACCGATCGGCGGTTATCCTTCGTTAACGCGTGGCTGTCCTGCGGACCGCCGCCGAGTGGTCGTGGCCGCGGCAACCCCACGATCGACGACCTCCGCCGATCACCAGGAGCCACCGATGTATCGCATGCGACGTGCCAAGCTCGCCGCCGCCCTGCTCGCCCCGGCCCTGATCCTGGCCGCCTGCGCGGACGACGCCGACGACACCGCCAGCCCCTCCGTCCCGGCTCCGACCGGTTCGAGCGCGCCAGGCTCGCCGATCAAGCTGATGACGCTGACGTCGGAGACCGGTCCGATCGTCTTCCCCGAGGTCGTCGGCGCAGCCAGGGCCGCAGCTAAGGCCGTGAACGACGCCGGTGGAGTCAACGGCTCGCCGATCGAGATTCTCAACTGCGACACCCGCTTCGACCCGAACGGCGCCGCGGACTGCGCCCGCCGGGCGGTATCGGAGAAGGTCACCGCGGTCGTCGGCTCCGTCGGCCCGGACGGGGACACCTACGTCCCGATCCTGGAGGCCGCGGGCATCCCGACCGTCGCCAACCTGGTCTCCAGTCAGGCCGAGGCCACCTCGGCGATCAGCTTCCCGTTCCACGGCACCGCGATCCAGCTCGTCACCGCGGCCGCGGTCGCGAAGGCCGAGGGCAAGACCTCGATGCAGTACCTCGGGCCGGACGTGCCCGCCTACGTCGGTCTGCTGGAGATCGTCAAGCAGCTGCTGCCGACCATCGGCATGGAGTTCAAGGGCTCGACCTTGTATCCGGTCACCGCGACGGACTACACGCAGTACGTCGCCAGCGCCTACGAGGCTGACGCGGACGCGGTCAACGTCGTGCTGATCAGCAGCCAGAGCGTCCCCGCGTTCGTCAACGCGGTCGACGGCGGTGGCTACAGCTTCGACGACACCCTGACCACGACCTTCGGCACCACCTTCAAGCCCTCGGTATTGGAGGGCCCGGCGGCGAACAAGCTCGACGGCGTCTACATCCTCAACGGTGGACAGACCCCCACCGACACCTCGCTGCCGGCGATCAAGACCTTCCAGGACGAGCTCGCCGCGAACGGCGGTGGCGTGGAGTTCAACGACACCGCGCTCGCCGGCTGGGTCGGCGTGCACGTGATCGCCGAGGTGCTCAAGACCGCGACCGGTGACCTCACTGCCCCGGCCACGTTGATCGCCGCGCTCAAGGCCGCGGGCCCGATCAACTACCCGGGCTGGACCCCGCTGGACTTCAGCAAGCCCGCGCTGCCCGGGGCGTTGGCCGAGGCGTTGCCGCGTTTCGCGAACAACACCGTGTGGGTCTCGAAGATCGTGGACAACAAGGCGGTCTCCGCGGTGACGGCGCCGCAACCCTTCACCGGCCCGGTGACCCTCGGCACCGCCAGCACTCCGGCGGCGACCGCGGAGGCGACCGCTGAGGCCACTCCGACGGCGACGGCCTCGACCGGTTCGGCCAGCAGCTCCGCGAGCGAGGCCACTGCCTCGCCCACCGCGACGCCGTAAGGCGCCGCCCGGCCGGGGTGCGCGCAGGGGAACGCGCGTCCATCAGATCACTGGGGAGGGGCGAAGGGCGTGGAGACCTACATTCGCTTTGGCCTCCTCGGCATGGCCACCGGGTCGCTCTACGCCCTGACCGCGCTGGGCATCGTGTTGGTCTCGCGCGCCTCAGGCGTGCTCAACTTCGCCGCCGGCGCCACCGGTGCCTTCGGGGCCTTCCTCGCCTACGACCTGCGGGACACCCACGGCGTCGACCGTGAACTGGCCATGACCCTCGGTGTGCTCGCGGGCGCGGTCATCGGCGTGCTGACGCAGTTCATCGTGATGACCGTGCTGCGGCGCACTGCCCCGATCTCCAAACTGATCGCGACACTGGGCATCCTCACGATCCTGGTCGGCATCATCAAACTGCTCTACGGCGACGTCGGACGAGGCCAACCCGAATCGCTGTTGGTGACGACCCGTCGGGAAATCTTCCCCAACGTTTTCATCCCGCAGGATCGACTGGTCCTGATCGGCATCGCGCTGGTCGCCGCGGTGATCCTCAAACTCATCTACTCCGCGACGCCGTTCGGCCTGGCCACCTCCGCCGTCGCGGAGAACCGTCAGGTCGCGCAGATCGCCGGGCTCTCCGCCACCCGCATCGAGATCATCAACTTCGCCGTCGCCGGCGCCATCTCCGCCGCGGCCGCGATCCTGCTCGCGCCGGTCCTCAGCCTCGACGCGGACGCGTTGACCACCATCGTCATCCCCGCGCTGGCGGCGGCCCTGATCGGACGCTTCGCCTCGTTCGGCATCACGGTGCTGGCGGCGCTGCTGATCGGCATCGTGCAGGCCGAGATCCCGCAGCTCAGCTTCGTCAAGGACAATCCGGAATCCCTGGCGGGCCTGCCCACGGCAGTTCCGGTCCTGCTGATCGTGCTCGTCACCGCGATCCGCGGTCGCGGACGATTGCAACGTGGTGAGGTTTCCGCGCGGCTTCCGTTGCCCGGCTCCGGACGGGTCCGTCCGCCCCTGCTGATCGCCGCCGTCTTCGTGGGACTGCTGGCCACCGCGACCGCGAACCCGGCGTGGGCCGGGTCCATCACCGTCACGATCGCCATCGCGTTGATCGCGCTCTCCGTCGTCGTCGTCACCGGTTACGCCGGGCAGCTCTCGTTGGCCCAGTTCGCCATCGCCGGCTTCGGCCTGTGGGTGGCCGCACGCCTCTACGACACCCAGGACTTGGTGTTCCCTCTCGCGTTGCTGGCCGGGGTCGCCTTGGCGGTTCCGCTCGGTCTCCTCGTCGCCCTTCCGGCGTTGCGTGCCCGCGGTGTCGATCTCGCGGTGGCCACGCTGGGGCTGGCGATCGCGGTACAGGCGATCGTGCTGGGTAACAGCCGGCTCACCGGCGGATTCGCCGGCACCAACGTGCGGGACGCGGAGATCTTCGGCTGGAGCATCGACGGAGTCGCGCACCCGAACCGCTACGCCTCGGTCGCCTTCGTCGCGCTGGTACTCGCGGGGCTGGTGGTCGCCAATCTGCGTCGCGGCCGTAGCGGCCGCCGTCTGCTCGCGGTGCGGGGCAATGAACGCGCGGCGGCCTCCCTCGGGGTCGGTGTGTACGGCGCCAAGCTCTATGCCTTCGGGGTGTCCGCCGCGATCGCTGGCCTCGCCGGAGTCCTGCTGGGCTTCAAGGACAACGCGGTCCGCTTCGACCAGTTCAACATCTTCGGCTCGATCAACGCGGTGCAGTACGCCGTGATCGGCGGGCTGGGCTCGGTCGGCGGCGTGGTGATCGGGGCGACACTGGCCGCCGGCGCCGTCGGATCCCGGCTCGTTACCGAGACCGTCAGCAACCCCGACACGGTGCTGTGGATCGTGGTGGCCTCCGGGCTGCTCACCGTCGGCGTCATCCGGCTCGCTCCCGACGGCGTCGGCCCGGCCCTGGGTCAGCTTGGTCGGTTCCTGCCCGGAGGGGGACCGGCGCGGATTCCGGCCGCCGGTGAGCCTCGCCGTGCTCGGCCGGTCCGACCGCTGGAGGTCCGGAATCTGACGGTCCGTTTCGGTGGTGTCGTCGCGCTCAATGACGTCGGATTCACCCTCGCCCCCGGCGAGGTGCTCGGCCTGATCGGTCCGAACGGTGCCGGGAAGACCACGCTGTTGGACTCGGCCACCGGGTTCAACAAGCCCAACTCCGGCAATGTGCTCTTCGGGGACCAGGTGATCGATTCCTGGTCCCCGGAAAAGCGTGCGCGCGAAGGACTCGGGCGTTCGTTCCAGGCCGTCGAACTGTTCTCCGAGCTCACCGTCGAGGAGAACCTGCTCGTCGCTGCCGACCGCCAGTCACGCCGCTTCTACCTGACGGACCTGCTCCGCCCCGGTCGCCAACCGCACAGCGAGGCGATGACGGCGATCGTCGCCCTGTTCGAGCTCACCCCGCTGCTCGGCCTGCGCCCCGCACAGCTCTCCCAGGGTCAGGCCCGTCTGGTCGGGATCGCCCGCGCGATGTGCGCCGAACCGACGGTGCTCTTCCTCGACGAACCCGCGGCCGGGCTGGATTCCCGCGAGCGCACCGAACTGGGTCAGGCGATTCGCTTGCTGGCCCGCGATCACGGCATCGGCATCGTGCTGGTCGAGCACGACGTGCCCTTGGTCATGACGACGTGCGACCGGATCGTGGCACTGGACTTCGGTCGCCAGATCGCCACCGGGACGCCCGAGGAGATTCGCAGCAATCCCGCGGTCGTCGCCTCCTATCTGGGCGAGGAGGCCACCTCATGAGCGAACCGATCCTCGCCGCACGCGGTCTGCAGGCCGGCTACGGCTCGCTCGCGGTGGTGCGCGAGCTGGACCTGGAGGTCCGCCCCGGCGAGGTCGTGGCATTGCTCGGTCCCAACGGCGCCGGCAAGACGACGACCTTGATGACGCTGGCCGGCGCGCTTCGCCCGCTCGGTGGGGAGATCCTGGTCGACGGGCAGCCGAGTACGGCGCGGTTGAATCAGCGGGCCCGCGGCGGGCTGGCGCTGGTCACCGAGGCCCGGTCGGTGCTGATGACGCTCACGGTCGCGCAGAACCTACGCGTGGCCAAGGTGGCCCGCGAGCGGGCGTTCGCGTTGTTCCCCGAGCTCGCCGAGCACGCCGGCCGCAAGGCCGGCGACCTCTCCGGCGGGCAGCAGCAGATGCTGGCGCTGGCCCGCGCCCTCGGTTCGGACCCCCGCGTGCTGCTGGCCGACGAGCTTTCCCTCGGCCTGGCGCCGCTGGTGGTCGACCGCCTGCTCGCCGCCGTGCGCGCAGCCGCGGACGGCGGCGTCGGGGTGCTCCTGGTCGAACAGCACGTGCGCAAGGTGCTCGCGGTTGCCGACAGGGTCCTGGTCATGCAGCGGGGTCGCATCGAGTTGGCCGGCACTGCCGCCGAGATCGGCGACCAGCTGGTGGCCGTCCAGGCGCGCTACCTGTCCTGAGGTTGCGGGTCGCGGCCCCTGACCAGGGCACTACACTGCCGGCTACGCCGCGGGGCGTAGCGTAGTGGCTAGCGCGCCTGCTTTGGGGGCAGGAGACCGGGAGTTCGAGTCTCCCCGCCCCGACGAGGACTCTTGGGACAGCTGTGTCCGCGGAACGCGCGGACCTTGTCGTCCTCGAGACCATTGCGCGGCTTCGCCGCGCGAGCGGGGGCCTGCGCCACCCGCACCCCCCGAGGACCCGCACGCCAGCCGTACGTCGAAATGGAGAACTACGCCGTGAAGAGTGCCGTCGAGACCCTGAACCCGACCCGGGTCCGGTTCACCGTTGAGGTCGACTTCGACGAGCTCAAGCCCAGCCTCGACGCGGCGTACAAGAAGATCGGCAGCTCGGTGAACGTACCCGGGTTCCGCAAGGGCAAGGTCCCCCCGCGGATCATCGACCAGCGTTTCGGTCGCGGCACCGTGCTCGACGAGGCCGTGAACGAGGCCCTGCCGCGATTCCTCGGCGAGGCCGTGCAGGCCTCCGAACTCGAGATCATCGGCCGACCGAATGTCGACGTCACCGAGTTCGCCGACGGTGCCTCGCTCACCTTCACCGCCGAGGTGGAGGTCAAGCCGGAGATCACGCTGCCGGACTACGCCGGCCTCGCCGTGACCGTGGACTCCGTCGAGGTCACCGACGAGAACATCGACGAGGCCCTGGTGTCGTTGCGCGAGCGCTTCGCCACCTTCACCGGTGCCGACCGGCCCGCCGCCGACGGTGACTACCTCAACCTCGACCTGTCCGGGCGCACCAAGGACGGCGAGCTGATCGACGAGGCCCAGGCCACCAGCATCAGCTACGTCGTCGGCTCCGGAACCCTGGTCCCGGGGATCGACGAGGCGGTCATCGGACTCTCGGCGCAGGACAAGAAGATCTTTTCCTCGACCCTCATTGCCGGTGAGCGCAAGGACGAAGAGGTCGACATCGAGGTCACCGTTAACTCGGTGAAGGTCCGCGAGCTGCCCGAGCTAGATGACGAGTTCGTGCAGTCCGCCAGTGAGTTCGACACCGTCGAGGCGTTGCGCGAGGACACCCGGGTGCGCGTGAGTCGGCAGAAGGAGAACACCCAGGCGGCCCAGGCGCGGGACAAGGTCCTCGAGGTGCTGCTGGAGCAGACCGAGGTGCCGCTGCCGGAGTCCTTCCTGGCCGCCGAGATCGAGTTCCGCCGCAGCGCCATCACCAGCCAGCTCCAACGCGCCGGTCTCACCCTGGCTGCCTACCTCGAGCACGAGGGGCAGACGCAGGAGGAGTTCGACGCCGATGTCGCCACCCGGGCCAGCGATGCGATGAAAGCCCAGTTCGTCCTGGACGCCGTCGCCAAGGCCGAGCAGGTCCAGGTGACGCAGGAGGAGATCAGCGGTCACATCGTCGCGCGCGCCCAGAGCAGCGGGATGAGCCCGGACCAGTTCGCACAGCAGGTGGTCGAGGCCGGCCAGGCCAACATGCTGGTCGCCGAGGTCGTACGCGGCAAGGCCTTGGCCGTGATCCTGGGCAAGGCCACCGTCACCGACAGCGAGGGCACGGCCGTTGATCTCGGCATCAGCGTCGAGTACGACCACGACCACGAGGGTCACGACCACGAGGGTCATGACCACGAGGGTCATGACCACGACGAGGCGCCCAAGGCGAGCGGTACCCCCAGCGCCCCGGGCGGCGCCGCGGACATCTCCATCCCCGTCCTCCCCTAAGCACCTGGCGAGGCCTGCGCCCAGAGCGAAATCCGCGGGGTCTCGCCGCCCGCGCGGCGGGGCGGGGGCTAGGGTCGGTGAGACGACGGTGAACAGCGCAGATCGTCGGCGGTCGCCTTCGGCACCCCGCTGCGCCGACATCGACCACACCCCCGGCACTCAGGTGAGGACGAAGTGAATTCAGCCCGCAACGCACCCGAATCCGGTGGCGGTCTCGGTGAGCGCGTCTACGAGCGACTGCTCCGCGAGCGCATCATCTTCCTCGGCTCCGAGGTTCGTGACGACATGGCTAACGCCCTGTGCGCGCAGATGCTGCTGCTGGCCGCGGAAGACCCCGAGAAGGACATCTGGCTCTACATCAACAGCCCCGGGGGCTCGGTCTCGGCCGGCATGGCGATCTACGACACCATGCAGTACGTCAAGAACGACGTCGCGACCGTCGCGATGGGCCTGGCTGCATCGATGGGCCAGTTCCTGCTCTGCGCCGGCGCCCCGGGCAAGCGCTACGCCTTGCCGAACGCGCGGATCATGATGCACCAGCCCCTCGGTGGCCTCGGCGGTTCCGCCTCGGACATCAAGATCCAGGCCGAGCAGATGCTCTACACCAAGCGGCGGCTCGCGCAGCAGATCGCGGAACACACCGGCCAGACCGTGGAGCAGATCACCGAGGACTCCGACCGCGACCGCTGGTTCAACGCGGAGCAGGCCAAGGAGTACGGCTTCGTCGACCACGTCGTCAGCAACGCCCGTCAGGTGCAGGGCAGCGGGGGTACAGCGTGACTGTCAGGACTCGTCAGCAACGCCCGGCAGTGACGCAGGGCACAGGAGGAACCGCATGAAGGACCTGCACCTGCCCGAAGCGCGTTACGTTCTTCCGCGGTTCGTGGAACGCACCAGCCAGGGTTACCGCGAGTACGACCCCTACGCGAAGTTGTTCGAGGAGCGCATCATCTTCCTCGGCGTGCAGGTCGACGACGCGTCCGCCAACGACGTCATGGCGCAGTTGCTGACGCTGGAGTCGATGGACCCGGATCGCGACATCCAGATCTACATCAACTCACCCGGTGGCTCCTTCACTGCGCTCACCGCGATCTACGACACGATCCAGTTCGTCAAGCCCGACGTGCAGACGATCTGCATGGGTCAGGCTGCCTCGGCGGCTGCGGTGCTGTTGGCCGCCGGCACTCCGGGCAAGCGCCTGGCGCTGCCGAACGCGCGCATCCTGATCCACCAGCCCGCCCTCGAGGGCGGCGGCGGACAGGCCAGCGACGTGGAGATCATCGCCAACGAGGTGCTGCGGATGCGCGCCAAGTTGGAGGAGTTGCTCGCCCACCACACGGGCCGCGACATCGAGCTCATCCGCAAGGACATCGAACGGGACAAGATTCTCACCGCTGAGCAGGCCAAGGAGTACGGGATCGTCGACGAGGTCATCTCCTCGCGCAAGACCTCGATGCTCGCCACGTCGGCGCCCAGCTGACAGGTTCCGCCCAGGCCAGACAGTTTCGCCGAGAGCGGAATGACCCGACTCGCCTGCTCAAGGTGATGTGAGCAGCGTCTATCGGCGCGTAACGTCAAGCGTCGGCACAGCATCCGGCCCGAAGGAGAGTTGACCGCGTGGCACGCATCGGTGATGGCGGCGATCTGCTGAAGTGCTCGTTCTGCGGAAAGAGCCAGAAGCAGGTCAAGAAACTCATCGCGGGCCCCGGGGTCTACATCTGCGACGAGTGCATCGACCTGTGCAACGAGATCATCGAGGAGGAGCTTTCCGAGTCCTCCGAGATGAGCTGGGACGAGCTGCCCAAGCCGCGGGAGATCTGCGACTTCCTGGACCAGTACGTCGTCGGTCAGGAGGTGGCCAAGAAGGCCCTCGCGGTCGCGGTCTACAACCACTACAAGCGTGTGCAGGCGGGCGAGTCGGGCAAGACCTCGGCCAGCGGTGACGTCGTCGAGCTCGCGAAGTCGAACATCCTGCTGATCGGCCCGACGGGGTGCGGCAAGACCCACCTCGCGCAGACGCTGGCGCGGATGCTCAACGTCCCGTTCGCGATCGCGGACGCCACCGCCCTCACCGAGGCCGGCTATGTCGGCGAGGACGTCGAGAACATCCTGCTCAAGCTGATCCAGGCCGCGGACTACGACGTCAAGAAGGCCGAGACGGGCATCATTTACATCGACGAGGTCGACAAGATCGCCCGCAAGAGCGAGAACCCGTCGATCACCCGCGATGTCTCCGGTGAGGGCGTACAGCAGGCCCTGCTCAAGATCCTGGAGGGCACCACGGCGTCCGTGCCGCCGCAGGGTGGCCGCAAGCACCCGCACCAGGAGTTCATCCAGATCGACACCACCAACGTGCTCTTCATCGTCGGCGGCGCGTTCGCCGGTCTGGAGAAGATCGTGGAGGCTCGGGTCGGCAAGAAGGGCATGGGCTTCTCGGGGGTCCTGCGCTCCAAGACCGACATCGAGAACACCGATTCCTTCGGTGACGTCATGCCCGAGGACCTGCTCAAGTTCGGCATGATCCCGGAATTCATCGGGCGCCTGCCCGTCATCACCAGCGTGCGCAACCTGGACCGCGAGGCGCTGGTGCAGATTCTGTCCGAGCCGCGGAACGCGCTGGTGAAGCAGTACCAAAAGCTCTTCGAACTCGACAACGTCGAGTTGGAGTTCACCCCCGACGCCCTCGAGGCGATGGCCGATCAAGCCATCAAGCGTGCCACCGGCGCCCGCGGCCTGCGGGCGATCATGGAGGAGGTGCTGCTCTCGGTGATGTTCGAGGTCCCGAGCCGCACCGACGTCGCCCGCGTCGTCGTGACCCGCGAGGTCGTGCTGGAGAACGTCAACCCGACGCTGGTCCCGCGCGAGATCGAGACGCGTAAGAGAGAGCGCCGCGAAAAAAGCGCCTGACGCAGAGGCGCTGGCCCTGGCCTGCGGAACCGTTACATGTAACACTTGGCCATGGGTTCAGTTGGGGATCGGGTGCGAGAGCACCGAGCCCGGCAACGCGCGCAAGGGCTGCGGCCGGTGCAGATATGGGTGCCCGACGTGCGGGCTCCTGGCTTTCTGGCCGAGGCGCGGCGTCAGAGCGCCGCAGTGGCCGCGGCCGAGGGCGAAGCGGCGGATCAGGACTTCGTCGACGCGATCTCTGCCGAGTGGGATGAGGCGGAACCGGCGACGTGAGAAGAGGGGATGTTTGCGTCGCGGCGGCGCGCGGCTCCTACTCAGGAAAACCGCGACCTGTTGTCGTCCTCCAGGATGACCTCTTCGACGCGACCTCGTCAGTCACCATCGCCCCCTTCACGACGAGCACTGTCGAAGCGCCACTGCTGCGGCTCGCCGTTGAACCGTCGGCGTCCAACGGCCTCGACAGGCCAAGCAGCATCATGGTGGACAAGGTCACCACCGTCCCCCGCGCAGGCATCGGTCCGCCTGTCGGGCGGCTCGCGGACACGGACGTCGTCCGGCTCAATCGTGCACTGGTGGTCTTCCTAGGTCTTGCGACCTGAGTGGAATTGCTCGCTCACTGTGGTGCGCCGCGAAACGGCGGCGGGGTAAGGCCGTAGCGGACGATCAGATCGGGGATCCTGCCGCCGTAGAGTTGGCCGATCAACCCACGGCGGAATCGCGTTCGTGGCGGGGAGTCGTGATCCGTAGAATCCGGGTGTGAATCAGCCCGCTGAACTGCCGACCCGCTACGTCCCGGCCGAGGTCGAGGCCACCCTCTACTCCTCCTGGGTGGACGCGGGGTACTTCGAGGTCGACCCGGCCTCCGACAAGCCACCGTTCGCGATCGTCATCCCGCCGCCGAACGTCACCGGCGTGCTGCACATTGGGCACGCGCTCGACCACACCATCCAGGACATCCTGGTCAGGCGCCGGCGCATGCAGGGGTATGAGGCGCTGTGGCTACCGGGGATGGACCACGCGGGCATCGCCACCCAGAACGTCGTCGAACGCGAGCTCGCCAAGGACGGCTTGTCCCGCCATGACCTGGGCCGAGATGCGTTCGTCGCGAAGGTGTGGGACTGGAAGGCCGAGTCCGGGGGCAAGATCCTCTCCCAGATGCGCCGCCTCGGTGACTCGGTCGCCTGGGACCGTGAGCGCTTCACGATGGACACCGGTCTCTCGCGCGCCGTTCTCACCATGTTCAAGCGGCTCTTCGATGACGGTCTGATCTACCGCGCTGAGCGCATCATCAACTGGTGCCCGCGGTGTCACACCGCGCTCAGCGACATCGAGGTCGAGCATTCCGAGGATGCGGGCGAACTGGTCTCGATCCGCTACGGCGACGGCGACGCGCAGATCACCGTGGCGACCACCCGCGCCGAAACCATGCTGGGGGACACCGCGGTCGCCGTGCACCCCGACGACGAGCGGTACGCGCACCTGATCGGCACTACCGTCCCGTTGCCGTTGACCGACCGTCAGATCCCGATCGTTGCCGACGAACACGTCGACCCGGCCTTCGGCACCGGCGCGGTCAAGGTGACCCCGGCGCACGACCCGAACGACTTCGCGATCGGGGCGCGCCACAACCTGCCGTCGATCACGATCCTGGACGAGACCGGTGTCGTCACCGCACATGGCCCGTTCCTCGGCCTGGACCGCTTCGAGGCTCGCCCGGCTGTAGTCGCCGCGCTGCGCGCGCAGGGGCGCATCGTGGCGGAGAAGCGGCCCTACCTGCACTCGGTCGGTCATTGCTCGCGCTGCAAGACGGTCGTCGAACCGCGGCTGTCGTTGCAATGGTTCGTCAACGTCGCCCCGTTGGCCAAAGCCGCCGGCGACGCCGTGCGCGACGGTCGGGTCGCAATTCATCCCAAAGAATTGGAGCCGCGTTACTTCGCGTGGGTCGACAACATGCATGACTGGTGCATCTCGCGGCAGTTGTGGTGGGGCCACCGCATCCCGGTCTGGTACGGACCCGATGGTGAGGTCCGCTGCATCGGACCGGACGAGGCGGCGCCGGCCGGTGCGGGGTGGACCCAGGACCCCGATGTTCTCGACACCTGGTTCTCCTCCGGCCTGTGGCCGTTCTCCACGTTGGGCTGGCCGGACCGCACGCCGGAGCTGGCGAAGTTCTACCCGACGTCAGTCCTGGTCACCGGTTACGACATCTTGTTCTTCTGGGTCGCCCGGATGATGATGTTCGGCCTGTACGCGATGAAAGATGACGCACCATCAGGTGATGTTCCGTTCGGAACGGTCGCCCTGCACGGCATGGTCCGCGACCAGTTCGGCAAGAAGATGTCGAAGTCCTCCGGCAACGTCGTGGATCCGTTGAACTGGATCGAGCGTTTCGGTGCGGACGCCCTGCGGCTCACCCTGGCCCGGGGTGCCAATCCGGGTGCGGATGTCCCGGTCTCCGAGGACTGGGTGCAGGGCAGCCGCAACTTCTGCAACAAGCTGTGGAACGCCACCCGGTTCGCGCTGCTCAACGGCGCCTCCGTCGCCCGGGGTGTCCCGGCGCGCGAGGCGCTGTCCCCGGCGGATCGCTGGATCTTGTCCCGGGTGCACGCCACCCTGGCGCAGGTCGACGCGTACTACGAGGACTACGAGTTCGCCAAGGCCACCGAGGCGCTCTACCACCTGGTCTGGGACGAGTTCTGCGACTGGTACCTCGAGCTCGCCAAGGCGCCGCTGGCCCGCGGAGGGGCTGAGGCAGAGGCGACCTCGGCGGTGCTCGGGCATTGCCTGGATGTCCTGCTCAAGGCCCTGCACCCGGTCATTCCGTTCGTCACCGAGGCGTTGTGGACCACGCTGACCGGCGGGGAGTCGGTGGTGATCGCGCCGTGGCCGAGCGCCGAGGCGGCATACGCCGATGCCGACGCCGAGGCGCAGATCGCCGCGGTCCAGGAACACATCACCGAGATCCGGCGTTTCCGGGCCGACCAGGGCGTGCCCCCGGCGAAGAAGATTCCCGCGCGGATCCAGCCCTACGCCGAGGTGGTGGGCATCGCCGAGCACGTGGGTCAGATCCGTGCGCTGACCCGGCTCGTGGCGGCCGAAGCGGATTTCAGTGCCGGTGCGACGTTGCAGCTCAAGGGCGCGACGGTGGAGCTGGACCTGTCCGGCCTGATCGACGTCGCGGCCGAGCGCGCCCGGTTGGAGAAGGATCTGGCCGCGGCGCAGGGTGAGATCACGGCCGCAGAGGTCAAACTCAGCAATCCGGAATTCACGGCGAAGGCGCCGGACAAGGTGGTCGCCAAGATTACGGACCGGCGCACCTCCGCCCAAGCCGACGTCGCACGAATCAGCGCCCAACTCGGCGCGCTGGCGTGAGTACGGTGCGCCGGCGCGGCGGGTCGCACCATGACTGAGCCCGGACTGTCGGTGGTGCCAGAGCCGGACGCCGTAGCGGAGTTCGCCCGGATCTCCGCGACGCTGGCGAGGCGTTGGCCGGAGTCGAAGCTGGAACCGAGCCTGGACCGGATCGCCGACCTCGTCGACGTGCTCGGCTCGCCGCAGACCTCCTATCCCGTCATCCACATCACCGGGACCAACGGCAAGACCAGTACCGCACGGATGATCGAGGCCCTGCTGCGCGCTTTCGGTCTGCGCACCGGGACGTTCACCAGCCCGCACCTGGAGAGCGCACGCGAGCGGATCCGGTTCGACGGCGAGGCGATCAGTTCGGCGCGCTTCGTCGAGGCCTACCTCGACGTCGAGCCCTACCTCGAGCTGATCGACGCCAAGCATCAGCACCCGCTCTCGTACTTCGAGGTGCTCACCGCGATGGCCTACGCGGCGTTCGCGGAAGCCCCGGTAGATGTGGCGATCGTCGAGGTCGGCCTGGGTGGGACCTGGGACGCGACCAACGTGGCCGACGGTCAGGTCGCCGTCCTCGCCCCGATCGCGCTGGACCACGCCGCCTACCTGGGGTCCACGGTGGAGTCGGTCGCCGCAGAGAAGGCGGGGATCATCAAGGAGTCCGCCTTCGCGGTGCTTGCGCAGCAGCCGGGCGCCGCGTCGGAGATCCTGCTGGCCCGCGCCGGAGCGGTCGGCGCCAGCGTGGCGCGCGAAGGTGTGGACTTCGGGCTGCGCGGGCGCCTACCTGCGGTCGGCGGACAACTGCTCGCGATCGAGGGCTTCCACGGCCTCTACTCCGAACTGTTCCTGCCCCTGCTCGGCGCCCACCAGGCCCACAACGCAGCGGTGGCGCTGGCCGCGGTCGAGGCCTTCCTCGGCGGCGGGCGCGGGATGCTCGACGCCGACATCGTGCGGGAGGGATTTGCCGACGTCCGTTCCCCCGGGAGGCTGGAGACGGTTCGCAGCTCGCCCACCATCGTGCTCGACGCAGCGCACAACCCGGCCGGGGCCGCCGCGACCGCGAGCGCGATCGCCGAGGACTTCTCGTTCCACCGATTGGTGGGGGTGATCGGGGTACTCGCGGACAAGGACGTACGCGGGATCCTGGAGGCGTTCGAGCCCGTGCTCGCCGAGGTCGTCATCACCACCGTGCCCGGTGCGCGCGGCATGGATGCCGACGCGCTGGCCGCGGTCGCGGTTCAGGTGTTCGGAAGCGACCGGGTCGAGGTCGCCCCGCGACTGGACGACGCCCTGGACGCCGCCGTGACCCTCGCGGAGAGCGACGGACAGACCGCGGGAGCCGGTGTCCTGGTGACCGGCTCAGTCGTCCTGGTCGGCGCAGCCCGGGCCCTGCTCAAGGGCGAGCAGTGAGTGACGAGCGGCCGAAGGGCCTGACGGCGGCCTCGCGGGCGAAGATGACCCGCCGGCTTTGCGCGGTGGTACTCACCTTCGAGGGCTTCGTGGTGTTCTTCGCCGGCCTGGTCGCCTCACGGCTCTACGACGACGTGTCCTCCGGCACGGCTATTGCGGTCGGCAGCGCCCTGGGGCTCGGTTGCATCCTGGCCAGCGGGTCACTGCGCAGCCCGATCGGGATGCCGCTGGGCTGGGCGATGCAGGTACTGGTGCTGGCGACCGGAATCGTCGTCCCGGTGATGATCATCCTCGGTCTGATCTTCGGCGGCCTGTGGATTGCCGCTCTTCGGATCGGGTCGATGGTGGCCGTGGCGCCGCAAGGCCTCAGCAATGGAACCGTCGCGCCCGAACACCCGGGAGAGGGACCACCGGCGCCCGGATAGTCTCAGCGTCCCCATTCGTCGTACCGCTAGGAGTTCCGCTGTGTCCGAGAAGACCCTCGTTCTCGTCAAGCCCGACGGCGTCCGCCGCGGCCTGGTGGGCCAGATCCTCTCCCGCTTCGAGACCCGGGGCTTCACCATCGAGGCGATGGACCTGCGCACTGTCGACAAGGCGGCGGCCGACGCGCACTACGCCGAGCATGTCGACAAGGGCTGGTACCCGGAGCTGCGGGAGTTCATCACCTCCGGACCGCTCGTCGCGCTGATCCTGTCCGGGGACCAGGCGATCGATGTCGTCCGACTGATGGTGGGCGCCACCGACGGCCGCAAGGCCGCCGCCGGCACGGTGCGCGGCGACTACTCGCTGTCCAACCAGGAGAACCTGATCCACGCCTCGGACTCGCCCGAGTCCGCCGCGCGCGAGATGGCGCTCTGGTTCCCAGATCGGTAGTCCCCGGTCCTACCGAAGCCCCGCAGCGCCCCGTGCGCTGTGGGGCTTCTGTATGCCGCGTGTCGATGCCCCGATCTTGAACCCGTCATGACTAACGTCGCCACTTCCGGTTGATAACGTCACAACCGCCCCATTAGTCACATCCGTAACCGGAAGGCACCACCGATGGCGATGACCGTGACCCCACCGGCGGGATCCCGCGGCCCGAATCCGGAACGGACGGCGGCGACCGCCTCCACCGCCACCGGTGCCAAGGCGGTGGTCATCCGCGTGGACGCCGAAGCGCCGCCCGCCCCGACGAAGACAGGCGTGTCCGTGCTCGCGCCCGCGCTCCCGGCCGCCACCCCCCGTGGTACGAAAGCCTCCGGACGCGCGGTTCCCCCGACTGCGCCCGCTGCTCCCGCAAGTGAGTCCGGAGGTTCGATGGCGTCGTCGCTGCGCTCGTTCATCGGGCGCGACATCGGCGTCGACCTGGGGACCGCCAACACGCTGGTCTACGTGCGCGGGCGCGGCATCGTGCTCAATGAGCCCTCGGTGGTCGCGGTCAACACCATCACCGGGGCCGTGGTTGCGGTCGGCTCCGAGGCCAAAGCGATGATCGGGCGCACCCCTGCCCACGTCGTTGCGGTCCGCCCGCTCAAGGACGGCGTGATCGCCGACTTCGAGATCACCGAGCGGATGCTGCGTTACTTCATCCAGAAGGTGCACAAGCGCCGCTACTTCGCCAAGCCACGCGTCGTGGTCTGCGTGCCCTCCGGCATCACCGGGGTGGAACGGCGCGCCGTGATCGAGGCTGCCAGCCAGGCCGGCGCCCGCGCGGTGCACATTGTCGAGGAACCGATGGCCGCGGCGATCGGGGCCGGCATGCCGGTGGCCGAGGCGACCGGGTCGATGGTCATCGACATCGGCGGCGGCACCACCGAGGTCGCGATCATCTCCCTCGGCGGCATCGTCAACGCCCAGTCGATCCGCGTCGCCGGCGACGAGTTCGACGAGGCGATCATCGCGTTCGTCAAGAAGGAGTACTCCCTCATGCTGGGGGAGCGCTCGGCCGAGCAGATCAAGCTGACCCTGGGCGCCGCCCTGCCGATCGAGTCCGAGGAGGCCGCCGAGATCCGGGGCCGTGATCTGGTCACCGGTCTGCCCAAGACGATCGTGGTGACCGCCGAGGACATCCGCCTCGCGATCACCGAGCCGGTCACCGCCATCGTCGAGGCGGTGCGCACCACGTTGGACTCCTGCCCGCCCGAACTGGCCGCGGACATCATGGAGAGCGGCATCGTGCTCACCGGCGGCGGTGCACTGCTTCGTCGACTTGATGACCGCATCGCCGACGAGACCGGGATGCCGGTCCACGTCGCCGCCGACCCGTTGGACTGCGTCGCCCTGGGTGCCGGGCGCTGCGTCGAGGAGTTCGAGGCGCTGCAAGCGGTGCTGGCATCGCACAACCCCTACCAGCACCGCTACTGAGCCAAGCCCCATGATTCGCGACACCGCCACCACGCGGGCCGCGCTCGGCGTTCTCCTCACCGCAGCGCTGAGCGTCGCGATCGTCGACTCCCGAGGGCAGTCCGCCGATTCGCCCGCGGCGCCGATCCGGGAGGTGGCCGCTGGGGTTCTGGCCCCGCTGCAGTCCGTGGTCGCGACGCTCGCCCGGCCCCTGACCGCCTCGGCGAGCGCGCTGAGTGACGGTCAGTCACAGGGGGAGCGAGTTGCGGAACTGGTCGCTGCCAACACTGCCCTGCAGCTACAGGTCCGCGAACTCGAAGCAGCGGCGAGCGCGGGCCGCGAGGTCGCGGACCTCACCACGCTGGGTTCCGCGGTCGGTCTGGACCTGCGGATGGCCCGGGTGATCGCGGTCAACGCAGGGCCTGCCTACGCCTGGACGGTCGCCATCGACGTCGGCGCGGCCCATGGAGTCGTGCAAGACGCCACCGTGCTCTCCGCCGGTGGCCTCGTGGGCCGGATCGTGTCCGTGGGCCGCGATGTGTCCACCGTGTTGCTGGTCGCCGACCCGATCTTCACCGTCGGTGTCCGGATGGTCGAGAGCGGAGAGCTGGGGACGCTGGCCGGCGCCGGGGAGGACCTGCCGCGCCTGACGCTGTTCAACCGCAATGCCCGGGTGGCGCCGGGGGACCGGCTGGTCACCGTCGGGTCGCCCGGTGGCCGACCGTTCGCTCCCGACGTCGTCGTCGGCGAAGTTGCCACCTCCGTGGGTGCGGGCGGGCAGGTGGGCCAACTCGTGACGGTGCGTCCCTACGCCCGGATGACCGCGCTGGACGTGGTGGCGGTGGTGGTGGAAAGTCCCGCCTCGCGTGCGATGCGAGCGAGCGAGGAACGAGCGAGGAGCATGAGCGCGCCATCGGCACCGCGTGCGATGCGAGCGAGCGAGGAACGAGCGAGGAGCATGAGCGCGCCATCGGCACCGCGTGCGAGCGGACCGTCGTGAGCGCGCCCCGGGCCGCGGCGATCGCCGCGGCGGGCCTGCTCCTGGCCGTGCTCCAGGTCGGCGTCATCGCGTTGCTGCCCTGGCCGGGTGCCGGGACCCCGGATGTCGTGGTGCTTGCGGTCGCCGCGGTCGGGCTCGGCGCCGGACCGTGGGCGGGCATGCTGGCCGGCTTCGGCGGCGGGCTCACGCTCGATGTCCTGCCGCCCGCCGATCACGCGCTCGGTCAATGGGTTTTCGTGCTCACCCTGCTGGGCTGGCTCGCCGGCCGCTGGGCCGGGCCGCGCCAGTCCTGGCCGTTGGCGCTCGCCGCTGCGGCGGTGATTGCTGCGGCGGCGCATCCGGTCTTTGCGACCGTCGGCCAGTTCCTCGGTGACCCGCGCGCCGAACCGTTGACCGAACTGGCCCGGATGCCGGCGATCGCCGGTTGGTCACTGCTGCTCGCCCTGCTCATCGTCCCGGGTGCCCGGCGGCTGGCCCGCGGACGCAGTCCGGAGCGTTCGGCCGGAGCGCTGCTGTGAATCAGTCCACCGTCGGACCGGGCGCGACCAGCCGGCGGCGAATCCGCCTCGTGCAGGGTGTCGGGATGGCCCTGATGCTCGTGCTGGCGGGCCGGCTCTGGCACCTGCAGGTGGCCTCCGCCGACGCCTACGCCGCCGCCGCGAGCGAGAACACGGTGCGCGAGGTGGTGGTGCCCGCACCGCGCGGTCTGATCCTCGATGCCCAGGGCCGCCCGCTGGTCCGCAACCGCAACCAGATCGAGGTCACCGTCGACCGCAGTGTGGTGGCCCGGCAACCCGACCGGGGCACGCAGGTACTGACCCGCCTGGCCGGGGTCCTCGACGTCGACGTCGCGGAGGTGACGGCTCGGATCCGTCCCTGCGCGGCCGGGGTCCCGCGGCCCTGTTGGAACGGTTCGCCCTACGTGCCGGTGCCGGTCGCGATCGACGTCCCCCCCGCAACCGCATTGGAGATTCTCGAACGCCGCGAGCTGTTTTCCGGGGTCGAGGCGACGCCGGTCAGCGTCCGCAGCTATCCCTCGCCGGCGGGCGCGAACGCCGCACACCTGCTGGGTTACCTGCAGCCGGCCGACGTCGGGGAACTCGCCGCGCAGCGCGCGATTGAGGTCAACCAGGTGCGGCTGGGGGCGGCGAACCTGGTCGGGCGCGCCGGCCTGGAGAGGCAGTACGACGGGCTGCTGCGCGGAACGCCGGGAATCACCCGCGTCGAGGTCGACCGCCGGGGCCGGGTCATCTCCAGCCTCGCGCAGACCCCGCCCATTCCCGGCGACACCCTCGTCACGACCCTGGACGCCAAACTTCAGGCGATCGCCGAGCGCGAACTGGCCGCGGCGATCCAGCGCGCCCGGACCGAGCCGGATTTCCGGGACCGCACGTATCCGGCGGATTCCGGGGCGTTGGTCGTGCTGGACGTGCGCACCGGTGCGGTGCTGGCGATGGCCAGCGCGCCTACCTATGACCCGCGGCTCTGGGTCGGGGGGATCACGGAGCGGGACTACGCCCGCCTCACCGCGGAGAGTGCCGCCACCCCGCTGCTCTCCCGCGCACTCGGGGCTGCCTCCCCGCCGGCGTCGACGATGAAGGTCGCCTCGGTGGCCGCCGCGGCCGCCGCCGGGTACGACCTGGACGGGCGCTACCCGTGTCCACGCTCCTACAACGTGGGTGGTCAGGAGTTCAAGAACTTCGAGGACCAGGCCTACGGGTTCATCACCCTCGCCCGGGCACTCGAGGTCTCCTGTGACACGGTCTTCTACAAGATCGCCCACGAGCTGTGGTTGCGCGACGGTGGATCGACGCCGGTCGCCAACCCGGCCGACCCGCTGCAGGCCGCGGCCGCGCAGTTCGGTCTCGGTCGCCCGACCGGGATCGATCTGCCGGGGGAGATCGGTGGCCGGATCGCCGACCGGGAGTTCAAGCAGTCCTACTGGGAGGCCACCCGCGAGGCCACCTGCGCGCGGGCCGAGCAGGGCTACGCGGAGCTGCGGCGCACGGATCCCAAACGAGCGGATTACCTGCACGCTCTCGATATCGAGAACTGTGTGGACGGGCACGCGATGCGTGCCGGGGACATGGTCAACTTCTCGATCGGGCAGGGCGATACCTTGGTGACGCCCCTTCAGCTGGCCCGGATGTACGCCGCGATCGCGAACGGCGGGACGTTGTGGCGCCCCCAGTTGGCCAAGGCGCAACTGCGTCCGGACGGCGATCTGGTGCGCACCTTTGATCCGGTGTCCGACGGCCGCGTCGGTGTGCCCGCGAAGGTTCTGCGCTACCTGCGCCAGGCGCTGGTCGGCGTCAGCGCGAAGGGGACCGCCGCCGGGGTGTTCGCCGGGTTTCCGCTGGCGCAGATCCCGGTCGGGGCGAAGACCGGTACCGCGGAGAAGTTCGGCGAGCCGCCGTCGTCGTGGTTCGCCGGGCTGGCTCCGGCCAAGCCCGGGGGCACGACGCGGTACGCGATCGTGATGACCGTCAATCGTGGCGGCACCGGTAGCGCCACCTCCGGTCCGGGGGTCCGCTCGATCGTGGAGGCGCTCGTGGGAGTCGATCGTCCACCCGTCATGCCCGGTGGCCTGCCTCCGGCGCGTCTGCCCGTGGCGCGTACGGACGGCACGTTCGGGCGCCCGCGATGACGCTCCTGCGACCGGCACCGACCCGTGCCGTGAGGTCACCTTCTGCAGCGTGGCGCGCCCAGCCACCCGCCTCGATAGACGCGGCACGCGGCAGAAGATGGCATGTCGACGTCGTGCTGGTGGTCGCCGTGCTCGCCCTGTGCGGATTCGGAACGCTGTTGGTGTACTCCGCAACCCGTCCGCGGCTGATCGCGACCGGCAGCGACCCCGAGTATCTGATGTATCGTCATGTTGCCTCGATCGTGCTGGGCCTGATGTTGGCGTTCACGTTGGCCCGCCTCGACTACCGGCGACTTCGGGTGCTTGCACCCCTCGCCTATCTGGGTGCGGTGTCCGGGCTGCTGCTCGTGCTCTCCCCGCTCGGGGCGACCATCAACGGCTCCCACTCCTGGGTCGTGATCGGCGGGCTCTCCGTGCAACCCGTCGAGTTCGCGAAGCTCGCGCTCGTCCTCGGGCTCGCCCTGGTACTGGCCGAACGCCGCGAGGGCAGCCGGGAGATGGCGTGGCGGCAGCGCGGGCGCGACAGCGAGGTGTTTGCGACGCTGGGTCTTGCCGCCGTCCCGGTCGCGTTCGTCGCGCTGCAACCCGACCTCGGGTCGGTGATGGTGCTGCTCGCAGTCCTCGGCGGCGTGCTGGTGGTCGCGGCCGTGCCCGTGCGGGCCATCCTCGCGCTCGTGGCCACGGCGCTGTTGGGCGTGGTCGTGGTCTGGCAGGCCGGCTTGCTCGGTGAGTACCAGCTCGCGCGCTTCGCGGCCTTCGCCAACCCCGCACTGGATCCGGCGGGGATCGGCTACAACGTCAACCAGGCGCGCATTGCCGTTGGTTCCGGTGGTCTCACCGGAACCGGCCTGTTCCAGGGCACCCAGACCGGGGGACAGTTCGTCCCCGAGCAGCACACGGACTTCATCGTCACCGTCGCGGGGGAGGAAACCGGTCTGCTCGGCACCGGAGCGCTGATCGCCATGTTCGCCCTGGTGATCTGGCGCGGCAGCGTCATCGCCCGCGGCGCCCCGGACCTGTTCGGCACCCTGCTGTGCGCGGGCGTCGTATGCTGGTTCGCCTTCCAGGCCTTCCAGAACATCGGCATGGCCCTGGGTCTGATGCCGATCACCGGTCTGCCGCTGCCGTTCGTCTCCTACGGGGGCACCGCGATGCTCGCGAACCTGCTCGCTGTCGGCCTACTGCTCAACGTCCGCCGCGCCAGCCGGACCTGAGCGCCCGACACCGGGCTGGACTCTTCACCGACTTCAGGGTTGAGCATCGCCTCATGACGACTTTGGTGCACCAGATTCTTGCCGCTCACAACGCCGGCGACCTCGAGGCGGTGCTCGAATGCTTCACCGAGGACATCGACTACCGCGACATCTTCTACGGCGACTTCGCGGGCTGGGAGGCCCTGCGCGTCCTGTTCGAACGGACGTTCCGGGAGTCCGTTCGGCACGTATGGACCATCAATCGGACGATGGCGACACCGGACGGCATCGTCGCCGAGTGGGAGTTCGACTACACGGTGTCCGACGCCGTCCCCGCCGGGGCGGGTTGTCGACTGGTGCTTCCCGGAATCTCGTGGTGGGAACTTCGTGATGGGCGCTGCTGCCGCTACCGCGAGTACTTCGACCGCGCGGCAACTCTGCATGCGCAGGGAATCCCGCCGGCCACGGTTGCCGCGATCGTGGCCCGGCGCAGCACGGTGCGCACCCTCGCACCGGAATCGGCGATGCTGTCCTTGTGACCGAGCGCCCGCAGCTACTTATCGGGGAGTTCGCGCGGCGCTGTCGGCTGCCGGTTTCGACGCTGCACTATTACGACCGGATCGGGTTGCTCACCCCTGCCCATGTGGACGAGGTCAGCGGCTACCGGCGCTACGGCATCGACCAGGTGCCGACGGCGGAACTGATCGCGCGCTTGCGTGATGTCGGTATCGCGCCGCAGGGCATCGCAGCCGTTCTGGCAGGCGGCGCCGGGGCGTCGCAGGTCCTGCGGGCGGAGCGCGCGCGGGTCGCCGCCGAGCTGACGCAGAGCCGGCTCCGCCTGGCCCAGCTCGACGGTCTCCTCGACGTCGACGCGTTGCAGGCGCAGTGCGTCGAGGTCATGGAGCTGAATGAGCGTCAGGTCGCCGTGCAGCCGTTCTCGGTGGCGTTCGATGACCTGGAGTCCGGCGTGCTCCGCGCCATCGGCGCACTGCGCTCGACGCTGCGCCGGGGCGGGTTTCCGCGCGCCGGTGCCTGGGGCGCATCGTTCCCCCTGGACCTCGCCGACGAGGTCGCCGGATTCGTCTTCGCCCCTCTGGCGCCTGGGGACCACGGGTCCCTGGCTACCGCGACACTTCCGACGGATCGGCGCCCGTATCTCTTGCACACCGCGGCTACAGATCCACGTTGCGTTGTCGGTGGCGCGACACGTCGCAGCGATCGCACCAGTGGTTGCAACGTGGATCCGTGGCCTTCGACCGTCGGCCTCCTGCTCAACGTCCGCGGCGCCGGCCGTCACTGTATTGATCCGTCATCCATAACATGTATGATGAGGCCATGGGTAACGTCACTCAAGTTGCGTTCCAAATCGATGACGCGTCGTTGTCTGCCGTCGACGCGTTGGCCGCGCAGGCGGCCCAATCCCGTGCCGAGGTGCTGCGGACTGCGGTGCGTGAGTTGTTGGCCCGCCATCGTGAGGCCGCGGTCGATGCGGCCCTGGAGCGGGGCTACGGCGCCGTCCCGCCCGATCCGGAACAGCTCGCGCACGCCGACCTCTCCGTCGCCGGGCTCGCGGTGGCCGAACTTGACTGGTGAGCACCCGCGTCGTGGCGAGATCTGGCTTGCTGACATGGACAAACTGCGTCCGGCGGTGATCATGCACCGGGACTTCGCGGGTCGCGCGCTCAGCGCCGTTCTCGTCGCGCCCCTCACCACCACCATCAGGGACATCCCCACCGCGGTTCGGCTGGGCGTCCTCGACGGCATCGATCGCGAGTGTGTGGCTGCGCTGGACAACCTCACCCTCCTGCGCAAAGACCTGCTGGTCCGCCGGATAGGTCAGCTCACCGATGACCGCATGGCGCAGTTGTGTGCCGCGCTCGCGGTGGCCGTGGCCGCTCCGACCGCCTAACTCCCAGATCCCACAGACCTGAACTCCGGAGCTGACGAGGCGTCAGTACTGAGCCGGTTGCGCATGACCGCGATCGCTTCGGGGTTGGCATCGATCAGGACATAGCGCCGGCCCAGTGAAGCGGCGACGGCGCCGAGGGTGCCGGAGCCGGCGAAGAAATCCGCGACCCGGTCACCGGGGCGACTGCTCGCGGCGACGATGCGGCGCAGGATGCCCGCCGGTTTCTGCGTCGGGTAGCCGGTCTTCTCCTTGCCGGTGGGCGAGACGATCGTGTGCCACCAGACGTCGGTCGGCAGTTTGCCGCGGGCGGCCTTCTCCGGCGTCACCAGACCTGGCGCCATGTACGGCTCGCGGTCCACCTCGGCGGAGTCGAAGTGATAGCGCGTGGGATCCTTGACGTAGACCAGGATCGTGTCGTGCTTGGCCGGCCACTTCTTCGTGGTGCGCGCGCCGTAGTCGTAGGCCCAGATGATCTCGTTGAGGAAACACTCGCGGCCGAAGAGCGCGTCGAGCGAGACCTTCGCGTAGTGCACCTCGCGGTAGTCCAGGTGCAGGTACAAGGTGCCGTCGCCGGCGAGCAGGCGCCAGGCGTGCTCCAGGCGCGGGAACAGAAAGTCCCAGTAGTCGCCGAACACGTCGTCGTAGGCCATCAAGGACGTCCGCACCGTGTCGTAGGTGTGGCCGCCGAAGCCCGTCCGCGCCCCCGACCCGGAGCGGACGTTGCGCATCGCGTCGCGCTTCTGGGTGCGCCCGGTGTTGAAGGGGGGATCGAGGTAGATGACGGTGAAAGCCCCGTCAGGCAGCAGCGGCAGCACCGCGAGGTTGTCGGCGTGGATGACCAGGTCCCGAGATCCGTCTGCCCAGTCCACGGCCAGAACCTAGTCGTTGCGTCAGCGAGAGCGCGCGCTATGGCGGCCCATGTCGCTGACGCAACGGTGTCAGAGGCTGGCGCGACGCCCAGTCAGGTGGGCACGCTCGACGTCGTTCTCGGTCAGCTCGAGCGCCCGCGCGAACGCGGCTCGTGCATCGGCTGCGCGCCCGACCCGCTCCAGCAATTCCGCGCGGACCACCCAGTACGGCTGGTAGTCCGGCAGTTCCAAGGACTCGATCGCGGCCAACGCCTGCTGCGGCCCGGCGAGCTCGGCGAGAGCCGCCGCCCGGTTCAGGGCGACGACCGGTGTCGGCGCGAGGCTGAGCAGGTGGTCGTAGAGCGCCACTATCTGGGCCCAATCCGGCCCGGAGCCGTCAACGGTGTCCGCATGCACGGCGTTGATCGCCGCCTGCAGTTGGTAGGGCCCGGGGCGCGCTCGACGTAGGCACGCGCGCACTAGGTCCTGGCCCTCGCTGATCAGCGCGCGGTCCCACCGGTTGCGGTCCTGATCGGCGAGTAGCACCAGCGATCCATCGTCGGCGGTTCGGGCCGCCCGGCGCGATTCGGCGAGGAGCAGCAGGGCGAGCAGGCCCACCGCCTCGGGCTCGTCGGGCATCAACTCGACGAGCAGCCGGGCCAGCCGGAGCGCCTCGTCGCAGAGTTCGGTGCGGGAAAGGCTTTTGCCCGAGGGCGCGGTGTGGCCGGCGTTGTAGATGAGGTAGATGACGGTGAGGACGCCGTCGAGTCGATCGGGCAGGTCCGCGTCGCGAGGCACCCGGTAGGGGATGCCCGCATCCCGGATCTTCTTCTTCGCCCGCACGATGCGCTGGGCCAGGGTCGGTTCGGGGAGCAGGAATGCGCGGGCTATCTCGGCGGTCTCCAGCCCACCGAGCAGACGCAGCGTCAGGGCGACGCGGGCCTCGGGGGCCAGCGCCGGGTGGGCGCAGGTGAACAGCATCCGCAGTCGGTCATCGCGCACCGGGCCCACCTCCTGGGCAGCCTCGTACGGGTCCTCGTCTGGGCCGTGCAGCAGCAGCGCCTCGGCGTGGCGGGCCTCCCGGGTGGACTCGCGGCGTAGGCGGTCGATCGCCCGGCGCCGGGCCGTGGTGGTGATCCAGCCGCCGGGATTGGGTGGCAGCCCGTCCCGGGCCCAGTGCTCGACCGCGACGGTGAACGCGTCGGCCACCGCGTCCTCGGCGAGGGTGATGTCGCCGAGGACGCGGGTCAGCGTCGAGACGGCGCGCCCGTACTCCCCGCGGAAGACTCCGGCGATCTGATCGGCCGGCCCGGTAGGCATCCGGTCAGCAGTCGGCCTGGAACGGACGTACCTCGATCGGGTTACGGCAGGCCTGCGAGGCGTCGGCAGCCAGCGCCAGCGCAGCGTCCAGGTCGGGAAGCTCGAGGATCCAGAACCCGCCGAGCATCTCCTTGGTCTCCACGTAGGGGCCGTCTGTGGTGGTGACCTTGCCGGCGGCGTTGTGCACCGTGGTCGCACTCGACGGGGGGCACAGGCCACCGCCGAAGACCCAGGTCTTGCCGTCGGTCATCACCTTCTGGTTGAAGGCGTCGACGTCGGCGAACAACTGCGCCAGTTCCTCGCCGGTCGGCTCGGGCGCGCTGTGGTCGTGGATGACGGAGAACATGTACTGGGTCATGACGAACTCCTCGGTCTGCGGGCCGGCCTCGTGCCGGTCTCCACCTTCTCCACGAATAGCCGAGAGCGGAATCGACAGGGCCTGCCCGGGAACCTCATGTGAGCTGGGTCACATGCTGGCCCGCGGCTACTCTGGGCCCATGCCCGTCGAGTCGCTGTTTCCCCGCCTGGAACCGTTGCTACCCCAGGTGCAGAAGCCGATCCAGTACATCGGCGGTGAGCTGAACTCATGCGTCAAGGACTGGGACTCCGCGGACGTGCGCTGGTGCCTGATGTATCCGGACGCCTACGAGGTCGGGCTGCCCAACCAGGGGGTGCAGATCCTCTACGAGGTGCTCAACGAGATGGACGGGGTCCTCGCCGAGCGGACGTACGCGGTGTGGGCCGACCTTGAAGCGCTGATGCGTGAGCACGGCGTCCCGCAGTTCACCGTCGACGCTCACCGCCCGGTGAAGGACTTCGACCTATTCGGGATGAGTTTTTCCACCGAACTCGGCTACACCAACATGCTCAACGCGCTGGACCTCGCCGGGATCCCGCTGCACGCGGTCGACCGCGACGAGTCCGACCCGATCGTCATCGCCGGCGGGCACGCCGCGTTCAACCCTGAACCCATCGGGGACTTCATTGACGCCGCGGTGCTCGGCGACGGCGAGGAGATCATCGGCGCGATCACCGAGGTCGTCCGGGAGTGGAAGGCCGAGGGCAGCCCCGGCGGGCGCACCGAGGTCCTGTTCCGATTGGCGGCGAGTGGCGGTGTGTATGTGCCGCAGTTTTACGACATCACCTGGACCGACGGCGTCGGCACGAACGGCCCCGCGATAGCGGCAATCACCCCCAACCGTGCGGGCGTGCCCGCCCGGGTCCGCAAGCACACAGTGATGGATCTGGACAACTGGCCGTACCCGCGCAAGCTGCTGGTCCCACTGGCCGAGACCGTCCACGAGCGTTTCAGCGTCGAGATCTTCCGCGGCTGCACCCGGGGCTGCCGGTTCTGCCAGGCCGGGATGATCACCCGCCCGGTGCGCGAGCGCAGCATCACCACAATCGCCGAGATGGTCGAGGTCGGACTGGCGAACACCGGCTTCGAGGAGGTCGGGCTGCTCTCGCTGTCCAGCGCGGATCACTCCGAAATCGCCGAGGTGGCCAAGGGCCTGGCCGACCGGTACGCGGACGATCGGATTTCCCTGTCGCTGCCGAGCACCCGCGTGGACGCGTTCAACGTGACCCTCGCCGAGGAGCTCACCCGCAACGGCCGCCGTTCCGGGCTCACCTTCGCCCCCGAGGGCGGATCCGAGCGGATGCGCAAGGTGATCAACAAGATGGTCACCTCCGAGGATCTGATTCGTACCGTCACCACCGCGTACACCCACGGTTGGCGGCAGGTGAAGCTGTACTTCATGTGCGGTCTGCCGACGGAGACCGACGAGGACGTGCTGGAGATCGCCGACCTCGCCCGCGCGGTGATCAAGGCCGGCCGCGAGGCCACCGGTACCCGCGACATCCGGGCCACCGTCTCCATCGGCGGGTTCGTGCCCAAGCCGCACACCCCGTTCCAGTGGGCTGCCCAACTGGACCACGTCACCACCGACTCACGCCTGAAGAAGCTGCGCGACGTCATGCGCGACGACAAGCAGTACGGCAAAGCGATCGGATTCCGCTACCACGACGGGAAGCCGGGGATCGTCGAGGGCCTGCTCTCGCGCGGGGACCGCCGCGTCGGGGCGATCATCGAGGCGGTCTGGCGCGACGGCGGTCGCTTCGACGGCTGGAGCGAACACTTCTCCTTCGACCGTTGGATGTCGTGCGCCGAGGCCGCGCTGGCCGGCACCGGGGTCGACGTCGACTGGTACACCACCCGCGAGCGCCACCTCGACGAGGTGCTGCCCTGGGACCACCTGGACTCCGGCCTGGACAAGAACTGGCTCTGGGAGGACTGGCAGGACGCGATCGATCCCGACGGCTTCGAGGTCGAGGACTGCCGCTGGACCGCCTGCTACAACTGCGGCGTCTGCCCGGAGCTCGGCACGGAGATTCAGGTCGGGCCCACCGGGCGCACGATGCTGCCCCTCACGGTCGCCTGATCCCCATCTTCGGGTGGCGGGTGGCCCTATCGCGGGGTCTGGATAGGGCGGATCGACGCCCGAAGATGGGGAGTGTCTGATGGGTAAGTCGCCCGAGGGCCCGCCCCCGCCGCCGACCGTGCAGCGGCTGCGGGTGCGTTACGCCAAACGGGGCAGGTTGCGCTTCACCAGCCACCGGGACTTCCAGCGCGCCCTGGAGCGGGCGCTGCGCCGGGCCGCGGTGCCGATGGCGTATTCGGCCGGGTTCACCCCGCACCCCAAGGTCTCCTACGCGAACGCCGCCCCGACCGGGGTGGCCAGCGAGGCCGAGTACCTGGAGATCGGGCTGGCTGAGATCCGGGACCCGGCCGAGCTGGCGGCTGCTCTGGACGCGGCCCTGCCGGACGGGCTCGACATCCTGGAGATGGTGACGGCGGGCCCCGGATCGCTCGCCGACCGGCTGGAGGCCTCCGACTGGCGGATCGAACTGCTGGGGGTCGAACAGGCCGAAGCGAGCCGGGCCCTGGCGAAATTCCTGGCCACCGACCTGGTCGAGGTCGAGCGCATGACGAAGAACGGGATCCGGCGCTTCGACGCCCGAGCAGCCGTGCTCGCCGGCTGGGTGGAAACTCCTGCACCGGCGACCGGCGCGGCGGGCGCTGTGACTGCTGAGACAGCCTGTGCGATACTGCGAGTGGTCGTCCGGCATTGTGTTCCCGCCGTCCGACCCGACGATGTCCTCACCGGGCTCGCTCGGGTAGCCGACCTGACGCCGCTGCAGTCCCCTCGGGTGACCAGGCTGGCGCAGGGGCCGCTCGGCGCAGTCCCGACCGAGGTGTACGACCCGCTGGCACCGGACAGAATCCCGATGGGGTCCGCCGAGCTCTCGCCCGCGTGACCGTCACGTCGTCGGCTCCGCACCGCAGCACCGCTGTAGTCCTGACGCTGCCGCCCGTCGGCGCGAAGGGATCTCACCGCCCACCACAGACTTCGTCAGCCGTACCCACGGCCCGACGGACCAACCCGCAGGCTCCTGCGCGACGCGCCCACCACGGCGCGCCCGGGAACTGAGAAAACGAGACCATTCCATGCTCGACAACGAGCTGGCCGGCACCGTCGTCAATGACAGCGCCGACACAGACACCACGCCCGCCGTCAGCCCACCGGCGCCCCGCCGCTCCCGCCGGGCGGCCGGCCGCCCGGCCGGGCCGCCGGTCGCAGACGCCGAGCCCGCCAGCAGCGCCCCTGCTGATGCCGCTTCTGATGCTGGAGTGATCGACGCCCCGGTCACCGCGTCCGTACCGGTCAAGAAGTCCGGCGCCAAGAAGGCCCCCGACAAGAAGGCCCCCGACAAGAAGGCGTCCGCCAAGAAGGCGTCCGCCAAGAAGGCACCGAAGGCTGCTGCCGAGGAGTCTGCCGAGAACGAGTCGGTGCCCGCCGCCGAGCCCGCGGCGGGCGATGGCGCCGCTGCGGAGGAGTCCGGCGCGCCGGCCAGCCGGGTCCGTAGCCGTCGAGCGACCCAGAAGGCGCCCGAGACCGCGGTGATGGCCCGGGCCGATGAGACCGCAGGTGCGGACCCCGAGCCCACTGATGACGACGCCGACCTTGAGGCCGACCTCGATGTCGACGTACCGGCCGCCACGGCGACCATGGTGCTGTTCCGGCCTCCCGTCGAAGCTCCGGTTCGCCGCAGCCGGCGCGCGACCCGCGACACCGGCGAGCCATCGGCGGTCGAGAACGAGCTGGTCGACGCCGATCGTGGCGACGAGGCAAGCCCGTCGCGTTCGCGCTCCCGGCGCCGCCCGGCCGCGAACACCGTGGACGACGCCGACGTCGACCTGATCGACGCAGACCCCGAGGACATCGCTGATCCCGAGGGCGACTCCGACGCTGGAGACGATGGCGACGGCTCCGGTCCGGCCCGGCGACGTCGCCGCCGCGGTGGGCGCGGTCGGCGCGGCCGCGGCGGACGCGGCGGGGACGACGGCGCCGAGGGCAGCGACGACCACGACGAGGACGAGGCCGGTGAGCAGGACGACGCCGCTGCCGAGACTGCGGACAGTGACGACAGCTCCGAGGGCGCCAGCGGTGCGGGCGGCACTCGCCGCCGGCGCCGTCGTCGCCGCAGCGGCGAAGACGGCGACGGCAGTGACGACACCGGCGCCGGCGGCGCCACCGTGGTCACCCGGGTGCGCGCCCCGCGCCCCGAGCGTGCCGAGCGCAACTCGGACCGATCCTCGGACGGAGTCACCTCGGTGCGGGGCTCGACCCGTCTGGAGGCCAAGAAGCAGCGTCGGCGGGAAGGTCGCGAAGCCGGCCGCAGCCGGACGCCGATCGTCACCGAGGCCGAGTTCCTGGCCCGCCGGGAAGCCGTCGATCGCGTCATGGTCGTGCGCCAGAACACCGATCGCACCCAGATCGCCGTCCTGGAGGACGGGGTCCTGGTCGAGCACTACGTCAACAAGCGCGAGTCCTCCTCGCTGATGGGCGATGTGTTCCTCGGCCGCGTGCAGAACGTGCTGCCGTCGATGGAGGCCGCCTTCGTCGACATCGGCAAGGGCCGCAACGCGGTCCTGTACGCCGGCGAGGTCAACTTCGACGGCCTCGAGGGCCAGCCCAAGCGCATCGAGCACGCGCTCAAGAGTGGTCAGTCCGTCCTGGTGCAGGTCACCAAGGACCCCATCGGGCACAAGGGCGCCCGCCTGACCAGCCAGATCTCGCTGCCCGGCCGGTACCTGGTCTACGTGCCAGAGGGCTCGATGACCGGCATCAGCCGCAAGCTGCCCGACACCGAGCGCTCGCGGCTGAAATCGATCCTGCGCAAGGTCGTCCCCGAGAATGCCGGCGTGATCATCCGCACCGCGGCCGAAGGTGCCTCGGAGGAAGAGATCTCCCGCGACGTCGAGCGCCTGGCCGCGCAGTGGGAATCCATCGCCAAGAAGGCCAAAACCGCCACCGCGCCCGCCCTGCTGCAGGGGGAGCCGGACCTGACCACCCGCGTCGTGCGCGACATGTTCAACGAGGACTTCGGCTCGCTCGTGGTCGACGGCGACACCGCGTGGTCGGAGATCTCCGGGTACGTCCAGGCCGTCGCGCCGGACCTGATGCCGCGGGTCTCGCGCTGGACCGGCGAAGGCGACGTGTTCAGCGCCCACCGCATCGACGAGCAGATCCTCAAGGGCCTGGACCGCAAGGTTTACCTTCCGTCGGGCGGTTCGCTGGTCATCGACCGCACCGAGGCGATGACGGTCGTCGACGTCAACACCGGCAAATTCACCGGCCAGGGCGGCAACCTCGAAGAGACCGTCACCCGCAACAACCTCGAAGCCGCCGAGGAAATCGTGCGCCAACTGCGGCTGCGCGACATCGGCGGCATCATCGTCGTGGACTTCATCGACATGGTCCTGGAGAACAACCGCGAGCTCGTGCTGCGTCGCCTTGTCGAGTGCCTGGGCCGCGACCGCACCAAGCACCAGGTCGCCGAGGTCACCTCGCTCGGTCTGGTCCAGATGACCCGTAAGAAGGTCGGCCAGGGTCTGCTGGAGGCTTTCTCCGAGACCTGCGAGCACTGCAACGGACGTGGCATCCACGTCCGGACCGACGAACCGCGTCAGTCCATCCCGAAACCGGGTCCCGGAAAGCCCGCCGCCGCAGGGGAGAACGGCAAGCCCGGCGCGCTCACCGATGACGGCGAGGGCCCGCGCGCGGGCCGCTCCCGCCGCCGTCGCGGTGCCCGTGGCGGGGGAGAGCCTGGCGAGGCGGTCATCACCGACGTCGACGTCGTGGCCGACGCCGAATTGGTCACCGACGACCCGCTCGAGGTCCCGCTCGAGGACATCGAGGCGCTCGATCTCGCCGACGACACCGAGCGCTCCGGCTCCGGTGGCCTGGTGCTGGACCAGATCGACGACCTGGAGCTGGAACCCTCCGCGCCGGCCCCGCCGACCGTCCCGACCGTGCTGGCCTCCCCGGACGATCCGGACGCCGCGGGGGAGGGCGACGAGGCCACGGCCAAGCCCGCTCGCAAGCGTTCGCGGCGAGCTTCGGCGCCCGCGCAGGCGCCAGTTTGAGCCTTCTCGCTTCGCTCAGGTAACCTGACCTGTCTTTCGTAAGTCCCGAGCACGTGACCCACGTTGTTGTGCAACAGCAGAGAGTGAGCCCGTCGTGTACGCGATCGTTCGATCCGGTGGCCGTCAGGAAAAGGTCGCCACCGGTGACGTCTTCGAACTCGACCGCGTAGCCGGCGAGCCTGGCAGTTTGCTCGTGCTGCCCGCGCTGCTGCTGGTCGACGGTGCGGAGATCACCTCGGCCGCCGACGAGCTGGCCAAGGTCACCGTCACCGCGGAGGTCGTGGCCCACACCAAGGGCCCGAAGATCAAGATCCTGCACTACAAGAACAAGACCGGTCACCGGGTCCGGGGCGGTCACCGTTCCAAGCTGACCCAGGTCAAGATCACCAGCATCACCAGCGGGAAGTAGGGGCACCGGTCATGGCACACAAAAAGGGCGCATCATCCACCCGCAACGGCCGCGATTCCAACGCCCAGCGCCTCGGCGTCAAGCGCTTCGGGGGTCAGCAGGTCAATGCTGGCGAGATCATCGTGCGCCAGCGCGGCACCCACTTCCACCCCGGCTTGAACGTCGGCCGCGGCGGCGACGACACCCTGTTCGCGCTCTCGGCGGGCGCGGTCGAGTTCGGCACCCGTCGTGGGCGCCGCGTCGTCAACATCGTCACTGCGGTCCCGGCGGAGTAACACTCGCTCGCGGGACAGCCATGGTCGGCGCTACGCGTCTTCCCCGATCTCGCTCCGTAAACATTGCGGCGCTCCGCGCCGCGAGCGGGGGCTTCGCCACCCGCACCCCCATTGCCCCGCGGGGCCGGAGCTCTCTATGACGACTTTCATTGACCGGGTAGTGCTGCACGTCGCAGCAGGAGACGGCGGCAACGGCTGCGCGTCCGTCCACCGGGAGAAGTTCATTCCGCTCGGTGGCCCCGACGGCGGCAACGGCGGACGGGGCGGCGACGTGATCCTCGTCGTCGAGTCCGGGGTGACGACACTGCTGGACTATCACCACAGCCCGCACCGGCGCGGCGGTGCCGGCAAGCCCGGTGAGGGCAACAACCGCAGCGGCGCCGACGGCTCCGACCTCGTGCTGATCGTGCCGGACGGAACGTCGGTGACGACGGTGGCCGGCGAGCCGATCGCGGACATGGTGGGCGCAGGTATGCGGCTGGTGCTGGCCAAGGGTGGGCGCGGCGGGCTCGGCAACGCGGCCCTGGCTTCGCCGCAACGCAAGGCGCCCGGCTTCGCCCTGCTCGGGGAGCCGGGGGAGTCCGGCACGATCGTCCTGGAGCTCAAGTCCGTTGCCGATGTGGCGCTGGTCGGATACCCGAGTGCGGGCAAGTCCTCGCTGATCGCCGCGATGTCGGCCGCCCGGCCCAAAATCGCCGATTACCCGTTCACGACCCTGATCCCCAACCTGGGCGTCGTGCAGGCCGGGGACATCCGCTTCACGATCGCCGACGTCCCGGGCCTGATTCCCGGGGCGAGCAAGGGCAAGGGCCTCGGTCTGGAGTTCCTGCGCCACGTCGAGCGATGCCAGGTGCTCGTGCACGTCCTGGACTGCGCGACGCTGGAGCCCGGCCGGGATCCGCTCAGCGATCTCGACGTGATCGAGGCCGAGCTCGCGGCCTACGGCGGCCTGCAGGATCGACCCCGGATGGTCGTGCTCAACAAGATCGACGTACCCGAGGCCCGCGAGCTCGCGGAGATGGTCCGCCCGGATCTTGCGGCACGTGGTCTGCGCGTGCTGGAGATCAGCGCGGTGTCGCACGAAGGCCTGCGCGCGCTGGGGTTCGCCATGGCGGAACTGGTGTCCGCGGCCCGGGCGGCCGCGCCGGTCACGGCCCCGCAGCGCATCGTGTTGCGTCCGATCGCCGTCGATGACGGTGGGTTCACGGTGACCAAGCAGGACACCGAGCAGGGCGAGGCCTATGTCGTGCGCGGGGAGAAGCCGCGGCGCTGGGTGCGCCAGACCGACTTCGGCAATCCCGAGGCCGTCGGGTATCTCGCGGACCGCCTCGCCCGCCTCGGTGTCGAGGAGCAGTTGTTCGCCCTCGGCGCGCAGGAGGGCGACACCGTCATCATCGGTGGGGGCGGGGACGGGCTGGGCCCGGACGCCGTCGTCTTCGACTGGGAGCCCACGGTCTCCGCCGGCGCGGAGGTGCTGCACGGCCGCCGCGGCCAGGACCTGCGGCTCAACGGACGATGACCATCGCGGACGTGCGAAAGGGGTGGTGGGTTTTGGTGCCCACCCTCGGACGTGCCCGGGGGGGGGGTTGGGGGGGCCGGAGCAGCGGGGGGTCGTTGGGCCCCACCAGCCGGCGGCCC
>JBQTIR010000002.1:0-89344 GCA_052387905.1 Sporichthyaceae bacterium | reverse complement strand
GACCCCACCTACCCCCCGCCCCCCTCCTTAGCGCCCTTTTATGTGGGGGCTAGCGCTACCAATTATTGGGACGTCCCGAGTTCTTCCAGCGGAAAGCGCCCCCGATGACCCTGCTGACCGACGACCCGACAGCGCCGCTGCGCAGCGTGCTGGTCGCCAACCGCGGCGAGATCGCCGTCCGCATCCTGCGCGCCGCTCGCGCGGCCGGGATGCGCGCGATCGCGGTCCACACCCCCGACGAAGCGGGGGCCCTACACGTGCGGCGGGCCGACGAGGCCCACGAGGTTCCCAGCTATCTGGATGCACTCGCCATCGTCGCGGCAGCTCGCCGCGCCGGGGCACAGGGGGTGCATCCGGGTTACGGGTTCCTGGCCGAGAACGCCGAGTTCGCGCAAGCGGTACTCGACGCCGGTCTGGTCTGGATCGGCCCGCCGCCGGCAGTCATCACCGACCTCGGGGACAAGGTGACCGCCCGTCGGATCGCCCGGGAGGTCGGCGCGCCGCTGGCGCCCGGGACCGCGGCCCCGGTCACCGACGTCGCCGAGATCGAGGCCTTCGGAGCCGAGCACGGCTTCCCGATCCTGATCAAGGCCGCTCACGGCGGGGGCGGCCGCGGCATGAAGATCGTGGGCGACGCGACCGAGATCGCCGACGCGTTCGCCGCTGCGACCCGCGAGGCGACCGCCGCGTTCGGCCGCGGAGAATGCTTCGTCGAACGCTTCCTCGACGCCGCCCGCCACGTCGAGGCCCAGGTCCTCGCCGACGACCACGGCACCGTGCTGGTCGTCGGCACCCGCGACTGCTCACTGCAACGCCGCAACCAAAAGCTGGTGGAGGAGGCTCCGGCGCCGTTCCTGCCGGAGCTGATCCGCGAGGCCATTCACGACTCCGCCGCCGCGATCTGCGTCGCCGCCGGCTATCGCGGCGCCGGCACGGTCGAGTACCTCGTCGCCCCCGACGGCACCGTGAGCTTCCTGGAGGTCAACACCCGCCTGCAGGTCGAGCACCCGGTCACCGAGGAGAGCGCCGGGGTCGACCTGGTCGCCGAGCAGTTCCGCCTGGCCGCCGGCGCCAAGCTGCGCACCGACGTGAGCCCCGAACCGCGCGGGCACGCGATCGAGTTCCGGCTCACCGCCGAGGACGCCGGCCGCAACTTCGTCCCGACCCCGGGCACCCTCACCACGTTTGACGCTCCGTCAGGTCCGGGCATCCGGCTGGACACCGGCTTCGAGGCCGGCGACACGGTCGAGGGCCGCTACGACTCGATGTTCGCCAAGCTGATCGTGTCCGGACCTGACCGCGCGATCACGCTGCGCCGCGCCGCCGACGCCCTGGCCGAGCTGCGCATCGAGGGCCTGCCGACCCCGGTCGCGTTCTACCGCCAGGTCCTGACCCACCCGGACTTCACCGCCGAGAGCCCCGACGGCGCGCCCGGCACCTTCGCCGTCCACAACCGCTGGATCGAGCGCGACTTCGACGGTGAGCTCACCCCGTGGCGGGTCGACGAGGAGATCGACCCCAACACCGTGATGGTCCGGGTGGGGCGCCGCCTGATGCCGGTCCCGATCCCGGGCCTCGCGGTGCTGGGAGAGCGGGCGGAGCGCATCCGTGCCGAGTCCGCAGCGCTGCGCGCCGCCAGCGCTGCGACGGTCAGCGGTCCGGCCGTGCGCGCCCCGATGCAGGGCACGATCGTGGCTGTCGCGGTCAAGGACGGTGACGTCGTGGCCGAGGGTGACCTGGTCGTGGTCTGCGAGGCCATGAAGATGGAGAACCCGGTGCTTGCGCACTGCGCCGGCACGATCAGCAACCTGACGGTGGTACCGGGTGACACCGTCGCCCAGCGCGCCCTGATCTGCGAGATCCACCCCGCGGAGTAGCGCTCAACTTCTGCCACGCGCCGCGCCCATCCGTGGTGCTGATAGGCGCGGCGCGCGGCAGAGGATGAAGGTCAGCGGTTCTGCGGAGGCGTCGTCGAGTACCGGTGGTGGCGCGGGCGCTTGGCGGCGCGGGTGGCCGGCCGGGTCGGCTCGGGGATAACGACGGTGATCGGCGAGCCGGAGGTCGCGAGCACCCGCACCTCGGCGTGACCCGGGGTCACAATGTGGGCGACGGGCGCGACGCCGGCGCTGCGGTGCATCCGATTGGTCTCGCGGACCTGGGAATGCTCGACGAGGGAGAGCACGGTGCCGGTGTTGCCGGCGCGTGCGGTCCGGCCCGAGCGGTGCAGGTACGTCTTGTCATCGTTCGGCGGGTCGAAGTGCACGACCAGGTCGACGTCGTCGACGTGGATCCCGCGGGCGGCGACATCGGTGGCGACCAGAACCCGGGTCTGGCCCGAGGTGAACGCGGCCAGGGCACGGGTGCGCTGGTTCTGGTTCAGGTTGCCGTGGATGGCCCCGGCTGCGACACCGGCGACCGAGAGTCGCTTGGCGAGGCGCTCCGCGCCGTGCTTGGTGGCGACGAAGAACAACGTGCGTGCCGGGCGGGCGGCGATCTCGGCCGCGACGTCGAACTTGGCGTCCTTGGTCACCTGGAACATCACGTGCTCCATGGTGTCCACGTGCGAGTCGGCGGAGGCCACCGCGTGCACGGCGGGGTCGGGCAGGTACTCCCCGACCAGACGCGCCACGGCCTTGTCCAGCGTCGCGGAGAACAGCAGCCGCTGTCCGCCCGGCTTGGTCATGTTCAAGATCTTGCGGACGTCGGGCAGGAAGCCCAGGTCGGCCATGTGGTCGGCCTCGTCCAGGACGGTGATCTCGACGCCGGCCAGCGAGAGGGCCCCGCGCTCGATCAGGTCGAGCAGGCGGCCCGGGGTGGCGACGACGACGTCGACCTTGCCGCGCAGGGCGTCGATCTGACGGCGGATCGGGGCACCGCCGTAGACCATGGTCACCCGCATCTCGACGGTATGGCCGAGCGGCACGAGGTTGTCGGCGACCTGGTGGGCCAGCTCGCGGGTGGGAACCAGCACCAGGCCACGCGGAACGTGGCGACCGGTGCCGGGGACGGCCGTCGCCGCGAGACGGGTCAGCATCGGCAGCCCGAAGGCCAACGTCTTGCCTGAGCCGGTCTGGGCCCGGCCGAGCACGTCGCGGCCGGCGAGGGCGTCGGGGAGTGCGCGGGTCTGGATCGCGAACGGGGCGGTGATGCCGCGCCGGCTCAGCGCCAACACCATCGCCTTGGGCAGGCCGAGCTCGGCGAACGTCGCGGCGGGCGGCTCGGGCATGGCCAGGGCCGCGTCCAGGCGCAGGTCGAGGTCACTGGGGCCGACCTGCTGGGCGACGGAGGGCCGCGAGCTCGGCTTGGAGCTTCGCGACTTGGTGGAGGCGCCGGTGCGCGGTGCCCGCGCCGGCCGGTCAGAGCCGAACGCAGTGGCGCCGCGTTCGGAGGTGAAGGTGCGCTCGGCCGGACGCCCGCCGGGCGAGCTGGTGCGCCGTCCGCGGGCAGGGCGAGAGGACGTGGTGGTGTGCATAGACAAGGAAGTGCTCCGTTCGAGGCGATAAAGCCCCGGTTATCGACCGCGTCGCACGCTCGGGGCCCGGTGGTTGCCTTGGGCCTGACGTGCCGAGGGGAATCTCGCGGCAAGGCGGGCAACTCGCCCACAAAGACGTCGGCGAAAGCTGCCGACCTGCCCCAAGGTTACCAGCCAGTCACCCGCACCCCGGTCACGGCGACAGTGATGCGCCCCACCTGGACCCCTCACTCCGTGGCGCCGCGACGCGGCGCGAACAGGTTCGGGGTCTCGCCCGCGGCGAGCTTGTCGACTTGGGCGTTGATCCGCCGGGCGCGGGCCGCCGGTGAGGTCGCGGTCTGCACCCGCCACAGCACGGAATAGCGCTGCTGGGCCGACAGCGACGCGAACAGCTTCGTCAGCTTCGCCTTCTTCAGCGCCGCGGCCAGGTCGTCCGGGACGGTCGCGGTGGACATGCCGTCGTAGGCCGCCGCCCAGCGCCCGTCGGCGATCGCGGCGTCGATTTCGGCCTGCCCGCTCGGGCGCATTCGGCCCGCGGCGATCAGCGCCTCGACCTTGGTGCGATTGACCTTGGACCACATGCCGCGTGGGCGGCGCGGGGTGAAGCGCTGCACAAAGTAGTCCTCGTCGATGCGGCGCATGATCCCGTCGATCCACCCGAAGCACAGCGCGACCTCGACCGCGCCGGCCCAGTCGAGGGAGGCGACCTTGGTGTGCTTCTTCGCCATCCGGATCCAGATCTCCGTGGCGCTGCCCGCGTGGGTCTCGAGCCACGCTTCGAACTCCGCGGGTCCGGAAAAGAAGACGGCCCCACTCGGCTGCGGAGCCACTAGGAGCCGCCGCCGAGCTCGGCGGCCAGGCCCTCGTGCAGATGGGTGAGTGCGCTTTCGAAGCGGCCGAAGACGACGTCGCCGGCGCGGGCTGCCAGCCCGCGTTGCACGGCGACGGCCATCGCCCGGTCCTCGCGCAGTCCGGTCTCGATGAAGGCGATGTCGCGCTTGACGACGAGTTCTGCCTCGGCGTCGAGAGGTCCCGTCGCCACCTTGTAGATGACCAGCAGGGAGCGCGTCGCGGAGATCGGCTCGACGATGACCATCGCGGTGTGCTCGGTGAGGCGGGCGAGCACCGCGTTGGGGAACAGGTGATCCAGCACGGTCACGATGCCGCCGATGCGCCATTGCTCGCGGGGCATCGCGCGCAGTTCCTCGATGCGCTTGAACGGGAACGTGATGCGGCTGTTGCGGCCGCTGTGTTCCACCACGGTGATGTTGTCGTAGCCGTAGGGCAGGAAGGTGCCGCGATGGGTGGCGCGCAGGTGGTAGCCCTCCATGAAGCCCTCGGTGAGGACCTTCCAGTTCCCCTCGACCTCGATCCGCTCCTCTTCCACGACGATCTGATCATCGCTCAGGCCGGGGGTGTGATCGAGGGTGGTGAAGTCGCCGGGGCCGTCCTGATCGACCCAGATGATGCCGTGCCGTTCGGCGGCGGAAACCGGGACCAGACCGCGGTCGACCAGGTCGATGCCCTCGAAGCCGTAGGCGTCCGGGACGTGGGAGAGGGAACCGTCGAGTGCGTAGATCCAGCCGTGGAACGGGCACACGAACGAGTGCGCGCAGCCAGACCCGGTGACCAGCGCGGTTCCCCGGTGCCGGCACGCGTTGCGGAACGCCGCCACCTCGCCGGTGCGTGAGCGCACGACGACGATGGGCACGCCCGCGGCCTCGCGGGCGTGGAAGGACCCGGACTCGGTGAGCAGTGCCGACGGGCAGAACGGAACCGGCCGCCGGCGCAGGAGGGCGAGTTCGCGGGCCAGGTGGTCGGTGTCGAGGTAATGCGCGACGGGGACGCGGCCGGTGCGCGGGGCGAGGTCAGTGGTGCCGGCGTCGATGTGGTCCAGCGCGCGGGTGAGCAGCTCGACGTTGTCGAGGTAGCCGGAGGTCGGGACGAAGACACGCGTCACGGTTGCCACGTTAAACCAGCCGGGGCCGGCCCGCAGCGCGGACCGGCCCCGAGGGGAGCTCAGCTGGTGGTCGAGATGAACACGTTCGCGCCGCCGGTCGCGAAGTTGGCGATATCGGCGACGGTGGCCTGGCCCTCGGGCGAACCCAGGGTGGCCGCCATGTCGGCCTCGGAGTCCCACCAGATCTCGGCGGTCCGGTACACCGAGGAGGGGGAGCCGTCGGGGTTGCCGATGACCTTGGCCAACTCGATGTTGGTGAATCCGCTCATCTTCGAAGCCAGCGGGAGGTGCACCTCGTTGTAGTGCTTCTCGAAGGCCTCGACATCGGTCGGGGGGCCGTACTGAACGTTGACCTTGATCGCCACTGCCTGCTCCTGTGCCTCGGGACGGGGGATCTCGCACGCTACCCAGGCAGGCCGAGCGTTGTCAGCCCAGGGTCGTGGCGGTCCCCGATTCAGGCCCGGCGCTTCAACGCCGCCAGGACCGCGGCCGGCTTGGAGCGGCGCCGGGGGCCGCGGTGACTGGCCGGGGCCGGAAGCGGAGATCCGGGCTCGACGGCGTCGGCCGCCTCGGGTGCGGCCTCGCTCTGGACGGCAAGGCGCGCCGCTGCCTCGATGGAGCCGGGGATCAGCGGGCTGGGGGAGTCGGTGAGTCCGGGGATCCGGGTGGAGCTCGGAACCGGGCGCCGGGGGAGGGGCGCGGGCGGGAGGCTGTCCAGGACGTCGGGCCCGACCTCGTAGTGCAGGTCCTCGGCCACCGGCTCGGGCGCCGCCGCCGGGCTTGCTGTCGGTAATTCACCCGGGAGCTCGCGCAGCGGCGGGGGCCCGCTCACCTCGCCCGGGGTCTCCATGGTCCCCATCAACGCCAGGCCGAGCGCGTCGATGCCGGGTGTGTCCAGGACGGGTGCGTGCATACCGAAGGAGGCGAGGTTCCGCGCGTCGAGGGCATCCGCGGCGCTGCGCGGTCCTGGGACGAAAGCGCCCGGTGCCGGAGCGTCGGAACGCGCCCCCGGCAACGAGGCCAGCGGCGTGCGGTCCACGGCCAGTGCGGCCCCGGCCGCCACCATCGCCTTGGGGTCCAGGGCCCGCACGATCGAGACCGTGGATTCCAGAGCCTCGGCCAAAGCCTCGGTCACCAGGGGAACCTGCGCGGAGCCGCCGGTCAGCAGCACCCAGGACAGCTGGTCGGTATAGAGGCCGGCGTCGGCGACGGAATCGGTGAAGAAGCGGATCGAAATCGCGACCAGGGGATCGATCCAGGACTCGAAGTCCGCGCGGGTGATCGTGATCTCGCGCGGGGAGCCGTCGACCGTCATCGTCAGCGCGACCTCGTCCTGCTCGGACAAGGTCTCCTTGGCGTGCACGCTCGCGGTCCGCAACGCGGCGAGCTCGGCGCGCAGCAGCGGGTCCTCGTCGGTGCCCCAGTCGTCGCCGCCGATCACCGTGAGCAGGTGACGCAGCAGGACGTCGTCGAAGTCGATGCCGCCCAGCTCGGCGATCCCGCGCGGGGACCCGAGGCGGGTGAACCCGCCGGCCTCGGTGGTCGCGAGCAGGGCGACGTCGAGCGTCCCCCCGCCCAGGTCGTAGACCGCGAGCTTGGACGGGTGGCTGATCAGCCCCGTGTAGGAGTACCCGATCGCGGCGGCCTCGGGTTCGGTGACCAGGTCGACGCACTCCAGCCCCTGGGCGATCAGTGCGGAGCGCAACAGATCTCGCTGATGCGCGCTCCAGCCCGCCGGGTAGGTCACGGCGATCGCGTCGGCCGGTTCCTCGCGCTGCTCGGCGACGACGGCGGCGACCCAGGTGATCATGGCCGCGCACAGGTCGTGAGCGTGGATGGCGGCCTCGGTGCCGAGCACCAGGGGGACCGGATCCCCGACGCGGCGCTTGAAATGGCGGGCCACGCGCTCGGGGTGCTCCAGCGCCGCGGCCTCGGCCTCGTCGCCGAAGCACAGTCCCCTCTCAGCAGAGAGGTAGGCGACGGTCGGAATGACGTCGCCGTGCTCGCCGAGAGTAACCGGCTCCGGTGCGCCGCCCTCGACCAAAACCGCAGCCGCGGTGTAGGTCGTGCCGAGGTCGATCCCCAAGCGGTAGTTCACGTGTGCGCTCCCCCGTGCATCAGCAGTCTCTCCGGTACTGACAATCCCAGGCCGAGCGGCCCACTTCCGGCCAATTCGCCCGAATGGGTGGCAGGGCTACACAGAGGGTGGTCATCCCGTCATAGCCTTCACGCAACGTAAAGGAACTGCAACGGGGGCACCAATGACCTTCCAGGATTATGTGCGCGTGCTGCGCGAACGGTGGCTCCTGGTGCTGTTGGGGTTGGTGGTAGGGCTCGGTGGGGCCGCCGCCCACACGTTCCTGACGACTCCGCAGTACGCCGCGAGCACCCAGTTCTTCATCGCGACCCAGGACCCGGGCACCGAGCAGACCCTTACCCAGGCCTACCAGGGCAGCCTGCTCTCGGAGCAGAAGATCAAGTCCTACACCCAGCTCGCGACGGGGCGCCGCATCCGCGAGCAGGTCGCAGGCAAGCTCGGTAGCCCGATCGCCGACGGCGCCATCGCCGCCAGCGCCCGTCCGGACACGGTCCTGCTGACGATCACCGTGACCGACCCCTCGCCGGTGCGGGCGAAGCAGATCTCTGACCTGGTCGCCACCCAGTTCGTCAACCTCGTCGACGAGGTCGAGGCGCCGAACTTCGGTCAGGCCGCGGCGGTGAGTGCCCGGGTGGTGCAGAGCGCGGAGTTGCCGGACTCACCGGTCTCCCCCCAGCCGATCCGCGATGCCGTGCTCGGCGCGCTGCTCGGGCTGATGCTCGGCGTCGGTCTCGCCGTCGCCCGCCACACCCTGGACCGCTCGGTGAAATCGATCGAGGTGCTGGCCGAGCTGGTCGACGCCCCGGTGCTCGGCGCGACCACCTTCGACGCCGGTGCCAAAGCCCGGCCGCTGATCATGGTCGACGCCCCGCGCTCGCCGCTGGCCGAGTCCTACCGTCAGCTGCGCACCAACCTGCAGTACGTCGACCTCGACCACAGCCAGAAGATGGTCGTGGTCACCAGCTCGGTCGCCGGTGAGGGCAAGACCACCACCAGCGTCAACCTCGCCATCGCCGCCGCGCAGGGCGGTGCCCGGGTCGCGCTCGTCGAGGCCGACCTGCGCCGGCCCCGCGCCGGGGACTACCTCGGCATGGACAACGCGGTCGGGCTCACCACCGTGCTCACCGGAGCGGTAGATCTCGATACCGCCATGCAGCCCTGGGGCGACGGCCTCTTCGACTTCCTCGCTAGCGGTGCCCTTCCGCCGAATCCGACGGAGTTGCTGTCCTCCCGTCAGATGCACGACGTGCTCGGTGAGCTCGGGCGCCGCTACGACCTCGTCCTCTTCGATGCGCCTCCGACCTTGCCGGTGGCCGACGCCGCGGTGCTGACCGCGCAGTGCCACGGTGCGCTGTTCGTTGCCCGGCACGGCAAGGTCAGCACCGATCAGGTTCGTCAGGCGATCGAGAACCTCGACCGCGTCTCGGGCACCGTCTTCGGCGTCATCCTGACGATGGCTCCGCGCTCGGCCGGCAAACGCGGCTACGGCTACTACTACGGCTACGAGGCCGCTGCTGCACCGCAGCTCACCCCGACCCCGCCGGTCGTCGCCGCCGGTGGGAGAGAGCGCCGCGGCCGGGGGCGCAAGGCCCCGGCCCCGAGAGCCCCGATCCGTGCCCTCCCGGATCCCGCGAGCCTCCCGGTGCACGCACCCTTGCTCCCGCCCATCGCCCCGACCCCGCGGCCCGCGCCGGCCTCGGTGCCGGAGCTCGTTGCGGCCACCGGCACCGACCCTCGACCGCGCCATCTCGGCGTTGCCCCGCAACCCCGCAGGGGGCTCTCCGATGTCGTGGTGACCACCGGTCGGCGCAGTGGGGACACCCGCTCACGTCACGGCAGGTAAGCAAAAGCACCAACCAGGGACTAGCTGACATCGCATCAGAACAAGCACGGGGGGCAGCCGATATGACGAAGACGGCGTTGATCACCGGAATCACGGGGCAGGACGGGTCGTACCTGGCCGAGTTGTTGCTGAGTAAGGGTTACGAGGTGCACGGAATCATCCGCCGCTCCTCCAGCTTCAACACCGGGCGCCTGGATGACATCTACCAGGACCCGCACGAGGTAGGGCGCAACCTGCACCTGCACTACGGCGATCTCTCCGACTCCTCGTCGCTGGTGAACCTGCTGCGTGACATCTGCCCCGACGAGGTCTACAACCTCGCGGCGCAGAGCCACGTCAAGGTCAGCTTCGAGACCCCGGAGTACACCGGAGACATCACCGGGCTCGGCACGATCCGCATCCTGGAGGCGGTGCGCGCAGCGAAAATCGACACCCGCTTCTACCAGGCCTCGACCTCGGAGCTGTTCGGCTCCACCCCGCCGCCGCAGCACGAACTGACTCCCTTTCACCCCCGCTCGCCCTACGGCGTCGCGAAGATCTACTCCTACTGGGCGACGGTGAACTATCGCGAGGCCTATGACCTGTTCGCGGTCAACGGGATCCTGTTCAACCACGAGAGCCCCCGCCGCGGCGAGACGTTCGTGACGCGCAAGATCACCCGCGCTGTTGCCCGCATCGCAGCCGGCCTGCAGGACACCCTGTACCTGGGCAATCTGGACGCGATCCGGGACTGGGGCTACGCCCCGGAGTACGTCGAGGGCATGTGGCGGATGCTGCAGGCGGACTTCCCGGAGGACTTCGTGCTCGCGACCGGGGTCGGGGCCACCGTGGGCCGCTTTGTCGAGGAGGCCTTCTATGCCGCGGACCTCGAGCCGGCCAAGTACGTGCGGATCGACCCCGCGTACTACCGCCCCTCCGAGGTGGACCGCCTCCTCGGCGATCCGACGAAGGCCGCCGACAAGCTGGGCTGGCGGGCGCGGACGCATTGGGATGACCTGGCCCGGCTGATGGTGAACGCGGATATCGCGCTGTTGGATGACCAGTTGAGCGGCAGGTCGGCGCGCGCAGAGGCCTGCTTGGAAGTGCGTGGCTTTGCGGGGACGTCTGCGTGAGAGGAAAACGAAGAAAACTCACGCGGTGCCCGTGCGCGGTAGGGAGCTGATTTACGCGTGGAAGGCGATTCTTAGACCATGGAGCGGAATTTGAGCAATCGGTCCATTGGTTGCAATGCAGAGCGAGCGAGTATATACACACGGTCGTTAGGCGGGGACGCGCACTCAGATCTGCTCTCGCTGAGGCCGCCTCTTCCAGTGATCGTTCTTGCAGGGGCAAGCTGCATCGTGCTTGCTGATAGCCTTCGCCTATTTGGACTCCAAGGCCACGCAACTGTTCTGCTTTTCGGGCTTGCATTTGTCCCTGGAATCTACCATATTCTCCTAAGAAAATCGGCAAATTCTCGAAGTTCCAATTCCAACTTGGATCGACGCGGGACAATCGCATTAACGATTTTCGTATCGTGGGCGGCTGCTTCCATAAGTTGGGGCCATATATCTGGTATAAGTATACAGAATCTTATGGTGTATGGGATATTCTTGTTTGCGCTATCCATCATGGGTGGAACCCGTCTCACACCGGATCTGTGTCGGCGTTTGTTGCAAGTTTTTCGTACAGCCGGAGCGTTGTCGGGCGTGGTGTACCTCGCCCTAGTCCTAGTGTCAGGTCCAAATAATAGCGAATTCTACGGGTCTCGTTCTATCGCGGGTGCTCTGTTGCCGGCGACTGCCGCCGCAGTTGCTTTGATTGCTGCAGGAGACAGATCAGTCAATGCTCGATTCCAAACATCGATCATTCTATTCGCGATACTCTTAAGTTTATCCCGCTCGGCCACCGCGGTGGCGCTAGGGATGGTAGTCGCGCTGGCGCTCGTCAGGGGCCGCAGCGTCTTTAGTCCGAGAGTATTAGCGTCGGGCATAGGCGTGGCAACGGCCGTGTACGTCTCGTATCAGAATTACGCTCCGTTTCGCAATCGATTTCAGGCTGGTGACGGGTACGAGATCCTAGGCTTTACGATCGGATCATCAGGACGCGCCCAAGTTTGGGCGGCAGTCATTTCTGACATCAGAGATAACGCTTGGTTCGGGTCTGGAGCCGGTTCTTCTCAGGATTTTGTCGCCTCCACCTTCGGGTCGATCGGCCATCCTCATAACGACTATCTTCGTCTGCTGCAGGATTTTGGAGTGGTCGGGCTCGGACTGTGGCTAGCTTTTTATGTCCTTCTGGCGAGGGCGGTGTGGGTGCGGTACCGCGTATCATCGGATTTTTCGGTAACGGCAATTCACCTAGCTGCACTGCTCGGCCTGCTGGGACACGGAATTATGATGGTCGCCAATAATCCGATGGTTGTGGTGTTCGGTATGCTCCCACTGGCCGTCTTGCTCGGCGCTAGTCAGGCTGCCGCCAATACTTGCCAAAGCCGTTGGTGAACACTGCCCAGTCTGCCAGAAGAATAGCTTCATTCGCCGGCTGCATCGCTGCCGTCAAGGGCGAGGTCACGGCCCTTGAGTCGGAGCTAGTAGGCCAAGGTGCGGAAAGGCCGGTCGCACGCCCGAAATGGGGACTGCAGCGTCTCAAAGCAATACGCGCCGGGTGAGTAGGGCCCCGTACACTGCGCTGGCTGCCACGCCCGCCCAGACAGCCCCCGCGATGCCCATTTGGTGGGTGGCGGCGACAACGAGCGGGAGCCCGGCCAGTGATGACACGACCCGGCTGAAGGCAATGTCGCGGGCGCGTCGGCGGACCTTGCACACGGCCGCGAGGCCGTTGCCGTATGCCGCGAGCACGAGGAGGGTACCGCTGCCGACAAGAACGGACGGCGGTACAGCGACTGCCCCGCCGTAGAGTAGGTCGCGAAGCAGAGGCTCGGCTAGAACGATTACTGCGCATACCGGCAGCGCCGTTGTGGCAAGGATGCAGGACATGCGAATTGTCGCCAGCCCGCTCGGCAGTTCGGCTGACCGCTTGGCTAGGTGTGGCACCGCAAAGCACCCGAATGCAGTCAACAGAATCGTGATGGGAAAGAAATAAATTTGGCTCGCCCGGAATGTTCCGAGACCCTCGTCGCCGGTCATCACAACGAGGGTCCATGCTGTGGTCTGAATGGTGACGACCTGCAGCGCGCTGTCCATCATTAATGGACGAGCAAGGGCTTGGCACTCGGCTTTCCACCACCTGATCGCGGTAGCCGGTGTGACGAGTCGTGGTTGCAGTGCGCTATAAATCGCGATCAGTCCAAAACCCGCAGCTCCAGCCCACATGGCCGTCGCCATTTCGGGTGTCGGAGATGCGATGAGGGCTGGCCATGCGAGCAGCGTGCCGAGGAACCAACTGGCATCAGACACTACCGCGAGTCGTGGGCGAGCCAGGCTGAACGACTGAAAACGCAGGAGGTCCTGCAAGAGAGTCAGAGGTAGAAATGCGGCTAGTGCGAGCAGGACCGGCTCAGAAAGTAAAAGCCCTAGTGCTGCACTCATACCAGAGGACACGGCAGCGACCATTACAGTGAGAGTCGTTGCCGCGGATCGGTCGGGTCCTGCCAAGGCATGCCGCGCGGCCGACATTGGCTCGGAGATCAGCGCGCGAGCAAAGATCAATGCCGCGTTGTACACGCTGAATGCGAGAGCAAAGGATCCCAGCCCGCTGGCGCCAAGTTGGCGGCCGACAAGCACGGCAATGATGAAGTTGGAGGCGGCTGAAAATGATTGGCTGACGGTCGTCCAGCCGAGGTTGCTCACAGTCTGTCGGCGTGACGCGCTGTGTGTGGCGTAGGACGCCTTCCCGTCAGCCTGGGTGGTCACTGTGGTCACGGGATCCGTCGTCGGCGTAGTAACGCCTGTCACACCAGGCCGATCTCACCTGATGTGTTGATGTGCGTGCTCTTGGCGGCGGTGGTGTGAGGTAGTAGTCGCCGTAGATGCGCCGGAGTACGCGGTCCCAGTCTTGCGGGGCGTTCAGGTTCCTGCCCTCGAAGGAGACGCTGCTTCCAGGTCCGAACGCGTCTGCGGGGAGCGCCCAAGAGGCAGAACCGACCAGCACGCCTAGGTCCTCGGCGGGTCCGCCGTTGCCGCATTGGGCGGCCCGGTTCCAAATCCCCGCGAGACGCAACTGGGAGACCGGGTGGACGATTAGCTTCAGCAAGGGATAGATGAGCGCCTTCCATGGTGCTCGGCCACTTCGAAGGGCGGCGGTGCACCGGAGAAAATACAGTCGCCTCGCTGACGCGAGGGCCCCGAGGTGCAGCGGCTTGCGGAGGCGCCCGCGGCAGACCGGGTCCAACGGGAAGATGTCGATGCCAACGCCGTGACATTGTGCGTCCCCGTGGAGGGCACTCACCTCAGTGCGAGGATCGCAGATTTTCGCGAATGGGTAGGCCCAGCCATCCTCACCGGGCCGATTGACCATCAGTAGGCCGTCGCCCTCGCTCCGCGGCAGCGTGGCGGGAAGTCTCCTTAGGTCTGCGCGGCCGAGCATGACGTCGATGTCGTCGTCCCACGGAATGAATCCCTTGTGCCGGACAGCACCAAGCAGAGTTCCGTAGGCCAGATAGTATTTTATACCCGCGGCGTGGCAATGAGCGACGAACGCATCCAGTGCATCCAGCTGCACTTGGCGCACCTCATTGTCGGACATTGTCCGGCCGCTAACGTGGTCCTCATGGAATCTCATGCGTATGCCGTCTCCTCAGCTCGCGGCAGCAAGTGCGCCATGCGAGGCAATCACTGCTCGATAGATCTCCAGCAGACTCTCCGTACCCGCTCGGGGTGAGTTCTCGACCTCATATCGGATTCGGGCGTTGCGGCCGCGCTCGACCAAAGCGTCGTCGGTGATGGACGCGAGAGTCGCGCCGAGATCATCAGGCGTGGGCTGGGCGACCCAGCCCACAGCGGAGTCGACGATGGTCCCGGCACTGCCGCCACTTACCGTCACCACTGCTCTGGCACTGCCGAATGCCTCGGCAATTACGAGCGGGTAGCCCTCGAAGCAAAGAGATGGCACCACGAGAGCGCCCGCATCGTGCATCAGTCTTACGACCTCGGGAGCATCTACGCGACCGGCGTAGCCGATTAACTCGGGCGTTTCGCTCGCCGCAGCTTCAACCTCGGCTCGCATTGGTCCGTCGCCTGCGACCTGCAGTCGTCGCCCGGTCCTCACACCGACCAATCGCCACGCATCCAGCAACAGCCGGATGCCTTTCGCCTCGTCGAGGCGGCCCACATACAGCAAGCCTCGACCCGGGCGTCCAAAGAATCCTCGATCCGCAACCCAAGAGGGCCGCACCGTGATTTTCTCGGCCGGCAGGCCCGCGCGGATCAAAGTCTCCGCCATGAACGGAGTTAGCGCGATGAAGCGCTGGGCCAAGTGCCAGGTGCCGCGGTGGAATACTTGCGCCGTTGCCACCGGCAGGGTCTGTGCCTTCGAGTCTCGATAGCACCCGTGTATCAGCGCTGGCGACGGCAGCCGCTTGCCGAGGCAATCGGAGCAACTCCGACCGTTGCGGAAGTGAAGGCCACTCACGCAGGAATGACGATAGTTGTGCACCGTCTGCACGACGGGGACGCCCGCAGCATGGGCAACACGGATAACCCAGGGTGAGATCAACGGAATCGTATTGTGGAGGTGCACGACGTCGGGCTGCTCGGTTTCCAGCAGCCGACGGAAGCGAGCCACTCCTGACGGAGCGTAAAGCGGGCCGATTCCAGCTTCCAGCATCTGCCGCTTGTTGGCGTCCTTGAGGGAGTCACTGCTTTCGACTTGCGTGACGACCTCGACGCCAGCTTTCCCCAGCAGTTCGATCTCGGCATCGACGACCTGGTTCTCGCCGCTTGGCTGCTCGCTGCGGTACCGATTGTGGGCGATCAAGACCTTCACGACTGCGGCTTCACGAGGTCGCGGCGGTGGCTGAGTGCCGATGAGACGAAGCGAGGGTTCCCGATCAGATACCGCTTCCAAAGCCGGCGGGGTTCAGCGGCCAGGCGGTACACCCACTCGAAACCGCTGCCGTGTAATGCAGCAGGCGCCTGCTTGACTTCGCCGGCCCAGAAGTCGAAGGCGGCGCCCACGGGGATCACCGTCGCGTCGACCTGCTCTGCCAACAGCGGGACGAAGTAGTCCTGCCGCGGCGTGCCTAACCCGACCCAGACGATGCCAGCTCTGGATGAAACGATACGGCTCTTGGCATCGGCGAGATCGGTCGGATCCAGGTCACGGAAGGGCGGGGAATCCGCAGCGACGATCTGGACTCCCGGGATCTCAGCGCGTAGCCGGTCGGCCATGGCCAAGACAACCTCCGGGGTCCCGCCGTAGAGATAGTGACGGATTCCGAAGGGGACGCCTGCCCGCATCACGTCGCCCACCAGGCCGGGGCCGCGGACGGGGCCGTGAGTTCCAGCCCTGCGTCCGAGCCAGGCGACAGGGGCACCGTCCGGCAGGTTGAGGTCGGCAGCGATCAGAGCTTCGCGCAGGCGAGGATCTGAATCGACCAGCGAGAGCGTGTAGGCGTTGCAGAGGTGGGCCTGCAGGTAGTCACTCGCTGCGGTGCGCTCCACGATGTGTTGCACTGCCGCCGCCGGCGTGAGCGCAGCAATGGAGATGCCGCACACAGGGTAGGTCGGTACTGAACGCTGGCACGGAATCACGAGAGGCTGCCTTCGGCCCGAGCGGAGGCGTAGGTGCTCTCGATGCCCTCCTGGAGGCCGACCTTTGGCGACCACCCGTAGGACTGAATTCGACGCACGTCGAGCAGCTTTCGCGGGGTCCCGTCGGGCCGGGTGGCGTCCCATTCCAGTTTTCCGCCGAAGCTGACGGCCGCGCAGACACGCTCGGCAAGTTCGCGGATGGTGATGTCTGCACCAGTCCCCACATTGATCGGGTCGGGGGATTCGTACCGTTCCATCAGGAGCAGGCAGGCGATGGCGAGGTCGTCCACATGCAGGAACTCGCGCCGGGGTGTGCCGGTCCCCCACAACGCCACCGACGGTGCGCCGGCCACCTTGGCGTCGTGGAACTTGCGGATCATCGCGGGCAGAACATGCGAAGTTTCCAGGCCGAAGTTGTCGCCGGGGCCGTAGAGGTTCGTCGGCATCGCGGAGATAAAGGAGCACCCGTGCTGGCGACGTAGCGCCTGGACGTGCAAGATCCCGGCGATCTTGGCGACCGCGTAGGCGTCGTTGGTCGGCTCTAAGAGGCCAGTGAGCAGCGACTCCTCGCGGATCGGCTGCTCGGCGAACTTGGGGTAAATACAACTGGAGCCGAGGAAGAGCAGCCGCTTCACACCGACCGCGTGGGCGGCGTCGAGGACGTTGACCTGGATCCGCAGGTTGTCAGAGAGAAAGTCGGCAGGGAACGCCGAGTTCGCGCCGATGCCCCCGACCTTCGCTGCAGCGAGCACCACGTAATGCGGGCGCACCTTCGCGTAATAGTCGAAGACCGCGTCGCGCTCCCGCAGATCCAACTCGGCCGAGGACTTGCCGAGCAGGTTGGTGTGACCGCGTGCAGCCAGGTGCCGCCATACGGCACTGCCAACCAGCCCGCGGTGGCCGGCGATGTGGAACGGGGCGTCGAGCGGGATGCGGTGGTGGAAGGTGCTGGCCCGGGCAGGCTCCTCCGCCGTCGAGCGTGGAGCGCTCACCGTCGTCATCAGTAGGCCCCTTCACGGCGCATGACCGCGCGAGCGGTGCGGAACAAGATGTGCAGGTCCAGGACCAGCGACCAGTTCTCGACGTAGCGCAGGTCAAGCTGTTCTGATTCCTCCCACGAGAGATCCGAGCGACCGCTGACCTGCCACAGCCCCGTCATCCCCGGCTTGACCAGGAGTCGCCGGCGGTGGCCGTGGCCGTAGGCCTCGGTCTCCTCGCGCAGCGGAGGGCGCGGACCGACCAGGGACATGTGGCCGGACAGGACGTTGATGAGCTGGGGAAATTCGTCGATCGAGTACCGGCGCAGCCATCGTCCGATCGGCGTGAGCCGGGGGTCTTCGACAATCTTGAAGAGTGCGCCGTCGGCCTCGTTCAGGTGCATCAGCTCGGCCTTGCGGGCCTCGGCGTCCGGGACCATCGAGCGGAACTTCCACATCCCGAACTCGCCCCCACCCAGCCCGACTCGGATCTGGCGGAAGAACGGGGAGTGGCGGTCGTGGGCCCAGATCGCGAGGGCGATCGTGAAGAACAGCGGGGAGATCAGCAGCAGACCCAGGCCGGCGCCGAGGCGGTCGAACGCGCCCTTGACGACCCGGGACGGCCCGGTCAGCCGGGGGCGGGCGACGTGCAGCATGGGCGAGTGGGCGGTGGGGCGGATCGTCACCCGGGTCCCGAAGGTCTCGGTCAGCCCAGAACACACCACCAGATCGGTGTGGCTGCCCTCTAGGCGCCAGGAGAGCCGGCGCAGTTCTTCACCGGTGACCATCGCGCTGGAGAGCACCGTCACCACGTCGGACCTGGTGCCGGCCACGCCGGTCTCGATGTCGGCGTACTCGCTGATGACGGGAACCTGCAGCGCGCAGGCGTCGGTGCGGTTGCCGCCGGGGATGCACGCCCCCACCACGAGCATCCCGTGGGTGGTGTCCCCGCGCAGACGGTCGATCGTCGCGCCCACCTCCAAACGCGAGCCGACCAGCAGCGTGCGCTGCACGTAGCGCCCGCCCCGCCATTGGCGGTGCAGCCAGGTCCGCAGGGCAAGACGGGCCAGGATGCTCAGGACGATGACGGTCGGGATCGCAATGACCACGAAGCCTCGGGAGAACTGGGACTTGGTGGCGTAGGAGGTGAAGGCGATGCCGGCCATCAGCAGCAATCCGGCCAGCAACGCCCGTCGGCACTCGGCCGTGCCGACCCCGATCAGGCGGTGTTGGTAGGCCCCGCACACAGCAAGTAGCGCCATCCACGCGATGACGGCCGCGACGGAGCCGGCGACGTACCCGGCCGGTGGGTGGACGCCGAAGCGCACCAACTCGGCGGTGCTGGCAGCGGCTACGGCGGCGAGCAGGTCGAGGGTGACGGAGGCGACGGTGTAGCGGCGACGCCAGATCCGTGTGGGCGGGCTGCTCGGGACGTGCGTGTAGTTGAGCCCGATGAGCGGAGAGGAGCCGTCGCGTTGCTCCGGGATCGCGGAATCGGCGCCCAGGTGGCGTTGCCAGCGCTGCGCGGTCTGCCCCTGATCTGGCGCAGCGTCATCCGCGATCACCTGCCCGGGGTCACCCTCGGTATCGGTGAAGATCGGTGCCACGTGTCCCGCCCCCGGTACGTCGTACATCGCCGTCACCACGCGACCGCTGGGCAATTCCCCAGAGATCACGCCATGCCCGCCGTGTGCCCTTTCGCACCACTGGTCTACCGGTTCGGTAAGGGAACTATCGACCCGATTGACCCGTCCGGGGAAAGTGATGGCGATTGCACGATGAGGCTTAGGCCATGTGGGTGAAAGAGGCCGGGGCTACGCGAATTGGCGAAGGTCGACGCCGTGAACGTCAGGCCGACAACAGGTTGGCGTGGCGCAGTTCGTCGATGACCTGGTCGGGTAGGCCGAGGATCTCGAGGTGGACGATGTGGCGGCCCGAGTTGCCCCGGGCAATGTCGACGACTCGCGCCAGGAACGGGTCCTCGGCGTCGCCGGCGACGATGACGGCTCCGACGGCGACTCGTGCGGGATCGTCGGCTTCGTCAAGGAAAGTCCACACGGAGCCGGTGGCATCGATCTGGTGCACATCGGCGGGGAGAGTGACTCGCGCGGTCATCTGGACCTCCCTAGGTAGTGCGGGTTCGGTTGCTCCGGTCCGAGGATCTGGAGCAGGGCACGAACGTGGATTTCATCGTACGCGGGCATCACGATGCTCACATGGGGCGCCGCAAAGGTTGCCAGCACCGGAGATCCCGCGCTAGACGAGGCATCCACGCGCGTCGCTACGGGCAGGGGCTGTCGCGGACCTCGGCGCTCAGCGGGCGCACCAGCGGCTGGGTGTGCAGGATCGGGGCGCCGCGACCGACGGGCTCGCGGAGCGTGAAGACGATGGTGCGGGTCACCCCGCGGGGGAGTTCGACGTCGACGTTGAACACCGGGTGCCCGCGTTCGGTGCCGGAGCCGGCGAATCCTGGCTCACCGTCGAGGGTGACCTTCTCCATTGCGGCGTTGGTGGTCGCGGTGTACACGAGTTGGACCCGGTGATCACCGGGCGCCACCTCGTAGGTGCGCCGGTCGCTGCGGGAGGTCACGTATGCCGACAGACCCTTCGGGGCGGTATTGGTGAGGGTGACCGTCACTGTGACGTCGCGGGTGCGCCCGCACCCGGTGCGTGCCCACACCAGGGAGCGCTCGAGGTAGTAGTCGAGCTTGTTGCCGCCCTCGTTGACGATCGTCATCCCGACATACGGCGCCCTGGTCTGCGGCACCGAACCGCTGATGCCGGTCCGCTCCAGCTCGGCCTGCAGGGCCGGGTCCGCGCTCCAGGCCAGCAGGCGTCGCTCGCCGGTGGCGCGGCGTAGGGCCTGCACCAGCTCGGCCGGGTCGCCCGCGGCTTCCGTGACCTTCGCGGCCGCCGCCTTGGCCACCTCGATGAGGAACGCCTGCCGCGCCTGCGGGGTGTCGTCGGCGAAGCGGGCGTATGCATCGCGCAAGGTCAGCGGCACCACGTTCTCCGCGGTGACCGCCTCGCCGTCTGGCAGCGCGGCGGGTCCGGTGACGGCGAGCAGATATCCCAGGGTCTGCGGATCCAAGGCGATCGCCCCGTCGACGACCTGCCCACTCTTGCGCTCCCACATCGAACGCCAGATCTGGGCGGCATAGGGGAAGTGCGGGCTCAGGTTGCTGTTGAGGAACAGGGTCTTAGCGCGCGTACCGAGGTAGAGCTCCTCGAAGTCCTCATCCAGGGTTATGTCGGCGCTGATCCCGTCCAGCGTGCGGTCGGAGGCGAACTTGCGGAACTTCAGGGCACCCTGGTCGGCCTCCACGATCGCGAAGGCCCCAGGTAGTCCGCCGGTGCCGCGGGCCTCCGCGGTGTTCTGAAATGCCACGAAGTAGGACTGCGGTGTGTCCGCGCCCAGCATCGCCGGCAGTATCCGGGCGATGCGTTGCGCGCTCTGGGCGGCCTCGGTCAGCTCGGTCAGCTCGGCGAGAGCCTCGCGGCGGGCGACGTCGACCCGGTCCAGGGCGGTGGCTTTCGGTAGGGCGGCCAGCTCGGCGCGCGCGCGTTCCAGTGAGGCGGTGGCCGCATCGATGGCCGGCGCCGCCGCCCGGATCGCGGCGACGTCGATCCGTCCGTCGGCTGAGCGCAGGGTGCTCGGGTCCAGTGCGGTGCCGACCCCGACCAGCTTCGGTAGCGCCCCGGCGCCGAGTTCGTCGGCCGCCTCGGTGATGCCGCGCACCGTGCGTACGGTGTCCCCGACCAAGGGGAGCTTGGTTGCCAGCGCCCACGCCGGACCGGCGGTGAGTTGGTGGGCGCGGTTCGCGTGCCGGGCCAGCGCGTCGGCCGAGGCGGTCGCTGCGCTGATGTCGGCAGCGGCGAGCTGGGTCCGCAGAATCTGCGCTTCGGCGCGGGCGTCGAGCAACTCGCCCCGGGCCATCACGGCGGTGCCGCCGACCCACACCGCGCCGAGCCCCACCAGGGCCGCCGCACTGAGCCCCGTTGTCCATGCCCAACGCTGACGGCTCCACTGCAGGGTGGACCCGAGCCCGTGGCTGACCATGCCGCGGTGCTGGGAATGACGGACCATCAGCGTCCCCGGTGCAGTAGCTGGCTGGGTTGCGACGACGCTATCGCCGACTCGGCCTCCGAACGGCGGAGCCGATCACTGGGTGAAGACGCCGGGGCGGGGGCGGATCTCGGAAGTTCACTCGAATGGCCGCATTGCAGTCACTCGTCATGGGGCAGGGTGGGTGAGGTTGCCGCTCGCGGTGCTTCACCCGTCCGGGCGCGATGGTTGGGCGCGGTCCGATTCTGGCCCCTAGGGTCGGGTCGGGCGACAGCATCACGAGGGCGTGTGCTGATGTGCTGATGCGAAATCAGGTATCTGAGCAACGGGGGAGTCGCACATGAAGCACATGACACGAACGGGCGTCGCGACAGCGGCGGCCTTCGCGCTCTTCGCCGGTCCGGCGGCCCCGGCCAGCGGGTCCGAGACGGTGGCTGCCCCGTATGGCGACACGCCGACTGCGGGGGTGGGCACCACCACGCCCGGGAATGGCGCGTCCATTCAGCTCACGCTGCGCAACTATTTCCCGGGCGAGCGAATCAACATCAACATCTTGTCCAAGCCCGAGCGCCTCCGGTCGGTCAAGGCGGACGGGGCCGGGTCATTCACCGGGAGGATTGCGCTGCCGAAGAAGTTCTGCGGCAAGCACACCCTGCGCTCGACCGGTGCCCAGACCAAGCTCGTGACCTCGGTCAAGGTCACCATCAAGACGCCCAAGAACAAGAAGTGCAAGAACGGCCTGGTGAAGAAAAAGAAGAAGAAGTAATCAGCCGGCGATCGCCCGGGTGATCGCCCCCGAGGCCCCGCAATCTGCGTCGCCACCGCGCGATGCGTGCGGGGGCTTCGCCCGTGCCAGGACTGTCGCTGTCCCCGCGGTTGAGCGGACTTATCGTCAGTTCCGGATGGGCCCATCGCGGTCGCGCGGGTGTGGCACGCGCCCTCCACCCCAGAGGACATCGATCGGGGCGACGTAGAGTTTCGCGTCGGGTCGCCCGGCGCCCTCGCCGGTGTGCAGCAGGTAGCCCGCTTTGAATCGCTCGCCCAGCTTGTCGCGTAGCTGCGCGAGGCCGCGCAGGTCAGACGTTCGATAGGTCGAGCCAGCCTTGATTTCGAGAGCGACCACGCTGCCGTCATCCTCCTCGATGACCAGGTCGACCTCGTGTCCGTCGGAGGTGCGGTAATGGCCGAGTGTCAGGCCGCGGTCGAGCCAACCAGCCTGGGCGAGCACCTCGTTGACGGCGAAGCTCTCCAGCAGGTGCCCGAATTCCGTCATGACCGCAGGCCGGCGCGACTCGATCTGACGCCCAGTGATGCCGAGCAATCGCCCCCCGAGGCCGACGTCGACCACGTGGACCTTGGGGAGCTTGTTCACCCGCGATGACAGCGTCGTTCCCCATGCGGGGAGACGGTGAACGAGAAACACCGCCTCCAACAATCGGGTGTAGTCCTCGCCCGTAGTGGGCGTCAGTCCCTCCGCACGACTGGCTGCCGCGATATTGAGGACCTGCGCCGTCTGCGAGGCCAGTCGGCGCAGGAAGCTCGAGAGCACCGCCGCTTGCCGCACATCACGCAACTCGGCCAGATCGCGCTCGATGACCAGCGAGACGTAGTTGTCGAACCACCGTGTGCGCGGACGCTCCCCCTCGCGGGCGAGCGCGGCAGGCAGACCGCCGGCAAGCACGCGTGCCGCGTAATCGGCGCGGGAAGAGTCGCTGGGTTCGCGGGGCAGTGCCGAACCGGGCTCATCGAGCAGTCGCTGCACGAACGACTGGGGCGCACCGCCGAGTTCACCTTGGCTCAGTGGCCAGACGTTATGGATGTGCACGCGCCCAGTCAGCGACTGGGCCGTGTGCGGGAGAGCGGAGAATCGGGTCGATCCGGTGAGCACGAAGCGGCCCGGCCGCGTGTCCCGATTCAACTCGGCCTTGATGGCATCCAGCAGCGTCGGGACGTGCTGGAACTCATCGATGAAAACTGGTTGAGGTCCGCCGACATAGAAGCCCAGGTCGTCGGCGACCAACCTGCGCACCGCAGGGTCGTCCAGGTCGAGCACCCTCGCGTTCGAGATCTGGGCAAGGCACCGAAGCAACGTGCTCTTGCCCACTGTGCGTGGTCCGGCGAGGACCACTACCGGCTCGTCACGCATCAGTTCGGGGACGAGCTTGAGAAGCCGCCGTTCGACCAGCGGGGTGGGTCCTCCCATGGGAGGAGAGTACCCGAAATCAGGATGTGTGAGGGAGTATTATCGGGTTTTCTGCGGTCACTTTATCCCGTTCTCTGCGGCGCGCGCCCACGGTGTCGTCAGCTGCCGCTGATCGCGGTCACGACCACTGCCGAAGCGCCCGCAATCTGGGTTGCGACCTCGCGATGCGTGCGGGGGCTTCGGCCGTAGGGGTCGATGACGGTGTCATCGTCGGGGTGGTTCGCGCGTACGCTCCCGCGCCGGCCGCGGGCCCGCTCGATCAGCGTGTGCGTGCGCTCGACGGGGTCAGTCCCGAGCCCGGCCGGCTCGATCGTGGCGACCAGGCGCGCGAACTCACGCAAGGTGAAAACCTTCGGCATCGCCTTGGGGTAGACGCTTAGCGCCGCCGAGCGATGTTCGGTCGCCAGACCGAGCACCAGGTCCGCCTCCGCCAGCATCGACGGGGTGAGCAGGCGTGCGCGGAATGGATCCGACGGCTCGGTGTGCAGATTCCACGGCGCCAACTCGGCCCGGCTGTCGGCGTTCATCGCCCACCCGTCCAGGCCGGCAGTGCCGGCGCTGTGCACGCGGAACGCCTCGGCCCCGGGCCCGAGTGCCTCGCGCAGCAGGTGGGCGGTGATCAGCTCGGCGAATGGCGAGCGGCAGATGTTGCCGGTACACACGAACAGGATGTCGATGCGGGGAGTCATCACGGTGCTCATTGTCGCGGCGGACCTGATGAGCCGGGACGAGCGACGCGGGTGATTCGTACCCGTTGTTCCCCAGATGTCCCGACATCGTGCCTGTGACCTGCGACCTCACCCACCAAGTTCACCGAGACATGCCGTTCGGGCTGCTTGCCCGACTCTGCGGCGGTGCCTAGCGTGACGGGTGATGTGACGACATGTCACACCGATCGACCGCTGGGCGCGTGCGGACGTCGGACTAGAGGTAACCAAGGGGGATCCGATGAAGAACGCCGTGCGGACAGGTATCGCCGCGGGAGTGGCGGCTGGTGCCGGACTGGTGCCGGTCACGATGAACGGCGCCATCGCCGCCCCCGTCCCCTACACCGCCACCGCCCGGGTCGAGCTCACCACGAACAACCCTGATGCCGGCGGCGTCCTGCGCATCCAGATCAGCAGCTTCCCGCCCCTTGCGCAGCTGGTGGTCGATCTGCGCGGCAGTGCGAGTGTTTTCCGTGCATCTTCCGTCAACTCCGACCAGGACAGGCGCAAGGTCCGCCTCGCGACGTTCGACACCGACCGTGACGGGGCCTTCACCGGGTCGGTCACGATGCCCGAAGGCTGGCAGTGCCAGGCCGTGCTCAAGACCCTCGACCCCGCCACCGGCACCAAGGTGCTCAATCCCATCGTGATCGGCGACGCCGAGCGCTGCTGAGAGCGGCCGAGCGGGTGGCCGCGCGCTCCGAACGGGTGAGCATGTCGCGAATCGGGCGGATTCCCCCAGATTGCCGGGATAACCTCACCGAGGTAGCTACAGAACCTCGGAGGGCACATGCGTCGGATCGGCCGCGTCACCGTCAGCGCCTTGGCGTTCGGTCTGGTGGCGGCGGGTCTGGGTATCACCACCCCGGCCGGCGCTCAGGCACCTGCCGCCCCCACCCTCGGCCCCGGACCGGTTCCCGCCTGGCTGACCTATGACCGCCCCGCAGAGTTCGCGGCGCTGTCGAGCGAGGTCCGCGTTCCGATGCGCGACGGCGCGGCGATGCGTTGCACCAAGCTCGAGCCCGCCCTCGGCGGCGTCGCGGTTCCCGGCCAGCATCCGGTCGTCATCACCAACTTCTTCGCCTACCGAGCCCTGCAGATCACCGCGTTCGCGCCGATGGCCGAACGGTTGACCCAGCGCGGCTACGTCACGCTCACCTGCTCACCGAGGGGCACCGGCGGCACCGCCGGCTTGTGGCGGCCCTTCGAGGCGCAGGAGACGCGGGACAACGTCGACCTGATCGAGTGGGCCGGGACGCAGCCCTTCAGCAACGGCCGGGTCGGTCAGACCGGGGTCAGCTACGGCGGCATCTCCACCTACAAGGCCGTCGCCGCGAACCCGGCTCACCTCAAGGCCGCTGTGCCGATCGTTGCCTACCAGGACGCCTACCGCGAGATCACCTACCCGGGCGGCACCCGCGGCACGTCGCTGCGCTCGTTCCCCGCGGTCAGCTACGCGACCTCGCTGCCGGATCAGCCGCTGCCCGACGCGGTGGCCAATGCCCCGGAGTTCGTCGATTTCGAGGCCCGGGCCAACGCCCACCCGAACTACGACGCGTACTGGAAGTCCCTCGCCGTCGACATCGAGGCCGTCGACAAATCCGACATCCCGATCCTGGGCATCGGCGGCTGGCACGACCTGTTCCCCGAAGGCATGGTGCGCAACTTCCAGGGCGCCAGGGACCAGTCCAACCTGCTGATGCTCCCGCTGGCCCACGCGGACTTCATCCCCGGTGCCCCGGATTTTGCGATTGTCGAGCGGGCCCTGCTCGGCTGGTTCGACCGGCTGCTGATGCAGCGGCCCGGTGCGCCCAAGCCGGGCACCAAGGTCACCAGCTGGGAGTTGCCGAAGAACGGCGGGCAGTTCGTCCAGCTCAAGGACATCCCCGTCGAGCCCGGCAACCGGCTCGCGCTTGTCGGCCCCGAAGGTCTGACCGCGACCACCACCTACGCCCACGCCCTCAATCCGTTCGACAACGGGTGCTCCTGCACCGACCGCGGTCTTTACGGCTCACCCGACACCCCGGGCAACGACCAGCGCCAGCAGGACATGAGCCGGATCCGCTTCGACGGCGCCCCGTTGGCCTCGGACCTGGTGATTCTCGGCGCTCCGGTCATGCACCTGCGTGCGGCGCTCTCCGTCCCGGACGCGAACCTCGTCGTGCGCCTGCAGGACGTCGCCCCGGACGGGACCTCGACGGTCATCACCTCGGGCTGGCTGCGTGCCTCGCACCGCCAGGGTCACATCGGCCCCCTCACCCTGACTCCTGGGCGGGCCTACACCTACGACGTCGAACTGCTCCCGACGCATTGGCGCCTGCGCGCCGGACACCTGCTGCGGATCACCGTCAGTACCGGGGACCTGGCGATGATCGAGCCCACCACGCCCACCAGTGGCACCCTGCTGGTCTTCGCCGGCCGCAAGGGCTCCGCGATCAGCCTGCCGGTCCAGGGCCAGGCCCGCCGCTGAGCTTGGTCTAGCCCGTTCCATTCCGGCGCGGTACCCGATCGGGTACCATCGAGGTGTGGATGTCGGCGAGATGATCACTAAATGCCGTATGGAAGCGCGCCTGTCGTTGCGTGCCTTGGCGGAGAAGGCCGGCACGTCGCACTCCACCCTGCTTGCCTATGAGGCCGGGAGGAAGTCGCCCTCCACTACGACGCTGGCGCGCATTCTTGACGCGACCGGGTACCGGCTGACCTTGAATCTCGAGCGCAAGCCGTTGGAGTTCGACCCGGACGTGCGCGACCGCGAGATCGTGGGGCTGCTGGAACTCGCCCAGCTGTTCCCTGCCACCCACAACCCGATGCTCGAGGCACCGATCTTCCGCCGCCGATGATCGAGAAGATGCTCGCGCTCCACGACGGATTGAGGGCCGCGGGCATCCCCCACGCGTTCGGTGGCGCACTCGCGTTGAACTTCTGTATTCGACAACCGCGCACCACCGCGGACATCGATCTGAACATTTTCGTTCCGGTTGGTCGCATCGAGGAGACGCTCGCCGCGCTTCCCGTGGAGGTCGCCTGGACCGAGATCGAACTGCGGATGCTCAGACGTGACGGTCAAGCGCGACTTGCCTGGGATGAGACCCCGGTGGACCTGTTCTTCAGCGTCGACGACTTCCACGTTGAGGTGGGCGCTCGAATCCGTGAGCAGCAGGTCGGTGGGCGGCTGCTGCCCTTCCTGGCCTGCGAGGACCTCGCAGTGTTCAAAGCCTTCTTCAATCGTCCGAAGGATTGGATCGACCTGGGCAACATGGCCGACGCCCGGACGATTGACCCGGCGGCGTTGGAGGCACAGATCGCCGACTACCTCGGCGACGACGACGCACGGCTGGAGAAGATTCGCGGGCTTCCGGTCTATCCGCGCTCGTGATGCTGCGTCAGCCCTGCAGGAACTCGGTGACGATGTGGTCGGCGGCGTGGACGGGGGAGAGCTCCCCGGCGCGGACCTTCGCCTCCAGACCGGCGCGGACGCCGCCGACGCCGGGGTGGGCGCGTAGGCGCTGGTCGAGGTCGTCGCGGACGCTGGCCCACATCCAGTCGACCTGCTGCTGCGCGCGCATTGCGGCGAAGCGGCCGGTGGAGTGCAGGTGCTTCAGGTGGGAGTCCAGGGCCTCCCACACCTCGGCCAGGCCGCCGTCGTGCAGGCCGGAGCAGGTGAGCACCGGAGCGGTCCAGCCGGTGTCGGAGTTGCTCAGCAGGTGCAAGGCCCCGGACAGCTCGCGGGCGGCCCGGCGGGCCTCGCCTTCGTGCGGTCCGTCGGCCTTGTTCACCGCGACGACGTCGGCGAGTTCAAGCACGCCCTTCTTGATGCCTTGGAGTTGGTCCCCGGTCCGCGCCAGCGCGAGCAGCAGGAAGGAGTCGGTCATCTGCGCGACGGTGGTCTCGGACTGCCCGACCCCGACGGTCTCGACCAGGATCACGTCGTAGCCGGCGGCGGCCAGCACCACCATCGCCGAGCGCGTGGCCCGGGCGACCCCGCCGAGGGTTCCGGCGGTGGGGGAGGGCCGGATGAACGCCGCGTCGTTGAGCGCCAGGCGCGCCATCCGCGTCTTGTCGCCCAGGATCGAGCCGCCGGAGCGGCCCGAACTCGGATCGACCGCGACCACGGCGACCTGGTGTCCGCGCCCGGTCAGCCAGGTCCCGAGCGAGTCGATGAAGGTCGACTTCCCGACGCCGGGCACGCCGGTGATCCCGACCCGGCGCACGCTCGCCGGATCCGGGCCGAGGGCGTCGAGCAGCTCGGCGGCGTGCGTCCGGTGATCCGCGCGCGTCGACTCCACCAGGGTGATGGCCCGCCCGACCGCGGCCCGGTCCCGAGCCCGCACCCCGTCCGCAAGCCCGCTGACGTCGATGCTCACCACCTGAGACCCAGCCGCGGCGGCATGCATGCCCAAAGCACCACGACACGCCGGTGTTCACGGCCCGATACCGGTTGGTACGGCATGCATGCCGTCCCGCGGCTCATCAGGAGGCGTTGGCGGCGCGCAGGGCCTCGATGAGCTCGAGGGCAGCGTCGGGGATCACCGTGCCCGGGGTGAAGATCGCGGCGGCGCCCAGCGAGCGCAGCTCGTCGAAGTCCTGCGGAGGGATCACCCCGCCGACGACGACCATGATGTCCGCGCGCCCGGCCTCTTCCAGCGCCGCGCGGAGCGCCGGGACCAGCGTCAGGTGCCCGGCCGCGAGCGAGGAGACCCCGACGATGTGCACGTCGGCCTCGATGGCCTGACGCGCGACCTCGTCCGGGGTGGAGAACAGCGGGCCGACGTCGACGTCGAAGCCGAGGTCCGCGAACGCGGAGGCGATCACCTTCTGGCCGCGGTCGTGCCCGTCCTGCCCCATCTTGGCGACGAGGATGCGCGGCCGTCGCCCGGCAGCCTGCTCGAAAGCTGACGAGGCCTCACGAACGATCGCGATCTTCGGGTTCGACCCGGCCTCGGCGCGGTACACACCGCTGATCGTACGGATGTGACCGGCGTAGCGGCCGTAGACGACCTCCAACGCGTCGGAGATCTCACCGACCGTCGCCTTGGCCCGCGCCGCGTCAATCGCCCGGGCCAGCAGGTTGGCCTCGTCGCTATTACCGGCGCCCTGCCCCGCGGCCCAGGTCAGGCGCTCCAAAGCGGCCTTGACCGCGGCAGGGTCGCGCTCGGCGCGTAGTCGGGTCAATTTCTCGAGCTGCGCAGCTCGCACCGAGGCGTTGTTCACCTTGAGCACGTCGATGTCGTCCGCGCCGGCGACCCGGTACTTGTTGATGCCGATGACGGTCTGGGTGCCGGAGTCGATCCGCGCCTGGGTGCGGGCAGACGCTTCCTCGATCCGCATCTTCGGGATCCCGGCCTCGATGGCCTTCGCCATCCCGCCGGCCTCGGTGACCTCCTGGATGCGCGCCCAGGCGCGCGATGCCAGCTCATAGGTCAGGCGCTCGACGTAGGCCGAGCCACCCCACGGGTCGATCACGGCGCAGGTGTTCGACTCACGCTGCAGCAGGATCTGGGTGTTGCGCGCGATGCGGGCGGAGAAATCCGTCGGCAGGGCGAGCGCCTCGTCGAGGGCATTGGTGTGCAGGGACTGGGTGTGGCCCTGGGTCGCGGCCATCGCCTCGACGCAGGTGCGTACGACGTTGTTGAACACATCCTGCGCGGTCAGCGACCACCCCGAGGTCTGGCTGTGCGTGCGCAACGAGAACGACTTCTCGCTCTTCGCGCCGGCCTCCTTGACGATCTTTGCCCAGAGCAGGCGCCCGGCGCGGAGCTTGGCGACCTCCATGAAGAAGTTCATCCCGATCGCCCAGAAGAAGCTCAGCCGCGGGGCGAACGCGTCGATGTCCAGGCCGGATTCGACGCCGGCACGCAGGTATTCCATGCCGTCGGCGAGGGTGTACGCGAGCTCGAGATCGGCCGTCGCTCCGGCCTCCTGGATGTGGTAGCCGGAGATCGAGATCGAGTTGAACTTCGGCATGTGCCGGGAGGTGTAACCGAAGATGTCGGAGATGATCCGCATCGACGGGGTCGGCGGGTAGATGTAGGTGTTGCGGACCATGAACTCTTTGAGGATGTCGTTCTGGATGGTCCCGGTCAGCGCCGCCGGCGCCACCCCCTGCTCCTCGGCTGCGACCACGTAGAGCGCGAGCACGGGCAGTACCGCGCCGTTCATCGTCATGGACACGCTCATCGTGTCCAGCGGGATGCCGTCGAAGAGCTGACGCATGTCGTAAATGGAGTCGATCGCCACGCCGGCCATGCCGACGTCGCCCACCACTCGCGGGTGGTCGGAGTCGTACCCGCGGTGCGTCGGCAGGTCGAACGCGATCGACAACCCCTTCTGACCCGCCGCCAGATTACGGCGATAGAAGGCATTCGACTCCTCAGCGGTGGAGAAGCCGGCGTACTGGCGGATCGTCCAGGGCTGGTTGACATACATCGTCGGGTAGGGCCCACGCAGGAACGGGGCGATGCCCGGGTAGGTGTTCAGAAAATCCAGGCCGTCGGTGTCGGCGCCGGTGTAGAGCGGAGCGACGTCGATACCCTCCGGTGTCGCCCACCCGTCCTCGCTTGGCGCGGTGCCGGTCGCCGCGGTGAAATCAGCGGCCCAGTCCTCGCCCGCGGCCGGGCCGTCGCCGAGTGCGACGGAGCTGAAGTCGGGAATCACATCAGACACCGGTGGCCTCCAGCATGTCGGACCAGCGGATGCGCGGCAGGCCGCCGCCGGGTGGTTTCGGGGCGGGCGTGCGTTCGAGCAGGTGCTCGCCGGCGAGCGGAAAAGCGTTGACCCCCAAGATCGTTTCCCGCTTCTCCGTCACGGCCTCCAGTCGCGCCGCCCGGGCCTCGCCGATGCGGGTGGCCAAAGACCCGTCGCTCAGCGCCGTCACGATGCCGCCCCCGGTTTCGATCCCGGTGAACTCCGCCCACGCGGCGCGGGCGAGGGACTCCGTCAACGACTCCACGTAGCCTGAGCCGCCGGCCGGGTCGATGACCTTGGCGATGTGGGACTCCTCGACCAGCAGCGCCGGAGTGTTGCGCGCGATGCGGCGGGCGAGCGGATCGGGCAGGCCGAGGGCGGCGTCAAAGGGCAGCACGGTAACGGCATCCGCGCCGCCGACACAGGCGGCGAAGCACGCGAGAGTCCCGCGCAGCATGTTGGTCCACGGGTCCTGACGGGTCATCATCGGCCACGAGCTGACCGCGTGCTGACGTTGGCCCGCCGCGGCGGTGCTGACGCCACTGACTTCAGCGATGCGTGCCCAACAACGCCGGGCAGCGCGCAACTTCGCGATGCCGGCAAACTGATCGGCCGTCACGGCGTAGCGGAATTCGATCTGCTTCAGTGCGTCCTCGACGCTCAGCCCGGCGTCAGTCAGGGCCCGCAGGTAGGCGACGCCGGCGGCGAGCGAGGCGCCGAGTTCCTGGGCGTCGGTCGCGCCGGCCTCATGGAACGCCAGCGCGTCGACGGTGATCGTGCGTAGCCCGGGGTGCGTACCCGCTACCTGGGCGGCGAAGGCGCCCGCCTCGCGCAGGTCCGCACCGTTGCCGGTGCGCGCGAGCACGGCGAGCGGGTCGACGCCGAGCGTGCCGCTCAAGGTCTGGGGGGTGAACCCACCCTCGGCTGCGAGCGAGAGGTAGGCACGGGCGGCCGCGATGGCGTCGACCCCGCCGTCCAGCGCGACGGCGATCAGGTCCAGCAGTACCTCGTCCAACGCGGCGCCGAGGTCCGCGGTCGGGGTCCCGGCCGCACCGACGCGCAGCCACAGCGAGCTTGCGCCCCCGGCGAGGTCCTCCAAGATCTGCTCGTGCGCGATCTTGACGTCCGGGTTCCCCTGCTGCGCGCGCACGTCCCAGCCGTGGCGGATGCCATCCGCGGTGCGGCCCCGGGTGAACGGCATCGCCCCGGGAGCACCGGCGGTGACCCCGGCCGGGTACAACGGCGCGATCGCGATGCCGTCATGGGTGCGCGAGGCCAGCGCCTGCTCCGGCTGCCCCGCCGGGTACTGCGCCCCGGATTTGTCGACGATCTTCGCGACCAGCGCGCGCCACTGTTCGTGGGTGGCCGCCGGGAACTCCGCAGCCAGGATCAGCTCGTCGGTGCCACTCATCGGATCCACCGGCTTCGCACGTCGGGCATGGCGGGGTTCCTCCGGGGCTCGCTTGCGGGGCATCTGAGCGTAGGCCAGCGTGCTCGGCCCCCGCGAATCAGACCCGCTTGACGCGAGGACCGCGCCAGGGGCGCGATACGTCCGGAATCGCCCGAACTGTTCCCACGGCCGCTGCGATCTCTGCTTGGGTGATGCTGGAGGGCGATGGCTCGGCCGTCGCAGAACCGGACGGAGAGCGGGGATACACGTGAGCGAGCGCAGCGAGCGAGCCACTAGGGGAGCAGCTACGCGAGCGCGGCCGACGAAGGAGGCTGCATGAGCGAGGAACCGTTGGCGCAGTTTCTCTGCCGCATCGACGGCAGAGCTGGGCACTTGCGCATCCACGAGGACTGCGTCGTGCTGGCGCGCTCGGCCTGGCGGGGGGCGGAGGTCGTCACCGAGGTGTCGTTGAGCTCGGTCCTCAGTGTGGCCGCCGGCGATCCCGGTCGTCTGTTCACCCCGTTGCACATCACGACGACCGACGGTGTGCACGAGCTCGGCCTACCGGCCGGGGAGGCCGAACGCGCCGAGCAGGTCCTGTTGGCGTTGGTGCTGGAGCCGGTGCTGCGCGGCTGGGGCGACCCGGGCGAGCCCGTCGAGCCCCTGCCCCCGATTCCGCACCTGCACCCCGTCGGGGCAGGGGCGGTGATTCCCGGGCAGTCCGCCCGCACGGAGGAGCTCTCCGCCGACGGATTCGCTGTCGGGACAGTCGCCGGGTTGCCCGGCCCTGCTCTCCCGGCCGAGGCTGCGGACAAGCTCGAACGTCTCGCTCTGCTCAAGTTCAGCGGGGTCCTCAGCGATGGCGAATACGACGAACTGAAGGCGGAGCTACTCGCTGCGGACTGACCGTCAGCCGCAGTACCCCAGGGCATTGACGCCCGGGCCAGTGTAGAACTACGTTCTATAACCATGACGGCCAACCGCTGGGCCGTGCTGCTCGTCTGCTGCCTGGGCGCGTTCACGGTCAACGTCGCGACGATGATCGTCAATATCCTGCTTCCGTCGTTGACGCGCGACCTGGACGCCTCGACCCGCGACCTGCTTTGGATCGTCGACGCCTTCAACCTCGTCTTCGCCGCGTTGGTCCTGGCCTGCGGATCGCTCTCGGACCGTTTCGGTCGCAAGGGCGCCCTGGTAGCCGGCCTGTCGATCTATCTCGTCGCCTCACTGCTCTCGGCTTATGCGAACTCGGCAAACGAGCTCATCCTCTGGCGCGCGGTTGCCGGTCTGGGTGCGGCGGTGGTCTTCCCGACGACGCTCTCGATCATCTCCAATGTCTTCCCCGAGCGCGGGGAGCGCGCCAAGGCCATCGGCATCTGGGGCGCCGCGACCGGTGGCGCCGTGGCGATCGGACCGATTGTCGGCGGTGCGCTCTCGGAGGCCTCGGCCTGGGGCGCGGCGTTCCTGTTCTGCGCCGCCGTCGCACTGCTGACGTTGATCCTCGCCGTCATCTTCGTCCCGACCAGCCGGGACCCCGAGACGCCACCGCTGGACTACCTCGGCCTGCTGCTTTCGATCGCCGCGCTCGGTCTGATCGTGTACACCATCATCGAGGCCTCCGAGCGCGGTTGGGGCTCGACCGAGACCTTGGCGGACTTCGGCGCCGGCGCCCTGCTGCTGGCCGCATTCGCGTGGTGGGAAAGTCGCCGAGAGCACCCGATGCTCGACGTGCGCCTGTTCAAGAACCTGCGTTTCACCGCCGCCTCCGGTGCGGTCACGCTCTCGTTCTTCGCGCTGTTCGGTTTCATCTTCCTCATCACCCAGTACTCCCAATTCATCCTCGGCTGGGGCGTGCTGGAAGCCGGCCTGCGCCAGATCCCGGTCGCGGTCGCCGTCGCGATCACCTCCCTGGCCGGAACCGCATTAGCGGTGCGCTTCGGGACCAAACTCGTCGTCGCCGCGGGTCTGCTGCTCATGGGCGGCGGCTTCATCTGGATCTCCGCCGATGATGCCAATACGACCTACACCGTGATTGTGTGTCAGATGATCATTATCGGTTCGGGCCTGGGTCTGACCAGTGCCCCGGCCACCGAGGCGATCATGGGCGTTGTCCCTGCCGCCAAAGCCGGTATCGGCTCGGCCGTGAACGACGCAACCCGGGAGCTGGGCGGGACGCTCGGTGTCGCCGTGATCGGCAGCGTCTCGGTGTCGATGTACCGCGAGACCCTCGCCGACGGCATCTCCGACCCGGCGACTCTGGCCGCCGCGCAGGAGTCGCTCGGCGGCGCCGCGATGACCGCCGCGCGGACCGGCGACGTCTCGGTGCTCACGATCGCCCAGCAGGGTTTTCTCGACGGGCTCTTCGTCGGGTGCCTGGTTGCCGCCGCGGTCTGCATGTTCGGGGCGGTGCTGGCGCTGGTCTACCTACCGGCGCACCCGGTGGCGGAGGTCCCGGCGGACAACCTCCCGGGCTTCGGGCATCCGGCCGCGCCGTCCGCGTCAATGGCAGCGCTCTCCCCGCCGCCGTGCAGCGAGTGCGGCCATCAAGGCGACCCGGTCCCGCTCGACGAGCGCTGGCGCACGACGAAGAAGGCCCGCCGCCGTGAGGGCGCCCCCGTCGGCTGACGCCGCGTCAGCTGGCAGGGTCAATCGAGACCAAGGGTGCGCCAAACTCCACCTGAGCCGCGTTCTGCTGGTGCACCGCGGTAATCACACCGGCGACGTCGGAGGCGACGTTGGTCATCAACTTCATCATCTCGACGATGCAGACGGTGTCCCCGACTTCCACCCGCTGACCGACCTCGACGAACGGCGGCGCGCCCGGGCGGGGTGAACGCCAGAACACCCCGACGCTCGGGGCGGTGACGACATGACCTGCCGGTGCCGCAGCGGCAGGTGCGGCCGCGGCCGGCGCCGCCGCCGTCGGTGCGGCGAGGGCTGGTGCAGGTGGCGGTGGGGAGGTCGGGGCAGCGGCGGGAGAACCGGGCAGGGCGGCGCCGTTGCGGGACACGGCGATCGTCACCCCGTCCACGCTGACGGAGGCCGAGTCCCAGTCCGAGGCCTCCAGCGCGTCCAGGATCGCCTTGATGTCCGGCGGACTCAGTGCCATGCGCGCCACTCCTGTCGTCTAATCCCCATCTTCGGGCGGCGTGTGGACCTATCGAGGGCCTGGGATAGGTCGAACACGCGCCCGAAGTTGGGGGGTTTGGCTCGCATCATGCCCGCGGCGACCGGTCGTCGCCACGGTCCCACGCAGCGCCGGCACCGTCGGCGCGCAGCAGGAACTTCTGCACGCGTCCGGTCTCCGTGCGCGGCAGCGCGTCGCGGAACTCGACGTAGCGCGGGCGCATGAAGTCCCCGAGACGTTCGTCGGACCAAAGCGCGAGCGCTGACTCGCTCAGCGTCGAACCCGCCCGGCGCACGACGACGATTTTCACGTCCTCCTCCGAGAGCTCCGAGGGGACGCCAATGGCGGCGACCTCGGCAACCTCCGGGTGCGCAAGCATCGCCTTCTCGACCAGGAAGGAGCTGATGTTCTCCCCGCGTCGGCGGATGGTGTCCTTGCCGCGGTCGACGAAGACGTAGTAGCCGTCCGCGCGTCGGCGGCCGATGTCGCCGGTGTGGAACCAGCCGCCCGCCATCGCCTCGGCCGTCGCCTCGGGTGCCTTGAAATACCCACTCATGTACGCGCCCTCGATCCGACTGCGAGTCAGAATCTGACCCGGCGTCTCGTCCGGCACGTCCTGGCCCGCCTCGTCCACGATGCGAAGCTCGTTGTGCTCGAGCGGTCGCCCGATGGTGCCCGAGCGGGTGTCGTCGGGCGGATTGATGCAGGCCATCGTGCCGGTCTCGGTCAATCCGTAGCCCTCGACGATGCGCACCCCCCAGCGCGCCTCCAGCGGTCGGTGCAGATCCTCGGGCACCGGGGCCGCCACCACATACCGAAGGCGCTCGCACTGTTCGGCGATGTCCGGCTCCCGCTTCGAGAGCAGGGCCAGCATCACCCCGAGCAGGTTCGTGACGGTCGCCCCGCTGCGCTCGATCCAGTCCCAGAAGCCCGAGAGCGAGAACGAGCGGTCGACGACGACCTCGGCCCCGAGCGTGAGCCCGGCCATCAGCGTTGTCTGCTGGGCGTTGCAGTGGAACAACGGCAGGCAGGTGTGCAGGACGTCGCGCTCGTGCAGGCCCAGGTGGTGGGCGAAGTAGCCGCCGGTGTTGAGGTAGCTGCCGTGGGAGAGCACGACGCCCTTGGGCAGGCCGGTCGTGCCGGAGGTGTAGATGATGTTCATCGCGTCCAAGCCGTCGCTGCGCAGCGGTGACGGGGTGGAGTTGGTCGCCGCGATCAGGTCGGCGAACGGCGCAGCGCCGTCGGCCGGCTCACCCACGGCGACCTGCCAGCGCAGGTCGGGGTAGTCCCCGGCGGAGCGCACCGCGCCGAGCAGGTCCGAATCGGCGATGACGCCGACGGACTCCGAGTGCGCGAGCGTGTGGTGTAGTGCGTCGCCGACCGACGCGGTATTGATCGGCACCGCGACCGCCCCCATGCGCGCCAACGCCAGCCAGGCGTCGAGGAACTCGATCGAGTTGCGCATCAGCAGTGCCACGTTGTCCCCGCGCCGCACCCCGGCGTCGAGGAGCCAGCCCTGCACGCGTGCCGCGCGTGCCCAGAGTTCGGCGTAGCTGTACGGGTGCTCGTGCATGCGCACCGCCACCCGGTCCGGCGTACTCGACACGCGGTGCTCGAGTAGTTGGGGCAGTGCGGTGAAGGGTGTGTAGGGGCTGGAGAACGCCATGACCACCTGGAAGACAGAGGAGCGGGCTTACCAAACAAGCGTTTGGGAGAGTACGAGCCAGACCCGGACCCGTCAACGGAGGTAGTCACTACTCCTTGACGGTCCGGGCGGCGGAGCGGCAGCGTGTTGCCGGATCCGCACCGTGACGCCCACCTAGGAGACCCCCATGGCAGATGCCCTGAGCATCGCCCAGGCGTTCGTCGACGCGTACAACGCCGGCAACGACGACGCCATGCTCGCCCTCTGCGCCGAGGACATCCACGTAGAGCACCACAACCGCGGCGTCGTCGTGGACGGGCGGGACGGCTTCGGTGGCCTGCTCGGCGCATTCAAGGGTGCCTTCCCGGACAAGCGCTTCGAGAACCGCCGCGCTGCCCACTCCGATGGCGACCTCGCGATCATCTGTCACACCTGGACCGGCACCGCCGCGGCCCCGGTTCCTGGCTTCGCCGAGGCGGCTGGTGACGTCGCCAAGCTCGATCTCGCGACCTTCTACACGGTCCGCGACGGCCTGATCGTGGAGTACCACGACTACGGGTGATCGCCTTTCTCCACCGGAGGGCCCGCCCCGCAGGAGCGGTGGCGGGCCTTTTCCTTTCGCCGCTTACCAACCAACCGTTTGGCAGATAAGGTTCCGCACGTGGCCAGTTCTGACATCCCCCGGGTGGCCGTTGTCGCCACCGCCCAGACCCAGCTCCGCGAGTCGTGGAGCAATCGCCAGCACGTCGACCTGATCTACGCCGCCGTCTCCGATGTCCTTGCCGGTAGCGGGCTGGGCATCGCCGACGTCGACGTCGTCATCGACTGCGGCAGCGACGTCCTGGACGGTCGCTCCATCTCCAACTGCGGCTTCCTCGGCGCGATGGGTGCGCATCACAAGGAAGAGTCGCGGGTGGAGGAGGACGGCTTGTGGGGCTTGTCCTATGCCGCAGACAAGGTGGCTTCGGGCAACGCCCGCGTGGCGCTGATCGTCGCCTATTCCAAGCCGAGCGAGTCGGACGTCGCCGCCTATTACGCCTCGATCGCCGAGCCGTTCTTCGCCCGTCCGGTTGGGTTCAGCCAGAACGTCGCGATGGGCCTGCTCGCCGCGCAGTACCTGGAGCGCACGGGGCTGCCGCCCGACGTGCTGACCCAGGTCGCCGCGCACAACTGGGAGCGTGCGGGCGCCAACCCGAACGTGCAGACCGACGCAGTGCACGACGCCGCGGCCATCGCCGCCAGCGACCTGGTCGCCGAGCCGCTGCGCCGGCTGCAGGTCGCCCGCCCGCTCGACGGCGCGGTCGCGGTGCTGATCGCCACCGAGCGCGTCGCCCGCAAGATCAGCGACGCGCCGGTCTGGTTGTCCGGCTATGGCGCAGCCAGTGAGGCGCACACCTTCACCGCCCGCTCCGCCGGCCAGTTCACCGCCGCGTCGGTCGCGGCGAAGAAGGCCTACGTGCGGGCCGGGATCACCGACCCGGGCGAGCTCGGCCTCGCCGAGGTCAGCGCCGGGTCGGCCGCCGCTGAGCTGATGGTCCTGGAGGCTCTCGGCCTCGCCGAGCCGGGCAAGGCCGTGCAGCTCTACGGCGCCGGCGCCGGTATCGCGGTCAACCCCTCTGGCGGCGCCCTGCCCGCCGACCCGATCATGGCCACCGGCCTGGTCCGGCTCGCCGAGGCAGCTGAGCAACTGTCCGGCCGGGTCGACCGTGGTGCCGCGGGCGCACGGTCGGCCGTCGTGCACGGCTGCGGCGGTCTCGCCATGCAGAACCACGCCGTCTTCACCCTGGAGGTCTGAGCCATGGGCCGTCATGTAGCTGTGGTCGGCTGCGGGCAGACCAATCACGCGCGTCGACGTACCGACGTCACACAGGTCGGGCTCGCCCGCGAGGCCGCACAACGCGCCCTCGCCGACGCCGGCCTGACGATGGAGGACATCGACTCGGTCATCATCGCGACCGGGCCCGTGTTGTTCGCCGCGGTCAATCAGCCCGACAAGTGGATCGTCGATGCGCTCGGCGCGGCGGGCAAGCCGGTCGTGCGAGTCACCAGCGGTGGCGGCACCGGCGCCGCCGGAATGCTGGCCGGCGTCAACCAGGTGGCCGCCGGCTCGGCCGAGCGGGTGCTGGTCGTCGCCTACGACAAGCTCTCCGAGGGCGCCCTGCAGTACTCGATCTCGACCCTCTACGACCCGTTCTGGGGCCGGGAGTTCGCCGTCGGGATCATGGGGTTCTCCGCGTCCTACTGGCGATCGCGGATGAAGCCGCTCGGGCACACCGAGGAGGCGGCCGCGATGGTCGCGGTGAAGAACCGCAAGAACGCGATGCTCAACCCGTACGCGCACACGGGCAAGGAGATCACCGTCGCCGACGTGATGAACTCCAAGTACCTGTGCTCGCCCATCAAGCTGCTCGACGTCCCGCCGATCTCCGACGGGGCCTGCGCGGTGGTCCTGGCCAGCGAGGACGCCGCGAAGGAGTCGGAGGATCCCGCGTGGGTCCGCGGCATGGCCTACATGTGTGAGGCGGAGAACGCGATCCGCCGCTCGATGCGCCAGTCCGAGCCGCTCACGCTGGCCGCGGCCAAGGTGTACAAGCAGGCCGGTATCACCAACCCGCGCCGGCAGGTCGACGTCGTCGAAGTGCAAGAGCCGTACACCTGCTTCGAGCTCTCTTACTACGAAGGGCTCGGCCTGTGCCGCGAGGGCGGCGCGGCCGATCTCATCGCCTCCGGCGCGACGCAGATCGACGGCGACATCCCGGTGAACCCCTCCGGGGGCTGCCTGGGCGCCAACCCCATCGGGGCGGCCGCTCTCATCCGCGTCGCCGAGGTGGTGCAGCAGGTGCGCGGCCGCGCCGGCGAGCACCAGATCCCCGGCGCCAAGGTCGGCATGGCCCAGGCCGGTGGCGGCTGGGCGAACCTGCGTGGCGTCACCATCGTCAGCGCGTCGAAGAACTGAGCGGGAGAACCAATGAGCGAGCGAAGCGAGCGATTCATGAGCACCGAATCGGTCCCCGCGAGGTCGAAGTCCGAAGCGGTGACTCGATGAGTGGACTGCTGGTCGGCATCGATGACGCGCAAGTTCTCGACGCCAACATCACCTTGCCGTACACCCTGACTACCGGGCCCGCGGCCGGAACGTACCTGGCCGAGCTGGCGAACCGCCGGATCGTCGGCACCCGCGCCGACGCCGTGGTGTCGGTCCCGCCGCAGGACTACCCCGGCGGCTTGACCGACGTCGAGACCGAGTGGGTCGCGGTGCCCCAGACGGGGACCGTCTCCGCCTGGACCCGCACTCCGGACGGTGCCGTCGCCACCATCCGCCTGGATGGGGTCGACACCGACTTCCTGCACCGCATCGTGGGGGACGACTCCGGCCTCGCCAACGGGGTCCGCGTGACGGCCGCCTGGGCGGACGCCGCCGGCGAGGACCTGACCTCGCTCGCCCTGCAGCTGGACGGCTTCGCCGTGACACCGGACGCGCCCGCCGCCGGCCAGGTCGAGACGATCACGCCGGCGGAGCCGCTCAAGGAGGTGCCGTACTCGCTGTCCCTGGACTTCCAGCACAGCTACGGCCAGTTCTACGGCCGGATGTTCGACGAGCTCGCCACCTCGCGGCGCATCGTCGGCAGCAAGTGCCCGCGGTGCCTCAACGTCCTCGTGCCTGCCCGCGGCAACTGCGACGCCTGCTTCGTCCCGACCGCGCAGACCCTGGACGTCGCCGACACCGGCACGATCCTCGGCTTCTCGGTGATCCACCTGGAGTTCGTGGGCCAGAAGCGCAAGCCCCCGTACGTCTACGCCGAGATCAACCTCGACGGCACCGCGACCCGGCTGATCCATAACGTGGGCGGTGTCGACATGGCGAAGGCTGAGGAGCTGCTCGACATCGGCACCCGGGTGCGGGCGGTCTGGCGCGACCAATCGCCGGGTAACGGCACGCTGGACGACATCGAGTACTTCACCCCGATCGAGAACGAGTAGCGACTACCGGTGACCCACGCCACACCAGCAAGGTCGAATGGCTGTGCGACAACTGCCCACATCAGAGCTCGGGAGTGCGACCGATGAAGTTTGCGATGTTCCAGACCCCGTTCATGAAGCCGACGCGCTCCCCGCGCGAGGTCTTCGACTGGGCGGTCGAGCAGGCCATCACGTGTGACCAGGCCGGGTTCTCCGAGTACTGGATCGGTGAGCACGCCACGACCCCGTGGGAGTCGATCACCAACCCCGAGCTCGTCATTGCCGCCGCCGCGCGCGAGACCGAGAATTTGGTGCTGTGCCCGGGCGCGCATCTGCTGCCCTACCACCACCCCGGCAGCCTCGCGGTCCAGATCGCGTGGATGACCCACGTGACCCAGGGCCGCTACATCCTGGGCGTCGGTGCCGGCGCATTCCCCTCCGACGCGGCGATCCGCGGTTTCAAGGATCTCTCCCAGAACCACAAGATGGTCCAGGAATCCCTGGAGATCATGGGGCGCATCTGGTCGGGCGAGCGCTTCCACTTCGAGGGCGAGTTCTGGAGCGCCGGCTACCCGGAGGACGCCCCGGACCACCCGTGGCGCGAGTCGGTGCCGTACAACAACGAGGTCAAGATCGCCCTCGCCGGCCTGTCGCCGAACTCCCCGTCGCTCACCTTCGCGGGCAAGAACGGCTACATCCCGTTGTCGATCTACGCCGGTGAGGCCTCGATCTCCGGGCACTGGCAGACGTATTCCGCCGCCGCGGAAGCAGCCGGTCAGCCGACCGACCGTTCGATCATGCGGGTCGTGCGGGACGTCGTCGTGGCCGACACCGACGAAGAAGCGATGGACCTCGCGCTCAACGGAGCCATTGGCCACGCGTGGCGCGAGTATCTGCTGCCGCAGTACAAGCACTTCGGTCTGATCGAGGCCATGCTGCCGGGCATCGACATCGCCACCGTCGACATGAAGATGGTGGCCGAGAAGGTCTGGCTCGTGGGCTCGCCCGACACCGTCGCGAACAAGATCGCCGAGGTCTACGAACGCACCGGCGGTTGGGGCACGCTGCTGGTCTACAGCCATGACTTCACCGACGCCCCCGAGGCATGGAACAACTCACTCCAGCTGTGCACCTCCGAGGTTGCCCCGCGGCTCGCCGCCATGGGCATCTGATCCCCCTTCATGTAGAGAGGCAGTAACCCCATGGGTCGTGTCGAGGGCAAGGTCGCCTTCATCACCGGTGCCGCACGCGGTCAGGGCCGCGCGCACGCGCTACGGCTGGCCACCGAGGGCGCGGACATCATCGCGATCGACGCCTGTGCCTCGATGGACCCGGTCCAGTACGCGATGCCGGACCCGGCCGAGCTGGACAGCCTGGCCAAGGAAATCGAAGCCCTCGGCCGCAAGGTGTTCACCCGCGTGGTGGATGTCCGCGACGGCGCGGCCGTCGAGCAGGCGGCCAAGGACGGCGTGCAGGCGCTGGGCGGACGGCTCGACATCGTCATCGCCAACGCCGGCGTGTGGGCGGTCTCGGTCGACGAACCCACTGACCCGGCGCTGCGTCGCGCGGTCTGGAAGACGACGCTGGACATCAACACCACCGGAGTCTGGAACACCGTTGAGGCGGCGACGCCGCTGATGATCGCGGCCGGCAACGGCGGCGCCATGGTGTTCACGAACTCGATCCAGGGCATGCGCTACGCCTCCAACCACGACCTGTCGCTGACGGCGTACACCGCCTCGAAGCACGCGCTGGTGGGGTTGCTGCGCTGTACCGCGCGCGACCTCGGCGAGCACGCGATCCGGGTCAACTCCGTCCACCCGACCGGCGTGCTGACCGGCATGATCGCCCACGAGACGATGGGCGCCTATGCGGAGAAGCATCCGCGCCTGGGTGAGGTCATGGGCAACATCCTGTCCGCCGAAGCCGGCGGTGACCCGGTCCCCCTGGTGGACCTGCAAGACATCACTGAGGCCGTGCTCTACCTGGTCTCGGACTCCGGCCGCTACATCACCGGCGTCACCCTGCCGGTCGACGCCGGCGCCCTGCTCAAGTAGGCGAGGCATGGCCCTGCGCAGTGTGCTGATCGCGAACCGTGGCGAGATCGCGCTGCGCATTGTCCGGGCGTGCTTCGACGAGGGCCTGGAGAGTGTGCTGGCGGTCTCGGCCGCCGACCGGGATTCGCTGCCCGCAAAGCTCGCCGACCGCGTCGTCGTGATCGGACCGGCGCCCGCTGCGGACAGCTACCTGTCGGTCGCCCGGGTCGTGCAGGCCGCGCTGCACGCCGGGTGCGACGCGCTGCACCCGGGCTACGGGTTCCTGTCCGAGCGGCCCGAGCTGCCCGACGCGTGCGCGGAGAACGACATCGCCTTCGTCGGGCCGCCGGGTGAGGTCATGCGCCGGTCGGGGGACAAGCTCGCCGCGCGCGAGTTGGCGGCTTCCCTCGGCATCCCGACCGGTGGCGGCACCGACGCGCTCCCCGACGCCGACGCGGCGGTGAAGGCGGCAGCCGAGCTGGATGACTTCCCGCTGATCCTGAAGGCCTCGGCCGGCGGTGGCGGGCGCGGAATGCGCATCGTGCGCACCGCCGGGGAGGTCGGACCCGCTTTCGAGACCGCGAGCGCCGAGGCGCGCAACGCGTTCGGCGATGGCCGGGTCTACCTCGAGCGGTACGTCGAGAATGCCCGCCACGTCGAGGTGCAGATCCTCGGCGACACGCACGGCAACGTCGTCCATCTCGGCGACCGCGACTGCTCGACACAGCGCCGGCACCAGAAACTGATCGAGGAGGCCCCCGCGGTCGGCCTGCCGGACGAGCTGCAGGCCGCCGTCCGCGATGCCGCGGTCACGCTCGCCCGTGGGCTGGGTTACAGCGGCGCCGGCACCGTGGAATTTTTGGTCGACGTCGACCGGGGCGCCTTCGTCTTCCTCGAGCTCAACGCCCGCGTCCAGGTCGAGCACCCGGTCACCGAACTCGTCACGTGCATTGACATCGTGCGCGAACAGTTACGCATCGCCGCCGGACATCAGCTGAGTGTGCGTCAGGACGAGGTGGTGATCCACGGGCATGCCATCGAGTGCCGGATCAATGCCGAGGACCCCGATCGCGACTTCCTGCCCAGCCCGGGCAAAGTCACCGAGTGGGTCATGCCCGTCGGTGAGGGGATCCGCATCGACACCCACATCCACGCCGGTGCCACGATCCCGCCGTACTACGACTCGATGATCGGCAAGCTCATCGTTCGCGGGACCGATCGTGCCGCCACCCTGGCGAAGCTGGAGCTTGCGCTGGCCAAGGTCCGGATCGGCGGCGTCGCCAGCACGATTCCGCTGATTCGCGAGATCGTCGCCTCCCCGGAGTTCAACGCCGGCCCGGTGACCACCCGCTGGCTGGAGCAGGCCTTCCTGCCGGGGAGGGCAACATGACCCATATCGACTTCGTCGATCAGACCCTGCGTGACGGGCAACAGTCCCTGTGGGGCATGCGGATGCGCGCCTACGAGGCCGCCGAAGCCTTGCCGCACCTGGACCGCACGGGATTCAAGGTCATCGACCTGACCGGCGCCGGCATGTTCACGGTGCTGCTGCGTAGCTTCGCCGACGACCCTTGGGCGACCACCGACTTTCTGGTCAAGCACCTGCCGAACAACGTCATCCGGTCCGGCCTGCGCACGATCAGCGTGATCGGCTTCGCGCACACCCCCGAGGTGATCATCGATCTCTGGGTCAAGACGATCATCAAGCACGGGGTCTCGAGTTTCTGGCTCTATGACTGCCTGTTCGACATGCCGACGATGAAGCGCCTCGTCGACGTGGTCCGGGACGCCGGCGGCACCCCGGTGCCTGCCGTGATGTACGGCTACACCGACGTCCACGACGACGAGTTCTTCGCCTCCCGGGCGGCGGAGATGGCGACGTGGAAGGGCGTCGAGTCGATCTATGTCGAGGACGCCGCCGGGGTGCTCAAGCCCGAGCACGCGGCGACGCTGCTGCCCGCGATTCGCAAGGCCACCGGTGAGATCCCGCTCGAATTGCATTGCCACAACACCACCGGGTTGGCGCAGTTCAACTACATCGAGGGCCTCAAGGCCGGTTTCACGCGGTTCCACACGTGTTCCCAGCCGATGGCCAACGGACCCTCGCTGCCCTCCACCGAAGGAATGCTGCCGATCCTGGAAGAGCTGGGCTTCACCCACTGTCTGGACACCAGCGCCATGCCGCCGGTGGTGGCGAACTTCCTGGCCCGGGCGGTTGAGGCCGGCTACGACATAGGTGTCCAAGCCGAGTACGACCCGCGGATCTACCATCACCAACTGCCCGGCGGCATGACCGGAACGCTCAAGGCGCAGCTTGCCCAGCACAAGATGATCCACCGTCTACCCGACGTGCTCGCAGCGATCCCCGCGGTGCGCCGCGAGCTCGGCCAGCCGATCATGGCGACGCCGTTCTCGCAGTTCGTCGGCATTCAGGCGGTGCTCAACGTCGTCACCGGTGACCGCTATTCGATCGTGCCCGACGAGATCATCCACTACGTGCTCGGGCATTACGGCCCGCTGCCCGCCGACGTCGATCCGGCCGTCAAGGACCGCATCCTGTCCTCCCCGCGGGCCGCCGAGATCGCTCAGTGGGTCCGGCCCGACCCGACGCTGGCCGAGATCCGCTCTCAGTTCCGGGCCGGGATCTCCGACGAGGAGCTACTGCTGCGTTTCATGTGCTCGGACACCGAGGTCGACGCGATGCTCGCGAAGGGCCCGATCCGCACCGACCCCCGCCGGAGCGCAAACGCCGTCGTGCGGAATCTGGAGGACCTGATCGGAGAGAAGCGGCAGGTCACCCGCCTGTCGGTCAGCACGCCGGCGTTCTCCCTGACGCTGGGTAAGCGCCACCCGGGCAACTGACGTACAACGTTGAGACACCCGGGGTGACCCGGCGCCCGCAAACCGCCTCGCCAGTTGCAACCTTGCACGTCAGTTGCCGCGCGCCCGCAGACGAGCAGCACCAGCAGCATGCGTAGCGCGGATTCCAGCGGCGACTCGGAAAGCTCGTCGGCGAATCGGACTGCGCGACGCAGCGCGGCGGCGCCCTGCCCTCGCGCTGCATCGGCGGCGGTCCTGAGTTCGGAAAGCCGGACGGCGCCGGTGTGCAGGGCGCTGTCGATCACGACCACGGCCTCCACCAGCGGCAGGACCCGGCCGCAGTCGAGCAGGGTGCGTAGCGGAGACGTCACGGCCCAGCGTTGCTCCACGTCGGCAGGCGTCAGGGGTGTTCGATGGATCTGCACGCCCGGCTCCGGCGCCCGCGCCCCACCACGGTGACGTGCAATGTCGGGTCCGGTCGCCAGGAGGCGAAGCCGTGCAGGTTCGCCGCACTTCGATGCGACGCGACGCCGCGGAGCCGGACCGCCGTGATGAGTTCCGCCGGCGCGCCGCCCCACCGCAACGCCGCAGCGCGTCCTTCAGTTCCATCCGGGCACGTTCGCCCGGTGGCGCCGTCGGGCGAAGAGCCAGACGTGAATCTGTGGACGGTGCCCGCGGGCACGCCAGGCTGTGGACAGGCAACTGACGTACGACGTTGATACGTCCGAGGCGGGCCCACGCCCGAAAGTCGCCACACCAGTTTCATCGCTGTACGCCAGTTGCCGCGCCGATCGAAGTAGCCGCTACTCCTGCCACCTGAACTGTGCCCGGTGTCACATAGGGCCATGAAGCTGCACGTGGATTGGGACCTGTGCGTGGGGCACGGCAAGTGTTACCTCTCCGCACCGGATCTGTTCGCCCCGGACGAGAACGACGACTGGGGCAAGCCGGTCGTCCTGATTCCGGAGATCGACCCCGACAACCCGACCCTGGTGGCCGCGGCGCGCCTGGCCACCAAGCTCTGCCCGGAGTTCGCGATCACGCTCGACGGCGTCTCCGGCCGCTGACTCCACCGCATCGCTCGCCGACAGAACCGCCCGACAGGAAGGCCACCCCCGTGACCGTCACCGACACCGCGTCGATGCTCGCACCGTTCTCCGACGACGACCTGGAGAACCCGGACCACTACAACACCCCGCTCGGCCCGGACGGCACCGCGATGCGTTTCTTCGAGGCGTTGCGGGACAAGGCGGAGAAGACCCCGATCTGGTGGGGCAACAAGCACGGCGGTGCCTGGAACATCGCCTCCTACGACGCCATCGCCGAGATCATGGGAAACCCGGCGGCGTTCTCGAACAAGGGCGTCACGCTGCCGCGTTACGACACTGGTGACTTCGAGCTGATGCTGGCCGCGCAGGATGCGCCCAAGCACAAGAAGTACCGCGACCTGATCGCGCCGGTGTTCTCACCCGGGCGTACCAAGGACTTCCGCGACCAGCTCGCCAAGACCGTCAATGACCTCATCGACGAAAAGATCGCCGACGGCAAGGCCGACGTCGCGACCTGGCTCGCCGACGAGATCCCGGGCCGCCTCACCGCGATCCTGCTCGGCATCCCGCCGGAGAACGGCCTGATCTACCGCGAGTGGACCGATGCGATCACCAAGCACTTCGGCACCGAGAAGGGCGCCGAGACTTTCGGTGAGCTCGTGGGTTATGCCGCCGATTTGATCAAGGAGCGCCAAGCCAATCCCGGCGACGATCTGATGTCGATGGTGGCCAGCGCCGAGGTCGACGGGGAGAAGCTCTCGTTCGAGGACCTGATCGGGTTCTTCGTCGTACTCCTGCTCGGCGGGATCCACAACACCGCACGGTTCCTGTCCTCGGCGTATTGGCGCCTGTCCTGGGACGTCGAGCTGCGCCGCTACCTGATGGCGAATCCGGCGGGTCTACCGGTGGCGGTCGACGAGATGATCCGCTACTACACCCCGGCGACGATCGGGCGTCTGTGCACGCAGGACACCGTGGTCGCCGGCGTGGAGATCAAGAAGGATCAGATGGTGTACATGTGGCTGCCCGCCGCGAACCGGGACCGCAAGGTGTTCCCGAGCGCGGACACCCTCATCATCGACCGCCAGCCCAACCGGCATCTCTCGCTCGGGGTCGGCATCCACCGCTGCATCGGGGCCCACCTGGTCCGCGTCGAGACGACGGTCGCGATCACCGAATTTCTCAAGCGGATCCCGGAGTTCTGCCTCGACCCCGAAGCCAAGCCCGAGTGGCAGTGCGGGCAGGTCGCCGGTTTCATCCACGTCCCGATCATCTTCCCTCCAGGCAAGCCGCTCGGGGCGTAGGGCGATCGCGTAACGTCCGACCGAACGAGCGCTATAGAGCTCGTTCGGTCGGACGTTGGCATGTGTGGGGAAGGAACGTCGATGTCGGGGCTTGGGCACGTAGTAGTCGTCGGTGGTGGGCTGGCGGCAGCACGTAGCTGTGAGCAGCTACGGGAGCAGGGCCACACCGGTGCGATCACGCTGGTCACGGCGGAGGCACACCTGCCCTACGACCGTCCCCCGCTGTCCAAGGACGTCCTGCTTGGCGCGGTCGATGCGAGCACGCTGAACATCGATTACGCCGCTCTCGAGGTCGACGTGCGGGTTGGGGTGCGCGCCACGGGACTGCGGGTCGCCGATCGGGTTCTGGAGATCCACACCGAGGACGGGGGCCCGGGCGAGATCGCCTACGACGGCTTGGTGCTGGCTACCGGCGCCGAGCCGATCCGGCTACCCGGCGACGGGGAACAACTCGTGCTGCGCACGATCGACGACGCCCTCGCGCTGCGCGAGCGGCTGGTGCCCGGTGCACGCGTGGTGGTCATCGGGGCCAGTTGGATCGGCGCCGAGGTGGCGACGTCGGCCCGGACCCGAGGCGCCCAGGTCACCTGTGTCGAGCTCGACGCCCTTCCGCTCGCCCGCCTGCTCGGTGACGAGGTCGGTGCCCGCGTGCTGCAGTGGTGGGAGGGCATCGACCTGCGGCTGGGAACTGCGGTGCGCGAGGTCACGGCGGCGGGTGTCGAGCTCGCGGACGGGACGGTGCTGCCCGCCGACGTCGTGGTCACCGGGGTAGGCGTGCGCCCGGCAGTGGGGTGGCTGGCCTCCAGCGGTCTGGAGATTGAGGGCGGGGTTGTCACCGACGAGTGGTTGCGGGCCGCCCCCGGCGTCGTCGCAGCCGGGGACGTGGCGGTGTGGTGGTCGCGGCGCTACGGCCGCCGGATGCGCGTCGAGCACTGGGACGACGCCGCCAGTGCTCCGAGCGTCGCGGTGGCCGCGTTGCTGTCCGAGGACGTCGCCGAGATCACCCCGCACGATCCGATCCTGTACTTCTGGAGCGACCAACTCGGGCACAAGCTGCAGTACGTCGGACATCACGGCCCTGGCGACACCCTGGTCTGGCGGAACCGGCCGAACGGTTCGTGGACCGCGGTTTGGCTGGACGCCACTCACCGGCTCAGCGCGGCCTTGATCGCCGACCTGCCCCGAGAGAATGCGCAGGCCCAGATGGCCCTGATGCGCGCAGTGGTCCTGGATCCCGCGCTGCTCGCCGACCCCGACATCGCGATTCCCAAGGCTGCGGCGACTGTCACCTGAGGCTACGTCAGCTCGGTGTAAGTCAGTCCGTGCGGGCGACCAGGTGTAGCGCCATGGCGGAGAACTCTGACGCCACATGGTCGGGGGAGTACTCCCCGTCGGGGTGGAACCAGTTCGGCAGGCTGTTCAGCGCGCCGAGGATGAAGAACGCAGCCAGCTTGAGGTCCAGATCCGGACGTAGCGCACCGTCGCTCTTGGCTTCGGCCAGCAGTTCGCGTAGGTAGTGCTCGAACTCGCGGGCCGATGCCCGCATCTGCGCCTCGTTGTCGCCGGTCAGGTGGTGTTGCTGGTTGAGGTAGACGCTGACCCGTTCGACGTTGGTCAGGTACCAGTGGTGGATCCGCTCGAGGTAGATCCGCAGCCGCTCCAGGGGGGTCACCTCGAGCGCGGCGACCTCCGCCATCGTCGCCCGTGCTTGGACGTGGGACTCCTGCAGGATCCGAAAGAGCAGGTCTTCCTTGGAGGAGATGTAGTGGTAGAGGCTGCCCTTGAGTACCCCGACGGCATCCGCGACGTCCTGGATCGTGGAGCCCGCGTAACCCTTGGAGTAGAAGACGCGGATCGCAGCGTCGACCACGTCGGCATCCCGATTGCGCCGGTCGATCGGGCGCTTGGTGCTGTTCGAGGTCGCCATGGCTCGCTCCCGGGTCTGGGCGTCGGTGTGGGCCCACGCTACCGTCCTACCAACCGCTTGTTAGGGCACGTCGCAGGGATACGGCAGGGAGGACACGTGGACAGGATTGCCGCCTGGTCCGGGGGGCACCATGACCTGGACGTGGCCTGGCCGACCTCCGGTCCGACCCGGGTCTACGACCTCGCGGTGCGCCTCGAGCCCGGCATGCCGCGGCACCCGTATCACCCACCGTTCGGCTTCGCACTGGCCAAATCCCACGGCGAGGGCATGTACCCCGACGGCGTGTCCTCGGCCATGGAGGTCCTGGTGACGGGTGGTCACGTGGGAACTCACGTCGACGCCCTGGGCCACATCGCCCAGCACGGCCTGATCTACGGCGGTCGCGAGATCGACCAGTCGGTGACCGAGGGGTTGGGCGCCGGCAGTGTCGAGGAACTCCCCCCGCTGATCGGCACCGGCCACCTCGTCGACGCCGAAACGATCTTCGGGCGGGCGCTCACGTCCGCCGACGGGATCAACGCCGAGCACCTCGCCGCCTGGTTCGCCGGTCGACGCGAGCCGGGCCCGGGTGAGGTCGTCATGGTGCGCACCGGTTGGATCCGGCACTGGCCGAACTTCAATGACTACCAGGGCATTGCCACCGGCGTTCCCGGCGTGACGCTGGACGGCGCACAGTGGTTGTCCGAACGCGAGGTGCTCGCGGTGGGCGCTGACACGCACATGTTCGAGCACAAGCCCTCGGTCACCCAGGTCGCACTCCGGGTCCACGTGCACCTGCTCGTGGAGACCGGCATCCCGATCCTGGAGAGCGTCAACCTCGAGCCGCTGGTCGCCGATGGAGTTCACGACTTTCTGTTCATCGCCACCCCGCTGCGGGTCAAGGGCGGCACCGGCTCCCCGTTACGTCCCGTTGCGGTCGTCTCCCGCGCGTCCTAAGCTGAACCAAACAACCGTTTGGTTCAGGTGGGAGTAGCCGTGTCGACTGCGACGGCGGGGCCGGAGTTCTGGTCCGAGGTGGCGGCGTGGCTCGCCCGCGAGGTTCCCGAGCGCTGGCGCACCGCCAGGGCGACGCTGACCCCGCAGGAAGTGACCGAGATCCGGCGGGACTGGGATCGCAAGCTCTTCGCGGCCGGTTACTCGATGCTCACGATGGCCCCGGAGTTCGGCGGACGAGGATTCGGTCTCGCCGATGAGGTCCGTTTCGGTGAACTGTGCGCCAGGGCCCATGCTCCGGACAGCCTCGCCCGCGTCGGCAAGATCCTCACCGCCCCCGCCCTCATCGCGCACGGCACCGACGCCCAACGCGCCCGCTTCCTGCCGCGGATCGTCTCCGGCGAGGACGTGTGGTGCCAGGGCTTCTCCGAGCCCGGCTCCGGATCGGATCTCGCGAGCGTCACCTGCGAGGCACGCAAGGTCGACGGCGGCTACCGCGTCAGCGGACAGAAGGTATGGACCTCCTTCGCCGAGGACTCCCACCGGTGCCTGATGCTCGTGCGCACCGATCCGGGTGCCCGGCGCTATCAGAACCTCTCGTTGCTGCTGCTGGACATGAGCCAACCTGGCATCACCGTCTCCACCCTGAAGCAGATCTCCGGCTCGCGGCACTTCGCCGAGGTCTACTTCGACGACGTCTTCGTCGCGGAGGAAGACCGCCTGGGCGCGCAGGGCGAGGGCTGGCGGGTCGCGATGACGATCCTCACCGCCGAGCGCGGCGGCGTGGAGACCGTCACCCGCTACGTCGATATGCGCGCCGACATCGACAAGCTCCTCGGGTGCTGCGTGGCACACACGCCGCTGCTTGCCCAGGCCGAGGATCTCGACGTCGAGACCGAACTGGTGCGCCGTCAGGTCGCCAAGGCCATCGAGCGCGAACACGACGACGAGGCTTTCAACCGAGCCACGTGCTTTCTGAAGGTGCTCTGGAGCGACCTGTGGCAGAAGATCACTGCACTCGGGTTGGACAGTGGCTGCCCGGCGCATCGTGACCACTGGAACTACTCCTACCTCGAGGTCAAGGGCACCACGATCTACTCCGGTACGAACCAGATCCAGCGCAACATCATTGCCGAGCGAGTTCTGGGGTTGCCCAAATGAGCAGCAGCGTCACCACCATCTCCACCGCGCCGGGCGAGCTCGGCACCGAGGCCGCGGCGGCGATCCGGGCCATCGCGAGGAAGATCGCGAACGGCCGGACCAGCACCACGATTCTCGAGGACGATCTGAGCGCCTCCTGGACAGCGCTGGAGGCCGGCGGCTGGGATTGCGTCGGAATCCGCGACGGTGCTGACGGGGCGTCACTGCTTGATCTTGTCGTCATCGGGCAGGCGTGGGGCGAGTACTGCCTGCCGTTGCCGCTGATCCCGACCGTGCTGGTTAAGCGCTGGTCGGCGCCGGCTGCCGAGCACGACGGGCCGGTGACCTTTGCCGTGCCCCACGCGTCCGGTCAGGGCGCCCTCGTGCCCTTCGCCGCGGCGCCGGGGATCAGACTGTGCACTGAACTGGGCGAGGGCGCGGACTCGCCCCTGGTCGACGTCGACGCCACCGGCGAGGATGACTTGGCCGCCACCCTGGGACTGGGTCGGACCGCTGAGGTCTCGAAGCTCTCGGCCGAAGCCGCGCACGAGTGTGCCGTCGTCTGGGGCGCGGAAGCCGTGGGTGCGGCACGTCGACTGCTCGATGAGGGCGTCGCCTACGCCAAGGTCCGTGAGCAGTTCGGCACGCCGATCGGCAGCTTCCAAGCCGTGAAGCACCAACTCGCCGATGGCCACATCCTGACCGAGCAGGCCGAGACCGCGGTGCTGTGGGCCGCAACCTCGCCGGCCGATGCCCGTCGCGCGCTGCGCTATGCCTTCCGAGCCTGCCGTGGGGTGGCCGAGCGCTCGATCCAGGTCCATGGCGGTGTCGGCTTCACCTGGGAATGGGGCCTGCACTTCTACCTGCGCCACATCATGGCGCTGGACGAGGCCGCCACCGCTGTGCTGCCGTGACCTCGCTCGCCCGTATTCGCGGCATGCATGCTGAACTCGGCGCGACACGCCGGAGCACCTCCGGCGTGTCGTGGTCCGGTGGGCATGCATGCCGAGGTGGCACATGAGCACCCCGCGGTACAGCGAGTTGCCGGTCATCGAATCCCTGGGTCTGCCGCACGCCTGGGACGTCTGGGGACGCACGGATAACCTCGGCACGCTCAACCACCTGACGCCCTCGCGCATTGCCGCCGCGGCTACGGAAATCGTGCGCGGGGACCGCTATGCACTCTCGCTCCCGACGACCGAGATAGACCCCCCGCTGTTCGGACGTCAGGCGTTGGTCCGCGAGGTGTTCGCGACCAGCCGCAACGACTGGGACGAGCGCATCGACGGGTTCTATCCGCAATCGGGGAGCCAATGGGACGGGCTGCTGCACGTCCGCGCCCGCGAGCACGGTTTCTGGACCGGGTACACCGGTGACCCCCCGGATGCCGCCGGCCGGCTCGGCATCGAGCACTGGTCACCCGGCATCACCGGTCGCGGCGTGCTGCTCGACGTCGACACCTTGCGCCGCGCGCGCGGGGACTGGGATCCGCTGTCCCCGATCGCGGTGAGCGCACAGGACCTCGATGCCGCGGCCGGTGCCCAGGGCGTCGAGATATCCCCGGGGGACATCCTCTGCCTGCGCTTCGGGTGGACGACGGCCTACCGTGCGCTGAACGCGACCCAGCGCGCCGGTCTCGCCGACCCCGCCGGGGTGCGCTTCGCCGGCCTGGCGGGCTCCGCGGAGATCGCCGAGTTGCTCTGGGACTGGAAGGTGGCAGCGGTGGTCGCGGACAACCCGGCGATCGAGGTCGCCCCCGGTGACCCGGCGGTCGGCAGCCTGCACCGCCGGCTATTGCCGCTACTCGGCTTCGCGCTCGGAGAGCTGTTCGACCTGGACGCCCTCGCCGCCGCCTGCGCTGCCGACGGCCGCTGGTCTTTCTTCCTGGCCGGTGTTCCGCACCGGATCCCCGGTTCCCTCGCCTCTCCCGCGAACGCCGTCGCGATCCGCTGAAGCCGGTGAGTCGTGTGCAATCGGCGTTCGTCCCGATCACCCGCTACGTCCGCGACGGAGCCACCGCCTTCCCGACGCGAGCCGCGCTGGAGACTGCGGCCGGGGCCGTGCGCACCTATGCCGACCTCGACGTGCGCAGCACGCGCGTCGGCAATGCGTTGCTCGGTCTGGGGCTGACCCGCGGCGACCGGGTCGCGATCTGGATGGACAACTGCTTGGAATACCTGGACGTCTATCTGGCGTGCGCGGCCGCCGGACTGGTCGTGGTCCCCATCAATACCCGCTTCACCCCGCCTGAGGCCGACCACCTGCTGGGGAACAGCGAGGCGGCGGCGATGGTCTTCGGGCCGGCGCAGTCCGCGCGCGTCGCCGGTCTGGAGCAGCGACCACGCCTGCTGATCGGGTTGCAATCGGCCGTCGGTGTCCACGGCCTCGAGGATCTGGTGGCCGGTGGTTCACTTGCACCGTTGCCCGACCCTGCCCCTGGCGAGTTACTTATTCTCGGCTACACCTCGGGCACCACCGGCGTTCCGAAGGGTGCTGAGCTCACCCACGGTGGCGTGGCGCGGATCGCGCTGACCAACGCGCTGTCCTGCCGTTACCGGCTCGGCAGCGTCCACGTGTTCGGGATGTCGTTGTCCTTCACCGCCACGGTCCCCGCGCACGTATTGCCGCATCTGATGGTCGGTGGGACCACGATCCTGTTCCCGACCTGGGACACCGCGGCGATGGTGGACGTGATCGCGCGACGTCGTGCGAACTTCTTGATCGCGCCGTCACCGGTCCTCGTCGAACTCGCCGGGGCCTTCCGCGAGCGCCCCGCCTCCGGGGCGAGCCTGACCGGTGTCCTGCACTCGGCCTCAAAAGCACCGGCCGAGGACCTGGCCGCACTCGTCGGTGTGCTGGGCGAGGCGGTCATCGAGGGGTGGGGGATGACCGAGAACTCCGGTGGTCTGTTCACCGCCTCCCAACCCGGCGATCTCACTGCCGGCGACCCGGTGTTGCTGGCGAGCGCGGGACGTCCGGTCCCGGGTACGACTGTTCAGGTCCGCGAAGCCGGCTCGGATGGTGTGGGCGAGCTCTGGGTGCGGTCCCCCGCGATCTGCCGCGGTTACTGGCGAGCGCCCGACGCGGATGCGCACGCGTTCGACGGGGGCTGGTTCCGTACCGGTGATCTTGGCACTGTCGCCGCGGACGGCCTCGTCGCCGTCGTCGATCGCCGGGCGGACCTGATCAACTCCGGTGGTATGAACATTTACCCCAGCGAGGTCGAGCGGGTGTTGCGGGAATCCGGCCTGGTCACCGACCTCGCCGTCGTGGGAGCGCCCCACTCGCGCTGGGGCCAGGTGCCGGTGGCCTTTGTCGTGACTGATCGTCAGGACGATGTCGAGGGTGGCCTGCTCTCCTGGGCGAGTGCGCACCTGGCGCACTACAAGGTGCCGCGCCGGATCGTGGTCGTCGACGCCTTGCCCCGCAATACCGGGGGGAAGATCGAGCGGCACCTTCTGGTCGGACGCGCCGCCGAACTGCCCCGGGGGCGCTAGGCGGGGGTGAGGGTGCTCACGGCGTTGGTGCTGCGAGCATCTCCAACGCGTCCGCCAGCTCAGAGCGGCTGCCGATGCCGAGCTTGCCGTAGACGTGCTGGAGACGGTTCTCGATGGTGCGGACCGAGACGAACAGCTCTTCGGCGATCGCCTTGTTGGAGCGGCCGGCGACCGCGAGCTGGGTGGCCTCCCACTCGGCCGGAGTCAGGCGGGCTCGCGCCGCCCCGCCACGCAGTGCCGGAGTGTCAGCGCCGGGGCAGCGGCTGCTGAGCCAGCCGGCGCGCTGCTGCGCGGCGGTGGCGGCGCGGTGGTCCCCGCGCCGGTGCCACGCGACAGCGGCGTCGGCCTCGGCCTCGGTCGCGAGCAGGTTGGCGCCGAGGCGCTCGAAGCGCAGGGAGACCGCACCCAGGGCTTCGGCGTCGGATTCCGCCAAGGCCCGGGTGTGCGCAGCGCGGGCCGGCGCCAGTTCCCCCTCGATCCGGGCGGTGACCTTCCCCAGGCGCCCGCAGATCTCCTTGGCGTGTCCGACCCGCGCCATGCTGTGCAGTGCCGCGACGGCCCCGACGAGGTCACCAATCTCCTCGCAGGTGTCGGCGGCCGCGCGGAAGAGCTCACAACCGCCGCCGGTGTCGCCGCCGGCGACCGCGACCCATCCGCGCGCGTGCATGAGGTCTGCGCCCATGAAAAAGCTCGGTTCCACCTGACCCAGTGCGTCGTGGCGGGTCAGCGCTTCGGTGGCCTCGACGGGACGGCGCCCGATGGCGAGCGCAAGCGCAAGGTAGATCAGGGAGAACTCGACGAACTGCGGGCGGTCCAACTGCTGGTAGAGCGCGATCGCGACCTGGGCTCGTCGCACGGCCGCGTCGACGTGACCGCGGTCGGCGACGGTCTTGGCCAGCTGCCAGGAGAACAGCGCCTGCGCTTCCACCGAACTGGCCCGGACCCCGTCGGTGTAACGGCTGGTCGCGAGCTCGTGCGCCTCGGTAAGACGACCCGCGTGGGCGAGCGCCTCACCTTCGTAGAAGCAGTGCATCCAGGGGTACCAGTCCATCGCGGCGGGCAGGCCCGCGTGCGCCTCGCGGCCGCGCTGCGCGGCGTCGAGAGCGGCGCTGATCGCGCCGGTGCGCGCCAGGCTGTACGAACCCGGCATGCAGGCCCACACCAGTGCCTCACCGTGGGCACGCTCCAGCAGCGGTTTCGCCACCGCGGCGGCCGAATCTGGGCCCTCCTTCGCCAGCAGCAGGGCGACCTTGCGGGAGGCGATCTCGTCCGCCCACACCGTCCCCGCCAGGGCGGACTCGGCATCGGAGGCGATGCGCAGGCCCTCGTCGATCGTGCCGGCGTAGATCACGCGGTTGTCCAACCGGCTCAACGCCACCCGCCCGCGGGCGTCGTCGTCAAGAGCCCGCGCTGCCAGCGCCGCCAGCTCGTCGGCGGCAGCACCAGAGCGTCCCTGAAGGGCCGTCAGTTGTGCTGCGAGGACCTCGGCGTCGAAGCCGGCGCCGGCGGCGACGGCGGCCCGTGCCAACCGCTCGGCCAACGGGAAGTCGTAGCGCCAGCGCGCGGTCTGGGCGGCGGCCAGCATCAGGTCCGGTTGTGCTCCGCCACCGACCAGGCGCCAGGTCGCCACCCGCAGGGTGTCCTCCCGGCGCCGGGCACCGAAGGACTCCACCGCTTCGGCGAGCTCACGGGCGATCGTGCGGGCGCGCAATCCCGGCACCCGCGCGCGCAGCACCTCGCCATAGAGCGGGTGGACCAACGTGATCGCCATCCGGCGGTTCGCCGTCGCGGACGTCAGCAGGCCTGCGCGCTCCAGGTGCTCGGCCACCGCGAGGCTGCCCAACAGCGCGAGTTCACCGGGGCCGACGGGTTCGGCGAAGGACACGAGTTCCAGCAGCGCACGTTCGTTCGGGGCCAGCCCGGTCAGGCGGGCTTCGACGAGTTCGACCAGGCGGTCGGTCGGGCGTAGCTCTCCGGCGAGGCGCCACAGACCACCTTCCCCGGTCAGGGCACCGTCCTCCTGGGCGCCGAGGACCAGTTCGCGCAGGAACAACATGTTGCCGCCCGAGCGCCGGGTCAGGTCGGCGATCGCTGCCTCGTCGACCGCTCCGCCGAGAACGTGGCCGAGCACCTCGGCGATCGCAGTCGCCGGCAGACCTTCCAACTCGATCCGCTCGCAGATCGCGTCCTTCCACAGCGCCACCACCGGGTCCGGCGCCGGCTCACCGCTACGGACCGTCGCGACGACGAGCGCCTGCTCGGCCTGAGCCAGCTGGTGTACGAGCGTCGCGGAGGTGTCGTCCAGGCAGTGGGCATCGTCGATCAGCAGGACCAGCCGGCGCCCGTCCGCCTGCTCGAGAAGGGCAGCGGCGCACCGGCGCAGCAGGTCGGCCCGGTCGTCCACCGCCCCCGGGGTGAACCGGGCGCTCGGCAGTACCGGCGCGAGGGCGCCCAGGGGGATACCGGACGCGGACTTGGTGGCGGTGACGCGGGCGGTCGCCATCCCGGCGCCTTCGGCGAGGGTCACCACTTCGGCGGCCAGACGGGTCTTGCCCACACCGGCGGCACCGGCGAGCACAACGCCGCGGCTGTTCGGGGTGAGCACCGCGTCGCGCAGCGCATGGAGCACGCGCGCGCGTCCCACCAGAGGCCACTCTCGCATCACGATGTGAGAGTAACCCGCGTCACGCGGGGCCCGGTCGGCGTCGCGCCGTCCGGTGAGAGTGGGTCTGTCCGAATCGCACATCGCCCTGACGGCGGAGTCTGCGCGATTTTCCTGTGGCAGGGTGGGGGTCGTCCCTAACCTGGGAATTACCTTGGGGAGGGCTGCAGTGTCTGCGTCGATCAATGGGCCGATCAATGGGCCGATCAATGGGCCGATACGTATCTGGTTCAACCGGACGTTCTCGTCCGCCTTTCACGCGGTTACCTTGATCCGCAACAACTCTGACGGGCTCCCCGTCGAGGTGTTCGGCACCCACGAGAGTCTCGACGCGGTGTTCCTGGGCGCCTGCGACCACGTCGGCCTCGAGCCGGCGCGGCTGCCCGCCGCGGACTACGTCGACTTCGCGTTGGACTTCTGTGCGCGCAACAAGATCGACGTGTTCGTTCCCAAGCGCTACGCCGACACGATCGCCGCCGAGGGCGCCAAGTTCGCCGAGGTCGGCACCGCCCTGCTGATCGCGGGGTCCCCATCCGCGATGACGGCGGTCAGCGACAAGGGCGTGCTCTACGCCACCCTGCAGCGCATCGCCCCGGCCGCGGCGCCGCGCTACCGCGTGGTGCACAACGCAGGTCAATTCGCCGTCGCGGTCCGCGAGCTCGGCGAGGCGGGCGCCACGGTCTGCTTCAAGCCGGCGGTCGGGGAGGGCGGTGGCGGCTTCCGCATCATCGACGACACCGTCTGCCCACTGGCGGGCCTGGCCGGCTACCCGTCGGAGCGGATGCCGCTGCGCGCGGCGATGCATGCCCTGAGTGCGGTGGAGAGCTTCGCTCCGTTGGTCGTGAGTGAGTTCTTCGACGATGGTGCGGAGTACAGCGTCGATTGCCTCGGCCGGGACGGCGAGCTGCTCATCGGCGTCGTCCGGCACAAGGTGTCGCCGCGGTCCCAGCGCATCGAGACCGCTCCGGACCTGCTGGAGGTCACGCGGCGCATCGCCGCGGAGTTCACCCTCGGCGGGCTGTTCAACGCGCAGTTCATGGTCGGCCCGGCCGGGGCGAAGGTCATCGACGTGAATCCGCGGATGGCCGCCGGCATCGACGTCGCCGCCGCCTCGGGGGTGAACCTGCCGTGGCTGGGGATCCGCGCCACCCTCGGCCACAAGTTCGCGATCCCCGTCCCGCGCTCCGGCCTCACGGTCGGCCGCCTGGACCACCTGGTCACCGTCAGCGAGCCCGCCGCGGCCTGATCTCCATCTTCGGGCGGCGTTTCGCCCTATCGCAGGCCCTTGATAGGTCCACCTGCCGCCCGTAGATGTGATTCGGCGGCCCGGTCAGGCCACATAAGCGATGCGGCCGGTCGTCGTGCCGTCCGCGAGGTGCGTCAGGGCGGCGGGAACCTGATCCAGGGAAACCCGCTCGCTGATCCATGGCGCGATGGCCTTGGCCTCGATCAGTCTGACCAACTCCGCATGGCAGTCGTGCAGTGCCTGCGGGTTCTTCTCCCGGTACAGACCCCAGTGCAGCCCGATGATCGAGTAGTTCTTCACGAGGGCGTGGTTCAACGCTGCTGACGGGATGTCACCTCCGGCGAACCCGATCACCAAGATCCGCCCCTCGAAGGCGATGCATTTGGTCGAGCCACGGAACGCGTCGCCGCCGACCGGGTCATAGACGACGTCAACGCCCCGGCCGCCAGTGAGCTTCTTGACCTCGGCGACGACATCGCAGGTGTACCGGTCGATCACCGCGTCGGCACCGAGCGCGGTGGCGACCTCGGCCTTGGCGGGCCCTCCGACGACGCCGATCACTCGCGCACCTGCGGCCTTGCCGAGCTGGATCGCCGCACTGCCGACCCCGCCGGCGGCGGCGTGCACCAGCAGCGTTTCCCCGGCCTGTAACGAGGTCCGCTTGTGCAGGGCAAACCAACCCGTCTGGTAGGCGATCGTCAGGGCGGCCGCGGCCGCATCATCCAGGCTTTCCGGTGCGTGGAAGGCGAACTGCGCGGGCAGGATCGCGTACTCGGCGAAGCCGCCGTGCGGCAGCACGGACATGCCGATGACGCGCTCGCCGACCGCGAACGCGCGCACGCCCTCGCCGAGGGCGGTGATCTCCCCGCAGAGTTCCACGCCCGGGGTGAACGGCAGGTCGGGCCGCTCCTGGTACCGCCCGCGGCACATCAGGACGTCGGGGAAGTTGGCCACCGTCGCGCGCACCCGTACGGCCAGTTGACCGGGGCCGGGGGCCGGCGCCTTGATCTCGTTCAGCGTCAGAACGTCACGCGGTTCACCCAGGGAGCTGATCTGCCAGGCCTTCATAACCACTGATGATCCCATCTCACCTACGAGATCCCTGGGAGCGCAGACATGTCGGGACATGTCTAGGCCAGATGGAGGAGATCGCTACCCCGGCGGCGTAACCAGGTGGGTTCGGTCTGCGCGTCTCGCAAGACTTCCCTCGACTTCGGTCAGGTCGCCCGGGTGTCGACTCGGGCGATTCCACTGCGCAGAGGGGGAAATTTCGTGAATCTCGACGAGCTGGTTGCCCGTATTCCACGTCCCGGGGTCTCACCGGAGGACGTTCCTGAGCTCACCGACATCCCCACGCTCAGCGCCGGGGTGTTCGCCCAGATCACCTCCGCCGCTACCGACGCGATCATGGGCGCGGGCGGCGCCGCGGGCACCGCGTTCGGCACTGCCTCCGCGGCGGCGGGCGCAGTCCTGGGTCGCGCCTCTGGCGCTGTCGACGGCGGGGCGAGCGGGGCGACCATGCGGGTCGACGGGCAGAGCGACTCGGTCGCAGCCCGGGTCGAGGCGCGGGCCGAGGCGAGCACCGAGGTGTCGGGCCGGGTGCTTACCGGCGCCACCGATGTCACGGACAACGCCCTGGACCGCTTCACCGACCGTGCCGACGCTCTGCTCGGCCGGGTCAGCGACGCTACCGAGAACGCCCTCGACGCGGTCACCGAGGCCACCGGCCGCATCCTCGACCTGGCGGCGGAGACCGGCGCCGATGCCTTGACGGTGGCGCAGGCCGTGGCCGCCCAGGCGCAGGCCGCAGTGACAGTGATCGCCGGTGCGGCGACCGCGCAGGCGATGATGGTGGCCGGCCAGGCGCAGGCCGCGGCCGGTGGCATCCTGGCGGATGCTCAGATGGCCGTCGGCGAGGGCGTGACGACCGCGCAGAACACCGCCCAGGCCGGCCAGGACGACGCTGCGGAAACGCTGGGATCGCTGCAGTCCACCGTGCAGGCCACGCTGGCGACCCTGCAGGGTCAAATCACCGGCGCTGCGGAATCCATTGTTGCTTCGGCACAAGAGGCTGCCGGGGACGCTGCTGGGTCGGTCACGGACTTCGCCGGGGACATCACCGGGCAGGTGCAAATGGCTGCCAACACGATCGTCGGCCAGGCGCTGTCCGCGGTGAACACCATCGTGGCCGCCGGTCCCGCACTCCCGGGTCTGCCGGGTCTTCCTGGTCTGCCAGGTCTTCCGGGTATTCCCCCTGCGGTTCCGGGTCTGCCGGGTCTGCCCGGTGGTGGGCTACCGGAGATCCCGCCTGCGGTTCCGGGTCTGCCGGGTCTGCCGGGTCTTCCCGGTGGTGGGTTGCCGGAGATTCCGCCTGCGGTTCCGGGTCTGCCGGGTCTGCCGGGTCTGCCGGGTCTGCCCGGTGGTGGGTTGCCGGAGATCCCGCCTGCGGTTCCGTGTCTGCCGGGTCTGCCGGGTCTGCCGGGTCTGCCCGGTGGTGGGTTGCCGGAGATTCCGCCTGCGGTTCCGGGTCTGCCGGGTCTGCCGGGTCTTCCCGGTGGCGGGCTGCCGGAGATCCCGCCTGCGGTTCCGGGTCTGCCGGGTCTGCCGGGTCTGCCGGGTCTGCCGGGTCTTCCCGGTGGTGGGTTGCCGGAGATCCCGCCTGCGGTTCCGGGTCTGCCGGGTCTGCCGGGTCTTCCCGGTGGCGGGCTGCCGGAGATCCCGCCTGCGGTTCCGGGTCTGCCGGGTCTGCCGGAGGTTCCTGACCTGTCGGATCTGCCCGGGCTCGACGATCTGCCCGAGCTCGACGAACTCCTGGAGCGTCCGGTTCTCAACGAGCTGCCGCCGACGCCCGGTCTCGACTGAGCGATCTGCGCATCGAGGGGCCCCGGCAGCTGCCGGGGCCCCTTGGCCGTAGGTGATGCTATTGACCGTCAGATTTGACGCTGGGCCAGCACGCGGAAGGTGTTGCCGCGGTCGGTGGCGAGCGCGATCCGGGTCCGGGCGCGCTCCAAGGGTTGCACCGCCTTGTGCACGTGCGGTCCGGCCTTGACGACCAGGTCGAAGCGTCGCTGTCGACGTTGCCCAACCACGCCGGTGCGCTCCTCGGTCCACGGCATGCCCGGATACGGCCCCCACGCGAGCATCGGCAGGATCGACAGGAACGTGACGTCGACGGGAATGTGGGACGCGCCGCGGATCTCCGCGACCGGGCGGACACCTCGATGCACCAGGGCCTGCATCAGATTGGTTCGCGTGACGAAGTTCAGGTGCTGCGGCTGCAGCCACGGAAACCACCAGCGCCCGACCAGGCGCCCGAACAGGCTCTCCGGGTTCGGAACCTCGATCATCAGGACGCCACCGGGCGCCAGCAGGCTCACCGCCGCATCCAGTTCGACGCGTGGGTCGCGGGTGTGCTCCAGATAGTGATGCATACTCACGACGTCGAACTGGCCTGCGAGGCCGGGCGCGAGGTCCGGCAAGAAGCCCCGGTGTGCCTCATCGAGCCAGCCCCGTTCCTTGCCGGTCTGGACACTCACCCCCATGTCCAGACCCTCGAAACGAGTCGTGGGGAACACCTCGCGGGCGTCCCGGCAGAAGTGGCCGTAGCCGGTGCCGATGTCCAGCCAGCGCTGCGGCGGCGGGTCAGCGAAGAACTCCTTGAGGTGGCGGGCTCGGGCAAGGTTGCCGTCGCGACCCAACTCGAAGCCGTTCTCGACAGCCTCGCGGCCGACGCCGTCGTAGAAGTCCCGGTAGTAGTACTCCAGGCCCTCCACACTCAGCTGCGGATTCTGAAATGTGTGCCCGCAGCCGCGGCAGCTCACCACGGTGAATCGGCCAGGCTTGTGCTGGATCAGATCCGGAGAATGCAGGACGACCTTGAGTCGCGGCGACGCGCACCACGGGCAGTCCGTGCGTGCAGGCTCGAAGAAGCGAGCGAATCCGCGTGCCACATCGCAGCGGTATTGCTCGCGAGTCGCCCGGATCAACGCAGCTCGGTCCACCTCAGCGCTGGACTGCGCCGGGATCGACGCGGTAGAGCCGGCGAGTTCGTCGTTGACCGTCATGTATGACCCCCGCATTCAGGGTAGGCCGAACCTGGCGGCCACGGGACGTGTTCTCACCCGGAAGTGGTGCTCCACGCAGATACCCTGAGCTGATGAACGCGTTGCGATTGGCCGCCAGAGCCGCCCTCGTCGCCGGCACCGGTCGGGCGATCGTGCAGGCCGGGCGGATCGCGCGCAACGCCCGCCGGACCCCGGCCCCACCTGCCCACCCGCCGACCGTCACCGAGCGGGTCTCCGTGCTGATGCCGGCGCGCAACGAGGCGCACCGGATCGCGCCGGGCATCCGGTCCCTGGTGGCACAACGTGGCTGCACGGATCTGGAGATCATCGTCCTGGACGACAACTCCACCGATGCCACCTCAGATGTTGTGCTCGAAGCCGCTGGCGGGGACCCGAGACTGCGCGTCATCTCCGGCCGGGCGCTGCCCGAGGGCTGGCGCGGCAAGCCGCATGCCTGCTCCCAGCTCGGTGAGACCGCGAACGGCTCGGTGCTGATTTTCGTCGATGCCGACGTCGAATTCGCCCCCCACGCCATGGCGGCCTCGGTCGCGCTGATGCGGGAGCGGCATCTGGACTATGTCTCGCCGTTCCCCCGTCAGCTCACCGGCAGTGTCGCCGAGCGACTGATGCAGCCGCTCACCGCATGGGTGCGCCTGGGCATGGTGGACATGCGCCATGCCGAGGACTCCCATGAGCACGGCTCGTTGTTGGCCAACGGTCAGTTCCTGGTGATCGACGCCGAGGCGTATCGGCGTGCCGGTGGGCACGAGGCCATCAAGGACGCATTGATCGACGACGTGTGGATGGCCGCAGCGCTGAAGATCACCGGTTCACGTGGCGTGGCGGTGGAGGGCTCCGGTGTCGCCTCCTGCCGCATGTACACCTCCTGGACTGAGATGCGTGACGGGTACACCCGCTGGTTGTGGGTCCTGTTCCCCAAGCGCCGCAATCTGGTGTGGACCTGCGCGAAGATGATCGTGACGGACGTCGTGCCTCCGCTCGCGGCGCTGCGGGGCTCCCGGATCGGGCTGCTGGGATATCTCGCGGCGGTCAGCGGTCGCGTGATCTCCGGCCGGGCCGCCCGCGACTGTGTCGTCCCGGACGCCCTCGCCGCGCCGATCTCCTCCGCTCTGTCGGTCGGGCTCTACCTCGACTCCGTGCGCCGTCAATCCAAGGGGGCAGTCAGCTGGAAGGGCCGCGCTATCCCCTAGGGATGGCAGGCTGGGTCCCGTGAGGTGGAACGACACCGCGTTGACGCGCCTGCTCGGCATCGATCTGCCGCTGGTGCAGGCGCCGATGGCCGGGGGCTACTCGACGCCCGCGCTCGTGGCGGCGGTCAGCAACGCCGGCGGCCTGGGCTCATTGGCCGGGGCGGGACGAAGCCCGGCGCAGCTGCGCGACGACGTCGCCGCCACCCGCGCACTCACCGCCCGTCCCTTCGCGGTGAACCTGTTCGCTCCGCTGCCGCCCCCGCGTCCCGACCATCTGCAGTCCTGGGCCGAGCTGACGGCAATGCCCCTACCGACACCGGTGCCCGGCCCGGACTTCGCCGCGCAGCTCGCGGCTCTCGTCGAGCTCGAAGTGCCGATCCTGAGCTGGACGTTCGGCAACCCGGATCTGCCGCAACTGCCGGACTCGGTGGTCCGCATCGGCACCGCGACCAATGTCGACGAGGCCCGCGCCCTGCAAGCTGCCGGCGCGCACGTGGTGATTGCGCAGGGCTTCGAAGCGGGGGGACATCGCGGAGCATTTCTCGCACCCCCCGAGGAATCGATGACCGGGACCCTCGCCCTGGTCCCGCAGATTCTCGACGCGGTCACGATACCCGTCGTTGCCGCGGGCGGGATCATGGACGGCCGGGGGATCGCCGCCGCCCTCGTGCTCGGTGCGGCTGGAGTGGCGCTCGGGACGGCGTTCCTGTGTTGCCCCGAGGCTGGGACCACCCAGGCGCACCGGGCCGCGATAGACCGTCCCACGACGGTCACGAAAGTGCTGACGGGACGTCATGCCCGCACGGTGCGCACCGATGAGATCGACCGGCTGGAGGCTGCCGGCCAGGCGGTCCCGGACTTCCCGTTGCCCCGGCTGTTCCTGCGCGAGCCCCCGATGCTGACCGGTCAGGGTGGCCCGCTGGCCCGCGAGCTGCCCGCCGCCGACCTGATGGCGGTGCTGGTCGCGGAGACCTCGGCGGCGCTTGCCCGGCTGCGCTGAGCGTGCCGGACCCGCTCACGTGGCCAGCGGGTTCGGGCCTTCCTTGCGCGCCAGGATCCGGTACAGGTTCGCCTGGCCGGTCCTTCGGATGACGGGGTCCAGAACCGCATCGGCCTTGAAGCCGAACTTCAGGAAAGGTGGGGCGAGCTTGGACCACACCCACTCGTGGCGCTTCTCGCGCCAGCGGGTGCGGGGCTGGGTCGCCCACGGCACTCCCGGATGGGGGGCGTAAGCCATGAACGGTGCGCCGGCGGCACAGATCATGTCGACGGGGATATGCGCCTCGGCCAGCTGCACCGCCACCGGTCGCAGGTTGCGCTCGGTCAGCGCGGCCATCAGGTTTCCCAGCGGCGGCATGTGCAGGTGCTGTGGTTGGAACCACTGGATCCACCAGCGACCGAGTACACGCAGGATCGAGGAGGGATTGGGCACCTCGATGAGCAGGTAGCCACCGTCGGGCATGACCCGGTGGACCAGGTCGAGTTCGCTGCGGATGTCCAGTACGTGTTCGAGGTAATGGAACATGCTGATGACGTCATAACGCCCCGTCAGTTCCTGTTCCAGATCGGGAAACCAGGAATGGTGGGCGTGGTTGATCCAGCCCTTGCCCACCGCATCGAGCACACCCTGCCCCTGGTCGAGACCGTCGAAGGTCGTCTGCGGGAAGATCGTCTTGGCGTCACGGCAGAAGTGTCCGTAGCCGGCGCCGATGTCGAGCCAGTTCGTCGGACCAGCACCCGCGGAGAAGAACGGTTCCAGCATCCGCGCCCGCGACTGATAGATGTCGGTGCGTGGATCGAAAACCGCCTCCATCGAAGCCCGGCCGATGCCGTCGTAGAAGTCGCGGTAGTAGAAGCTCAGCCCGGTGGGGTTCAGGCACGGGTTCTGAAACACGTGCTGGCATCTGCGGCAGCGATTCAAGGTGAACCGGCCCGGCTTGCCCTGCGTGGTGTCGCGGGCGGAGAACATCACTTTCAGGTCGGTGCCACCGCACCACGGGCAGTCCGCGCGGCGCGGGAACCAGAACCGCTCGATGCCCTGGGCGATCTCCTCCTGGTAATGCGGACGGGCCGCCTCGAACAGGGCCTCGTAGTCGGCTGTCGTGATCGCCGGCGGCGGCGCGCAGGTGTCACACACAGCGTGGGTCAGCCGTCCTTGCGGGCGAGCACCCGGATCGCGTTGCTACCACCGTGTCGCAGGACGAACGGGCCCAGATAGTTGAAGTCGACCTTGAAGGTCTGCGCGAGCATCTTCGGCGCGACCTTCCAGATCGCCGCGTGCAGCTTGCGCTGCGCCTGCGTAGGCTCGGGCAACCAGGGGGAGTCCGGGTTCGGTGAGATGTGGGTCAGAAAGAAAATCAACGCGCACGAGAGCTCCCCGGTGATGTGCGCTTCCTTGTGCTGCACCCGCACCGGAGTCAGGTTCCGCTCCCGAAGCGCGGCGAGCAGATTGGGTAGCGGCACCAGGTGTTGGTGCTGCGGCTGGTACCACGGCGCCCACCAGCGACCGAACGCTTTGCCGAGCCAGGAGGAGCCGTCGGGAACTTCGATGGACACGAATCCGCCGGTGGGTAGCACCTTCGCGACCAGGTCGAGGTCCGCCCGGGGATCGCGTACGTGCTCGAGGTAGTGGTGCATCGAGATGACGTCGTAACGCCCCGTCAGTTCCTCGGCGTGATCAGCGAATTCGCCAGGGTAGATGTTGTCCAGCCAGCCGCGCGCCTTGCCCTCGATCAGAGACGAACCCATGTCGAGGCCGTCGAACGTGGTGTTCGGCCAGAACTTGCGGGCATCGTTCGCGAAGTGCCCGTAGCCGGTGCCGACGTCCAGCCAGTTCTTGGGGCCCTCGGGACCGAAGAAGTCCTCGACGACCTTCGCGCGTGGCTCGTAGAGCCAACCCTGGGTGGAGAACACCGAGTCGATGAACTCCCGGCCGAAGCCGTCGTAGAAGTCGCGGTAGTAGAACTCCAGGCCCTCGATGTTCAGCCGCGGATTCTGGAAGATGTGCTGGCAGGTCGTGCAGCGGTCCAGGTAGAAGACCCCTGGCTTGCGCTGCATGATGTCGGTCGTGCGCAGACGCCGTTTGAGCTCGGTCGACCCGCACCACGGGCAGTCCAGGCGGCGGGGCTCGAAGAACCGGCTCCAGCCCAACGCGATGTCCTCGGCGTAGCGTTCGCGCTCCGCCTGCGATACCTGCGGCATCAGTTCCCTTCCCGCCGCGCCAGGATCCGGTACGCGTTTCCGTGGGCGAGTTTCACGACGCCCTTGCCGATGAAGGCGTCAGCCTTCAGGGCGGCCGGCAGCAACGGCGGGAAAACCTTGCCCCACGCGAGCGAGTTGAGCTTGCGTTGCCATGACGTGGCGTCACCGGAACGCCAGGGATGGTCCGGGTCCGGGGCGATCTTGGTCATCGCGAAGACCAGGGTCATCAGCATCTCGACCGGCTGGTGCGCTTCGGCCTGCTGCACGCGTACGGGCTTGAAACCGTGTTCGACGAGGGCCTGGCACAGGTTCGACACCGGCATGAAGTGCACGTGCTGAGGCTGGAAGTACGGCACCCACCACGAGCGGAAGATGTGGCGCAGCAGGCATTCGATGTCGGGCATCTCGATGAGTAGGTGCGAGCCGGGCTCCAATGCCGTCGCCGCCGCGGCCAGTTCGGCGCGGGGGTTCACGGTGTGTTCGAGGTAGTGGTGCATGGAGATCACGTCGTACCGACCGCGCAACTCCTCGCCGAGTTCGGGAAACGAGTTCTCCCGATAGGCGTGTGAGATCCAGCCGCGTTCCAATGCGCGCTCGACACCTTGGCCCTGGTCGAGCCCGTCGAAGACGGTGTCCGGGAGCACGGTGGCGGCGTGCTTGGGGAAGTAACCCCAACCGCACCCGACGTCCAGCCACGAGCGCGGTCCGTCGCCTCCGACGGTCTCGGCCACCAGCTGCGCCCTGGCAAGGTTGGCGGGCTCGCCGTAGGACGCCATGGTGTCGGCCTGCTCGCCCCCGCGGCCGTCGTAGAAGTCCCGGTAGTAGAAGCCCAGACCCTCGCCCGTAACGGCGGGGTTCTGGAACACGTGCCCGCAGGTCTTGCAATGGTCGAGGTGGAACATCCCCGGCTTGCGCTGAAACAGCTCGCGTGAGCGGATCTCCTTGCGCAACCGCGTCGAGCCGCACCACGGGCAGTCCGGGCGCCGTGGGCCGAGGAAATGCTGCACTCCGGCGGCGGTGGCGGCTCCGTAGAAGGCCCGGTCCGAGACTGGATCGGCGGTCTGCGTCATCTCGGGTCTCCGGTGGGTGGCTCAGGGACGAGGTGGGACCGTCCATTGTCTGCGGTGCACGCGGTCGAGTGAAGCCTCTCCAGCCGGTCTGCGGCGGCGCGTGCCCCCCCCGCTGCGTCGAACGAGGCCGCGATCCTTGCCGCTGCCTCACGGTACGCCGGGTCCGTCAGGACCGTGGTGATCGCCTCGCGCAGCTCGTCTGCGTTCACCCGGCCGAACTTCACCCGCAGCCCGGCGCCGGCCGCGGTGACCTGGGAGGCCACTGCCGGCTGGTCATCCCGGATGGGGGCCACCACGAGCGGGAGTGAATGCGCGAGCGCCTCGCAGGTCGTGTTGTGCCCGGCGTGACACACCACCGCGTCCATGTGGGCGAGCAACTCCAGCTGCGGCACTCGCTCGACGACGAGGACGTTGGCCGGCGGGTCCAGCCCGGCGGGCGGGGCGACCATCACCGCCTGCACGGTGTCGGCGAGTCCGGCGAGCGCCTCCATCGCCACCGCGAAGAAGCGTTCGCCGGAATCGCGGTTGACGGTGCCGAGCGAGATCAGAATGTGGGTGCGGGCCGGGTCCAACCACGAGAAGTCGAAGTCCGGCGACGGCGCGCGTGGACCGAAGGCGGGTCCGACGAACGCGATGTGCTCACCCAACGGTTCGGGTGGCGCCAGCAAGGCCTCGGTGGAGTACGCGAGTACAAGTCGGTCGGAGAAGCGCAGGTCTACCGGTTCCGTGGCCCCGTACGCGCTCTGCAGTTCGCCCATCCGGTGGTGCATCCACTCCGTGAGCTTGGGCATGGTCTCGTACTGATCCCCGAGCTCCGCGGTCGTCGTCGCGGAGGTGGCCCACGCGATATCCCGCTCCCGCGCGACCAAGGCGCCTGCCAGCGCCTGCTGATCCACCACCATCACGTCAGGGTCGAACTCACGCGCAGCGCTGCGAACTCCCTGCACCATCGAGTGGGCGAGGGGGAGCAGGAAGTCCTCCCAGAAGAACCGGAATGCCGTCGCGGAACGCAACCCACGCCAACGTTCCAGGCGTGAGCTCAACGGTTCGCCGGGGAACTCGTCGTTGACCGCGAAGATTGGGCACTGGGGCGGCAGCACCGTGGTGAGGTATCGCGAATCCCCGGCCCAGGCGACCTCGTGGCCCCGAGCGGTCAGCTCGGCGCCCACGGCGACGGTCGGCAGAATGTGCCCGGTCAGTGGCGGGACGACGACGAGGTAACGCGCCATCAGCGCGCGGGCGCCGGGTGGGCCGCTAACCACTCCAGCACGATCTCCCGGACTTGCGCGGTGGCGTCCATCAGCACCGAGTGCCCGACGCCGTCGACGACAGTCAACGTGGCGTGCGGGAGCAGGTCCGTGAGCTGGCGGGTGTAATCGGGGACGTCGGACTGCTCCCCGTAGACCGCGCGGATCGGACAGGTGAGGGCTCGCAGGCGGTCAGCCGGAATCGGCCGTGCCCGGGTCAGGTCAGGGTAGAAGCTCGTGTGATTGGCCAGGTCGGTGAGGGAGTCCATCATCTTCACGACCTTGCGCCCGAAACGGCGGATCCATGCCTGCAGGTTCTCCTCGCCCATTTCCGCGACGACGTCGGCGACCCGTGCTCGCTCGAGGGCGATCTGCTCCGACCAGCCCTCGACGTTGAAGTGCGCCTCGATCAGCACGATGCTCGCTGCGCGGCCCGGATTCTCGACGGCGAAGTCGAGGGCGATGGTGCCGCCGTAGCTGTTGCCCACCAGGTGCACCGGACCGGTGATGTCGACCGCGTCGAGGAGCGCAGTCAGATCCGCGACGGAATCCTCCATCGTGTAACCCGTGCGGGGCCGCTCCGAGCTTCCGTGACCGCGTAGGTCGTAGAGCAGGCACTCCGTGCCGGTCTTGGCGACCGCGCCGGCGACGGTGTAGTAGAAGCTGGCCATGTTGTCCATGCCGAGCCCGTGCAGGAAGACCACGGGCGGCGCGCTGCGTGCCTGCGCCGCAACCGGGTTGAGGTGCTGGACGTGGAAGACCACGCCGTTTGCAAGGACCTCGGGCATGGCTAGGACCCGGTGCCGACGGCGCTCACCACGAACTCGACCACCGTGCCCACTCGCATCTCGATGATCTCGTCGAGATCCTTGTCGGCGAGGAAGGCCGCGAAGTCGACGCCGCCGCCGTAGTGCTCGGTGAGCCTTGCGCCGAACTTCACGAACTCGATGCTCTCCATCTCCAGGTCGTCCTCGAAGGACGTCTGTGCGTCGATCTCCAGGTCGAGCAGGTACGCCTCGCCGACGACCTCGGTGATCAGGCGTCGCACGACGTCGAGCACTTCGGCCTCGGTGACCGTGCTGGTGGCCCGCTCACGCTCCTCGGGAGTTCCTCGCTCGCTCGCGTCGCGAGCGGTCCGGGCATCGGTCGACACGGTCTCTCCTTGCGGGCTGTGGTGGCGGGCAGTGCGGGTGGCCTTTCGGCCTGCGCACCCCTCATGTTCTCAGGTCCGGACCCAGGATGTCGGATTCCCGCGTCCAGCCGACGGCATATGGCACCGGATCTGTGCCCCAGGTCGTACTCACCCAGCGCCGGGCACCGTCGATGATGACGAGCAAGCGGTTGTTATCGACCTCAGTCACGACAAATCGGTTGGGGCGCCCACCCAACCCCGTACCCGCCGCTTTGGCGACGGCCTCCTTCGCTGTCCAGAATCGGGTCACCCAGGCTGCCCGGATGGCGGGGTCGCCGGCGCGGGGGCTGATCGCCTCCAGGAGCTCGAGCTCGGCCGGGGTGAGCAACGCACCTTCTGCCGGCGCATCGGAGATCAGTTCGACGTCGATTCCGAGGGGTCCGTCAAGGGCGACCATGGCGACCGCGAGCGGCCCGGAGTGCGCCAGCGAGATGCACAGGCCGGGGGGGATGGGCCCGAAGGCGCGCGGAGCCCCGCTGGCGGAGTTGCCGATCGTGATCTCGGCGGGGTAAATGGCGTCGCTGCCCGCGTCCCACAGGTGCGCACGCACGGCGTCCTTGGCGGCGATGCGCCCCAGCAGCCAGTGCCGCGCCGCCCGCGGATTGCGGGTGTCGTGCTGAGCCTGTTCGTCCGCCGAGAGGTACTGGCGGCAGGCCAGATCGCGCGCAGCGGGGTCTGTCCACGGTTCGACCAGAAGGTGCCATCCGCCGTCCTGGGGCTGAGCCAGCGAAGCGCGTGCCGGATGGCGGAACGCGGCCAGGGTCCGGGGGTTGCCCTCCAAGCGGCGGTCCGTCCAGCCGGTGATGTGGCACCACAGCCGGCTCTCGACATCGCGCAGCTCGAGATCGGCGACGACCTCGTCCGGCGTCATCGAGCGCACCCGCACGGTGCACGCAAACTCGGCCCCCGTCACCGGGGCCGGACCGAAGAAGCTGACCGAGCCGATCGTCACCGGAAGCGCGAGCGCGTTCTGGGGTTGGGTGGCGACCCAATAGCCGAGGAGCTGCCCGGCGGCGTCCAGCAATGCACCCGGGGCCGGCAGTTCGGCGACGATGCCTCGCACGCCGCTCGGCGCGATGGCACTGAGCTCGCGCACTCCCTGATACGCCGGACCGTGAAACATCCAGCGGTCCGCGTAGAGCGTGGCTGCGTCGATGTCGGGTTCGCGTTCGTCGATGAGTGGCGGCTCGCGCAGGGCGGGTGGGTCGGGGTACCCGTCGGCCAGCAGGACCGTGGCGCGGGCGTAGGTCTCCCGGCCTGCGATGCCGCCGTCGGGCGTGGCGACGCGGCCGTCCACCACGACCGTGACGACGGTGAGATCGTCGCGGGCGTCGCTGCGCGGGCTCTGTTCGGTGGTTTCGATGATGAGCGTGACCTCGGGGTCGACCGCGAGCGGGCGAACGGCGCGCACGCCGCGCACACCGACGACGACGCGCTCGGGGACGAGCGCCGCGGCAGCCTCGCAGATCAGGGCGATGGTCCCGGTCATGGGAACGAGGGGAAACCGCACGCCGGGCGGCGCGCCGGCCGGCGCCTGGAGCAGGCAGTGGTCGATGAGCCAGGGATCAGACGTCAACGACATGGCCCGGGTGGTGCTTGCAGCGCGCGGTCCATCCACCCTCGGTGTCGCACGTGCGGGCCGCACGGTACCGGCGCCCCGCCCCGGAGCTGCTGCCCAGGCCGAGACGACGGCCGCGGCGGCGGCAGCGGCGTCGGCCGTGAGCGCGTCGAACTCCGCGAGCACCGCCTCACCTGCGCCGTTGGTCCTTCTCACGTCGGGTGGCGGAGGGGTGCCGAGCGGCGACGCCGTCGCGCCGGCTTCCGGCAGCGCAAGCGCGTACGCCTCGCCGATTCGGATTAACGGCGCGCCCAGGCGCAACGCCATCCCGACCGGCGCCGTGCTGGGCTGCGGGCTCACCGCCCGAACGGCGGGTTGCGCTTCGCCGCGTTCCTCGGCGCCCAGCCGGGTGAAGCGCGGCGCGGCGCCTTCGGCCCACAGCGCTGCGGCAACCCGGCGTAGCTGCGCGAGTCCGGTGCGCTTCGGGGCGTTCGCGGTGATGGTGAGGTGCGGGGTGTCGGGAGAATCGAGCACGTCCTCGACGAAGCCGGGCAGCGAACCGCTGCCGACCTGGACGAACACCCGCACGCCCTCGGCGTACATCCGCGCGATGAGCGGGCCGAACAGCACCGGCTCGAGCAGATTGCGGACGAGCAGTTCGCGCACCCGTGCCGGATCGTTGGGATAGGGGGCCACGGTTGTCGCCGACCAGAGCGGGACCTGGGCCGGGCGCAGGGTCAGAGCGGCGATGAACTCCCGGGTCGGGCCGAGGTAGGGCTCCAGGAACGGGGTGTGGAAGCCGGAGCGGAACGGGAGCACGGATCCACTGATCCCCCGCCCGACCAGTCGGGTCAGCGCTATCTCCACCTGCGCCTCGGTGCCGCAGATGATCGCCTGGTGCGGGCAGTTGTCGTGGGAGAGCACCACGTTGACCAGGTCCGCAATGATCTCGCGGGCGACCGAGGCGCCGCTGCCGATCACCCCGAAGACCAGGTCCGGCACCCCTGGTCCGGCGTCGAAGGCGCGGGTGGAATCGGCGAATTCCTCGAACGGGGCACCGCCGGCCGCGATCAGGGCGCTCCACTCCCCGATGCTGTGCCCACACACGACATCCGGCCGCAGGTCGAGTGCGCGCAATGCCGAATCCAGCAGACGTCCGACGCCGGCGAGCTCCAGGCCGCGCCGGCCCAACGTGGCGCCGGAGGCGGTGCGCACCGGCGGCAGTCCGAAGTGGGCGCTGACATCGTCGACCCGTGGCTCCCAGTTCTCCTCCAGGCCAGGGAACATGAACGCGAGCTTTCCGCCCGAGCTCAGCAAGGGCGTGTCGGAGAACCAGACGTCGTTGCGACCCCGCCAGGGCTTGCCCTGAGCGAGCACCTTGCGGGCCAGCGCAAGCCGTTTCGGGTCGGGGGCGACCACGGCCAACCGCACGCGGCCCTCGACCGGAGGGTTCGCGGCGTCGTCACGCGCCAGCAGCACCTCGTCGGGCGCGTCGAGGGCGGCGGCGATCGAGGCCACGTCGGCCCCGGCCAGCAGCAACACCCGCTCCGCGCCACCTCCAGAACTCAATCGCTTGTCCGAAGAACTGGCTGCTCTTGTTACCGCGCCTTCGGACGTTCGCGAGGGGGAGTGCTGGGAGCGCGGTGCCGCAAGAGCCTCCAGGACGACGTGGGCGTTGATCCCGCCGAACCCGAAGGCGTTGACCGCGGCGCGCCGGGCGATGCCGCGGGGCCATTCGGCGAGGGCGCGAACGGGAGCGAAGCGTGTGCCCGCCATAGCCGGATGCGGGTCCTCACAGTGCAAGGTCGGCAGTAGGTGACCGGAGTGGACCGCGAGTGCGGCCTTGATCAGGCCGGCCACGCCGGCAGCGGGCATCGCGTGCCCGATCATCGACTTCACCGACCCCAGCCCGATGTCTGTGCCGGAGGTACCTGCTGGCCCGAACACCTCGCTCAGCGAGGCCAGTTCGGTGGCGTCGCCGGCGACCGTCGCCGTGCCGTGCGCCTCGATCAGACCGACCGATCCGGGCTCTCGCGGGTCCAACCCGGCGGCGGCCCACGCCGCCCGCATTGCGGTGACCTGGCCCTTGGACTGAGGGGCCATCAACGAGGCCGAGCGCCCGTCGCCAGCCACCCCGGTCCCGCGAATCACCGCGTACACCCGGTCCTCGGTGCTCACATCGGCCATCCGCTTGAGCACGACGATGCCGGTGCCCTCCCCGATCAAGATCCCGTCGGCGCCGGCGTGGAAGGGCCGGATCCGCTCGCTCGGTGAGAGCGCGCCGAGCAGGTTGAATCCGGACCAGAACGTGATGTCGTGGCAATGGTGCACACCGCCGGCGAGCACGACGTCGCACCGTCCGGAACGCAGGTCCTGCACGGCGTGGTCGACGGCGATCAGCGACGAGGCGCAGGCGGCATCGACGGTGTAGGCGGGACCCGCCAGGTCGAGCCGGTTCGCGGTCCGCGAGGCCACCAGGTTCGGCACCATCAGGTCGATGCCGGACTCCTCCCGCATCGGGCCCAACCGGTCGGTGAAGGCCGTGCGTACTTCCTCCAGACGCTCGTCGTCCAGGCCGGGCACTAACTCACGCAGCGTCGCGGTCAGTTGGTTCGCGGTGCGCACCCGATCGACGAAACGCGCCATCCCGGCGTTGAAGTACCCGCCGCGCCCCAGCACGATCCCGACCTTCGCGCGGTCCCCGAGACGCTCCGGCCCGCCGGCGTCGGCGATGGCCGCCGCGGCGGTGCTCAGCGCGATGAGTTGTTCACCCTCGATGTCGGAGACCGCGAGCGGCATGATCCCGAAGCGCATCGGGTCGAAAGCGATGTCGTCGACGAAGCCCCCGCGGCGGCAGTACATCCGGTCGCCGGGGCGCGTTTTGGCCGCGGCCGGGTCGTAGAACTCCGGGTCCCAGCGCGAGGCCGGCACGTCGGTGATCGCATCGAACCCGGCGCGCAGATTCGCGCGGTAGGTCCCCAGATCCGGTGCACCCGGCAGGACCGCCGCCATCCCGACGATGGCGATATCCACACCGAGGGGATTAGCGCGCGTGACCACCACTGAACGCTACGTCGAAAGCGGTCGGCTCGGCGCACACGTAGACCACCTGAGGAGCCGCGCCGTGGGCGAGCTCACCCAGCAGGGCGGCCACACCGTCGCTCGGGTGGATCGGGCCGACCCCGGAACGGGCGTAATTGCGCAGTAATTCGTCCGAGACCATGCCGCCCGCCGCCCCTCCCGAGACAAGGCCGGAGGGGAGCCAGGGCCCCCAGTCGACACTGACCACGCGCCCGGTGAACCGGGTCTCCCAGGCGCGGGCCAGGGCGTCCAGCGCGTCGTTGGCGGCGGCGTAGTCACATTGACCGCGGTTTCCGAAGACACCCGAGACGCTGCCGAACAGGACGAAGAAGCCCAGATCGCTCGGCAGGGCTGCGGCCAGGGCGCGCGCGCCGTCGACCTTGGTCTCCCAGACCCGGGCGAATCCGTCCGGGGTCTTGTCGGCGATGAGCTTGTCGTCGAGCACCCCGGCGCCGTGTACGACACCGTCGACGTGGCCGTGACGGGCCATCACCTCGGCGATGCCGGCGCAGACCGCGGCGGGCTCCCGGACATCGATGTCGGCGTAGGTCACCGACGCGGCGACGCTGCGCAACATCGCGAGCGAGGCGCGGATCTCGCGCTCGGCAAGGATGCGTCGCACCTCGCGCTCGACCGCGGCCGCCGTGGTGACACCCGAGCCGATCAATGCCCGGCGCAGGTCGGCAGGGTCGATCGCACCGGCGGTGGCGGGGTCCTCGTCACCGGCAGGCAGCGGGCTGCGGCCCCAGAGCACCAGGTGACACCCCGACGCCTGCGCCAAGCCGTGAGCGACCTGCGCGGTGATGCCGCGGGCGCCGCCAGTCAGCAGCACCACGGAGGCAGCGGACAGGCCGAGCTCGGCCGCGGTCGGGGCGTGCGTGATCTCCAGCGGCGCCGCGGTCATCCGCAGGCCGTGGCGCACGCCCTCGGGGTAGCCGACGACCTCGGGTCCGCGCGGGTTCAGCACCTCGGCGATCAGCCGGACCGAGAGCACGTGCGGGAGTTCCTTCGGGTCGATGTCGACCGCGCGGCAGGACAGCGCCGGATACTCCCGAGCGATCGTGCGCACCAGGCCGGCCAGGCCCATCCCGGCCGGGGAGTCGGTCCGCGCGGGCGGGTCACCGGCGTCGCGGTGGCCCAGGCGTCCGCCGGTGCCGGTGACGACCAGCAGCTGGCGGGCTCCACCGAGGACCGCACGGCGCAGCACCGCGAAGGCGTCCGGCAGCGCGGTCGGCTCGCTGGGTCCGGCCGAGCCGAGGTGAACCAGGATGTCGACGTCGCCGAGTTCGGTGTCCGGGTCGGTCGAGACCGTGCGCACCGCAGCGCCGCGCGAGGTGAGCGCGCCCGCGAACTCGATCGCGATGTCCAGCCCGCCGCCGACCAGCGTGACGTGACGTCCCGTCAGGTCACCGTCGGCGGTGATGGTGGGCGCAGGGGTGAGCTCGATCAGGTAGCGACGCACGGCCTCGCGGGCCGGATCGACCGACGCAGTGGATCCGGGATGGGCTGCCTGCGCCGGCACGACCGCTGCCGCGGGCACCGAGGCGCCGCCGCCCAGGAGGGAGTCGACCATCCCGCGCACGGTGCGAATCCGGGACAGCCGGGCCTGGGCATCCTCGTCGAGGCCGGCCCCGGGCAGACGATCGGCGAGCAGGCCGAGGATCTCGGTGCGCTTGAGTGAGGCGATGGACAGGTCGGCCTCGAGGTCCAGGTCGGTCCCGAGCATCTCCGCGGGGTAGCCGGTGCGCTCCGCGATCAGTTCGACCAGCGTGGCGGTGACGTGCTCGACGCTCACCGCCAACACCGGCGTCGGTGCAGGCGCCGCCGCTGGCGCGGGGGAGACCGTCACCGCGGCGGCGATCGGCGCCGCCGAGGTGATCGCCTCGACCATGCCCCGCACGGTGCGCAGGCGGGAGAGCGTGGCTTGAAAGTCCTCGTCGAGGCCGGCGTCAGGCAGACGGTCGGCGAGCAGGCCGAGGATCTCGGTGCGCTTGAGCGAGGCGATGGACAGGTCGGCTTCGAGGTCCAGGTCGATCCCGAGCATCTCCGCGGGGTAGCCGGTGCGCTCGGCGATCAGGTCGACGATCGCGGTCGTGACGGCCTGGGCGTCGAGGGCGGAATCGAGGGGTGCCGGCGCGGGCGGGGCCACCGGGGTGTGCATGGCCTGCGCGGGGATCTGTGCCATCCGTGCCGGCTCGACGATCGGGGTGAGCTCCGTTTCGGTGGCCACCGGAACATCAGGGCGGGCAATGATGGCCGGAGCGGCCGGCGTGCCGAGGTAGCCGAGGACGACGTCGCGCTGGGCGGCGATCATCTCCCGACCGGAACGAAGGAACTCCAGGACGACGGCGTCGCGGGCATCTGTCGACACCGGCGCGATCGCGGTGTTCCTCGTGAGCTCACGCTCGTCGGGAGTTCCTCGCTCGCTCGCGTCGCGTGCGATCTCGACCCGCTGCGCGGGCCGTAGTCCTCCGGCCACGGGAATCCCTTCGGCGGTACGGACGAGGTGTCCGTTGATGACCCATCCCGGCCGGCGGGGCACGGTCTGGACCTGAACGACGTCGGCATCCCGGCCGGCGTACAGGGCGGAAAGATCCAGCTCGACCCCGGCCGCGGCCAGGCGGCCGAGGGCGAGCAGGAGTGCGTGGACGCCGTGGCGTCCAGGGGCGTCGGTGGCTACCGCGGTGTGCGGACGCTCACCCAGGATGGCGCCGACGAGCCCGGTGAGGACCCGGCCCGGGCCGCACTCGACGAAGACGCGGGCGCCGGCGGCGTACATGGCCTCGATCTGCTCGGTGAAGCGCACCGGGCTGGCGACCTGGTCGGCGAGGGTCTCCCGCACGGCGCTGGCGCCCAAGGGGTACGGCGTCGCCGTCGCGTTGGCCCACACCGGCAGGTGCGGCGAGCCGATCTGCCGGCGGGCGAGTTCGGCCTCCAGCGTGCGGGACGCCTCAGCGATCAGCGGCGAGTGGAACGCCGCCGCGACGCCGATCCGCGACGCGGAAAGTCCGGCGGCGGACAGCGCGCTCAGCGCGTCGGCGATCGCGGGCGTCGGGCCGGAAATCACCGTTTGCTCGGGAGAGTTCAGATTCGCGATGACCAGGTCATCCCTGGAACTGCCCCCGCCGAGCAACGAACCCAGCGCGGCGCGCACGGCGTCGGCGTCGGCGCTGACCGCTGCCATCGTGCCGGGATCGGTGCCGGCCGCGGCCAGGATCGCGTTGCCGCGCGCCTCGGAGATCTCCAGCAGGTCCCCGGCCTCGATCGCTCCGGCTGCGCTCAGCGCGACGAGCTCGCCATAGCTGTGTCCGGCCAGGTGCGCGGGGACCACGCCGAGGCTGGACAGCGTCTGATACATCGCCAGGTCGACGATGCCGAGTGCGGGCTGCGCGACGCGGGTGTCGGTGAGTGCGGCCTTCTGGGCTGCCCGCGTCTCATCGGTGAAGGCGGCCGGCGGGAACATCGCCGGTACCCAGCGCTCGCCGAGCGCGAGCAGGTGGCCCAGGCGCGGGAACGCGGTGAAGACGTCGGCGAGCATCCCGGGGCGCTGGCTGCCCTGCCCCGGGAACAGGAACGCGAGCTCGCCGGTGGCCGCCTGGTCAGCCGCGACGAACACGGCCGGGCCGGCCTGGAAGGCACGCGCTGCGGTGATCTTGGCGGCCAGGTCGTCCAGATCGGTGGCGACGAAGGCGACCTGCACCGGGGCGGAGGTGTTCGGGGCGATTGCGCGCTCGGCGCTCGTGCGGGCCAGGTCGCGCAGGCGCCACGGGCGCCCGGCGTTGTCGTTGGACGTGCACAGCGCGCTCAGGCGGTCCAGATCGGCGAGCGCCGCCTCGCGGGTTGCCCCGGTGATGACGAACAGTTCGGCCGGCCACTGGTCCAGGCCGTGCCGCGGTGCGCGCGACCCGGTCCACCCGGTCAACACGGCGTGGAAGTTGGTCCCGCCGAAGCCGAAGGCGCTGATGCCTGCGACGCGCCGTCGCCCGGCCGGCCAGGGCCGGACGACGGAGTCGAAGACGAAGGGGCTGGTGGCGGCGTCCCACGCGGGGTTGGGCGCGCTGATCTTGCCGGTGGGCGGCAGGACGCCCGTGTGGACGGCGAGCGCGGCCTTGATCAGTCCGGCCAGGCCGGCGGTGCACTTGGTGTGCCCGATCTGGGACTTGACCGAACCGAGCGAACAGGAGCCGAGCGCAGCGCCGGCCTCGGTGAACACCTCAGTGAGCACGGTCAGCTCAGTACGGTCGCCCACGACGGTGCCGGTGCCGTGTGCTTCGAGCAGGCTTACCTCGGCGGGCGAGATCGCGGCCATGCCGTAGGCGCGCTCCAAGGCGCGACGCTGGCCCTCGGGCCGCGGTGCGGTCAGCCCGAGCGACTTGCCGTCGCTGGAGGAGCCGATGCCGGCGAGCACCGCGTAGATCTTGTCGCCGTCACGTTCGGCGTCGGCCAGTCGCTTGAGGACGACGGTCGCGACGCCCTCGCCGAGTGAGATGCCGTCGGCATGGGCGTCGAACGGCTTGCAGTGCCCGGTTTTGGACAGGGCGCCGACCGAGGCGAACATCAGGTAGTCACCGATGCCGTTGTGGATGTCCGCGCCACCTGCGAGCACCATGTCCGCCGCGCCGGATCGCAGCTGCAGGCAGGCAACCTCGAGAGCAGCCAGCGCGGAGGCGCATGCGGCATCGACGGTGTAGTTGGCCCCGCCCAGGTCCAGACGGTTCGCGATCCGGCCGGAGATGACGTTAGCCAGCACGCCGGGGAAGGAGTCCTCGGTGAGCTTGGGCAGCTGGGCGTCGAGCTCGGCGGGCAGCTCGCCGTGCAGCTGGGGATACAGCGCGCGGAAGCCGTAGGCCGCTGAGAGGTCGGTGCCGGGTTCGGCGCCGAAGATGACGCCCGTGCGCTCGCGGTCGAACGGGCGCCCGTCGGTGCCGGTGTTGGTGTAGCCGGCGTCGCGCAGGGCGCGGGCGGCGACCTCGAGCGAGAGCAGCTGAACCGGCTCGATGCTGGCCAGCGCCGCCGGGGGAATGCCGTAGGCCAGCGCATCGAACGGGATGTCGCGCAGGAATCCGCCCCACTTGGAGGTCGATCCCGCGCCACCGAAGGAATCGACCCCGTCGCCGTTGTAGTACGTCGAGGGGTCCCAGCGCTCGGTGGGCACCTCGACGATCGCGTCGTGGTCGGCCAGGGTGTGCGCCCAGAACTCGGCGAGCGAGTCGGCCTGCGGGAACACCCCGGCCATGCCGATCACGGCGATGTCGAGCGGACCACTGCCGAAGCTGGTGACGCTCTCGCTCAGGCCCAACTCGGCCGAGCGTGCGCTCAAGAACTCGGCTGCGCCGGTGCTCACTTCGGCGTGCAGTTCCGCGATGGTGGTGACCGCGGAGCGCAGCCGGGCGACGTCACCGATCATGACCATGCCGTCGCGGGCCTGGGTGTTCTCGTCGACGGGGATCAGGGCGTCACCCTCGCGGCGAATGCCCTTGCTCGCGATCCGCAGGCGCCCGATGTTCAGCTTCTCCAGGGCGTCCCAGACCTGATCGCGCGGCGAGCCCTCGGCCAGCATGCGGTCCCGGGTGGCGGTGAACGTGGAGACGAAAGCCCCGTCGGCGCAGCGGGTCGCGTGTCCGGGGGCGGTCTCCAGCAGCACGGTGGCATCGCACTCCAGCGCGGAGCGCTGGAAGGAGCGTCCGATGGCGCCGGCCGCGACGGCCTCGGTGGTGAACAGGTACGCGGTGCCCATCAAGATCCCGGCCGAGCCGCCTGCGGCGGTGATCGGCGCCGCGGCCGCGGCCACCATGGCGGCCGAGCGCGCGTCGTGGATACCGCCGGCGAACAGCACGTCGAACTCGGCGGTGCAGCCGTGCTTCGCGCCGAATGCGCCCAGGTGCGCGAGTTGGGCCTCCCAGAGCGGGAAGCTCGCCCGCGGACCGACGTGGCCACCGCACTCCGAGCCCTCGAACACGAATCGGCGCGCGCCCTCGGCCAGGTAGCGGTCCAGCAGTGCGGCGGACGGGACGTGCAGGAACGTGGTGATGCCCGCGGCCTCCAGCGGCGCGGCCTGGGCCGGGCGACCGCCGGCGATCAGCGCATACGCGGGCTTGATCTCGTGCACCGCGGCCAGCTGGGCCTCGCGCACGTCGTCGGGAACGAAGCCGAGAATGCCGACACCCCACGGCCGGTCTCCGAGGGCGGCGGCCGTCTCGATCAGCAGTTCGCGGGTGTCCTCGCCCGTCATCAACGCGAGCGCGATGAACGGCAGGCCACCGTGGTCGGCGACGGCCTTGGCGAACGCGGCCTGGTCGCTGACGCGCGTCATCGGGCCCTGCACGATGCGCTGACTCACGCGGGGAGCACCCGCAGTGCCATGGGCGACCGCCTGCGCGGTCGCAGTGCGGATGCCGACTTCGATGGCGGTCGCGACCGCGGTGACGATGCCGCCCGCGCTGCGGTGGCGCTGGGCCAACGGCAGCGCGAGCGCGGCGTCCTCACCGACGGGCAGCGCCGCGAGGCTTCGCCCACCGAGCAACGCGGCGAGCGCTCCTGGCGCCGGACGGCTCAGGTCGGGGCGCACGTAGATGCGGTACTCGCCGATCAGCGCGGTCTCGGTGCCGTCCATGGCGCGCAGTGCCGCGGCGACCTCACGCGCCGGCTCGGCCTCGCTGGCGAGCGCGAGCTGGCTGTCCAGGACGACGCCCGTGGCGCCTCCGGCGACTGCGGCTGCCGCGGTGTGTGGGCCGATGCCCCCGGCGATCCAGATCGGCGCGGGCGAGCCGGCGTTGGTGCGCAGGTCCGCCGTGGCGAGCTCTTGCAGGAGGATGAAGGCGTTGGTCTGACCGACCAGTCCGCCAGACTCGCGGCCGCGGCCCAGTACCGCGTCGGCACCGGCGGCCAATGCGGACCGGGCAGCGGCGGCGGATCCGATCTCGACGATGACGCTGCGGCCCGTTTCTCGGGCGGCGGAGATGTCCCAGCGCGCGTCCGCGGCGAGCACGACGAGCGTGACGGCGGCCGGCAGGTCCGCGGGTTCGAGTGCGCAGTGCGCGCCGACCCGGACGCCGAACTCACCGGTGAACCATGAGGTGGCTTCGGTGAGGGCGGTGCGAGCGCGTGGTCCATCGCGGCCGAGGTCGATGACGCCGAGTCCACCGGCACGCGCGACCGCTACGGCAAGGGCCGCATCGGGCTCCGCGAACGGAGTGATCCCGAGGACCCGCGAGCGGTCGGTCGCCGTAGTCATGAGCTGCGCGTCCTCCGTACCCATCGCGGCGGGCAATCCACGCCTGGCCGCGTGAATGCTTTGTGCGTGGAGGCCTCGCCCGCGCAACAGGCGACTACCTCGTCGAACCATCGCGGGAGCCCCCGCGAACGTTTCACGCCGAAAACTGACGGCGAGTCCTCTTCCTACCCTCGGAACTCAGACGGTGTAGGTGACAGTGAAGATCCGTCGCTGGGCCGTTCGGGCAGCTTCGCGGGACTCTTGAGGCACGCTTGACGCGCAGGTCAATGCCCTATTTGTCACTGAATGTGACGGATGTCCGCCGGCCCTACCGGGGTGTTGTCAGGCATTCCGGACAACGCAGAACGGCCGCGATGCCGCCCCGGGTAAAGGGGCGGCGTCGCGGCCGTTCGTGAGCGAGGGCACTCGTGGGCCTCGCCAGGGATCAGTACCCGAAGTCCTGCACCCAGTACTTTCCGTCGCCGTTGAAGCCGACGCCGATCTTGCGGAACTTGCAGTTCATGATGTTGGCCCGGTGCCCGGGGGACTTCATCCAGGCGGTGACCACGGCAGTGGCTGCGCTGTATCCACGGGCGATGTTCTCCCCGGCGGGGTCCTTGTAGCCGTAGCGCTCGATGCGCTTCCACCACACCGTGCCGTTCTTGGAGGTGTGGCTGAAGTAGTTCTTGTTGGCCATGTCGTTGGCGTGGGCTTGTGCGGCCTGCCGCAGATCGGTGTTGGCCCGTAGAGGCGGGCAGCCCTTCACCGCGCGCTGCACGTTGGTGAGCGAGAGCACTGCGGCGCGCAGCACCTCGCGGGTGGTGGCAGCCTCCGCCTCGGACGAGCGCCCCAACCCGATGAGGCCGGCCAGGGCCACGGTCATGGTGAGCGCGAAGGCGAGCAGAACTCGTGTCGTCCGGCGACGCAACGAGCGCGGCGCGGGGTGGGGCATGGGCGGCGCTGCGGGTGCGAGCACAGGGACCGGGTGCTTCATCGAGTACTCCAGGCAGGTAGCGCCGCGTGGGGGTGGATCGGCGGGGTCGGGACCGGCTTGACGACGGCTCTGATGCACGTTCGCCTGGATCCTCGGCGCGTTCGGTCCCGAAGTTGAGGGGACTTAAGGCCCTACCTGGGCGTCCGCACAGTGAGCTGGGGCGGGCGGGTCGACGGGTGAGGTCCGCACCCGTGTAACCTCTGTCTGCCTCGCCCCTTTAGCTCAGTCGGTAGAGCGTCTCCATGGTAAGGAGAAGGTCTACGGTTCGATTCCGTAAAGGGGCTCTGAGCTGCGGGTCTTCCCATGCGGAAGGCCCGCAGCAGGGGCGGTGTAGCTCAGTTGGTAGAGCAAGCGGCTCATAATCGCTGTGTCACCGGTTCAAGTCCGGTCACCGCTACATTCAATTGAGGCGAGTGGAACGGTCGCCCCCAGCAGGATCGGACCGCCCGTCGACCGAGGCGAGCGGATCGAGCGCGAGGAACGAGCGCTCAAGATCCCGAGCCGAGAAGGCGGGCGATCAGCCGCGAGCCTGCGAGCGGCGTCCGATCCCGAGCTGATTGCGGGATGTTGACGAGCGCAGCGAGGAACACAGTCGATTCGCTCCACCCCCACGGTTCGGCTAGTCTGCGCAGGCTCGCAGTCGTAATGAGGAAGGCACTTCAGTGGCCAGCAAGTCCCAGGACGTCCGTCCGAAGATCACCCTTGCCTGCACCGACTGCAAGGAGCGCAACTACATCACCAAGAAGAACCGGCGCAACGACCCGGACCGCTTGGAGATGAAGAAGTACTGCCCGCGGGAGCGCAAGCACACGGTGCACCGCGAGACCCGCTGACGCCTCCCGGTCTCCTGCTCCCCGATGGCGCTTGATCCCGGCCTGGTGGGCCGGTCCTACCCGCCCAGCCGTCCCTACGAGGTAGGGCGGGAAAAGATCCGCGAGTTCGCGAGCGCGATCGGCGATGCCAACCCCGCGTACACCGATCCGGACGCCGCCCGCGCGTTGGGTCACCCGGATGTCCTCGCGCCGCCGACGTTTCCGATCGTCTTCAGCCTCACTGCGGCCATCGACGCGGTGCTCGCCGACCCTGACGTCCCGCTCGACATGGCCCGCGTCGTGCACGGCACCCAGCAGTTCACCTACTCCCGGCCCCTGCACCCGGGCGACCGTCTGGTGACCACAGTGCAGATCACCGGCGCTCGCACGATGGCGGGCAGCGACATGCTCACCGTCGCCTGTTCGTCGGCCACCACCGAGGGCGAACACGTGGTGACCTCGACCTCGATGCTCGTCGGCCGTGCCGCCGAGGACGCGTGACCGTGTCCGCCATCCCGGCTCCGACCCACGGCGAGGTCGCGAAGGGCGACGTGCTCCCGAGCCAGACCTTCGCCCTCACCCGCGCCGACCTGGTCCGCTACGCGGGCGCCTCGGGCGATTTCAACGTCATCCACTGGAACTCCCGGGTGGCTACCGAGGTCGGCCTGCCGAACGTGATCGCGCACGGGATGCTCACGATGGCCACCGCCGTGCGCGTCGTCACCGACTGGGTCGGTGACCCGGGCGCCGTCGTGGACTACGGGGTGCGCTTCACCCGCCCCGTCCCGGTTCCCGACGACGAGGCCGGATCCGTCCTCGAGGTCTCGGCCCAGGTCAGCGAGGTCCTCGCCGACAACCTGGTCAAGGTGATGATCACGGCGACGTTCGACGGCGCGACCGTCCTCGGCAAGGCCGTCGCCACCGTCCGCCTCCCATGACGAACTTCGCTGACCTCACCACCTTCCGCGTCGGCGGCCCGATCTCTCGCCTGGTCGACGTCGCGGGCGTCGACGAGCTTGCCGATCTGCTCGCCGAGACCGCGGGTGAGCCGCTGATGGTCCTCGGTGGCGGCTCGAACCTGCTGGTCAGCGACGCGGGTTTCGCCGGCACCGTCGCTCGCATGGTCGGTGACGGCCTGGCGGTCTCCGGTGGCGACGACGACGAGATCGACCTCGTCGTGGAGGCCGGCGCCACCTGGGACGACCTCGTGGACCATGCCGTGGAACAGGGTTGGGCGGGGATCGAGGCCCTGTCCGGCATCCCCGGCAGCGTCGGGGCGACCCCTATTCAGAACGTGGGCGCCTACGGTCAGGAGGTCGCCGACGTCATCACCGTCGTGCACACCTGGGACCGGCTGGAGAACACGGTGCGGATCTTCCGGGCCGACGAGTGCGCCTTCGCCTACCGCGACAGCTTGTTCAAGCGCACCGACCGCTATGCGGTCACCGCCGTCGGGATGCGCCTACGCGCGGGGGGGATCAGCACCGCGGTGCGCTACGCGGAGCTCGCCCGCACCCTGGGCGTCGAGGTCGGCGCCGCAGCGCCCGTCGCACAGGTCCGCGAGGCCGTGCTGGGATTGCGCCGCTCCAAGGGGATGGTGCTCGACGTCGCCGACCACGACACCTGGAGCGCGGGGTCCTTCTTCACCAACCCGATCCTGAGCGAGGCCGTCGCCGCGGCCGCGCTGCCGGACGATGCCCCCCGCTACCCGGCCGGCGAGGGCCTGCTCAAGACCTCGGCCGCCTGGCTGATCGAGCACGCCGGCTTCGGCAAGGGCTACGGCGCCGACTCAGGCACCGGCCGGGCGACGCTGTCCACCAAGCACACCCTGGCCCTGACCAACCGCGGCTCGGCCACCGCCGACGACGTCGTGGCCCTGGCCCGCGAAATCCGCGCCGGTGTGATCGAGCGCTTCGGCATTGCCCTGGACCACGAGCCCGTCCTGGTCGGCCTGGAGCTCTAGGTAGCCACCCGTAGCAGGACGCCCGACAAACGCGCTCGCCGAGCCGCAGATCATCGGCGCGATGCGGATCAGCAAACAGGATTCAAGGCCGCAAGTCGGTCTTGATCGGCGGTACGGCTGATTTCCACATCAACCGTACGGGTGGAATTGCCCCTTGCGCACAGGATTCCGCTTCGGCATAGCAACCGGCTGCCCCGCCGGCGCCGTCTGAACCGACGTTGCCTCGGTTCGATTCTGGAGAAGTTCATGACCTGGTCCGGTTCCCGCAAGTCCCTCGGCATGGCGCCCGCCCGTCGGCGCCTAACGCGTTCCGTGGCGGCCATGACAGCGGCGGGCCTGTTCGCAACCCTCGCCGTGCAAGCGCCGGCCGGGGCCAACCAGACGCCGACCGCGCCCGATTCCGAGGTCGCTGCGACCCAGGCTTCATCCAGTGTCGATCCGGCCGCCGTGCAGGCTCGCGAGTCGGGGGAGCGGGTCGAGATCACAGTCGAGCGGGGTGCCGACTCCACCACGTTCATTAATCCTGATGGCACGACCACGGTGGAGATCACCGAGGAGCCCACGCGGCTGCAGCTGGACGGGAGGTGGGTCGAGATCGACCCCTCGCTGGCCCCTGAGGACGGTGTGCTCGTTCCAGCCGCCACCGAAGCTGACGTGAAAATCTCCGATGGCCGCGGAGATGGAACCGGTGAGGCGTTGGCCACGGTCGTCGAGGGCAACAAGTCGCTGTCCCTGGACTGGCCGACGGACCTGCCGGCCGCGCAGGTCGCGGGCGGGGAAGCCACCTTCGACGCCGGTCGCACCCGCGATGTGCAGGTCAGCGCCACCAACGGCGGGTTCAACGTCCACGTGATCCTGGACAAGGCTCCCGTGACTCAGCCGGTCTACCGGCTGCCGATCACCGCCCGCGGAGTGAGCTTGTCCAAGACCGACAGCGGCAGCTTCGTGGCAAAGGATGCCAGCGGTGTACCGGTCTTCTGGATCGCCCGCCCGGTGATGTGGGACGCCACCCAGGAAGGGCTCGAAGCCGGCCCGGAGCAGGTCGTCGACGTGGACGCAACCCTGGACTCCGACGGCGACGGCAGGCAGGTGCTCGTGCTGCGCCCGTCGATGGAGTTCCTCAGCGACCCGTCGACGGTGTACCCGGTCCGGGTGGATCCCGACGTGTACACCGACAGCTCTGCGGACCGGACCACATACGTGACGACACTGGACCCGCTCAAGGGTTTCCCGACGGCCAGCTACCTGCGGGTCGGCTACACCGACACCTTGATGCGCAACCGGACCTACATCCACCACGAGATCCCGGACCGCCCAGGGACAGTGATCGACGCCAAGCTGCGCCTCTACCAGTACGACACGCGCTCCTGCACGCCCTCGACCTTGCACATCTATCCGGTCGCGGAGAAGTGGCGCGCCACCGACCACGACGAGCTCACCGGGCCAGAGGCCGGCGTGTGGTGGAAGACGCCTGACCCGACCAGCAGCGCGCTGAAGCATCGCCAGCCCGAAATCAACACCAGTTCCGCCTACGCATCCTCGAAGGCGTTCGCGCACGGGATGAGCGGATGCGGCAACGCCTCGGAAGACATCAACGTGACGAAAATCGTGCGGGCCTGGGATGAGGATGTGCTCGCGAACAACGGCCTGGCGCTTCGAGCCAACGACACCAACGACGCCGCCTACAAGGCCTTCTGCTCGAAGAATGTGAACCCCTCCGGCACGGCCTGCAACACCACGTCACGAGTTCCGACGCTGATCGTCACCTACAACACGGCGCCGTCGACTGTTACAGGTCTTTCGATGTCGCCTCCGGTCAGTTGCCTAAGCGGGACTACCCGAACCCAGATTTCGACCACTACGCCCACACTGCGTGGCACTGCCGAGGACGCCGACATCGTTGACGGGGCCGACTCAACCAAGCTTCGCGTCGAAATCTGGCCGGTTGCTGGGACCGCGCCCATCCACACGGGCTACTGAGACATCGTGACGGCAGGAATTCGGATGGCCTACAACGTCCCTGCTGGAGCCCTCGTGAACGGCCAGGCTTACCGCTGGCGGGCGAAGGCGTCCGACGGAACCGACGAGGCGATGGCGTGGTCCGCCTGGTGCGAGTTCGGCGTTGACATCGGTCAAGGCGCTGTGACGCAGGCGCCGGTCGTGGGGCAGGTTCTTAACCCTGGTGATTCACAAAGATTCTGAATCCGGTGCCGAGAGGGCTCGGTGAGCCGCATTTGGTCGCGGGCGCTTCCGCGGAAGCGTCGGGCGTGCTTTGGTGACCGGTCTGCTGTTCTGCCGGG
>JBQTIR010000001.1:0-70808 GCA_052387905.1 Sporichthyaceae bacterium | reverse complement strand
GGGCCGACGGCGGGGAGACTTCGCTGGCGAACACCGCGTTGGTCTGCGATTTCCACCACGACCAAATTCACCACCACGGCTGGCAGATCCGACTCGGATCTGACGCTCACCCAGAACTGATCCCCCCCGCCCTGGCTGGACCCGCTCCAACGACCCCAACGCAACGCACACTGGAAACTTCTCCGCGAAGGCCTACCTGCCGAGCTCGACCGCGGACCCTGAACTGATCGCATGACCTCGGTCGCGAGTGCCCCACCTCGACCCGTCCCGCGGTAGGGCTCGGGCAGGATTGCTGAGGGACCCACGCCGGCTCATCGCGCTGCTGCGCCGAGTGCGGCGTGGCCCGCACCCTCAGGTGCCGCTGCGGTGCCGACCGCGGTCGGCGACTCCTCGGCGAGGCGCCCGCGGATGGCGAGGTCCACCATCGCCCGTGTCCACGGGTCGTCCCCGTGCAGGCCGAGCGCGTGGGTGTAGTGCGCGATCGCGTCGAGCAGCGTGCTGCTCGGCAGGCTGGGGTAATCGGCTGCCAGCACCAGGAACAGACGTGCTTCAGCGGTGAGCGTCGGAACCTGCACCGATCACCGCCGCGAAGGGCAGCGCCCGGTGCACGGCACCGAGCTCGGCGCCGGGTGGCTCGACGCCCGGGGGACCGGTACGGGTGACCAGCCGAACCTCGTGGTCCTGTCTCAACTCCCACAGCCGGCGCCGTGCGTTGCTCCGAGATCCCGCGATCGTGCGGGCGCTCAGGGTGTGCAAGGCGAGGGTGGGGACCCGCCTGGCATCGACAGGTCCTGGTAGCAGGGTCCGAGTCAGATCCTTGAGGACTCGGACCGTGAGTGCTGGGATGGCGGCGATGGTCTCTCCCGGGCGTTGACGGAGTATTCACGTCAAGGTCATCCGGGGTCCCGGGACAATCTCCTCACGACAGACTGCACGCCGCGACCAGTCCGGTCAAGGGCAGCTGGTCCCGGCGGGGTAACTACCGGCATCCCTCAATTGCGCTTGCCGACGGTAAGCAGGACGGCGCAATCCTCGAGCGCTTCGAGGGCATGCCGGACGCCGGGCACGATGAGCAGATCCCCGGCCGAGCCCTCCCACGCATCCTCGCCGGCCCGAAGGCGTACGCGTCCGTGCAGGACGTGCACGGTGGCGTCCCCCGGGCTCTCGTGCTCGTCGAGACCGTGGCCGGCGGCGATGGCGATCAGGGTCTGGTGCAGGACGTGTTCGTGGCCGCCGAACACGGTGTGCGCGCTGCGGCCGCTGGCGGCGGCAGCGGCCAGCTTGAGCTGCTCTCGGGCGAGGGCGGTCAGCGAGGATTTCTGCGACATGGTGGCGCGCCTTTCACAGGGGGTGGTCTTTGACCGCAAAGCCGGTCAGCGGGATTGCCTCCCAGTGCCGACGAACACGGTGATGACGTAGACGGGCGTGGTCACCGCAGCCGTCCGATCCGGGTCGAGTCCGGGGCAACCAGCGAGGTGGTGAGCGGGTCGCCATCGATGACCGCGTGTGCCAGCGCGGTCAGGCGGACATCCTGGGAGCGGGCGTACTCGCGGAGCACGGACAACGCTTCGACCGGCGTGATCTCGCGCAGTTCGGACACGATGCCCTTGGCCTGCTCGAGCACGATGCGCGAGTCGAGGGCAGCCTGCAGCTGGCGGGTCAGCACCTCCCGGCCGCGCGACCTGTCCACCTGGATCAATCCGATCGTCGCCACATCGACCAACGACTGGGCAAGCCGGGTGGCAGAGGTCGGCAGTGCGTCCGGCTGGCGATGGAACAAGTTCAACGACCCGACGGTGATCTCCCGCAGGCGCATCGGCACGGCGTGCACCGTGCGGAACCCGGCAGCGACGGCCTCAGGCGCGAAGACCGGCCATCGCTCACCGGCCGTCGTCAGGTCACGTTCCTCGACCGGCTCGCCGGTGCGGAAGCACTCCAGGCACGGGCCCTGGTTGTTCTGCAACTGGAAGAGCTCCAGCAGGCGGGTCTCTTCGCTGGAGGATGCAGCAACCCGCAGCTGTCCACGCTCGTCGCCGAACATCAACCCGACGGCGGAAACGTCGACGAACTCGACGCAACGCTCCACCAACATGTACAGGAACTCGACCAGATCGAAGCTCTCGACCAAGGTGTCGGCCAATGCGGTGAACGTGTCGGCCAGACGCTGCTCGCGACCAGGATCGATCGACTCGCGTGCCCCGCGTACACCGGTCCGGGGGGTTCCGTGCCGCCCAGTCATGAGGTCTCCTCGTCGTAGTTGCCGCCCTGGGTGGCCAACCCGTCATCAGGTCGAAATCGGATTCTGCGCGCGACGATGTCTGCCGACAGGTCCGAGAGCAGCCTGTCCTCGGCGAACGCCCGTGCGCGCAGTCGCAGCAGGGCGGTGCCCAGGTCCACCCCGAGTTGGATCGACACCATGCCGGTGGCCTGATGGATCTCCGGGCGGTCGTCGAGGAAGCCCTGCCGTCTGCGGTCCGGATCACCACCGGTGTCCACCCCGGCGGTGACGGTATCGAGCAGCCATTCCAGTGCCAGGCCCGCGAAGATCCGCGCCTCGCCCCACGCTGCGGCGTCGAGCGCCCCCCGGTGGTCCGCGTAGAGCACGAAGACGCCGAGCCGAGCAGCGCCGACCTGCATCGGCAGCACGTACTGGGCCAGCATGCCCCGGTCCACCGCCGACGCCGCGTAGAGCGGCCACCGGGTCTGCTGCTCCGGAGCCGTGAGGTCGTCGACCATCACGGCGGATCCGTGGAGCAGGCCGTCGCGGGACGGGCCCTCGCCCAGGGTGACCTGAAGTTCTTCGAGTTCTCGTGCGCGATCCCCGGCGACTGCGACCGTCTGAGCGCTCACCAGGCCGCCGGGGACCGAGACCGCTGCGGCGCTGACGCCCAGCTGGACCAGGGCCGTCCCGCACAACAGGCTCCCGTTGACCTCGACCCCGAGCTCCTGCGCTCGCGCTGCAACCGCCTGCGCGACGCGGTCGAAACCGCTCGGCGCCGGCGGGTGGTCGATCTCGTCGAGCGCGACCGGGATGGTGTCCGGGTCGACAATTTCCGACGGTCCGTCACTATCGGCATGGTGGACCATCTCGCCTCCTACGGACACGGGCGGGTGCATGTACCCCCGTTCGTCGATCATGGGCGCGTGGCGATCGAGCCGGACAATCTCGGAAGATCTGTCATGGGGCCCGCCGTCGTGGGAGCGAATCGCGGCGAGGGTGCGCATCGTCCGGACAGATCCAGGACCGCAGAGATGACGAGCATCGCACGGAAGCAGCTTCTGGTCCACGTGTGAGGAACCCCTCGCGCAGTCGTCTAACCGGTCAGCACACCCTTGGCTCGCGCGTGGGTGATCAGCAGATCCGGCCGCAGCTCGCGGGTCACGACCTGATGAGCGAGATCGCTCAGGCGCACGTTGCGGTCCCGCGAGTAGCGACGAAGGGTGGCGAAGGATTGATCCATCGTCAGCGCGCCGTGCTCGGCCACGATGCCCTTGGCCTGCTCGAGACTGATGCGACTGGTGAGGGCGGTCTGCAGTTGGGCGTTGACCAGACCCGCGTTAGCACCCGCCTTCGCTGCGACGAGCGCCACGGCGGCGACGTCCGTGAAAGCCTGCGCCAGGGCGAGGTCGTCGCCGTTGAGGATGCCTGGCCGGGACCCGAACAATCCGAGTGCACCCAATATGGTGCCGTGCAAGGCCATGGGTGTCGCGTGCACGGAAGCGAACCCCGCTTCGACGGCGGTCGGGACGAACTTCGGCCACAGCGCTGCACTGTGCGCAAGGTCGGGCACGGCGACCGGAACGCCGGTGCGGTAGCAGTCCAGGCACGGGCCCTGTTCACATTGGAGCTGAAAGAGCTCCAATTTCTTGGTGTGCTCGCTGGAGGCCGCCACCACGGCCAAGGAGCCACGATCGTCCGCGACCAATAGACCTACCGAATCCACGTCGAGAATCTGGGCGCACATTGTGGTGAGAGTGGTGTACATCTCCAACACGTCGTAACTCGTCGTCAGCGACCTCGAAATCGCCACGAACGCTGAACTGACGGCACCTTCCCGGCCCCGTTGACTGACAACGCCCATGCTCTACCCCCGCGTCTTGACGCGATAGCGCCCCGGACCTTCACCCGACGCCTGGCTTCGAGAGCGCCGGGGTCCAGGGAGCTCAGAATTGCGGCGACGTGGTGAGCCCGACACCGTCTGGTCGTGCTCATGCCCGCGGGCGCACGAATCAGATACCCCACGTGAACGGGCCAAACCCTGCGAGACGGGTCGATTCCCTGCTGACGTGCTCGGTCAACGGCCCCTGGACAGGGTGGCGCCACGCTCGCGCGGCACGCACAGTGTGACAAGATGATCTTCCAGCGTGTGTGGCTCCGTCCGGACCTCGCGCCCCTCGCCGCTTGGGTCAACTCCCCTCTGTCCCTGAGCTCAAGGCAACGAGACTCGTGGTCGACATCAGCACGCGCACCAGCCCCAGCAAGCCGGGCCGGACCTGGATCTCCGCGCCGTGGGTTCAGGCGAGACGGGCTGGAGCGCCAGCCCTGTACCCACCGCGCTGCCGGGTCGGCATCGACGCACGCAGGGGTCGCCGGGAATCGTGCGGTCCCTGTTCCGCGGCAGCCGGCGGGGGCCTCGGGGATTGCGTCGCCCGCGTTGAGGTTCGCCCCCCTTGAGGTTCGCCGAGGTCCAGAAAAACGCAGGGCGAATCAGGCGAACATGAATAGATTTCTGTTCCCAATCAGGTGCGCAAGCCCGCGGGTGATATCCACGATAAAATCCTTCTTGACTAATTGTTGAACAACCTACAGAATCGTTTTCGCCTCGTCCTGACCGCGCGCTGGGTGATCACCCCCCATTAAATGAAATTCGCGGTCAGGTGAGGACACCACATGAATCAGCACGACAGTCGTAGTAAGCGCGTCTTGAAGGGCGCTGGTCTCTGGGTCGGCGCCGGTGCATTACTCGTCACGGCCAACGGCGGGGTCGGATATGCGGCACCGTCGGCGCCCGCAGACATCCCCAGAGGCGACGGAGTCATCCGGCTCTGCTTCGACCGCAGCGACGCCGACAACAAAAATGGTGGCGCCGTGCTCTCGATCTTCAATCCAGGCGTCAACGAGAAAAAATGTGCCTCCGGTGAGCGGGGGCTGAGGGTCGACACGGACGGCGGGTCAGACGGGTCGGACGGGTCGGACGGCGCTACCGGTCCTGCCGGCGCTACCGGTCCTGCCGGGGCCACCGGTCCTGCCGGTCCTGCTGGGGCTACCGGCACTGCCGGTGCTGCCGGTGTGGCGGGCCCCGAAGGGCCCCCTGGAGCGCCGGGCACAGCCGGTGCCGCCGGCGCCACCGGCCCGGCCGGCCCCGCCCAGGTCCCGATGAGCGGGGCGGCGTTGGACGACATTGGCCCGGGTGACCGATTCCCCGGAGAGCTCTTCACTGGTCCCTACGACGGCGTCGGTGCGACCGCTCCGTTCGCACTGTCCATCAGTGAGTTCAAAGTCTTCCTGCCGGGCAATGCCGGTGCTGATGTCACCTACGCGCTGTCCTACACGGGCGGCGGCATGACGTCGACGCTCGAGTGCGCGGTCGTAACTGGGGCAGATTCCTGCAGCTCCACCGGCTCATTGGCGGTGCCGGAGGACGGGGAGTACTTCCTGACTATCCCCGCCGGTGCGACGCTGCCGGACAACTCACGGTTCTCGTTCATCCTCAGCCCGGTCGCCTGACCTGATCGCAGCTGGCGTTCATCGGGCCCGCCGCCAACGCGGCGGGCCCGGTGGGCGCCCGCAGTTCGACGAAGCCGGCCCGTCACCTCGGCCAGGGCACGTGCGTTGTCGCCGCCACGATGCCAGTTTGCCGGGACCGCCGTTGTGGCCGATCCCCGAGCGTCAGCGATCCGTAAGAGCGCTGCCGCCGCGGCGCTCGGTAAGTGCTTCTAACGTGGGCGCCATGACGGACTCTGCGACCGAATCGCCCGGGAAAGACCCCTCGCCGCGATACCCGGGGCTGCGCGCGCTGTACATCAACTGCACCTTGAAACGCTCGCCCGAGCTCAGTCACACCCAGGGGCTGATCGAGCGCAGCGCAGCAATCATGCGGGAGGAGGGTGTGCAGGTTGACCTGCTGCGGGCGGTCGACCACGACATCGCCCTCGGGGTCTACCCGGATATGACCGAGCACGGCGCGGCCTCGGACGAATGGCCCGCGCTTTATCAGCGGGTGCTGGCCGCGGACATCCTCGTGCTGGCCGGGCCGATCTGGCTGGGCGACAACTCCTCGGTGATGAAGCACGTCATCGAGCGGCTCTACGCCTGCTCGGCGCTGCTCAACGAGCGCGGGCAATATGCCTACTACGGGCGGGTCGGTGGCTGCCTGATCACGGGCAACGAGGACGGGGTGAAGCACTGTGCGATGAACGTGCTCTACAGCCTGCAGCATCTCGGCTATGTGATCCCGCCGCAGGCCGACGCCGGCTGGATCGGCCCGATCGGGCCCGGCCCGTCCTACCTCGACGAGGGCTCCGGCGGGCCGGAGAGTGACTTCACCAACCGCAACACCGCGTTCATGTCCTGGAATCTGATGCACCTGACGGCGATGCTCAAGCGTGCGGGTGGGATACCCGAGACCGGCACCTCCCGCCGCGCCTGGGACGCGGGCTGCCGGCCCGATTTCGCCAACCCCGAACATCGCGCCTGAGCGCGGTACCCGGTTCGCGGTTCGGTACGCCCGCTCAGGCACGGTCTCGACCTGGTCCTGCGCGGGTGTCGGCGCCGGTGGCGCTGCGGGCGCCGTGCGCGCGTCCTAGCCGCCACCGAGGTAGTGGGCGATGACCTGCGAGCGGTTGGACGCGCCGAGCTTGGCCAGGATGTGCTTGACGTGCGTCTTCACGGTGCCCTCGGCGAGCAGCAGTCGCTCGGCGATCTCAGCGTTGCGGGCTCCACCGGCGACGAGCTCAAGGACCTGGCGCTCCCGAGCGGTCAGCGCCGCGAGACGTGCATCCAGTGCCCCTGGTCCCGGCGCGGGGGGCGGGACCGGTTCGGCACCCAGCGCCGCGGTCAGCTCGATCGCGGACTCCGTCAGCCGTTCGGTCGTCGAGTCCAGCACGGCCAGCAGGTCGCGCAGGTGCTGCTGCTGCACCCGCATGCTCTCCAGCAGCGCGGTCCGCTCGTAGAGGTGACCGAAGCCCTGCGCGAACCGGGCGAGCACATCCCGATCGGTACCGTCGCACCGCGGGCCGTCCGGGCCGTGGTCACCATGCAGCAGGCCGATCACTTTTCCGGCGGGCGCGATCGGGGCGATGACGCACCCGCCGCCGCCCGGCCACGCAGGGTGCGTCTCGGACGCCTCCACCAAGACCGGGCGCAGGGTGGCCGTCACCGTCGCCTCCGCCGTGGGCGGCGCAAGCTCGAACCCCTCGCTCGCGCACATCGCCTGCCACCGGTCCGCTGCCTCGGCGTGGGCGATCCACGGCTGCCACCGCGCCGCCTCGATCCGGGAGAGCAACACCCGTTCGAGTCCGCAGCTGCGCGCGACCTCCCCGCAGACCCGGTCGAGCAGGTCGGCGCTGGCGGACGAGCCACGCAGCCGGGCGAGCCCGCGTTCGCACTGGGCGAGTCGGATATCGCGGTCCGCGAGTTCCTGGCGTCGCAACTGCGTGTAGAGCTCGGCCAGTTCGGCCAAAATCGGCGCGAGCGCCGCTCGCGCATCCGGGCCGGCGCCGGCCAGGCGTAGCAAGCACCGTTCGCTCAGCTGCGCGGCCAGCTCGGACAGCGCGTCCGGATCGGCCTCGGGAACGAGGTCTCCGGTCGCCGCGGCCAGCACCCGCAGCCGGGCCAGCGCCGGCACCCGCCCGCGCCGGCCGCGGACCGCTTCAGCGCCGCCCGGCATGCCCGCGCTCCAGCAGCAGGAAGCGGGCGACCGCCTCGGCCCGATTCGCCGCCTTGAGTTTCCTCGCGACCCGGCTCACGTGCGCCTTCACCGTCGACTCGCTCAACACCAGGCGCTCGGCGATCTCGGCGTTGCGGGCGCCCTCGACCATCAGCGCCAGCACCTCGCGTTCGCGCCGGCTCAGCAGGGGGGTGGTGGACGGGGCCGGCGATACCGCGCGCTCGGCCGGTAGTGGAGGCTGCCGACGGGCCAGGAGCAGTTCGGTGGAGCTCAGCTCGGCGAGCCCCCGTTCGGCCGCGGCGAACGCCTCGCGCAGGTGCTGGCGCTGGCGGCCCAGCCGCTCGGAGAGCACGAGGTGCTGGAAGATCAGGCCGAACCCCTCGGCGAAGGTCCACAGGTTGTCGCGGTCGTGTGCGGTCAGCTCGCGGTTGCCCAGCCAGCGGTCGCCCTGCAGGAAGCCGATGACCTCCCCGCTGGGCATCACCGGCGACGCGATGTACCCGACGCTCTCGGCCGCCGCAACCAGTTCGCGGTTGATGCCCTCATCGCTCGCCGACACCAGCGCCGCCGCGCGTCGGCGCACGAGGTCGTGCTCGAGCGTGCCGGGCAGCAACGGGATCCAGTGCTCGGTGAGGGCGGTGCGGGTGCGGGCCGCGACCTGCGCCTCGATGTCCGGGTGGATCCACACCGCCTCGGCGCGCCAGGTCGCCCCGCGCCGGCGGCTCACCACGGTGCGGTCCAGGTCGCAGCAGCGCGCGAGTTCGACGGCGGCCGCAGCGAGCAGATCGCCGACGTCGCTCACCTCGCGCAGCCGCCCGAGACTGTCGTGGATTGCGTCGACCGCCTCGAACCGCCGCGAGACGGCGTCCTCGGCCAGGTCACTGCGCGCCCGGGTCAGGTCGATCAAGGCACGCCCCAGGGCGGTGGCGTCGTCGGCGCCGAGCCCGGGTGAGGCGCGCAGCGCCTGCGCGAGCCGCGCGGTCACCGACTCCAATACGGCGGCCAGAGCCCGCAGCGCGGTCGGGTCCTGACGGCCGGCGCTTGCGGAGGCTGCCCGCGCCTGCCCGCGCAACTCGTGCGCCTGGGCCAGCAGAGCGCGGGGGGACTCCATGTCCCGTTCCTACCACCAATGGCCAATGCAATCGGCACGGTAGGGAGAGGTATAGGCGTGCGTCGCGGTTTAGGCTCGAGCATCCGCGCGGTCTGCCTCCGGGTCCGCGCAGCCCCCCGAGACGTCAAGGAGCTCCGATGGGACGCATGCCACCAGAAGTCATGGAGCGCGAGCTGGACATGATGTGGCAGGACATCTTCACCTACGCCAGCTACGCGATCGCTATTGCGATGTTGGTCTGGGCCTTCCAGCTCGGCATGAAGCACCGCACCGCATTCTTCGTCCTGATCTCGCTGGGTGTGTTCATCAGCGCCTTCGCCGAACCGCTCTACGACGTCGCCTTCGACCTGTGGTTCTACGACGTGGAGAACGGCCAGTCGGGCGCGATGTATTCGCACTTCTCCGCCTTCGGCGTCGTCCAACCGATCTGGTCGCACAGCGGCTACCTGATTCTCTACGCCGGCCCGTGCCTGTACGCCGGTTGGAAGATGTATCAGGGGCAGGTCACCCGTAACTTCCTGCTCGCCATCTGGGGCATCGAGATCGCGACCTCCTGCGTGTTCGAGATGATCGGCACCGGCGTCGACGTCTACACCTACTACGGCCCGTTCGAGATGCGCCTGTGGAACTACCCGCTGGTCGTCGGGTTCCTGGAAGGCACGCAGGTCATCCTGTTCACCGTGCTCGCGGTCAACGTCTGGCGCAAGATCCAGCGCGGCTGGGGCATGGCGAGCCTGCTCTACACCCACCCGATCACGATGTTCGGCGTGAACTTCGGGATCGGCGCTCCGGTCATCATCGCGCTGCACCTGGACGGGGATGACTTCTCCAGCGGCATCGTGCTGGCCGCGGAGTTGCTCGTCATCGGCCTGTGCGCCATGGCGGTGTTCGGGGCGGCCAAGTTCCTGCCCACGGCGCCGCCCGAGCAGGCCGCGCCCGGATCGGCGAAGCCGGAGCGGGTCGCCGTTCCCGCCTGAGTTAGCGCCTATTGCGAAGGAGGCCGTCACCCCACCGGGGTGACGGCCTCCCTCGTGAACACGTTTGTTCCCGAAGGAACACAGCGTCCGCTCAGATCGGGCGGACGTTCTCCGCCTGCGGGCCCTTGGCGCCCTGGGTGATCTCGAACTCCACGCGCTGGTTGTCCTCAAGCGTGCGGTAGCCGTTGGACTGAATGGCCGAGTAGTGGACGAATACGTCCGCTCCGCCATTGTCCTGCGCGATGAAGCCGAAGCCCTTTTCGGCGTTGAACCACTTCACGGTGCCCTGGGTCATGCTGGGTGTGCTCCTTCAGATGCACGAACTGGGAGACTCGGTTGAGGCCCCGGTCGCTGCTTGCGATCCTTGGGACAAAAAAACGCCCAGCGGAAGGAATCTCCGTGGGCGTTCAAGAACGTTCACCGGATCTGCTCACTGCAACCAGAAAAGACGCTAGCACAAGGTGCGAGCTAGATCACCTGTGCGGAATCACCAGTTCCGCGGGAAGGCTCGCGTCGAGCAGCGCGAGGCGCGGGGCGCTCGGCGCGCCGGACATGACCGGCTCGACGGGTTCTGCGACCGCAGGCAACGGGGCCACGGCCGCCTCCTCGCGCGCCCGCCCGGCCCGCCACCGGGCCCCGGAGAAGCGGCCGAGGAGCAGCGTGATCGCGGTGAGCAGGACGGCGGCGGCGATGCTGTCCACCCAGTAGTGGTTGGCGGTGACGACCACGGCGACGGCGGTGATCGTGGGGTGCAGCAACCACAGCCACCGCCACGGTGAGCTGAACGCCGCGATGAGGCCAGCCGCAACGAGCATCGCCCAGCCGACGTGCAGGCTCGGCATGGCCGCGTACTGGTTGACCAGCGAGGCCTGATCTGGGTTCTCGCCGTAGACGTTGAGCGGTCCGTAGATCGCGCCGGTGTCAACGAATCCGAGGTGCGGCATCAACCGCGGCGGCGCCAGCGGGAAGACGATGTGGGCGACGAGCGCGATCGCCGTCATCGCGATGATCGCCCGGCGCACCGGCCCGTAGAGCTGCGGGCGACGGAAGTACATCCAGATGAGGAAGGCGCCGGTGGCCGGCAGGTGGACCACGGCGTAGTACACGTTGACGAACTCGACCAGCCAGTCCAGGGACAGCAGCGCCTGCTGAGCACTGAGTTCGCTCGGGATGTTGAACAGCCGCTCCAGCTCCCACACCTTGTCGGCATTGTCGTAGGCGACCGAGATGTCGGTGGTGTGCAGCACCCGTCCGAACTTGTAGACCGCGAACAGGATGAGCATCGCGGCCAGCTCGCGGCTGAAGCGGGTCAGGGTGACCGGTAGGGGGCGGACGCGGGGAAGTGGCGGGCGCACGGTGATCGCCACAACGCCCCACTCTCCGGTGTCAGCGGGCTCTGCGCAGCCCTGGACTGTGCCGCCGGGGGGGCGACGATGCCGAAACAGGCAGAATTTACCCCGAATGGGGCCCGTTCAGAATAGCTGATTGTGGCGCAGATCCCAGTGGGTGTTCTGAGCTACCCTGCGCCCCCGTTCGTATGCGTTCGGTGATCGACGCGCACGCCGAGGTCAGCGCGCAGCGGAGAGCAGACCCGTGACCTCGGCCACTTCGAGGACGACCGCCGGCGGAAAGCGGGTGCGGACGCTCTCTGCCAGCACGGCAGGCAGGTCCGCGCCGACGAAGAGCCGGACCGGGTGGTGGCGCTCGGCCGCCCCGATCTGGGCGGCAACCAGTTCACCGAGCAGATCAGGGGTGCAGGCGACCACGGTCACCCCGTAGCGGCGGACCTCGTCCCAGAAGTCCGAAGGGGTCGTGGCGGTGCTCATCGCCAGGCGGGCGCCGCCGGCGACCGCGCCACCGACACCGGTGAGCAGCCCGGCTGGGTGGTGCACCGGCACGAGGCTGTGCACGGTGTCGTGCGAGCTCAGGCTCGCGGCGCGTGCGGTGGCGTAGGCAGCCCGGACCAGTCGGGCGTTGGTCACCTCCACGGTGTGGATCGCGGGCCCGGTGCCGTCGAAGAGCAGGCAGGCGAGATCGGCGCCGCGGCCGGGGTTGGCCTCGAAGGCGCGGGGAAGTCGCATTCGCTCGGGGTCGAGGAGCTCGAGGTCGACGGCCGTCTCCGGCAGGTCTCGGGGCGTGCCGGCGGCGCCGAGGACCAGGATCGGGCCGGCGCCGAGGGCAGCGGCGGCGAGGGCGTGCTCGGGATCGGTGACGATGCACCGGACCTGCCCCAGCGCGATCTCGGTGGCCAGGTCAGGACCCGGTCGCAGCAACACGGCGACTGCCCCGATGCGATTCAGGGCCGCGACGGCCGTGACGGCGCTGGGCCGGGTCCGCATCAGGATGCCGACGTGCTCGTCCGGGCCGACACCGTGGCGGACCAGGGCGCGCACGACGCTGTCGATGCGCGCCTTGGCCGCGGCGTAGGTGTGGGCGCGCCCGTCGAAGACGAAGAAGTGGTCGGCGCCGACCCGCGCGGCGCGTTCGTCGAGCAGGGCGGCGAGCCCGACCCGGGAGTCCCCTCCCCGGCGCCCGCGCCGGATCAGGCTGCCCGCTGCCGTGCCCGGGTTGCCGGCAACCGATGCCAGCAGGCGCAACCCCTGCCGGGCCGGGGTGAAGCCGATGCCGACCAGCGTGGCGCCCGCGCCGGCGAGCCCCGAAAACTCCCGGGGCTCGGCGGCGGTGGCCGGGGCCTCCACGGCCGGCTGGATTGCCGCGGGCCGCCGGCCGCCGCCGTGTCTCCAGCTGACCCAGTCCGCGACCGCCGGCCAGGTCGTGCGCGATGCCCCGCCGCCGACCACCATCCCGAAGTGGCCGGTGTCCAGCACGAGCTCGTCGACCTCCGCCCGCGGAGCCGCCCGCAGGATGGCCCGCACCGACGCCGGCGGCGCGATCGAGTCCCGGCCCCCGACGACCGCCAGGATCGGGCAGGTGATGTCGGCCAGCGTCACCGGCACATCGGAGATCACCAGGCCGCCGGAGAGCATCCGGTTGTGCACCAGGAATTGCGTGATGAACTCCGCAATCGCCGGGCCGGGGTAGGCGACGTAGCCGGTGTTGTCGAGGAACTGACGTTGGCGCTCGCGGGGAAGCAGCGCCTCACGGTCGTGCAGTTGAGCCAGGAAGGCGATGCGTCCGCGCACCGATTTCACCGGATCGAGCAGCCGGAAGCCGAGCCGGCTGGCCCAGGCGGGCAGGCTCAGGTGGCTCACCACGTGGTCGGCGAGCAGGGTCGCGATCTCGGCGATGACGTCCTCGGCGACCACCCCGAAGACCCGCGTCTCGCGCGAGTCCACCGGAGAGCCGAAGGTGACCAGCCCGGCGATGCCGTCGCTGCGCCGGTAGGCCGCCGCCTGGTAGGCGAACATCCCGCCCTGGGAGTACCCGCCCAGGTAGACGTCCTGACCGGTCCGCTCGCGTACCAGGGTGACCACCTGGTCGACGGCCAGGATGTGGTCGACGACGGTCCGCGCGAGGCCGCCCTCCTCACGTTCCGGTGCCCCGAAATCGACGACCCACGGGTCCAGGCCACCGTCGCGCAGGATGCGCACCCCGCTGGTGCTCGCCGAGACGTCGTAGACCTCCGTGCTCATCATCAGCGGGGGGATCAAGATCACCGGGGGACCCGCCGGCGCCGTCGATCCTGGCTCGGCCGGGAAGTAGCGGCGCAGCCGGAACATCGGGCGGCGGGCCTCGACGGAGAACGGGCTGGCCGCCTCGTCGGTGCGCAGGCCCCCGTGCCGGGCGATCTCGGCACCGTTGCGCAGCGTTGCACCCAACCGGCTGAGCACGTGGTGTGGAGTTAAATCCATGATCGGAACCACATTCTGTCCATCCATTCGCTGCGGGGAATGGTCTCGGCGGTGAGTACCGGGTAGAGGAAGAAGAAGTTCAGGACGACGGCGACCACCAGGGCGCCGGCGACCCACGTCCCGACGCTGCGGCGCCGTCGGGCCCGCCTCGGCGCCTGCGGGTCGAGCGCCGGGCCGATCAACGCTCCGATCGCCAGGGTGAGTCCGAGGATCAGGAACGGCAGGAACGCGATCGCGTAGAAGTAGAAGATCGGCCGGTCCTCGTAGCGGAACCACGGCAGCCAGCCCGCCGCGACGCCGGCCAGGATCGCCCCGGCCCGCCAGTCCCTGGCGCCCGCCCATCGCCACACCAGGTAGGCCAGTGCCGCGGTTGCCGCCCACCACAGCGCCGGAGTGCCGATGCCCAGCACCTCGGAGATGCACCGCTCGGCGTCGCAGCCGGGATCGCCGGCCTCCGATCCTTCCGAGTAGTAGGCGACCGGTCGGGCCAGGATCGTCCACCCCCACGGGCTGGACTCGTACGGGTGATCCTGCGTCAGCTCGGTGTGGAAGGTGATGATCTCGGAGTGGTAGTGCCACAGCGAGCGCAGCGGGTCCGGGATGAGCCCGGACACCCCCAGCCAGCTGTCGCGACCGGTGGCCCACTGCCGTGACCAGCCCCCGCCGCTCGCGAGCCACCCGGTCCAGCTGAGCAGGTAGACCCCGGTGGCCAGCACCACCAGGGAGGAGAAGGCCGGGGCGGCGTCGCGGCGCAGCATCGCGAGCCAGGGGCGCCGTGCACCGGCCGCGCGCCGCGCACCGGCGTCCCAGATCACCGCGAGCAGCCCGAACGCGGCGATGTAGGGCAGCGCGCTCCACTTGGTGCCCACGGCCAGGCCCAGGCACAGCCCGGCCACCAGGCGCCACGGCCGGGCCCCGAGGCGAAGGGTGTCCGCGGCCGCTGCCGATCCCGGGGGGTGCAGGCTCAACCGGGCGCGAACCTGGTCCCGGTCCACGAGCAGCGCGCCGAAGGCCGCGAGCAGGAAGAACGCCAGGATCCCGTCGAGCAGCGCGGTCCGGCTCATCACCACCGCGAGTCCGTCCAGGGCGAGCAGCAACCCGGCCAGGCAACCCAGCACGATCGAGCCCGTCATCCGGATGGCGATACGCGCCAGCAGGAAGATCATCAGCGTGCCGATCAGGGCTACGCCCAGGCGCCAGCCGAACGCGTCCAGGCCGCCGACCTTCTCCCCGACCGCAATGATCCATTTGCCGACGGGCGGGTGCACGATGAAGGTCGCGGCGTCGGTGAACAACGCGGTCTCCCCCGCGAGGAGCTTTTCGTCGGCCTTGTCGACGTAGGCGCGTTCGTGCCCGTGCAGCAGCAGGGAGTAGGAGTCCTTGACGTAGTACGTCTCGTCGAAAACCACCGCGTTCGGTTCGCCGAGCCGCCAGAAGCGCACGCCGCCGCCGAGCAGGGTGACCAGCAGGGGCCCGATCCAGGTCCACACGCCGGTGGGCCCCCGGACCTCCTGCGCAGTCATACCGGTGATCATCCTGCGTCGCGTCTCCCTCCGCCTGGCCCACCCACGTCACTGGCCCTGGTGTCGCTGCACCGGGCGCCGGCGCCGCGTGCACCGGCGCTGCGGCCAGTGAAGCTGGTTCCCACGGCAGGATGGGGCCATGGGGGAGCCGGTGGCAGGACCAACGGCGGGAGTGCTGGTGCTCGCCGGGACCCCGATCGGGGATCCGGCCGACGCCACCCCGCGCCTGCGCACCGAGCTGGCGAGTGCGGACCTCGTCGCGGCCGAGGACACCCGGCGGCTGCGCCGGCTGACGACCTCGCTCGGGGTACAGATCTCCGGACGGGTCCTGTCCTACTTCGAGGGCAACGAGGCGGCCCGCACGCCGGAGCTGATCGAGGCGCTGCTGGCCGGGCGGCGGGTGCTGCTGGTGACCGATGCGGGGATGCCGTCGGTGTCCGACCCCGGATATCGCCTGGTCGCCGCGGCGGCCGCGGCGGGGATCCGGGTCAGCGTCGCGCCCGGGCCCTCGGCGGTGCTGGCGGCGCTGGCCGTGTCGGGGCTGGCGGTGGACCGCTTCTGCTTCGAGGGTTTCCTGCCGCGCAAGGCCGGCGAGCGCGCTGCGCGGTTGGCCGCGGTGGCCGCCGAGCAGCGGACCCAGGTGTACTTCGAGGCTCCGCACCGCCTCGCGGTCACCTTGACCGCGATGTCCGCGGCCTTCGGCGCCGACCGGCCGGCGGCGGTGTGCCGCGAGCTCACCAAGACCTATGAGGAGGTCCGCCGCGGCGCCCTCGCCGAGCTGGCCGACTGGGCCACGGGCGGGGTGCGCGGCGAGATCACGGTGGTCGTCGCGGGCGCCGCCCCGCCCGGCCCGGATGCGGCGACCCCGGCCGAGTTCGCCGCCCGCGTCGCGGCCCGCGAGGAGGCGGGCGAGACGCGCAAGGAGGCGATCGCTGCGGTCGCCCTCGCCGCCGGCGTCCACAAGCGCGTCGTCTTCGACGCCGTCGCCGCGTCCAAGCGCCCCGCCCCCATGCCAAACTCCGCGTCTTCGGGCGGCGCGTAGACCTATCGCAGGCGCGGGATAGGTACACCCGCCACCCGAAGATGGGGGATCTGGGCGCCGAATTGACGTTGCGGCCCGCGCCTAGGATCGCCTCATGCCTTCCCCCCGCCACATCCTCACCGCGGTCGCGTGGCCTTACGCCAGCGGCCCGCGCCACATCGGCCACGTCGCCGGCTTCGGTGTTCCCGCCGACGTGTTCAGCCGGTATCAGCGGATGGCGGGCAACCACGTTCTGATGGTGTCCGGGACCGATGAGCACGGCACCCCGATCCAGGTCGCCGCCGACAAGGCGGGACTGACCCCACGCCAGTTGGCCGACCGGTACAACCGGGTGATCGCCGAGGACCTGCGCGGACTCGGCCTGTCCTACGACCTGTTCACCCGGACCTCGACCCGCAACCACTACGGCGTCGTACAGGACGTGTTCGCGGCGCTGCACCGCAACGGCTACATCCAGCCGCGCACGACGATGGGGGCGATCTCCCCGTCGACGGGGCGCACCCTGCCCGACCGCTACATCGAGGGCGAGTGCCCGATCTGCCACTCCGACGGCGCCCGCGGGGACCAGTGCGACAGCTGCGGCAACCAGCTCGATCCGATCGATCTGATCCACCCGGTCAGCAAGATCAACGGCGAGGTCCCCAAGTTCATCGAGACCGAGCACTTCTTCCTGGACCTGCCGGCCTTCGCCGAGGCACTCGGTTCCTGGCTGCAGAGCAAGGGCGATACCTGGCGGCCGAACGTGCTGAAGTTCTCGATGAACCTGCTCGATGACCTGCGCCCGCGGGCAATCACGCGCGACCTGGACTGGGGCGTCCCGATTCCGCTCGACGGCTGGCGTGACCGCGGCGACAAGCGTCTCTACGTCTGGTTCGACGCCGTCATCGGCTACCTGTCCTCGTCGGTGGAGTGGGCGCGTCGCTACGGGGACCCGGACGCCTGGCGCGACTGGTGGCAGAACCCCGACGCCGAGTCCTACTACTTCATGGGCAAGGACAACGTCGTCTTCCACTCCGTCATCTGGCCGGCGTTGCTCCTGGGCTACTCCGGCAACGGTGCCCTGGGTGGGGACACCGGCAGCCTCGGCGAGCTGAACCTGCCGACCGAGGTGGTCAGCAGCGAATTCCTCACGATGGAGGGCAAGAAGTTCTCCTCCTCGCGCTCGGTCGTCATCTTCGTCAAGGACTTCCTGGCCCGCTACGACCCCGATGCCCTGCGCTACTACCTGGCGGTGGCCGGGCCGGAGTCCTCCGACACCGACTTCACCTGGGCAGAGTTTCTGCGTCGCAACAACGACGAGCTGGTCGCGGGTTGGGGCAACCTGGTCAACCGCTCGGTGGCGATGGCGGCGAAGAACTTCGGCGAGATCCCCGCCGCCGGTGAGCTCGAAGACATCGACCGGGCAGCCCTTGCCACCTCGAAGGCGGCCTTCGGCCCGATCGGGGAGCTGCTGGGCCGCTCGAAGCAGAAGGCCGCCATCGGTGAGGCGATGGCCGTGGTCGCCTCGGCGAACAAGTACCTCTCGGACACCGCGCCGTGGAAGGTCAAGGAGGATCCGGTGCGGCAGGGGACGATCCTGCACACCGCGCTGCAACTCGTCGACGACGCCAAGGCGTTGCTGACGCCGTTCCTGCCGCACTCCTCCCAGGCCGTGCACGAGTTGCTCGGCAACACCGATCTGTGGTCCGGGCTGCCGCAACTCAACGAGGTACGCGAGGACGGCGCGCCCGATCCCTACGTGGTGTTGCAGGGCGACTACCGGACCGCCGCCACGTGGGGCTCGCGCCCGATCGTCGCCGGGACGAAGCTGGCCACGCCCACGCCGATCTTCCGCAAGCTGGAGCCGTCGATCGTCGATGAGGAATTGGCCAGGCTCGCGCAGGAGCAGGGCTGATGCCGGTACGCGAGCGCCGGGACGCAACGACCGGGCCGGCTGAGCTACCCCCCGCGCCTGAGCCGTTGCCGGTCCCGGTGCCGGATTCCCACACCCACCTCGACCTGCAGGACAGCGAGGTCGGCGCAGCGGTTGCGGCAGCAGCGGCGGTGGGTGTCCCGACGCTGATCCAGATCGGGATCGATGTGCCGTCCTCGGCCTGGGCCGCCCGGATGGCCGCCGAGCACCCGGCCATTTGGGCCACCGTCGCCCTGCACCCCAACGAGGCGCCTCGGCTGGGAAGGGACCCGGGCGGCACCGACCACCTCGAGCTCGCGCTGGCCGAGATCGACGCGCTGGCCTCCGACCCTGGGGTCCGTGGGATAGGTGAGACGGGACTAGATCATTTCCGAAGCGACGAATCGCAGTGGCGCCGCCAGGAAGAGTCGTTCCGTCGGCACATTGACATCGCCAAGCGGCACGGAAAACCGCTGGTCATCCATGACCGTGATGCTCACGACGATGTTCTGCGCGTGCTGGAATCCGAAGGATCTCCCGATCAAGTGGTGTTTCACTGTTACTCCGGTGACCTGGAGATGGCCAAGGTGTGTGCCGAGCGCGGATACCTCATGTCGTTTGCGGGAAACATCACGTTCAAGGCGAACCAGCACCTGCGCGATGCGCTCGGTGTGGTGCCCGCGGAGCTGCTGCTGGTGGAGACCGACGCCCCGTTCCTGACCCCGCTCCCGTACCGCGGTCGACCCAACGCCAGCTACCTGATTCCGCTGACCGTGCGCGCGATGGCGCAGGTCAGAGGCGAGGACGTGGCCGAGCTGGGCAGTGCCCTGGCCGCCAACACCGCCCGGGTCTTCGGTCCGTTCGCAGGGTAGGGACCCGGGTCCAGGGCCCGTGCCGAGCCCGGCCCTGGTGATCTTGCTCTCCACAAGCGCCATCGGGGTGAAACGGTAATAAGTGCCCGAATCCCCCAGACGGGTGGACTTGAGTTCGGCACCAAGGTCGGGCAAAGACCTGCCGAACGTGCGGGGATTCCCTCGTTCGAGCAGGTGAGGAACTCCTACCGTCACGGTGTGGAGCTGCTGAATGCGTGGGGAAATCCCGCCGAACGCGACGATGATCACCATCGTCGGGGTTTGCGGAATGTCAGCGCCCGTGATTACTGTCCCTTTCCTGACAGCCGGGATCGGAGATCGGGCCCGGGAAGTACCTGGCCCAGTGGTCTCGGTGACGCGAACGTGCGTCCCGGCGCAGATCGGGCCTGGAAGCTTCCTGAGTCCCCGTGCCTGGGCACTTCAAGGTCTGGAACCACGTGGTAACTCCCTCCAAGTCACGCCTGAAGCGCTGGGCCGTGCACGCCACCGTCGTGTCAACGATGGCCGTCGGTGTGACGGCGTTCGTCAGTTTCGACAAGACGATCGAGCTCACCGTCGACGGAAAGACGACGAAGGTGCACACCTTCGCCGGCACCGTCGCGGGCGTTCTGGCGCGTGAAGGCATCGAGGTCGGCCAGTACGACTCCGTCGTGCCTGCCCTCGATCGCTCGGTCGATGAGGGTCAGCGCATCGCGATCCGGTTCGGGCGGCCTCTGGACCTGGATGTCGACGGCAGTACCCGCCGGGTGTGGGTCACCGCCACCAACGTGGCCGCCGCGCTCGGCGAGCTGGGCCTGCGCGGGGACAACATGTTCGTCTCGGCCTCCCGTTCCGCTCCGATCGGGCGCGAGGGCCTCGCGTTGCGCGTGCTCACCCCGCGCGAGGTCACCGTGATCGCCGACGGCAAACGCCTCGAGCTCTCCACCGTCGCGACCAGCGTCCGCCAGGTCCTCGTCGAGGCCGGCATCACGCTGGACCAGCTCGACGAGGTCAGCCCGCAGATGGACGCAGCTCCCCAGGACGGCTCCAAGATTCGCGTCGTGCGGGTCGACTCCAAGCGCGTCACCATCAAGGTCGACATCCCGTTCGAGGTGCGCGAGATCGCCGACCGCAGCATGTTCCGCGGCGAGCAGAAGATCACGCGCCCCGGCGTCAAGGGTGTGCGCGAGCTGACGCTGGACCTGATCAAGCGCGACGGCCTGCTCGCGGACAAGGACCAGATCGCCAGCCGGGTGCTGCGCAAGCCGGTCGCTCAGGTCGTGCGGGTGGGCACCAAGGCCACGCAGTTCGCCCGTACCGGTGCCGAGAACCTGAACTGGGCGGCACTCGCGCAGTGCGAGTCCGGCGGCAACCCGCGGGCCTACAACCCGGCGGGCCCGTACTACGGGCTCTACCAGTTCAACACCGGTACCTGGCGCAGCGTCGGCGGCTCCGGCCTGCCCAGCAACGCCACCCCCCGTGAGCAGACCTACCGGGCCCAGCTGCTCTACAAGAGCCGCGGTTCTTCGCCGTGGCCGGTCTGCGGCAGAAGGCTTTTCTCCTAGCCTGCTCAGCCACCCCGCAGCCCCGTTGTGACACGCTTCCGCGCGTGAACGACGGGGCTGCGGGCTTACTCGGGCCGGCACAGGTCCGAGAGCTGGCGGCGCGCCTGGAGCTGCGGCCCACCAAGGCGCTCGGGCAGAACTTCGTCATCGACGCCAACACGGTGCGGCGCATCGTGCGGGTGGCCGAGGTGGGCGCCGACGACGTCGTGCTCGAGGTGGGCCCCGGGCTGGGGTCGTTGACCCTCGCGCTGCTGCCCGCGGTCGCCCGCGTGCTGGCCGTCGAGATCGATCCGCGCCTCGCGGCCGAACTCCCGCGGACGGTGGCCACCCACGCCCCGGCGTTCGTGTCGCGCCTGGAGGTGCTGGCGGGCGATGCCCTGCGGATCCAGGCAGCAGAGCTGGCTGCCGAACCGACTGCGCTCGTGGCGAACCTGCCCTACAACATCGCGGTGCCGGTGCTGTTGCACGCGCTGGAGATCTTCCCGAGCCTGCGGCGCGCGCTGGTGATGGTGCAGTCCGAGGTGGCGGACCGCCTCGCCGCGGAACCGGGCAGCCGGGTCTACGGGGTGCCGTCGGCCAAGGCCCGCTGGTACGGCGACGTGCGCCGCGCGGGCGCGGTCTCGCCGGCGGTCTTCTGGCCGGTGCCGCGCGTCGACTCCGGCCTGGTCCTGCTCACCCGGACCGCGCCGCCGACGGCGGACCGGGCCGCGACCTTCGCGGTGATCGACGCCGCCTTCGCCCAGCGCCGCAAGATGTTGCGCTCCGCGCTCGCGGGCTGGGCGGGATCGCCCGCGGCCGCGCTGGCCGCCCTGGTCGCGGCCGGGGTCGATCCGGCGGCGCGGGGTGAGTCCCTGGGTATCGGCGATTTTGCCCGGATCGCGGCAAACCGCCCCACGTCGGGCTGACCCTCGCGGGGGCGCTCAGGGCATAGGTTGAATTCAGGTCACGCCCCGAGTGCGTGACCGCGCGGGGGACGCGCGGCGGGTGAGTCTGGGGGCGGACACGATGGGTCGAGGACAGGGCCGGGTGAGCCCGCTCGGGAGCAGGCCCCGGACCGGGCCGAGCGTGGTCGGCGGCGAGGAAGGAGCGCGGATGGCGAGCGTCACCGTTCGGGCCCCCGCCAAGGTCAACCTCCAGCTCACGGTGGGCCCCCCCGGGGCCGACGGCTACCACGACCTGGCGACGGTGTTCTGCGCCGTCTCGCTCTACGACGAGGTGACCGCCGCTCCGTCGGACTCGCTCACCGTCGAGACCTACGACGCCACCAAGGGTGCCGCCATGCCCGAGGTCCCCACCGACGCCACCAACCTCGCCGCGGCGGCCGCGCTGGCACTTGCGCAGCGGGCCGGGATCGACCCCCATGTGGACCTGACCATCCGCAAGCGCATCCCCGTGGCCGGCGGCATGGCCGGGGGCAGCGCCAACGCCGCAGCCGCGCTGATCGCCTGCGACGCGCTCTGGGGTACCGAGTGCCCGCGTTCTGAACTCGCCGAGATCGCGGCGGCCCTGGGCGCCGACGTTCCCTTCGCCCTGCTCGGTGGCGCCGCCATGGGCCTGGGGCGGGGCGATCACCTCACGCCGATTCTGGTCGGCGGCGAGTTCCACTGGGTGTTCGCGATCGCCGACGGCGGCCTGTCGACCCCGGCCGTCTACGCGGAGTGCGACCGCCTGCGCGAACTCGGACGCACACCCGTGCCGGCGCCTCGGCGCAGCGCCGATGAGGGTGTGCTCGCGGCCCTGCGCGGCGGGGATGCCCGGGCGCTGGGCGCCGCGTTGTCGAACGACCTGCAGGCGGCGGCGCTCTCGCTGCGCCCGGCGCTGGCCGCGACCTTGGACGCGGGTCTGGCCCAGGGGGCACTGGGCGCCGTGGTCTGCGGCAGTGGACCGACGGTGGCCTTCCTGGTCGCGGATTCCGCAGCCGGTCTGGACCTCGCCGTCGCGCTCACCGCGATGGGCCTGTGCCGGGACGTGCGCCGAGCCGGCGGCCCGGTCGCCGGTGCGCGCATCGTGCTCGACGTCCCGAGGTAGTCCGTAGGGCGCGTAACCTTTGGTCCATATGAGAGAGCGCAGCGAGCTCACCATGTTGTCGAATCGGTCCCCGCGAGGACGAAGTCCGTGGCGGTGACTCGATGAGCAACCTGGTCAACCTCGAAACGGTGTCCAAGTCCTACGGGGTGCGCCCACTGCTCGACGGCGTCTCCCTCGGTCTGAGCATCGGCGAACGCATCGGCGTCGTCGGGCGCAACGGCGCCGGTAAGTCCACGTTGCTGCGCCTGCTGGCGCGCACGGAATCCCCGGACGCCGGCCGCGTGACCCACCTCGGGGGCCTGCGCGTGGCCATGGTGACCCAGGCCGACGAGCTCGATCCGGCGATGACGCTGCGCCAGGCCGTGGTGGGGGAGCGGGCCGAGCACTCCTGGGCTTCCGACGCCCGGGTGCGCGACGTGTTCACCGGTCTGCTCGGGGGCGTCAACGCCGCCGGGTTCACCGCTGGGCTGGACACCGTCGTCGGCCCGTGCAGCGGTGGCGAGCGCCGACGGATCGCGCTCGCGCGGGCGCTGGTGGCCGAACTGGACCTGCTGGTGCTCGACGAGCCAACCAACCACCTCGACGTCGAGGGCATCACCTGGCTGGCCCGCCACCTCGTCGCACGCCCCACCGCGCTGCTCGTCGTCACCCACGACCGGTGGTTCCTCGACGAGGTCTGCACCCGCACCTGGGAGGTCGAGGGCGGTGCGGTCAACGGCTACGACGGGGGCTATGCCGCCTACGTGCTGGCCAAGGCCGAGCGCAACCGGATCGCCGCCACCGAGGAGCAGAAGCGCTCGAACCTGGTTCGCAAGGAACTGGCCTGGCTGCGCCGCGGCCCGCCGGCGCGCACGTCCAAACCGCAGTTCCGCATCGACGCTGCGAACGCGCTGATCGCCGACGAACCCCCGGCGCGCGAGAGCAGCGAACTCGTGCGCTTTGCCACCGCCCGCCTCGGTCGGACGGCTTATGAGCTGACCGACATCACCCTCGCCCCGGGCGGGACCCCGCTGCTCAAGCACCTGACCTGGAATCTGGGTCCGGGTGAGCGGGTCGGTCTGGTCGGGATCAACGGCAGCGGCAAGACCTCGCTGGTGCGCCTGCTGCTCGGTGAGCTCGCGCCGGTGAGCGGGAAGGTCAAGACCGGCGTGACGGTGCGCGCCGCCCACCTCTCCCAGGAGATCGACGAACTCCCGCCCGGGGAGCGGGTGTTGACCTGCGTCGAACGCGTCGCCCGCGTGGTGACGATCGGGAAGAAGGAGTTCACCGCTTCGTCGATGCTGGAACGCTTCGGCTTCGCCGCGGACCGGCAGTGGACTCCGGTGGGGGACCTGTCCGGCGGCGAGCGCCGTCGTCTACAACTGCTGCGGTTGCTGATGGCCGAGCCCAACGTGCTCTTCCTGGACGAGCCGACCAACGACCTGGACATCGAGACCCTCACCGCGCTGGAGGACCTGCTCGACGGCTGGCCCGGCACCTTGCTGGTGGTCAGCCACGACCGGTACTTCCTGGAGCGCACCACCGACACCGTCTGGGCTCTGATGGGGGATCAGGACCTGCGGATGCTGCCCGGCGGGATCGAGGAGTACGTGCGCCGGCGCGCGGAGGCCGTGTCTTCCGCTGACCCGCTGGCCCGATCCCGTACCGCGTCGACCGACTCCCCGCCGAGCGAGACCGCAGCGGCTAACGGAGCGACGAACAGTGCCGCGGACATCCGAGCGGCGCGCAAGGAACTGACCCGCATCGAGCGCCGCTTCGCCCGGATCGAGACCGCCGAGAAGGTCCTGCATGCCCAGCTCGCCGACCACGCCACCGACTACGCCAAGGTCGCGGAACTGGACTCGGCCCTGCGCGAGCTGGCGGTCGAGAAGGCCGAGCTAGAGGACCAGTGGCTCATCCTCGCGGAGACCGCCGCGGACTGACCGCTGCCGTTCCGGCTCACAGGCTGGGTGAGACTGAAACCGCCTCGAGCGCAGGCTCCGTCTCGCACTTCGCTCAGCCGAGCAGTGTTCGGATTCGCTCCACGAAATCCGAAGGAACCTTGCGCTCAACCCTCCACACTGTGACGGCCGCCTCCCAGATCGCATCCAGCGTGTTGCGCAGGGAAGGCCCTCCTGCTGCATAGCTGATCGCTAGCGCCGCGTTATACGCCGGCGGCGGCGGACCACCTGGCCGCACGACCAGGCTCTTCCGGATGAACTTTTCCTCGCCCGGGGTCAGGACAACTCCCCTTCCCTGCGCAAGGGAATCAGCCAGATCGCGCAGGCGGGGATCAGCATCGAAGCCGACCGTCCGCATAGCCGCTGAGATCGCGAAATCTTTTGCCGATGCACGTGCTGCCGCGTCTGCGTCGTAGGCACGAGCGGTGATCTCGCACACGAGCTCCAGCCCGAGCGAGATTTTCCCCGCCCTCCAGTTGGGGGAATGCGCCCGGATGTCGTCCGCGGTGACGAAGGAGGGGGTGGGCTGCTCCGCGTCATCACCGTGATGTGTGGTCAGCACCGGAAGCAGCCGGTACAAAGTTGCTTCTCGGATCTGGTGCGCGTCGATCGTGAGGCGAACGTATCGAGCTAGACCCTTCACGGCTTCGGGCAACCACTTGTCGAACGTCTGGGCGTCGACAGCATCGGCGACCGTGCGGAGGTCTCGCGGGAGGATCTCGTCCTCGTCCGGGACCTCGTCTGCGTAGAGGACCTCACCGTCGGCGGCGAGGCCGAATGAGATCTCGCCGTCCACGGTCCAGGAGACGCAACCGAAGCGGCCGGGGGTAGAGGAGGCGACGAGCGGCGTAGTTTCCACGCCACTGGATCGGTTGCGTTCCCACACCAGGGCGCCGTGCTCATCTGCGAGAACGATCGCTCTCGGTTCGTCGTCGGCTCCGTCGGAAGCAGAGCGCGACTCGATCGGCTCGGCGCCCATGGCGCGTAGGTAGGCATCAAGCGATCCCGCGGCGACCACGGCGATGCTGCCCGTGTCATTTGCCGCAGCGGCGTTCAGCAACTCGACCAAGCTGAGATTCATGAGTGTGCTCCCGTGTCGTTTCGCGAGACTGCCGCTCTGACGGTGAATGCCGATCTCCCGGCGGGGCAGCGCGCCGCTCAGTCTTAGTTCACACCGGGGTTGTCGAACGGGATGACCAGCGCCCGCAGCAGGCTCGCCAGCTCCTCGCGCTGATGCTCCGTCAGGCTGGCCAGGAGCTGTTGTTCGTGGGCGAGGAGATCACGCAGCGCGGCGTCCACGCAGGCGAGTCCGGCCGCGGTCAGTACGACGAGCACCCCGCGCCGGTCACCGGGGGCAGGCTCGCGGCGCACCAGGTCCCGTGCGGCGAGGCGGTCGATGCGGTTGGTCATCGTGCCCGAGGTCACCAGCGTCTGGGTGAGCAGGGCCCCGGGGGACATCCGGTAGGGCTGGCCCGAGCGACGCAGGGCGGACAGGACGTCGAACTCCCACATTTGCAGGTCGTGCTCGGCGAACGCGCGAGCGCGGGCCCGATCGAGATGGCGGGCCAGGCGGGTCACCCGGGACAGCACCTCCAACGGGCGTACGTCCAGGTCAGGGCGCTGCTGGCGCCAGGCGGCCACCAGACGATCGACCTCGTCCTGCATCGACTGAGCATAGGAGATATCTCGACGTCGAGGTATCAACGGCCGGCCCGCGGCGTGCTACCAGGCCCTGCGCCCAATCCGCCCTGGCCCGGCGAGCCGAATAGCGCGCGAGTCTGATAGCGGTTCCGGCGTTCGTCGGGTCCGCGCCGAGCAGCGACGGGAGGCGGGGGTATGAACGCGGTACGCACGCCTGCACTCGTCAGCGGGCGCTCTCCCAACGTGGTGCTCGGCAGCGGTCTGGGCCTGTGCTATCTCGCAGCCGGCATCGCCGCCGTCGCGGTCGCGCTGGGGCACGCGATGGGCCCGGGGTCCGGTGCGACCGACCTCGCCCCGGCGCACGTCCTCGCGTTCTTCCTGGTGGGAGCGCTGCTGGTCGTGGCCGGCACGCGTGGGATGGCCAAGGTCGTCAATTCCGTCGTCGGGGGTTGCTACCTGCTGGCCGGCGTCGGACTGCTGTTCGTCGCCCGCGGGCACGACCAGCTGCTGATGCTCAACGAGGTCGAGAACGTCCTGCACCTCTGCGCGGCTGCGCTTTTGTTAGGCATCGGCCGCACCCAGGATTAGCAGCTCCGGCGCGGGGGAGCTCACACGGAGAAACGGGTTCGCATCCGGGACCCGCGACCTACGCTGGCGTAGGCAGGTGCATTCCGCGGAGAAGAGTTCTGCATGGCTGTGATCGACCAAGCCGTTCCCTCGCACGCCGGGACGATGGGTTCCGAGCGCAAGAACTGGCTCGAGCAGGCCACCCTGGCCGCCTTCATCCTGGTGCCGCTGGTGGCCGTCGCCGTGGCCGTACCGGTGGCCTGGGGATGGGGCTTGCACTGGCGCGATGTCGTCATCGCCGCGGTGTTCTACGTGCTGACCGGATTCGGGATCACCGTGGGCTTTCACCGCTACTTCACCCACGCCGCGTTCCGGGCCAAGCGCGGGCTGCGAGTCACGCTGGGCGTGCTGGGCAGCCTCGCCGTCGAGGGTCCGCTGATCCGCTGGGTCGCCGACCACCGCAAGCACCACAAGTTCTCCGACACCACCGAGGACCCGCACTCGCCGTGGGCCTTCGGTCCGGGCGCGCGCGGGCTGTCCCGCGGGCTCTATCACGCGCACCTGGGCTGGCTCTTCGACTCCGAGCAGACCCCCGCGCGCACCTACGCGCCCGACCTGCTCGCCGACCGGGACATCGTGCGGATCTCCCGGCATTTCCCGACCTTCGTCGCGATCTCCACGCTGGCACCCGCGCTGATCGGTGGCCTGTGGTCCTGGTCCTGGCAAGGCGCCCTGTCCGCGTTCTTCTGGGCGACGCTGGTCCGCATCGCGCTGCTGCACCACGCGACCTGGTCGGTCAACTCGATCTGCCACGTGCTCGGCGATCGCCCGTTCCGCAGCCGGGACCGCTCCGGCAACGTGTGGTGGCTCGCGATACCGAGCTTCGGGGAGTCCTGGCACAACCTGCATCACGCCGACCCGACCTCGGCCCGGCACGGCGTGCTGCGCGGCCAGATTGACACCAGCGCCCGCTTGATCTGGCTGTTCGAGAAGCTCGGCTGGGCGAGCCACGTGCGCTGGCCCACCCCCAAGCGGCTGGCCGCCCGCCGCGCTACCTGAGCCCAGGGCCTACCGCAACGGGCATGATGGGCGCCATGGCCGAGTCTGCGCAGGGTGGTGCCCGCGCACAGCGGCCCCGGATGACCGGCAAGGAACGCCGCGAGCAACTGCTCGAGATCGGCCGCGGACTGTTCGCCGAGAAGGGCTTCGAGGGCACTTCGGTCGAGGAGATCGCCGCCACGGCCGGGGTCTCGAAGCCGGTCGTTTACGAGCACTTCGGGGGCAAGGAAGGGTTGTACGCCGTCGTCGTCGACCGCGAGACCGAACTGCTCCTGAGCCGGATGACCGCCTCCCTGACCAGCAACGATCCGCGCAAGCTCGCCGAGCAGGCAGCGCTGGCCTTGCTGGAGTACATCGAGACCTCCACCGACGGATTCCGGATCCTGGTCCGCGACTCGCCGGTCGCCCAGTCCACCGGCACCTTCGCCAGCCTGATCTCCGACGTCGCCAGCCAGGTCGAGCACATCCTCGTCGAGCAGTTTCAGCGCCGCGGCTTCGATCCCACGCTCGCGCCGATGTACTCCCAGATGCTCGTCGGGATGGTCGCGTTGACCGGGCAGTGGTGGCTCGACGTCCGCAAGCCGGCGCGCTCGGAGGTGGCCGCGCACCTGGTCAACCTCGCCTGGAACGGCCTGTCCGGGCTTGAGGCCGAGCCGATACTGCGAACCCAGTAATCTCCATCGCGCGATCCCGGGTCGTCTAAGGGCAGGACAATCGGTTTTGGTCCGATTAATAGGGGTTCGAATCCTCTCCCGGGAGCGGGGGCACCTTGCAAGGCACGAGTAAGGGGGCCCAGACGATAGAGCTGGTTGCGACGCCCGCCACGAAGGAGTTCGCGTGACTACCGCTGCCGTGATCGTGCTCGCTGCGGGCGAGGGCACCCGCATGAAGTCCAGCGCGCCCAAGGTGCTGCACCCGATCGGTGGCCGAAGCCTGCTGGGACACGTCCTCGCCGCGGCCCGGGAGCTGGCGCCCGACCAGGTGATCGTCGTGGTCGGTGCGGGGCGCGAGCTGGTCACCGATCACCTGGGCGCGATCGAACCCGGCGCCACCACCGTCGTGCAAGAGCAGCGCAACGGCACCGGGCACGCGGTCCGCATCGCACTGGCGCAGGCCGCGCCCGAGGTGCGGGGCACCGTGGTGGTGCTGTGCGGGGACACCCCGCTGCTGCGCGGGCAGACCTTGTCCGACCTGGTCGCCGAGCACCACGCGCGCGGCAACGCCGCGACCGTCCTCACCGCCCGGCTGCTGGACCCGACCGGCTACGGGCGCATCGTGCGGGACGGCGCCGGGGGAGTCACCGCGATCGTCGAACAACGCGACGCGACACCGGAACAGGTGGCGATCGCGGAGATCAACTCCGGGGTCTACGCCTTCGACGGCGCCCTGCTTCGTGACGCGCTGACCCGGGTCACGACCGACAACTCCCAGGGCGAGGAATACCTCACCGACGTCGTCGCGATCCTGCGCGGCGACGGGCACCGCGTGGGCGCGAGCGTCGCGGCCGACCACGACGAGATCGGCGGCATCAACGACCGCGTGCAGCTCGCGACGGCCCGCCGGCTGCTCAACGACCGCATCGCCGAGGGGTGGATGCGGGCCGGGGTGACGATCATCGACCCGGCCACCACCTGGATCGACGTCGAGGTCAGCATCGAGGCCGACGCGACGATCGCGCCGAACTGCCAGTTGCACGGGCGCACCCAGATCGCCGCCGGCGCGGTCATCGGGCCGAACACCACGCTGACCGATACGCGGGTCGGCCAGAACGCCACGGTGCTGGCCACCCACGCCACCGACGCCCGCATCGGCACCGGGGTCTCGGTGGGTCCGTTCTCGTTCCTGCGGCCCGGCACCACACTCGCGGCCAAGTCCAAGGTCGGTGCGTTCGTCGAAGTGAAGAACTCCACCCTCGGTGTGGGCTCGAAGATCCCGCACCTGTCCTACGTCGGCGACGGGGACATCGGGGACGGCACGAACATCGGCGCGGCCACGATCTTCGTCAACTACGACGGCCAGACCAAGAGCCGCACCACGGTCGGCGACCACGCGTTCGTGGGCTGCGACAGCATGCTGGTCGCCCCCGTCACCGTGCACGACGGTGCCTACGTGGCCGCGGGGTCGGTGATCACCAACGACGTCCCGCCGGGCGCGATGGCCGTCGCGCGCGGTCAGCAGCGCAACGTGCAGGGTTGGGTGGAGCGCAAGCGGGCCGGTTCCGCATCAGCCGAGGCCGCTGCTGCGGCATGGGCACGGATGCAGGACACTGGTCCCGACACCGAATCGTCCTGAGGAGTAGCTGCGATGACCGGAATCACCACGGCCGGTGAACGCAAGCTCCTGGTGATGGGCGGGCGCGCCTACCCCGAGCTCGCGAACGAGATCGCCGTCGAGCTCGGTATCGAGCTCACCCCCACCACCGCTTTCGACTTCGCCAACGGCGAGATCTACGTCCGCTTCCAGGAGTCCGTTCGCGGCGCGGACACCTTCGTGATTCAGAGCCACGCGGCGCCGATCAACCAGTGGATCATGGAGCAGTTGCTCATGGTCGACGCGCTCAAGCGGGCCTCGGCCAAGCGCATCACCGTGGTCATGCCGTTCTACGGCTACTCGCGCCAGGACAAGAAGCACCAGGGCCGCGAACCGATCTCCGCGCGGTTGCTGGCGGACCTGTTCGCCACCGCCGGTGCGGACCGGTTGATCTCCGTCGACCTGCACACCGCGCAGATCCAGGGCTTCTTCTCCGGCCCCGTCGACCACCTCTTCGCGCTGCCGCTGCTCACCCGCTACGTCGGCAACCGCGTCGACCGTGCTCGCCTGACCGTGGTGTCCCCGGACGCCGGCCGGGTGCGTGTGGCCGACATGTGGACCGATCGCCTCGGGTGTCCGCTGGCCATCGTGCACAAGCGCCGCGACCCGGCAGTGCCCAACCAGGTCAAGGTCCACGAGGTCGTCGGTGACGTCGTCGGGCGCACCTGCGTCCTCGTCGACGACATGATCGACACCGCCGGGACCATCACCCAGGCCGCCGACGCGCTGTTCGACAACGGCGCCGCCGACGTCATCGTCGCCGCCACCCACCCGATCCTGTCCGGGCCCGCGGTAGACCGGCTCAAGAACTCGCGCATCTCCGAGGTCGTCGTCACCAACACCCTCCCGATCGAGGACGAGCGTCGCTTCGACAAGTTGACGGTGCTCTCGATCGCCCCGCTGATCGCCCGCGCGATCCGCGAGGTCTTTGACGACGGGTCCGTCACCAGCCTGTTCGACGCCCCGAACTAGCGCCCTGGGGCTTCAGGTAGTCTCTCGGGGTTGCCCGGCGAGGGCGGCCGACCCTGGCCTCCGTAATCGACGGCGAAGAGCTTCTCCCCTCCGTGGGCGCTGACTTTGCCGCCCCACGTCGAGCATGTACGAACCACCGCATCGTGAACGCACGCAGAGGAGTACCACCGTGTCCGAGGTCCGCATCAGCGCCGAGCAGCGCACCGAGTTCGGTAAGGGCGCCGCCCGCCGGATCCGACGCGAGCAGAAGGTGCCGGCTGTCCTCTACGGGCACGGCAACGACCCCCGCCACATCGCCCTCCCGTCGCACGCCCTGATGCGCGCGCTCAAGGTCAAGAACGCCCTGTTGACCCTGGAGATCGAGGGCAAGGACGAGCTCGCAATCCCCAAGGACATCCAGCGCGACCCGATTCGCGGCAACATCGAGCATGTCGACCTGCTCGTGGTGCGCCGGGGCGAGCGGGTCAACGTCAACGTTGCGCTGCGCGTCATCGGCGGCCTGGTCCCGGACGCCCTGCTGGCGAACGAGCTCAACACCCTGGAGGTCTCCGCCGAGGCCACGCACATTCCGACGGAGTTCGAGATCAGCATCGCCGGTCTGGCGATCGGCTCGCAGATCCTGGCCAAGGACGTCACCCTGCCGACCGGCGTCGAACTGGTCACCGACCCCGACGCGCTGGTCCTGCACATCACGCCGGCGAGCAGCACCACCGCCGACGACGAGGCAGTGGCCGCCGTGGCCGCCGCTGCCTCCGCGGCCTCCGCTGCCGACGCAGAAGCTGCTGAAGCCGCCGCCGAGTGAGGTTGCCCCTGCGCCGCGGTGCGGTGCGGGAAGGTGTGCACGTGAGTGAAGGCAGCTGGCTCGTCGTCGGGCTGGGCAACCCAGGTCCGGAGTACGCCGGAAACCGGCACAACATCGGCTTCATGGTCGTCGAAGCGCTGGCTGCCCGCCGGCGCGCGACCCTGAAGTCGCACAAGGCCCGCGCCGAGGTCGCCGAGGTCCACCTGGGTGGCCCCGGTGGCACGCGAGCGGTGCTCGCGCGGCCGCGCTCCTTCATGAACCTCTCCGGGGGGCCGGTGGCCTCCGTGGCCGCGTACTACTCGGTTCCGCCCGAGCGCCTGATCGTGGTGCACGACGAGCTGGACATCCCGTTCGCGGCGCTGCGGGTGAAGTTCGGCGGCGGGGACAACGGGCACAACGGCCTGAAGTCGATCCGTTCGTCGATCGGCACCGGCGACTACTTCCGGCTGCGCTTCGGGATCGGCCGCCCGCCGGGCCGGATGGACGCCGCGACGTTCGTCCTGCGCGACTTCTCCGCTGTTGAACGTAAGGACCTGGACCTGGAGATCGAACGCGCCGCCGACGCCATCGAGCTGCTGGTGCGCGAGGGTCTCGAGCCCACGCAGAACGCGTTCAACAGCTGAGCCTCCTCTAAAGATGCCCGCCTAGGATCGACCCGATTGAGCAGCGTTCTTACGGGGGCTGGCGTGGAGGGTTTCGAGGTCGACCTCGAGGCGTTGCGGGCGGTGGTGCGGGGGATGGCTACCGCGGCGTCGGAGTTCAAGGACGAGGACGTGTCTGTCCTGGTGCCGGGCGGGGACGCGGTGGCGCATGAGGGGTTGAGTTCGGCGCTGCGGGAGTTCGGGGATCGGTGGTCGCGGGGTCTGGGTGCGCTGCAGGCCGATGTGCGGGAGATCGGTTCACGGTTGGCGCAGGCCGGGGCCTGGTACCAGGAGGCGGATCAGGACTCGGCCCGGCGCTTCGATGAGATCGCGCGGCGGATGGGTGATCCGGCGGCGTCGGGCCGGTACCGGTGAACGTTGCGGCGCCGATCCCGGGACGGCCGGGGGAGATCTACGCGAAGGCGCAGGAGCTGTCGGTCTCCGGGGCATCGTTCGCGGCGGTGGCGGCGGGGTTGCGCCGGCTCACGACCGACGGGTGGTACGGGGCGGCGGCGAATCGGTTCCGGGACGCCTTCGATGGTGAGCCGTTGCGCTGGGAGCGGGCCTCGGAGGCGTTCGGGTCCGCGGCGCGGGCGCTGAACGACTATGGCGATGCGCTCACGGTCGCTCAGGACAAGGCGATGGCGGCGGCCGAGACCGTCGCACAAGCCCACGCACTGACGGCGGCGGCCCGCGCTGAGCATGAGGCGCTGCTGGCCCGGTTGGCGAGTGAACGGGAGCAGGCGCGGGCGTCGTGGTCAGTACAGATTCTTCCGCTGCCGCCGGTATTCACCGATCCCGGTGCGCAGCCTTTGGCCAATGCGCTGGCGTTGCACGGTGATGCGGTGGAGGTGGCTCGGGCGGCAGGTGATGCTGCCGCGGTTGCGGTGCGGGAGGCGTGCCGGTACGCGCCGGAGAAGCCGAACTGGTTCCGGCGGGCCAGCGGCGCAGTACCGCGACGTGCTGCAGGCGTACTGGTACTCAGTGGCTGGGCGAAGTGCTGGGGTCGACCTGGATCTGTGGCTGCCGGGTCGCGGGGCCGAGGCGTTGCGCCCGACGATCGAGGCGGTCTACACCTACTACGGGCGGTTGTTCCTGGAGCATCCGCACCTGCAGTGGGCGGGGATGGCGAACATGATCGGTCCGTCGTTCGCTGCGGGGTTCTTCGATCTGGACGCGATCGGGGAGATCGCGGACCGGGTCGCCGGTCCGTTGGATGAACTTCCCGGGGCGGTGAAGGCGTTGCTGCCGACGGGACTACGGGAGATCGCGGTGCTCGGGGACATGTCCCAGGACGAGCTGCGGTTCTATGAGACGACGTTTCTGGAGATGCAGAAGGAGATCTTCGTTGATCAGGCGGTGATGCACGAGGCGTATCTGGCCGGTGGGCTGCCCGCGATCGAAGAACTCGGCGCCGCGGGGATCATCGATGAACGCACTGTGCAGGCGTGGCATCAGATCGAGGGAGGCCGGTCACACGGCGATCAAGCTTTGCTCGATGAGGGAAATACCGCATTGCTGCGGCGGGAGCAGGAGAACGTCATCGCCGACAACTACACGCGGATGCGCCAGCACGACCCCTCGGGTGCGGCGTTTACGTACCTGATGACGGCAGTGGGGGAGCCGTCGATCCCGGGTGCGCAGGGGTTCGCGGAGGTGCGTCCGTTGGGGGTATCCACCCCGGACTCGCTTCGGCTGGATCCGCCAGGCCCGGGTGCGATCGACATCCCCCTACCGGGGCGGTTGACGGTGACGACCCCACTTCCCGACGGAAACATCGCCGTTTTTGAGGATCGCTGGGACCTCATCCATCGCGACACTTTGCCGGCCTATCAGCGGGTGCTCGCGGATCCCGAGGGGGCCGCGCAGATCGTCGGCACGAACGTAGCGGAACGCATCGAGGCGAACCGGTTGGAGCGCAACGTCGATGACGTGGCGCGGCGGCTGTCGACGGACTGGGATGTGCGGGCACACCGATGAGGGCACACACGCGACGTTGGCGGGTAGGCGCACTGGCCCTCGGCGTCCTGCTGGTTACGGGAGGATGCACCGTGACATTCGGAAGTGATGATCGGCCTTCGCCGATCCGGCGAGTGAAATCGGCAAAGGTCATCGAGGTCGTGAAGACCGGATTCGGTCGTTTCGACCTTCGGACCCCGCCGACACGCGCGGAGGTCGGGATGGCCGACGACGGCGCCACCGACGCGATATACGAAAGCCGTCCCCAGGACGCGTTTGAGGTCGAAGTGCTGCTGCCGGATGAGCAGGTACTGCGCTTCGAGTCCGACCTGACCGTGTTCAGTCGCGGCGGTGGGAAGTTTCCGTCAACGCAAGCTCCGGACGGAGCCACGATCAAGCGGGGCCTGTTGTCGGTGGAGGAGGCACGGGATCGCCTGCTGGCGTTGGCGGAACAGTTCGACCTCGAGGTCGAGCCGATCGATGACTGGTACCGCATCGCGTCCTCCGGGCGGGTGCCGAGCAATGACGCTCAGCCGAACACGCCGTTCCTGTCGACGAAGTTGGGGTATCTGACGCTGTCGGTCCAGGGGCGTTACTCGCCTACCGCGGACGACGCCGTGGTGGCAATCTCGCTGTTCTGGGGCGGCGCAGCGTTGCGAGATCGGACCCCGGCGCCGGTCGAAACCGACTGATCGCCACGGGGGGAAATTCAGCGACGTCCGACTGGGGTGGCCGATGGCGCTCGGGGCGGCCGAACGTTGCCGGTTCGATGTGCCACTTTGTCCTGATTTCACACCAAGAGTCGGCGATGGGGTGGCCTAGTCCCGTTCACTCGCCGCGGGTGGGAACCGCGGGCTCCGTACCGTCGAAAGGTGCCCCCCGAGCGCCCCACCCATCGCGGCCGTCACCGGCGGACAAGCATGTCGGCCGCGTCGGCGGCCACGGGCGCCGTGGGTGCGGTGCTGGCCCTGACGATGCTGCTCACCGGCGCCGCGATGCCGGCTGGACCCGGCGGCGCGGCGGTCAGCGCCGCCAGTGTGCTGAGCTCAGGCGTGGGCGCGGATGAGAGTGCCGAGGTCGATCCTCGCCGGATCCTGGCCAACGCCGAGCAGGAATTTGCGGCGCTGGCCCGCGTCAACCTGGCGACCCGGGCCGCACGCGGCCGGGCCCGGACGATCCTCACCGAACGCGCGGAGAAGGCCCGTCGTGCCGAGGCCGCCGAGGCAGCCCGCCGACTGCGCGATCTGCGCAGCCGCTGTGGCTACAACCCCGGGGCCCAGCGTCTGCTCCCGTTGACCGGCGCCCAGTCGAGCAATGTGCGCGCGATCATCGCCGTCGCCCGGCGCATGGACCTCCCGCCGCGCGCCGCGGTCATCGCGCTGGCGACTGCGATGCAGGAGTCCACGTTGCGCAATATCAGCTACGGGCACCTGGACTCGGTGGGGCTCTTCCAACAGCGCTCGTCCGCCGGCTGGGGGAGCTACCGCCAGATCATGAACCCGAGCTACTCCGCCTTCGCCTTCTACCGGGTGCTGCGTGAGGTCGGTGGCTGGCAACAACTCCCGCTCACGATCGCCGCGCAGCGCGTGCAGCGCTCTGCCTTCCCCTTCGCCTACGCGCGGTGGGAGGGCCTCGCCGCCCGCGAGGTCGCCAAGTACTGGACCGCCGACCCTTTCGACCTGCTCTGTCGCGGCTGAGACGCGGCTCTCGCCCTGCGGGGATCGGACGGTCCTGAGGTCGACGTAGGCTGGTGATGACCCCGATCCGTACCGGATTTCGGGGTGTTCGCGTTGTCTGCCATGCCCTGGGGAGTCCCTGTGAGCGACTCGACGCAGCGAGGAACGAGCGAGGAAGAGGGAGCGATCCTGTGCCTGTGACCCTGTCCGGTCTGCTTGATGTCGTGGCGCAGGACCCCGTCCTGGCTGGCGCCCTGGAGTCGGCGCGCGCCGGGGCACCCACCGGATCGCTGGTGGCTCCGCCGGCGCTGCGGCCCTTCGTGGTCGCCGCCCTGGCCCGCACCGGACGCACCGTGCTCGCGGTCACCGCCACCGGGCGCGAGGCGGAGGACCTGCACGCCGCGTTGTGTTCCCTGCTGCCGCCGCACCGCATCGCGGTCTTCCCGGCCTGGGAGACGTTGCCCCACGAGCGGCTCTCCCCGCGCGCGGACACGGTGGGCGAGCGCCTGGCGGTGCTACGCCGCCTGCACCGTCCTGGTACCGATGAGACCTCGGGCCCGCTCGACGTGGTGATCGCCCCCGTCCGCAGCCTGGTCCAGCCGATGGTCGCCGGCCTCGGTGAGTTGGAGCCGGTCGCCCTGACGACCGGCGACGAGGTCGAACTCGACGTCGTGGTCAACGCCCTTGCGGGCGCCGCGTACGCCCGGGTCGATCTGGTCGAACGACGCGGGGAGTTCGCGGTCCGGGGCGGCATCGTCGACGTGTTTCCCCCGACCGCCGAGCACCCGCTGCGGGTGGAGTTCTGGGGAGACTCCGTCGAGGAGATTCGTCCGTTCACCGTCGCCGACCAGCGCAGCATCGACGGCGCCGAGCCGACCACCACGCTCTGGGCGCCGCCGTGCCGGGAGATGCTGCTGACCGCGGACGTTCGGGCGCGCGCCAAGGCGCTGTGCGCCGAGCATCCCGAACTCACCGACATCCTCGGGCGGATCGCCGAAGGGATCGCGGTGGAAGGGATGGAGGCGCTCGCGCCCGTCCTCGTTGATCGCCTGGAACTCCTCGTCGACCAGGTGCCGCCCGGCTCGATCGTGCTCACCTGCGACCCGGAGCGGGTGCGTACCCGCGCCGGCGACCTGGTCCGCACCAGCCAGGAATTCCTGGAGGCCTCCTGGTCCGGCGCCGCCGCCGGCGGCCAGGTCCCGATCGACCTCGGCGCCGCCGCCCTGCGCGAACTCGACGAGGTCCACGAGCATGCGACCGCGCGCGGTCTGGGCCTGTGGCGGCTGGCTCCGTTCGGTACCGACCTGGCCGCCGAGGAGGGCGGCGACTTCCGGTCAACGGCTCCTGCGTCGCCGACATCGGGCGGTGCGCTCAGCACGGTCCCGGTGCTCGGGGCGAAGGCCGTCGAGCTCTACCGCGGCGAGACCGACAAGGCCGTCGCCGACGTGCGCGACTGGGTGTCCGCGGGCTGGCGGGTCATCTGGATCACCAGCGGTCACGGCCTCGCCCAGCGCACGGTCGAGGTGCTCGCGGCCGCCGACGTCCCCGCCCGTCTGGTCGAGACCATCGAGTCCGCGCCCGAGGCCGGCATCGCCCTGGTGACGTGTGCCCAACTCGGCGGCGGCTTCGTCGACGCCGGCCGCAAGCTCGTCGTGCTCACCGACGCCGACCTGGTCAGCCGGACCGGCGCTGCGACCCGGGACCTGCGCGGAAAGCTGCCGACCCGGCGCAAGGCCGCGATCGACCCGCTGCAATTGCAGGCCGGCGATTACGTCGTGCACGAACAGCACGGGGTCGGACGCTACGTGGAGATGGTCGCGCGCACGGTGGCGGGCGCCACCCGCGAGTACCTGGTCATCGAGTACGCCGCCTCCAAACGCGGGCAGCCCGGTGACCGGCTCTACTGCCCGACCGACGCGCTCGAGCAGGTGACCCGGTACGTGGGCGGGGAGTCCCCGACGTTGCACCGCCTCGGCGGCGCGGACTGGCAGAAGGCCAAGGGCCGCGCCCGCAAGGCCGTCAAGCAGATCGCCGGTGAGCTGATCCGCCTCTACGCCGCCCGCACCTCCGCCCCCGGGCACGCCTTCTCCCCGGACACCCCGTGGCAGCGCGAGCTGGAGGACGCCTTCGCCTACGTCGAGACCCCCGACCAGCTCGCGGCCATCGACGAGGTCAAGGCCGACATGGAAAAGCCGTACCCGATGGACCGGGTGATCTGCGGCGACGTGGGCTACGGCAAGACCGAGATCGCGGTGCGGGCCGCGTTCAAGGCGGTGCAGGACGGCATGCAGGTCGCCATTCTGGTGCCGACGACGCTGCTGGCCCAGCAGCACTTCGCGACGTTCTCCGATCGGTACTCCGCCTTCCCCGTGACGGTGCGCAACCTCTCGCGCTTCAACAGCAAGACCGAGGCCGACGCCGTCATCGTGGGGCTGGCCGACGGCAGCGTCGATGTCGTGATCGGCACCCACCGCCTGTTGTCCTCAAGCACCCAGTTCAAGAATCTGGGCCTGATCATCGTCGACGAGGAACAGCGCTTCGGGGTCGAGCACAAGGAGCAGCTCAAGCACCTGCGCACCCACGTCGACGTGCTGACGATGTCGGCGACGCCGATCCCGCGCACGCTGGAGATGTCGATCACCGGCATTCGGGAGATGTCCACGATCACGACCCCGCCGGAGGAGCGCCACCCGGTGCTGACCTTCGTCGGTCCCTACCAGGACAAGCAGATTCAGGCCGCGATCCGCCGCGAACTTCTGAGGGATGGTCAGGTTTTCTACGTCCACAACCGGGTGGAGTCGATCACCAAGGCCGCGGCGCGCCTCGCGGAGCTGGTGCCGGAGGCCCGCATCGCGGTCGCGCACGGCCAGATGAACGAGCACACGCTCGAACAGGTGATCGTCGACTTCTGGGAGAAGCGTGCCGACGTCCTGGTCTGCACGACCATCGTCGAAACCGGCTTGGACATCTCCAATGCGAACACCCTGATCATCGAACGCGCCGACGTCCTCGGCCTGGCTCAGCTGCATCAGTTGCGCGGTCGCGTCGGACGTTCCCGCGAGCGCGGATATTCCTACTTCCTCTACCCGGCCGAGAAACCGCTGACCGAAACCGCGCACGAACGACTGGCCACCATCGCGGCGCACACCGAGTTGGGCGCCGGCATGTGGGTCGCGATGAAGGACCTGGAGATCCGCGGGGCCGGGAACCTGCTCGGCGGCGAGCAGTCCGGGCACATCGAGGGCGTCGGATTCGACCTCTACGTACGGATGGTCGGCGAGGCAGTCGCGGAGTACAAGGCGTCCGCGGCCGGTCTGGACACCGAGCACATCCCGGCCGACGTGCGGGTCGAGCTGCCCGTCGACGCGCACATCCCGCACGACTACGTGCCCGGTGAGCGGCTGCGGCTGGAGGCCTACCGCCGGATCGCCGATATCGGCTCCGGCCAGGGCGCGATCGCCGCCGACCCCGACGCCGCGGTGGCGGCGGTCCGCGCCGAGTTGGTGGACCGCTACGGCCCGCTGCCCGAACCGGTGGACAACCTGCTCGCCGTCGCCCGATTCCGGGCGCACGTGCGCGCTGCCGGACTCGGCGAGGTGACCTTGGCCGGTCAGGCGGTGCGGTTCGGTCCCGTGGACCTGCCCGAGTCCGCCCAGCTGCGACTGAATCGGCTCTACCCGAGGTCGATGGTCAAGCCCACCGCGCGTACGATCCTGGTGCCACGACCGAGCACCGCCAGGGTCGCCGGCACCCCGCTGACCGGCCTGGCACTGCTGGACTGGGCCCGCGAGGTGATCGACTCCGTGCTGATCCGGCCGCAGCAACCCGTGTCCTAGAGGAGCTGTCAAGGTATGCCCCGCCGCCGCGCCACCACCGCCCTTGCCGTCGTCCTGACCGGCGCCGCGGCGCTGTCCGCGTGTGGACCGAACCAGTTGGGGGCCGCCGCGGTCGTCGACGGGCAGCGGATCACGATCTCGGAGGTTCAGGACACCCTGCGCGATATCCGGGAACTGCGCGAGCGCTTCGATCTGGAATCCGCCCTGCCCGCCGAGGCCGCACGCCTGGAGGTCGAACGCCGCGTACTGGACCTGGTGTTCGAGCGCGCCGCCGTCGAGTTGGGCGTGCGGGTCACCGAGGGCGACGTGGCGGCCACCCGCGCCGAGGAACGCCGACCGCCCGAGGAGATCGCGCGGCTGGCCGCGGAGAACAACCTCAGCCTGGACTCCCTCGATGAGCTCTTCCGTCGGCTGACGGTGGAGGAGAAGATCGGTGACCGCCTCGCCGCGCAGAATGCCGGGATGCCGCAGGAGCAGCTGGCTTTGGTGATCGGGCAGTCCCTGGTGGCGACGGCCCAGAAGATGCAGATCCGGATCAACCCGAGGTACGGCACCTTCTCGGTCACCGAAGGCAGCATCTCTCCGTTCACGTTCGATTTCCTGGCTCCGGCCAAGGCTCGAACGTCTGGAGATGCCGAGGGATGAGCGCGGGCGACGGAGCCGCTCTGCTGGCCCTGGTGGCCGTGATGGACCGGCTGCGCTCACCGGGCGGCTGTCCCTGGGACGCCGAGCAGACCCACGAGTCGCTGCTGACCTACGTGCTCGAGGAGACCTACGAGCTGGTCGAGGCCGTCGAGACGGGCGATCGCGCCCATCTGCGCGAGGAACTCGGCGACCTGCTGCTCCAGGTGATCTTTCACGCCCGGGTCGCCGCGGAGCACCCCCAGGACCCGTTCGACATCGACGACGTCGCCGAGGGCATCCGGGCCAAACTGGTGCGTCGTCATCCGCATGTCTTCGCCGCGCAGACCGCCGTGCCCGGCCAGATGCCGGACGTCGCGAGCGTCGAGGCCACCTGGGAGACGATCAAGGCCGCGGAGAAGGGCCGCACGTCGGCGATGGACGGTGTGCCCCTTGCCCAACCGGCCCTGGCGCTGGCCTCGAAGCTGCAGTCCCGGGCCGAGCGGGCCGGGGTCGCGGTTCCGCTCGTCGCCGTCGGTGACGACATCGGAGACGCGCTGTTCGCCCTGGTGGCAGCGGCGCGCGCCCGGGGCGTGGACCCCGAAGCGGCTCTGCGGGAAACCTGTCGACGCTTCGCCGCCGATGTCCGGGCGAGCGCGAGCTGACGTTCTCCCCGGGCGGGAACTGAATCTCCGATATCGTGGCGAGGCCCTCTTTCCGGGGCGGGGGAATCCGTGGCGTGGCGACACGCCGCCGATGGCATCGAGGTGAACATGGGCACGAAGACCACCGCGTCCTACGTGAACGGGGCGCGGAGTCTCCTGTCGGGCCAGGCCCGCCGGGTGCGAGGGCGTGCCGCGCGCGAGTTGCGACGTCGCGGTTGGGCGCCGGCCGCCGCCAGCGCCGCCAATGCCCAACCCAAGGTCGTCGGCGTCGTCGAGGACTTCACCCGGAACACCGTGGAGGGCTGGATCGCCGTCCCGGCCGGGGCACCCCCGGTCAAGGTGACGTTGCACCTGGGCAAGGTCGAGGTGGCCGCGACTTGGGCCACTTCGAGCATGGACCGCACCGGATCCGGTGAGGTCCGCGGTTTCCGGTTCCTGCTCAACCACCTGTGGAACTTCGCCAAGACCACCGACACCCTGACGGTGCGCGCGGGGGGAGTCCTACTCCCCATCGCCGGGCGCGGCATGTTCCTGCGGCCCGAGAGCGACGGCACCCGGGCGGCATCCACCCTCAAGCGCAAATTGGCCGAGGGTCACGTCTTCTCCCGCGGGGGCAGGTTGCAGTTGTCGAAGAAACTCGATCACAGCTGGCAGAAGGAGGTCCTGGACCTCTACGCCGGCGTGCGCACGGTCATCAAGGACCAGTTCGGCTACGACACCTTCGTCGTCTACGGGAGCCTGCTCGGCGCGGTACGTGAGGGCGGGTTCATCGGGCACGACGTGGACTTCGATGTCGCGATCCTGGTCTCGGCCGAGACCGGCGCCCACGCCGGGGCCGAGATGAAGAAGATCGCCTTCGCGCTGATCGAGGCAGGCTACGACCTGGAGGGTCGGCGCACCGCGTTGCACGTCCACCACCCGACCAAGCCGGCGATCCGCATCGACCTGTTCCACATCTTCTTCGACGACGCCGGGGTGCTGGGCTTCCCGTTCGGTGTCGCCGGCACGATCGACGTGCGCAAGGAGGACTGGCGCGGGGTCGCCGAGGTCCCGTTCGCGACCGGCACCGTGGCGTGCCCGATCAACGGTGAGCAGTTCGCCGAAGCGATCTACGGCTCGGGTTGGCGCGAGCCCACCCCGGGCTTCGACTGGGCACGGGATCGCACCAAGCGGGCGTTGGGTGCGTTCATCGCGCACGACGACATCGAAGAGATCTACTGGGCGAACTTCTACGCCCGCACCGAGTACACCTCGGGTTCGACGTTCTTCACCTACGTCAACGGCTTGCCGGACGCGCCGGGCCATGTCATCGACATCGGCTGTGGCGACGGGCGCGATTCCTATGCCTTCGGGATGGCGGGGAAAACCGTCACCGGCCTGGACCGCTCGCACATCGGGGTGCGCCACGCCACCAAGAAGGCCGCCGACATGGGCATGGGCGAGCGGGTGAGTTTCGCGGCCTGCGATGTCGGGGACGCCACGCAACTGCGCAGTGTGCTGGGCGCGGCCATCGCACGGGCCGGCGATCAGCCGGTGCTGTTCTACGCCCGGTTCTTCCTGCACTCGATCCCGGAAGACGTGCAGGCGACGCTGATGAGCGTGCTGTCCTCGGTGGCCCGCGGCGGGGACGCCTTCGCGGCGGAGTTCCGCACCACCGGCGACGCGGACCGGATGAAGGTGCACACCAAGCACTACCGCAGGTTCCAGGACGGCCCCAGGTTCGGCATCGCGCTGCGGGAGAAGTACGGCTTCGACGTGAACTTCGAGGTGGAGTCCACTGGCCTCTCGCCCTATAAGGACGAGGACCCCGTCCTGTACCGGGTGCTCGCGCGCCGTCGCCCCCACGAGGGTTGAGGCACGACCAACCGGGTCAATACCGACACCGCGGTGAAGGACTTTCACGTCAGCGGGCCCGCCGCGGAGCGGCGCCGGAAAGCGTCGGGCTCGCGTCGGTAGGGTTGGGACCTCACCTTGCGCGCGCACCGTCCGGAGGCACCCCGTGTCCACGATCGAGGAGATCGACGCCCGAGAGATCCTGGACTCTCGGGGCAACCCGACGGTCGAGGTCGAGGTCGTTCTCGATGACGGCACCATCGCCCGCGCCGCCGTTCCCTCCGGCGCGTCCACCGGCGCGTTCGAAGCCGTCGAGTTGCGAGACGGCGACACCGGCCGCTACCTCGGCAAGGGGGTGCAGCGCGCCGTCACCGCCGTGCTCGAGGAGATCCAGCCCGAACTGCTCGGCTTCGACGCCACCGAGCAGCGTCTGGTCGACCAGGCGTTGCTCGACCTGGACGGCACGGCGGACAAGTCCCGTCTCGGAGCCAACGCCATCCTCGGGGTGAGCCTCGCGGTTGCGCGGGCCGCGGCGATCAGCGTGGACCTTCCGCTGTTCCGGTACATCGGCGGACCTAACGCCCACGTTCTGCCGGTGCCGATGATGAACATCCTCAACGGCGGCGCGCACGCCGACACCTCCGTCGACATCCAGGAATTCATGATCGCCCCCATCGGAGCGGCGACCTTCTCCGAGGCGCTGCGCTGGGGCGCGGAGGTCTACCACAGCCTCAAGGCCGTCCTCAAGCGTGAGGGGCTGGCCACCGGCCTCGGTGACGAGGGTGGCTTCGCCCCGGATCTGCCGAGCAACCGCGCCGCGCTGGACCTCATCGCCGTCGCGGTCGAGCAGGCCGGCTATCGCCTCGGCACCGACATCGCACTGGCCCTGGATGTGGCCGCCACCGAGTTCTACTCGGACGGGGTCTACCTGTTCGAGGGCAGCAAGCGCACCTCCGAGCAGATGGCCGCCTATTACGCCGAGCTGGTCCGGGACTACCCGCTGGTGTCCATCGAGGACCCCATGAACGAAGAGGACTGGGACGGCTGGCACGGCCTCACCGAGAGCCTGGGTGGGCAGGTGCAGCTCGTGGGCGACGACCTGTTCGTCACCAACCCGCAGCGACTGGCCCGCGGCATCGCCGAGAACACCGCCAATGCCCTGCTGGTGAAGGTCAATCAGATCGGCACCCTGACCGAGACCCTCGACGCGGTCTCGTTGGCCCATCGCGCCGGGTACCGGGCGATGATGAGCCACCGGTCCGGGGAGACCGAGGACACCACGATCGCCGACCTCGCGGTCGCGACCGATTGCGGCCAGATCAAGACCGGCGCTCCGGCGCGATCGGAGCGGGTCGCGAAGTACAACCAGCTGCTGCGTATCGAGTCGATGCTCGACGACGCTGCTCGCTACGCCGGCCGCGGCGCGTTCCCTCGCTTCACCGCAGGGTCATAGGTGAAGGTCCCTCGTCGATCGCCGGCGCCGCGCCCCGGCGCCCGCGATCGGGCGCGTCCGGGTGCGGGTCGCTCGCAGGTCCGCACCGGGCGCGGCCCGATCCCCGCGCAGGCGGTGCCTGAGCCGGTGATCGCGCCGGGCGCCGGCGGTCGTAGCCCGTTCACCCGGCAGGCGGTGGTGGTGGCCGCCGTGCTGTTCGCCGTCGCGCTCTCCGTCGCGTATCCGGCGCAGCGGTTTGTGGCGCAGCGGGCCGACATCGCGCAGCTGCGCGCGCAGGTGGCCGATAGCGTCGCGCGGGTCGCAGACCTGCAGCAGGACCTGAACTCCGTCGACCAGCCGTACTACATCGAGCGCGAGGCCCGGCGCCGCCTGCACTACGTGCTTCCCGGCGAGGCCGGGTTCCGGGTCAGCGACCCGCCCGCGGCTGAGCAGGAGGGCCTGGCGGGTCCCCTGGCCGATGCCCCGTGGTGGGATCGGCTGCTCGGTTCGGTTGCCGAGGCGGCCACCCCGATCGAAGAGCTCCCGCTAGGGACAGAGTCGTCAGGAGCTGGCCGCTGAGCGGTTCGGGCAACGCCCTCGATCCGGCAGACCGTGCCGTAGTCACTGCGCAGCTCGGTCGGGCCCCGCGCTCGGCCTCGGGGGTCGCCCACCGGTGTCCTTGCGGTAAACCGGACGTGGTCGCGACGCGGCCTCGCCTGGAGGACGGCACGCCCTTCCCGACGATGTTCTACCTGACCTGCCCCTCGGCGGCCTCGGCGATCGGAACCCTCGAGGCCGGGGGAGTGATGCGGCAGATGAATGACCGCCTCGCCACCGACCCGGATCTCGCGGCCGCCTACGCCGCCGCACACGTGGACTATGTGGCGCGCCGGGTGGCCGTCGAGGACGTCGCCGAGATCGCCGGGATCTCCGCCGGCGGGATGCCGACCCGCGTGAAGTGTCTGCACGTGTTGGCCGGGCATGCCCTCGCGGCCGGTCCGGGCGTCAACCCCCTCGGCGACGAGGTGCTCGCTGCCCTCGGTCCCTGGTGGACCCGGCACCCCTGCCTGCCGCCCACTTCCGGACGTCCGACCGAACGAGCGCTATAGGCCACATCTGATCGGACATCACGGCATTCGGTTGCGCTCGCCTCAATCGGTCGTAGGCCACACTTCGTCGGACGCAGGAGGTTGAGGGGTGGGGAGCGGCGCATGACACGGGTGGCAGCGATCGACTGCGGCACCAATTCGATCCGGCTGTTGATCGCCGAGCCCGGGCCCGGCGGCGCCTTGCACGACCTGGACCGCCGGATGGAGGTCGTGCGACTCGGGCAGGGCGTGGACGCCACCGGCCGGCTGGCCCCCGAAGCCCTCGAGCGCACCTTCGCGGCGACCCGGATCTACGCGGAGGCCATTCGCGCGGCCGGCGCGCAGCAGGTCCGTTTCGTCGCCACAAGCGCGACCCGCGACGCCGAGAACGCGGCGGAGTTCATGGCCGGCATCGCCGAGATTCTCGGCGTCACCCCCGAGGTCATCACCGGCGATCAGGAAGCCGCGCTCTCCTTCGCCGGTGCCACCGCCAGGCTCGCAGCCACCGGGGCTCCGGGGCCGTACCTGGTCGTCGACGTCGGTGGTGGATCGACGGAGTTCGTGCTCGGCAGCGACAGCGTGCTGGCCGCGCGCTCGGTCAATGTGGGCTGTGTGCGCATGCGCGAGCGCCATCTACGCGACGATCCACCGACGGCGGACCAGGTCGCTGCCGCCCGAGCGGATATCGAGGCCGCGATCGACCTCGCGGGAACGGTCGTCCCGTTCTCGCAGGCCCGGACCCTGGTCGGGGTCGCCGGCACCGTCACCACGATCGCCGCCATCGCCCTCGGCCTGCCCGCCTACGACCCCGCGCGCATCCACCTCTCCCGCGTGCGGCCGGCCCAGGTCCGCGAGATCGCGGCGGCGATGCGCACCATGTCCCGCACGGCGCGTGCACGGATCGGCGTCATGCACCCGGGTCGCGTCGACGTCATCGCCGCGGGTGCGCTGGTCGTGGAGTGCATCGTGGACCGACTCGGCGGGCTGGATCTGATCGCGTCCGAGTCCGACATCCTCGACGGCATCGCCGCCTCGATCGCCTTCCCTGCCTCCTGAGCACCATGAACCTTCCATCTTCGGGCGCGTTTCCGACCTATCCCGGAGGCTCGATGGGTCCAATCGCCGCCCGAAGATGGCAGACGCGCCGTGAGTGAACGCTTGCCCTTCGTGGCGCCCGGGACTGGCTGGCCCGAGGACCCGGCGCACCCGGACACCCCGGTCGCCGCGGATCCGGCCGACGTCGCCGCGCTGGCAGCCACTGCCGCCGAGTTGGGCGAGCTCGAAGCCCGCCAGTCGGTGTGCCGGGCCTGCCCCCGCCTCGTCGAATGGCGCGAGCAGGTCGCCCTGCAGCGGCGCAAGGCCTACGCCGACGAACCGTACTGGGGCCGCCCGATCGCCGGCTGGGGCGCTGCCGAGCCGCGAGTCCTGATCGTCGGTCTGGCGCCGGCCGCGCACGGCGGCAACCGGACCGGGCGCATTTTCACCGGGGACCGCAGCGGGGATTGGCTCTTCGCCTCGCTGCACCGCGTCGGCCTCGCCGCCCAGGCGACCTCGATCCGGGCGGGCGACGGTCAGCGTCTGCTCGGCGCCCGGATGGCCGCGGCAGTGCGGTGCGCGCCGCCGCTGAACAAGCCGACCAACGACGAGCGCGACGCCTGCCGGCCGTGGTTGCACCGCGAGTTGGAGTTCGTCCTGCCGCACCTGCGCGCCGTGGTCTGCCTCGGTGGCTTCGGCTGGGCCGCGGCCCTGGACGCGCTCGGCGCCCACGCCATCGCCATCCCGCGGCCCCGCCCCAAGTTCGGACACGGCGTCGAGGTGGAGCTGGCCGGGCCCGCCGGCGAGTTGACGCTGCTGGGCTCGTTCCACCCCAGCCAGCAGAACACCTTTACCGGGCGCCTGACGGAGCCGATGCTCGACGCCGTCCTCGGCCGCGCGCGCGTCATCGCCGGTCTCCCTGGACCGGCGACGTAGGCCCATGGTCAATGTGGTGGCCGGTGTTGCGTCCGCGCCGGCGAACGGCGCCGCACCGCTTGCCACCTTGATTCGTACCCGACGCCGCGGGGCTCGATAGCGTGGCTGCACCCACCGCCCGGGTGGCGTAACTGGCAACCGCGGCGAGCTTAAACCTCGCTTCCCGCAAGGGAGTACGGGTTCGAATCCCGTCCCGGGCACCATCGTTGAGCTGCGCACACGTGAATCACGTGGCTGGAAGATGCCCCCGCCAGCGGCGCCAGGGTTGCAGTTGGGGTTGCAGTTGGCGCCGCCGTCGCCCTCAGTCCCAGAGCGCTCGGCCCATCCGCGTTGCGGCCTCCCGCGCCAGCTTGTCCGTGACGTGTGTGTACCGCTTGGTCACGGCCAGCGTCGAGTGGCCGAGGATCTCCTGGACGACCCGGATGTCGACGCCTTGCTCGAGCAGCAGGGTCGCCGCGGTGTGCCGGGCGTCGTGCAGCCGGGCGTCCCGCACACCGGCCTTCCCCAACAACGCCTTCCACGCCTCCCAGTCGTAGCGTGGCTGGATCGGGCGTCCGTTCGACTGGGCGAACACCAGATCCCAGTCCTCCCACAGCTCGCCGGCCGCCAGACGCGCCGCTGACTGCGCGGCCCGGTGTGCCTTGAGGTGGGGGAGCAACGGCGGCGGGATCACCACGGTGCGGGCCTTGCCGCCCTTCGGCTCGCGGAACGCCCAATCGCCGCCCACCCGCTGCGGGCAGTGCTGTGCGTGCCGGGTGCACCCGTCAGCGCAGCCCGTGCGGTGGTGCGGCTTGGCGCAGGTCGCGGCGTTGGTGCAGCCGTGGCGGTACGGGGCACGTTTGAGCTGGAAGACCCGCAGCTCGCCGCGCACGGTGTCCACATGCTGCCAACGCATCCCGAGCGCCTCGCACTGGCGCAACCCGAGGGCCAGGGCGACGGACCAGCGGGCGCCGTTCACCGCGCCGGCTGCGGCGGCGAGGATCCGGCGGGCCTCGGCCTCCGCCAGCGGCGACATCTCCGGTTCGCGATGCGTCGGTGGGTCCACGAGCGCAGCGACGTTGCGTCCGGCGACGCCGCGGCGCATCGCCATCCGGTAGGCCCGGTTCACCAGCTGGTGGACCATCAGGACGGTCTTGGTCGACAAGCCCGCGGCGGCGAGCTCGAGGTACAGCGCGTCGAGGTGCTCCGGACGCAGCCTGTCGATCCGGTGGTGACCGATGCGCGGAATGATCCAGTGCTCCACCTTCGGCCGGTAAGCCGTCTCGATGGTGGACGAACTCGCGGTCCGGGGCGCGATGGTGTCCAGCCACAGCCGCATCCACTCGGCGACCGTGGGCGCCTGCCCGCTCTTGGTCGTCTGCCCGCTGTCGCGTTGGCGCTCCAGGTCCCGTACGCGGCGGGTGGCCTCGGCCTTGGTCTTGGCTTTGCGGTGGCGCCGATCCGGCGACCCGTCCGCAGTGACGCCGACGGTTACCCAGCCGTGCCAGTAGCCGTCCGCTCCCTGGTAGATCGACGAGCGCCCGTTTGCGCTGCGCGTCATGGCATCCTCCCGGCTGGATCAGTCGGCCTGGTTAGGCCCGAGTTGCTGGACGAACTCGTGCAGCGCGTCCAGCGGGATCCGGCGTGCGCGGCCGATCTTGACTGACCGCAGCGCACCGGCGTCGAGCAGTTCGTAGACCTTCGTGCGGCCCAAGGCCAGGGCTTCGGCCGCATCCTCCACCGTGAGTAGGACAGTCGCCATCGGTGTCTCACCTTTCCGTGGATGACGTGCGGGTATGAATCTGCCTGTGGACGGACGAATCCCCGATCCACCCCGGTCTGGGAGCGCGGCGGGTGTCACCGGCCGGGGCCTTCGCGCTGTGGCGGGGGAGGGGCGGGATGGAAGCGCCGATTGTGTGGCCGAGGGGAGCCATGCAGCGCCGCACGACGGGTACGGATCAACCTCTCGACCTCGCTCGCGAGCGCGGTGTTAGACGCGATCAGCCCGCTCAGGGCGCCGGCCCTGTCGTGGCGGACACGGAGGGTGGCGATGGCCGAAGGCTGGCTTCCGGAAGTGGCCATGATCTGGTTGAGAATCTGACGTCCAGTCAGGATCGGCCCGTCCGGGCCGGTGTCGTGGTGTTCCGTGCTTTCCGTGGCGCTGTAGGCGTGGTTAGCGTGCCGGCCGCGCGTCATGCCGACGTACAGCGCTTCGCGGGTGAGACCGGGGGCGGCGATGAGGTGGGCAGTGTCGACGGTCTGTCCTTGGGCTCGGTGGATGGTGACGGCGTAGCCCAGTTCGACGTGATCGCGGACGTACTCGGCGGGCAGCCGGATAGCCGCAGCGGATCCGGCTGTGTCGTCAGCGCGCGCGGCGGGGACGGCGTCGAGGGAGCCGTCGGGGTGGGTCGCGGTGATCTGCCAGCGGTCGCCGTTGCGGACGTAACCTCCGTCGGGGTGGACCAGTCGCCGGTTGTTGCGCCGGGTGGTGATCACATCGCCCCGCCCGGCTTCGGAGCCGTCCTGCAGGCGGACCTCGCTGGTGGGCTCGACCTGGCCGGCGCGGATGCGGTCCGCACGCGCGCGCCGGTTCAGGGCGGAGACGGTGTCGCGGTCGTGGGCGAGTAGCAGGCTGCGCAGACCCGCGCGGGTGTCGGTGGCCCAGGCGCGGTAGGCCGCCTCGACCATGACCTCGTTGGGGCCGTCGTGCAGGCGCCCGTGGGCGGCGTAGGCGTCGAGGGCGGCGGGTTCTCCGACGCGCAGGGCCCGGGTGGCGCCTGCTTCCCAGGCTTCGGTGAACCGGTGCGTCTGATCGAGCTCGACCGCGTGCCCTTCGGTGGCCAGCAGGGCGAATGCCCCGCCGGCGTCGATGGCGCCGAGCTGGTGGTGATCGCCGACCAGGATCAGCTTGGCCCCGGCCGCGGTGGCCTGGGCGGCGAGGGCATCGAGGTGGGTGGTGGCGACCATCGCGGCCTCGTCCACGATCACCAGCTGCCCAGCCCGCAGGTGCCACGTCGGCCCGCTAGCGGTGTCGGGGTGCGATTCGTGGATCCATTTCGCGACGGTGTCGGCGCCGATCCGCAGGGCGGCAGACAGTTCCGCGGCGGCGGTCGCGGACGGGGCGAGCCCGATCACCGACCCGGCCCCGTGCGTCTGCTCCCACGCGGCGCGCAGCGCGAACAGCGCGCGGGTCTTCCCGGTCCCAGCCGCCCCGACCAGCACGTCCAGGCGCCGCCCGGAGGACGCGATCGACGCGGCGGCGTGAGCCTGCTCGGCCGAGAGCCTTGGCACGCCCGGCATTTGCCCGTGCCGCCGCAGCCAGGATCGGCCGCCCGTCGGCCGCCGGGGCGGTGGTGTCGTCGTGGGCGGCGAGTAGGCGGGCCTCGGCTGCCAACGTGGCCCAGGTGGTGAAGGCGGGCTCCTCCGAGCGCACCGCTCGAGCGTTGGGATCGAGGTCGGTGTACCGGGCGGGGACGGCACCTGTCTCGGGTGGGTCGAGGGGGATGCATCGATCCAGGGCTGCGGCCACGACTCGGTCCAGCAGCGCGATCCTCGCCTGCGGGCCGGGGAGTCGCAGGGCGCGGGTGGTGCGGGCGGCTTCGGCGAGCAGGTTCGTCTGCGTCCAGGTCGCTCGCCGCGTCGACACCGCCGTCACGGTCGCGTCGGCGTAGCGGCCCAGCAGCGCATCGGATACCTCGGCCGGTCCGCTTGCCGGACCGGTTGACGCGATGCTTGACGGGCAGCTGTTCGTGCTGGTCAAGGCGGTGCGGGCAATCGCCTCGGCCGGTCGTCCGGTCACGCTGTGCGCGGTTGCCCGCCACCGGGCACGCAGCTGGGCAAGCGGGCTGACGTGCTTGTCCGGGCGGGTCGCCAGGGTGGCCTGCTGACGCAGCCTCAGAACCTCGACGCGGCCCGGGCCGCGGCCGTGCGTGTCAACGAAGGCGGCGACGAGATCCTGCACGTGCGTGGTGATGGCCTGGGACCGCTGGGAGAACGCCGCCAGCAGAGAATCGGGGATGCCGTTGATTTCGTACGCCGGGGTGCGTAGGGGTCCGCGGTCGCGGTAGCCGAAGGTGGTGGGCAAGCGGTGGGCAAGTAGGTCGGCAATCGTGGTGTCGTAGATCTCCGAGCCGGCGACCGCGGCCGAGTACAGGGCGCGCCCGTCGACGGCGCGCCAGGCCCCGTCGGGGCCTTGGACCTTGTTCGCGATCACCAGGTGGGTGTGCAGGTTGGGATCTCCGGCCCGGGTGTCCCAGTGATCGAACGCGGCGGCGATCGCGCCGCGGGCCGGGACCTGGATCAGGGACCCGGCACCGATGCGGGTGTGCAGGAACCGCTGTTCGATCAGGCCGAGGACGGCGGCGACGGCATCGTGGTGCGCGGCCTCGATCGCCGTCCGGACCTGCTCGTCGCCGATTGCCCAGAGCACACTGACGGACTTCGGGGCGGTGAACGTCAGGTCGTAGCCGGCCACCGCCGACCGCACCGGACGCGCGTTCTCCTGGGTCTCGATGTCGGCGACGGCAGATGCGCGGTCCGCCTCGGGCAGATCGTCGGGCAAGCGCCCGACCCGGGCGGCGATCCGCTCGGCCGCAGATTTGTAGGTCGGGTAGGGGCGGCCCAGGGCGTGGCCGGTAACCGGGTCGTGCCCGGACCCGAACAACCGGGCCATCGCCTCCTCGATGACCACGGCGCCGGTGGTCAGGTCCTTCCCGTCGCCCGCGCCGAGCCCGGGCAGCCCAGCCCCGATCCATCGCCCGGGCGGGTTACCGGAGGCCGCGTAATAGTCGACGAGAGCGACGCCGGGCGCGCGCTCGACGTCGGCCGTGGCGGTGTGCCGGAGCAAGTACCGGTAGCCGGCACCGGCGGACATCCGCGCGAGGGACATCACCGCGACCACCCCGCTTCCCGCTCGCCCGCGCATGCGGGCACGCCGGAACGCCCGGCGCACACATCTATGTGGACGGGTTGGGCATACGTGACCGGGACGGTCGAGTTTGGATCGCTGCGTCGCACACCTACCTGTGTTCGCGATCAGCCCCCAGATCGACGACGCGGAGCAGGTCGGGTCTCGGGACGAGCAAGAGGAGTGCTGCGGTTCTGGTTGTGGTGCTCGGGCTTGTTGTCGGTGGTATCTACGCTGACTTCGTTTCTGCGGGGTTGGGCTGGCGTGGTGTTGGGCTGGCGTGGGCTTCGAAGGTTCGGATGGGTCGCCCGGCCCAGCGCCCGGTGGCTGGTAGGGCTCGGCCGACGGTCGACGCTATCTACGGCCCGCGCAGGCCCGCCATACAAGGGCGGCGACCTCCTGGGCGCACGCGCGCGGACGCCGCTATGCCGCGAGCGGTGGGCACGCCGGGTGTCAGCGGAGTAAGTGCCCGGCGAGCTTCGCTGCCCTGTGCGCGGGGGTTGTGAATGTGGCGGGTCGCTCGCCGTGGTGGATGGTGGATGTGCTCTGTCAGCGGTTGATGGACGTCCCGTCAGTTTGCTGTCAGCCCCGTGACGTCCGCCGCCGGGCGCGGGTGTCCAGGGGTGTCCGTGACGGTCCTTCAGGTGAGGCCGGAGGGTGGGCGGGCAGACTGCTGGCGTGTCACCCGCGGGCCTCGACGCACCTGTGGTGCTGTGGTTCAAGCACGAAGAGTGGGCGCGGGGTCCTCGGGTGCGCCGGATCCTCGTCGGTGGTCATGAGGAAAGGATTCTGCTCCGGCTCGGCAGCGAACGGCGGGTGGGTCGGAGTAGTTGATCCCTCCTCCGTGGCGCTGTACCCGGGTGTCCAAGGCGCGCCGCCACGGCCGTGCCACGAACGATGTCCGAGGTCACCGTGGTCGAGTCGTTGTCGGGCGGGGTCGAGAGCAGGGTCATCGACGCGGTGGCGTCGAACTTGATGCCCTGGTAGGTGCCGCGTAGCTCTTGCCGGTCGGTGGCGGGCATGCCGAGCGCGGGCATCCAGCACGTGCGCTGGCGTTGGGTGCCGGTGACGTCGCCCTCGAGAATTGTGGTGCGTTCGATGACGTAGCAACGCTGGCGACGACTCTCGACGGTCACGGTGCGGGTGTCGGTGACCGTCGAGGTCGTCACCCCGCGGGTGCCTTCGGCGCGCCAGCTGCTGGACCAGCTCTCGCCGACGCGAAGGGGTATCCGCACGAGTTCCTGCGGGGTGTCGAACGTGCCGCCGTAGCTGAGCCCGAGCGCGCTGACCCGGATGCTGAGCGCGTCCACGGAGGTGGATCCGTAGCGCCGGGTCTCCTCGGTGGTGGCGAAGCTGGTTTCGGTGGCGATCCGGAACTGCGGGCTGGACTGCTTTCCGCCGGTCCGGGTGACGACGGAGTCGGCGTCCTCCGCGAACGGCTGGGCGGTGCCGGCGGCGCCCACCGTGCGGGTCCCTTCGACGCGGTAGGTCCAACTTCCCTCGGCCGGGGGCGCCACGGCGGAAGCCGCGACCGCTGGCGCTCCCGGCTTCGGCGTTGGCGGAGGCGAGGGCACGCGGTCCTTCGTGGGCTTGGTCGGCCTCGTTGACTTCGGTGGCTTGTCCGGCGACGCGCCCGGCGCTCGGGTGGTGGGGCGCGGCTCTTTGGGGGGCGGTGTGGGACGGGCTGCACCAGCGGTGGGTTCGGTGGCGGTGGGTCCGGTTACGGCGGGCTGGGGCTCGGCGCCGGCGACCGTGGACCGGGTCGGTACCTGGACCACGGCGAGGTCGCCGCGCACGGCGAAGGCCAGGGTAGGAAGCGCGATCGCCGCGACGAGGAGACCGGCGCCCGCGCCGGCAATGGCCAGCCGGGGCCGGCCCCCGAGCGCCGCGGCGGTGAGCCCGGTGGAGGGCCAGAAGGCGTAGCGGCCCAGCAGGATGGTCGCCGCGGGCACGAGCAGGGTCCGCACGACGAAGGTGTCGATGAGGATGCCGACGGCGACGCCGAAACCGATCTGCCGCACGCTGGGCAGCGGCGTGATCAACAGCGCGCCGAAGGTGCCGGCGAGGACGAACCCGGCGGCTGTGATGGTGGGTCCGGTGCTGACGAGGGCGTGCGTGGTCGCTTCGCGCACGGTGCGTCCGGCGTCGAGCTCCTCGCGGACCCGGCCGACGATGAAGATGTTGTAGTCCGAGCCGAGCGCGATCAGCATCACGAACAGCAGGATCGGCAGGTAGAACGCGAGCCCGGGCTCGCCCAGCAGGCCCTGGAAGACCAGGGTGGTGATGCCGAGCGCGGCCAGCATCGACAGCACGACACTCGCGAGCAGATACAGCGGCGCGATGACCGAGCGCACCAGCGCAGCGAGGACGAGCATGATCGTCGCGAGCACCAGTGCGCCGACGGTGCGCAGGTCACCGGTGGCCAGGGTTTGGATGTCGGCGAAGTAGGCGCTGGGTCCACCGACTGCTACCCGGCTGCCGCCTAGGTCGCCTTGGGCGAGCACCCCCGCCGCGACGTCGTCGAGGGTCCCCACTTGGTCGAGGACGGCGGCCGCGTACGGGGAGGAGTCGAACGCGACGACGATCCGGGTGGTGCGCCCCTGGTCGCCGAGGAAGTAGCCGAGTCGGTCGGCCAAGGCCGGGTAGTCGCGGAGCAGATCCCCCGTCAGGCGCAACCCCTCGGGTGAGGACAGTGCGGCGATCAGGGGGCCGACGTCCGTGCGGTCGGGGTCGATGCCCAACGCCCGCAGGTCGGTTTTCCCGCCCGTGAACTCCGCCAGGGTCTCCCTCGTCAGGGGCTGGCCCGCAGGCTGGGTGACCGACCGGACCTGGGCCACACCAGGGATGGCGCGCAGCCGGTCGGTGAGCCGGTCGACGGCGGCGAGCCGGTCCCCGCCGAGCAGGGAATCCTGCGCGGAGACGACCACGAAGGCGGGGGCGAGCACGCCCGGCGGGAAATGTTCCGCCAACAGGTCGAACCCTTGGCGCGCCCCGGCATCCGCGGGTAGCTCGGCGGGGATGTCGAAAGAGATCTTGGTCTGCGTGGCGGCAGCCGCCGGCAACGCCAGCGCCGCCACGCTGATCAGGAGCACGGCCAGCGGGCGGCGTCCGATCAGGTCAGCCACCCGGCCCCACCGCCGCGCCGAGGCGTCCCGCCCGCCCGCCGCCGCAGGCCGTGACGGCCAGAACAAACCCCGACCGGCCAGGCGCATGAGAGCCGGGGTGAACGAGAGGGAGGCGAGCACAGTGACCGCGATCGCCACGCCCAGCACGGGGCCGAAGGAGCGCAGCAAGCCTAGCTCTGCGACCAGGAATGCCACGAAGCCGAGGATCACCGTGGCGCCGGAGGCCACGATGGTCGGGGATACCGCTGCGGTGGACGCCACCAGGCGCGACCGATCGGCGCGCCCGGCATCACCTGCGGGTACTGACGTCTCCCGGCGCGCTTCCTCCCGGTACCGGGACAGCACGAACATGACGTAGTCGGTGCCGGCGCCGAACGCCATGACGATCATGAAGGTCTCGGCGAGGCTGTGCACCGCGAGACCGGCCTCGGCGAGATACCCCGCCAGGCCGCGGGCGACGAGGAACGCGCAGCCGATCGTCACCAGCGAGATCAGCGGCGCGACCACCGAGCGGTAGACCAGGACGAGGATGAACAAGACCAGCAGCACGGTCGCCACGGCCGTCTTGTCGAAGGCCTCCACCGTCGCCGCGGCCTGGTCGGCGGCGAGGGCGGCCAGGCCGGTGACGCTGGTCTGCAGGTCCGGCGGTGCGGTGCTGTCCAGGTGCTCGCGCAGGAAACTGACGGCGCGTTCGGCGGAGACACTGAAGACCTGCGCCTTGAGGCTGACGATGACCAGCTCGGCGGCACCGTCCGGGGAGCGCAGCAGCGGAGCGAGCTCCGGGCTGGTCGCTGCGGTCTGCACGGCCTTGACGTGAGCTTGCGCCTCCGGACCGGTCAGGAACCGGGCGAGCGAAGCGAGGTACGCGCGGTCAGTTTCCTGCAGGCCGCCGGCACGAGCGACCACGATCACCGCCGGGTCCCGTGTGGGGTCGTCGGGGAAGGCCGTGCGCAGCAGGGCGTCGGCCTGCCCGGACGGCGCGGAGGCGGGGACGAAGGCCGTCTGGTCGGCGGTGCCGAGATCCCGAACGCTCGGCGCGGTCAGGGTGATCCAGACGGCGGCCACGACCCACACCAGCGCAACCAGCGCGGCGTGCCGCTCCACGAAGCCCGCGCTGCGTCTCATGAGCGCGGCGCCAGACCGTCGAGCATCAGGTCGGTGACGGACTGATTGACGGAGTCGATGTCCAGTTCGCCTTCCACCACCAGCGCCTGGAGAGCGGCGATGGCCACGGCGCCGAACAACGCGGAGGCGGTCGCCACCGGATCCCGCACCGTGCGCAGTGACCCGTCGGCGGCGCCCTCCTCGAGAAGCCCGACGACCGGCAGGTGGAACGCCGCGACCAACTCGTCCGCGATGTCGGCAAGCTGCCCGGCCTGCTCCAGGTTGCCGATCAGCACCCGGCATGCGTCGGGGTACTCGGCGATCGTCGCCAGCACGGCACGGATCACTGCCTCAAGACGCTCGCGCGCCGGCCCCGGTCCGCTCGCCGCTCCGTTCACCGCGGACGCGAGGTTGCCCACGGTGGAGTGCATCAACCAGCCGAGCACGGCGTCCTTGCCGTGGAAGTGGTAGTAGAGCGTGGCCCGCGGGACTCCGGAGGCGGCCACCAGATCGTCCATGCGCGTGGCGCCGAAGCCCTTACGGACGAACACCTCGGCCAGGGAGCGGGCCGAGCTCAGCAGCCACACCGGTTGCGGGCGCATGCCGGGTCAGACCCAGGTCTTGGACGTCACAGTTGGACGTTACATCCAAACTCAACGTCCAATCAACCCCTGCGGGCAAGCTGGGGAAGCGCCGCGACGGTCCGCTCAGGTCGGGCTCCACTCACGCAGGAAGCCGTCCACGGTCTCGTTGAGATCCCGAGGCGAGACCACCGCGTCCGCGAACAGGTGGTGGTAGAGCATCGGCCCGACGAGGCGGGCGACGGCGGCGTCGACGTCCAGCAGTGGCGGCAGATCCCCGGCCGCGATGCCGGCGTCGAGGATGCGGCGCATGTTGGCGGTGCCGTCCTCGACGATCGCCCTCTTGACCTCGCGCAGCTCGTCCTCCCGGAAACAGCGTTCGGTCAGCGCGACCAGGACCTTGTCGAAGCCGCCGTCGACGAGTTCGGCGTGCATGGACGCCAGTTCACTGCGCAGGTCTGCCCGAACGTCTCCGGTCAGGGGCGTGTGCAGGGTGACGACCTCCGCCGCGCACACCTCGCGCAGCAGGGTCACCCGGTCCGGCCAGTGCCGGTAGACGGTGGCCCGCCCAATGCCGGCCACATCGGCGACGCGCTGCTGGGTCAGGGCCTCCCAGCCCTCGCTGATCAGCACTTTGCGCGCGGCGTCCAGCGCCAGGGCCCGGGTGCGCTCCACGCGGGGATCGGTCGACGGGGCTGGCCTCGTTGCGCCGTCGATGACATTGACCACTCGACGATTCTGTCAGATGCGAGATACATTGTCTCAAAGATTTGAGATTATTCGTCTCATAGGGAGGTGGTCATGAGCGGTCCTACGCGCGGGCGGCATGCCCGCCGGTCGCTGCCGGACGCGGAATTGGTACCGGTCCTCGGTGCGAGGGACACCGCAGTGGTTACCTCGGATCCCGCTGGGCAGCCATTGGCCCGGCGGGCACCGGACGGTGTCATCGTGCTGATGATGTGCCTGCTTGTCGGCCTGGTCTTCGCCGCGGGCACGGTGCTGTTCACCGCACTGCCCACCGTCGCCCAGGATCTGAGGGCCAGTCAGACCAGCGCGTTGTGGCTGGCCGACATCTACCCGCTCGTGATCGCTGCGTTGCTGATGCCGGCGGGCGCGTTGATCGACCGTTGGGGTCGCAAGCGGGGGTGCCTGATCGGGTTGGTCCTGATCGGCGTCACGTTCCCACTCGCGGGTCTGGCGCAGTCGCCGGGGCCGGCGATCGCCCTGCTGGGTGTGGCCGGTGTCGGCGGCGCGCTGGCCTTCCCGGCGACCTTGGCGACGATCACCGCGATCATGGCGAAGGAGCGCCGGGGCACCGCGGTCGGGATGTGGTCGGCGAGCATGCTCGGCGGTGGCGCAGTCGGCGCCGCCGGTGGCGGGGCCTTGACCGAAACCGTCGACCCCTTCTGGGTCTTCGCCGCCCCGGGGATCGTGGCTGCGCTGCTGTTCCTGCCGACCCTGGCCCTGGTGCCGGAGTCCCGCGACGATCGCCATGCCCGCTTCGACCTCGTCGGCGCGGTGCTCTCCGCGCTCGGGGTGGGCCTGTTCGTCCTGGGGATGATCGAGGCGCCCAGCAAGGGCTGGACGCACCCGCTGACCCTGAGCGCGTTACTCGGCCTTGCCTTCCTGGTCCTGTTTGTCCGCTGGGAGCTGCGAACCCCCGAGCCGCTGCTCGACGTCCGCTTGTTGCTGCAGCCACGATTCGGGATGGGCTCTTTCGTCAACGTCATGAGCTGGTTCATGGCCTACGGGAGCTTCTTCCTCGGCGTGCAGTACCGGGTCTTCACCCTCGACTACGGACCTCTGCTGGCCGGGGTCTCGCTGGTTTCGATGATGGGCGCCGTGCCGATGGGGGCGGTCGGCCCCCGGCTGGCCCACCGTTACGGCGCCCGCATCGTCATGGCCGGGGGCCTGGCCATGATGTCCGTCGGCTCCGTCGCGATGGCCTTCGCGACCACCACCGAGACCTACCACTGGGTCGCGCTGGCAGAGATCGCCACCTTCGGCGGCCTGGGCCTGATTGGCGGCCCGGCCACGGAGGCGATCGTGGACGGGTTACCGGCCTCTCACCAGGGCGTCGCCTCTGCGGTCAACGACACCACGCGCGAGCTGGGTGTGGCGGTGGGCGTGGCCATGATGGGGTCGTTGTTCAACCTCGCCTACCGCGACGAGATCGCCGGTAACCCGTTCGGTGTTCCGCCGGCGATCCTGGAGGCGACGCGGGAATCCGCGGCCGCCGGTGTCCAGCTGGCCGCGACCTTGCCGGTCGAGATCGCGACTGCGCAGCTCGACCATGTCCAGAGCGCCGTCGCGTCCGGGTACGCCTTCGCCCTGGCTGTCGCCGCCGCCGTGATGGCGGTCGCGGCACTGGTGGTCTGGCGCGTGCATCCCGCGGACCGTCCGATCCGCAGCACCGTTAGGGAACCCGCAACCACCTCGCCGGTCTCCCTGGCCCAACTCCTCGTGGAGGTACGCGACCTGCGCGACCGGGTCGCGTGGCTGGAGGCGCAGCTCGCCCTTCTCCAAGTCGACGACGACGACCAGACCGGACCGCTTCCGGCGCGGCATGTGTTCGGGGCCTCGTAATCGGCTGCCCGCGGTCGATCGGAGCGCCTCCTGCGGAGACCGCGCGACCGTCCGCGAGGAAGGGATGGACGGCGAACGAGGCGCACGTGTAGCGCAACGTGCTACATTTGCCTGTGGCTTCTGGTCTGTGGTGGGACGAGGAGGACGCCGATCACATCCGCAGTCGGTCGCTTCGTTATCCCGGCGCGGATGACATCGAGCCGGGTTGGACCCTGGAGGCGGCAGCTGATCCGAAGGCAGTCGTGCGTGAGCCTGATCCGCGCAGCGGCGCCGGCTACACCCGAATCATCGGATTCTCCGCCGGCTACGGATTCGTCCTGACGGTGATCATTGACCCGGCGGACCAGTCGGGTGTCACAGCGTGGAAGACCCGCGGGGCGGACCTGCGGGAGTACCTGGAAGGTGAGGAGGCCCGATGACGGCACCTGCGGACAACGCCAAGGAACTGCGGCAGGCACGGCACCGGGCGATTCGCGCCGAGGTTGCCCAGGAGGAAGCCGCAGCGGTCGAGGCGGAGGTCGCCGAGAAGGTGGGCGCGCTTGAAGTGGCGTTGCACCTGCGCATCGACCGGGACCTGGACGTGGAGTTGCGTCGTCAAGCTGCCGCCGCCCACGTGCCGACCTCGGCGCTGATTCGGCGGATGCTTCGCCAGGCAGTTCTGCCGCGGCGAGACGGACTCACGGCAACTGAGGTGGAGGCCATCGCCCGCCGGGTTGCCCGCGAGGAGTTCCAGGGCCGCTGAGCTCGGCCCACCCAGTTGCCGTCCGGAAGGGCGGCGGCTGCGGTGAGGGTTGCAGTAAGGGTTGCAGTTCGCCCTCGTCCGCCGCCGTCCGGCGGCGCCCGACATGACCGATCCCCGCGTACACGGACCTCAGCGGACCCCCGCGAAGCACCACCTCGGGAGCTTAAACCTCGCTTCCCGCAAGGGAGTACGGGTTCGAATCCCGTCCCGGGCACTGCGTTTACCTGCGCACACGTGAATCACGTAGGTGCCCGAGTTCCGCTGCGACCGACCCGATTGCGGCCTCGGCATCCGATCGCGCCACGCGGACGTCGGGGGCGTGTCGGGCCCGTGGCCAGGCGGGCGCTAAGCCAGCAGAGTTTGGTCGGCGGTCTGCCCGTTAGGGTCGTGTGCCGTGGCCTGGCTGACGCCCATGTTGTGCCGCTGCGGACAGTCGCCGGAGCGTTGCGTCGCGGATGACGAGCCGATCAGTCACTACGGCGAGATCGACTCCGCGGGGGAGTGCCGTCACCACAACGGCCCGCGTGCACCCAGGGTGCCAGCGTTGTCGGTGCACCGGGGAGCGCTGACGCCGGCGGAGTCTTGTGAGCGCGTCCGGGGGCACGTCACCGACGCCCTGCTGGCCCGGACCTGCGTCCGCTACACACCCGCCGGCGCGTTGCGGGCGGCCGGCTTCGCGGTCCTCCACACCCCAGGTCGCATCACTGCGGGCCCGCATTGTTCGGTGGTCTATCCGGCGGCCGATCCGTTGCGTGCTCAAGCAGCGCCTTGGCCCGGATCCGTGCGCAGGGCCTTCGACGGGTGTTTCAATGAGCATGTGAGGCACCAATCGGAGGCAGCACAGTGACCGGCCGGCAGATCGATCCGGGCGGCGCGCCATGGTGCCCGTACGTCCACGCGGAGCACCTCGACGTCTTCCACGCCCACGACATCCCGCTCGCCGGCACCTTCCGGGTCGGCGAGCAGCCGGTGTTGTTCCTGTGCGCCGTGGGCCAGACCTACCGCAACAGCGTCTGGGCCTACCTCGACCTGACCGGCGCCGAGGCCGAACGGCTCGCTGGGGCGAGTTGGGCGAGTACGTCGGAGATGGTGGCCGAGTTGGAGGCCATGTTCGCCGGCCGGAGCGCCGGTTTCGCGTTCGCGACGGACAACGTGATCGCTTTCGAGGGCACCGTCGACGTCGGCGACCTGATGGACGCGGTGATGGCCTTTGTGGAACGGGCCATGTCCGCCACGGAGGTGGCGATCAGCCCGGCGGACCGGCGGCGTTCCCAGCAGGCGGGGGCGGACGCAGTCCTGCGGGAGCTATCCCCCACCGGCTGAAGCCTCGGACCCCACCGCAGCCCTGGTTGTCCTGCCATAGACCTCGCTTCCGGAGAGGGATACGGCTTCGAATTCCGTCCTGGTCGGGGTGCTGAGCTGCACCTAATTCCCTCGCGGCCTTCCCGCGAGAGGAGCCGGCATCGTAGGCGCTCAGGCTTGGCTGCCACGATCGCGCCATGACGATCTTGCTGAGCAAGGGCGCGAACCTCGCGCTGCCGGTAGCCGCCGACGGTGGGGCCGGTCAGGTGCAGATGGTCGTGCGCTGGGCCGGCTCCACTGCGACCGCGGCGGTTGACGTCTCCGCTTTGTTGCTCGGAGGCGACGACCGAGTGCGCTCCGACGACGACCTCGTGTTCTACAACGCGCCCTCCGCCGAAGGTGGCGCAGTTCGGCTGCTCGGCAAGCGCGTTGACGAGGACGGCGCGGGCGAGGACCGCATCGCATTGGACCTCGACTCGCTCCCCGAAGGCATCACCGCCGTCGCGGTCGCGGCCAGCATCGACGCCGAGCCTGGCGTCGGCTTCGGATCACTCCGGGATCTGAGCCTGGCGATTGTCGGCGCGGATGGCCTGGACATCGCCCGCTTTGAGGTGAGCGACGCGAGTTCGGAGACGGCGTTTGTGCTCGGGCACGTGTACCGCCGCAACGACGAGTGGAAGTGTCGCGCGGTGGGGCAAGGCTGAGACTCTGGGCTGGCTGGCCTCGCCGCGGATTTCGGAATCACGATCGACGATGCTGTCGAGGCGAGCGAACCCGACGGCGTCTCCGCCGAGCACGAGTCCGCCGTGGTTACCGAGGATGCTTTCGTCGATGCGATCGCGGATGTCATTGAGGACGAACCACTCGACATCGACGAGGTCGCTGAACCCTCGTCCTACCTCGGCGATGCCGTGCCCCAGGCCGAGGAACAAGGCGACGCGGCGCCGGGGGATCAGCTCAGCCGGGCGATGCCGGATGCGGCGGTTGCTCCACGGCCAGGCACTGTGCGCGGCCCGCGCGGCGTTCAGACCGGCAAGCGCCGTGCGCGGCCCGCGCCTGTGCCGCCGCTGACTCTGGCGGGGGACAAGTCCTGGCAGGCGGCGCGGTTGTTTTCGGTGTCGGGAACGGGTTCCGCGCAGGAGCAGGAGAAACGGGCCACGTCCGCGCTGCTCGCCACGATGATTGTCGTCCGCGATTTCGGCCGCGGGCTTGTCGGGCGCTTCGGGGCTCCGGGCGGCGTGATCGAGACCTACCTCGAGGTCCCGTTCGTGCTCGGCGAGTCGACCGTCTACCCGGACGGCGTCTTTCGGGTGGCCCGCGCGGGGAAGGTGTGGACCGGCCTGCTCGAGGTCAAGACCGGGGCGAACCCGCTGCGCCGCGAGCAGGTGGAGAACTACCTCGAAGTCGCCCGGCTCAACGGGTTCGACGCCGTCATCTCACTGTCGAACGATCTGTGCTCGGTCGGTGGCGACCATCCGGCGGCAGTCGATCGCCGCAAGCTCAAGAAGGTGGCGCTCCATCACATCTCATGGTCCGAGGTCCTCCACGAGGCGCGGATGTCCCTGGACCACCGCGGGATCGAGGATCGCGAGCAGGCGTGGGTCCTCGCCGAGTTAATTCGCTACCTGCAGGACCCGCGTTCGGGTGCCGCCGGGTTCGACGACATGGGCGGGTCGTGGGTGCCGGTGCGCGAGGCCATCGCGGCCGGGACGTTGCGATCGACCGACAAGCGAGTCACGGAGGTCGCCGCAGCCTGGGACAAGCTCACGCGGCACATGTGCCTGCGCCTCACCGGTCAGCTCGGGGTGCCCGTGGCGCCAGTTCTCCCGCGCAAGGTAGCCGGGGATGCCGCGGCGCGGGTGCAATCGGCCGCTACGCAGCTCGCCGGTGACGGGCGGCTGTCGTGCACGGTTCGCATCCCGCAGGCGGCCGGCAATCTCACCGTGGTTGCCGAACTGCGGATGGGCCAGGTGCGGACCAGCATCGAGGTCGAGGCTCCGCGCGAGGGAGGGGCGGGCCGCCGGGTGAACTGGATGCTCCGCCAACTCAAGGACGCCCCGGAGAACCTCAGTGTCGAGGTCGTGGTGGCGCGTCAGTCGCAGTCCACCTGCGAGTTGCTCCGCGATGTCCGCGTGAACAACGCAGCCCTGATCCCGGACCCCTCCGCGGATGTCCGATCCTTCCGCCTCGCGCTCCCATCGCCACTCGGGGCGAAGCGCAGCGGCCTACGGGGCGCCTTCATCCCGGGCGTGAACGCCGCCGTGGATTCGTTCTACGCCCAGGTCGTCCAGTCGATTCGGCCCTGGACGAAGCCAGCGGCGAAGCTCCCCGACGACGTGGCGGAGGAAGCAGAGGAAACCATCGACGCGCTCGACGAGGCAGCCGAGGACGAGGCCGCACCGCAGCACGGCTGACACCTGGGGCAGCGGCGTTCTCGCCACTCTGCTCCGTCATCTGACCGAGCCGTGGGGGTGACTTGAGTTTGCGATTGCCTATCGCTGGTTACATGAACCAGAACGAAATGTCCTTCATGTTCAGGCACCTGGGGACGGGCCACGCGGCGCGCCCGGAGTAGTTCGGTTCTGCATGCCGAGAAAGCGGGGTGGCCCCGATGGCCGACCGGCCGCCTCGAACTGCCGACGGAGCCGGTGTTCCGGACGCCGAGCTCGCGCGGCTGCGCCACCTGGCCTTCGTCGTCCTCTCCCCCGCGCTCGGCACCCACCGGCGGGCGACCATCGCCGATGACCTCGCCCGGAGCAGCCTCGCCGAGGAGGCGGGCTACGACCGGGCGCGCGCGCACCTGGTGGCACAGGTCCTGCACTCCGGTCATCGGCCCCGACGCCTGAGCGGGCTCGGGCTGGGGTCGCCGTCCACCGGCGAGCCGGCCACGGCGGCCTTGGCCGCCATGATGCCCGCGGCGCGGGCGGCCTACGTCCTGATCCGCCTGGAGCACCTCAGCGCCGCTGACGCCGAAGCCGTACTGAGGGAGGCCGGCGTGCCCGACCCGCGCACTGCGGTCGGCCTGGCGGAGCGGTCGGACCTTGCGGCGGAGGACGTGGGCGCGCTCACCGTGCCGGTCGCGGCCGGTGTGAGCCGGACACGACTGGTGCTGGCAGCCGCCGTCGTGCTGGTGGTTGCGGTGGCAGCGCCGGTGATCGCCTCGGTCGTCACCGGTGGCGACGACATCCCCGTCCCGGTCTCCAGCGAGACCTCGGACGGCAAGACGCCGCCCTCCAGCGGGACCCCGGCTACGGACCCGGCCCGGGCGGTGAAGGCGGCCCAACTTGAACGCGACCTCGCCCGCATCCTGGTCCGGATCGAGGAGCAGCTCGACCGCCAGAAACCCGGCAGTGCCGAGATCGTGCGCCTGCGCACGCTGCGCGCGGCTGTGCTCGCGGAGCAGGAACGGCTGCGCGCCAACTGATGCACCGTCACAAACTCACGCCTACCACGCACCGGGAGCACCTGTGATGAGAACTCGTTTCAACACCGTCGTCCCGGTGGTGGCCGTCCTCGCGCTGCTGCTCACGGCGTGCGGCGGAGAGCCCGTCGTCCAGGGCGCATCCCCCGTGAGCGAGGACCAGGTCAACTCCCAGGACTCGTCGAACAGCACGGCGGAGCTGGTGGAGGCGGTGGCCGACTACCTGGACTCCCAGGCCAAGCGGGAGGCCGAAGCCGCTGCGGCAAGCGCTGGCGCCCCGCCGCTCGTTCCCGCAACGACGGACACCACTGCTGCCGTGACGCCGGCGCAGAACGGAACCGAGCCCGCCGCGAAGCGCTCCCCGCGCGGAAGGAAGCCGAGCGCCCGCGCGCAGGCCGATCCCGGTAGCGCGGAGAAGGTGGCGGGCGGTGGCACCGGGAGCGCCGTGAGCGCCCTGGAACGTGCTGTCGCCACCACGGTGGCCACGCAGCAGATCTTCGGCGGCACCGCCCCGTGCCGCCCGGCGACGCTGTCGGAGGTGCGCATCGGCAACGTGAGCACGCTCTCCGGCGTCCTGGGGGAGCTGTTCAAGCCTGCGAGCTCGGCCCTCGACACGTTCGTTGCCTCCCAGAACGCGTGCGGAGGGTTGAACGGCCATCGGATCAAGCTGTTCACCGAAGACGACCAGGGCGATCCGTCCACCGCTGTGTCGAAGGTGCAGGACCTGATCCTGCAGGACAAGGTCCTTGCCTTCGTCGGCAACATCCAGGTGCTGACGGTCGATGCTATCGTGCCCGTGATCAAGCGGTTCGGGATACCGGTCCTCGGCTCCGACATGACCAGCGACACCTGGACCTCCAACCCCCTGCTGTTTCCGCAGGCCTCCAACGTCCAGGCCGGCGGATTCGGCTACGTGGTGGGAGCGCGCGACTACTTCAAGGTGAAGAAGGTCGGCATCGTTTACTGCATCGAGGTCCCCCGCGCTTGCGAGGCGGGCCGGCTCGCTCTTGAGGAGCTGGCGCCGCAGTTCGGCATCGATGTCGTCAAGCAACTGCAGGTCTCCATCACGGCGCCCTCCTACGTCCAGCAGTGCCTGGACTTCCAGTCGGCCGGGGTCGAGGCGCTTGCCATGAGCATCGACGCCGCCTCCATGAACCGGCTCGCCCGCAGCTGCACGCAGGTGGGCTTCTTTCCCAAGGTCTTGCCCTATCCGCTGGGCGTGGGCAATGAGCAGCAGTTCTTCGGTAACTCCTGGCTCGGCAACGCGCACATCGGGATGAACTCCTTCCCGTGGATGGGAAACACGACACCGGCTGAGAAGTACTGGCAGGCCTCGATCAAGAAGTTCAATCCAGGCTTTGACTCCGGGGGAGCGGCGAGCCTGGCCTGGGCCTCCGGGGCGCTGCTGGTGGCTGCCTCTGCCGGGCTGTCGGCGGAGAATCCGACGACCCAACAGATCCTCGATGGCCTTTACACCTTCAAGGGCCAGAAGTTCACCGAACTCGGTGGGCTGGCTGGGCCGAGGACCTTCGTCGAGGGCGGCCTGCCCAAGGTGCCCTACTGCCTGTGGTCCGCCGTGTCGAACCCGCAGAACACCGGGTGGGGGAAGGTCGTCTCCAAGCCCACCTGCACCGACATCATCGCCCCGAGCGACCCCCAGAACACCGAGTAGCTGTTCGGCCCAGGCAGCCACGGGGCCGGCGCCTCATCCCAAGCGTCTGCCCCGGGCTCGCCCGGATCTGCTCGCGGCTGTGCAAAGGCTGGGCCGAGTCGACGGTGGACGCCGTCGGTGTCACGGATGCTCGTGGGACACCTCGGCCTCGCGGGAAGCCCAGGAAAGGGCAGGCACTCAGCCTGCCCGGTGTCGTGGATGGCCGCGCGTCCTCAGGTTTCCTGAGAACCGGCCGGCCCCCACCACGCCAGCGAGGAAGGGGTCACTGCGCTGATTATCAGGCCGATTCCGCAAGGTTGTCCGCGGTCGTTTCTACCTCGGGTACCGATCCTCACCTGCGGCGACGACCCCCGCACGGGGGGCCACCCCCCCTTTGCAGGGTCGGTTCGCTGCGTTCCCGCGGCGATCGGGCGTTTCGGCGCGGGTGGTGTTGCACACAAAGAATCTCTCAGTAACACTCTTCGCAGGACCTGTCCGGGCCAATCGGACATATCCCCGCTTTAGACACACTGGCGTAACTCCTTGCGTCGTGAGTCGTTGATCAGTGAGTAACACCACAACGGCCCGTTCCGATGGGTCAACCACCGCCCTGGGTCCGCCCGGACCCACCGCTCGAAAGTCGAATCCGATGCCCCCGACATCGGTCGACAGGAAGGCGTTTTTCGTCCACCCACCCCCGCCACGGGACAGGTCCCCTGCCTCACCCCATGGCGTGTGACGAGCGTAAGTCGGCTGCCCTCACGGGAGTCCGGCAACGAAAGGGATACATAGATGTCACCCACCCCCATCACCTCCGCGGAAGCTTCCGCCGAGACCACTGAGACCCCGACCGGCACCAGCCGTCGCCAGTTCGTCGGTTACGTGCTTGCCGGCACGACGTTCGCGGTCACCGCGGACCTCGCATTCGACAGCGCCTCGACCAGCGCCGCGGCCGAGAGCGCCACCCCCATCCTGAGTAACGCGCTCGTAGCGGACGCCTACGACTTCATGGACTCCATCCGTGACGCGTCGATCCCGACGAACTACCTGCTCTCCATCGAGATGCGCTCCAATGGCACCGCATTCTTCAGCCTCCCCCGGTCGGAGAACGGCCAGGCCATCACGACCTCCTTCGCCCAGGTCATCGCCGACGAGGCCGACATGGACCTCAAGGACGTCCTGGTCGAGATCTCCGACGCCCGTCCCGAGCTGATGTTCAACCAGCTCACCGGTGGTTCCTGCTCGCTGTACTCACTGTACGAGCCGGTCCGCGTCATGGCGGCCACTCTGCGCGCCAAGATGCTGGAAGCTGCCGCGCAGAAGCTCGGCACCGACGTCTCCAGGCTGCGGACCAAGAACGGCATGGTCATCAGTGACGGCGGCGAGGCGGTCACCTACGCCGACCTGCTCGAGATCGCCAACGAGATGCGCTCGCCGTACAAGGCTCAGCTCGGCCCGGTGCGCGGCACCTGGATCGGCAAGTCGGTCAAGCGCGTTGACGCACGTAACATCGTCACCGGCGGCAAGAAGTTCACCAACGACCTCAACATCCCCAACGCGCTGCCGACGATGATCTGCCGTCCGCCGACATTCAAGGGCCAGGTCGGCTCGGTGCTGAACATGGCCGCGATCAAGAAGATGCCCGGCGTCACCGACGTCGCGGTCATCCCGATCCACGCCGGATCTGCCAGAGTCGTCAATCCGTCAAGCGGTGTCGCGGTGCGTGCGCGGACCTTCGGGCAGTGTATTGACGCCGTGCGGGCGCTCAAGGTCGAGTGGGCCGGCGGCACCAAGGACAGCTCGACCAGCGACTCGCTGATCGAGGAGATCGACGCGGTACTGCTGCCGATCGCTCCGGCGGCGACGCTCGGTTCCGAGGTCTTCGAGCAGACCTACGTCAACCAGTTCCGCAGCGGGTCGCCGATGGAGACCAACAACGCCATCGCCGACGTCCGGGCGGACTCGGTCGAGGTCTGGGCCCCGTCCAAGATGCCGATCATCGCGCTGCAGACCATCGCAGAGCGCCTCAACCTGTCCGAGGACAAGGTCACCTTCCACGTCATGCAAGGTGGTGGTTCCTTCGGCCGCAAGCTGTTCGCGGACGCGGCCATCGAGGCCGTGGAGGCCTCCCGGGCGTTCGGCAAGCCGGTCAAGCTCCTCTGGCACCGTGCGGACGACAACCGCCACGGCCGGATGTACCCGGGCTCGGTGACCAAGATTCAGGCGACCAAGGTCGGCAACTCGGTGACGAGTTTCTCGCTGCGCCACGCCAGCGCCTCCACCGACCTCACCCATGGTTTCGGTGAGATCATCTCCGGTAGTTCGACAGCCTCCCCCGACGGCGAGCTGGGCAACCTCTCGATCGCTGCGGGCTTCTTCCAGCTCGTCACCTCGGTGCCCTACAACTTCGGGCCTACCGACCTGGCGCTCAACGAGGTGTTCGACTTCGACACGCTGCCGAGCAGTGCGGTGCGCAACGTGTACTCCCCGAACGTCACGATCGCTCGTGAGCTGATGGTGGAGAAGCTGGCCAAGGCCTTCAACATGGACGGCTACGAGTTCCGCCGTGCCTTCGCGAAGACCGACAACGACCGCGCCGTGCTCGACAAGGTCGCCAAGGCGGGCAACTGGGGCCGCAAAATGCCCAAGGGCTTCTCCCAGGCGATCGCCCTGCACACCGAGTACAAGGCCACCGTCGCCTGCCTCATGGAGCTGGACAACCGGCCCCAGACCGTCAACCGCAAGATTCGTGACGCCTTCACCGGCCCGCGTATCACCAAGGCGGTCATGGCGATCGACATCGGTCTGCCGATCAACCCCAACGGTGTCAAGCAGATGCTCCTCGGTGGCCTCTCTGACGGCATCGCGTACGCGATGAGCGCCGCGGTCCACATCGAGGACGGGCTTCCGGCGGAGGCCTCGTGGGACAACTACCGCTACACGCGGCAGTGGAACACCCCCACGGACACCCAGTTCTTCGTCATGCCGGCCAACCGTGACCTCGGTGGCGGCGCGGGCGAGGTCGGCATCGCGGTGGCTGCGGCCGCTGCGGCCATTGCCTTCCAGAACGCCACGGGCAAGGAGGTCACCGAATTCCCGGTGAACTTCCGTGAGCCTCTCGGATTCGCGGTGAAGTCGAAGATTCCGCCGATCCCGCAGAGCCCCATCAACGGCCGTCGTTTCGCGCGCTGACCTACTGAACCGAAAGGAGAATTCTCGTGGCTAAGCACTCGTTCATCCTGAACGGCAAGAAGGTCAGCGTTAACGTCGAGAACGACGTCCGGATGCTGTGGGTCCTGCGTGACGTTCTGAAGGTCACCGGCCCGAAGTACGGCTGTGGTATCCGGGTCTGCCAGGCCTGTACCTCGCACCTGAACGGCAAGGCCTTCAACCCCTGCGCGGTGCCGGTCAAGGACATCAAGTCCTCCGACCGCATCACGACCATCGAAGGTCTGGCCAAGACGGTCAAGGGCGGCAGCAACACCGGCAAGCTGCACCCGGTCCAGGAGGCCTGGGTCAAGATCGACGTTGCCCAGTGTGGTTTCTGCCAGCCCGGTCAGATCATGGCCGCGGTGGCGATGATCAACCGGGCCAAGAAGGCCGGCAAGAAGATCAACGACGCCGAGCTGGACACGCTGCGCAACGTGTGTCGTTGTGGCACGTACCCGCGGGTGCGTGAGGCGATCAAGGAAGCCGCCCGCAACATGTA